>NZ_JBBCBL010000010.1:0-69271 GCF_037203745.1 Stenotrophomonas sp. CCNWLW162 | reverse complement strand
GAAGCACTGCTTCGCAAGCGCCCGAACGCACAGCCGCCAGCGGCTGGGCCGGACCGCGGAGCGGGGTTTACGGCGTCTCCCGCCACCGGACCCACCCCGCCATCCCACAGGAATCCCGCTGTTGCCGTTGCTCTTGCCGTTGCCTTGGCTTGAAGCCTCTGCAGGTGCCGGGCGCAGCCCGGCCGATACCCCTCAACAGGCAGGCGGCGCCCGGAACGGGTACCCTATGCCGCCATCAGATAGCCAATGTGACATGACCGACGCCATCGTCGCTCCGCAGTGGGCCTCCCGCCTGCGCGACATCGCCGACTTCCCCAAGCCCGGCATCCTGTTCAAGGACATCATGCCGCTGCTCGCCCATGGCGAGGACTTCCGCGGTGCTGTCACTGCCATGGCTGACCGCTGGCGCGACCAGAAGCTGGACGCGGTGGTCGGCATCGAATCGCGTGGTTTCATCCTCGGCGCCGCGATGGCGCTGGAACTGGGCGTCGGCTTCGTGCCGGTGCGCAAGCCGGGCAAGCTGCCGGGCCAGGTGCTGCGCGAGGAATACACGCTGGAATATCGCAGCGACTGCATCGAAGTGCACGCCGATGCGCTGCCGGCCGGTGCCCGCGTGGCGATCATCGACGACGTGCTGGCCACCGGTGGCACGCTGGTCGCGGCGCTGTCGCTGGTGCGCCGCCTGGACGTTGACGTGGTCGGTGCCGGCGTACTGGTCGAGCTCGACGGCCTCGGCGGCCGCGCGCGCTGGGAAACGGACCTGCCGCTGTACACCGAACTGGTGTTCTGATTAGAGGGTAGGTGCCAACCAAGGTTGGCATCTGCCAGAGCGAATGGCCGGGAGCCGGTAGTTGCCAACCTTGGTTGGCAGCGCTTTTCGCGACTGGCGCCATGGACGGGCCAACCAAGGTTGGCCGCTACCAGGTCAGATCGTTGCCAACGTGGTTGGCAACGCTGCTTCAATCACATCATCCGAACGCGGAAACGACGGCCCTTGATCTTGCCGGCTTCCAGCTTCGCCACGGCCTTGTTGGCCTGCTCACGCGCGATCGCCACATAGGAGCGGGTCGGGAAGATCGCAATCTTGCCGATGAACTTGCTCGACAGGCCGGCGTCGCCGGTCAGTGCACCGAGGATGTCGCCCGGGCGCAGCTTGTCGGTCTTGCCGCCGTCGATACGCAGCGTGCGCATCGCGGCCTGCGGCAACTCGGCCGGGCGTGAAGTCGCCAGCGGCGTCTTCTGCCAGTCCAACGGCTGACCCATCTGCGCTTCAATGGCTTCGGCGCGGGTCTTCTCGCGGCCGGCCACCAGGCTGATCGCCAGGCCACTGGCACCGGCACGGCCGGTACGGCCGACGCGGTGCTGGTAGCTCTCCACGTCGGTCGGCAGCTCGTAGTTGATCACCGCCGCCAGCTCTTCCACGTCCAGGCCGCGTGCGGCCACGTCGCTGGCCACCAGCACGTTGCAGCTGCGGTTGGCCAGCAACAACAAGACTTCCTCGCGGTCGCGCTGCTCCATGTCGCCGTGCAGGGCCAGTGCGGAGAACCCGAACTGCTGCAGCGAGTTGGCCACTTCGTCCACGTCCTTGCGGGTGTTGCAGAACACCACCGCCGATTCCGGCGTGTACTTCAGCAGCAGGCCGGCAAGCGCCTTCTGGCGATGTGCCGGTTCCACCTCGCAGAACATGTGGCGGATGGCCGGTGCCTGGTCGGCGCCTTCCACGGTCACTTCCACTGCCTCGCGCAGCAGGTCACGCGCCATGGTGCGGATGCTGTCCGGGAAGGTGGCCGAGAACAGCAGGCTCTGGCGGTCCTTGTGGGTCCGGCCGGCGATCTCGCGGATCGGCTCCTCGAAGCCCATGTCGAGCATGCGGTCGGCTTCATCCAGCACCAGCGTGCGCACCGCGCCCAGATTCAGCGCGCGCTTGCGTGCCAGCTCCTGCACACGGCCAGGCGTGCCGACCACCACGTGCGGGTCGTGGCCTTCCAGCGAAGCCAGCTGCGGACCCAGCGGCACACCGCCGACCAGCAGCAACAGCTTCAGGTTGGGGATGCCGGTGGCCAGTTTGCGGATCTGCTTGCCGACCTGGTCGGCAAGCTCGCGGGTCGGGCACAGTACCAGCGCCTGCACGCGGATCAGGCTGGGGTCGATGTTCTGCAGCAGGCCCAACCCGAACGCGGCGGTCTTGCCGCTGCCGGTCGGCGCCTGTGCGATGACATCGCGGCCATTGAGGATGGCCGGCAGGCTCTGCGCCTGCACGGGGGTGAGGGTGGTGTAGCCGAGGGCATCCAGGCCGGGCTGCAGGGCCGGGCTCAGCGGCAGGGTCGAGAAGTCAGTCATGGCGCATTGTACCCGTCTGCGCGGCCGCTCCCGCCTAATGGGGTGGTCGGATCCCTTTCCGCAGGAAAGAGCTTTGACCCCCAATTGGAGCCGCCATCCACGCATGGCGTGGATCTACTGGTGGGTGCCGACCTCGGTCGGCACGGGTCTGCTCAGCCCAGCATTGCCAGCACGCCCTGATGGATCGCCAGACCACCGAACAGCAGCCAGGCGAACAGGATCAGCGCCAGCAGCAGCGGCTTCAGGCCTGCCTGGCGCAGCGCCGAGACGTGGGTGGTCAGGCCCAGCGCGGCCATCGCCATCGCCAGCAGGACCGTGTCCAACTGCACCAGCCCGGCCTGCAGGCCAGCCGGCAGCAGATGCAGCGAATTGAAACCAGCCACCGCCACGAAACCGAAGGCGAACCACGGCACCACGATGCGCGCCTTGCTGCCGTCGGCGCTGGCCTTGCCGCCACGCGCCAGCCACAGCGACAGCGCCACCAGGAACGGTGCCAGCAGCATCACCCGCACCATCTTGGTGATCACTGCGGTATCGGCCGCCGCTTCGTTGACCGCGCGGCCAGCCGCCACTACCTGTGCCACTTCATGCACCGTCGCACCGGTGAACAGGCCGTACTGCTGCGCGTCCATCGCCAGCCAGCCGTGCGACTGCACCAGCGCATACAGGGCGGGATACAGGAACATCGCCAGCGTGCCGAACACCACCACTGTCGACACCGCCACCGTGACCTGCGCAGCACGGCCGCGCACCACCGGTTCGGCGGCCATCACCGCCGCCGCGCCGCAGATCGCGCTGCCGGCACCGATCAGCATCGCCGCCTCGCGTTCCATCTTGAACACGCGCATGCCCAGCCAGCAGGCCAGTCCGAAGGTGCTGGCGACCACCAGCACGTCCATCAGCACGCCAGTGACGCCAACATGGCCGATGTCCTGGAAGGTCAGGCGCAGGCCGTACAGCACGATGCCGGCGCGCAGCAGCCAGTGCTTGGAGAAGCCGACACCGGCCGCACTGCTCGGTGCCAACCGCGGGTACAAGGTGTTGCCGACCACGATTCCGGCGACGATGGCCACGGTCAGCGCACTCAGCCCGTGCGCCTGCAGCCAGGGCAGCTCGGCCAGATACAGTGACGCCGCCGCGATCAGGCCCACCAGCAGCAGGCCGGGCAGACGCGGTTGCCAGCGTTGGCGCAGGGCGGGCAGGGACCAGGGGGAGAGAGCGGGGGCGTTCATGGCAAGGGTAGGGCTGGAGTGATGGGGCAAGCGTGCGCCCCAGACGATGACCTGTAAAACGAATAATATGGGTGAAACCTACCCATCAAGGAGGTAAGCGCCATGCGCCTGACCTTGCGCCAGTTGCAGGTCTTCGTCGCCATCGCCGACCACGGCAGCACCACTGCTGCCGGCCAGGCCATTGCGCTTTCGCAATCGGCCAGCAGCGCCGCCCTGCAGGAGCTGGAGGCGCACTTCGGCACGCCGTTGTTCGACCGCATCGGCCGCCGCCTGGCCCTGAACGGCCACGGCCGCGCACTGCTGGAGCCGGCGCGCACGCTACTGGTCAACGCCGCCGATCTGGAGCGGCAGCTGGCTGCCGGCGGCGACCCGTCGCAGGGTGCACCGCTGCGGCTGGTGCTGGCCGCCAGTACCACCATCGGCAACTACCTGCTGCCGCCGCGCATCGCCGAACTGCTGCGCCAGGCGCCGCAGGCCGAAGTCGACCTGCGTATCGACAACAGTGCCGGCGTGGTCGCTGCCGTGCAGCGCCTGGATGTGGACGCCGGCCTGATCGAAGGCCCGTGCCATGAGCGCGGCCTGCAGGTCACCGCTTGGCAGCAGGACCCGCTGGTGATCGTGGCCGCCGCCGACGTTGCCGCGCGCTGGTCGCTGGATGAACTGCGCCGCGCCCGCTGGTTGCTGCGCGAACCGGGCTCCGGCACCCGCGAAGCGGTGGAGCAGGCCTTGTTGCCGCACCTGCGCGGCTTCGCCCAGACCCTGCAGCTGGGCAATACCGAAGCGATCAAGCAAGCCGCCATCGCCGGGCTGGGTCTGGCCTGTCTTTCGCGTCATGCGCTGGAAGAGCCGCTGGCCCTCGGCCGCCTGCGCGTGCTCGAGACTCCGCTGCCTGCCCTGCAGCGCACCCTGTGGCTGGTACGTCACCCCGGCAAGCAATGGCTGCCGGGGTTGCAGGCGTTGCTGGGGGAGGTGGGGTAAGCCATCAGATTCCCAGTCGATTCCATCCATCGACACTTCTTGTAGTGCTCATCCACGCATGGCGTAGATCTACCGTGTCGACCAAGGTCGACACCCACCAGAGCAGAATACCGTCCCGCCTCTCACAGGAAACCAGCTTCTGCCGTTGCCGTTGAGGTTGCCGGCCAGCGGCCGGCACTACCGCGGGTGCCGGGTGCAACCCGACCGACGCCCCCAACCGGTACAATGGCCGGATGCCTCTGATTACCCTACAGAACGTCGACTTCAGCGTCGGCGGCCCGTTGTTGCTGGAAAAGGCCGAACTGTCGATCGAGCCGGGCGAACGCATCGCCCTGATCGGCCGCAACGGCGCCGGCAAATCCACCCTGCTCAAGCTGCTGTCCGGCGACCACAAGCCCGATGACGGCGAAGTCCGTGTGCAGCAGGGCGTGCGCGTCACCCGCCTGGAGCAGGAAGTGCCGCACGGCGCCGCCGGCTCGGTATTCGACGTCGTCGCCGACGGTCTCGGCGAACTGGGCCAGTGGCTGGCCGAATTCCACCACCTCAGCCATGCCGAGGTGTTCGATGGCGAAGCGCTCGGCAACGTGCAGGCCAAGATCGACGCCGCCAACGGCTGGGGCCTGGACCAGCGCGTCAGCGAAACCCTGACCAAACTCGATCTGGATGGCGAGGCCGAGTTCGGCCGCCTGTCCGGCGGCATGAAGCGCCGCGTGCTGCTGGCTCGTGCGCTGGTGTCCAGCCCGGATGTGTTGCTGCTGGACGAACCGACCAACCACCTCGACATCGAAGCCATCGACTGGCTCGAAGCGTTCCTGAAGGGCTGGAGCGGCAGCGTGGTGTTCGTCACCCATGACCGCCGCTTCCTGCGTGCGCTGGCCACCCGCATCGTCGAGATCGACCGCGGCCAGGTCACCAGCTGGCCCGGCGACTGGGCCAACTACGAGCGCCGCCGCGAGGAACGCCTCAACGCGCAGGCGCAGGAAAACGCCCGCTTCGACAAGCTGCTGGCACAGGAAGAAGTCTGGATCCGCCAGGGGATCAAGGCCCGCCGCACCCGCGACGAAGGCCGCGTGCGCCGCCTGAAGGCGATGCGCAACGAGCGCTCCGCGCGCCGCGACCTCAGTGGCAACGTCAAGATGGAAGCGGCCCAGGGCGTCAGCTCGGGCAAGAAGGTCATCGACGTCAAGGACATTTCGTTCGCCTTCGGCGAGCGCACCATGGTCCGTGACTTCAGCACCACCATCCTGCGTGGTGACCGCATCGGCCTGATCGGCCCCAACGGCAGCGGCAAGACCACGCTGCTGAAGCTGCTGCTGGGCGAACTGCAGCCGCAGAAGGGTGAAGTCAATCCCGGCACCAACCTGCAGATCGCCTATTTCGACCAGTACCGTGCGGTGCTGCGCGAAGACTGGAGCGCCATCGAGAACGTGGCCGAGGGCCGTGATTTCCTCGAGTTCAACGGCAAGCGCAAGCATGTGCATGCCTACCTGCAGGACTTCATGTTCACGCCGGAGCGCGCGCGTGCGCCGATCACCCGCCTGTCTGGCGGTGAGCGCAACCGCCTGCTGCTGGCCAAGCTGTTCGCGCAGCCCTCCAACCTGCTGGTGATGGACGAACCGACCAACGACCTCGACGTGGAAACCCTGGAGTTGCTGGAAGAGCTGCTGGGCGAGTACACCGGCACGCTGCTGCTGGTCAGCCATGACCGTGACTTCATTGACAACGTGGTGACCTCCACGCTGGTGATGGAAGGCGACGGCGTGATCGGTGAGTACGTGGGTGGCTACAGCGACTGGCAGCGGTACGCCAGCAGCATTGCCGCCGCGCCGACGGCGGTGGCTGCCGCCAAGCCGGCCGCCGCCGCACCTGCTGCAGCGGCCGCTACGCCGGCAGCGCCCAAGCGCAAGCTGGCCTACAAGGAAGCGCGCGAGCTGGAGCAGCTGCCGAAGACCATCGAGAAGCTGGAGGGCGACGTCGAAGGGCTGACCTCGGCGATGAACGACCCGTCGTTCTACACCCGCAGCAGCGCTGAAGTGACCGCGCACACCCAGCAGCTGGCCAAGGTGCAGGCCGAGCTGGATGAGGCCTACGCGCGCTGGGAAGAGCTGGAAGGCTGAGTATCGGTCGGCGCCAGCGGTTGCGCCGATTGATGTAGAGCCGAGCCCACGCTCGGCTCAGTAGATCCACGCCATGCGTGGATATCCGGACCCGTGCGGACCAACGGTCCGCACCCACCAATCAACGGTCCGTGCGGACCAAGGTCCGCACCCACCGGGGCGCCGGCGGTCATTTGACCCCGTGCAGATCCCGCAGCTGGCTCGGCCGGCTGCCGAAGTACGCCGCCAGATCGGCAATGTCCTGATCGCTCAGGTCCTTCGCTTGTGGCGTCATCAGCGCATGCTGGCGGTCACCGGCGCGGTAGGCCTGCAGCGCATGCGCCAGGTAGTCACCGTACTGCCCACCCAGCTTCGGATAGGTCGCATCGATCGGCGCGTTGCCGTCGGCGCCGTGGCAGTCGATGCAGCTCTGGTTGGTGGCCTTGCCCTTCACCTTGGCGCGGGCCTCGCCGGCGGCCTCGCGGCCCGGCGGCAGGCCGGCGGAGGATGAAGAACCGTGTTCGCCGCTGGCATGGCCCGGGTCGGCGGCGGATTTCTCGCTGTTTTCCACCTGCGACTGTGAACAGGCGGCCAGCAGCAGGGCAACGGACAGGGCGATGGCGTGACGCATCGGATGCGCGGCTTTCGACATGGGCGGGCCTTACTTGACGGTGGACAGGTAAACAGAGAGATCGGCGATCTCCTGTTCGCTGAAACTCATCGACTGCGCCTGCATCGTCGGATGCCTGCGCTTGCCCTGCCGGTACTCGGTCAGGGCCTGGGCCAGGTACTGCTGGGTCTGGCCGCCGATCTTCGGCACCCGGTAGCTGGGGTAGGCGTTCTTGTAGCCGGTGATGCCGTGGCACCCCTGGCAGGTATAGGCCAGTACCCGGCCATTGTCGAAATTGCCGGTGGGAGCGGTGGCCTGCGGCGCGGCGGCGGGCGCCGGAGCCGGAGCGGGTGTGGCAGGAGCAGGAGCAGGAGCGGGCTGTGCGGCGGCCCCGAGGGGCAGGAGGACGGCCAGAGCGAGACAAGCGGCGAGCGGCTGCGGGCGCATGGTGTCGTTTCCGGGGATTCGGGTCTGGTCGTTCCGGCGTGGGGTACGGAACGACCCGAGTATAGCCTCAGGTTTCATCTAGCTGAAATGGGGGGCGGGCCGACCAGCGGCACGAAGGCACCATGACCTTTGGGATATGGTGTTGCCGTGAAGTGGTGCATTACTTTGCTACCACACCTGTCCACGCATCCTCCAGGGATCTGACGATGTCGCACCCAACCCTCCTGTCCGGCCGTCGCAGCGGAATCTGCGCTGCCGCACTGCTGATCTCCTCCTCCCTGCTGCTGGGCGGTTGCGCCGCAGGGCCTAATTCCGAAGCCAAGGCCGCCGAGACCAAGGAGGAGAAGAAGGTCGACGCGGTTCCGGTCGAGGTGGCCGTGGCCAGCCATCGCGCGGTCGCCGCCAGCTACACCGGCACTGCTGCGCTGGAGCCGCGCGCCGAATCGCAGGTGGTCGCCAAGACCTCCGGCGTGGCGCTGGCGGTGCTGGTCGAAGAAGGCCAGCGGGTCAGCGCCGGCCAGCCACTGGTGCGACTGGATCCAGACCGCGCGCGCTTGGCCGTGGCGCAGAGCGAAGCGCAGATGCGCAAGCTGGAAAACAACTACCAGCGCGCGCAGAAACTGGTTGGCCAGCAGATGGTCAGCGCCGCCGACGTCGACCAGCTGCGCTACGACCTGGAAAACGTCCGCGCGCAGTACCGCCTGGCCACGCTGGAGCTGTCCTACACCACGGTTGTAGCGCCGATCTCCGGCGTGATCGCGTCGCGCTCGATCAAGACCGGCAACTTCGTGCAGATCAATACGCCGATCTTCCGCATCGTCGACAACTCGCGGCTGGAAGCCACCCTCAACGTGCCCGAGCGCGAGCTGGCCACCCTGCGCGCTGGCCAGCCGGTGACGCTGGCCGCCGACGCGCTGCCGGGCCAGAGCTTCACCGGTACGGTCGATCGCATCGCGCCGGTGGTGGATTCAGGCAGTGGTACGTTTCGCGTGGTCAGCGCCTTCGACGGCGCCGCGCACGCGCTGCAGCCCGGCATGTTCGGGCGCATCCGCATCGATTACGACCAGCGTGCCGATGCGCTCGTGGTGCCGCGCCTGGCGCTGCTCGACGACGGTGAACCGGCGGTGTTCCGGGTGCGCGAAGGCAAGGTCGCACGCGTTCCGGTCAAGCTGGGTTACGCCGAGGGCCCGTGGGTGGAGATCCGTGATGGCCTGGCGGCCGGTGATCAGGTGGTCACCGCCGGCAAGGTCGCCCTGCGCGACGGCACCGCGGTACAGGTGATCGCCGATCCGAGGGCAAAGGCGAAGACGGTCGCAACGGCTGCCAAGCCGGCGGACAAGGCCGGGAGCAAGCAATGACCGCCCCGGGCCACGACCACGGTGCCTCGCCGGCGAGCGACGGCGCCGCCGCCGGCATGCGCGGCGGCCTGGTGGAATTCGCCACCCGCCGCCGCGTGACCATCGCCATGTGCACGGTCACCCTGCTGCTGTTCGGCGTGATCGCGCTGGGCAACCTCAAGGTCAACCTGCTGCCGGACCTGAGCTATCCGACGCTGACCGTGCGCACCGAATACACCGGCGCGGCACCGACCGAAATCGAAACCCTGATCACCCAGCCGGTTGAGGAAGCGGTCGGCGTGGTCAAGAACCTGCGCAAGCTGAAATCGGTCTCGCGCACCGGCCAGAGCGATGTGGTGCTGGAGTTCGCCTGGGGCACCAACATGGACCAGGCCAGCCTGGAAGTGCGCGACAAGATGGAAGCGCTGAACCTGCCACTGGAGGCCAAGGCGCCAGTGCTGCTGCGGTTCAATCCGTCCACCGAGCCGATCATGCGCCTGGTGCTGTCCAGCAAGACCACACCGGCCAGCGATGCCGATGCGGTCCGCGAGCTGACCGGCCTGCGCCGCTATGCCGACGAAGACCTGAAGAAGAAGCTGGAGCCGGTCAGCGGCGTGGCGGCGGTCAAGGTCGGTGGTGGCCTGGAAGACGAGATCCAGGTCGACATCGACCAGCAGAAGCTTGCCCAGCTGAACCTGCCCATCGATACCGTCATCAAGCGCCTGAAGGACGAGAACATCAACATCTCCGGCGGCCGCCTGGAGGAGGGTTCGCAGCGCTTCCTGGTGCGTACCGTCAACCAGTTCGCTGATCTGGAAGAGATCCGCAACCTGCTGGTCACCACCCAGGCGTCGAACGGCAGCGCGGCTGACTCGGCGTTGCAGCAGATGTTCAACATCGCCGCGTCGACCGGTTCGGCGGCGGCCATCGCGGCGGCCTCGGCGGCACAGAGTGCCTCGTCCGGTGGTGGTTCCAGCGTGGTCGCCAACGGTGTGCCGGTGCGCCTGAAGGACGTGGCTACCGTGCGCCAGGGCTACAAGGAGCGCGAAGCGGTGATCCGCCTCGGCGGCAAGGAATCGGTGGAACTGGCGATCTACAAGGAAGGCGACGCCAATACCGTGTCCACCGCCGAAGCGCTGCGCAAGCGCCTGGAGCAGATCAAGGGCACGTTCCCGTCCGACGTCGAGATGACCACCATCGAGGACCAGTCGCGCTTCATCGAGCACGCCATCGCCGACGTCAAGAAGGATGCCGTTATCGGTGGCCTGCTGGCGATCCTGATCATCTTCCTGTTCCTGCGCGATGGCTGGAGCACGTTCGTGATCAGCCTGTCGCTGCCGGTCTCGATCATCGCCACGTTCTTCTTCATGGGCCAGCTCGGCCTCAGCTTGAACGTGATGTCGCTGGGCGGCCTGGCGCTGGCCACCGGCCTGGTGGTGGATGACTCGATCGTGGTGCTGGAGAGCATCGCCAAGGCCCGCGAGCGTGGCCTGGGCATCCTGCAGGCGGCCATCGTCGGTACCCGCGAAGTGAGCATGGCGGTGGTCGCCTCCACCCTGACCACCATCGCGGTGTTCCTGCCGCTGGTGTTCGTCGAGGGCATCGCCGGCCAGCTGTTCCGCGACCAAGCATTGACCGTGGCGATCGCCATCGCGATCTCGCTGCTGGTGTCGATGACCCTGATCCCGATGCTGAGCTCGCTGAAGGGACGGCCGCCGCTGGCGTTCCCGGAAGAGGCGCCGAACGCACCGTGGCAGCCGCAGAACCGCTGGCAGAAGCCGGTCGCGCTGGGCCGCCGTGGCGTGGTCGCGACGGCGCGCTGGAGCTTCTACGCACTGGCCTGGCTGGTGGTGCGGGTATGGCGTGGCGTGGTGGCCGTGGTGGGTCCGGTGATGCGCAAGGCCAGCGATCTGGCGATGAAGCCCTATGCCGGTGCCGAGCGTGGCTACCTGCGCCTGCTGCCGAGCGCGCTGGCGCATCCGGGCAAGGTATTGGGCGTAGCCTCGATCATCTTCGTGGCGACCATGGCGCTGGTGCCGATGCTCGGTGCCGACCTGATCCCGCAGCTGGCGCAGGACCGTTTCGAAATGACGGTGAAGCTGCCGGCCGGCACGCCGCTGAAGCAGACTGATGCACTGGTACGCGAGCTGCAGCTGGCACACGGCAAGGGCGAGGGCGTGGCTTCGCTGTACGGTGTCAGCGGCAGCGGCACCCGCCTGGATGCCAGCCCCACCGAGAGCGGCGAGAACATCGGCAAGCTGACCGTGGTGATGGAAGGCGGCGGCAACGCGCGTACCGAAGCGGAGATCACCGAGCGCCTGCGTGACACCATGGGCCAGCATCCGGGTGCACAGGTCGACTTCGCACGGCCGGCGTTGTTCAGCTTCTCCACGCCGCTGGAAATCGAGCTGCGCGGGCAGGACATGGCAACCCTGGAAGTGGCCGGCCAGCGCCTGGCGGCGATGCTGCGCGGCAACGCGCACTACGCCGACGTGAAGTCGACCGTGGAAGAGGGCTTCCCGGAAATCCAGATCCGCTTCGACCAGGAACGCGCCGGTGCGCTCGGCCTGACCACGCGCCAGATCGCCGATGTGGTGGTGAAGAAGGTGCGCGGCGACGTCGCCACCCGCTACAGCTTCCGTGACCGCAAGATCGACGTGCTGGTGCGTGCACAGGAAGGTGATCGTGCCAGCGTGGACAGCATCCGTCGGCTGATCGTCAACCCGGGCAGCACCCGTCCGGTCACCCTGGGCGCGGTGGCCGATGTGGTCGCCACCACTGGCCCCAGCGAGATCCATCGCGCCGACCAGACGCGGGTGGCGGTGGTGTCGGCCAACCTGCGCGACATCGATCTTGGCGCGGCCATGCGCGAAGTGCAGCAGATGGTGTCGGAACAGCCGCTGGGCGCAGGCGTCGGCCTGCACATCGGTGGCCAGGGTGAGGAGCTGGCGCAGGCGGCGAAGTCGCTGATCTTCGCCTTCGGCCTGGCGATCTTCCTGGTCTACCTGGTGATGGCCTCGCAGTTCGAATCGCTGCTGCACCCGTTCGTGATCCTGTTCACCATCCCGCTGGCGCTGGTCGGCGCCATTCTGGCGCTGATGCTGACCGGGAAGCCCATTTCGGTGGTGGTGTTCATCGGCCTGATCCTGCTGGTCGGCCTGGTCACCAAGAACGCGATCATCCTGATCGACAAGGTCAACCAGCTGCGCGAGGCCGGCGTGGCCAAGCACGAGGCGCTGGTGGAAGGTGCCCGCTCACGCCTGCGGCCGATCATCATGACCACGCTGTGCACGCTGTTCGGCTTCCTGCCGCTGGCGGTGGCGATGGGCGAGGGTGCGGAAGTGCGTGCACCGATGGCGATCACCGTGATCGGCGGCCTGCTGGTGTCGACCCTGCTGACCCTGCTGGTCATTCCGGTGGTGTATGACCTGATGGACCGTCGCGGCGATGCGTATTACCGCGAACGTGGCCGCAAGCATGCCGGCGGGATCGAGCCGGCTGCAGCGGGCAGCGCGGCGGGTGCGGAGGAACCGGCATGAGTGTTGCCGAGTTCTCCATCCGCCGTCCGGTCACCACCATCATGTGTTTCGTGTCGCTGGTGGTGATCGGCCTGATCGCCTCGTTCCGGCTGCCGCTGGAAGCATTGCCGGACATCTCGGCACCGTTCCTGTTCGTGCAGATCCCGTACACCGGCTCGACACCGGAGGAAGTGGAGCGGACCATCATCCGCCCGGTGGAGGAATCGCTGGCGACGATGACCGGCATCAAGCGCATGCGCTCGTCGGCCACCTCCGAGGCGGCGCTGATCTACATCGAATTCAGCGACTGGGACCGCGACATTGCGATTGCCGCTTCCGATGCGCACGAGCGCATCGATGCGATCCGCAGCGACCTGCCCGACGACCTGCAGCGCTACAACGTGTTCAAGTGGTCCAGCAGTGACCAGCCGGTGCTGAAGGTGCGCCTGGCCAGTACCACCGATCTGACCACTGCCTATGACATGCTCGACCGCGAGTTCAAGCGGCGCATCGAGCGCATTCCCGGCGTGGCCCGCGTCGACATCACCGGCGCGCCGCCGAACGAGGTGGAGATCGCCATCGATCCGAACCGGCTCAACGCGCACGGGCTGAGCATCAACGAGCTGAGCGAGCGCCTGCGCACGCTGAATTTCTCGATCTCGGCCGGACAGATCGACGACAACGGCCAGCGCGTGCGCGTGCAGCCGGTGGGCGAAATCACCGACCTGCAGGAAATGCGCGACCTGGTGATCAACGCCAAGGGCCTGCGCCTGGGTGATATCGCCGAGATACGGCTGAAGCCGGCGCGCATGAGCTATGGACGCCGCCTGGACGGCAACCCGGCGGTCGGCCTGGACATCTTCAAGGAGCGCAGCGCCAATCTGGTGGAGGTTTCGCGCGCGGCGCTGGCCGAGGTCGAGGCAATCCGCGGGGAGGCGTCGATGCGCGACGTGCAGATCAAGGTGATCGACAACCAGGGCAAGGCGGTGACCTCCTCGTTGCTGGAACTGGCCGAGGCCGGCGGCGTCGGCCTGATCCTGTCGGTGACCGTGCTGTTCTTCTTCCTGCGCCACTGGCCATCCACGCTGATGGTGACCCTGGCCATTCCGATCTGCTTCACCATCACCCTGGGGTTCATGTACTTCGTCGGGGTGACGTTGAACATCCTGACCATGATGGGCCTGCTGCTGGCGGTCGGCATGCTGGTCGACAACGCCGTGGTGGTGGTGGAGAGCATCTACCAGGAACGCGAGCGCATGCCCGGGCAGCCACGGATGGCCTCGATCATCGGCACCCGCAACGTGGCCATCGCGCTCAGCGCCGGTACCCTGTGCCATTGCATCGTATTCGTACCGAACCTGTTCGGCGAGACCAACAACATCAGCATCTTCATGGCGCAGATCGCGATCACCATCTCGGTCTCGCTGCTGGCCTCGTGGCTGGTGGCAGTCAGCCTGATCCCGATGCTGTCCGCGCGCATGACCACGCCAAAGCTGGTGCATTCGAAGACCGGCCTGATCGCGCGCCTGCAGCGCCGTTACGCACAGCTGCTGGACTGGTCACTGCGCCACCGCGGCTGGAGCCTGCTCGGCATCCTGCTGGTGGTGCTGGTCAGCCTGGTGCCGATGAAGCTGACCAAGATCGATATGTTCGGCGGCGAAGGCGGCAAGGACATCTTCATCGGCTACATGTGGAAGGGCGCCTATACCTACCGGCAGATGTCCGAGGAAGTGGCACGGGTGGAGAGCTGGATCGACCAGAACCGCGAACGCCTGCACGTGAAGCAGGTGTACTCCTGGTACAGCGAGCAGGAAGGCAGCTCGACCGTGGTCACCCTCGACGAGAAGTACGCCAAGGACATCAAAGCGCTGCAGGAAGAGCTGCGCAAGGGGCTGCCGAAGTCGGCCCGCACCGATTATTTCGTCGGCAACCAAGGGGGCGACGGCGGCGGTGGTGGCAATCAGGGCGTACAGGTGCAGCTGGTCGGCGACTCCAGTTCGATGCTGCAGGAAATTGGTCAGGAAGTGGTGCCGCTGCTGGCCCAGCGTGCCGAGCTGCGCGACGTGCGCATCGACAACGGCGAGAAGGGCGGTGAACTGAAGGTGCGCGTTGATCGCGAGCGCGCTGCGGCGTTCGGCTTCAATGCCGAGCAGGTGGCCAGCTTCGTCGGCCTTGCACTGCGCGGTGCGCCGATGCGCGAGTTCCGTCGTGGTGACAACGAAGTACCGGTATGGGTCCGCTTCGCCGGTGCCGAACAGAGCAGCCCCGAGGATCTGGCCGGCTTCAGCGTACGTACCGGTGATGGCCGCAGCGTGCCGCTGCTGAGCCTGGTCAGTGTCGACGTCGGTTCGTCGGCCACCCAGATCGGCCGTACCAACCGCCAGACCACGTTGACCATCAAGGCCAACCTGGCCGAGAAGGTCACCGCGCCGGACGGCCGCAAGGCCATGGAATCGGTGCTCAAGCCGATGAACTTCCCGGCCGGCTATGGCTTCACCTTCGATGGCGGTGACTACGGCAACGACGACGAAGCGATGCAGCAGATGGTGTTCAACCTGCTGATCGCACTGGTGATGATCTACGTGGTGATGGCCGCGGTATTCGAGTCGCTGTTGTTCCCTGCGGCGATCATGAGTGGCGTGCTGTTCTCGATCTTCGGCGTGTTCTGGCTGTTCTGGATCACTGGCACTTCGTTCGGGATCATGTCCTTCATCGGCATCCTGGTGCTGATGGGCGTGGTGGTGAACAACGGCATCGTGATGATCGAGCACATCAACAACCTGCGGCGCGGCGGAATGGGCCGAACGCAGGCACTGGTTGAAGGCTCGCGCGAGCGGCTGCGCCCGATCATGATGACCATGGGCACGGCGATCCTGGCGATGGTGCCGATCTCGCTGACCAATACGCAGATGTTCGGCAACGGCCCGGAGTACGCGCCGATGGCGCGCGCGATCGCCGGTGGCCTGGCGTTCTCGACGGTGGTCAGCCTGCTGTTCCTGCCGACCATCTATGCGGTGCTGGATGACCTGCGCAGTGCGGTCACGCGACTGATCCGGCGCGCCCGCGGTCTGGAGATGGTAGAGCCGGGCGCTGCCCGGCTGTAATGCACGACAACGTGTTGTGGTGTGGGGGGAGACCGGTCGTAGTGGGGCGGTCTCCCCCCATTTTTTTTCAGGCCTTGCGCAGGAACAGCGTGCGCCGGGTGTATTCATGCCCGAAATCGACATGGCCGAACCGCGCGATCTCACGCCGACCGCGTCGGTAGTAGCGCCATGGCGCCTTCTCCGGCGGGTGGGTCTGTCCGTAGAAGACATCCATGTGACCGACCGGCATCGACTTCGGGGTCACATGCATCACCACGCTGCGGCGCGTGCCGGACGAAGGATGCGGGGCGCCGCCATGGAACAACTGTGGGTGCCAGACGATGACGTCACCCGCCTGCACGTGCACCGCTTGCGGTTGCAGGCCAGCATCTTCGCATTGGCGGGCCACCGCATCCTGGTAGGCAGTCCAGCCCTCCGGCGACATGGCGCCGACCGGGCTGTCGCCGAAGACCGTGCGTCGCAGCGCCTGCACATCAATGGGCGGCAGCAGGTGGCTGCCCGGGACCACCCGTAGTGGGCCGTTACTGTCATCAACTGCCTCCAGTGCCGTCCACACGCCCATGTAGCGCTCGCCCGGGGAGGTGCAGAACAGCGGCGTATCGCGGTGCAATGACTGTTCGGATCCGCGCTCGTAGTAGAGGCTGGTGTAGAGCGTAGTGGGTTCACCGAGGAAGCGGTCGCAGACGTCGATGGCCGGGTTGTCGGTGAGCAGGCGTGTCATCGCATCCACTGCCAGGTGCAGGTTGACGACCCGGTACATGCGATTGTGATCGTCCAGGTTGCGCGTTACCGCTTTTGGGTTGCGCTGCTTGAAGCGCGCGATGCGCTCATTGATGTCCTGGACCAGCGCCGGCGCGATGGCCTGGCGAACGACTACGTAACCATCGCGCATCAGCGCGTCATATGCATCCATCGCTGTGTTCCTCCTTAAACGCCGAGTATAGCCACGTGGGGCGGGACCATCAGCCCGCCACCTTGCCCCAGACCTTGAACGTGGTCAGCCACAGGCCCAGCATGCTGCCCAGGTTGGTCAGCATGAAGGTCAGCACCACGCGGGTGACGCGGTTGCGGTACCAGCCCTTCAGGCTCTGCGCATCGTCGCGCAGCTTCAGGAAGTCCTCGTACGCCGGCTTGCGCAGGCGTGCTTCCACCAGCGCCGAGAACGCGCCGGTTGGAATGCTCAAGCGGAACGGCTTGAACGGTGCCACCGCGATCGCGGTCAGGATGCTCAGCGGATGGCCACCGGCCAGCAGGCAGCCCAGGCCGGCCAGACCGCCGGTGTACATCGCCCAGGTCGCCAGCAGCTCGGTGCCCACGCCCAGCCCGCCGCGGTAGAAGCCCACGCCGATGCCGGTCGCTACGATGGCCAGGATGCCCAGCGTGAACCACGGGATGTTGCGCTTCTTCGGCACCGATTCCAGCTCGGCGCGCAGCGGTGCCGGCGCCTCGGTGTCGGTTTCCAGATAGCGTGCCAGCCCGGCCAGGTGGCCGGCACCGACCACCGCCAGCACTTCGCGCTGCTGCGGGTCGTGCGCTTCGCGCAGGCGCGTGGCCATGTAGCGGTCGCGCTCGCCGATGATGGTCTCGTACAGCGCCGGGCTCTCGCTGGCGAACTCGCCGAAGCTCGACTCCAGCATGTCGCCCTGCTTAAGTTTTTCGATCTCGTTCTCGCCCACTTCCTCCGACGAGAACAGGCCGGCGCCAAGCCCGGCGACCAGCTTCAGCTTGCCGAAGAAGCCCAGCCGCTGCGATGCACGGCGGAAGGTCAGGCCGACTTCACGGTCGATCAGGTGCACAGGCAGATCGCGCTCGCGGGCCAGTTCCACCGCGCGCTTGAGTTCGGCACCCGGCTCGATGTCGAGCTGCTCGGCCAGGCGCCGCTGGTAGGCGGACAACGCCAGGTTGGCGGCGAACAGGGCGACGCGGCCCTTGCGGATCACCTCGACCAGGTCGAGCTTGGCCAGGGTGTCCGGGTCGCTCAGGGCCTGCAGGCGCTGCGGATCGAGCTCGACGGCCACCGCGTCGAAGCGACCACTGTCGATCGCTTTTTCCACTGCTTCGACGCTGGCGCGAGAGACGTGCGCGGTGCCGAGCAGGGTGTAGCGCACGCCGTCGCGTTCAACGACGCGTACCGGCTGGCCGGCGAACAGGTCATCGCCGGTGTCAGGAAGGGTTTCAGTCATGGATTCATTCATTGGAAGGTGCGGTGTCGGCGCCATCGCCGAGCGCGCGCTGCATCTGCACGGTATCCAGCCAGCGGCCATGCTTGCGGCCAAGGCCACGGAACACGCCCACCAGCTCGAAGCCGAAGCGTTCGTGCAGCTTGATGGAGGCGGCATTGGTCGGTTCACCGATCACCGCCACCATCTGCCGGTAGCCGCGCGCCACGCAGGCGTCGATGAGGGCCTGGAGCAGGCCGGCGCCCACGCCCTGGCCCTGGAAGCGGGCATCGACGTAGACCGAGTTTTCCACGGTCCATTGGTAGGCGATGCGGGTGCGGTAGGTGTTGGCGTAGGCATAGCCGGCCACCTGGCCGTCGATCTCGGCGACCAGGTAGGGGAAGCCACGGTCGATGATGTCGCGCATGCGGCGCAGCATCTCCGGCGCGTCGGGGATGTCGTACTCGTAGGTGTTGACGAAGTCGGTCACTTCCACCGCATAGATCGCGGTGATCGCGTCGATGTCGGCCGGGCCGGCATCACGGATGAGGACGGCCATGCGCGGGCTCCGGCTCAGTCGATGTAGCGCTTGAGCAGGTCGCCGTACGCATCGATGCGGCGATCACGCAGGAACGGCCAGATGCGGCGCACGTGCTCGCTGCGCTGCAGGTCGACGTCGCACACCAGCACGGTGGCATCGGTGCCGGCCTCGGCCAGGAACTCGCCCTGCGGGCCGAGCATGTGGCTGTTGCCCCAGAACTGGATGCCCGACGCGCCCAGCGGCGAAGCCTCGTGGCCGACGCGGTTGCAGCTCAGCACCGGCAGGCCGTTGGCCACGGCGTGGCCGCGGTGGCTCAGCACCCAGGCGTCGCGCTGGCGGGTCTTCTCGTCCTGCACATCGTCCGGGTCCCAGCCGATCGCGGTCGGGTACAGCAGCAGCTCGGCACCGGCCAGCGCCATCAGGCGCGCCGCTTCCGGGTACCACTGGTCCCAGCACACCAGCACGCCGAGGCGGCCCACCGAGGTATCGATCGGCTTGAAGCCGATGTCGCCCGGGGTGAAGTAGAACTTCTCGTAGAAGCCCGGGTCGTCCGGGATATGCATCTTGCGGTACTTGCCCAGCAGCGTGCCGTCCTTTTCGAACACTACCGCGGTGTTGTGGTACAGGCCGGCAGCTCGGCGCTCGAACAGCGAGCCGACCAGTACCACGCCATGCTTCTTCGCCAGCGCGCCCAGGCGCTCAGTGCTCGGGCCCGGAATCGGCTCGGCCAGGTCGAACTCGTCCACCGACTCGTGCTGGCAGAAGTACGGACCGTTATGCAGTTCCTGCAGCAGCACCAGCTTGGCACCCTGCGCAGCCGCCTCGGCCACGCGTGCTTCGATCACCGCCAGGTTGGCGGCGGCATCACCGTGGTTGCGCTCCTGGATCAGGGCGACGGTAAGGGGGCTGCGCGAGTTCATGCGGGGCGTTCCTGCGGGGGAAAACCTGCATGTTAGCGCGGATGGACGGCGACGGCGTGTCGCGCGCTGAATGGGTGCTGGTAGTGCCGGCCGCTGGCCGGCAATCCCGTGGATCCATCAGGCATTGCATGGTTGCCGGCCAGCGGCCGGCACTACCGTCATGCCTTCAACAGGCCTTCCGGCAGCTGCATGGTGATGCAGTGCAGGCTGCCGTTCTGCCAGATCAGCGAGCGGCACGGCACCTGCACGATCTCGCGGCCCGGGTGCGCCTGCGCCAGCACGTCGCGGGCGAGATCGTCAGCCGGATCGCCGTAGGCCGGCATCAGCACGGCACCGTTGACGATCAGGTAATTGGCGTACGACGCAGCCAGGCGGCGGCCTTCGTCGATCACCGGCTGTGCCCACGGCAGCGGGAACAGGCGGTACGGCTGCCCATCCTTGGTGCGCAGTGCGGCCAGCTCGTCGCCCATCGCCTGCAGCTCGGCGTAATGCGAGTCGCTTTGGTCGTCGCAGGCCTGGTAGACGATGCTGTCGGCCGAGGCGAAGCGGGCGAGGGTGTCGATGTGGGCGTCGGTGTCGTCGCCTTCCAGGTAGCCGTGGTCCAGCCACAGCACGCGATCCTGCTGCAGCCAGTCGGCCAGGTCGGCAGTCAGGCTTGCCCGGTCGCGGTCCGGGTGGCGCTCGTGCAGGCACTTCCAGGTGGTCAGCAGGGTGCCTTCACCGTCGGTCTCGATGCCGCCGCCTTCCAGCGCGAACGGGATGCTGCGCACCGGTGCGTCGTTGAACACGCCGGCCTGGTCGAGCACGCCCACCAGCTGGTCATCCAGGGTCGCGTCGAACTTGCCGCCCCAGCCGGTGAAGCGGAAGTCCAGCAGCTGGAAGCCGCCATCGGCGCGGCGCAGGGTGATCGGGCCGGAGTCGCGCAGCCAGGTATCGTCGTAGGCCGCCGTGGTGAAGTGGACCTTGTCCATGTCGATGCGGTTGGAGCGCAGCCGCATCTCGGCATAGGTCTCCACATCGTCATCGGCCACGCAGATCAGCACCGGCTGGAAGCGGGTGATGGCCGCGACCAGCGCGATGTAGGTCTCTTCCACCTGGCCCAGGCGGTCGGCCCAGTCGGTGTCGGCGGTGGGCCAGGCAATCAGGATGCCGCTCTGGGCTTCCCATTCGGCAGGAAAACGAAGGGTCTGGTTCATGGTCTCGCTACACAGGCCCGCGCACGGCGGGTAGAGGGATCATCGGATCGGCGGTTTCGGGCCGATTTCGTTCGGGTCCGCCTGGTTGGCCACCACGTTGATCACCTTCTGCTTCTCGAAGTAGACGGTGAACTGCGGGTACACCCAGCGGTTGATGGTCGGCCACTGCCGTTTCTGCCCGCCACGCGGCTGCAGCTGCTCGCTTGGTGCACCGAACTGCGCCTGCACCTGCTGCATGCTCTGGCCGCGCGCGGGCAGGGCACCAGCTGGTTTTTCGCGGGCGCGGTCGACAAGCAGGGTATCGGCCAGCACCGGTGTGGCGGCGGCCAGGGTGGCCAGCATGGCCAGGGCGGACAGGTAACGCTTCATCTCGAACTACTCCCCAGTGGTCAAGAACGGCGATTACAGCAAAAACGGCAGGAAAAAGCCGCATAAACAAAAAACCGCCCGAAGGCGGCTTTTTGCATCGGGTCGGCCCCGCGTAGGGCCAGCCGCAGCCGCGAGGGCTGTGAGGCTTAGCGCTGACGCGCCTTGAAACGCGGGTTCGACTTGCAGATGACGAAGATCTTGCCACGGCGACGCACGACCTTGCAGTCACGGTGACGGGCCTTCGCCGACTTCAGGGAGGACAGGACTTTCATGGCATACCTCGGCGTAAACAGTAGTTGTTCGGGTGGAGCGTGGCCGCGATATGCGAAAGACAATCGGCAGTTGACGCTCGTTCAAGCCCGCCATTCTACCGGGCTTTTCCTCGTGGTTTCAAGTGGTTGCACAAAAGATCCTGCTGGGGGCGTCTGGCAGGGGCTAGAATGGCCTCTTCACACGCTCTGGGACCCCCATGAATCCACTCGCTCCCGTCCTGACCATCGACGGCCCATCCGGGGCCGGCAAGGGTACCATCAGCCGCATCGTGGCGCGCCGGATGGGCTGGCATTACCTGGATTCGGGCGCGCTGTACCGGGCGGTGGGCGTGGCTGCCAGCTGGGCCGACATCGATACCTCGGATGCCTCGGCGCTGGTCCGCTGCACCTTCGACACCCACGTCCAGTTTGCCGAGCAGGGCGAGGCCATGCGGGTCCTGGTCAACGGCACCGATGCCACCGACGAGCTGCGCCTGGAGACCACGGGGGCGCTGGCCTCGGCCATTGCCGCCATTCCTGAGGTCCGTGCCGCCCTGAAGGAGCGCCAGCGCGCATTCAGGGAACTGCCGGGCCTGGTCGCCGATGGCCGTGACATGGGCACGGTGATCTTCCCGGACGCGTCCTACAAGGTCTTTCTGACCGCCAGTGCCGAGGAGCGCGCCGAGCGCCGGCATAAGCAGTTGAAAGACAAGGGGGTTTCTGTTAGCTTTGATGACCTCCTGCGCGAGATCATGGCCCGCGACGCCCGTGATGCTCAGCGTACCGTGGCGCCCCTGAAGCCGGCAGACGATGCTGTCCTCATCGACACCACAGGCATCGGCATCGATGATGTCGTTGCCCGAGTGATGGATCTGCTTCCGGTTCCGGCTGCCTGATCCGTTCGCGCGGGAGTACTGCCAGCAACACCGGTGGTGGTCGCGCAAAGCAGTGCTGTACCAGCTCCGTCGCGCAATGATGCGTGGCGGTTTTCCTACTACACACGACCTGCGTTTCCGGGGTCGACCAACAGGCGGGCGGTCGCCATTCCCCTGAAGGGGACGCCACCGACCCATGTGTCCAACAGAGTAAATCTAATGACCGAATCATTTGCCGAACTGTTTGAAGCCAGCCAGGCCAACCTGGCCAAGCTGAAGCCGGGCGCCATCGTCAGCGGTACCGTTGTTGAAGTCCGCGGCGACGTCGTGGTGATCAACGCTGGCCTGAAGTCCGAAGGCATCGTGCCGATCGAACAGTTCCGTAACGACGCTGGCGAAATCGACGTCGCCGAAGGCGACATCGTCAAGGTCGCCCTCGACTCGATCGAGAACGGCTTCGGCGAAACCGTCCTGTCGCGCGAGAAGGCCAAGCGCGCGATGGTGTGGGACGAGCTGGAAGAAGCGTTGGAAAAGAACGAAACCATCACCGGCCGCATCAGCGGCAAGGTCAAGGGTGGTTTCACCGTGGACATCAAGGATGTCCGCGCCTTCCTGCCGGGTTCCCTGGTCGATGTGCGCCCGGTGCGCGATCCGGCCTACCTGGAAGGCAAGGAGCTCGAGTTCAAGCTCATCAAGCTGGACCGCAAGCGTAACAACGTCGTGGTTTCGCGCCGCGCTGTCGTCGAAAGCGAGCACTCGGAAGAGCGCGAGCAGCTGATGGACAAGCTGCAGGAAGGCGCGATCCTGAAGGGTGTCGTCAAGAACCTGACCGACTACGGCGCGTTCGTGGACCTGGGCGGTATCGACGGCCTGCTGCACATCACCGACATGGCATGGAAGCGCGTGCGCCATCCGTCCGAAGTCGTCAACGTCGGCGACGAGCTGGACGTGCGCGTGCTGAAGTTCGACCGCGAGCGCAACCGCGTTTCGCTGGGTCTGAAGCAGCTGGGCGAAGATCCGTGGGATAACATCGCCCGTCGTTACCCGGCCAACAGCCGCGTGTTCGGCAAGGTCTCCAACGTCACCGATTACGGCGCGTTCGTCGAGATCGAGCCGGGCGTCGAAGGCCTGGTGCACGTTTCCGAAATGGATTGGACCAACAAGAACGTCAACCCGTCCAAGGTCGTGCAGGTCGGTGACGAAGTTGAAGTCATGGTCCTGGACGTGGACGAGGAGCGTCGCCGCATCTCGCTGGGCATGAAGCAGGTTGCCGCCAATCCGTGGGAAACCTTCGCTGCCACCCACAAGAAGGGTGACAAGGTGTCGGGCCAGATCAAGTCGATCACCGACTTCGGCATCTTCATCGGCCTGGACGGCGGCATCGACGGCCTGGTTCACCTGTCCGACATCAGCTGGGCGACCACTGGCGAAGACATCGTTCGCAACTTCAAGAAGGGCGACACCCTGGACGCGGTTGTCCTGGCTGTCGATCCGGAGCGTGAGCGCATCTCGCTGGGCGTCAAGCAGCTGGAGCAGGATCCGTTCGGCCAGTACATGGCTGCCAATCCGAAGGGCTCCAAGGTTGAGGGCGTGGTGAAGGAAGTCGACGCCAAGGGCGCGATCATCGAGCTGGCTGACGGCATCGAAGGTTACGTCTCGGCCCGCGACATCGCCAACGAGCGCGTTGACGACGCCACCCAGCACCTGAAGGTCGGCGACAAGGTCGAAGCCAAGTTCGTGGGCATGGACCGCAAGGGCCGCACCCTGCAGCTGTCGATCAAGGCCAAGGACGACGCGGAAATGCGCGAAGTGCTGGAGGAATACCAGTCCTCTTCGGCTGCCAGCGGCACCACCCAGCTGGGCGCGCTGCTGCGTGCGCAGCTGAGCGGCAACAAGTCCGAGTAATCGGCCTTACGCTGTTCGTTGTTTCCTGGACGGCCCGGGCACTGCCCGGGCCGTTTCAGGCTGAGATGCCCCTGATGTGAGCCGGTAATGACCAAATCCGAACTGATCGAAATCCTTGCGCGCCGGCAGGCGCACCTGAAGGCCGATGATGTCGATCTGGCGGTCAAGTCATTGCTGGAAATGATGGGCGGTTCCCTCTCTGCCGGGGATCGCATCGAAATCCGTGGCTTTGGCAGCTTCTCGCTGCACTACCGTCCGCCGCGCCTGGGCCGCAACCCGAAGACCGGTGAATCGGTGGCCCTTCCGGGCAAGCACGTCCCCCATTTCAAGCCGGGCAAGGAACTGCGCGAGCGGGTCAGCAGTGTGCTGCCGCTGGACGCCGATCCGGCCTGAGCCCGCCCCGCCGTCGCGCCACCGCGTGCGAATCGAGCCGCGAGTCGGATAAGCTACGGTCTCCTGCCACTGGAGCTGTCGCATGAAGGTTTTTCGTCTGCTGGTCCTGCTGGCGGTGCTGATCCTTGGGCTGATCATTGGTGCGGTCAACATGACCGCGATGTCGATCAACCTGTTGTTCACCCAATTGAATACGTCCGTCGGCGTGGCGCTGATTGCCGCGCTGCTGATCGGCGTGATCGTCGGCGCCGGCCTGGTGCTGGTGAGCGTGGTCATTCCGCTCTACAGCCAGCTGCGCCGCGCCAACAAGTCCGTTGCCGCCACGTCGGCGCCGGTGGTTCCCCCGCAATCTTTTGATGGACGCTGACCGAAGATGGATTTCGTCACCGAGTGGCTGTGGTTTTTCCTGTTCGTTCCGCTGGCCGCATTGGCCGGATGGGTGATCGGCCGGCGTGGCGGGCAACGCCACGGTGACAACCAGGTCAGCCGCCTGTCCAGCACCTATTTCCGCGGCCTGAACTACCTGCTCAACGAACAGCCGGACAAGGCCATCGAGCTGTTCCTGCACATCGCCGAGCTGGACAAGGAAACCTTCGAGACCCAGGTCGCGCTGGGCCATCTTTTCCGCCGCCGTGGTGAAGTCGATCGCGCCATCCGCCTGCACCAGGGCCTGGTCAACCGCCACGACCTGAGCGACGCGCAGCGCGTGCAGGCGCTGCTGGCACTGGGCGAGGACTACATGAAGTCCGGCCTGCTGGACCGCGCAGAGACCGTGTTCACCGAACTGGCGCAGCTGGACCAGCGTGCTCCGCAGGCGCTCAAGCACCTGATCGGCATTTACCAGGCTGAGCGTGACTGGGAAAAGGCGATCGACAATGCCACCCGCTTCGAGGACGTGACCGGCGAGCCGATGGGCAAGCTGATCAGCCAGTTCGAGTGCGAGCTGGCCGAGCGCTTCCGCGGCGCCGGCAAGCTGGAAGAGGCGAGGGCAGCGATTGCCCGCGCCTACCAGGCCGACGCGATGTCGGTGCGTGCCGGCATCATCGAGGGCCGCCTGGAAACGGATGCCGGCAACGCCGAAGCCGCCGTGCGCGCGTTCGAGCGCGCGGCCCGCAACGATCCCGAGTACCTGCCCGAGCTGCTGCCTGCGCTGATGGCCAACTACCGGAAGGTCGGCGACCTCGGCGGTGCGCGTGCGTTCCTCTCGGAAATGACCGAGCACTATCGTGGTATCGCCCCGGTGCTGGCGCTGACCCGCCTGATGGAAGAGCAGGAGGGCGTGGCCCCGGCCCGTGCCTACCTCGGCCGCCAGCTCAAGGATCGTCCTTCGGTACGTGGCGAGTCCGCGCTGATCGACCTGACCCTGGCCGAAGGCGCCGATTCCACGGCGACCCTGCACGACCTCAAGCACATCACCGACCAGTTGCTGGTCCGCAACCCCGCTTACCGCTGCACCCGCTGCGGCTTCGGCGCGCGTACCCACCACTGGCAGTGCCCGAGCTGCAAGGAGTGGGGCACGGTCAAGCCACTGCTGAACTACGCGGTGCTCTGATCCATGCCGTGGTTTGTGATGGGGGCGCTGCTGGGATTGGCCCTGCTGAGTGCGGCGCTGACCTGGGCGGCACGCGGTTACGCGCTGCGCAGGCAGCTGATGGACCAGCCCGGCGAACGCCGCAGCCATAGCGTGGCAACCCCCCGCGGTGGCGGCATCGCCATCGTCATCAGCCTGCTCGTTACGGCGGGCGTGGCGATGTGGGCCTGGCCCGAAGCAACGCCCAGCCTGCTGGTTGCCAGTCTCGGCCTGGTCCTGGTCGCGGGCATCGGCTGGTGGGACGATCACAAGCCGCTTCCGGCCATGCGCCGGCTGCTGGTGCACTTCATCGCCGCCGCGCTGCTGGCTGCGTTGGTCAAGATGCATGGTGGCAGCTGGCTGCTGGCCGTGCTGGTGCTGCTGTTCACTGCCTCGCTGATCAACATCTGGAACTTCATGGATGGGATCAACGGCATTGCCGCCAGCCAGGCCATCGTGGTCGCGCTGGGCCTGGCGCCGGTGCTGCCCTGGCCCTATTCGCTTGCCGCCGTGGCGCTGGGCCTGGCCTGCCTGGGATTCCTGCCGTTCAACTTTCCGCGGGCACGGATCTTCATGGGTGATGTCGGAAGTGGCGCGCTGGGGTATGCCGTGGCGGTGGTTCTGGCGATCGCCAGCGTGCGTACCGACATCAATTGGATCCTGCTGCTGGTCCCGGCCTCGGCGTTCCTTGTGGACGCAGGCTTCACACTGCTGGCGCGCATCATTTCCGGGCAACGCTGGACGGAACCCCATACCCAGCACGTCTACCAGAGGGCGGTCCAGGCAGGAGCCAGCCACGCTCAGGTGACAGGGATGTACTTTGCTTTGGGCCTGTTCAGTATTACAGTGCTTAATGTCTGCTCGAATTTGCAGCCGAGGTGGGAGGCTGTCGTGGCGATCGCGTGGTTCATTGCGCTGAGCGTCCTTTGGCTCCTCCTGCGCAATGGATTGCGTCACCGACAAGGAACTATCTGACTCATGGCTTCACCCTGGCGGGACAGAATCCTCGGCCTGATGCCGCGTTCGGCCATCGTCTGCCACGACCTTTTCATGGTCTGGGCATGCTGGCAGCTGCTCCATGCGGGGCGCTACTCGATCCTTCCCAACGCGCCCGCGCTTCCCCTGTGGAATGTCGACACCACCCTGGTACTGCTGCTGCAGGGCCTGGTGTTCTGGCGCGTTGGCCTGTATCGCGGGCTGTGGCGTTTCGCCAGCGTCAGCGACCTGCTGAACATCTTCAAGGCCAGCTTCATCGGCATGGTCGCCATCGTGCTGGTGCTGATGTGGAAGCGCTTCGATGGCGTACCGATGTCGGTGCTGGTGATCTATCCGTTCGCACTGTCGGCGCTGCTGGGTGCGCCCCGGCTGCTGTACCGGGCCTGGAAGGATTACCAGTCGCTGCAGTCGGATTCGTCCGCGCGGCGCGTGTTGATCCTCGGTGCCGGCCAGGCGGCCGAGACCCTGGTCCGCGACCTGCGCCGGTCGGGCAACTTCGAGCCGGTGGGCCTGCTGGACGATGCACCCCACCTGCGAGGGGCCAAGCTGCAGGGGCTGCCCATCCTGGGCGGCCTGGACGACGCGCCGGCGGTGGTTCGCGAAACCGCGGCCAAGCTGCTGGTCATTGCTATTCCGTCGCTGGATGCCGCGGGCATGCAGCGGATCGTCGCCATCTGCGAAAGCACCGGCGTGCCGTTCCGTACCGTACCCAAGCTCAGCGACATCCTGCAGGGCCAGTCGCTGCCAGGGCAGTTGAAGGAAGTGGCGATCGAGGATCTGCTCGGCCGCAAGCCGATCATGCCGGACTGGAACCTGATTCGCGGCTGGTTGGGCGGGCGTACGGTGATGGTCACCGGTGCCGGTGGCTCGATCGGCTCGGAGCTGTGCCGCCAGTGCGCGCGCCATGGCGCCGGCCGCATCATCCTGCTGGAGATCAGCGAGCTGCTGTTGCTGACCATTGAAGGCGAGCTGCGCCGCAGCTTCCCCGATGTCGAGGTCGAAGCGGTACTGGGCGACTGTGGCGACCCGGCGGTGATCCGCCACGCGTTGTCGCTGCATCCGGTCGATACCGCGTTCCATGCCGCTGCCTACAAGCATGTGCCGGTGCTGGAGCGTCAGCTGCGCGAAGCGGTGCGAAACAATATCCTGGCCACCGAGAACGTGGCTCGTGCCTGCCTTGAGGCGCACGTCGAGCATTTCGTGTTCATCTCTACCGACAAGGCGGTTGATCCGGTCAATGCGCTGGGTGCCAGCAAGCGCTACGCCGAGATGATCTGCCAGAGCCTGGACCAGAGGTCCACGCATACCCGGTTCGTCACCGTGCGCTTCGGCAACGTGCTGGCCTCGGCCGGCAGCGTGGTGCCGCTGTTCCGCGAGCAGATCCTGCGCGGCGGACCGGTTACTGTCACCGACCCGGAAGTCAGCCGCTACTTCATGACCATCCCGGAGGCCTGCCAGTTGATTCTGCAGGCCGCCGCGTCAGCCTCGCATGGTGCGATCTATACGCTTGACATGGGTGAGCCGGTGCCAATCCGCGTCCTGGCCGAACAGATGATCCGCCTGGCCGGCAAGCAGCCGTACAAGGACATTCCGATCATCTACACCGGCCTGCGCCCGGGCGAGAAGCTGCACGAGACGCTGTTCTATTCGGACGAGGACTATCGTTCGACCGCGCACCCGAAGATTCTCGAGGCCGGTGTGCGCACGTTCGCGCGCGATGTGGTGCTGGGCAATGTCCCGCGCCTGCGCGAGGCGGTGTGCAGCTACGACACCACCAGCATCCAGGAGATCCTGTTCGCGACGATGCCGGAGTTCTCTCCCATCGAACAGGATGCTTACATTTCATCCGCTAAAGTCGTGCCCTTTCCGGCACGTGAGGCCAACAGGCACCAATGAGCAAGCGAATTCGCAAGGCAGTTTTTCCAGTGGCAGGGCTCGGGACGCGCTTTTTGCCGGCAACCAAGACGGTGCCGAAGGAAATGTTGCCAATCATTGATCGTCCGCTGATCCAGTACGCGGTTGATGAAGCGATCGAAGCGGGCTGCGACACGCTGGTGTTCATCACCAACCGCTACAAGCATGCGGTGGCCGATTATTTCGACAAGGCCTACGAACTGGAGCAGAAGCTCGAGCGTGCCGGCAAGCTGGAACAGCTGGAGATGATCCGCCATGTGCTGCCCAACGGCGTGCGTGCGATCTTCGTGACCCAGGCTGAAGCGCTGGGCCTGGGCCATGCGGTGCTGTGTGCCAAGGCGGTGATCGGCGACGAGCCGTTCGCGGTGCTGCTGCCGGACGACCTGATCTGGAACCGTGGCGATGGCGCGCTGAAGCAGATGGCCGACCTCAACGAAGCCAGTGGCGCCAGCGTGATCGCGGTGGAAGACGTGCCGCATGACAAGACCGCCAGCTACGGCATTGTCGCCACCGATGCGTTCGATGGCCGCAAGGGTCGTATCTCGCAGATCGTAGAGAAGCCGAAGCCGGAGGACGCACCGAGCGACCTGGCCGTGGTCGGCCGCTACGTGCTGAGCCCGAAGATCTTCGAACTGCTGGAGCAGACCGGCAGCGGTGCCGGTGGCGAGATCCAGCTGACTGATGCGATCGCGCAGCTGCTGAAGACCGAAGAGGTGGATGCCTATCGTTTCGAGGGCACCCGTTTCGATTGCGGCACGCACCTGGGGCTGGTGGAGGCGACGATTCGCTTCGCGCTGGACAACCCGAAGCTGGCCGGCCCGGCACGCGAGAAGCTGGCGGCGATGCTGGCGGAATAAGGTGTTTTCAAGCGCTCCGTTCGCGGCGCCTTGATTGATACGTGATGGGCGGGACGGGTGGGCCTTTGCAGGACACGCCGTAAACCCGTCCATGGGGGCTCTGTCGCCGCATCCATGCGGCGAACGGTCCTGCAAAGGCCCACCCGCCCCGCCTGTCAGGTTTCCTGCGGGCGCGGACGGGAAGGGCGGAATCAAGAGCAGGGCAGAAACAAAAAAGGCAGCCGATGGCTGCCTTTTTTCGTTTCCAGAGCATCCACGCATGGCGTGGATCTACTGCTCTTGCCTTTGCTCATCCTTCCGCCGCGGGGAGGCTGGAAGGGACGGGTCGGCAGGGCTGCCCGGGACCGTTGGCGCCATGGATGGCGCCATCGAGCCCCCAAGGGTGAGGGCGCTTTGGTTGCGAAGCACTGCTTCGCAAGCGCCCGAACGCACAGCCGCTAGCGGCTGGGCCGGACCCCGGAGGGGGGTTCACGGAGTGTCCCGGGCAGTCTCACCCACCCGGGCCCCACAGCAAACCGACACTGCAGCCGGCAACGCCTTGAACCTTACAGCGCCTCGAAAATACCCGCCGCACCCATGCCGGTGCCGATGCACATCGTCACCATGCCGTACTTCTGCTGGCGACGACGCAGGCCGTGCAGCAGGGTCGCGGTACGGATCGCGCCGGTTGCGCCCAGCGGATGGCCCAGGGCGATCGCGCCGCCCAACGGGTTGACCTTGCTCGGGTCCAGGCCGCAATCGCGGATCACCGCCAGCGACTGCGCGGCGAAGGCTTCGTTGAGCTCAATCCAGTCCAGCTGGTCCTGGGTCAGGCCGGCCTGCTTCAGTGCCTTCGGGATCGCGGCGATCGGGCCGATGCCCATCACTTCCGGGCGCACGCCGGCCACCGAGAAGCTGACGAAGCGGGCCAGCGGGGTCAGGCCGTAATCCTTGATCGCCTGTTCCGACGCCAGCAGTACCGCACCGGCGCCATCGCTCATCTGCGAGGAGTTGCCGGCAGTGACGGTGCCGCCGAACTGGCCGTTGCGGAACACCGGGCGCAGCTTGGCCAGGCCTTCAGCGGAGGAATCCGGGCGCGGGCCTTCGTCGGTGTCGGCCACCTTGTTGCGGGTGATGATGCGCTTGCCGTCGGCGAGGTCGGGCTGGTGCGAGACGATCTCGTACGGGCTGATCTCGTCCTTGAAGTCGCCGTTCTGGATGGCGGCCATGGCCTTCTGGTGCGAGGCCAGGGCGAACGCGTCCTGGTCTTCGCGCGAGACCTTCCACTCTTCAGCGACCTTCTCGGCGGTGATGCCCATGCCGTAGGCGATGGCGACGTGGTCGTTGTCGAACACGCTGGGGGCCATCGCAATCTTGTTGCCCATCATCGGCACCATCGACATCGATTCGGTGCCGCCGGCCAGCATCAGGTCGGCGTTGCCAAGGCGGATCGCGTCGGCGGCCTGCGCCACGGCCTGCAGGCCGGAGGAGCAGAAGCGGTTCACGGTCTGCGCGGCAATCGTGTTCGGCAGACCGGCCAGCAGCACGCCGATGCGGGCCACGTTCATGCCCTGCTCGGCTTCGGGCATCGCGCAGCCGATGATCGCGTCATCGATGCGGTTGACGTCCACGCCCGGCGCCTGCGCCACGACGCTGCGCAGCACGTGGGCGAGCATGTCGTCGGGGCGGGTGTTGCGGAACATGCCCTTGGGCGCCTTGCCAACCGGGGTGCGGGTGGCGGCGACGATGTAGGCGTCCTGGATTTGCTTGGTCATTGCAGTGATCTCTCGAAGTTTTTTGCCGGTGTGCCCGCCAAGGTGGGCACCTACCAGAGGCAGAGGGATGCCGACCCGTGGCCGGCACCCGCCATCAATCAATTACGCAGCGGCTTGCCGGTCTTCAGCATGTGCGCGATGCGGGCCTGGGTCTTTTCCTGCTGGGCCAGTTCGACGAAGTGCTTGCGCTCCAGGGTCAGCAGCCACTCTTCGTCGACCAGGGTGCCGCGGTCGACCTTGCCGCCGCACAGCACGGTGGCGATGCGCTCGGCGATCTCGTAGTCGTACGGGCTGATGAAGCGGCCTTCCAGCATGTTGACCAGCATCATCTTGAAGGTGGCGATGCCGACGTCGCCGGCCACCTGGATGCGGCGTGCCGGCAGCGGCGGACGGTAGCCCGCTTCGGCCAGGGCGCGTGCTTCGGCCTTGGCGATGTACAGGGCCTCGTAGCTGTTGAACACCACCTTGTCGGTGCTGCGCAGCAGGCCCAGTTCCTGGGCGTTGACCGCCGAGTTGGACACCTTGGCCATCGCCACGGTCTCGAAGGTCTTCTTCAGTTCGGCGAACACGTCACCGCCCGGGCCAGCGGCCTGCGAGGCACGCACCGCCAGTTCCTTCAGGCCGCCGCCTGCCGGCAGCAGGCCGACGCCGGCCTCGACCAGACCGATGTAGCTTTCCAGGAAGGCCACGGTCTTGGCGCTGTGCATCTGGAACTCACAGCCGCCACCCAGGGCCAGGCCACGCACCGCAGCCACCACCGGCACCAGCGAGTACTTGATGCGCTGGCTGGTGCGCTGGAAGTTGTGCACCATTTCTTCGAACTGGTCGACCTTGCCGGCCTGCAGCAGGCCGAGCGCACCGGCCAGGTCGGCACCGGCGGAGAAGGGTTCCTTCTGCTGCCAGATCACCAGGCCCTGGAAGTCCTTCTCGGCACGCGACACGCATTCCTGCAAGCCGTCGAGCACGTGGTCGGAGACGGTGTTCATCTTGGTCTTGAAGCTGACCACGGCAATGCCATCACCGTCGTGCCACATGCGCAGGCCGTCGTTCTCGAACACGGTCTCGCCCGGCGCGAACTTCTCGCCCAGCAGCGGATCCGGGAAGCGCTGGCGCTGGTACACCGGCAGCGACGAGCGCGGCAGCTTGGCGTTGCGCGACGGGCTGTAGCTGCCCTCGGCGGCGTGCACGCCATCGCGGCCATCGAACACCCAATCCGGCAGCGGGGCGTTGCTCATGCTCTTGCCGGCCACGATGTCATCGGCAATCCACTGTGCGACCTGCTTCCAGCCGGCAGCCTGCCAGGTTTCGAACGGGCCCAGCGACCAGCCGTAGCCCCAGCGGATGGCCAGGTCCACGTCGCGCGCGGTCTCGGCGATGTCGGCCAGGTGGTAGGCGCTGTAGTGGAACAGGTCGCGGAAGGTCGCCCACAGGAACTGCGCCTGCGGGTGCTGGCTCTCGCGCAGCTTGGCGAACTTCTCGGCCGGGTTCTTGATCTTCAGGATCTCGACCACTTCCGGTGCGGCGGCGCGGTCAGCCGGACGGTAGTCCTGCTTTTCCAGGTCCAGCACCACGATGTCCTTGCCGACCTTGCGGAAGATGCCGGCGCCGGTCTTCTGGCCCAGTGCGCCCTTGGCAATCAGCGCGTCCAGCCACTTCGGCGACTTGAAGAATTCATGCCACGGGTCGTTGGGCAGGGTGTCGCCCATGGTCTTGATGACGTGGGCCATGGTGTCCAGGCCGACCACGTCGGAGGTGCGGTAGGTGGCCGACTTCGGGCGACCGACCAGCGGGCCGGTCAGGCCGTCCACTTCATCGAAGCCCAGGCCGAACTGCTGGGTGTGGTGGATGGTCGACAGGATCGAGAACACACCGATGCGGTTGCCGATGAAGTTCGGGGTGTCCTTGGCGTACACCACGCCCTTGCCCAGGGTGGTGACCAGGAATTCTTCCAGGCCTTCCAGCACGGCGGCGTCGGTGGTGGTGGCCGGGATCAGCTCGGCCAGGTGCATGTAGCGCGGCGGGTTGAAGAAGTGCACGCCGCAGAAGCGGTGGCGCAGCTGTTCGGGCAGCACGTCGGCCAGCTTGTTGATGCCCAGGCCCGAGGTGTTGGAGGCCAGCACCGCGTGATCAGCCACGAACGGGGCGATCTTCTTGTACAGGTCCTGCTTCCAGTCCATGCGCTCGGCGATGGCCTCGATGATCAGGTCGCAGTCCTTCAGCTGTTCCAGGCCGCCTTCGTAGTTGGCCGGGGTGATGGCTTCAGCCAGCGACTTGCTGGCCAGCGGCGCCGGGCTCAGCTTGCCCAGGTTGGCGATCGCCTTCAGCACGATGCCGTCGGCCGGACCTTCCTTGGCAGGCAGGTCGAACAGCACGGTGTCGACGCCAGCGTTGGTGAGGTGGGCGGCGATCTGGGCACCCATGACGCCGGCACCCAGCACGGCGGCGCGGCGGACTAGCAGGGAATTGGACATGGTGTAGGGCCTTTGTTGGTCAGCAGTTACTGGGTGGAATCAATGGAGGCGGGCAGGGCGCTGCCGCTGCGTGCGGCGGCACGGAACCCGGCCTCGGCGAAATGGATCAGTTCATGGGCGGCATGGGCACGATGCGCCGCTTCGGTGACACCGGCGGGACGTTTGATCAGCCCGAAGTCGGCCATGGCATAGGTGAGCGAACCGGCCAGGAAATCCAGCCGCCAGTACAGCTCTTCCTTGCTCAGGCCGGGCACGCATTCGGCGATGGCCTTGCCGAACGCGCGCAGCACATGGCCGTAATGGTCGGACAGGAACTTGCGCAGGTTGTCGTTCTTCTCGGCATAGGCGCGCGCGATCACACGCACGAAGGCGCCACCGCTCTGCCGGTCCTGGGCCATGGCCAGGGCCGGCTCGACGAAGGCGGCCAGCACCGGGCGCAGCTGGCCGGGGTGCTCGGCGCGGGCGCGCTCGAGCTGCGACAGGCGGGCGCCGGTCATTTCGTCCATGCGGCGGCGGAAGACCTCGTTGACCAGGTTTTCCTTGGAGCCGAAGTGGTAGTTCACCGCTGCGATGTTGACGTCGGCCTGGCTGGTGACCTGGCGCAGCGAGGTGCCGGCAAAGCCGTGCTGGGCGAACAGCTCCTCGGCGGCGCCGAGGATCCGGTCCTTGGTCGAGAAGTGGGCGGGCTTGGCCATCGGGCGGGTGGACCTTAATCAAACGATTGTTTGATACTAGAACCAGACGGTAGCGTATGGCATTTTGCAGTGCAGCAAAAATGCCTCGGCTGGTCAGAATCCGCTCAGGTGGGTGAATGGGGTGGTGGCTGGGGCCGGATCCCCCCGGGGCTCCGACCCAGGTGCTGGCCCCGGAATGGGGTCAGAGCCCCTGCGGGGATCCGACCCCTGCGGCCGGCACTACCACCCTGTCGCGATATCTCTTACAATCCGCGTACGTTTATCAGGCTAAGCCCGCGTTTCGACGCGGCTTTTTTTTTGTTACCCTTCGGGCCATCAGCGGCCCGATTCCATTGGAGACATCCCATGGCGCTGGAGCGCACCCTTTCGATCATCAAGCCGGACGCCGTTGCCAAGAACGTCATCGGCGAAATCTACGCCCGCTTCGAAAAGGCTGGCCTGAAGGTCGTGGCCGCCAAGTACAAGCAGCTGTCGCGCCGTGAAGCCGAAGGCTTCTACGCCGTGCACCGCGAGCGTCCGTTCTTCAACGCGCTGGTTGAGTTCATGATCTCCGGCCCGGTGATGATCCAGGCCCTGGAAGGCGAGAACGCCGTCCTGGCCCACCGCGACCTGCTGGGCGCCACCAACCCGAAGGAAGCCGCCGCAGGCACCATCCGCGCCGACTTCGCCGAATCCATCGATGCCAACGCCGCCCACGGCTCGGACTCGGTCGAGAATGCAGCGATTGAAATCGCCTACTTCTTCGCCGCCACCGAAGTCGTTTCGCGCTGAGAGTAATGCCGTGAACGAGGTCGTACAGACACCCGCCATCCAGCCGCTGCCGAAGTCGGCACCCACGGCTGGCAAGCAGAACCTGCTCGACCTCGATCGCGCGGGCCTGGAGAAGTTTTTCGTCGAGGTTCTTGGCGAGAAGAAGTTCCGCGCCCATCAGGTGATGAAGTGGATCCACCATCGCTACGTCACCGAGTTCGATGAGATGACCGACCTCGGCAAGGTCCTGCGCGCCAAGCTGCAGGAGCATGCCGAGGTCCTCGTCCCGAACATCGTGTTCGACAAGCCCTCCGCCGACGGCACCCACAAGTGGCTGCTGGCGATGGGCGTGGATGGCAAGAACGCCATCGAGACCGTGTACATCCCCGACAAGACCCGTGGCACGCTGTGCGTGTCCTCGCAGGTCGGTTGCGGCCTGAACTGCACGTTCTGCTCCACCGCCACCCAGGGCTTCAACCGCAACCTGACCACCGCCGAGATCATCGGCCAGGTGTGGGTTGCCGCGCGCCACCTGGGCAACGTGCCGCACCAGATGCGCCGCCTCACCAACGTGGTGATGATGGGCATGGGCGAGCCGTTGATGAATTTCGACAACGTCGTGCGCGCCATGAGCGTGATGCGCGACGACCTGGGCTACGGCCTGGCCAACAAGCGCGTGACCCTGTCGACCTCCGGCCTGGTGCCGCAGATCGACCGCCTGTCCACCGAAAGCGACGTGTCGCTGGCGGTGTCGCTGCATGCGCCCAACGATGCGCTGCGCGAGACCCTGGTGCCGCTCAACAAGAAGTATCCGATCGCCGAGCTGATGGCTTCGTGCGCACGTTACCTGCGCGCCAACAAGCGCCGCGAATCGGTCACCTTCGAATACACCCTGATGAAGGGCATCAACGACAAGCCCGAGCATGCCCGCGAGCTGGCCCGCCTGATGCGCCAGTTCGACAACGCGGTGCAGGCCAAGGATTCGGGCAAGGTCAACCTGATCCCGTTCAACCCGTTCCCGGGCACCCGCTACGAGCGTTCGGAGGAAGCGCATATCCGCGCCTTCCAGAAGATCCTGCTCGACAGCAACGTGCTGACGATGGTCCGCCGCACCCGTGGCGACGACATCGACGCGGCCTGTGGCCAGCTCAAGGGCCAGGTGATGGACCGTACCCGTCGCCAGGCCGAGTTCAACAAGACGCTGCAGGCGGGGAAGGGGAGCGATGCCGCGGCCTGACCGCCTCTGGCTGGTCCTGATCGCAGGCGTGCTGGCCGTCACGGTCACCGGCTGCAAGTCCCGTCCGAAGGCCAAGCTGGGCCCCAGTGAGGCGCCGGTCTACTCGGTTCGTGATCCGGATGGCGTGCGCCAGCAGGTGCGCTGGCAAGAGCTGCTGACCCTGGCCGGCCGCGATATCCAGTCCGGCAATCTGGACGCCGCCGAGCGCAAGGCACGCGAGGCGCAGAGGCTGGTGCCCACGGCCCCCGACGGTCTGGTCCTGCTTGCGGGCATCGACGAACGCCGCGGTCGCAGCCAGCAGGCTGGCGAGAACTTCCGCAAGGCTGCCGAGCTGGCGCCGCAGCGTGGTGACGTGCTCAACAATTACGGTGCCTGGCTGTGCCAGCAGGGCAGTGCCGCCGAATCGCTGATCTGGTTCGATCGTGCGCGGCAGGCGCCGGGCAACTCTGCGGCCGCCGAAGCACAGGCCAATGCCGGAAGCTGCGCACTGGATGCCGGCCAGCTCGATCGTGCCGAGCGCGACCTGCGCGCGGCACTCGCAGTGCTGCCCGGCAACCCGGTTGCGCTGGAGGCGATGGCCCAGCTGAGCTTCCGCCAGGGCCGCTACATGGAGGCCCGGGCCTTCGCCGAACGTAGGATTGCAGCTGCACCCGCAACGCGTTCCGTGTTACAACTTGCGTCTCAAATCGAAGCGCGGCTGGGTGATCGGGCGGCATCTGATCGCTATATTCAGCGGATTCGACAGGAATTTCCGCAGGAAGCGGGCTCCTAACTCCAGGGTTGATGCATTGTGATTGATGACCAGACTGTGAGCGCTCTCGAGACTGCGGCCGGCTGCGGCACCCGCCTGCGCCAGGCCCGTGAGGCGGCCGGACTGACCCTCGAAGATGTCGGCTCGCGCCTGCGCATGCCGATCCAGGTGGTCAGGTCGCTGGAAGAAGAACAATGGCAGAAGCTCGGCGCGCCCGTGTTCGTGCGCGGCCAGTTGCGCAGCTATGCGCGCCTGCTGGATGTGGACGTGGGCCAACTGCTGGAGCAGGCCCAGGTCGGGCCGGTGGTCCCGCCCACCCTGGTCAGCCATACCCATACCCCGCGTGCGCGCCGTATCGCCGAGAACCTCGGGCGACGCGTGCTTTATGTCGGTATCACCGCGGTGCTGGCCGTGCCGGTGTGGTTCGCCACCCGTGGCCACTTCGATGGCAGTGCCACCCCGGCGCCGAATACCGCGTCGCTGGATGCGCTGCCGGCCGCCGTGCCGGTGACCCCGTCCGCAGCAGGCATCGAGCCGTCCACGCCGGTCGAAGTGGCGGCTGCGCCGGCCAGCAAGCCGGCGGCAACCCCGTACGTGGCCTCGCTGGCTCCTGTGCCGCGTTCGGCCCCGGCTGCTGCCGCGGCCAATACGCTGGACATGCAGTTCAATGGCGACAGCTGGGTCGATATCGGCGGCCCGGACGGTACCAGTGTCGAGAAGGCGCTGATCAAGTCCGGTGAGAGCCGCAGCTTCACCCCGGGCCAGGTTGCCCGCGTTACCTTGGGCAATGCCTCGGCGGTCCAGGTTCAGCAGAATGGCGCTATCGTCGATCTGACCCCCTACCAGCGAGCCAACGTGGCACGCTTTCAGGTATCCTCTGAAGGCTCCGTAGTCCCGGTTTCGCACTGAGGCGCGGTTTCACCACCTTCGATTAATCCCAATGGTCCCTCCCGACGGGCGGGGCGAGAGTACGCATGGCGATCGACGATCTGCTCGACGAGCACGAACAAAGTGAACGCGTCCGCAGCTGGCTGCGGAAGAATGGCGCCAGCATCCTCGGTGGCGTAGTCATCGCCATCGGTGCCATTGCCGGTTGGCAGTGGTACCAGAAGGATCAGGGCGGCAAGCTGGCCTCGGCCAATGTCGAGTACCAGAAGGCCCTGGTCGGCCTTCAGCAGAACAAGCTTGACGACGCCTCCAAGGCGGTCAAGGCGCTCGAAGCCGGCCCGTCCAGCATCTACGGCGACCTCGCGGCGCTGCAGCTGGCCAAGGCCCAGGTCGACGCCGGCAAGAACGAAGAAGCGCTGGCCACCCTGCGCGCCGTGAAGGTCGAAGGCGACCTGCAGCGCGTGGTCGACCAGCGCGTGGCCCGCCTGCTGGTGGCTACCGGCAAGAGCGACGAGGCCATCAAGCTGCTCGGCAGCGCCACTGACAGCAGCAGCCTGGAGATCCATGGCGACGCGCTGATGGCGCAGGGCAAGCGCGATGACGCCCGTGCACAGTACGAGAAGGCGCTGAAGACGCTGGACGTGGCAGCGCCGCAGCGGCGCCTGCTGGAAACCAAGGTTATGGATGCTGGCGGCACGGTCGCCGCCCCTGCGGAGTCGGTTTGATGAGTCAGAAGGTCATGATCACCCGCGTCGCCACCGTGCTCCTGATGGGCATGGCGTTGACTGGCTGCAGCACCGTGAAGGGCTGGTTCGCCGGCAAGGACGCGGCAGCGAAGAAGGCCCAGGAGCCGGCTGAACTGGTCAAGTTCGAGCCCTCCGTGAAGGTCAACAAGGCCTGGTCGGTCAACCTCGGCAAGGGCGAGCGCCGCATCGGCGTGCGCCAGGGCCCGGCAGTGGCCAACGGCCACGTGTTCGCCGCGGCGATCACCGGTGGCGTCCACGCCATCGACCTGCAGACCGGCAAGAAGGTCTGGACCTGGGAGCCGAAGAAGGAAAAGAAGAAGGCCAAGCTGCGCCTGTCCGGTGGCCCGGGTGTCGGTGAGAACCTGGTCGTGATCGGCACGCTCGATGGCCAGGTCATCGCCCTGGACATCAACGACGGCAGCGAGAAGTGGCGCGCCCGTGTTCCGGGTGAAGTCATTGCCGCGCCGGCCGTTGCCCAGGGCATGGTCTTCGTGCGCAGCAATGATGGCCGTGTGACCGCTTTCGATGTCGGCAACGGCACCCAGAAGTGGTTCAACCCGAGCGAATTGCCGGCGCTGACCGTGCGTGGCAACGCGCCGGTGGTGACCGGTCCGGGCGTGCTGTTCATCGGCAAGGATGAAGGCGCGGTTGCCGCGCTTGCCATGCAGGATGGCCGCACCCTGTGGGAACAGAACCTCGGCAACGGCGAAGGCCGTACCGAGCTGGAGCGCATGGCCGACGTCGATGGCGCCCCGGTGCTGGAGGGCAACACCCTCTATGTGAGCAGCTTCAAGAACCAGACCATGGCCATCGAAGGCCCGACCGGTCGCCCGCTGTGGGCGCGCGACCATGGCGGCGCAGGTGGCGTGGCGGTTTCGTCGGGCAATGTTTTCGTCACCGACAACAAGGGCGGCGTGTTCGGCCTGGACAAGGCGACCGGCGCAGCAATGTGGTCGCAGACCGAGCTGGCGCGTCGTTCGCTGACCGGCCCGGCGCTGCACGGCGACTACGTGGTGGTCGGTGACTACAAGGGATACGTGCACTGGTTGAAGACCGCCGATGGGGCGATGGCTGCACGGGCAAAGAGCGGCGGTGACGCCCTGCTTGCCCAGCCAATCGTCGTAGACGGGGTGCTGCTGGTGCAGAACGTCGATGGCAAGCTGACCGCCTTCCGGTTGGCAAATTAAAAATGGAGTAATCGCGATGCTGCCTTTGGTCGCCCTGGTTGGACGGCCGAATGTCGGCAAGTCGACTATTTTCAATGCGCTTACGCGCACCCGTGACGCCCTGGTCCACGACCAGCCCGGCGTCACCCGCGACCGCAACTACGGCGTCTGCCGTCTCGACGAGGACAATCATTTCCTCGTCGTCGACACCGGCGGCATCGCGGAAGAGGAAGAAGGCCTGGCCGGCGCTACCACGCGCCAGGCCCGTGCCGCCGCTGCGGAAGCTGATCTGATCCTGTTCGTGGTCGATGCCCGTGACGGCAGCTCGGCCATGGACGATGAGATCCTGGCCTGGCTGCGCAAGCTGTCGCGCCCGACGCTGCTGCTGATCAACAAGATCGACGGCACCGACGAGGACAGCGTGCGTTCGGAGTTCGCCCGCTACGGCTTCAGCGAAATGCTGACCGTCTCGGCCGCGCATCGCCAGGGCCTGGATGACCTGCTCGAAGAAGTGGTGCAGCGCCTGCCGGAAGAAGGCAGCGGCGAAGAGCTGGACAACGATCCGAACCGCATCCGCATCGCCTTTGTCGGCCGCCCGAACGTGGGCAAGTCGACCCTGGTCAATCGCATCCTCGGCGAGGAACGGATGATTGCCTCCGACGTGCCGGGTACCACGCGCGACTCGATCGCCGTGGACCTGGAGCGTGATGGCCGCGAGTACCGCCTGATCGACACCGCCGGCCTGCGCCGCCGCTCGCGCGTGGACGAGGTCGTCGAGAAGTTCTCGGTGGTCAAGACCATGCAGTCGATCGAGCAGTGCCAGGTGGCGGTGCTGATGCTGGATGCCACCGAAGGCGTGACCGACCAGGACGCCACCGTGCTCGGTGCCGTGCTCGATGCCGGCCGCGCGCTGGTGATCGCCATCAACAAGTGGGATGGCCTGACCGAGTACCAGCGCGAGCAGGCGGAAACCATGCTGTCGCTTCGCCTGGGCTTCGTGCCGTGGGCTGAGTCGGTGCGCATCTCGGCCAAGCATGGTTCGGGCCTGCGTGAGCTGTTCCGTGCGGTACACCGCGCGCACGAATCGGCGAACAAGACCTTCACCACCAGCGAAGTGAACAAGGCGCTGGAAGTGGCCTACGAGACCAACCCGCCGCCGACCATCCGCGGCCATGTCTCCAAGCTGCGTTACGTGCACCCGGCCGGTTCCAATCCGCCGACCTTCATCGTGCACGGCACCCGCCTGAAGGAACTGCAGGAGTCGTACAAGCGCTACCTGGAGAACTTCTTCCGCAAGCGCTTCAAGCTGATCGGCACGCCGGTGAGCTTCATCTTCCGCGAGGGTACCAACCCGTACGAGGGCAAGAAGAACGTCCTCACCGAGCGGCAGGTCAAGGCCAAGCGGCGCTTGATGAAGCACGTCAAGGGCAAGTGATGCAGAGAAAGGCGGCCGCAGGGCCGCCTTTTTCGTTGTGGGGAATGGGGTCAGATCCCTTTTCCTTCGGAAAAGAGATCTGACCCCGGATGCAGGGCCGCTGCTGCCGTCCGTTTGCGGCGGTCCTTTAGAGCCGAGCCCATGCTCGGCTGCTTTTCGCGGATTGACGAGGCGCGCTGCGCGCGATATCTGCCCTATGGCGGCTTGCCGCATGAGGACTAGCTCTGCGCCGGACAGGGGGAGACATGGACTTGGCCCGTAGTCAGGCCTTCGCCACTCACGAGGCGGCATGCTGCGACGAAGTTGAGGCATTGGTTGGCGCAAGCGAGGAACGACTTCACCGTGATATAGGAAAAAACCTACATCGCTATCCGTAATGCTCCTATAAGACAATTCGTCATGATGAGGTGAATATCCATCCACTGGGGGCGCTGTATGACTGTAATGGTAGACAGCTTCTTCAGGTATCTGGAGGCGCAAGGGGACGGCGCAGCTGCTTTCCGGCCGGAACATGACGCCAGCACACGTCGGTGGCTTGCCGGATGTCTGGTGATTGCCGACGCATTTGGACAAAGGGACGTTCCATGCGTATCTGGCAGTGGCAGGCGTTGTTGGGCGCGGCATTGGTCATGTCATCGGGGTGGAGCTGGGCGAGCAGCCCGGTCACGCCACATACCGAGTACTACAAGAGGATCAAGACGGGTGAAGGGCTGGCGCCGCTGACCTCGAGCCTGTTCGGGGACAGCATCAGCCCGAGCTCCGGATCGACAGAATTTGTCGTTACCGACATTGACCTGCCAGGAAACAACGCGCTGCCGGTGCGATTGCAGCGTCGCCTCGCTGTGCAGTCCTTCAAGGACCGGCAGCCATTGGGGGGATTCGGCAGCTGGGATATCGAAGTCCCTTTCATGCATGCGACCTTCGATTCCATCTGGAAATGGAACGAGTCGGGCAACGGCGCTACCCAGCGTTGCTCGCAGTCGTTCTACCCTAAGACACGTACCGGCGTAGGCACCTTCGAGATCTGGACCGGCGTGCAGGTACGTGTCCCCGACCAGGGCGAGCAGGAGATGCTGCTGATCGCCAACGCGTCCAACCCCAAGCCCACCAATGGCGAAACCTATCGCTGGGGTACTCGGGGCAACATGCGCCTAAGCTGCCTGGCGTCGACGGCCAACGGTTATCCAGGGGAGGGCTTCCTGGGTGTGGACGCCTCGGGAAACCGGTACTTCTTCAATGTGGGCATTGAGCGAAAGGCCGGCTTCATGGAGCTGGGTCAAGGCGTCGGTTCGCAGCTGGTGCGCGTGCTGCTCATGGCCAGCCGGGTTGAGGATCGCCATGGCAACTGGGTCGCCTATGACTATTCGGGCGACAAGCTGGTTGGCATTCGCGGCAGTGATGGTCGCGCCATCTCCATCGCCTATGCCGGGGACCGCATTGCCAGCGCGACGGCCAATGGCCGGACCTGGAGCTACGAGTACAACGACGGCAACAATGCAATGGGGTTTGCGCGTTGGCCTGCACTGCGCGCTGTACAGCAGCCGGATGGCGCGCGATTCGGCTACGAATACAGCTGGCAGGACGGCGGATTCGGGGGGCTGAATCCGGAGTATCAGAGCTGGGACGGAGAGCCCAAGCTCTGTACCAAGCCCATGTTCGAGCAGTCTGCGTTTACCTTGATCGCGAACCACCCAGCGGGAACGCGTGGACAATTCGAGTTCAAGTATGTGCGCCGTACCCGGCTGGGTGTAAAAAGTACGGCCTGCGCAGACATGGGCGGTGGGCGCTACGCACAGCGTGCCTCCAATGCGTTCGACCTCTTCGCGATCACCAGCAAGACGCTGACGGGGCCCGGGTTGGGCAATCTGACCTGGACATACGAGTCTGGGGGATACGACTCGGGTCTGGCCAACTCCGCAGTGTCGACGATCGTGGAGCCGGACGGGACGCGTCGCCACAGTGTGTTTGGACGAAAGTTCGACGAGAACGAGGGGCAGTTGTTGCAGGAGGCGATTCGCGCGCCCAATGGCCAGATCGTCCAGGTCACCACCAACACCTACATGAGTTCGGCTGAGGTCCAAGGAGGGCCGTTCCCTGACAGCTATGGTTCGCTGACGGCGGCCGATGACCCCTTCGCCAACAAGATCCGCCCTGTGAAGCAGTCCGTCCTCAGCCAGGATGGCGTCAACTTCATCAACACGACCGATCAGTTCGATGCGCATGTTCGGCCGGTCGTGCAGACCGAAAGCAATTCGCTGGGACGCGCGAGGACGCTGAGGACCACGTACTTCGACGATACCGGTCGCTGGATCCTCGGTCAGATCGCGCGCAGCACGCAGACCGTCGGTGGCGCTGAGATCGAGACCGAACGTACAGACTTCGACTCGTTGGCACGCCCGCAGCGGACCTATGCCTTCGGCGTGCTGCAGCAGACACTGGGGTATCACCCGGATGGAACGCTCGCCTCCGTGGCGGACGGCAAGGGCAATGCCATTGCGCTTGGCAGTTGGAAGCGGGGCCTGCCGCAGAGTGTTGCCTTCCCCGACGGCAGCAGTGCCTCGCTGCAGGTCGATGACAACGGCTGGGTGCGCACGGCGGTGGAGCCCAACGGGGCCAGCCGCAGCTTCGATTACGACGGGATGGGGCGGATCGTACAGGCGACCCAGGCTGCCAATGACAGCGTTGCCTGGAATCCTTCAACTACCCGGTTCTTCCAGGTGCCTGGCGCGGAGATCGGGCTGGAAGCGGGACACTGGAAACGCGAGTCCAGTACCGGCAATGCACGCGCGGTAACGTACTACGACGGGCTGTGGCGACCGGTGCTGGAAGAGTCGTTCGACGCCGCGGACCGCGGCGGTACCCTGCGCCAGACGGTGACCCGCTATGACAGCAATGGGCGGCCGATCTTCACTTCCTATCCCACGCGCGCGGCATCCGACTTCCGTTCGGCGCTGCCCGGCACCTACACCGGTTATGACGCACTTGGTCGCCCTGTCCGCAGTGAGCAGGACAGCGAGCTCGGCCGCCTGGTCACTACGACGGAGCAGCTCGGCGGTGGCAGCGTAAGGGTGACCAATCCGCGCGGCATTGCCACCACCACCGACTATCTGATGTATGGCAAGCCTGCCCAGGACACGCCCATCCGGATTCTCCACGCCGAGGGCGTGGTGACGGAAATCCAGCGCGACACGCTGGGCAAGCCGCTGTCGATCCTGCGGCGCAATGGCGATGGCAGCATCAGCGTGCGTCGACAGTATGTCTATGACGGCGCCCAGCGGCTGTGCAAGAGCATGGAGCCCGAGACCGGTGCAACCGGCATGGGCTACGACGCGGCAGGCAATCTGCTGTGGTCTGCCTCGGGCCTCGCGCTGCTGGGCCCCCAATGCGAGAGCGAAGGCGCCTATGCGTCACCTTCGCGGGCTGACCGTGGCTACGACAGCATGAACCGCCTGGTGACGTTGCGCTTCTCCGATGGCCAGGGTGATCAGGACTGGAGTTATTGGCCGGGTGGGAAAGTGAAGCGCGTGCAGACCCGCAACAACGGTGCCAGCACCATCAATGAGTACAGCTACAACCTGCGCGGGCTGCCCACCTCCGAGAGCGTGCTGTATGACGGCGGCGAAGTATGGGCACTGGGCTACGGCTACGATGCGAACGGTGCCCTGGCCACCCATGTGCAGCCGTCTGGCCTGACGATCAGCTACAGCCCGAATGCGCTGGGGCAACCAACACGGGCCGGAACCTACGCCACCAACGTGCGCTACTACGCGAACGGTGGCATGAGCGGCTTCACCTATGGCAACGGCGTCGCCCATCAGATGACGCAGAATGCGCGCGGCCTCCCCGACAGGAGCACGGATAGCAGCGCGGGCGGCAAGGTCATCGATGATGGCTACGATTACGATGCCAATGGCAATGTGGCGGCCATCAGCGACGGCTTGCCAGCAGCTCCGGGAAACCGCGACATGCGCTACGACGGTCTGGATCGTCTGACCGCCGTGACAGCTGCCAGCTTCGGGAACGCAAGCTATGCCTACAATGTTCTGGACAACATCGTCGCCGCCAATGTGGGCGCAAGGCGGCAGGCCTTCGAGTACGACTTCAACAATCGGTTGACGAACGTGCGGGATGTCGCCAGTGGTGCGACCGTGACCGGGCTCGGGTATGACGCACAGGGCAACCTGAAGGTGCGCAATGGCGTGGCGTTCCGTTTCGACTATGGCAATCGCCTGCGCGAGGTCGATGGCAAGGAGGCCTATCAGTACGACGCGCATGGACGTCGCACCCTGGCCAGTGCGTCCAATGGCAACATCCGCTCGTTCTATGGACAGGATGGCGTGCTGCGCTACCAGCACGATCAGCGCCAGGCCAAGGGATTTGACTATGTCCAGCTCAACGGCAGCCTAGTTGCCAAGCGTGCGGTGGATATTGCTCCTGCGGCGCTGGTGGTGACTGTTCCGGGATACAGCGGCAACGGTGCGTTTGCCGTGCAATGGACTGCCGTCGCAGGTGCACAGCGCTACGAAGTACAGGAGTCAGTGACGGGAGCGTGGCAGACCGTCTATCAGGGAGCGGCGTTGACGGTAGCGTTGACCGGGCGCAGCTCCGGTGCGTATCGCTACCGAGGGCGTGCCTGCAATGGCACTGTCTGTGGCGCGTGGGGCGTGGAAGCCTCCATCCAGGTGGAGCTTGCACCCACGGCTGCACCCGTGATCACGGCACCAGGACAAGGTGTCAACGGAACCTACTCGCTGAGCTGGTCGGTGGTGCAGGGTGCGGCTCGCTATGTGCTTGAAGAAGCCGTAGGCGCGGGCTGGAACGTGGCCTTTGATGGTTCTGGCCGCACCTATCAAGCAACCGGCAAGGCTGCGGGCGCCTATCGCTATCGGGTCAAAGCGTGCAATCCACAGGGGTGCGGCGCCTACTCGGTCGAAGCGACGATTACGGCGCTGTACGCGCCTTCCATGCCGACGTTGTCAGTACCTGCTGCAAGCTACAACGGCAGCTATATCCTCTCGCTGTCGAGCGTGGCCCAGGCCAGCAGCTACCGCATCGAAGAGCAGTTCAATGGAGGGGCATGGACTGAGATCAACCGGATCAGCGGCAGTCAGCTGGCCATCAGCGGGCGAATTGCCGGCAGTTATGTCTACCGCGCCTTCGCATGCAATGACGCGGGATGCAGTGCGGCGAGTTCCACAGGTGCCATCCTGGTGACATTGCCGCCTGTCCAGGCGACAGGGATCAACCTCGGCGGTACAAGCTACAGCTCCACCGTGAGCATGGGGTGGGCGGCGATTCCTGCTGCAACACGCTATCAGCTGATGGAACAACTCAATGGCGGCGGCTTCGGCCTCGCGCAGGAGGACGGCGCGACCTCGGTGGCCCGTGGTGGTCGCTGGCCCGGCCAGTGGGACTACCAGGTGCGCGGTTGCAACGTTGCCGGCTGCGGCCCGTGGTCAGCAGTCGCGGGCGTGCGCGTGATTGGGCCTCCGGCCACCCCCGTTCTGCGCGTGTCCGATGGGGTGGGAATCGGCGCGGCGTACTCGATCTCCCTGTTGGAAGTGGCAGACGCGACGCGCTATGAAATCGATGAAAGCACTGACGGCGCCAACTGGTCGCTGATTGCAGGGGACCGGACGGTTTCCCTGGCCAAGGGCGCTGGCGGCAACTTCTATTACCGCGGGCGTGCCTGCAATCCGGCGGGTTGCAGCGCCAGTACTGCTGCTGGCTTGGTTGCGATTTCCAGTGCACCGCCGGTGCCGACGGGTGTGAAGATCCTGAAGAGCGGCCCCAACATCTGTTCGGTCATCTGGAACGCGTCGCCAGGTGCCACCTACTACAACATGCGTTCAAGCAGTGGGGGCGCGACCTATAGGGCGGAGGGCATCGGGTATGACCTCGATACGCGCTGCCAGGGTGGCTACAAGGTGCGTGCCTGCAATGCGCAGGCGTGCTCGGCCTGGTCGAACTGAGGTGGATATGAACATACGGAAGACAAAGCGGAACTCCAAATGGCTGGCTGCCATCGCCTTGGCTGTGGTGACGTTTGTAGGGGCTGCGACAGCACAAACGGTCACCTATATGCACACCGATGCCTTGGGTTCGGTTGTCGCTGAGACTGATGAGAGCGGCAAGGTAACGAAGCGGTACTCCTACGAGCCCTACGGTGCGGCAATCGGCGAGCAAGTTTCCGACGGGCCAGGCTACACAGGACATGTGAGCGACGCATCCACCGGCCTCAGCTACATGCAGCAACGCTACATGGACCCCCAGCTAGGGATGTTCCTGTCTAGTGATCCGGTAACCGCCTTTAGCAATCCCGTGGGCCAGTTCAATCGGTACAGGTACGCCAACAGCAACCCCTACCGCTTTACAGACCCTGATGGTCGTGAAAGCGGTGCTGCATTTCGAGTAATCAACAACATCACCAATGGCGGCACCGTCATGCCACCGCCGCAAAGCCCGAGTGACTGGATGGGTCCCGCGATTGGGTACTCTCTAGCAGGTGCCCTTGCACTTCCTGCTGCTGGTTACGCTGGGTCATGGGCACTGGCAAACCCCAGCACAGCAACCTCGCTAGGCTCGGCCATAGCAGATGTTGCAATGGGTGACGCACTAGGCGGCGCATCACTCTCGTTGGGAACAGTTACACTGTACAGAGCGGTTGAGGCAGCGGAGTTGTCGAGCTTGAAAGCGCTTGGACACTTCTCTCCCTCACCAACAGGTGACGGTGTCAAGCGATTTGTCGACAATAGGGCAGATGCCGAAGCACTCGCGAAAGCATATACGCGAGGATTCGGCGCGCAGCACTCGGTCGTTGAAGGTAGTGCGCCGGCCAACTTAGTCAGATCGGCCGAGCGCACTCAGTTCAACGACACTGGAAAATCGATGCAGAGCATCGCAATTCCAAGCGCGCAAGTACACAAAGTGATGTGCACTGGATCTCACATAAAGCAGACGAGCTGCTGAGAAATGAATATTCCTTACCCAAATCTTCCACCACTCCGCGTCGAGCTGCGACTCGACTCTATTGATTCGCGCGGCCAAGAGGTCATTGCAATGCAGGCCGATTCGGCTCGTCCTTTGGCGCTGTCAATGGATCGCGAGCACACCTGGTACACCTTCGTCATAAATGACGAAACCGTCGATAAGATTTCACCAGGGGAACAGGTCACCTGCAGTGTGTCTTTTGTAAATGCTCCAGATGCCGAGAAAGCCTTCCATCCCAATACATCTATCCTCTTCGGCGACGGAGTTGCTACCAGAGGCGTCATGCGAATACTCCCCCCCTCGTAGCCGATCACCGTCTAGGGATCGCATGGGTGGCTGGCGCAGAACATGTCGCCCAATAGAAGTCGGGGAAACCGTTGAACGAAGGTATCCCAATGAATGAAAAATCTCATCACTCTTGAGAAGGAACTTCTTGCTGAAGTCGGACTCTTGCTCAAACAGCGTGGTTTCGGCTCAAAGCCGGTAGGCCAATCATTCCGTCTTGCCAAGCCCTTCGGATGGGCATCTATTCATCTTGCTTTTGTGCGTCATGCGCAAATCGACTTTGATGTCGTGGTCAGCGCGGCAATCCGAATAGATGCGGTGCAGGGCATGATTCAGGACAAGAGCGATAGATTGATAACTGATAAGGATCGGAAGAACTCTGCAACCATTGGGTGTGAACTTGGCAACTTGACGGGAGATGGACAACGGCGATGGATCATTTCGTCCCGGGACGACGCTGGTTGGGTCCCATCTGAAATAGTTGCTGCCTGCGACAAGTGGTTGATTCCATTTATTGAACGGTACTCCAATATCTCGGCCGTTCTTGAATCGCTAAGGGCAGATGATGTGCATGCTAGGTTGATATCTCCGATCAATGAGCAGAGAAGGAAGACGATCTTGGCCTTATTAAAGGTACTGGATGCCGCATAGCGGTTGGGGCAATGCGCTGATCCCTGCCACAATTGACAACCCGCTGGTGGATTTAGCGCAGTTCAGCGAGCAAGCTTGCCGGATAGCCTAAGGAAGCACGCAGATTTCCTGCAAGCCAGGAATGCGATCCAGTGCTTTGAGACCCCTTCGCGCCACCCGAAGACAGCGGTCCAGAGAGGCTATATGTCAACGACCAGAGTCGGCCCTTTCGAGGGTAGTGATTCCCTTGAGCAAGTACCTCGCCATGGGTAGTGATGGAGAGGGAGGCTGACTCAAGTCGGCAATTCCGTTTGTGGCGCTGTGGGGAGTGCGAGCCGATTTCCGGCAACGCTTTGCCGTCGGGATCTGACCCCGGGCGCAACTCTGGGCGCAGGGTCTGCGCGATAATGCAGCCATGAGCATCCAAGAGCTTTCCCCCGCGCAGGCACGTGAGCGCCTGGCCCACGGTGCCGTGCTGATCGATGTGCGCGAGGCGCACGAACGGGCCGGGGGCATGGCAGAGGGCGCGCGCGGCGTGGCCAAGGGCGAGCTGCAGGCCGACCCGGTCGCGCATCTGCCGCGGCACGACCAGGAGATCCTGCTGATCTGCCAGAGCGGCAAGCGCTCGGCCGATGCTGCGCAGTTCCTGCTGGACGCCGGCTATACCCAGGTGGCTTCCGTGACGGGCGGCACCGTGGCCTGGCGCGAGCAATCGCTGCCCTTGGTGCAGCCGCTGACCAGTGCCGCCGACCGCGATTTTTACGACCGCTACTCGCGCCACCTGCTGCTGCCTCAGGTGGGCGAGGCCGGCCAGCGCCGGTTGCAGAAGTCGCGCGTGCTGGTGCTGGGTGCCGGCGGCCTGGGCGCCCCGGCTGGGTTCTACCTGGCTGCGGCCGGGGTAGGGCATCTGCGCTTCGCTGACCACGACCGCGTGGAGCGCAGCAACCTGCACCGGCAGATCGTGCATACCGAGGCCAGCGTCGGCCAGCTGAAGGTTGATTCGGCGCGTGAGCGGCTGCTGGCGTTGAACCCGTCCATCGAGGTCGAGGCAGTGCCCGAGCGGGTCACTTCCGAGAATGTGGATGCGCTGCTGGACGGCGTGGATGTGGTGCTGGACGGCTCGGACAACTTCCCGCTGCGCTACCTGCTCAACGACGCCTGCATCAAGCACGCCAAGCCGATGGTCTATGCGGCCATCGAGCGCTTCGACGGCCAGGTAAGCGTGTTCGATGCTGGCCGCCAGCGCGGTGCGGCACCGTGCTACCGCTGCCTGTTCCCCGAGCCACCGCCGCCGGAGTTCGCGCCGAACTGTTCCGAGGCCGGTGTGCTGGGGGTGCTGCCCGGCCTGGCCGGTGTGCTGCAGGCCACCGAGGTGCTGAAGCTGCTGCTCGGCATCGGCGAACCGCTGGTCGGCCGGCTGCTGCGCTTCGATGCGCTGGGCATGCGCTTCCGCGAGACCGGCATCCGGCCGGACCCGCACTGCCCGGTGTGCGCACCGGGCGTGCCGTTCCCGGGGTATATCGATTACGCCGCGTTCTGTCGGGGTGGGTGAGAGCGGGCGGGGCGCTCTGGCAGATGCCGACCTTGGTCGGCGCTCTCGTGCCAACCAAGGTTGGCACCTACCGAGGCACGCGCGGTTTCGGGATGACCTATGGAGTTGCCCCCTGTGTCGTTCCACCATCAATACAATCAAACGCAACATGCATGCTATTGCCGTCATCGGCATTGCTCTATCGTTGAGTCCGATTTCGATTCTGGGGAACACACCGCATGGCGGTAGAAGCAGCGACCAGCGAGCTGGTCAAGGTCGTCGCCCTGTTGGGCGCGGCGGTGGTGATGGTGCCTTTGTTCCGCCGGGCCGGCCTGGGCTCGGTGCTGGGCTACTTCGCCGCTGGCCTGGCGATCGGACCGTTCGGGCTGGGCTGGTTCTCCGACCCGCAGTCGATCCTGCATACCGCCGAGCTAGGCGTGGTGATGTTCCTGTTCGTGATCGGCCTGGAGATGCGGCCCTCGCACCTGTGGAGCCTGCGCAAGGAAATCTTCGGGCTGGGCACGCTGCAGATCGTCACCTGCGCGCTGGTGCTGACCAGCATCGCCAAGCTGTTCGGGCTGCCGTGGCAGATCGCCTTCATCGGCGCCACCGGTTTCGTGCTCACCTCCACCGCGGTGGTGATGCAGCTGCTGGCCGAACGCGGCGACATCGCGCTGCCGTCGGGGCAGAAGATCGTCTCCATCCTGCTGTTTGAGGACCTGCTGATCGTGCCGCTGCTGGCGCTGGTGGCCTGGATGGGACCGAGTGCTGGCAGTGCCGACGGCGAGGGTTCGCGTTGGCTGTCGGTGGCGATCGGCGTCGGTGCCATCGTCGGCCTGGTGCTGGTTGGCCGCTTCCTGCTCAACCCGCTGTTCCGCGTGCTGGCCGAATCGAAGGCGCGCGAGGTGATGACCGCCGCCGCGTTGCTGGTGGTGCTGGGCGCGGCGCTGCTGATGCAGCTGTCCGGCCTGTCGATGGCGATGGGCGCGTTCCTCGCCGGCGTGCTGCTGAGCGAGTCGACCTTCCGTCACCAGATTGAAGCGGACATCGAGCCGTTCCGCGGCATCCTGCTCGGCCTGTTCTTCCTCAGCGTGGGCATGGCGCTGGACCTGAGCGTAGTGGTCGCGCACTGGCAGCTGATCCTCGGCCTGGTGCTGGCGTTGATGGCAGCCAAGGCGCTGTGCATCTACGTGGTGGCGCGCATCATGGGCAGCGATCACGCGCAGGCGCTGGATCGCGGCGTGCTGATGGCGCAGGGCGGCGAGTTCGCGTTCGTGCTGTTCTCCGCCGCCGCATCGGCCGGCGTGATCGATCTGGAGATCAATGCCAACTTCACCGCCGTGGTGGTGCTGTCGATGGCGCTGACCCCGCTGGTGGTGCTGGTGTACAAGCGCATCGCACCGAAGCCGACGGTGAACATGGATGGCGTGGACGAGGCCGACGGCCTGTCCGGCAGCGTGCTGCTGATCGGCTTCGGCCGCTTCGGCCAGGTCGCCAGCCAGTCGCTGCTGGCGCGCGATGTGGATGTGACCATCATCGACAACGATGTGGAGATGATCCAGAGCGCGGCGCGCTTCGGCTTCAAGATCTACTACGGCGATGGCACGCGGTTGGATGTGCTGCATGCCTCCGGCGCTGCTACCGCACGCGCGATTGCGGTGTGCGTGGACAAGGCTGAGGCCGCCGACCGTATCGTTGAACTGGTGGCGCACGAGTTCCCGCAGGCCAAGCTCATGGTGCGTTCGTTCGACCGCGAACATTCGCTGCGGCTGATCCATGCCGGTGTCGATTTCCAGATCCGCGAGACCTTTGAATCGGCAGTGCTGTTCGGCCAGTCTGCACTGGTCGAGCTGGGCGCTGACGAAGACGATGCGATCGAGATCGCGACCGAGATTCGCCGCCGCGATGCCGAACGATTCGAGCTGGAGATTGCCGGTGCCGGGCTGACTGACGGAGCGCGGATGATGTACGGCAACACGCCACAGGGCGTGCCGACACCGACCCCGTTCACCGCGCCGAAGCGGGAGAGCAAGACGCTGAACCCGCAGGATGTGCCGGAAGAGGAAGAATAAGGTCTGCGGGTCGGATCCCTTTCCAAAGGAAAGGGCTCTGACCCGTTTTGCCATGTTGGGGTCAGAGCCCTTTGCCTGTGGCAAAGGGATCCGACCCCATCAGGACCCCATTCCGCGGTGGGCGAGGGGGCCTGAATCGGGGACAATAGCGTCCCCGCCGCCCCACGCCTGCTCCCGATGACCGATTCCGCCCCCCAGCTTCCTGCCCGCATCCTTGATGGCCGCCGTATCGCCGAGGACCTGCTCGACAGCCTGAAGGTGCGCGTCGACGCGCGCGTGGCCGCGGGTGGCAGCCGCCCGGGCCTGGCCGTGGTGTTGGTCGGTGGCGACCCGGCCTCGACCGTGTACGTGCGCAACAAGCGCCGTGCCGCCGAGAAGGTCGGCATCGAAGCGCATGACTACGATCTTCCGGCCGGTACCACCGAAGCCGAACTGCTCGACCTGATCGACCAGCTCAACGCCGACCCGAAGATCAACGGCATCCTGATCCAGCTGCCGCTGCCGGGCATCCCCGACGCGCGCCGGTTGATCCAGCGCATCGACCCGCGCAAGGACGTGGACGGCTTCCATCCGGAAAACGTCGGCCACCTGGCCCTGCGCGAATTCGGCCTGCGCCCGTGCACCCCGCGCGGCATCACCACGCTGCTGGGCCACACCGACCAGCCGGTGCGCGGCCGCAACGCCACCATCGTGGGCGTGAGCAACCACGTCGGCCGCCCGATGGGCCTGGAGCTGCTGATTGCCGGCTGCACCGTGACCAGCTGCCACAAGTTCACCCCCAAGGACGTGCTGGAACAGGCCGTGCGCAACGCCGACATCCTGGTGGTGGCGGTAGGCCGCCCCGGCATCGTGCCGGGCGAGTGGGTGAAGCCGGGCGCGGTGGTGATCGACGTGGGCATCAACCGCCTGGATGACGGCCGGTTGGTGGGTGATGTCGGGTTTGAAGCGGCTGCCCAGCGGGCCAGCTGGATCACCCCGGTGCCGGGTGGCGTGGGCCCGATGACCGTGGCCACGTTGATGCAGAACACCCTGGAAGCGGCGGAAGCGCTGAGCTGACGACCAGCTCCTGGTGGGTGCCGACCGTTGGTCGGCACAATGCCGGCAGGCCGATGACCCGCTCCTGGTAGGTGCCAACCTTGGTTGGCACACATCCATCGGGGCCATGGCCCCATCTGGGACATCTTTGCCGGACGGATCGTGCCAACCAAGGTTGGCACCTACCAAAGGCGCTCCAGGACTGGCCCGAGTGATCCTCTTAAGGTGGGTGCCAACCTTGGTTGGCACAAACAGGGAGAGGCCTTTGCCCCATCTGGGGGCCAGGTGCCGGACGGATCGTGCCAACCAAGGTTGGCACCCACCAAAGCAGTAGCCGGCCCCCTGAACCAATCACCGCCCGCGCGACACTGCGTCGCATCTACCCCCTGCCACACGGCGCGAAAACAGGGTAAAATGTCGCGCTTCCCCACATCTCGGGTATGCCGATGCTGCGCATCCAGGCTGAAGCACTCACTTACGACGACGTCTCGCTCGTCCCCGCTCATTCGACCATCCTGCCCAAGGACGTCAACCTCGAAACGCGGTTGACTCGCGACCTGAAGCTGAAGCTTCCGATCCTGTCCGCAGCCATGGATACCGTCACCGAAGCCCGCCTGGCCATCGCCATGGCACAGCTCGGCGGCATGGGCATCATCCACAAGAATCTCAGCCTGGAGCAGCAGGCCGCGGAAGTGGCCAAGGTCAAGAAGTTCGAGGCCGGTGTCATCCGCGACCCGATCACCGTCGGCCCGGAAACCACCATCCGCGACGTGCTGGCCCTGACCCAGGCGCACAACATCTCCGGCGTGCCGGTGGTGGGCAGCGACGGCCTGCTGGCCGGCATCGTGACCCATCGCGACATGCGCTTCGAGACCGAGCTGGACGATCCGGTCCGCCACATCATGACCAAGAAGGATCGCCTGATCACGGTCAAGGAAGGCGCCGCGTCGGATGAAGTGCTGCAGCTGCTGCACCGCAACCGCATCGAAAAGGTGCTGGTGGTCAACGATGATTTCGCCCTGCGTGGCCTGATCACCGTCAAGGACATCCAGAAGAACACCGACTTCCCGAACGCTGCCAAGGACGTCGCCACCCGCCTGCTGGTCGGCGCGGCCGTCGGCGTCGGCGGCGATACTGATCGCCGCGTGGAAGCGCTGGTGGCTGCCGGCGTGGACGTGATCGTGGTCGATACCGCGCACGGCCATTCGCAGGGCGTGCTGGACCGCGTCAGCTGGGTCAAGAAGAACTTCCCGAACGTGCAGGTCATCGGCGGCAACATCTGCACCGGTGAAGCCGCGCTGGCGCTGCTGGACAGCGGCGCGGACGCAGTGAAGGTGGGCATCGGCCCGGGCTCGATCTGCACCACCCGCGTGGTGGCCGGCGTGGGCGTGCCGCAGATCACCGCGATCGACCTGGTGGCCGAAGCGCTGCAGGACCGCATCCCGCTGATCGCCGACGGTGGCATCCGCTACTCCGGCGACATCGGCAAGGCACTGGCCGCCGGTGCTTCCACCATCATGATTGGTGGCCTGCTGGCCGGTACCGAGGAATCGCCGGGCGAAACCGAGCTGTTCCAGGGCCGTTCGTACAAGAGCTACCGCGGCATGGGCTCGCTGGCTGCGATGGAGAAGGGGTCCAAGGACCGCTACTTCCAGGACGCCGCCACCGCCGACAAGCTGGTGCCGGAAGGCATCGAAGGCCGCGTGCCGTACCGCGGCCCGGTGGGCGGCATCATCCACCAGCTGATGGGCGGCCTGCGCGCCACCATGGGCTACGTGGGCTGCGCCACCATCGAAGACATGCGCAGCAAGCCCAAGTTCGTGAAGATCAGCGGCGCCGGCCAGCGTGAGAGCCACGTCCACGACGTGACGATCACCAAAGAGCCGCCGAACTACCGCTCCTGATGCGGGACGAGCAAAGAGGAACGAGGAAGCTGATTCCCGTTCCTCTTTCTCCATCTGCCGCTGAAAAATCTGACGTTTTCGTTTTCCCTACTGCATTGCCGGGGCGCCATGACCAACATCCATAACGACAAGATCCTCATCCTCGATTTCGGCGCGCAGTACACGCAGCTGATTGCCCGCCGCATCCGCGAGCTGGGCGTCTACTGCGAAATCTGGGCGTGGGACCACAACCCAGCCGAGATCGCCGGCTTCGGCGCCAAGGGCATCATCCTGTCCGGTGGCCCGGAATCGACCACGCTGCCGGGTGCCCCGGCCGCACCGCAGGAAGTGTTCGACAGCGGCCTGCCGATCTTCGGCATCTGCTACGGCATGCAGACCCTGGCCGCGCAGCTGGGCGGTGCCACCGAAGCCGCTGACCAGCGCGAGTTCGGCCACGCCGAAGTGAACGTGATCAACCCGGATGCACTGTTCAAGGGCCTGAGCGACCACGGCGGCGAGCCGAAGCTGAATGTCTGGATGAGCCACGGCGACCACGTCTCCGTTGCACCGCCGGGCTTCACCATCACCGCCACCACCGACCGCATTCCGGTGGCCGCCATGGCCAACGAAGAAAAGCGCTGGTACGGCGTGCAGTTCCACCCGGAAGTGACTCACACCCTGCAGGGCCAGGCGCTGCTGCGCCGCTTCGTGGTGGATGTGTGCGGCTGCCAGACCCTGTGGACCGCCGCCAACATCATCGACGACCAGATCGCCCGCGTGCGCGAACAGGTGGGCGATGACGAAGTGATCCTGGGCCTGTCCGGCGGCGTCGATTCGTCCGTCGTGGCTGCGCTGCTGCACAAGGCCATCGGCGAGAAGCTGACCTGCGTGTTCGTGGATACCGGCCTGCTGCGCTGGCAGGAAGGCGACCAGGTGATGGCGATGTTCGCCGAGCACATGGGCGTAAAGGTCGTGCGCGTGAATGCCGCCGACCGTTACTTCAGCGCGCTGGAAGGCGTGAGCGACCCGGAAGCCAAGCGCAAGATCATCGGCAACCTGTTCGTTGAAATCTTCGACGAAGAGTCGAACAAGCTGAAGAACGCCAAGTGGCTGGCGCAGGGCACCATCTACCCGGACGTGATCGAGTCGGCCGGCAGCAAGACCGGCAAGGCGCATGTGATCAAGAGCCACCACAACGTGGGCGGCCTGCCGGAGCACATGAAGCTGGGCCTGGTGGAGCCGCTGCGCGAGCTGTTCAAGGACGAAGTGCGCCGCCTGGGCGTCGAGCTGGGCCTGCCGCGCACCATGGTCTACCGCCATCCGTTCCCGGGCCCGGGCCTGGGTGTGCGTATCCTGGGTGAAGTGAAGCCGGAGTACGCCGAACTGCTGGCCAAGGCCGACGCCATCTTCATTGATGAGCTGCGCAAGGCCGATCTGTACGACAAGACCAGCCAGGCGTTTGCCGTGTTCCTGCCGGTGAAGTCGGTGGGCGTGGTGGGTGATGCGCGCGCGTATGAGTGGGTGATTGCGCTGCGGGCGGTGGAGACGATTGACTTCATGACGGCGCATTGGGCGCATCTGCCGTATGAGTTCCTGGGGACGGTGAGCAACCGGATCATCAATGAGTTGCGGGGGGTTTCAAGGGTTGTCTATGACATCTCTGGGAAGCCGCCGGCGACCATTGAGTGGGAATGAGTTGAAAGAACGAGGGCGCCGAGAGGCGCCCTTGTTGTTTGTCGTGCCCGCTATCTATTCATCAGGCGAATGGGAGATAGTGGGCAGGTCGTCTTCCAAAGGCCCCATCGCCCGCAAGGGGGACTTGGTACGCGTGCATTGAGAGGGCATCGACTATGCGCTGCTCGACGAATTGACCCATCTGAAGACGCACAATTTCAGCCCGGCGCTCTACCAGTTCCTAGCTCGACACCTTCCCGACGAGATACAAGCCAAGACCCACCTGGACGGAATAGTTGACCTGATGTTTATTCGATTTCTCGATGAGGTTCTTGGGAGAAGCAGCTACTGGGTAAGCGGCTCCTCGGCAAAGAATTGCCAGGTTGCTGGTTGCAAGGCCGCGGCCCTTTTTGACCCGAACGGGTGTCGACTGGAGCTTTGGTCGGTGGTCAAGCCTCTCCGGATAATGCTAAATGCCGAGTTGTCGGCCGGAGATTGAGACTCTAAGATCAATCCGCGTCAAGGAACGATCCCAAATCATGGTGCGCTCTGAATACGGCATATCGGGGGAACCACGCGACAGTGCATTCTAGGAGGGCATGGCTGCCCTAAGATCCAGTTGTACAAAGGGGGAAGGTCAACCACAGGTTGCTTTGCGGATAGGTCATTTGACCGAACCAAGGGGCCGGTTATTGGATAGTAGCGCGCTAACGAGGGACTGATGCTCAACGACTACGGATTTGAAAGTGCGCAATGGGATGCGGCTAGGCAGCAAGCAAAAGCTATTCTCGTTGATGTTGCGACGCGCAAAGGCAGGATTGCCTACTCTGAGCTCGTCGGCCAGATTAGTGCGCTCCGCCTAGAGCCACATGACGCGAGGTTGTTTCATCTTCTCGGGGAGATCAGCAGCGACGAGGACAAGGCCGGTCGAGGTATGCTTACTGCTATCGTCGTACACAAGTCTGGCGATATGCAGCCCGGGCCGGGGTTCTTCGAGTTGGCCAGATCTCTAGGTAGGAACACTACGGATCCGTTGGTTTGCTGGATATCTGAGTTCAACAAAGTGCATGACTACTGGGCCAATAGGCACGACCGAGCATAAAGATTCATTCAATCCAAATCCGCGTCGCGGCCCGGCTTTCTTTTGGCTTGGAGCCTCGCAGGGGGGGGGGGCATATGGCGAGCTTCGAGTTCACGGCAAACCAGTCGTTTCTGCATGCTTCTGGCCATCCCATCACCATCCCAAAGAGTCAGCTCGCCCATGATGAGTTGCTCTCTCTCAGGCTTGATCACAAGCATGTCTTAGTTACGCTCCCTCATGGTGAGCGATTTGAGGCCGAGATCTATCATGGCAATGCGGGATATGGTGAGTATTATCAAATTCGCTTCAATGGTGGCAGCCGCAGCCTTCCCGGCTACATCAAGCTCAATGACCAACTGATTGTCCTGCTAGAGAAAGCTGCCGGCCGGAGTCACGCAACGCTGGAGTATCAGGTATGAGCCTGGCAATTCATTCAAGTCGAAGAAATTTCGTGGCACGGCCTAATTCTTGCATTGTAAATGTCCGTTCCTTTCCCCTAAAGGACACTGGGAATTGTGGGCTGGCCGGGACATGTCTGTTGGAATCTTGATTCTCGCAGAAAATGAGGTTGCAGTTTTCATCTTCACGGCAATGCGACTAGAAACTAAATTCAAGCCGGACTCGCTTCGCGGATCGGCTTAACTCACACGTTGGCACCGCAAACAAGCTCATGACGGATCTCACGCACAGCAAGAAGGTAACCGTGTCCCTTGAGGAGCTGGCAAGTGATTCGCAGCAGTTAAAGCGCATCATGATCGAACTGGTTTCTCCTCCCGCGAGCCCTATGTTCCCCTTGGATTTCCTAGCCTTCGCGGCTACGAAGCGCCATGCCAGTACTACCAGTGCATTTGTGTCTGCCATCAATTCTTGGAACATGGTCGTCGCAAGATCACTTCTGAGAATTCATATCGACACTTCGCTGAGATTTTCCGCAGCGTGGCACGTTGAAAACCCCCATGAGTTCTCCATGGAGGTTCTAAGGGGCGGGCGGATAGACAAGTTGAAGACTAGGTCCGGGGATCGTCTTACGGATGCGCATCTGGTGAAGCTCCACACGGACAAGCATCCTTGGCTTCCCAATGTCTACGAGCATCTTTGCGGGTACGTGCACTTCTCCGGCTCCCATATCACAGATTCAATCAATGATTTGAGTGGCGGGGACCGGGCAATTGAGTTCTTGATCTCCGATCAAGACCGAAAATTTCCAGACTTCAGTTGGCTTGAGGTGACGGAATGCTTCCGAGAAGCAACGGGGATCCTTGAGACCTATTTGCGTGGTTGGGGTGCAACCAAGCGATTGTCACCGGATCAGCTTAAATCACTACGAAGAGATACCTAACGTTATTCCAATCCGAAGCCGCTTCGCAGCCTGGCTTGTACGGCCATCCAGGGGGGCGGAGGATGGGGCTAGATCAGAAGTTTGCAGATATTTTCCAGTTGTTCGTGATTTCGGGGTCAAACCGCGGTTGTTCGCCGGCTTGTTAGCCGGACCCCGCCATCCTAAGATCGCACTGCATCAAGGGGGGAGGGCCCGCCATACGGCGCTTCGTGGGTAATTCGTATAGCCGGACCTGCGGATCCTTTTGTCTATTATGTAGTTTGGCCTACAGGGGAAAATTATGGAAGCTGATACTAGGGCGTGTGTCGCTTACGTAGCACTGCGGCTAATTTCAGGAAAACAGTCAAGTTCGGTGTACGACTACTCTCAAGGTAGGTACATCAGTATCGGAGGTGCCATATCCGAGTCAAACGTCAAGGTTTATGACTACAGTCGTTCTGCGCATTTTGGGGGCAATGGCCACGATGGCCGCTTCAAGCTCTACGACTACGGACACTCGCACCACCTGAGCCTTGAGGTCAGTGGGAATCAGTACAAAGGTTATGACTATGGAGCTGGCAGCCATTTCAGCGGCAAAGTCAATGGTTACTCAACAGCGCTGTACGACTACGGCAATGGCGCATATTTCAATTATTCGGTGTAACCATAAATAATACACTCAAGCCGACGCCGCCTTCGCGGCTTGGCTTAACCAAGGCGTTAGGTGTCAATGTCCCTCTTCGACTTCAGAGCCAATTGGAAGGAGGAGTTGGTCATAGATCCTACGGCAGGGGTCTACTAGCGGCGGCAGCGCTCAACAATTCATTCAAGCCTAGCAGCGATGCGGATGACTTGAGTCGACGCTGTGAACGACCGCTGCTGGCCGGAAGCTGCCCCGCGGTCCAGCTGGTTTCGATAGAAATGCAACCATCCGCTTGTTAGGCAGTGTGGACATGATCCGGCGGAGAAGTGACCTACGCCTGTGCCACCGATTACCGCGACTTCGCGGTACCGTTTGCAATTGCATCGGACCCGCAGAGTCGAGCGGTGTCTCTGGTTGAAGAATGTTTCCAAAAGGAATAACTCTGAATGCAGTTCATCGTCGACGGACCTGATATCCCGGACGCGCTCCTGCAGGCGCACGAAGAAGGTCGTGTGGTGTTCTTCTGTGGCGCGGGAATTTCCTACCCTGCTGGCCTGCCAGGTTTCAAGGGGCTGGTAGAAAAGATCTACCGCCTGAACGGTACGGCTCTCTCGGACATTGAGCGCGAGGCCTTTGATCGAGGTCAGTTCGACGCAACCCTCGATTTGCTCGAGAGACGCTTGCCTGGCCAGCGTCTGGCCGTTCGTCGAGCATTGGCAGAGGCACTCAAGCCAGAGCTTCGCCGCAAAGGAGCAATCGATACACAAGCGGCGCTGCTACGTCTTGCGCGCGGTCGCGATGGCGCAGTCCGTTTGGTCACTACAAACTTTGACCGCATATTTCACGCAGCTGCCAAGCGCACAGGTCAGACGTTCCAAACCTACGCCGCGCCGATGCTGCCAATTCCGAAGAACAGCCGTTGGGACGGGCTCGTCTACCTACATGGCTTGCTGCCTGAAAGGACGGACGCCACTGCATTGAACCGGCTGGTGGTCACCAGCGGCGATTTCGGTCTGGCTTACCTCACGGAGCGCTGGGCCGCGCGGTTCGTAAGCGAGCTGTTCCGCAACTACGTGGTGTGCTTCGTGGGCTACAGCATCAACGATCCGGTGCTGCGTTACATGATGGATGCACTGGCAGCCGATCGGATGCTGGGCGAAGTTACGCCGCAAGCTTGGGCGCTGGGCGATTGCAAACCGGGTGAGGAGCGCCGGGCAACCATAGAGTGGGAGGCCAAGGGCGTAACGCCCATCCTTTACTCCACCTCTGCCGGAAGCTACCCCCATTCGGCACTGCACCATACCTTGCGCGCCTGGGCTGATACCTATCGCGATGGTGTTCAAGGGAAAGAAGCCATCATCGTCAAACATGCTTTTGCACGTCCTCAGGACAGCACTCGGCAGGACGACTTCATCGGGCGCACTTTGTGGGCACTGTCGGATAAGTCCGGTCTACCGGCAAAGCGTTTTGCGGAGCTCAATCCGGCCCCGCCACTAGACTGGCTTCTGGAGCCACTGTCGGACGAGCGCTTTACGTTCATCGATCTACCGCGCTTCCGTGTTCCGCCTCAGGCAGAAGTAAATAGCAAGCTGCGATTCAGTCTGATTCGCCGGCCCGCGGCGTATGACCGCGCCCCTTCCATGTTGCTGGTGAGTGGCGGTGTGAGTAATAGTGATTGGGACGATGTGATGTTCCAGCTCGCACGCTGGTTGGTGCGACATCTCGATGATCCGAGGCTGATCATTTGGATTGCCGAGCGCGGGGGGCAATTGCATGACCGCTGGAAGTGGTTGATCGAGCACCAGCTCGATCTCGTTGCAAGGCTGGAGCGCGATGGCAATACCTCTGAACTCGACGAAATTCGCTTGCAATCACCCAAAGCTGTTCCCGGTTTGTTGACCCGCACCTTGTGGCGACTCCTGCTTAGTGGACGGTTGAAGTCACATTGGCGCAATGGCGATCTGTACCGATGGAAAGGTCGTCTAAAGCGTGAGGGGTTGACCACTACCATGCGCCTAGAATTGCGAGATTTGCTTGCGCCGAAGGTGGTATTGAAGAAGCCGTTTCGTTGGGGCGAGGACGATTCGAGTGACAGCCAGGAACTCACGCGCATCAAACAACTGGTTGACTGGGAGCTAGTGCTGAGCGCAGATCACGTGCACTCGACCTTGCGCGACCTTTCCGACGAGTCATGGAAGTCTGTGTTGCCGGTTTTGCTCGAGGATATCCAGCAACTTCTACGTGACGCATTGGACTTGTCGAGAGAGTTGGGCGAGGCGGACGACCGCAGCGACCGCTCATACTGGGATTTGCCGTCCATCACGCCGCACTGGCAGAACCGTGGTTTCCACGACTGGGTAAGCCTGATCGAACTACTGCGCGATGCGTGGCTGATGGTCCGCTCAAGCGATAGCGCGCGCGCGCGCCGCTACGCCGAGGGCTGGTTCGAGTTGCCATACCCAACGTTCAAGAGGTTGGCTCTTTTCGCCGCAAGCGAAGAAGACTGCGTCCAGCCCGAGCAATGGGTGGACTGGTTGCTGGCAAACGACACTTGGTGGCTGTGGTCGCCTAACACGAGGCGCGAAGTATTTAGGCTACTCGTTCTGCGGGGCAGGCACTTGGAGGGGGAGTTGCAGGGGCGTCTGGAAAGCGCGATCTTGGCTGGTCCACCGCGTGAAATGTACCGCGACGACTTGGAAGCGGGGCGCTGGCAAGAGTTGGCGGCTCGGTCCATCTGGCTACACTTGGCTAAACTGAGTTCATCGGGACTTGTTCTGGGTGTGCCAGCGGCGGAGCGTTTGGCTGAAATATCCGTTTCTTATCCGCAATGGCGGTTGGCCACCAACGAGCGTGACGAGTTCTCACATTGGATGAGCGGCACCGGTGACCCTGACTACCAAGAGACCCGGGACGTCGACATTGCGCCCCGGAAGCGGCAGGAACTAGTGCAGTGGCTAGCAAAGCCAATACCCGAGCGGCGGCCTTTCTACGAAGATACGTGGCGTGACGTCTGCCGTACGCGCTTCTTCCACAGCTTGTTCGCCCTTGGCGATCTAGCAAGAGAAGATGTGTGGCCAGCTGAGCGATGGCGCGACGCGCTTCAGACTTGGGCCGAGGATGAGACGGTCGCGCGATCTTGGCATTACGCCGCGCCGATAGTAGTGACAATGCCTGATGCCGTGTTTCAGGAAACTAGCCGCGCCATCACGTGGTGGTTGGAGGCTGCCTCTAAGTCCATCAGTTGCCATGAAGACATCCTACTTAGCATCTGCCGGCGCGTCTTGGCGCTTCCGCTGGATGAAGATTTAGGCTCTCGCCTCATACGTGATGGAGTGGAGGTGTATAACCCCGTCGGCGCTGCGATCAATCATCCCGTCGGACAGGCTACGCAGGCCTTGATCAACCTGTGGTTCAAAGATGCTCCAAGTGACAATGATCTGCTTGCAGTGAACATCAAGCCGATCTTTACCCTTCTGTGCGACGTGGAGGTAGATCGATTCCGCCACGGTCGAGTTCTGCTTGGGTCACGGCTCATTGCAATCTTTCGAGTTGATCGACCCTGGACCGAACAGTACCTCCTGCCGCTGTTCAGCTGGGAGAATCCCGCTGAAGCGCAGGCTCTGTGGGAAGGTTTTCTTTGGTCGCCACGCTTGTATCAACCGTTGTTGATGGCCTTCAAGTCGCAGTTCCTGGATAGCGCAAATCACTACCTCGATTTGGGAGAGCATCGGCGGCAGTTTGCGACCTTCTTGACATACGCCGCGTTGGTGCCAGTCGATGGATACACCGCTGAAGAGTTCCGATCTGCGTTTGGCGCGCTCCCACAAGAAGGCTTGGAAGAATGCGCCCAAGCGCTATTGCAAGCACTTGAAGGCGCAGCCGATCAGCGTGAAGACTACTGGAAGAACCGTGTGCAACCTTTCTGGCATGAAGTCTGGCCAAAATCTCGCGACATTGCTACGCCGCGCATTGCCGATTCATTGACCCGTCTGGTGATTGCTGCCCGCGGCGAATTTCCGGCAGCCGTAGGTGCAGTGCAGGATTGGCTACAGCCGGTCGAGCACCCGGACTATATCCTGTACCTTTTGCACGAGTCGGGCCTGTGCAGAGCCTTCGCGGACGTTGCATTGACCCTGCTGAATGCCGTGATTTGCGATCCACAAGGGGTGCCGGTCGAGCTAAGTCAGTGCTTAGATGAGATTGCAGAGGCTGTGACAGAGCTTGAGCAGGATGCACGTTACCTGCGGCTTCGCGAAATCACGCGCAGACGCGGTTAATCCCCGAGCGCGATCTGTGCTCCAGTTTGCTGGTTTTGGTAATCAATGGCAGTGAATGGAGTTTTCCCGTCGCCTAACAGAACGTTCTGGGCGTCCGCTACTAGTCGGAAGCGGACATTGTTCGATGTGATGCTCGACGAAGTCTGCCGTAGGTATGGTCCGGAAAGCACGTCACTCCGGTCTGACTTCGTGGCAAGCCCACTCAACCAACCCCCGGCAAGCCAGAAACAACCCATCCACTACCCCCTCATCCAAATGCCGCTCCGGATCCGCTGCCACGCGGCAGCGGTCTGCAGCGTGCAGCAGTTCCAGGACCGTGAGTGCCCCGACCATCGCGCGTTCGGTCCTGGCGAGGCTCACGCGCCGGCCGGGTGACACATCGTTCTCCGGCCAGGGCAGCCCATCAGCGCCTTCGCAGTCGCGCATGCGCTTGAGGATGCCGAGCAGGGAGTTCAGGTCGGGCAGTGGGGTGTCGTCGTTGATGGGCTCAACAACGGTGTACGAAGAGAAGGTCTCGGATTCGCTCATGGCGTCGGTTTCCTTGGCTGTGCTTAACAGCGCCACCGCGTAGGCGGGGTGGCGGACGGTGCGGGTTCCAAACCGGGACAGACAGTTGTCAGAAGACCGGCGGGTCCGAAGACCCCCACGCACCGCCCGCCATAAAGGCCGACGGATTGCCCGCCGGCACCGGTTAAGGGCGGTGCCGACGGGCAAGCGTAAACAACTTTCTGTCTCGGGTTTGGACGCCCGGCCACCCGCTGTCGGTGGCGCGTCATGGTGTTTACGCCGTCGCTTCGAATGCAAATTGAAATTCGCGAAGAATTCGCGGAATTCGAGAGCGAAGACCGATTGTTGCACGCGCCATTCGTGCAGCACGCGACGCCATCAGACGCATTCGCGCAGCCGCACTGTTGAGTGCGACTCAAAGTGGCGCAATCGCCCATGCCGCAAGCGGATTGCGCGACGTCGTTCTTTGCAACAGTTCTTAGTCCGCCTCGGCAAGCAGCGGCGCCGGATCAGCGTCAGAGACCGAAAATCGGTTCAAACCCGACACCGCTAGCAAGCCTCGCAGCCTCAACCAACGCCAGCCTCAGCCGCATTCCCCACCAGCAACTCAATCATCGCCCGCGCCGCCGCCGACTGCCGCCGATGCGGCGCATAGATCACCGAGAACGGGCGCGATCTCCCACGCAGCTGCGGTAGCACTTCCACCAACTGCCCACGCTGCAACCGCTCGCGCACGATGAACTCATAGCTCTGGCAGATGCCGATGCCTTGTTCGGCCAGCGACACCACGCCCAGCACATCGTCGGAGGTCTCGATGGAAGAACGCGGCAGCCAGTCCACGTCGCGCGCGCCGTCGCGGAAGATCCAAGGCGCCAGCCGCCCGGTGCGTGGCATCACGAAGGGCAGGCACAGGTGCTGCTGCAGATCGTCCAGCGTCTGCGGCGTGCCGCGGCGCTGCAGGTAGTCCGGCGCGGCAACCAGCAGCAGCGGCGCGTCTTCCAGCTTGCGTGCCACCAGCCCGCTATCCGGCAGCTGGCCCAGGCGGATGGCCAGGTCGAAGCCTTCGGCCACCAGGTCCACGTTGCGGTTGGTGATGTTCAGTTCCACCTGCACCTGCGGGTACTGCTGCGCAAAGCGCGCCAGCACGGGCGGCAGCCGGTAGTGGCCATAGGTGGTGGGCACGCTCAGGCGCACGCGGCCGGCCAGCGCGCCGTCCTGGCCCTGTACGTCGCGCTCGGCGTCGTCGAGCAGGCCAAAGGCGGTGCGCACCTGTTCCCGGTAGAGCCGCCCGGCGTCGGTCAGGCCCACGCGGCGGGTGGTCCGCTGCAGCAGCTGTCGGCCCAGCCGCGCTTCCAGACGGGTGACCGAGCGGCTCAGCACCGAGGGCGTGGTGGACAGCGCCACCGCGCCGGCGGTGAACGAGCCGTGCTCGACCACCGCCAGGAACACCTCCACGTCGCCCAGGTAGTCGAACTTGCGGCTCATTTGGCTCTCCGGGGAACAGATGTTTTGCGATGGGGCCAATTTATCGCCGCTGGGGCGATGAATAAAGTGGCGGCCATTCCCCGATAGGAGCTCTCCATGAACCTGATGACCCGGCTGGCCGCCGCGCTGGCCCTGACCCTGGCCGCCAGCGGCGCGCATGCCGCCAACGTGCTGGTGGTGCTGTCCGACGAAAACCACCTGGACCTGAAGGACGGCAAGGTGCTGTCCACCGGCTTCTATCTCAACGAGCTGATGCAGCCGGTCAAGCTGCTGCTGGACGCGGGCCACGAGGTGACCTTCGCCACGCCGGAGGGGCGGGCGCCGACGGTGGATGCGTCCTCGGTGACGCCGGCGTACTTCGGCAACGACGCCGCGCAGCTGAAGCTGCACAAGAAGCTGCTGGAGAAACTGGCGCTGACCTCGCCGACCGCCTCGCCGGTGGTCAGCCTGGCGCGCATCGAGCAACAGGGCTACGCGCGTTTCGATGCGGTCTACGTTCCCGGTGGCCACGCGCCGATGCAGGACCTGCTGAAGAGCCCCGCGCTGGGCCGGCTGCTGGCCGACTTCCACCAGCGCAACAAGACCACCGCGCTGGTCTGCCATGGGCCGATCGCGCTGCTGTCCACGCTGCCGGATGCTGCGGGTTTCGTGGCGACGCTGGAGGCGGGTGCGATGCCGGGCACGCCGAAGTGGATCTACAGCGGCTACCAGATGACGGTGATCAGCAACCAGGAAGAAGAGCAGGCCAAGCCGCTGCTGGGCGGTGGCGAGATGAAGTTCTACCCGCAGACTGCGTTGCAGCGGGCGGGTGCGAAGTTCAGCAGCAATGCCACGCCGTGGACCGGGCATGTGGTGGTGGACCGCGAGCTGATTACCGGGCAGAACCCGGCTTCGGCGCTGGAGGTGGGCCAGCGGTTGGTTGAGCGGTTGAGGTAAGGCGGGATCTGCATCGCATGCGGCGCCGTGGCACCATGGCGGACTGGTCTCGTCTTTGTGGGCGAGGCTGGTTACCCAGGGAAGCCATTCACTACGACATGCGAACGTCCGTCCTCTTCATTCTCTCCGCCCTTTGCCTGACCCTGCTGTCTGGTTGTGCCAGCGGGCCGGAGTATCACCATTACAGTCGCGAGATCACCAGTGCCTTCGTCGCGGACGACGGCAAGCTGTACCTGTTGCCTGTCTATGAAGAGCCAATGCGCTTCGATGCGGCGCCGTTCCGTGATTACCGCGCGCTGATGGACAGCCCGCTGCGCGAGGCCGTGGTCTGCGCGCAGATGTACATCCGTGAGGACTGGCGCGTGCCAGCCGACAGGACCAAGGTGCATGGCAGCTACGCGCTGCTGCTGCAGCCGGAGCAGGTGACGCCGGAACAGGCGGCGCAGTTCAAGCTGGAGCGGTTGGAGATCAGCCCGCGGGTGGCCAAGGCCATCGACGAGTTGACGCGCCGACCGTACATCCTTGAAGCCCGGAGCCGCTACGAACTGGCGGCCGACCCTGACTGCAATCTTTCCAGGAAGGGCGGCAGCTATTACAGCGCGCTGTTTGAGAGTGACGGCGAGCGAGTGAAGTTGCCGGATGCTGCTGCGCTGGCGGCGAAGGCGAAGCTGACGCAGTCAATCACTGCGCGGGCAGAGCGGATCCAGCCGGAGGATACGGACAAGCCGGGGGTTGGGACGGCGGCCGGGAAGGTGCTGGGCGCGGCGTTGGTGCCGGTGGCGGTTCCGGTGTTTGTGTTGAGCCTTCCGTTCCTGGGGCCGGATCATTGGAAGTGATGGGGCGTTGAAGCCGAAGCATCCACGCGTGGCGTGGATCTACTGATCTTCAGGCCTTGCTTCTCGGCCTCCCACCCGCACGCAGCGTACTCGCCAGCGCTGGAAGGTATGCAACGGTGTCGGTTCGAGCGACGACAACGAATGCATCAGCACGTCGTTGGCTCATTCCCTCTGGCGGAAAGCCCTGAAGGCTGATGCCCGAAGCCTCGAGCAGGGTGGATGCACCGGTATCGAGCAGGATCAATGCCTCCTTGCCATTGATGACGGCGGGCAGGCGCGGCATCACCATCGTTACTGTGGAAGGTGCGGTCAAGGCACAGCGTGTCGGCATCGGTGCCACCACCTACCTCAGGACCGGTGGTGACGTCCGACTACTTCGTCGCCAAACTCATCCCATGGGGAGTGGCAGCGGTTCCGGCTCCAAGCTTGAGAAGTCAGGCCAGTCGCGGCGCACGAGCCCGGCGCAGGCGCTGTGTCCAAAGGGGTTTCCGTTTCCGATAAGCCGATATGAACGGACGGGCCGGCGCAGGGCCGGCCCGTAGGCGGATCAGGAGGACTTGGCCAGCTTGCTGTTGCGGATGCCGTAG
>NZ_JBBCBL010000001.1:925974-1053736 GCF_037203745.1 Stenotrophomonas sp. CCNWLW162 | reverse complement strand
CGTGAGCCGCATGGATGCGGCGACCGAGCTTACATGGACGTACTTGCAGCGTCCCCCGCAACCGGACCCACCCCGCCTACCCACAGGTAACCCGCTTCTGCTTCGGCTGTTGCTGTTGCCTTGGTTCGTAGCAGGTGCAGGGCCGCAGGCCCTGCCGACCCACCCTAATCTTCGACCGGGAAGTCCTCGATCGGCTTCAGTACATCGTAGTGCTCGCGATGCAGCTTGCCCTTCAGCTTCGGCAGCTCCGGCAACGGTGCATCCACCCGGGTGTCCGGCAACCGGTCGAGCAGGTTGCGTACCAGGGTCAGCCGCCCCAGCCGCTGGTCGTTGAAATCCACCAGCGTCCACGGCGCATCCGCGCGATGGGTGGCACGCAGCATCGCCTCGCGCGCTTCGGTGTACGCGCTGTACTTGCTGCGTGATTTCAGATCCACCGGTGACAGCTTCCAGCCCTTCAGTGGATCGACATGGCGCTCGGCGAAGCGCTTCTCCTGCTGCTCCTGGTCCACGCACAGCCAGTACTTGAACAGCAGGATGCCGTCATCCACCAGCAGTTGTTCGAACACCGGCGCCTGGCGCAGGAACTGCTGGTACTCGGCCTCGCTGCAATACCCCATCACTCGTTCGACGCCGGCGCGGTTGTACCAGCTGCGATCCATCAGCACGATCTCGCCGGCCGCCGGAAGATGCGAGGCATAACGCTGGAAGTACCACTGCGTGGCTTCGCGGTCGGTAGGCTTGGGCAGCGCCACCACCCGGCACTGGCGTGGGTTGAGGTGCTGGCTGATGGCCTGGATCGCGCCGCCCTTGCCTGCGGTGTCGCGGCCTTCGAACAGCACCAGCAGGCGCTGCCCGCTGTGCTGCACCCAGCGCGCCATCGCGGTCAGCTCCAGCTGCAGTGGCTGCAGCAGTTCGTCGTATTCCTTGCGCTTGAGCTTGGCCATCGTCACACCCTGCGGGGAGGAAGCCCGAGCGTAGCGCAGGGATCGCTCAGGCGATGTCGAGGCCCTGCCACCCATGCTCGCCGGCCAGCCGCTGCAGCAGCGCTGAAAGGTCGTGGGCAAATCCGGCCATGTCGAACAGGCCGCTGCCTTCGCGTGCCTGTGCCAGTTCTGCGCGCAACGCCGCCAGTGCCGCCGGGTCATTGCCCAGCGTGCTGGCGGTAGTGATGAACGCTGCATCGTCGGCGACATTCATCCGTGCCAGCCCCAGATGGTGGTTGAGGCTGCCGGCCACGCGCGAGGCGAAGGTCTCGCCGGGGCAGGTCAGCACCGGGCAGCCGGCCCATAGTGCGTCCGATGCTGTGGTGTGCGCGTTGTACGGGTTGGTGTCCAGGAACAGATCGGCCAGCTGATAACGTGCAAGGTACTGCGGATGCGGCAGCTTGGCCATGAACACCAGGCGTGCCGGGTCCAGGCCAGCGGCCTGTGCGGTGCTGCGCAGGCGGGCATCGGCCTGACCGGGGCCGGAGAGCAGCCACAGCACGCTGCCGGGTACCGCCTGCAGCACGGCGAAGGCGCGGCCCATGCTGCGCGGATTGAGCTTGTAGCTGTTGTTGAAGCAGCAGAACACCACGCCGCGCTCGGGCAGGCCGCAGTCCGCACGCGTCGGCGCGGCTTCCAGCGCACGCGTGTTGTCCGAGGGCTGGAACGCACGCGGCAGGCGCAGCACGCGTTCGCTGTAATGCGGTTCCAGCGATGGTGGTAGCGCGAAGTCATCGCCAATCACCGCATCCATCCACGGCGCACCCGATGTGCCGGGGTAGGCCAGCCAGTTCAGCTGCAGCGGGGCAGGACGCATCGCCAGCACTTCCGGCGTACCGCCGCCGCCCCAACCGCGCAGGTCGAACAGCAGGTCGATGCCCTGCGCGCGGATGCGGGTGGCGATGTCGGCATGGCGCAGGCCGGCCACGTCGTGCAGATGCGTCGCCGCCTGCAGGCGCTGGCGGATGCGGCTGCCGTCGTCGCGGTTCAGTGCGAACAGATGCAGTTGCAGCGTCGGGTCAAGGCGCAGTTGCTCCAACAGGGCTACAGTCAGCAGCCCGGTGGGATGGGCGCCAAAACCATTGGAAAGGAAACCGACGCGCAAGGGGCCGTGCCCGCGCGCCTTTACGGCAGGAAGGGGACGCACCCCCGAAGCAACCACCGCAGCACGTGCACGCGCACAGGCCAGCTGTTCGGCGGCGCTGGCGTCCTCGCTGAGGAAGGCGAACGGTTCGACAACACCCTGTCCGGAGGCCAACGCACCGCGCACCTGTGCAGCCAGCGCGTCCACGTCCTGCCAGTCGCACAGGCGGCGCTGCCAGGCCAGCCGCTGGGCGGCGATGTAGGGCTCGGCCGGCATCAGGGTGTGCGCGCGCCGATAGGCGGCCGATGCGCCCTCGGCATCATCGGCATCTTCCAGCGCGTGGCCCAGCCACAGCGCGATGCCTGGATGCTGCGGTGCCAGCGCCGAGGCTTGGCCGAGCAGCGTCGCGGCGTCGGTATGTGCGCCGGCCATCCACGCCACGCGGCCCAATCGCGCCAGCGCTTCGGGATGGTTCGGACGCAGCTGCAACGCACGGCGCGCGGCCTGTTCGCCAGCAGCGATGTCGCCGGCTTCCAGTTCCAGGTCGGCCAGCATCACCCAGGCGACAAAGTCGCCGGGCTGGCGAGCGATCGCCTGTTGCAGTTGTTGCCGCTGCTGCCAGGCCGTCATCGTGCTCAGCTCGCCGACAGCTGGGCCAGGGCGTCGACCTGGTGTTCGTGGCTGAGCCGCTGCAGCAGCGGATCGAGATCGCCGGCGAGGATGTTCGGCAGGTCATACAGGGTCAGGCCTTCCACGCGGTGGTCGGTGATCCGGCCCTGCGGGAAGTTGTAGGTACGGATGCGCTGGCTGCGGTCGCCACTGCCGACCTGCAGGCGCCGCGACTCGGCCTGTGCCGCATCCTGGCGCTGGCGCTCGGCGTCCAGCAGCTGCGCCTTCAGGCGTTTCATCGCCTTGTCGCGGTTGGCGTGTTGGCTGCGTTCGGTCTGGCATTCCACCACCACGCCGGTTGGCACGTGGGTGATGCGGATGGCCGACTCGGTCTTGTTGACGTGCTGGCCACCGGCGCCGGACGAGCGGAACGTATCCACCCTCAGGTCCGCCGGATTGATGACGATGTCATCGACTTCATCGGCCTCGGGAATGATCGCCACGGTCGCCGCCGAGGTGTGGATGCGGCCCTGCGATTCAGTGGCCGGTACACGCTGCACGCGATGCGTGCCCGATTCGAACTTCAGGCGCGAGAACGCGCCACGGCCGACCACGCGCGCCACCACTTCCTTGTAGCCGCCATGTTCGCCGGGGTTGTCCGATTCGATCTCGACCTTCCAGCCCTGGCGTTCGGCATAGCGGGCGTACATGCGGAACAGGTCGCCGGCGAAGATTGCTGCTTCGTCGCCACCGGTACCGGCACGCACTTCCAGGAACAGGTTGCCTTCGTCGCGTGGGTCGCGCGGCACCAGCAGCAGTGCCAGTTCCTGTTCCAGCTCCTGCAGGCGGGCTTGGGCGTCGGTGATCTCCTCGTCGGCCAGCTCGCGCAGGTCGGGGTCGGCACGCATGCCTTCGGCCGCGGCCAGGTCGGCCTTGGCACGGGCTTCATCGGCGAGGGCGGTGGCGATCGGCTCAAGTTGGGCGAATTCGCGCGAAAGGTCGCGGAAACGGGTGTTGTCGGCGACCACATCGGGTTCGGCGAGCAGGCGTTCCAGTTCTTCGCGGCGCTCGGCCAGCGCTTCCAGCTTACGGCGCAGGGTCGGCGTCATCGGGTCTCACGGGTGGGTGGCGGTAACCCGGCGTGGCCGGGAACAGGCGCTCGGCGGCGCGGGTCAGGTCGGCGTCGCCACTCAGCGCGGCCGCGCGCAGCGCAGCGGTCGGCGGATGCAGCAGGCGGTTGGTCAGGCCATGGGCGAGCAGTTCCAGCACTTCGTCAGCCGGCTTGCCGTTGGCCAGCTGCTGGCGCGCGCGCTCCAGCAGTTCGGTGCGGGTGGCCTCGCCGAACGCGCGCAGCTGCCGCAATGGCGCCTGGTGGGCGCTGGCCTGCTGGGTCTCGACGAAGCGCGACACCTGCAGATCGATGATCGCCTCGGCCTCGGCGGCGGCCTCGCGGCGGCCACGGCGGTTGTCTTCCACCGCCCGCTCGAGATCGTCCACGGTGTACAGGAAGGCATCGTTGAGCGTGGCGACCTCGGCTTCGATGTCGCGCGGCACGGCCAGGTCGAACAGCAGCATCGGCTTGTGCCGGCGCGTGCGCAGCGCCTTGGCCACCATCTCGCGATGGATCACCGGCTCGCGTGCGGCAGTGGCCGAGAACACCACGTCGGCCTCGCTCAGGTGGCGGTCCAGTTCGGTCAGCGGCAGGGCCACACCGCCGTGGCGGCTGGCGAGCTCCTGCGCATGGGCGAGGGTACGGTTGGCGATCAGCAGCCGCCGCACCTTGCCTTCACTCAGGTGGCGTGCAGCCAGCTCGATGGTCTCGCCGGCGCCGACCAGCAGCACGGTGGAATCGTCCAGGCGCGCGAACGCGTTCTGCGCCAGTCGCACTGCGGCCGATGCCACAGATACGGGGTTGGCGCCCACCTGGGTGTCGGTGCGTGCGCGCTTGGCCACCGAGAAGGTCTGCTGGAACAACCGATCCAGGCGCTGGCCAAGCAGGCCATGATCGCGCGCGGTCGACCAGGCATCCTTCACCTGTCCGAGGATCTGCGGTTCGCCCAGTACCATCGAGTCCAGCCCGGTGGCGACCCGGAACAGGTGGCGTACCGCTTCGGCATCGGCATGTTGGTACAGGTAGCCCTGCAGGTCGCCGGCCTGGGTGTGCAGCCATTGGTCCAGCGCCTGTGCCGAGTCGGCCACCGCGTACAGCTCGGTGCGGTTGCAGGTAGACAGCAGCACCGCCTCGGCGATCTGCGGGGTATCGCGCAGCGAACCGAGCGCGCGCGGCAACGCCTCACCGGCGAAGGCCGCGCGTTCGCGCAGTTCCACCGGTGCGGTCTGGTGATTCAGTCCGAGCACCCACAGGGTCATTGTTCAGTTGCTTGCGATAAGCTGCTGGCCATTGGACGACATTTTAAGGCCCCGATGCCGACGATGCCCGCATTGATTCGCATCCCCAGTGTTCTGCTGCTGTCCCTGGCCTGCGGCCAGGCCCTGGCGGCGGTGCCGGCCAAGGCCCCCGTGCGGGCCCCGGCCACTGAGGAACTGGCGCTGGAACCGGTGATGGCCGGTGAATTCGCGCTGCAGGCCGGCAAGCTGGCCGAGGCTGCGCGCTGGTACCTGCAGGCCGCCCAGCAGACCGACGGCGACGCCGGCCTGGCCGAGCGTGCGACCCGTATTTCCATGCTTGCCAACGATGATGCCAGCGCGGCCAAGGGCTTGGCCCTGTGGCAACAGCGGGCGCCGCGCTCGCTGACCATGCGCAGCGCCGCCGGCGCGCTGGCCATGCGCCAGGGCGACGTGAAGGCGGCCCGCAGCGAACTGCAGGCGCTGCTGGCCGACCCTGACGAGCGTGGCTGGAAGTTCGCCCTGGCGGCCTTGATCGGTGGCGGCCGCGACCCGGCGGTGCCGGCGCAGGTGCTGGGCGAGCTGGTCGACGCCAACGCCATTCCGTCGAAGATCGAGGCCTGGCAGGAGTTCGGTCGTCTCGCCCTGCGCATGGACAAGCCCGAGCTGGCGCGGCGCATGATCGATGAAGTGGTCAAGCGCTTCCCCGAGGAGCCGCGCGTGGCGCTGCTGCGCGCCAGCCAGCTGCAGCAGGCTGGCGAGACCGGCAAGGCGCTGTCGCTGCTGCAGGACGTCGAACCGAAAACCCGCCAGGACCCTGAACTGCGTAACGCGGTGGCCATCGCCTACGACAGCCTCGGCCAGCCGTCGGCCGCCGAGCGTGTGCTGGCGTTCGGGCCGCAGGACGTGCAGACCTGGGGCATGCGCGCTTCGCTGCTGGCCAAGCAGGGCGACAAAGCCGCGCTGTCCAACCTGTACAACGAACTGTCGCGGCAGGCGGCCAAGCCGGACCCGGCGCAGCGCCTGCTGCTGGGCAAGATCGCCGAGTACCTGAAGCGTTATCCCGAGGCGGTGCAGTGGTACCACAGCGTGCCCGGTGGCGATGAGCTGAGCGAAGCGCGCCTGCGCGCGGCCAACGCCCAGGCCCTGGCCGGGCGCCTGCCGCTGGCGCTGGATGAAGTGCATGCGATCCAGTCAGATGCGGTGGTCGACGACGACGTGCGCCGCGACGCCTACCTGCTGGAAGCCGAGCTGCGCCAGCGCGCCGACGACAGTGCCGGTGAACTGGATGCGCTGGCCCGCGGTCTGGCAGCGTACCCGGATGACAACGGCCTGCTGTACGCCCGTGCGCTCACCTGGGAGCGCCGTGACGATATCCCGCGTGCCGAGGCCGACCTGCGCAAGATCCTGGTGACCGACCCGGAAAACGTGCCGGCCCTCAACGCGCTCGGCTACACCCTGGCCGACCGTACCGGTCGCCTGCAGGAAGCGTTGGAGCTGATCGACCGCGCCCGCGTCGCCGAGCCGGACAACGCGGCCATCGTCGACAGCTACGGCTGGGTGCTGTATCGCCTGGGCCGCAAGGAAGAGGCGCTGGTGCAGCTGCGCCGTGCCTGGACCCTGGCCAAGGACCCGGAGATCGCTTCCCATGTCGGCGAAGTGCTGTGGGTGCTGGGCAAGCACGATGAGGCCCGCCATTTCTTCGAAGAGGCGGCCAAGCTCGACCCTGAAAACCGCGCGCTGCTGCGCGCCCGCGAGAAATTCAATCCATGAGTGTTTCCCTGATCCGGCCGCTGCTGCTGGCGGTCGCGACCGTGGCGGTCACCGCCTGCACCACCGTGGGCACGCAGAAGACCCCGGCGCCTGCCGTAGTCGAGACGGTGTCGGCTGAAGCTGCGCAGGCCGAGACCGTGCGCGTGGCCGCACTGCATGCGCAGCCGGACTGGGCCTTCCAGGGCCGGGTCGCGGTCAGCAAGGGCAAGGATGGCGGCAGTGGCCGCATCGACTGGAAGCAGGACGGCCGCCGCTATGTGGTCGAATTGAGCGCGCCGGTGACCCGGCAGAGCTGGAAGCTGACCGGCGATACCCATTCCGAGGCCGGCCGCCTGGAAGGGCTGGCCGGTGGCACCCGTGACGGTGAGGACGCCCAGCAGCTGCTGCTCGAGGCGACCGGCTGGGACATTCCGGTCAACCAGCTGCCGGAGTGGATCCGTGGCCTGGTGGCCGGCGATGCTGCCGGTCCGGAGAAGGTCGAGCGCGACGGTGAAGGCCGGCCGCGCCGCATGCAGCAGATGGGCTGGCAGGTGCAGTACCTGGAATGGTACCCCGCCGAGGCCGGGCGCCCGGCGCTGCCGCGCCGGATCGAGGCCAGCAATGGCGATGCCAAGGTGCGCCTGCTGGTGGACCAGTGGGGGCAGGGCGCGCCATGAGCGGGGCAGTCGACGATGCGGGCTGGTCCTGGTGGCCGGCCCCGGCCAAGCTGAACCTGTTCCTGCACATCATCGGCCGTCGTGCCGACGGTTACCACGAGCTGCAGACTGTGTTCCGCCTGCTGGACTGGGGGGATCGCATTGGCCTGCGCCTGCGTGAAGACGGCCAGGTTCGCCGTGAAGGCGAAGGCCTGGCCGGCGTTTCCGAGGCCGATGATCTGGCAGTACGTGCCGCACGCCTGCTTAAAGATGTGGCGAATGTCGCGCAAGGTGCGGACATAATCGTTGAAAAACATGTTTCTGCAGGTGGTGGTTTCGGCGGCGGTTCGTCCGATGCCGCCACCGTGCTGGTGGTACTGAACCGGCTCTGGCAGGCCGGTCTGGACGAAGACGCGCTGGCCGCGCTGGGGCTGCGCCTGGGTGCCGACGTGCCGGTATTCGTGCGTGGCCACAATGCCTGGGCCGAAGGGGTCGGTGAGCGCTTGCAGCCGATCACGCTGGCGCCGGCCTGGTATGTCATCGCCGAACCTGGGGTTCATGTCCCCACCCCGGCGCTGTTTGCTGATCCGGATTTGACGCGCGACTGCCCACAGGCGAAAATAGACGACTTCGCTTCCGGCGCTCTGGTCGGGAACGTGTTCGAGCCGGTGCTGCGCCGCCGCGAGCCTGCCGTAGAGGCGGTGCTTGCCGCGTTGAGCGGTATTGGCAGGGCACGTTTGACCGGGTCCGGAAGTGGTTGTTTCGTCGAGTTCGATTCGCAGGCTGCCGCAGAGCAGGGGCGAGCGGAGTTGCCGAAGGAGTTGCGGGCAAGGGTGGCCGCGGGCGTTGCACGTTCGCCACTGCTGGATGCACTCGAGCAACACTGATTCATCAATGCAGGGGCGTCGCCAAGAGGCCCAAGGCACCAGGTTTTGATCCTGGCATTCGGAGGTTCGAATCCTCCCGCCCCTGCCAATGCGGCTGTGTCCGCGCCATCCAGCGCATCGACCGCGCGGGACGTGGAAACAACCGCGGTGTTGTAAGCAGCAGGGGCCGAAGCGGTCCTTGCCGCTACCGGATCCCCGCCACTCGTCCCCGCCCGAGACAATCATGATGCAAGAGTCCCCGAACCTGCTGGTCTTTTCCGGCAACGCCAACAAACGTCTGGCGCAGAACATCTGCAAGGAACTGGGAGTACGCCCGGGCAAGGCGCTGGTCTCGCACTTCTCCGATGGTGAAGTGCAGGTGGAAATCGAAGAGAACGTCCGCAAGCAGGACGTGTTCGTGATCCAGCCGACCTGTGCGCCGAGCGCGGAAAACCTGATGGAACTGCTGGTGCTGATCGACGCGCTGAAGCGCGCATCGGTGGCCAGCGTGACCGCCGTGGTGCCGTACTTCGGCTACTCGCGCCAGGATCGCCGCATGCGTTCCTCGCGCGTGCCGATCACCGCCAAGCTGGCCGCAAAGATGTTCAGCACCGCTGGCGCTGACCGCGTGCTGACCGTTGACCTGCACGCCGACCAGATCCAGGGCTTCTTCGATATCCCGGTGGACAACGTGTATGCGTCCCCGCTGCTGCTGGCCGACATCTGGCGCGCCTACGGCACCGAGAACCTGATCGTGGTGTCGCCGGACGTGGGTGGCGTGGTCCGCGCCCGTGCGGTGGCCAAGCGTCTGGATGACGCCGACCTGGCGATCATCGACAAGCGCCGCCCGCGCGCCAACGTCTCCACCGTGATGAACATCATCGGTGACGTCGAAGGCAAGACCTGCGTGATGGTCGATGACATCGTCGATACCGCCGGCACCCTGTGCGCCGCTGCCGCTGCCCTGAAGGCGCGCGGTGCGCTCAAGGTCGCCGCCTACTGCACCCACGCGGTGCTGTCGGGCCCGGCGGTGGACAACATCACCAATTCCCAGCTCGACGAGCTGGTGGTGACCGACACCATCCCGCTGAAGGACGCAGCGCGGGTGTGCAGCAAGATCCGCCAGCTGAGCGTGGCGGAAATGCTGGCCGAGACGATGCGCCGCATCGCCTTCGGTGAGTCGGTCAGCTCGCTGTACGTCGACTGATTTTTCGTCCCCGCCGGCAACGGCAGGGACACACCGGGCGCTTCTGGTCGCGGAAGCGCCTTCAACCGCCAAGCCGCAAGGCAAGGCAACAACCTGAGTAGTCGAAAATGTCGAAGACCCATGAAATCAAGGTCACCAAGCGTGAACTGCAGCGTAAGGGTGCGAGCCGCCGCCTGCGTCACGCTGGTGTGATCCCGGCGATCGTGTACGGCGGCAACGCCGAGCCGGTCGCCATCAGCCTGGACCACAACGAAATCTGGCTGGCCCAGCAGAACGAGTGGTTCTATGCCTCGATCCTGGACCTGAACCTGGACGGCCAGGTGCAGAAGGTGCTGCTGCGTGACATGCAGCGCCATCCGTACAAGCAGCTGATCATGCACCTGGACTTCCTGCGCGTGAACGAGAACGAGAAGCTGACCGCTTCGGTTCCGCTGCACTTCATCAACGAAGACACCTCGCCGGCTGGCAAGGCTGCCGACGTCGTGGTCGCCCACGAACTGAAGGAAGTGACCATCAGCTGCCTGCCGAAGGACCTGCCGGAGTCGATTGAAGTCGACCTGGCCGACCTGAACGCTGGCGACGTGGTGTACCTGTCCAACATCAAGCTGCCGAAGGGCGTGGAAATCCCGGCGCTGGCGCTGGGCAAGGACCACGACGACGCCATCGTCACTGCCAAGCACGGCAAGCAGGATGCTGCCGACGCTGAAGAAGCAGCGGCCGAGTAATACCCCGCGGCGCCTGTCCTTCGGGGCAGGCGCCGTATCTGGATGGAACGATGGCAGGATTGCGACTGATCGTCGGTCTGGGCAACCCCGGATCGGAGCACGCCCGGACCCGGCACAATGCCGGGTTTCATTTCGTTGAGGCCCTGGCGGAAAAAGCCGGTGCACGATGGAATGTGGACAGCAAGCTGTTCGGTGAGACCGCCAAGGTCGAGATCGCCGGGCAGACGGTGTGGCTGCTCAAGCCTGCCACCTTCATGAACCTCAGTGGCAAGTCGGTCACCGCCGCACAGCGGTTCTGGAAGATCGAGCCGGAAGAAACCCTGCTGGCACACGACGAACTGGACCTGGCGCCCGGCGTGGCGCGGTTGAAGTTCGACGGCGGCCACGGCGGCCAGAACGGCCTGCGCGACACCATCCGCCTGCTCGGCCACGGCAAGTTCCACCGCCTGCGCGTGGGCATCGGCCATCCCGGCCACAAGGACCGCGTGGTGGGCTGGGTGCTGGGACGCCCTTCCAAGGACGATGAAGTACTGATTTCGCGCGCCATCGACGATGCGATCGACGTGCTGCCGCTGGCGGTGCAGGGCGATTTCAGCGAAGCGATGAAGCGCCTGCACACTCCGAAATAACCGGTGGGTACCGGCCGGTGGTCGGCAACGGGCATCAATCGGCCCTGGTAGTTGCCAACCTTGGTTGGCAGATGTTGAACACCGAGATGGATTGGCCAAGCAGCGCGCGCGCTGTTTCACCAATCACTTTCACCCCAGAGAGCTGTCACCCATGGGTATCAAATGCGGCATCGTCGGCCTGCCCAACGTCGGCAAGTCGACCCTGTTCAATGCGCTGACCAAGGCGGGTATCGCCGCGGCGAACTTCCCGTTCTGCACCATCGAGCCGAACGTCGGCATCGTGCCGGTGCCGGATCCGCGCCTGAACGAGCTGGCAGCGATCATCAACCCGCAGAAGGTCATCCCGACCGCGGTCGAGTTCGTCGACATCGCCGGCCTGGTGGCCGGTGCCGCCAGCGGTGAAGGCCTGGGCAACAAGTTCCTGGCACATATCCGCGAAGTCGATGCGATCACCCACGTGGTGCGCTGCTTCGAGAACGCCGACGTCATCCACGTCAACAACAAGGTCGACCCGATCTCGGACATCGAAACCATCGATACCGAACTGGCGCTGGCCGACCTGGACAGTGTCGAGAAGGCGCTGAACCGTGCCGAGCGCGCGGCCAAGGGCGGTGACAAGGACGCAGCGGCGCGCAAGCCGGTGCTGGCCAAGCTGCAGGCTGCGCTGTCGGACGGCAAGTCCGGCCGTTCGGTTGGCCTGGACGAGGAAGAGAGGGCGCTGGTGCGCGACCTGTTCCTGCTGACCCTGAAGCCGGTGATGTACATCGCCAACGTGCTGGAAGACGGGTTCGAGAACAACCCGCACCTGGACGCCGTGCGCGCGCATGCCGCCGCCGAAGGCGCGCAGGTGGTGCCGGTGTCGGCCGCGATCGAAGAAGAGCTGTCCCAGCTCGATGACGAAGACCGCGACACCTTCCTGGCCGATCTGGGCCTGAGCGAGCCGGGCCTGAACCGCGTGATCAACGCGGCCTACAGCCTGCTCGGCCTGCAGACCTACTTCACCGCTGGCGTGAAGGAAGTCCGCGCGTGGACCGTGCGCAAGGGTGCCACCGCCCCGCAGGCTGCCGCGGTCATTCACACCGACTTCGAGAAGGGCTTCATCCGCGCCGAAACCATCGCGTATGACGACTTCATCAAGTACAAGGGCGAAGCCGGCGCCAAGGAAGCTGGTCGCCTGCGCCTGGAAGGCAAGGAATACCGTGTGCAGGAAGGCGACATCCTGCACTTCCGCTTCAACGTCTGATCCAGCTGCATCGGATCGACCCCGGACGCCCCGCCTTGTGCGGGGCGTTCGCGTTTCCGGAGATGGACAAAAAAACACCACGTTGCGAAACGCTTGCTGTGTGATGCTCGCCGGCACTTGTCCACAGCAAACTCCCATCGCTTTCCACGTCGGATGTGGAAAACCGTGGGTCGGATCCCTTTCCACGGGAAAGGGCTCCGACCCCGATCAGTGCAGTCGGGCCGTGGACAAAATTTCACCACGCTTCGAAACGCCTGCGCTGCAATGCTCGCGCCCACTTGTCCACACCAAGTTCCCATCGCTCTCCACGTCCGGTGTGGAAAACAGTCGAAGGGGATGGACAAAAAGTCACCACGCCCGGAAACGCCTGTGAGACAAGGATCGCGCCCACTTGTCCACACCAAGTTCCCATCGCTTTCCACGTGCGGTGTGGAAAACCCGCGTGGCCCGCTCTGGTAGTCGCCCACCTTGGTGGGCGCGTGGCAGATCAGTGCCCACCAAGGTGGGCATCTACCAGAGCCAGGTTCCCAAACAACAAGGCCCGCCAATGGCGGGCCTTGTCGTCCACGTTCTGCAATGCGGCATGCCTTACAGCGCGCTACCGCCGAACTTGTGGGTGTACTGCAGGTTGATCGTGCGGCCGATGCTGTCGAACCAGGACACGTCGTAGTACGGGTACGCCGTGTACGTGGCGTCCTTCGGCGGCATCTTGTTGAACACGTTGACCACCGACAGCGACAGGCGCGAATGATCGTCGAAGCGGTACTGCAGCGACGCGTTGTAGCGGTAGGTCGCCTTGATGTACGGGCTGTCACCGCTGTCCCACTTGAACACCTGGTCGTAGCTGTCCGAGGTCGGCAGCTTGCCCAGGCGCGAACCGTAGACCGTGGCCGACCATGCAGCCTTCTCCCAGGTCACGCTCAGGCTGGTCTTGGTGCGCGGGATGTCGAAGTTGCTGTTGACCGCGAACTGGTCCTGGATCGGATCACCGGGGTAGCGCTGGAAATCGTGCTTCTTCACCCAGGTGTGGGTGCCGCTGAGGATGAAATCACCGATGCCGGTCTGCAGGCGGTAGCGCAGGCCGACGTCGATGCCGGAGGTCGATTCGCGGGCGACGTTGATCGGGGCGACGCGCACGCCGTACAGGCGGCCATCACTGGTGCGGGTGATGCGGTCGAGCGCGTCCACGCAGGTCGGCGAATTGATGTCGACGCTGCCGAGGCGGCAGTTCGCTTCGCTGGCCAGGATCGTGCGCACGTCCATGTCCTGCACCTGCTTGCGCATGTCGATGTCGAACCAGTCCAGCGACAGGTCCAGGCCGATCGCCGGCGACCAGACCAGGCCCGCACTCCACGAGGTGCTGGTTTCCGGGTCGAGCTGGCGGTTGCCGGTGCGGCTGCGGATCAGGTTGCGCTCGTAGTCGGAACAGTCGGTGGCGCCGTCGGCGCGGCAGCTGTACAGGTCCTCGGCGCTGGTCTCGTCATTGCCCGGGCCGGCGAATACATAGTGCAGGTCCGGCGCGCGGAAGGCAGTGCCGTATGAACCGCGCACCAGCAGGGTGTCGATCGGGCGCCATTCCAGGCCGCCACTCCAGGTCGCCTTGCCGATGGTGTTGCCGGAATAGCGGTACTGGTCGTAGCGACCGGCCACGCTCAGGTTGACCGTCTCGTGCAGCGGCATGCGCAGCTCTGCGGCGGTGGCCCAGCGGTTGCGTGAGCCCTTGCCGTCCGAATCCTTCCAGCTGTAGTAGTAGTACTGGGTGGCCAGCGGATCGGGGTTCAGCGAATACGCCTGCTGGCCCACTTCCACGGTCGCGGCGAAACCAGCGTCGCCGCCCGGCAGGCCGAACAGTGCGGAGTTGGTCACAGTGAAGGCAGCCGTCTCGGTGCGCGACTTCGGGGTGTAGGTGGTGCGTGCGGCGATCGAATCGTACTCGGCGCGGGTCAGCGGCCGGTACAGGCGTGACGGGTCGGCGTTGTAGATCGGGAAGCCGTCATCGTCCACGCCCAGCTGCGGGCCCAGGAACAGGTCATTGGCCTTGGCGGCGATGATCTGCGCCCAGCTGATCATCGACTGGTACTGCGAGTGGCTCAGGGCCGCTTCGTAGTCCCAGTTGCCGGCCAGATTGCCCTTGAAGCCGGTGGTCATGCTGAGGGTCTTTTGCGTGCTGCGTACCATCGCATTGCGCAGGCCGCCCATTTCTTCAGGCGAGAACTGGCGCTGCCAGAACTCGACCTCGCCGGTGGCCTGGTTGTTGAAGTAGCCCGACTCATCGCCAGTGGCATCCATGCGGCCCCACTTGGTGACGTCGCGCATCAGCGACATCGTGTGGTAGCCCAGCTGCACATCGGCGAACCACTGCTGGCCGTTGTCGAAGTCGTAGCTCAGCGAGGCGTAGCCATTGGCGCCGCGGCGCTTGCTGAGGATGGTGCCGTAGCCGATCGAGCTGTCGCTGCCGCAGTAGTAACCGTACTTCGGCCGATAGGCACGGTAGGTGCTGCCCTGGTTCTGCCCGGCCAGCGCTTCGCAGGTGGCCGCGCCCGGGTCCAGGTAGTCGTCGTTGTAGTCGGTGCGCAGATATGCGCGGCGGGCGATGCGCGAGCCTTCGGTGGGGCCGTCCTGGGTCGAATCCTGGATGTCGCGCTCGTAGGCCCACAGCGGGGTCTGCGATTGCAGCTCAACGCTGTACACCGCATTGAAGTTGCCGTGGCTGAAGCCGCTGGCGATGCTCACGTCGAACGACTCGCCACCGCCTTCGCTGGTGGTGCCCATGCGCATGTCGACGGTGGTGCCGTCGGCCTTCTTCTTCAGGATGAAGTTGACCACGCCGGCGATTGCATCCGAGCCGTAGATGGCCGAGGCGCTGCCGGTCAGCACTTCGATGCGTTCGATCATCCCCAGCGGGATGTTGGAGACGTCGGTGAAGTTGCTGCGGCCCTTGAACGGCATCGGGAAATCGGCGATGCGGCGGCCGTTGACCAGCACCAGCGTGTGGTTCGGGCCCAGGCCGCGCAGGTCCACCTGCTGGGCGCCCGGCGAGAAGTCGGCGCCACTGGACGACTGCTGGCTCTGCGTCTCGCCGCCGTTCTGGGTCATCGACCGCAGTACGTCGGGCACGGTGGTGAAGCCGCTGGAGCGGATCTGCTCGGCGCTGATCACCGTGATCGGGGCGGGGCCTTCAACCTGGGCGCGCGGAATGCGCGAACCGGTGACCTGCACCGCGTCCAGCTGTTGAACCGAAGAGGAAGCCGGAGCCTGGGCCGCCGCGGAAGCAGCCACGCCCATCAACGCCAGCTGGATCGACCACGCCATCGCCTTTCTACGCATGAGGAATTCTCAGAAATGAAGCCGGCCCGCAGAGGTGGGGCCCTGTCCCCCATTCAGATTTCTGGAATGGGCGCGCGCATTTAACGCCTTTTTTATGTCCTTGACTACTGGGTTCCTATCTGGCAAAGAGTGAAAACGCTTGCAAGTCGATTTTGTTCAGGGAGATCAAGATGCGACGCCTCCACAGAACCCTGCACGGCCCCTTTTCCTGGCTGGCGCTGCTGGCCCTGGCCTGGCCGCTGGCGGCGCCTGCGCAGGACCTGCAGGGCCCCGGTTTCGCCTATTACGAAGTCGGTGATCTGGAAGCCCCCCGGCCTGGTCCGCGCGCGCCAGCGATGATGCTGATGGGGGGCGGCGAGTGGGTGCCCGAGGCCTTCCAGTGGTGGCTGAAGCAGGCCGGCAACGGCCGTGTGCTGATCCTGCGCGCGTCGGGCAGCGATGAATTGCAGGACCGCCTGTACCGGGACATCGGCGGCACCACCGCCGTGCAGACCCTGGTCTTCGACAATCGCCGTGGCGCCGACGATCCGGCGGTACTGCGCGTGGTCGCTGCGGCCGACGCCATCTTCATTGCCGGCGGCGACCAGTCGCGCTACATCCGCTTCTGGAAAGGCACCGCGCTCAACCGCGCACTCAATGCCCACGTGCGCGCCGGCAAGCCGATTGCCGGCACCAGCGCCGGGCTGGCGATTCTGGGCGGCTATGCCTATGGCGCGATGGATGGCGGCAGCGTCACCTCCGCCGGTGCGCTGGCCGACCCGAAGGGCAGCGCGGTGACCATGGACAGCGGCTTCCTGCAGATGCCCTATCTGCAGCGCGTGGTCACCGATACCCACTTCGACAAGCGCGACCGCCTCGGCCGCCTGATCGTGTTCGTCGCCCGCGCCGTACAGGACAGTGGCGACCCGGACATCGTCGGCATCGGCGTCGATGAAGACACCGCCCTGTGCGTGGAGCCGGATGGCCAGGCGCAGGTCTACAGCGCTGATGGCGAAGGCAAGGTCTGGGTGGTCAGCCCCGGCCGTGATGCCGATCGCCTGGTCGAAGGCGAGCCGCTGCGCTTCCACGCCGTGCCGGTGACCGTGGTCGCCAGCGGCAGCCGCATGCGCCTGGACGACTTCCAGGCCGAGGCCGGCTATCAGGCGGTGGCCGACATCAGCGACGGCGAGATTGAGTTCACGCTTCGGTAGTGCCGGCCGCTGGCCGGCAACTCACTTCCCTGATACGCCCCTTGCCGGCCAGCGGCCGGCACTACCTTGCAATCCATTCCCTCGTTCTGCTGGAGACGTACCCGATGAAACTGCGCCTGGCGCTGTCCGCACTGTTGTCCCTGCCCATGCTTGCCCAGGCCGCGCCGGCCACCTCACCGCTGCTGGTCATCCACGGTGGCGCCGGTGTCGAGCGCAAGGACCTGTCGCCGGCCGAGGAAAAGGCTGCGCGTGACGCGCTGCGGGCGGCCCTGTTGAAGGGGCATGCGGAGCTGGCCGCCGGCCGTCCGGCGCTGGCAGCGGTCACCGCAGCGATCACCGTGCTGGAGGACGATCCGACCTTCAACGCCGGCAAGGGCGCGGTGTTCACCCACGATGGCCACAACGAGCTGGACGCGGCGGTGATGGATGGCGCGACCCAGGCCGCTGGTGCGGTGGCCGGCGTGCAGCGGGTGCGCAATCCGATCCTGCTGGCACAGACGGTGATGCAGAAGTCCCGGCACGTGATGATGGTCGGGCAGGGCGCCGAGTCCTTCGCGGTGGAGCAGGGCATGACCCTGGTCGATCCCTCGTACTTCCGGACCGACAAGCGCTGGCAGCAGCTGCAGCGGGCACTGAAGGAAGAGGCCAGCGGCCAGGCGCATGCTGACCTGGAGACCGCAAAGCACTTTGGTACCGTCGGCGCGGTTGCGCTGGATGCGCAGGGCCATCTCGCCGCCGGCACCTCCACCGGTGGCATGACCAACAAGCGCTACGGCCGTGTCGGCGACTCGCCGATCATTGGTGCCGGTACCTGGGCCGATGCCCGCTGTGCGGTGTCCGGTACCGGTTGGGGCGAGTACTACATCCGTACCGCGGCCGCGCACGAGATCTGCGCGCGCATGCGCTACCAGGGGCAGACGCCGGAGCAGGCCGGCAAGGGCGTGATCAACGAAACGATTCCGCAGATGGGTGGCGACGGTGGTGCCATCGTGCTGGCCGCAGACGGGAAAATGGCGGCGCCGTTCAACACCCAGGGCATGTACCGCGGCTGGATCGGGTCGGACGGAATCCCCCATGTCGCAATTTTCGCCAGCGAGTCCCTGGCAGTGCCCGCGCAATAGCCTTGCGTATCAATGGCTTTGCGACGCATGTGAAAAAAAGTGAAAAAAAGCGTTGACAGGTCTCCGCTTCATCTCCAGAATTGCGGGCTCACCACCACACACCGCAACGCTTCGGCGGCACGGAATGGGGTGGTAAGGAGGGATACCCAAGCGGCCAACGGGGGCAGACTGTAAATCTGCTGGCTTACGCCTTCGGTGGTTCGAATCCACCTCCCTCCACCAGTTTCACGTTGTGACATTCCCGGCGCGGGAGTAGTTCAATGGTAGAACCTCAGCCTTCCAAGCTGATGGTGCGGGTTCGATTCCCGTCTCCCGCTCCATTGAATGAACTTTGAATATTATCGAGTTCATGTCATAATGCAAAACTCGGCTCACGTAGCTCAGTCGGTAGAGCACTTCCTTGGTAAGGAAGAGGTCGAAGGTTCGATTCCTTTCGTGAGCACCATCTTAAGCACCACCTCTCAGACGAATTCGAGATAAGCAGCCATGGCCAAGGGTAAGTTCGAGCGCACCAAGCCGCACGTCAATGTCGGCACCATCGGTCACGTCGACCACGGCAAGACCACGCTGACCGCCGCACTGACCAAGATCGGTGCCGAGCGCTTCGGTGGCGAGTTCAAGGACTACTCCTCGATCGACGCCGCGCCGGAAGAAAAGGCTCGTGGTATCACGATCTCGACCGCGCACGTCGAATACGAATCCGAGAAGCGTCACTACGCCCACGTCGATTGCCCGGGCCACGCTGACTACGTCAAGAACATGATCACCGGTGCTGCCCAGATGGACGGCGCGATCCTGGTCTGCTCGGCCGCTGACGGCCCGATGCCGCAGACCCGCGAGCACATCCTGCTGTCGCGTCAGGTCGGCGTGCCGTACATCGTCGTGTTCCTGAACAAGGCCGACATGGTCGACGACGCCGAGCTGCTCGAGCTGGTCGAAATGGAAGTGCGCGAGCTGCTGAGCAAGTACGACTTCCCGGGCGACGACACCCCGATCATCGCGGGTTCGGCCCGTCTGGCGCTGGAAGGCGACCAGAGCGACATCGGCGTGCCGGCCATCCTGAAGCTGGTCGACGCCCTGGACAGCTGGATTCCGGAGCCGGAGCGTGCGATCGACAAGCCGTTCCTGATGCCGGTGGAAGACGTGTTCTCGATCTCGGGCCGCGGCACCGTGGTGACCGGTCGTATCGAGCGCGGCATCATCAAGGTCGGCGACGAAATCGAAATCGTCGGTATCCGTCCGGTGCAGAAGACCACCGTGACCGGCGTTGAAATGTTCCGCAAGCTGCTGGACCAGGGTCAGGCAGGCGACAACGCTGGCCTGCTGCTGCGCGGCACCAAGCGTGACGACGTCGAGCGTGGCCAGGTTCTGGCCAAGCCGGGTTCGATCAAGCCGCACACCAAGTTCGAAGGCGAAGTGTACGTGCTGTCGAAGGATGAGGGCGGCCGTCACACCCCGTTCTTCAACGGCTACCGTCCGCAGTTCTACTTCCGCACCACCGACATCACCGGTGCAGCCCAGCTGCCGGAAGGCGTCGAAATGGTGATGCCGGGTGACAACGTCAAGATGGTCGTCACCCTGATCAACCCGGTGGCAATGGACGAAGGCCTGCGCTTCGCCATCCGCGAAGGCGGCCGTACCGTCGGCGCCGGCGTGGTCTCGAAGATCATCGAGTAAGCCTGCAGTACCGGCGGTTGCATAGCGCCGCCGGTTACGCGAATGGCGGGCCGGGAACCTCGGTCCGCCTTCGCCGTCTAAGGGAAGGCAAGTTTTATCACGTACGCCAGTAGCTCAATTGGCAGAGCAGCGGTCTCCAAAACCGCAGGTTGGGGGTTCGAGTCCCTCCTGGCGTGCCATCTGCCCACCTTATCCAGCGGCCTGGGCCGCTAAAGCAGACACAGCCGGATGAATAGCAAGATCGAACATTCCAAGGACAACTCCGCCAACGGCGGGGATATCGTCAAGTACGTTGCCGCATCACTGCTGGTGCTGGCGGGTCTGTTCGTCTGGTTCTGGTTCTCCGCCGACTCCGGTCGCGCCGCCCAGCTGGGTGCGTGGGCGGGTCAGCTGCGTGCGTTGGCGGTTGTGGTCGGTCTGGTTGGCGGTATCGGCGTGTTCATGCTGACCGGCAAGGGGCGCGACACCCGCGAATTCCTCTCCGAGTCGCGCTTTGAACTGCGCAAGGTTGTCTGGCCGACGCGCCAGGAAGCCGTCCGCATGACCTGGGTCGTGATCGTCGTGGTCCTTATCCTCAGCCTGCTGCTGGGTGGCTTCGACTTCCTGATCCAGAAACTGACTCAGTGGTTCCTGAGCCGCTAAGGAGAATTGCATGAAGCGTTGGTACGTCGTTCACGCCTATTCGGGCTTCGAGAAGTCGGTGGCGCAGGCCCTGCGCGATCGCATCGTCCGTGACGGCATGGAAGAGCGCTTCGGCGACGTCCTGGTTCCGACCGAGGAAGTGATCGAGATGCGCGCCGGCCAGAAGCGCCGCTCCGAGCGCAAGTTCTTCCCGGGTTACGTGCTGGTCCAGATCGAGACCCACGAAGAGGCGGGCATTCCGCGCATCGACAACGAAAGCTGGCACCTGGTCAAGGAAACCCCGCGCGTCATGGGCTTCATCGGCGGTACCGCCGATCGTCCGCTGCCGATCGCCGATTCCGAGGCCGAAGCCATCCTGAATCGCGTTCAGGAAGGTGTCGAGAAGCCGCGTCCGAAGGTGCTGTTCGAGCCGGGCCAGATGGTCCGTGTCACCGACGGTCCGTTCAACGATTTCAATGGCGTGGTCGAAGAAGTCAATTACGAGAAGAGCCGTCTGCGCGTCTCGGTGCTGATCTTCGGTCGTGCCACTCCGGTCGAGCTCGAGTTCGGCCAGGTCGAAAAGGCCGTCTGATCCGGCTGTAGAGTCGAGCCATGCTCGACTGCGGAGTCTGGATGGCGGTGCAGTCGAGCATGGCTCGACTCTACAGAAGGAACCGGGCCTTGCCCGGTTTCCTTCGTTTATGTGCCGCTTCAGGCATGTGAAGAAAAAACCTGATATAGTGCGCGGCTCCCCGCTGGGAAGCCAGCAGGACGAGGCCGCCGCAAGGTGGCCTTCAGCATGATTTCAAAACGCGATGCCGGGACGCGTGATTCCCGGTCCGATGGGGAGCCTGTTGTCGCAAGGCGCTAGCACCCGGAGAGCATACTCATGGCAAAGAAAGTTGTCGGTTACATCAAGCTGCAGGTGAAGGCCGGTCAGGCCAACCCCTCGCCGCCGGTCGGTCCTGCGCTGGGTCAGCGCGGCCTGAACATCATGGAATTCTGCAAGGCGTTCAACGCTGCCACGCAGAAGCTCGAGCCGGGTCTGCCGGTTCCGGTGATCATCACGGCCTACTCGGACCGTACGTTCACCTTCATCACCAAGAGCACCCCGGCCACCACTCTGCTGAAGAAGGCCGCTGGCATCTCGTCGGGCTCCAAGCGCCCGAACACCGAGAAGGTCGGCAAGGTCACCCGTAAGCAGCTGGAAGAGATCGCCAAGGCGAAGGAACCGGATCTGACTGCCGCCGACCTGGACGCCGCCGTGCGTACCATCGCTGGCTCTGCCCGTTCCATGGGCCTCGTGGTGGAGGGTTAAGAAGATGGCACAGACCAAGCGTGAGAAGGCCATCAAGGCCGCTGTCGTTCCGGGCAAGGCATACGCCTTCGAGGACGCGATCAACATCCTGAAGACCGCCACCAAGGCCAAGTTCGTCGAGTCGATCGACGTGTCCGTGCGCCTGGGCGTCGATGCGAAGAAGTCCGACCAGCAGGTCCGTGGCTCCACCGTGCTGCCGGCTGGTACCGGCAAGTCGGTCCGCGTCGCCGTGTTCGCTCCGGCCGGTGCCAAGGCTGACGAAGCCCTGGCCGCTGGCGCCGAAGCCGTCGGTATGGACGATCTGGCCGAGAAGATGCAGGCCGGCGATCTGAACTACGACGTCGTCATCGCGACCCCGGATGCCATGCGCGTTGTCGGTAAGCTGGGCACCGTGCTGGGCCCGCGCGGCCTGATGCCGAACCCGAAGGTCGGCACCGTTTCCCCGAACCCGGGTGAAGCCGTGAAGAATGCCAAGTCGGGTCAGGTGCGCTACCGCACCGACAAGGCCGGCATCATCCATTGCACCATCGGCAAGGCCGACTTCGCCGAAGACGCGCTGAAGTCGAACCTGACCGCGCTGCTGCTGGACCTGATCAAGGCCAAGCCGGCCACCTCGAAGGGCACCTACCTGCAGAAGGTTTCGGTCAGCTCGACGATGGGCCCGGGCGTCACCGTCGACCAGTCGTCGCTGACCCTGAAGTAATTGTTTCAAGCGGTCACGGTGCCCTGGGTGCCGTGACCGTGACATTTGAAGGCATCGCCGGCAGCACATCGCCGGTGGTAGCCGTCAAAGACCGCAGGCGCGGTCATGGCAATACCGGCGACGGGCACGGAAGCTCGAACTGGCAGGGAGTCGCCGCCGGAGCAGTCATGAGCGCTTAATCGATTCCCCGGAATCACCCTGCGTAGATGGTGCCCTTCTGGAGTTTTTCTGGTTCACGCATGTCTGGGATTTCCCTGATTGCCTCCAGGTCTGGAACGGCCCACCCCCCGGAGCATCATTCCGATGTTCCCGGCGTCCAGGACGGATGCTGCACAGGACCGCACACGGCAGGAGCCGTAAGCGGAGTTCAATAGGAGGAGTGCAATGGCTCTCAATCTGTCCCAGAAGCAAGAAGTAGTCGCCGAGCTGGCAGACATCGCCGCCAAGGCCCACTCCTTGATCGCAGCCGAATACGCTGGCACCACGGTCGCCCAGATGACCGCGATGCGCAAGCAGGCTCGTGAAACCGGTGTTTTCTTGAAGGTTGTCAAGAACACCCTGGCTTCGCGCGCCGTTGAAGGCACCGAGTTCGCAGTCGCCCAGGACCAGATGGTTGGTCCGCTGCTGTACGCGTTCTCGCTTGAGGAGCCCGGCGCAGCCGGTCGCCTGATCAAGGAAGCTGCCAAGGGCAACGACAAGCTGAAGGCTAAGGTCGTCGCCATCGGTGGTGAAGTGTTCCCGGCAAGCCATGTCGACGTGCTGGCCTCGCTGCCGACCCGCGACCAGGCCCTGGCAATGCTGGCCCGCGTCCTGACCGAGCCGGTCACGATGTTCGCCCGCGCCATCAAGGCAATTGGCGACAAGCAGAATGGTGGCGACGTCGCCGCCGACGCTGCTGAGCCGGCCGCCGAGACCGCCTGAGTTTCGACTTACCGTGGTTCCTGACGGAACCTCAACCCAGAAAATCATCCAAAGGTATTAATCATGTCCCTTACCAACGAACAGATCGTCGACGCCATCGCCGAGAAGTCCCTGATGGAAGTGATGGAGCTGGTCAAGGCCATCGAAGAGAAGTTCGGCGTCTCCGCCGCTGCTCCGGTTGCCGTGGCTGCTGCCGCTGGCCCGGCCGCTGCTGTTGAAGAGCAGACCGAGTTCACCGTCACCCTGAAGTCGGCCGGCGACAAGAAGGTCGAAGTCATCAAGGCCGTCCGCGCCATCACCGGCCTGGGCCTGAAGGAAGCGAAGGACCTGGCCGAAGCCGGTGGCGTCCTGAAGGATGCCGCTTCGAAGGACGAAGCCGAGAAGATGAAGAAGGACCTGGAAGCTGCTGGCGCGACTGTCGAAGTCAAGTAAGCACTTCCTTTGCATCGTCATCGATTCACGGCGATGCAGCCAAGGCTGGGGGCGTAAGCCCCCGGCCTTTGGTCGTTGTTGCGGTGCGGGTAGAGTCGACTGTTAGTCGACTGCTGTGAAAAAGGTCGACTAACAGTCGACTCTACCGTTCCAGATGCAGAAAAAAGCCCAACACGGGCTGCAGTCAAACCCCGGCAAGCCAGCGCGGAGCGCGGCAGCAGGGGCGTGGTAGCAGACGAGTTGGCAGTTGGAAGTAGCGGGAGAAGGCGTGCTGGTGCCGGCAATACCAGCGACTTCCAACTGACAATTTCAAGTTCCCTTCGGATCGTGGGCGCACGATCCGCACAACAAGGTGGAAGACCTCATGACGTCCTATTCGTTCACCGAAAAAAAGCGTATCCGCAAGGATTTCGGCAAGCAGCGTTCGATTCTCGAAGTGCCGTTCCTGCTCGCCATCCAGGTGGATTCCTACCGTGAATTCCTGCAGGAAAACGTCGATCCGGCCAAGCGCACGGACCACGGCCTGCACGCTGCGCTGAAGTCGGTCTTCCCGATCGCCAGCTACAGCGGCAATGCTGCCCTGGAATACGTCGGCTACAAGCTGGGCGAACCGGTCTTCGACGAGCGTGAGTGCCGCCAGCGTGGCATGAGCTACGGCGCGCCGCTGCGCGTGACCGTGCGCCTGGTGATCTACGACCGTGAGTCGTCGACCAAGGCCATCAAGTACGTGAAGGAGCAGGAGGTCTATCTGGGCGAAATCCCGCTGATGACCGAAAACGGCACCTTCATCGTCAACGGCACCGAGCGCGTCATCGTCTCGCAGCTGCACCGTTCGCCGGGCGTGTTCTTCGATCACGACCGTGGCAAGACCCACAGCTCGGGCAAGCTGCTGTACAGCGCCCGCATCATTCCTTACCGCGGCTCCTGGCTGGACTTCGAGTTCGACCCGAAGGACGCGCTGTTCACCCGTATCGACCGTCGCCGCAAGCTGCCGGTGTCGATCCTGCTGCGTGCGCTGGGCTACAGCAACGAAGAGATGCTGGCCGAGTTCTTCGAGATCAACACCTTCCACATCAACCCGGATGAAGGCGTCCAGCTGGAGCTGGTGCCGGAGCGCCTGCGCGGCGAAACCCTGGGCTTCGACCTCGCCGACGGCGACAAGGTCATCGTGGAAGCCGGCAAGCGCATCACCGCGCGCCACATCAAGCAGCTGGAAGCCTCGGGCATCGCCGCCCTGGCCGTGCCGGACGACTACATCGTCGGCCGCATCCTGTCGCACGACGTGGTCGATGCTTCGACCGGCGAACTGCTGGCCCAGGCCAACGACGAGATCACCGACGAGCAGCTGCAGGCCTTCCGCAAGGCCGGTGTGGATGCCGTGGGCACCCTGTGGGTGAACGATCTGGATCGTGGCCCGTACCTGTCCAACACCCTGCGCATCGACCCGACCAAGACCCAGCTGGAAGCCCTGGTCGAGATCTACCGCATGATGCGTCCGGGCGAACCGCCGACCAAGGACGCCGCGCAGAACCTGTTCCACAACCTGTTCTTCACCTTCGAGCGCTACGACCTGTCTGCGGTCGGCCGCATGAAGTTCAACCGTCGCGTGGGCCGCAAGGAAACCACCGGCGAAGCCGTGCTGTACGACCGCAAGTACTACGGCGAGCGCAACGACGAAGAGTCCAAGCGCCTGGTTGCCGCCCACGGCGACAGCTCGGACATCCTGGACGTGATCAAGGTCCTGACCGAGATCCGCAACGGTCGCGGCGTGGTCGATGACATCGATCACCTGGGCAACCGTCGCGTGCGTTCGGTCGGTGAAATGGCCGAGAACGTGTTCCGCGTGGGCCTGGTCCGCGTCGAGCGCGCGGTCAAGGAACGCCTGTCGATGGCGGAGTCGGAAGGCCTGACTCCGCAGGAGCTGATCAACGCCAAGCCGGTGGCTGCGGCGATCAAGGAATTCTTCGGCTCCTCGCAGCTGTCGCAGTTCATGGATCAGAACAACCCGCTGTCGGAAGTCACGCACAAGCGTCGCGTCTCGGCCCTGGGGCCGGGCGGTCTGACCCGTGAGCGCGCCGGCTTCGAAGTGCGCGACGTGCACCCGACCCATTACGGCCGCGTCTGCACCATCGAAACCCCGGAAGGCCCGAACATCGGCCTGATCAACTCGCTGGCCGTGTACGCCCGCACCAACCAGTACGGTTTCCTCGAGACCCCGTACCGCAAGGTCGTGGACGGCAAGGTCTATGACGAAGTCGAGTTCCTGTCGGCCATCGAAGAAAACGAGTACGTCATTGCGCAGGCCAACGCGCTGACCAATGCCGACAGCGTGCTGACCGAACAGTTCGTTCCTTGCCGCTTCCAGGGCGAATCGCTGCTGAAGCCGCCGGCGGAAGTCCACTTCATGGACGTGTCGCCGATGCAGACCGTGTCGATCGCGGCCGCGCTGGTTCCGTTCCTGGAGCACGATGACGCCAACCGTGCACTGATGGGCGCCAACATGCAGCGTCAGGCCGTGCCGACCCTGCGTGCGCAGAAGCCGCTGGTCGGTACCGGCATCGAGCGCGCCGTGGCGCGTGACTCCGGTGTGACCGTGAACGCCCGTCGTGGTGGCGAGATCGTGCAGATCGATGCCGCCCGCATCGTGGTCAAGGTGGTCGAGGAAGAAATCGTCGGTGCCACCGACGCCGGCGTCGACATCTACAACCTGGTCAAGTACACCCGTTCGAACCAGAACACCTGCATCAACCAGCGTCCGCTGGTCCAGGTGGGTGACATCATCGCCCGCGGCGATGTGCTGGCCGACGGTCCGTCCACCGACATCGGCGAACTGGCTCTGGGCCAGAACATGCTGATCGCGTTCATGCCGTGGAACGGCTACAACTTCGAAGACTCCATCCTGCTTTCCGAGCGCGTGGTGGAAGAGGATCGCTACACCACGATCCACATCGAAGAGCTGACCTGCGTCGCGCGTGATACCAAGCTGGGGCCGGAGGAAATCTCCGCCGACATCCCGAACGTTTCCGAGCAGGCGCTGAACCGCCTGGACGAAAGCGGCGTGGTGTACATCGGTGCCGAAGTCCGCGCCGGCGACATCATGGTCGGCAAGGTCACCCCGAAGGGCGAAAGCCAGCTGACCCCGGAAGAGAAGCTGCTGCGCGCGATCTTCGGCGAGAAGGCGTCGGACGTGAAGGACAGCTCGCTGCGCGTGCCGCCGGGCATGGACGGCACCGTCATCGATGTGCAGGTCTTCACCCGCGACGGCATCGAGAAGGACAAGCGCGCCCGTCAGATCGAAGAGTCTGAAATCAAGCGCGTCAAGAAGGACTTCGACGACCAGTTCCGCATCCTGGAAGCGGCCATCTACATGCGTCTGCGTTCGCAGATCGTGGGCAAGGTGGTCAACGGTGGCGCCAGCCTGAAGAAGGGCGACGTCATCACCGACGCCTTCCTGGACGGCCTGAAGAAGGCTGACTGGTTCGCCCTGCGCATGAAGGACGAAGACGCTTCGGAAGCCATCGAGCGCGCCCAGAAGCAGATCCAGGCGCACGAGAAGGAATTCGAGCGTCGTTTCGCCGACAAGCGCGGCAAGATCACTGCTGGCGATGACCTCGCCCCGGGCGTGCTGAAGATGGTCAAGGTGTTCCTGGCCGTGAAGCGCCGCATCCAGCCGGGCGACAAGATGGCAGGCCGCCACGGCAACAAGGGTGTGGTGTCCAACGTGGTGCCGGTCGAGGACATGCCGTACATGGCCTCGGGCGAAACCGTGGACATCGTGCTGAACCCGCTGGGCGTGCCGTCGCGTATGAACATCGGCCAGATTCTGGAAGTGCACCTGGGCTGGGCAGCCAAGGGCCTGGGTCGCAAGATCCAGGCGATGATGGAAGCCCAGGCTGCGGTCGCCGACCTGCGCAAGTTCCTGGACGACATCTACAACCACGACGACACCAACGTGGCCAACCGTGTCGACCTGTCGCAGTTCAGCGACGAGGAGCTGCTGCGTCTGGCCCGTAACCTCACCGACGGCGTGCCGATGGCCACCCCGGTGTTCGACGGCGCCACCGAAGCGGAAATCAAGCGCATGCTGGAACTGGCCGACCTGCCGAGCAGTGGCCAGACCCAGCTGTACGACGGCCGCACCGGTGAAGCGTTCGATCGCCACACCACCGTCGGTTACATGCACTACCTGAAGCTGAACCACCTGGTCGACGACAAGATGCACGCGCGTTCGACCGGTCCGTACTCGCTCGTCACCCAGCAGCCGCTGGGCGGCAAGGCGCAGTTCGGCGGCCAGCGCTTCGGTGAAATGGAAGTCTGGGCGCTGGAAGCCTACGGCGCGGCCTACACCCTGCAGGAAATGCTGACGGTGAAGTCCGATGACGTGCAGGGCCGCAACCAGATGTACAAGAACATCGTCGACGGTGAGCACGAGATGGTCGCGGGCATGCCGGAATCCTTCAACGTGCTCGTGAAGGAAATCCGCTCGCTGGCCATCAACATGGAACTGGAAGACAACTGATCCATGCCGGCGCGGCGGTCCGCCGCCGCGCCGCTGGCAGTCAACTGAAAGCCCATCGACACAGCATTCCTCCTTCTGGAGAACACCATGAAAGACCTGCTCAACCTCTTCAACCAGCAGCGCCAGACGCTGGACTTCGACGCGATCAAGATCGCGCTGGCCTCGCCGGACCTGATCCGTTCGTGGTCCTTCGGCGAAGTGAAGAAGCCGGAAACCATCAACTACCGTACCTTCAAGCCGGAACGTGACGGCCTGTTCTGCGCCGCCATCTTCGGCCCGGTGAAGGACTACGAGTGCCTGTGCGGCAAGTACAAGCGCATGAAGCACCGTGGTGTCGTGTGCGAGAAGTGCGGCACCGAAGTGACCCTGGCCAAGGTGCGCCGCGAGCGCATGGGCCACATCGACCTGGCTTCGCCGGTCGCACACATCTGGTTCCTGAAGTCGCTGCCGTCGCGCATCGGCCTGATGCTGGACATGACCCTGCGCGACATCGAGCGCGTGCTGTACTTCGAAGCGTACGTGGTGACCGAGCCGGGCCTGACCGCCCTGGAGCGCCGCCAGCTGCTGACCGAAGAACAGTACCTCCAGGCCCGCCAGGAGCACGGTGACGACTTCGACGCCGCCATGGGCGCCGAGGCCGTGTACGAGCTGCTGCGCACCATCGACCTGCAGTCGGAAATGACCCGCCTGCGCGAAGAAATCGCCAGCACCGGTTCGGAAACCAAGCTCAAGCGCCTCACCAAGCGCATCAAGCTGATCGAAGCCTTCCTGGAATCGGGCAACCGTCCGGAGTGGATGGTCATGACCGTGCTGCCGGTGCTGCCGCCGGACCTGCGTCCGCTGGTTCCGCTGGATGGCGGCCGCTTCGCGACCTCCGACCTGAACGACCTGTACCGCCGCGTCATCAACCGCAACAACCGCCTGCGCCGCCTGCTCGAACTGAGCGCGCCGGACATCATCGTGCGCAATGAAAAGCGCATGCTGCAGGAATCGGTCGATGCGCTGCTGGACAACGGCCGTCGCGGCCGTGCCATCACCGGCACCAACAAGCGCCCGCTGAAGTCGCTGGCCGACATGATCAAGGGCAAGCAGGGCCGCTTCCGCCAGAACCTGCTCGGCAAGCGCGTCGACTACTCGGGCCGTTCGGTCATCGTGGTCGGTCCGTACCTGCGCCTGCACCAGTGCGGCCTGCCGAAGAAGATGGCGCTCGAACTGTTCAAGCCGTTCGTGTTCGCCAAGCTGCAGCGTCGTGGCCTGGCCACCACCATCAAGGCCGCCAAGAAGCTGGTCGAGCGCGAAGAAGCCGAAGTCTGGGACATCCTGGAAGAGGTCATCCGCGAACATCCGGTGATGCTGAACCGTGCGCCGACCCTGCACCGTCTGGGCATCCAGGCGTTCGAGCCGGTGCTGATCGAAGGCAAGGCCATCCAGCTGCACCCGCTGGTCTGCACCGCGTTCAATGCCGACTTCGACGGTGACCAGATGGCCGTCCACGTGCCGCTCTCGCTGGAAGCCCAGCTGGAAGCGCGTGCGCTGATGATGTCGACCAACAACATCCTGTCGCCGGCCAACGGCGAGCCGATCATCGTGCCGTCGCAGGACGTCGTGCTGGGTCTGTACTACATGACCCGCTCGCTGGAAAACAAGAAGGGCGAGGGCATGGCCTTCGCCAACATCGCCGAAGTCAAGCGCGCCTACGACAACCGCGTGGTGGAACTGCACGCACGCGTCAAGGTCCGCATCACCGAGGTGGTGACCGACGAAGACGGCATCAAGCAGAACAAGACCTCGATCGTGGACACCACGATCGGTCGCGCCCTGCTGGCTGAAATCCTCCCGGAAGGCCTGCCGTTCGCGCTGGCCAACACCGAGCTGACCAAGAAGAACATCAGCCGCCTGATCAACTCCAGCTACCGCCAGCTGGGCTTGAAGGACACGGTCGTGTTCGCCGACAAGCTGATGTACACCGGCTTCGCCTACGCGACCCGCGCCGGCGTCTCGATCGGCATCGACGACATGCTGATCCCGGACGAGAAGAAGGGCATCCTCACCGAGGCCGAAGCCGAAGTGCTGGAAATCCAGGAGCAGTACCAGTCGGGCCTGGTCACCGCTGGCGAGCGCTACAACAAGGTGGTCGACATCTGGTCGCGCACCAACGAGCGCATCGCCAAGGCGATGATGGACACCATCGGTACCGAGAAGGTCGTCAATGCCAAGGGCGAGACCATCGACCAGAAGTCGATGAACTCGCTGTACATCATGGCCGACTCCGGTGCCCGTGGTAGCCAGGCGCAGATTCGTCAGCTGGCCGGTATGCGCGGCCTGATGGCGCGTCCGGATGGCTCGATCATCGAGACGCCCATCAAGGCGAACTTCCGTGAAGGCCTGAACGTGCAGGAGTACTTCAACTCCACCCACGGTGCCCGTAAGGGTCTGGCCGATACCGCGCTGAAGACCGCGAACTCGGGTTACCTGACCCGTCGTCTGGTCGACGTGGCGCAGGACGTGGTGATCACCGAGGTGGATTGCGGTACCACCGAAGGCCTGATCATGACCCCGATCGTGGAAGGCGGCGACGTGGTCGAGCCGTTGAAGGATCGTGTGCTGGGTCGCGTGGTTGCCGAGGACGTGTTCCTGCCGGGCAACGACGAAGATCCCATCGTCACCCGCAACACCCTGCTCGACGAAGCCTGGGTGGCCAAGCTGGAAGATGCCGGCGTGCAGACCATCAAGGTCCGCTCGACCATCTCCTGCGAATCCGCCTTCGGCGTCTGCGGTCGCTGCTACGGCCGCGATCTGGCCCGTGGCCACATCGTCAACATCGGTGAAGCGGTCGGCGTCATCGCCGCACAGTCCATCGGTGAGCCGGGTACCCAGCTGACCATGCGTACGTTCCACATCGGTGGTGCGGCGTCGCGTGCGGCTGCGGTCGACAACATCACCGTCAAGACCACCGGCTCGGTCAAGTTCAGCAACCTCAAGTCGGTCGAGCATGCCAATGGCTCGCTGGTGGCAGTGTCGCGTTCGGGCGAAATCTCGGTGCTCGATGCTCACGGCCGTGAGCGTGAGCGCTACAAGCTGCCGTACGGCTCGATGATCGCCTCCAAGGATGGCGATGCAGTGAAGGCTGGCCAGACCGTGGCCAACTGGGATCCGCATAACCACCCGATCGTTTCGGAAGTGGCCGGTTTCATCCGCTTCATCGACTTCATCGACGGCGTCACCGTCATCGAGAAGACCGACGAGCTGACTGGCCTGGCCTCGCGCGAGATCACCGATCCGAAGCGCCGCGGCGCTCAGGCCAAGGATCTGCGCCCGATCGTCCGCATCGTCGACGCCAAGGGCAACGACCTGACCATTCCGGGTACCGATCTGCCGGCGCAGTACCTGCTGCCGCCGCGCTCGATCGTCAACCTGCAGGACGGCGCCGCTGTCGGCGTGGGCGACGTGGTTGCCAAGATCCCGCAGGAAGCCTCCAAGACCCGTGACATCACCGGTGGTCTGCCGCGCGTGGCCGATCTGTTCGAAGCGCGCAAGCCGAAGGATCCGGCGGTGCTGGCCGAGCGTTCGGGCATCATCAGCTTCGGCAAGGACACCAAGGGCAAGCAGCGCCTGATCATCAAGGACACCGATGGTTCGGAGCACGAAGAGCTGATTCCGAAGTACCGCCAGGTGATCGTGTTCGAAGGTGAACACGTGACCAAGGGCGAAACCATCGTGGACGGCGAGCCGAGCCCGCAGGACATCCTGCGCCTGCTGGGTGTCGAGCCGCTGGCTGCCTACCTGGTCAAGGAAATCCAGGACGTGTACCGCCTGCAGGGCGTGAAGATCAACGACAAGCACATCGAGGTGATCACCCGCCAGATGCTGCGCAAGGTCGAGATCACCGATCAGGGCAGCAGCAAGTTCCTGAACGGCGAACAGGTCGAACGCCAGCGCGTTATCGAGGAGAATGCACGCCTCGGTGCCCGCAACGAGCTGATCGCCCGCTTCGATCCGGTGCTGCTGGGTATCACCAAGGCCTCGCTGGCTACCGAGTCGTTCATCTCGGCGGCCTCCTTCCAGGAGACCACCCGCGTGCTGACCGAGGCTGCCGTCCGCGGCACCAAGGACAACCTGCGCGGCCTGAAGGAAAACGTGATCGTCGGCCGCCTGATCCCGGCCGGTACCGGTCTGTCGTACCACAGCAACCGCCGCCGCGGCGCTTCGGGTCTGACCGACTCGGAGATGCAGGCCCTGACCGGCACCCCGGCTGCAGTCGAGGCGCCGGCCGTTGAAGCCGAAGCTGAACAGGCGTCTGGCGAAGAATGAGGTATCAGGTCCGGCCGAGAGGCCGGACCACCCCATCGGTTCATCGATGGGATTGGGAAAGGGCAGGGGGGATCGTCCGCGATCCACCCTGCCAACCTGAACGGGGTACATGGAGGCCCCCCAGTAACGTTCCAGGATCAGGAACGGGCTTGACAGGAGGCGTTTGACTGCTTTCCTGGCAGGTTGCTACAATCGTCTGTCTCAGCAGGCCAGAATTTTGGCCTGCTTTAACATTTCCGCATCTCTGGCCGGATTTCCGGCCACCAATCAGAAGAACCTACTGATGGCGACGATTAACCAGCTGGTCCGCAAGCCGCGGCAAGCTACTACGTACAAGAGTGCCTCGCCGGCGCTCGACAAGTGCCCGCAGCGCCGTGGCGTCTGCACCCGCGTTTACACCACCACTCCGAAGAAGCCGAACTCGGCTCTGCGCAAGGTTGCCAAGGTTCGCCTGACCAACCAGGAAGAGGTGATCTCCTACATCGGTGGTGAAGGCCACAACCTGCAGGAGCACTCCGTGGTCCTGATCCGTGGCGGTCGCGTCAAGGATCTGCCGGGTGTGCGTTACCACACCGTTCGTGGCTCGCTCGACGCCGCCGGCGTCGCCAAGCGTCGCCAGGCCCGTTCCAAGTACGGCGCCAAGCGTCCGAAGGCCTAAGGAGAGAGCATATGTCGCGTAAGGGTAATACTCCGCAGCGTTCCGTCCTGCCCGATCCGAAGCACGGAAGCGAAACCATCGCCCGCTTCATCAACATGGTCATGCAGAGCGGCAAGAAGTCCGTCGCCGAAAAGATCGTGTACGGCGCCATGGACGTGATCACCGAGAAGAACAGCAGCGCCAACGCCATTGAACTGGTGCAGAAGGCGCTGGACAACGTTGCTCCGGCGGTCGAAGTGAAGTCGCGTCGCGTCGGCGGCGCCACCTATCAGGTGCCGGTCGAAGTGCGTTCGTCGCGCAAGATGGCCCTGGCCATGCGCTGGCTGATCGACTCCGCGCGCAAGCGTGGTGAGAACACCATGCCGAAGAAGCTGGCTGCTGAACTGATCGACGCCTCGGAAAACCGTGGCGGCGCCATCAAGAAGCGCGAAGAAACCCACCGCATGGCCGAAGCCAACAAGGCATTCGCCCACTACCGCTGGTGAGTTTGACGGCCTTGTAAAACAGGCAGGGCAGCACCATTACGGTGCTGCCTCGCGGTCCCGGAAGGACTGCGCCAATCCGAAGGCCGCCGCAAGGCGGCGTTCGGCCATCCGAAATCCAAGAAATCTGAGAGGCTCCCCGTGGCCCGTTCCACTCCCATCGAGCGTTACCGTAACTTCGGCATCATGGCCCACATCGATGCCGGCAAGACCACCACGTCCGAGCGCATCCTGTTCTACACCGGCAAGAGCCACAAGATCGGTGAAGTGCACGACGGCGCCGCCACCATGGACTGGATGGAGCAGGAGCAGGAGCGTGGCATCACGATCCAGTCCGCTGCGACCACCGCGTTCTGGAAGGGCATGGACAAGTCCCTGCCGGAGCACCGTTTCAACATCATCGACACCCCCGGGCACGTTGACTTCACCATCGAAGTCGAGCGTTCGCTGCGCGTGCTCGACGGTGCGGTGTTCGTGCTGTGTGCCGTCGGTGGCGTGCAGCCGCAGTCGGAAACCGTGTGGCGCCAGGCCAACCGTTACAAGGTGCCGCGCATCGCGTTCGTCAACAAGATGGACCGCACCGGTGCCAACTTCTACAAGGTCCGTGACCAGCTGAAGGCAAAGCTCGGCGCCGTCGCCGTGCCGATGCAGCTGCCGATCGGCGCTGAAGAGGGCTTCAAGGGCGTTGTCGACCTGCTGAAGATGAAGGCCATCCATTGGGATGAAGCCTCGCAGGGCATGAAGTTCGAATACGGCGACATCCCGGCCGACCTGCAGGAAAAGGCTGAAGAAGCCCGTACCTTCATGATCGAAGCCGCGGCTGAAGCCAACGAAGAGCTGATGGAAAAGTACCTGGGCGGCGAAGAGCTGGCCGAGGCTGAAATCATCAATGCGCTGCGTACCCGCACCCTGGCCACCGAGATCGTGCCGATGTACTGCGGCTCGGCGTTCAAGAACAAGGGCGTGCAGGCCATGCTCGACGGCGTGATCCAGCTGCTGCCGTCGCCGGTCGACGTGCCGGACGTGACCGGTACCGACGTGGACGACGAAAACGTCGCCATGAGCCGCAAGTCGGACGACAAGGCTCCGTTCTCGTCGCTGGCCTTCAAGATCATCACCGATCCGTTCGTCGGCGCGCTGACCTTCTTCCGCGTCTACTCGGGCACCCTGAACGGTGGCGACACCGTGCTGAACTCGGTGAAGGGCAAGAAGGAGCGCATCGGCCGCATCCTGCAGATGCATTCGAACAACCGCGAAGAGATCAAGGAAGTTCTGGCCGGTGACATCGCCGCTGCCGTGGGCCTGAAGGACACCACCACCGGTGACACCCTGTGCTCGATCGACCAGCCGATCATCCTGGAGCGCATGACGTTCCCGGAGCCGGTGATCTCGATGGCTGTCGAGCCGAAGACCAAGTCGGACCAGGAAAAGATGGGTCTGGCTCTGGGTCGCCTGGCGCAGGAAGATCCGTCGTTCCGCGTCAAGACCGACGAAGAATCCGGCCAGACCATCATCTCGGGCATGGGCGAGCTGCACCTGGACATCATCGTCGACCGCCTGAAGCGCGAGTTCAACGTTGAAGCCAACGTCGGCGCGCCGCAGGTGGCCTACCGCGAAACCATCACCCTGGCCGACGTCAAGTCGGACTACAAGCACGCCAAGCAGTCCGGTGGTAAGGGTCAGTACGGTCACGTCGTGATCGAGCTGTCGCCGCTGACCGCTGCAGACCGTGCCGATGCCAAGCTGGCCCCGGCGATCAAGGATGACTTCCTGTTCGTCAATGACATCACCGGCGGCGTGATCCCGAAGGAATTCATTCCTTCGATCGAAAAGGGCCTGCGCGAAACCATCACCAGCGGTCCGCTGGCTGGCTTCCCGGTGGTGGATGTCAAGGTCAAGCTGGTGTTCGGCTCGTACCACGACGTCGACTCCTCGGAAATGGCGTTCAAGCTCGCTTCGTCGATGGCCTTCAAGCAGGGCTTCGCCAAGGCCAAGCCGGTTCTGCTGGAGCCGATCATGAAGGTCGAGATCGTGACCCCGGAGGATTACCAGGGTGACGTGATGGGCGACGTCAGCCGTCGTCGCGGCGTGCTGCAGGGTTCCGACACCACCGGTGACGGTTCGGCCAGCATCATCAACGCGATGATCCCGCTGGGTGAAATGTTCGGCTACGCCACTGCGCTGCGTTCGCAGACCCAGGGCCGTGCCACCTTCACCATGGAATTCGATCACTACGAGCCGGCGCCGAACAACATCGCCGAAGCCGTCATGAAGAAGGGCTGAGCCTCGCTCAGCCTCTCCTGAAAACCACTTACAAAATCAAGGTATACAACAATGGCAAAGGGTAAGTTCGAGCGCACCAAGCCGCACGTCAACGTCGGCACCATCGGTCACGTCGATCACGGCAAGACCACGCTGACCGCCGCACTGACCAAGATCGGTGCCGAGCGCTTCGGTGGCGAGTTCAAGGACTACTCCTCGATCGACGCCGCGCCGGAAGAAAAGGCTCGTGGTATCACGATCTCGACCGCGCACGTCGAATACGAATCCGAGAAGCGTCACTACGCCCACGTCGATTGCCCGGGCCACGCTGACTACGTCAAGAACATGATCACCGGTGCTGCCCAGATGGACGGCGCGATCCTGGTCTGCTCGGCCGCTGACGGCCCGATGCCGCAGACCCGCGAGCACATTCTGCTGTCGCGTCAGGTCGGCGTGCCGTACATCGTCGTGTTCCTGAACAAGGCCGACATGGTCGACGACGCCGAGCTGCTCGAGCTGGTCGAAATGGAAGTGCGCGAGCTGCTGAGCAAGTACGACTTCCCGGGCGACGACACCCCGATCATCGCGGGTTCGGCCCGTCTGGCGCTGGAAGGCGACCAGAGCGACATCGGCGTGCCGGCCATCCTGAAGCTGGTCGACGCCCTGGACAGCTGGATTCCGGAGCCGGAGCGTGCGATCGACAAGCCGTTCCTGATGCCGGTGGAAGACGTGTTCTCGATCTCGGGCCGCGGCACCGTGGTGACCGGTCGTATCGAGCGCGGCATCATCAAGGTCGGCGACGAAATCGAAATCGTCGGTATCCGTCCGGTGCAGAAGACCACCGTGACCGGCGTTGAAATGTTCCGCAAGCTGCTGGACCAGGGTCAGGCAGGCGACAACGCTGGCCTGCTGCTGCGCGGCACCAAGCGTGACGACGTCGAGCGTGGCCAGGTTCTGGCCAAGCCGGGTTCGATCAAGCCGCACACCAAGTTCGAAGGCGAAGTGTACGTGCTGTCGAAGGATGAGGGCGGCCGTCACACCCCGTTCTTCAACGGCTACCGTCCGCAGTTCTACTTCCGCACCACCGACATCACCGGTGCAGCCCAGCTGCCGGAAGGCGTCGAAATGGTGATGCCGGGTGACAACGTCAAGATGGTCGTCACCCTGATCAACCCGGTGGCAATGGACGAAGGCCTGCGCTTCGCCATCCGCGAAGGCGGCCGTACCGTCGGCGCCGGCGTGGTCTCGAAGATCATCGAGTAATCTGGTAGTATCTGCGCCCCGATGTTGCCTGGGTAGGGCATCGGGGCGTATCAAAATGGGAAAGCAGGCACAGGATGTGCCTTGTGTTCCCCGGACCAGGAAGGGTCAATGCCATTCAGGCGGCGTCAACAGGAGACTGTTGACAGCTGCCTTGCGTGCCATTATGCTTCTACGTCTGGGCAGACCGGGAAACGGGTCTGCCTACGTTTTTGAGGTCCATGGATTGACCTTGTCGGCCTGCAGGAGTGCGGGCCGTCTGTATTCAGGAATTTCATGGGACAAAGCAACCCAGAGGCTTTGTCTGTCGCTCTTTTAACGAAGGAACCTACCGCCATGGCGGACCAAAAGATCCGGATCCGGCTGAAAGCGTTCGATCATCGTCTGATCGACCGTTCGGCCAGCGAGATCGTTGAGACGGCCAAGCGGACCGGCGCGCAAGTGCGTGGCCCGATCCCGCTGCCGACCAAGATCGAGCGTTATACCGTTCTCGTCTCCCCGCACGTCGACAAGGACGCGCGTGACCAGTACGAGACCCGCACGCACAAGCGCGTGCTCGATATCGTTGACCCGAATGACAAGACCGTGGACGCGCTGATGAAGCTCGAACTGGCTGCCGGCGTCGACGTTCAGATCAAGCTGACCTGAGGACTACGACCATGACGAAGAAGTATTCGTTGGGCTTCGTGGGCCGCAAGGCTGGCATGAGCCGCGTGTTCACCGAAGATGGTCGTTCCATCCCGGTGACCCTGATCGAAGCAACCCCGAACCGCATCGCGCAGATCAAGACCGTCGAAACCGACGGCTACAGCGCCGTGCAGGTGACCGTCGGCGCGCGTCGCGCTGCCCTGGTCAACAAGCCGGAAGCCGGCCACTTCGCCAAGGCGAAGGTGGAAGCGGGCCGTGGCCTGTGGGAATTCCGCGTTGAAGACGCGCAGCTCGGCGATTTCGCCGTTGGCGGCGAAGTCAAGGCGGACATCTTCGAAGTCGGCCAGATCGTCGACGTCCAGGGTGTCACCAAGGGTAAGGGTTTCCAGGGCACCATCAAGCGCCACAACTTCCGTATGGGCGATGCAACCCACGGTAACTCGCTGTCGCATCGCGCGCCGGGTTCGCTGGGTCAGCGCCAGACCCCGGGTCGCGTTTTCCCGGGCAAGAAGATGTCGGGCCACATGGGCGCGGTGCAGCAGAGCACCCAGAACCTGGAAGTGGTCAAGGTCGACGTGGAGCGCGGTCTGATCGCGGTTCGCGGCGCCGTTCCGGGCGCGGCGGGTGGCGATGTGATCGTCCGTCCGGCGAGCAAGGCATAAGGAGAGATGACGATGGAACTCGTTATCACGGGTAGCAACAACAAGGTCTCGGTCTCCGACGCCGTGTTCGGTCGCGATTTCAGCGAAGATCTGGTCCACCAGGTCGTCGTTGCTTACCGCAACGCCGGTCGCGCCGGCACCAAGGCGCAGAAGACTCGCTCCGAAGTGGCAGGTACCACCAAGAAGTCGAAGAAGCAGAAGGGCGGCGGCGCGCGTCATGGCGCACTGACGGCTCCGATCTTCGTCGGCGGCGGTGTCACCTTCGCGGCAAAGCCGCGCAGCTTCGAGCAGAAGGTCAATCGTAAGCAGTACCGTGCCGCCATGTGCGCGATCCTGTCCGAGCTGAACCGTCAAGGCCGTCTGACCATCGTGGAGTCCTTCGATGTCGAAGTGACCAACACGAAGGGTCTGATCGCCAAGCTGGCCGGCCTGGAAGTGGGCAAGCGCCCGCTGATCGTCACTGAAGAAGCCTCCGAGCACCTGTACCTGTCCGCCCGCAATCTGCCGTACGTGCAGGTGCGTGACGTCCAGGGCCTGGATCCGGTGTCGCTGGTCGGTGCCGACACGGTCGTCATCACCGCTGACGCGGTCAAGAAGGTCGAGGAGTGGCTGGCATGAACAGCAACGAAAAAATCTTCAGCGTGCTGCGTGCCCCGCGTGTCTCCGAAAAGACCGCGCGCCTGCAGGAACTCTCCAACCAGTATGTCTTCGAAGTTTCGAACGAAGCCACCAAGGCCGATGTAAAGGCCGCGGTTGAGCAGCTGTTCGACGTCAAGGTCGAAGCAGTCAACGTGGTCAACGTCAAGGGCAAGAACAAGTCCTTCCGTAACCGTGCTGGCCGCCGCGGCGATTGGCGCAAGGCGTACGTTCGCCTGGCCGACGGCCAGTCGATCGATGTAACGGCCAAGGCCTGAGGTACATCCCATGCCATTGATGAAATTCAAGCCCACTTCCCCCGGCCGCCGTTCGGCCGTGCGCGTGGTCACTCCCGACCTGCACAAGGGTGCTCCGCACGCCGCGCTGGTCGAGTCGCAGAGCCGCTCGGGTGGTCGTAACCACCATGGCCGCATCACCGTGCGTCACGTCGGTGGTGGTGCCAAGCAGCACTACCGCATCATCGACTTCAAGCGCAACAAGCTGGGCATCCCGGCGCGTGTGGAACGCATCGAATACGATCCGAACCGCACCGCCCACATCGCCCTGCTGTGCTACGTCGACGGCGAGCGTCGCTACATCATCGCCCCGAAGGGTCTGAAGGCGGGTGATCAGGTGATCGCCGGTTCGGACGCCCCGATCAAGGCGGGCAACACCCTGCCGCTGCGCAACATCCCGGTTGGTACCACCATCCACTGCATCGAACTGAAGCCCGGCAAGGGCGCTCAGATCGCTCGCGCCGCTGGTGCGGCCGTGCAGCTGGTGGCTCGTGAAGGCATCTACGCCACCCTGCGCCTGCGCTCGGGTGAAATGCGCAAGGTTCCGGTCGAGTGCTGCGCAACCATCGGCGAAGTCGGCAACGACGAGCACAGCCTGGAAAAGCTGGGCAAGGCCGGTGCCAAGCGCTGGCGCGGCGTCCGCCCGACCGTTCGTGGTGCAGCCATGAACCCGGTTGACCACCCGCACGGTGGTGGTGAGGCGAAGGCCGGCCAGGGTAACCCGCATCCGGTCACCCCGTGGGGTGTCCCGACCAAGGGTTACAAGACGCGCCATAACAAGCGCACTCAGCAGTTCATCGTCCGCGATCGTAGGGGCTAATCGACCATGGCACGTTCACTCAAGAAGGGCCCGTTTGTCGATCACCACCTGGTTGCTAAGGTGGCTGCCGCTGCGGGTAGCAAGCGTCCGATCAAGACCTGGTCGCGTCGTTCGATGATCCTGCCTGACATGGTAGGCGTCACCATTGCCGTGCATAACGGCAAGAACCACATCCCGGTTCTCGTCAACGAGAACATGGTCGGCCACAAGCTCGGCGAATTTGCCATCACCCGGACCTTCAAGGGTCACGGTGGTGACAAGAAGTCGGGCAAGTAAGGAGAGATGACAATGGAAGCGAAAGCCATCCTGCGCACTGCGCGCATCTCCCCGCAGAAGGCTCGTCTGGTCGCTGACCAGGTGCGCGGTCTGCCGGCCGAGCGTGCGGTCAACCTGCTGAAGTTCTCGGACAAGAAGGCTGCCCACCTGATCAAGAAGGTGGTGGAGTCGGCTATTGCAAATGCCGAGAACAACCAGGGCGCCGACGTCGACGAGCTGAAGGTTCAGACCATCATGGTTGATGAAGGTCCGACCCTGAAGCGTTTCATGGCGCGGGCGAAAGGCCGCGGTACCCGCATCCTCAAGCGCACCAGCCACATCACTGTGGTTGTGGGCGCCGCCAAGTAAGCGGATAAGGAAAAGACCATGGGTCATAAAGTTCATCCGATTGGTATCCGCCTCGGCATTTCCAAGGACTGGAACTCCAAGTGGTACGCCAACAAGGCCGAGTTCGCTGGTTACCTGGCAGCCGACCTGAAAGTTCGCGAAATGCTGCGCAAGAAGCTGGCTCAGGCCGGCATCAGCAAGATCCTGATCGAGCGTCCGGCCAAGACCGCTCGCGTGACGATCCACACCGCCCGTCCGGGCGTGGTGATCGGCAAGCGCGGTGAGGACATCGAGAAGCTGCGCAAGGAAGTGAGCGAGATGATGGGCGTCCCGGCGCACATCAACGTCACCGAAGTGCGCAAGCCGGAGCTGGACGCACAGCTGGTTGCCGAATCGATCGCGCAGCAGCTGGAGCGTCGCATCATGTTCCGCCGCGCCATGAAGCGCTCGGTGGGCAACGCGATGCGCCTGGGTGCCCTGGGCATCAAGGTCAACGTTGGTGGCCGCCTCAACGGTGCAGAAATCGCCCGTTCGGAGTGGTACCGCGAAGGCCGCGTGCCGCTGCACACCCTGCGTGCCGACATCGACTATGGCTTCGCTGAAGCCAAGACGACCTACGGCATCATCGGCATCAAGGTCTGGATCTACAAGGGCGAAGTCTTCGATTTCTCCCAGGTTGGCCAGGAAAAGCAGGACGACACCCCGTCGCGCAACGATCGTCACGATCGCGGCGACCGTGGTGACCGTCAGCGCCCGGCCCGTGAAGCGAGGTAACGACAATGTTGCAACCCAAGCGAACCAAGTACCGCAAGGTACACAAGGGCCGTAACGAAGGCCTGAGCTGGAGCGCCAACGCTGTCAGCTTCGGCGAATACGGCCTGAAGGCAACCGCCCACGGTCAGCTGACCGCGCGTCAGATCGAAGCGGCCCGCCGCTCGATCAGCCGCTACGTGAAGCGCGGCGGCAAGATGTGGATCCGCGTGTTCCCCGACAAGCCCATCACCAAGAAGCCCATCGAAGTTCGAATGGGTTCGGGTAAGGGCAACGTGGAATACTGGGTGGCCCAGATCCAGCCCGGCCGCATGATCTATGAAATCGAGGGTGTTACCGAAGACGTGGCACGCGAGGCATTCCGCCTGGCCGCCGCCAAACTCTCGGTCACCACCACTTTCGTGACCCGGACGGTGCGCTGATGGAACTCAAAACTCTCCGTGAAAAGTCGGCTGACGAACTCAAGGCCCACCTGATCGACCTGCGTAAGGAACAGTTCTCTGTCCGTATGCAGCAGGTCACCGGCCAGCTGCCGAAGACACACGACATCCGCCGGGTCCGTCGCGAGATTGCTCGCGTCAAGACCCTGCTCGGCAGCACGAAGTAAGGATGGCCGCTATGAGCGACAATACTGAAAACAAGGCGCTGCGCACGGTCGAAGGCCGTGTCGTCAGCAACAAGATGGACAAGACGGTTACCGTCCTGGTTGAGCGTCAGGTCAAGCACGCGCTGTACGGCAAGTACATCAAGCGCTCGACCAAGCTGCACGCCCACGATGCCGACAACGCCTGCAAGGAAGGCGATGTCGTCCGCGTGACCGAGATTGCTCCGATGTCCAAGACCAAGAACTGGCGCGTGGTGGAAGTCATCACGCGTGCGGCTGAATAAGGAGTCTGAATCATGATCCAGATGCAGAGCTACCTTGACGTCGCGGACAATTCGGGTGCCAAGCAGGTGATGTGCTTCAAGGTGCTGGGTGGTTCCAAGCGCCGTTACGCCGGTATCGGCGACATCATCAAGGTCACCGTGAAGGATGCAATTCCGCGCGGCAAGGTCAAGAAGGGTGAAGTGTATGACGCCGTCGTGGTGCGTACCCGCAAGGGTGTGCGTCGCGCCGATGGCTCGCTGATCCGCTTCGACGGCAACGCTGCCGTTCTGCTGAACAGCAAGCAGGAGCCGATCGGTACCCGTATCTTCGGGCCGGTGACGCGTGAACTTCGTTCGGAGAAGTTCATGAAGATCGTCTCGCTCGCTCCCGAAGTGCTGTGAGCGACAGGAGATAATCATGGCTAACCGTATCAAGAAGGGCGACCAGGTTGTCGTCAACGCCGGCAAGGACAAGGGCAAGCAGGGCGAAATCGTCCGCGTCGACGGCGACCGTGTGGTCGTCGCCAACGTGAACATCGTCAAGCGCCACACCAAGCCGAACCCGCAGGCAGGTGTTGCCGGCGGCGTGGTCGAGCGTGAAGCGTCGATCCATATCTCCAACGTGAATGTGCTGAACCCGGCTTCGGGCAAGGGCGAACGCGTTGGCTTCAAGGTGCTGGAGGATGGACGCAAACTGCGTGTGTTCCGCTCCAGCGGTGAGGCGCTCGACGCCTGAGGAATGTGAAGATGACTTCCCGTCTCGAAAAGTTTTACAAGGAAGAAGTGGTGCCGGCGCTGATGAAGCAGTTCGGCTACACCAATCCGATGGAAGTGCCGAAGCTGGTCAAGGTCACCCTGAACATGGGTGTCGGCGAAGCGGCCACCAACAAGAAGATCCTGGAAAACGCCGTCGGCGACATGACCAAGATTTCCGGCCAGAAGCCGGTTGTCACCAAGTCGCGTATCTCGGTTGCGTCGTTCAAGATCCGTGATGGTTGGCCGATCGGCTGCAAGACCACGCTGCGTCGCCACAAGATGTACGAGTTCCTGGACCGCCTGATCAACATCTCGCTGCCGCGCGTGCGCGACTTCCGTGGTGTTTCCGGTCGTTCCTTCGACGGTCGCGGCAACTTCAACATGGGTGTGAAGGAACAGATCATCTTCCCGGAAATCGACTTCGACGCTGTCGACGCGATCCGCGGCATGGATATCGCCATCACCACCACTGCGAAGACCGACGCGGAAGCGAAGGCGCTGCTGGCAGCGTTCAAGTTCCCGTTCCGTAACTGATCCGTCGAGGAAACCGAAATGGCAAAGACCTCCATGGTCAACCGCGACATCAAGCGGAAGAAGCTGGCTGAAAAGTACGCTGTCAAGCGTGCGGCTCTGAAGAAGATCGTGTCCTCGCAGGACGCGACCTACGAAGAGAAGATCGAGGCCGCCACCAAGCTGTCGAAGCTGCCGCGCGATTCGTCGCCGAGCCGCCACCGCAGCCGTTGCGAACTGTCTGGCCGCCCGCGTGGCGTGTACAGCAAGTTCGGCCTGGGTCGCAACAAGCTGCGCGAAGCCACCATGCGTGGCGACGTTCCGGGCCTGCGCAAGGCCAGCTGGTAATCCCAGCCGGTCCTGCGATCAGGGGCCCCCTCGGGGGCTCCTGAACCGGGAAGGGAAGGCGTTCAGCTTTCCCTCTGCGAAAAAACCCGAAGAGCCCGACGCAAGTCGGGCTCTTTTGGCGTATACTCCCGCGTCTTGCCCTGCGCAAACGGGGATGTAGGGGTGGGCTTCCGGCCCACTGCATGAAGGGACCTGGCCCGTTTCCAGGAGACAACAGATTTTCGCGAAAGCGGATATCGGTGCACTCAAAGGTACTCATATGAGCATGACTGATCCCATCGCCGACCTGCTGGTCCGCATCAAGAATGCGGCCGCGGTTGGCAAGCAGACGGTGAAAGCCCCGTCGTCCAAGATCAAGGTTGCGATCGCCCAGGTCCTGAAGGACGAGGGTTACATCACCGACCTGCGCGTGACTGCGCTCGAGAACAACAAGTCCGAGCTGGAAATCGTGCTGAAGTATTTCGAAGGCAAGCCGGTCATCGCGACCCTGAAGCGCTTCTCGCGTTCGGGCCTGCGCCAGTACCGCGGCAAGAGCGAGCTGCCGAAGGTCATGAACGGCCTGGGTATCTCCATCATTTCCACCTCCAAGGGCATCATGACTGATGCGCAGGCGCGCCAGCTGGGCGTCGGCGGCGAAGTCCTGTGCTTCGTGGCCTAAGGCGAAAGGAGTAGAACTATGTCCCGCGTAGCCAAGAAGCCGATCGACCTGGGTAAGGTTGAACTGAACGTCCAGAACGACAACGTCACCGCCAAGGGCCCGAAGGGCACCCTGTCGCTGGCCAAGCCGGCTGGTATTGCCATCAACGTCGAGAACGGCGTTGCCACCCTGAGCACCGAAAGCGTCGATCTGATCCCGCTGACCGGTACCGTCCGCGCCATCCTGTCCAACATGGTCAAGGGTGTTTCCGAAGGCTTCGAGCGCAAGCTGGAGCTGGTCGGCGTGGGTTACCGTGCCGCCATGCAGGGCAAGGACCTCAGCCTGTCGCTGGGCTTCTCGCACCCGATCGTGTTCGTGGCGCCGGAAGGCATCACCATCACCACCCCGACCCAGACCGAAATCCTGGTGCAGGGCGCTGACAAGCAGGTCGTCGGTGAAGTTGCCGCCAAGATCCGTGCGTTCCGCAAGCCGGAACCGTACAAGGGCAAGGGCGTGAAGTACTCCGACGAAGTCATCATCCGTAAGGAAGCCAAGAAGGCGTAAGTGCGAGTCCCTTGCAAGAGCCCGCACATCCCTGTGCGGACTCCTCAGGGAAAAGCCCATCCTTCAGCTTTCAAGGAATAATCAAAATGAACAAGAACATCGCCCGCCTGCGTCGCGCCAAGTCGACCCGCGCCCACATCCGTGAGCTCGGTGTCGCCCGCCTGTCGGTGCTGCGCACCGGTCAGCACCTGTACGCCCAGGTCTTCACCGCCGACGGCTCCAAGGTGCTGGCTGCTGCCAACACCACCCAGGCCGACATCAAGGACGGCCTGAAGAACGGCAAGAACGCTGATGCTGCTGCCAAGGTTGGCCGTATCGTTGCCGAGCGCGCCAAGGCCGCCGGCGTCGAGAAGGTTGCCTTCGATCGTTCGGGCTACCGCTACCACGGCCGCATCAAGGCCCTGGCAGAAGCCGCCCGCGAAGCCGGCCTGCAGTTCTAAGGGACAAGGGCAGGGGGCCTCTGGTCTCCTGCCCGCCTGCTCGCCAGCCTGAATGAGGCTGGACGGCGCCGCTCTTCTGCAGCGGCCCACCGGTACAACGCGCCACTCCACAACCATAAGCGGCCTCGAGCCGTACATACCCAAACAACCAAGGAATCAAGATGGCAGAAGAACGTCAGCAGCGGGGTCGCGATCGCGACCGTAACCGCGAAGAGAAAGTCGACGACGGCATGATCGAAAAGCTGGTCGCGGTCAACCGCGTCAGCAAGACCGTCAAGGGTGGCCGCCAGTTCACCTTCACCGCCCTGACTGTTGTCGGCGACGGCGAAGGCAAGGTCGGTTTCGGTTATGGCAAGGCCCGCGAAGTGCCGGTCGCCATCCAGAAGTCGATGGAGCAGGCTCGCAAGAACCTGGTCAGCGTTGACCTGAACAACGGCACCCTGTGGCACACCATCAAGGATGGTCACGGCGCAGCCCGCGTGTTCATGCAGCCGGCTTCCGAAGGTACCGGCGTCATCGCCGGCGGTGCCATGCGCGCCGTGCTGGAAGCGGTTGGCGTGAAGAACGTGCTGGCCAAGGCCACCGGTTCGCGCAACCCGATCAACCTGGTGCGTGCCACCGTGAAGGGCCTGTCTGCTGCGCAGTCGCCGGCTCGCATCGCGGCCAAGCGCGGCAAGAAGGTGGAGGAACTCAACCATGGCTAATGAGTCCAACAAGACTGTGAAGGTGCGCCTGGTGCGTGGCCTGCGTGGTGCTCAGTCGCGTCACCGCCTGTCGGTGCGTGCTCTGGGCCTGAACAAGCTGAACGATGTGCGTGAACTGAAGGACAGCCCGCAGGTTCGCGGCCTGATCAACACCGTTCACTACCTCGTCAAGGTTGAGGAGTAATCGATCATGACTCTGCGTCTCAATGAACTGAGCCCGGCACCGGGCGCCCGCACCGAGCGCACCCGCGTCGGTCGCGGTATCGGCTCGGGCCTGGGCAAGACTGCCGGCCGCGGCCACAAGGGTTCGTTCGCCCGTAAGGGTGGCGGCAAGATCAAGGCTGGCTTCGAAGGCGGCCAGACCCCCATGCAGCGTCGTCTGCCGAAGATCGGCTTCCGTTCGCCGATCGCCAAGGACACCGCTGAAGTGCTGCTGTACGCGCTGGACAAGCTGCCGGCCGGTGAGATCGACTTCGCCGCCCTGCGTGCTGCCAAGCTGGTCCCGAGCACTGCAAAGAAGGCCAAGGTCGTCGTCAAGGGCGAAGTGACCAAGGCGTTCACCCTGAAGGGTATCGCTGCCACGGCTGGTGCCAAGGCCGCGATCGAAGCTGCCGGCGGCAGCGTAACGGAGTAAGAAAATCATGGCGCAAGCTGGCATCGGTAACCTCGCGGGCGGAATGGGCAAGTTCACTGAACTTCGCCAACGTTTGCTGTTCGTCGTCGGGGCTTTGATCGTCTATCGCATCGGCTGCTATGTGCCGGTGCCGGGCGTCAATCCCGATGCCATGCTTGCCATGATGCAACAGCAGGGCGGCGGCATCGTGGACATGTTCAACATGTTCTCGGGCGGCGCCCTGCACCGTTTCAGCATCTTCGCGCTGAACGTGATGCCGTACATCTCGGCATCGATCGTGATGCAGTTGGCCGTGCACATCTTCCCCGCCCTGAAGGCGATGCAGAAGGAAGGTGAGTCCGGTCGCCGCAAGATCACCCAGTATTCGCGCATCGGCGCCGTGCTGCTGGCAGTGGTGCAGGGCGGTTCGATCGCGCTGGCCCTGCAGGGCCAGGTCTCGCCGTCGGGCGCTCCGGTCGTGTACGCACCAGGCATGGGCTTCGTGCTCACCGCCGTGGTCGCGCTGACCGCCGGCACCATGTTCCTGATGTGGGTCGGTGAGCAGGTCACCGAGCGCGGCATCGGCAACGGCGTGTCGCTGATCATCTTCGCCGGTATCGTGGCCGGCCTGCCGGGTGCGGTCATCCACACCTTCGACGCCTACCGCGACGGCAACATCCAGTTCATCCAGCTGCTGCTGATCGCCATCGTCGTGCTCGCCTTCACCTTCTTCGTGGTGTTCGTCGAGCGTGGCCAGCGCCGGATCACGGTGAACTACGCGCGCCGCCAGGGCGGTCGCAACGCGTACATGAACCAGACCTCGTTCCTGCCGCTGAAGCTCAACATGGCCGGCGTCATCCCGGCGATCTTCGCCTCGAGCCTGCTGGCCTTCCCGGCCACCCTGGCGATGTGGTCCGGCCAGGCTGCGAACCAGAGCAGCACCGGCCAGATCCTGCAGAAGGTGGCCAACGCCCTCGGTCCGGGCGAGCCGCTGCACATGATCGTGTTCGCCGCTCTGATCACCGGTTTCGCGTTCTTCTACACCGCGCTGGTGTTCAACTCGCAGGAAACCGCAGACAACCTGAAGAAGTCGGGTGCGCTGATTCCGGGCATCCGTCCGGGCAAGGCCACTGCTGATTACATCGATGGCGTGCTGACCCGCCTGACCGCGGCCGGCTCGGCTTACCTGGTGATCGTCTGCCTGCTGCCGGAACTGATGCGCACGCAGCTGAACGCCTCGTTCTACTTCGGCGGCACGTCGCTGCTGATCGTGGTGGTGGTGGTGATGGACTTCATTGCCCAGGTGCAGGCGCACCTGATGTCGCACCAGTACGAGAGCCTGTTGAAGAAGGCCAACCTGAAGGGCGGCAACCGCGGCGGTTTTGCCCGCGGCTGATTGGCCTGTTATACTTTCGTCTTCCTGACGTGATGGTCCCTCCGCTTCGCGGACTCCGGCCACACAAACGAAGGGCGGCCCCCGCAGCGGTTCCGGGTGGGGGTGTGATGAGGTGGTCCCGCGCTGGAGTAGCGCGGGCGACCCCGGGGGAAACCCCAGGATCAACCCCATCCGGCGCCGGAGCCTGGGCACACTCCCCAGGCCGGGTTCATGAAACCAATGGTTTCACGGGCTTCCATGTAAACCGGAACCTTGTTAGTATCGCTAGTTCACTTTTTTGATCCATCCTGCCGGATTGGCGTGCCCGAGGCGCGCTGTCGGCCATCACTCAGCTGGAGAACCGCGTCATGGCGCGTATTGCAGGCGTCAACCTGCCAGCCCAGAAGCACGTCTGGGTCGGGTTGCAAAGCATTTACGGCATCGGCCGTACCCGTTCGAAGAAGGTCTGCGAAGTCGCAGGCGTTGCTTCGACCACCAAGATCCGCGATCTGTCGGAGCCGGAAATCGAGCGCCTGCGCGCCGAAGTCGGCAAGTACATCGTGGAGGGCGATCTGCGCCGTGAAATCGGCATCGCGATCAAGCGCCTGATGGACCTGGGCTGCTACCGCGGCCTGCGTCACCGTCGCGGCCTGCCGCTGCGTGGCCAGCGCACCCGTACCAACGCCCGCACCCGCAAGGGCCCGCGCAAGGCGATCAGGAAGTAAGGGACCTATAAATGGCTAAGCCCGCTGCTAAAACCAAGAAGAAGATCAAGCGCGTCGTCACCGACGGCGTCGCCCACGTCCACGCTTCGTTCAACAACACCATCGTGACCATCACCGACCGCCAGGGCAATGCTCTGTCGTGGGCGACCTCCGGTGGCGCTGGCTTCCGCGGTTCGCGCAAGTCGACCCCGTTCGCTGCCCAGGTGGCTGCCGAAAAGGCCGGTCGTGCTGCGCTGGACTACGGCGTGAAGTCGCTGGAAGTCCGCATCAAGGGTCCGGGTCCGGGCCGTGAGTCGGCCGTGCGTTCGTTGAACAACGTCGGCTACAAGATCACCAACATCATCGACGTGACGCCCATCCCGCACAACGGGTGCCGTCCGCCGAAGAAGCGTCGCGTCTAAAGGGAGCGATAAGAAATGGCTCGTTATATCGGTCCTACCTGTAAGCTCGCCCGTCGCGAAGGCGCCGACCTGTCCCTGAAGAGCCCGGCGCGTGCGCTGGACTCCAAGTGCAAGCTGGAGCAGAAGCCCGGCCAGCACGGCGCCACTGCCCGCAAGGGCAAGCTGTCCGACTACGCCACCCAGCTGCGTGAAAAGCAGAAGGTCAAGCGTATCTACGGCCTGCTGGAGCGTCAGTTCCGCAACTACTACAAGAAGGCCTCGACCAAGAAGGGCAACACCGGCGAGAACCTCCTGCAGCTGCTGGAAACCCGCCTGGACAATGTCGTCTACCGCATGGGCTTCGCCGTGACCCGTCCGGCTGCCCGTCAGCTGGTGTCGCACCGCGGCGTCACCGTGAATGGCAAGTCGGTCAACCTGGCTTCGTACCAGGTCAAGGCTGGCGACGCCATCGCCCTGTCTGAAAAGGCTGCCAAGCAGCTGCGCGTCCAGGAAGCCCTGACCGTCGCCGCCCAGCATGACCTGAGCCCGTCGTGGGTTGAAGTGGATTCCGGTAAGTTCACCGGCATCTTCAAGGCTGTTCCGGATCGTTCGGATCTGCCTGCGGACATCAACGAAGCGCTGATCGTCGAGCTGTATTCGAAGTAATTCACATTGGAGAGCCCCCGGCGACGGCCGGGGGTTCACTAGGAGAACCCGCAACATGACGGTTACCGCCAACCAGGTTCTGCGTCCTCGCGGTCCGCAGATCGAACGCCTTACCGACACCCGTGCAAAGGTCGTTATCGAACCTTTGGAGCGGGGTTACGGGCATACGCTGGGTAATGCCCTGCGTCGCGTGCTGCTGTCGTCCATCCCGGGCTTCGCCATCACGGAAGTCGAAATCGACGGCGTGTTGCATGAGTACACCACGGTCGAGGGTCTGCAGGAGGACGTGCTCGAAGTCCTGCTGAACCTGAAGGACGTGGCCACCCGTATGCACTCCGGCGACAGCGCCACCCTGTCCCTGTCCAAGCAGGGCCCGGGCGTTGTCACCGCTGCCGATATCAAGGTCGACCACAATGTGGAGATCCTGAACGGCGACCATGTCATCTGCCACCTGACCAAGGACACGGCAGTCAACATGCGTCTGAAGATCGAACGTGGTTTCGGCTACCAGCCGGCTGCCGCGCGTCGTCGTCCGGACGAAGAAACCCGTGCCATCGGCCGTCTGGTCCTGGATGCCTCGTTCTCGCCGGTTCGCCGCGTCGCCTATGCCGTGGAAGCGGCCCGCGTCGAGCAGCGTACCGACCTGGACAAGCTGGTCATCGATATCGAGACCAACGGCACCATCGATGCCGAGGAAGCCGTGCGCACCGCCGCCGACATCCTCAGCGACCAGCTGTCGGTGTTCGGTGACTTCACCCACCGCGACCGCGGTGCGGCGAAGCCGGCCAACAACGGCGTGGATCCGGTGCTGCTGCGCCCGATCGACGATCTGGAGCTGACCGTGCGTTCGGCCAACTGCCTGAAGGCCGAAAGCATCTACTACATCGGCGATCTGATCCAGAAGACCGAAGTGGAGCTGCTGAAGACCCCGAACCTGGGCAAGAAGTCGCTCACCGAAATCAAGGAAGTGCTGGCCCAGCGTGGCCTGTCACTCGGCATGAAGCTGGAGAACTGGCCGCCGGCCGGCGTCGCCAGCCACGGCATGCTGGGCTGATAACGCCTTTCTGCAAGACCGCATGGCCCCGTCGGCAACGGCGGGGCCATTGCACCCAGGCAACACCGCCACGACGAACGAAGGTTCGCGGGCAGGTCGTCCAGGATGGATGGCCAGGACCAACCGCAGTCCGCGCAGCAACGCCATGAAGGCGACAACGATCCGCACAGCCACATCATTAACCAAGGAATATCACCATGCGTCACCAGAAGTCTGGCCGTAAGTTCAGCCGTACCAGCGCCCACCGCGAAGCGATGTTCAAGAACATGGCCGCCTCGCTGTTCAAGCACGAGCTGATCAAGACCACCCTGCCGAAGGCCAAGGAACTGCGCCGCGTTGCCGAGCCGCTGATCACCCTGGCCAAGGTCGACTCCGTCGCCAACCGCCGTCTGGCCTTCGCCCGTCTGCGCGACAACGAAGCCGTGGGCAACCTGTTCACCATCCTGGGCCCGCGCTACGCGAACCGTCCGGGCGGCTACCTGCGCCTGCTGAAGTGCGGCTTCCGCGCCGGCGACAACGCGCCGATGGCCTACGTCGAGCTGGTTGACCGTCCGGTCGTGGCCGAGGCAGTGGCCGAGTAATCGGACCGCTCCAACGCGACACAGCGAAAGCCCGGCCTCTGCCGGGCTTTTGCGTTTCCAGGGGTCGGATCTCTTCCAGGGGGCGGATCCCTTTCCGCAGGAAAGGGCTCTGACCCCATGCCCGTAGCACAGCGGGTCCGGGCCCTTTGCGTTCGCAAAGAGCGTCTGACCCATACCGTTCCGACAGGCGTCACCTGCAGCGGTTCGAATGGCGCGCACTCTCGGTTACGCTTGGCGCCTGATCCGTTTGAGCGTTGACGATGAATCCATTGCGCTGGCCCTTCCGCGCCCAGTTCTTCCTGGGCTTCCTGATCTGCGCGGGCCTGCTTGGCTACGCGATCTTCCTGCAGCTGAAGATGGGGCTGGAGCCGTGTCCGCTGTGCATCTTCCAACGCCTGGCGTTCGCCGCACTCGGCCTGCTGTTCCTGATCGGTGCACTGCACGGGCCCGGGCCGTCCAACCGCGCTGGCCGCGCGACCTATGGCGTGCTGGCTTTCATTGCCGCGGCGGTGGGCGTCGGCATCGCTGCCCGCCACGTCTACGTGCAGATGCTGCCGCCGGAAATGGGCGCCACCTGTGGCCCGCCGCTGAGCTTTCTGAGCGAGACCATGGGGCCGCTGGAAGTGTTCCGCACGGTGCTGACCGGTACCGGCAACTGCGGCAACATCGACTGGACCTTCCTGGGCCTGACCATGCCGATGTGGTCGGGCGTGTGGTTCGTGCTGCTGGCGCTGTGGGCACTGGTGGTGTCGCTGCGCAAGGTCAAGCGCTGAAAGCAGGTTAGTGCCGGCCGCTGGCCGGCACACCGTGGGAATGCCGGCCAGCGGCCGGCACTGCCTCAGAAGTCCTGCTGCAGGCTCAGGTAGGCGCCGCGGCGTGGCCCCCACTGTGGTGCGAAGACGCCCACGCCACCGCCATCGCGCAGCTGGTAGCTGCGGTCCAGCGCGTTGATCACCGCCAGCTGCACGTGCAGCGGATGGCCGCTGTCGGCATTGAAGTCATGTCCTGCACTGAGGTTCACCTGCAGGTATGACGGCAGCTCTCCACCGTTGGGGACGCCCTCGACATCCGAGCGCAACCCGCTGCCGAACACGTAGTTGGCACCGATCCGGTTGTGGCCGGCGAAGGCGTAGCTGAAGCCGCCTGACGACGTCAGCTTCTGGTCGTGGTCCAGGTGGATCCAGTGGTTGGCCACGTAGGCCAGCGCCTCGGGATCGAGGTTGTACTGGCCGGTGATGACGTCGGTGCCGATCGCCTTGCTCAGGGCGGCATTGACGTAGGCGCTGAACGGGCCGTTGCTGTAGTCGGCACTGAACTCCAGGCCACGGATGTGGCCGCGGCGGTAGTTGAACGTCGAATAGATGTACGCGGCGCCGAACTGGCCCTCGTCCTGCAGGCGCGAGACGCGGCGGTCGTACGCATCCAGGCCCAGGGTCAGGTGCTCGCCCAGCTGCTGGGAGACGCCGATGTCGTAGTAGTCGCTGCGTTCGGCCAGTGGCGTGCTGTTGCCTGAGCTGGACTGCTGGTTGCTGGTGCCGTCGTACAGGGCGATGTCGCTGCTGGCGATCAGTTCACTGGCCGGTGGCGTGAAGTAGCGCGAGTAGCCGGCGTGCACGGTGGTGCTGCTGCTGGCATTCCAGACCACACCCACGCGTGGGCTGAGCTGGCCCTCGGTGTGGCCAAAGGCCTTGTAGTGGTCGCCACGCAGCCCGTAGTTCACGGTCCAGTCGTCGCCGATCTTCCATTCGTCCTGCACGTACAGCGCCAGCGTGCTGGCGTGGAACGCGCTGCGATCGGGAATCAGCCGTGGCGTGGTGCTGGACTGCTGGCCGTCGGCGCCGACCGGGAACACCCAGCTGTCGTTGCTGGCCCGCGCGTTCTCGTAGTTGCCGTACAGGCCGTAGCGCAGGGTGTGGTTGTCGCCCAGTGGCGTCGAGAAATCGGCCTGCAGGGTGTTGGCACGGTTGCTGCGCTGGACCTGCGAGGCGACGCCACTGAACACCAGGTCGCCGGCCACGTCGGGATTGAAGCCGACATCGCTGTAGCGCTGGCCGGCGGACAGCTGGTAGGCGGTGCTGCCCAACGTGCCTTGCAGCACCAGCATGCCGAAGCGGGTGGTCTCGCGCTGGGTCTCATCCAGCTGGCTGGAGTCGAAGGTGGTGGTGTCCAGGTAGCCGAACTGTGGCGTCTGGCCGGGGTTGACCGGAATCTGGAAACGGTTGTTGGCGAAGCCGGCGAACACGCTCAGGCGGGTGTTCTCGTTGACCAGATAAGTGAGGTCGGCGAACGCCTTGCCCTGGTGGGTGTCGTCGTGGAGCGGCCTGCGTGAGTTGGTCGGGTTCTCCAGGCCGACCTCGTTCTGGTCGTAGTTGCCGGTCAGGAACCAGCTCCAGCGCCCCTGTGAGCCCCACCAGGAGGCATTCGGATTGACCTTGCCGAATGAGCCCGCGGTCAGCCCGGCGCTGCCGCCGTTGCCCAGCTCGGCGCCACTGCGGGTAGTGATGTCGACCACCGCAGCAGTACGCTCACCAAACTGCGCCGGCAGCGCGCCGTCCATCAGGCGGATGCTCTTGATGGTGCGCGCATCCAGGGTCTGGCCGAAGCCGGAGATCGATTCGGGCAGCAGTACGCCGTTGATGCGGTACTGCAGGTTGGCGTGGTCGCCGCGCACGTGCACGCCGCCGTAGGAGTCCTGGACCACGCCCGGGGCCTGCAGCAGCACTTGGCTGAGCGGGGCGGAAGCGCCCAGCGGCTGCTTCTGGATGTCCTCGGCGGTGATCTGGTACTGGCTGCTGCCGATGTCCGGTGACAGGGCGTTGCGGGCCTGGTCGAGCTGAGCACTGACGGTGACCGTATCCAGGTCCTTGACCGAGGTTCTGTCGTCATCGGTGGAGGCCGCGAAGGCGGGCAGGCTGGCCAGGGCCAGGGCGAAGGTGATGCCGGTAGCGAGGGGCGAGGGCTTCATGATGGGAAGAGTGATGGCAGGGCGTGGAAGGGGCCGATCCATGACATGAGAGTGTTACTCCGTAACAAATCATGCGCTTGTCCCGGGCGGCTGACCATGCTCGATCTGGCTGCTCGCGTCGGCCTTTCTCTGCCGTTCAGGCGGCCGCGCCGGACCGGTTGGGCCTTTGCGGCAGCAGCTGGCGATGCGACCATGGCGGCCCCCCACCCCGGAAGTCTGCAATGAGCCTGTCCGCCGTTCCGCCCGTCCCCGAACCCGCTGCGACCGCCGCTGGCGCTGCCTGGTCGCCGGAGAGCTGGCGTGGCAAGACCGCGCTGCAGATGCCAACCTATCCCGATCCGGTGGCGCTGGACGCGGCCCTGCACGAGCTGAAGCGGCTGCCGCCGCTGGTGACCTCCTGGGAGATCCTGGCGCTGAAGCAGCAGCTGGCCGACGCCCAGGAGGGCAAGCGCTTCCTGCTGCAGGGCGGGGACTGCGCCGAGAATTTCAGCGACTGCGAGTCGGGAACCATCTCCAACCGGTTGAAGGTGCTGTTGCAGATGAGCCTGGTGCTGGTGCACGGCCTGCGCCAGCCGGTTATCCGCGTCGGCCGCTTTGCCGGCCAGTACGCCAAGCCGCGTTCGGCCGATACCGAAACCCGTGATGGCCTGACCCTGCCCAGCTATCGCGGTGATGTCATCAACGCGCCGGCCTTCACCGAAGCGGCGCGGCTGCCGGATCCGAAGCGGATGCTGCAGGCCCACGCGCACTCGGCGATGACCATGAACTTCGTGCGTGCGCTGATCGACGGCGGTTTCGCCGACCTGCACCACCCCGAGTACTGGAACCTGGAATGGGTGAGCCATTCGCCGCTGGCCGCCGAGTACCAGAAGATGGTGGCGTCGATCGGTGATGCGGTGCACTTCATGGAGACCCTGGCCGGGGCCCGCGTGCACAACCTCAACCGCATCGATTTCTACACCTCGCACGAAGCGTTGCTGCTGCCCTACGAGCAGGCGCTGACCCGCCAGGTGCCGCGCCAGCAGGGCTGGTTGAACCTGAGCACGCACTATCCGTGGATCGGCATGCGAACGGCCGCACTCGATGGCGCGCACGTGGAATACCTGCGTGGCGTGCGCAACCCGATTGCGATCAAGGTGGGCCCGTCGGTAACCCCGGACCAGCTGCTGCGCCTGATCGACGTGCTCAATCCGCATGACGAGCCGGGCCGCCTGAGCTTCATCCATCGCATGGGGGCGTCGCAGATCGCGCAGAAGCTGCCGCCGCTGCTGGATGCGGTCAAGCGCGACGGTCGTCGCGTGCTGTGGGTGTGCGATGCGATGCATGGCAACACCGAGAGCACCGCCAACGGCTTCAAGACGCGGCGCTTCGACAACGTGCGTGGCGAAGTGGAGATGTCGTTCGATCTGCATGCGGCCGCAGGCACGCGCCTGGGCGGCGTGCACCTGGAGCTGACCGGCGAAGACGTGACCGAGTGCACCGGTGGCGCGCGTGAGCTGACCGAGCGTGACCTGGAGCGCGCCTATCGTTCGACGGTGGACCCGCGGTTGAACTACGAGCAGTCGCTGGAGATCGCGATGGCGATCGTGCGCAAGCAGGAGCAGGTGCGGTAAGTGTGTTTCGGCAGGGCTGCGCCCTGCACCTGCCGGAGGCCAGAGCAACGTCAACGTCAAAAGCGGGCTATCCGTGGGTTGGCGGGGCGGTGTCGGAGTGCGGGGACGCCGCAAGTACGTCCCTGTAGGCTTGGCAGCCGCATCCATGCGGCTGACACCCCGCAATCCGACACCGCCCCGCCTTCGACAGTTTTCCGGTGTCTGTTGGATTCACGCCATGCGTGGATGAATCTCCATCGGAATCGAATATTTCGAATTGAATTTGAAGAGCATCCACGCATGGCGTGGATCTACGTGTCGACCAAGGTCGACACCCACCAACAGCGGCGGGAAATTGTCGAAGGCGGGGTGGGACCGGTTGCGGGGGTGTAAGCGCCATGGATGGCGCGCCCAAGCCTCCAGGGACGGATTCACGGCGTCCCCCGCAACCGGCCCCACCCTGCCATCCCGCAGTAAACCGGCTTTTGCTGTTGCTGTTGAGGTTGCCGGCCAGCGGCCGGCACTACCGCGGGTGCAGGGCGCAGCCCTGCCGAACACCCCCGCCTACATTCTGCTTACGAACGGCTGACATCGCGCTCATGGTGCATGCGCCACGCTGGCTCCTTGATGCAGACAGCGAGAATGCGCAGTGATATGGCAACACCTGCAGCAGTATCTGTGGCCGATCGGAACCGCTTTGGTGGTCGGTGGCCTGGGCGCTTGGGTCGTACTGGCACTGTACCGCCGCCTGCGCGGGCGTGACCGGCGCCGCGCGCGCATTGGCCGGGTGATCGGACCGCCGCTGGCCCTTGCACTGCCCCTGCTGTTGCTGGTGCCGGCGCTGCAGGCCACGCCATTGCCGGAACACACGCTCGATCAACTGCTGCGCGTGCTGCACATCGCCCTGACTGCCTGCTTCATCTGGTTGCTGGTTCGGGGCGTTGCGGCGGGCGAGCGCGCGATCCTGCGCAGCCATCCCATCGATGTCTCCGACAACCTGGAGGCGCGCCGCATCCAGACCCAGACGCGGGTGCTCAGCCGTGTGCTGATGGGCGGCATCATCGTGCTGGGCGCGTCGCTGGTACTACTGACGTTCCCGATGGTGCAGAAGATCGGCACCGCGCTGCTGGCATCGGCAGGCCTGATCGGCCTGGTGGCCGGCATCGCGGCCAAGCCGGTGTTCGGCAACCTGATCGCTGGCCTGCAGATTGCGGTGACGCAGCCGATCCGGCTGGATGACGTGGTGATCGTCGAAGGCGAGTGGGGCCGTATCGAGGAGATCGGCAGCAGCTACGTCGTGGTCCGCATCTGGGATGAGCGACGCATGGTGGTGCCGCTGACCTGGTTCATCGAGAACCCGTTCCAGAATTGGACGCGGCGCAGCGCCGATCTGCTCGGCACGGCGTTCCTGTGGCTGGACTACCGCGCCCCGATCGCGGCGATCCGCACCGAGCTGGAGCGCATCTGCCGTGGTGAGGCGCTGTGGGATGGGCGGGTCTGCGTGACCCAGGTAACCGAAACCAGCGAACGGGCAATCCAGGTCCGCCTGCTGGTCAGCGCACGCAGTTCCGGTGATGCCTTCGACCTGCGCTGCCTGGTACGAGAGCGGATGCTGGATTTCCTGGCGCGCGAGCATCCGCAGTCGTTGCCGCAGGTGCGTGCGCGCGTGCAGCACGAAGACGAACTGGACATGCCGCGAGGACCTCGCGCACGCACCGCGGATGTACGGTCGCCGGGTGCGGAAGATGGTGAGGCGGCGATCGTGCCGGAGGAGCCTGCGGATCGGTAGTGCCGGCCGCTGGCCGGCGCCCCGGGATCTGCTGGCCAGCGGCCGGCACTACCACGCCGATCAAGGCTCGCCAGCGTCGATCAGCGCGTCAGTATCGAAGTGCGGCGGCCGTCGTGCGCGGGTGCGCTGTTCGTAGGCATAGGCCATCTCGATCAGCTTCGGTTCGCTCCAGGCGGTACCCATGAACAGCAGGCCGACCGGAAGGCGATCGATCTGCCCCATCGGCACGCTGAGGCTGGGATAGCCGGCTACGGCGGCAACGCTGTAGCTCTCGCCAGGGAAGTCGTCGCCGTCACTGCGGATCGGCCACGCCACGCCCGTGGTCGGTGCCACCAGTGCATCGAGCTGATGGGCGGCGAGGGCGGCATCGATGCCTTCCGGGCCGGCCAGGCGGCGCGCATCGGTCCGCGCGCGGATGTAGGCCGGGTCGGCCAGGCCGGCGGTGGCATCTGCCTCAACCAGCAGTTCCTGGCCGAACAGGCCCAGTTCCTGCTTGCTGTGTGCCTGGTTGAAGGCGATCAGTTCGGCAAGGCTGCGCAGCGGCGCGCGATGGGTGCTGAGGTAGCGCTCCAGGCCGGCCTTGAACTCGTACAGCAGCACGCTGCGTTCGGCCTCGGCCCAGGCGCCCTGGTTGGGCAGTTCCACCGGCACCACCACTGCGCCGGCGCGGCGCAGCTCGGTGGTGGCCTGTTCGATCAGTGGCGGCATGCCGCGGTACTTCAGCAGGGGCGTCTGCAGCAGGCCGATGCGCTTGCCACGCAGGCCCTGCGGGTCCAGGCGCGCGGTGTAGTCGTAGACCGCGCGGCCAGGCATGGTTGCGGTGGCAGGGTCGGCGTCATCGCGACCGGCAATGGCGGTCAGCACGGCGGCGGCATCGGCGACGCTGCGTGTCATCGGCCCGGCGGTGTCCTGGCTGAAGGAAATCGGGATGATGCCGTCGCGGCTGACCAGGCCGACCGTCGGCTTCAGGCCGACCACGCCATTGACCGCAGCCGGGCAGACGATGCTGCCGTCGGTTTCGGTGCCGATCGCCACGCTGGCGAGGTTGGCGGCTACGGCCACTGCGCTGCCGCTGCTGGAGCCGCAGGGCGAATGGCTGAGGCGGTAGGGATTGCGGGTCTGGCCGCCGCGCGCGCTCCAGCCGGACACCGAATTATTGCCGCGGAAATTGGCCCATTCGCTGAGGTTGGTCTTGCCCAGCACCACGGCACCGGCCTCGCGCAGGCGACGTACCAGATAGGCGTCGTCCGGGCGGAAGCCCCGCAGCGCCAGCGAGCCGGCCGTGGTGGCCATCGGCGCGGCGTTGATGTTGTCCTTCAGCACGACTGGGATGCCGTGCAGCGGGCCGCGCAGGCGACCGTCACGACGCTCGCGATCGCGTTCGGCGGCTTCCTTCAGTGCATCCGGGTTGAGTTCGATCACCGCGCGCAGTCGGGGGCCGGCACGGTCCAGCGCGGCGATGCGCTGCAGGTAGGCCTGGGTGAGGGTGGTGCTGTCCAGTTCGCCGGCGGTCATCCGCGCCTGCAGGTCGGCGACATCGGTTTCGGCGTAGGGGAATGGCACGTTGCGGCTGGCAGGTTCGGCGGCGTGGGCGCTGGGCGTGGCCGGGCTGCAGGCAGCGACAAGCAGCGCAGGCAGCGCAGCGAGCAGGCAGATCAGGAGGGGCGGCAAGGACGGGCGCATGGGGCGGCTTGGTCGGCTCCAATCCCCAGTGTAGCCGGAGCTCAGCGGCGGCGCTTGCGCAGGTCGCGGGCCAGCACGTAGACCACGATCAGGTTGATCGCCAGGATCGTCCACGAGGGCCAGCCAGGATGGCGGATGATCGCAAAGATATCGAACGGCAGGTACAGCGAAGCGGTCAGGCAGCCCAGCCAGGAGGCCCAGGCCTTGGCACGCCACAGGCCCCAGGCTTCAACCAGATGCAGCAGGCCGTAACCGATCATCCCCGCCGCGGCCAGGTGCACCGCGTCGGGGCTGATCATGTGCAGCAGCGAGGGCAGGGTGCCATGGTCCGGATCCAGGCTGAAGCGCCGGATCAGGGCCATGATGCCGTGCCGCAGCGGCTGCGGTCCGAGCACTTCCAGCCCGGTTGCGGCCAACAGCGCCAGCATCGCCTTGCTCGCTTCGAGCAAGGCGATGACGTGCAGACCCGGATGCCGGTGTGGATCCGGGTTGTAGCCGCTCTGGTTCACGGGGTGCTGGCTCAGCCGCCGCGCGAAGCCTTCTTGCGGTCGCTTTCGGTCAGGAACTTCTTGCGCAGGCGGATCTCCTTGGGGGTGATCTCGACCAGCTCGTCGTCTTCGATGAAGTCCAGGGCCTGTTCCAGCGAGTACTTGATCGCCGGGGTCAGCTGGATCGCATCGTCCTTGCCCGAAGCGCGCATGTTGGTCAGCGGCTTGGTCTTGATCGCGTTGACGGTCAGGTCGTTGTCCTTGGAGTGGATACCGACCAGCTGGCCTTCATACACGTTGTCGCCTTCAGCGGCGAAGAGCTTGCCGCGCTCCTGCAGCGGGCCCAGCGAGTAGGCCGGCGTGGCGCCCGGCGCATTGGCGATCATCACGCCGTTGATGCGCTTGGCGATCGCGCCCTGCTCCTTCGGACCGTAGTGGTCGAAGACATGGAACAGCAGGCCCGAACCCTGGGTGAGGGTCTTGAACTCGTTCTGGAAACCGATCAGGCCACGGGCCGGGATCTGGTACTCAAGGCGCACACGGCCCTTGCCGTCCGATTCCATGTTCTTCAGCTGGCCCTTGCGGGTGCCCAGCTTTTCCATCACGCCGCCCTGGTGGATTTCTTCGATGTCCACCACCAGCTGCTCGATCGGCTCCATGGCCTGGCCGTCGATCTGCTTGATGATCACTTCCGGGCGCGACACGGCCAGCTCGTAGCCTTCACGACGCATGTTCTCGATCAGCACCGACAGGTGCAGTTCGCCACGGCCGGAGACCAGGAACTTGTCGGCATCTTCCAGCTGTTCAACCTTCAGCGCGACGTTGTGGACCTTTTCACGGTCCAGACGGTCCTTGATCTGGCGGCTGGTCAGGAACTTGCCACCGGACAGGTCCTTGTTACCGGCGAACGGCGAGTTGTTGACCTGGAAGGTCATCGAGATGGTCGGCTCGTCGACGGTCAGTGCCGGCAGCGCTTCCGGGGTGTCCGGGGCGCACAGGGTGTCGGAGATGGTCAGCTCCTGGATGCCCGAGATGGCGACGATGTCACCGGCCTCGGCCGAATCCTGCTCGATGCGCTCCAGGCCCAGGAAGCCCAGCACCTGCAGCACCTTGCCGTTGCGCTTCTTGCCTTCACGGTCGATGACCGCGACCTGCATGTTCTTCTTCAGGGTGCCACGCTGGATGCGACCGATGCCGATCACGCCCACGAAGTTGTTGTAGTCCAGCTGGCTGATGCGCATCTGGAACGGGCCTTCCGGATCGACTTCCGGCTTCGGCGCGTGCTGCATGATTGCTTCGTACAGCGGGGTCATGTCGCCGTCGCGCACGGTGTCTTCCAGGCCAGCGTAGCCGTTCAGGGCCGAGGCGTAGACGATCGGGAAGTCGAGCTGCTCATTGGTGGCGCCGAGCTTGTCGAACAGGTCGAACACCTGGTCGATCACCCACTCCGGACGCGAGCCCGGGCGGTCGACCTTGTTGACCACGACGATCGGCTTGAAGCCCATCGCGAAGGCCTTCTGGGTGACGAAGCGGGTCTGCGGCATCGGGCCGTCCATCGCGTCGACGAGGATCAGCACGGTGTCGACCATCGACAGCACGCGCTCGACCTCACCGCCGAAGTCGGCGTGTCCGGGGGTGTCGACGATGTTGATCCGGTTCTTGATACCGGTCTTCTTGTCTTCCCAGGTGATGGCCGTGTTCTTGGCCAGGATGGTGATGCCGCGTTCCTTTTCCTGGTCGTTGCTGTCCATCACGCGCTCGGCGAGGACGGTACGCTCGGACAGGGTGCCGGACTGCTTCAGCAGCTGGTCGACCAGGGTGGTCTTGCCATGGTCGACGTGGGCGACGATGGCGATGTTGCGAAGATTTTCGATGGACATACGAAAGGGGGCCAGTCGGCGCCGGATTTGGAAAAAGAAGTCCAACATTATACGTCGAAGTTGACGATTGGCGAAAACCCGGATTTCACATCGGTCATGGTGCCCATTCAGCTGGGTGTCCCCCAAGCTGGGCCGGGGCCTGGGGGCCGTAGGTCTGGCCTCCCCCTTCCGGAGGCTGAAGCAGGGATCTGCGCCCATGGTCGAAGCCGCCGTCGCCACGAGGCGGGTGTAAACTAGGTGGCTAGACGCATTCCCCTCTGCATCAAGGATCTTCATGTCCCTCATCGCCACTTTCGACACCACCCAGGGCCCGATCAAGGTCGAGCTGTTCGCTGACAAGGCGCCGCTGACCGTTGCCAACTTCGTGAACCTGGTCAAGCACGGCTTCTATGACGGCCTGATCTTCCACCGCGTGATCGCCGACTTCATGATCCAGGGCGGTTGCCCGCAGGGTCGTGGCACCGGTGGCCCGGGCTACAAGTTCGAGGACGAGAAGAACGGCGTGAAGCACGAAGTCGGCTCGCTGTCGATGGCCAACGCCGGCCCGAACACCAACGGCAGCCAGTTCTTCATCACCCACATCAAGACCGATTGGCTGGACGGCCGCCACACCGTGTTCGGCAAGGTCCTGGAAGGCCAGGCCATCGTCGATTCGGTCAAGCAGGGTGACGTGATCCATTCGATCACCCTGGAAGGCGATACCGACGCCGTGCTCGCCGCACAGGCCGACCGCGTCGCGGAGTGGAACAAGCTCCTCGCCGCCTGATCCCCCTTCGAAACGGCCACCCATCGGTGGCCGTTTCCCTGTTCCCCGCCGCCCGCCAGGCCTGCTCGGCCACGCCCGCGGCGTTCCATCAAACGCTTGCAAGCAAGAGGAAACCCCCATGAAAGCACCCGTTCGTGTTGCCGTGACCGGCGCCGCCGGCCAGATCGGTTATGCCCTGCTGTTCCGCATCGCCTCCGGCGAAATGCTGGGCAAGGACCAGCCGGTCATCCTGCAGCTGCTGGAACTGCCGGTCGACAAGGCCCAGGCCGCCCTGAAGGGCGTGATGATGGAGCTGGAAGACTGCGCTTTCCCGCTGCTGGCCGGCATGGTCGGTACCGACGACGCCGAAGTGGCCTTCAAGGACGCTGACATCGCCCTGCTGGTTGGCGCGCGTCCGCGCGGCCCGGGCATGGAGCGCAAGGACCTGCTGCTGGAAAACGCCAAGATCTTCACCGCCCAGGGCGCGGCGCTGAACAAGGTCGCCAGCCGTGACGTGAAGGTGCTGGTGGTAGGCAACCCGGCCAACACCAATGCCTACATCGCCATGAAGTCGGCCCCGGACCTGAAGCCGGAAAACTTCACCGCCATGCTGCGCCTGGACCACAACCGCGCCCTGAGCCAGCTGTCGGCCAAGCTGGGCAAGCCGGTCGGTGGCATGGAAAAGCTGGTCGTGTGGGGCAACCACAGCCCGACCATGTACCCGGACTACCGTTTCGCCACCGCCGATGGTGCGTCGATCGCCGATGCGATCAATGACCAGGAATGGAACGCCAACACCTTCATCCCGACCGTGGGCAAGCGCGGCGCGGCGATCATCGAAGCCCGTGGCTCGTCCTCGGCGGCTTCGGCGGCCAACGCAGCCATCGACCACGTGCGTGACTGGGTGCTGGGCAGCAACGGCAAGTGGGTCACCATGGGCGTGCCGTCCGACGGTTCCTACGGTATTCCGGAAGGCGTGATCTTCGGCTTCGCGGTGACCACCGAGAACGGCAAGTACACCCTGGTCAAGGATCTGCCGATCGACGACTTCAGCCAGAAGTACATCGACAAGACCCTGGCCGAGCTGGAAGAAGAGCGCTCCGGCGTCGCCCACCTGCTGGGCTGATGCGGTCTGTGCCGGCAGCTTGCCGGCACTGCCTGAAATGAAACGGGGAGGCTTCGGCTTCCCCGTTTTCGTATGGAGCACCTGGCAACGACATGATCCATCTGCATTACATCGACGACACGCTGCTGGTGGCCGAGAAGCCGGCCGGACTGCTGTCCGTGCCCGGTCGCAGCGCCGAGAACCAGGACTGCGTGATCGCACGGCTGCAGGCGCTGTACCTGGACGCGCTGACCGTGCACCGCCTGGACCAGGTGACCTCGGGCCTGCTGCTGCATGCGCGTGGCAAGGACATGCAGGCGGCGTTGTCGATGCAGTTCGAACAGCGCCAGGTCGGCAAGCGCTACGAAGCGATCGTGCAGGGGGAGCTGGACGCCGAAGCCGGTGAGGTGGATCTGCCGCTGATCGTGGACTGGCCGAACCGGCCGAAGCAGATGGTCGACCACGAACGCGGCAAGCCGGCGCTGACACGCTGGCGTGTACTTGCCCGTGATGTTGAAGCGCAGCGCACCCGCGTGGAATTGGAACCGATCACTGGCCGCAGCCATCAGCTGCGCCTGCACATGGCCAGTCTCGGCCATCCCATCGTTGGTGACGTGCTGTATGGCGCAGAGGCAGCGCAGCGCGTGTGCCTGCATGCACGGAAGCTGCAGTTCACTCATCCGGTGACAGGCGAGGTGCTCGCGTTCGAGTCTGCGACTCCGTTCTAGAAGGGTAGGGTGTTCGGCAGGGCTGCGCCCTGCACCCTGCTACGAACCGAAGCAATGCCAAAAGCCAAGGCAGCTCTGGTTTTCTGCGTGTTGGGCGGGGCGGTGTGGGTTGGCAGGACACGCCGTTAACCCATCCATGGGGGCTCGATGGCGCCATCCATGGCGCCAACGGTCCTGCCAACCCGCACCGCCCCGCCTTCGACAGATCTCCGGTGACGGAGGTCTGTCCGCGCTTTGCGTGGATCAAATCCATCGGAATCGAATATTTCGACAATTCATCGAAAAGCATCCACGCATGGCGTGGATCTACGTGTCGACCAAGGTCGACAGCTACCAACAGCAGCCCAACAGCAGCGGGAAATTGTCGGAGGCGGGGAGGGGGCAGATGGCGGGGGCGTGAGCGCCATGGATGGCGCGACCGAGCTTACAGGGACGTACTTGCAGCGTCCCCCGCCATCTGCCCCCTCCCCGCCAAACCCGGAATCTGCCATTGCTGTTGCTTCGGCTGTTGCAGTTGCCATTGCCGTTGCCGTTGCTTCGGCGGGTGCAGGGCGCAGCCCTGCCGGCAACACACCCCCTACCAAGGTAGGGCGGCCCGCGCGGCAGCGCCGGACTATCCTCGAACCCATGACTTTGTCTGGGAGGGCTGCGTCATGAACTACGAGGAAACCTACCGTCGCTCGATCGACGAGCCGGAGGCCTTCTGGGGCGAGGAAGCCAAGCGCATCCATTGGCACAAACCGCCGCAGCAGGTGCTCGACTACAGCAATCCGCCGTTCCGGCGCTGGTTCGTCGGTGGCGAAACCAATCTCTGCTACAACGCCGTCGACCGCCACCTGGCCGACCGCGCCGACCAGCTGGCGTTGGTCGCCATCTCCACCGAGACCAACAGCACCCGCGAGATCACCTATCGCCAGCTGTATCGCGAAGTGAACGACTTCGCCGCCGTGCTCAGGCACCTGGGCGTCGGTCACGGTGACCGCGTGGTGATCTACATGCCGAACATGGCCGAAGCGGTATTTGCCATGCTCGCCTGCGCGCGCATCGGTGCGGTGCACTCGGTGGTGTTCGGCGGCTTCGCCGCGCACAACCTGGCGCTGCGCATCGACGATGCCAAGCCCAAACTGCTGATCGCCGCCGATGCCGGCATGCGCGGCGGCAAGCTGATTCCGTACAAGGCGATGGTCGACGCGGCCTGTGCCGAGGCCAGTAATCCGCCGCCACATGTGTTGATCGTGTCGCGTGGGCTGGACCCGGCAGAACCGCGTGTGGCGGGGCGCGATGTGGAATACGCCACCCTGCATGCGCAACTCGGCGAAACCGATGTGCCGGTACAGTGGCTGGAATCAAGCGAGCCGAGCTACCTGCTGTACACCTCCGGCACCACCGGCAAGCCGAAGGGCGTGCAACGCGATGTCGGCGGCTATGCGGTGGCGATGGCGCAGTCGATGGAGACCGTGTTCGACTGCCGGCCAGGGCAGGTGATGTTCTCCACCTCCGATGTCGGCTGGGCGGTCGGCCATTCCTACAACGTGTACGGCCCGCTGATCGGTGGCTGCACCTCGCTGCTGTACGAAGGGCTGCCGACCAACCCGGATCCGGGCATCTGGTGGGCGCTGTGCGAGCAGTACAACGTGCGCACGATGTTCTCTTCGCCCACCGCCATCCGCGTGCTGAAGAAGCACGACGCGGACTTCATCCATCGCCACGACCTGGGCGCACTGAAGTACCTGTTCCTGGCCGGCGAGCCGCTGGATGAACCGACCGCGCACTGGATCAGCGAGGCGCTTGGCAAGCCGATCATCGACAACTACTGGCAGACCGAAACCGGCTGGCCGGCGCTGACCCTGCTGCCGGGCCTGGAGATGAAGCCGGTCCGGTTCGGTTCGCCGGGCTTCCCCAATCTCGGTTACCGCATGAAGGTGATCGACGAGAACACCGGCGAAGAAGTGGCGCCGGGGCAGAAGGGCGTGCTGGTGATGACCCCTCCATTGCCGCCGGGCTGCATGAGCACGGTGTGGAACGACGACAGCCGCTTCCTGCAGAGCTATTTCAGCCACTTCAAGGAGCTGCTGTACAGCTCACTGGACTGGGCGATCCGCGATGACGATGGCTACACCTTCATCCTCGGCCGCACCGACGATGTGATCAACGTGGCCGGTCACCGGTTGGGTACGCGCGAGATTGAAGAAGCCATCTCCAGCCATCCGCGTGTGGCCGAGGCCGCCGTGATCGGGGTCAAGGATGAGCTGAAGGGGCAGGTGCCGCTGGTGTTCGTCACCCTCAAGCAGGGCCTCGATGGTGAGGATCCGGCGCCGGTGGTGGCCGAGATGATGGCCACGGTGACCGCATCGCTCGGTGCGGTTGCACGCCCGGCGCATGTGCACGTGGTCAACGCGTTGCCCAAGACCCGCTCGGGCAAGCTGCTGCGGCGTTCGCTGCAGGCGCTGGCCGAGCAACGCGACCCGGGCGACCTGTCGACGCTGGATGACCCCGGAGCGCTGGAGGAGATCCGCCGCGCGCTGGGCCGCTGATCCGGTAGTGCCGGGCGCTGGCCGGCAACCTCGGGAATCATGGGGTTGCCGGCCAGCGGCCGGCACTACCCTCCGCTTCGAGAACATGCGCTAAGCTCGGCCTGTCATCGACCTGCAACACGCGGCGCGCGCCGGGGAAGGCGCGCCCCGTCCGGGGATGGCACACAGGGGAGCGTGCCCGCAAGGGTGCGCCGGCATTGCGCATCGAGGGAGGGGGAGGCAATGGCATTGCTGCACGCCAAGACGGCTGCTGGCCGTCAGGAAATAGAGGACCGTGGCCGGCGCCTGCCGGCGGCACTGCGTTCGATCCTGCTGATGGTTGACGGCCATCGCGATGACACCGAACTGCGCGGCCTGTTCGAAGGCCTGCGCGCACCACCCGATGCACTGGAGCAGCTGGCCGCACAGGGCCTGATCGAAGTGATCGGCGGAAGTGCCGAGGTGACACCGCTGCGTGGCATCAGCACCGGGCGCGAACAGGATCCGGCGCTGTACCAGCAGCTGTACGACGCGATGAGCGAGGCCGTGCGCCGCCACCTGGGCCTGAAGGGCTACTTCATGCAGTTGAAGATAGAACGCTGCACCGATGCGCTGGCGCTGGAGCGCCTGTGCCCGGAACTGCTGGCGGCGGTGGGCAAGGCGCGCAGCCCGGCGCTGGCCCAGCGCTGGTGGCATGAAACCCAGGCGGCCGTGGTGAATGACGGTGGCGAGGTCGTGCAGGCCTGAGCCACCGCGTAAAGTGACCGGTTCACTTCCCACAAGGAGTCTCCCGTGCAGGACGACCACGACGACACCGACACCCCAGGCTGGGACGCGATCAACGCCGCGCTTGCGCCGTTGCATGCCGGCCAGGAACCGCGCCATTACGGCACTGCATTGCCATACACGCTGGGTGGCCAGGATCCCCTCGATGGCATCAGCGTGTACTGGGCGGATGCGCCGGTCCCGCACTGGCACTACATCACCTATGGATTCTCCGAGCTGTACGCCAAGGAGAGCGGCGATGCCGCCAACAGCGGTTATGGCTTCGAACTGACGTTCCGCCTGGCTGCGAGCACCGGCGAGACCACAGGCAGTGAGCCGCCGGTGTGGCCGATGAACCTGCTGCAGAACCTGGCGCGCTATGTGTTCGGCAGCGGCAATGTGTTCGAGGACGGTCACCACCTCAATGCCAATGGTCCGATTGCGCTGGAGACCGACACGCGGTTGTGCCACCTCGCCTTCATCGCCGACCCGCAGCTTCCCGCGCGTGATACCGCAAACGGTCATCTGCAGTTCCTGCAGCTGGTCGGGTTGACCGACGAAGAAATGGAGGCGGTCAAACGCTGGTCGACGCGCGGTGTGCTGCAGGTGCTGCAGCCGGCGATGCCGCTGTGGATCAGCGACCTGCACCGCGGCAACCTGCTGGACGATGCGGGGTTGGCGCAGCAGGTGAGGGCCGGCAGCGAGCGCGAGGGCTCCAGTACCGGCATGTTGTTCATCGAGACACTGGATTGGCGGCAGGAGGCGGGCATCACTACCCTGGTGCTGGGGGCCGGCCAGGTCGCCAGCGTGTGCGAGCTGCTGCCGCTGCGCCTGCGCCATGGCAAATCGCTGGAACTGGTCAGCCGCGAGCGGCAGTGGGAATTCATTCCGGCCGGGCGCAGTGACGTCGGCGACGTGTCCGCCGACAGCGCGCGCTGGGCACTGGACGAGCCGGGACTGCAGGCGCTGGCGGGCGTGCGTGCCGAGCGCGGTATCTACCCGGTGGCGGCGGCGCTGCGCATCGAAGTGGTGCCGACCTACCTGCGCGATGCCAAGGGCGAAGTGATCCGCCAGATCGGCTGATCGGGTCGATGGAGCCGATGGGTCAGAGCCGCCTGCTGCGCAGACGGTTCCGACCCCGCCTCGGGGCCTCTGGGGCCGGATCCGCTCGCCACGCGAACGGCTCTGACCCCTGACCAGGGTCAGGCCAGGCCTTCGGCCTTCAGCACGGCCTGCACGCCGGCATCGGCGTCCATGCGCGCTTTGTAGGCGGCAAGGTTGTCCAGGCCGGACAGATCGACCTTGGTACCGGCGGCCCAGCGCAGGGTGATGTAGAAGTACGGATCGGCGAAGCTGCGGAAGCCGGCGAGCCACGGCTTGTCGGACAGCTGCTTGTCGGCGGTCTCGAACAGGCCACGCAGGCGCTTGTGTGCGGCGGCGCGGATCGCATCGAACTGGCTTTCGTCGGCAATGAACTTGCCCGGCGCGAACAGCGGCGAGAACGCCGGATGCACATCGGAGTTGACAAAGGCGAGCCAGCGGGTGGCCTCGGCGCGCTGGCGCGGACTACCGTCGCCGCCGAGGCCGGCCTGCGGGAAGCTGTCAGCGATGTAGCCCATGATTGCCGCGTTCTGCAGCAGCACGAAGTCGCCATCGACCAGCGCGGGTACCGCGCCGGCCGGATTGATCTTGAGGAATTCCGGACCCTTCAGGGTGTCCTTGTTCAGCAGTTCAACCTCGAACGGCTGGCCGGTCCATTGCAGGGCGATGTGGTCGGCGGTGGAACAGGCACCGGGCTTGCTGTACAGCTTCATGGGAACTCCAGGTGATGCGTGCGGGAAGCACCCACTATCCCAGAGCCTGGCGGCGGGCGGCAACGCTGCCGCCAGCACGGATCGTTACGACTGCCGTGGCTTGAGGTTCTGCACCTTATAGAAGGTGTGATCGCCGATGGTGGCCACCTGGTAGGCGTTGCGCCAGTTCGGGCTGGCGATGGCCAGCGCGGCGAAGTGACTGGCACCGGGCACGATCTCGCGGCGCTCGCCGGCCGGCAGCGCCCAGTTGCGCTCGGCGTCGAAGGCCACGTTCATCGCCTCGCTCCAGGCCGCGTCGTTCCCCAGCTGGGTGCCGGGGGAGACGATGGTCGGTGCGAACTGCTTGCGCGCGGTCACCACCTGGCACATCGAGTCACCCCACAGGCCGCTGTCGAGGCGGCGCAGGGCAACCTCGGCCACGGCCTGTTGGCCACGCAGGGTCTGGTCGCGGGCTTCCAGGTACACGGTGGTGCTCAAACACAATGAATCAGCGGCCGGCTGCGGTAACAACTGCGACAGCCAGAGAATCCAGGCCAGTTTCATATAACTCCTTGCTCCGTATGGGCCGCACGCTCCGGTTCCGGCCGCGGGCGCGACAGGAGGCGGGGTACGACTTGGCGTCATGGGGAGGCGGCCATCGGGGCCGCCCCGTGGGCAGCCCCAAAAGAACGATCAGTACCGATCGAGGGGGCCGCGCCGGCTCACCGGAAACTGGCTGGTGAGCGGAAAGATGGCGCAAGGTAGGGGGGGATAGCCGAACGCATCGTGAATCGCCCGGCTTGACATTCAGGTTCGGCAGGGGTGACGGAAATCACATTCCGCCCCCCATTCAGGTGCTCATCAAAGCGCAGCGGCGACCCGGCTGCCCTGGTCGATCGCCCGCTTCGCATCCAGTTCGGCGGCCACATCGGCGCCGCCGATCAACTGTGCGTTGATGCCGGCGGCCTGCAGTTCGGCCTCCAGCGTGCGGTTCGGTTCCTGGCCGGCGCAGATCACCACGTGATCGACCGGCAGCAGTTGTTCGCTGCCTTCAACGCGGATGCGCAGGCCTTCGTCGTCCACGCCCAGGTACTCGACGCCGCCGAGCATGCGTACGCCCTTGGCCTTCAGTGTGGCCCGGTGGATCCAGCCGGTGGTCTTGCCCAACCGCGCGCCGGGCTTGCCCGGGCTGCGCTGCAGCAGCCACAACCGGCGCGGCGACGCCTCGGCCTGCGGCCGCGCCAGCGAGCCGCGGGCCTCGAAGGTGGCGTCCACGCCCCATTCGGCCATCCAGCGCTGCGGGTCCAGCGACGGCGACTCGCCCGAATGGCTGAGGAACTCGCCGACGTCGAAGCCGATGCCGCCGGCGCCGATGATCGCCGCATTGGCGCCGACTTCGACACGGCCCAGCAGCACGTCCAGGTAGTTCACCACCTTGGCGTGGTCGGCACCGGGGAAGTCGACCCTGCGCGGGGTGATTCCCGTGGCCAGCACCACCTCGTCGAAGCCGGCCAGATTGGCGGCATCGGCGCGGGTGCCGAGGCGCAGCTGCACGCCAGTCTCGCCCAGCGTGTGGCGGAAATAGCGCAGGGTCTCGTGGAATTCTTCCTTGCCCGGGATGCGCTTGGCCACGTTGAACTGGCCGCCGATCTCGTCGTTGGCATCGAACAGGGTCACCTGGTGGCCGCGCTGGGCAGCGACGGTGGCGCAGGCCAGGCCGGCCGGGCCGGCGCCGACCACGGCGATCTTCTTCGGCGCGGCAGTGGGGTGGTAGACCAGCTCGGTCTCGTGTGCGGCACGCGGATTGACCAGGCAGCTGGCCAGCTTGTTCTCGAACACATGGTCCAGGCAGGCCTGGTTGCAGGCGATGCAGGTGTTGATCGCCTCGGCACGGCCGGCACGCGCCTTGTTCGGCCACTGCGGGTCGGCCAGCAGCGGCCGCGCCAGCGACACCATGTCGGCGCCGCCGCCGGCCAGGATGCGCTCGGCCACGTCGGGCATGTTGATGCGGTTGGTCGCCACCAGCGGCAGCTTTACGTGCGGCTTGAGCTTGGCGGTAACCCCGGCGAAGGCCGCGCGCGGTACCGAGGTGGCGATGGTCGGAATGCGCGCTTCGTGCCAGCCGATGCCGGAGTTGATGATGGTCGCACCGGCAGCCTCGATGGCCTGCGCCTGCTGCACGATCTCGTCCCAGTTGCTGCCGTCTTCCACCAGGTCGACCAGCGACAGGCGGTAGATGATGATGAAGTCCGGGCCGCAGGCTTCGCGGATGCGGCGCACGATTTCCACTGCGAAGCGCATGCGCTGGCGTGCGTCGCCGCCCCATTGATCAGCGCGCTTGTTGGTACGCGGTGCGATGAACTCGTTGATGAGGTAACCCTCCGAGCCCATCACTTCGACGCCGTCATAGCCGGCCTCGCGGGCCAGCTTCGCGCTGCGTGCGTAGTCGGCGATATGGCGTTCGACACCACCGGCCGACAGCGCGCGCGGGGTGAACGGGTTGATCGGCGCCTTCAGCTTCGACGGCGCCACCGACAGCGGGTGGTAGGCATAGCGGCCGGCATGCAGCAGCTGCAGGCAGATCTTCGCGCCGTGCTGGTGCGCGGCGGCGGTCAGCTGGCGGTGCGGCCGCACTTCCCAGGGCCAGGAGAGCTTGCCGCCGAATGGCTTCAGCCAGCCGACCACGTTCGGGGCGAAGCCACCAGTGACGATCAGGCCAACACCGCCCTCGGCGCGCTCGGCGAAGTAGGCCGCCAGCCGCGGGAAGTCGCGGGCGCGATCTTCCAGGCCGGTGTGCATCGAGCCCATCAATACGCGGTTGCGCAGCTGGGTGAAGCCCAGGTCCAGCGGGGCGAACAGGTGGGGATAGGCGCTTTCGTTGGCTGGCGACATGGTCGATACGCTTGCGTACGGAAGCGCGAAGGGTGCCGCGAAACGGCGGCCGGGGCAAGGGCCGGCCTTTGGGTAGTGCCGGCCGCTGGCCGGCATTCGGGGTAGCTCAGGGGGACTGCGGCTGCCGGCCAGCGGCCGGCACTACCGCGGGACGACCAATCCCGAACCAGCCCAGCGTCACCCCGCACAGCGGGCCGATGAGCAGGGCGAAGGCCAGCGTACCCAGGCCGACATTGCCGCCCAGCCACCAGCCCAGCAGCAGCACGCTGCCCTCGATCAGGCTGCGCACCTTCCAGATCGGCCAGCCAGTGCGGGCGTGCAGGCCGGTCATCAGGCCATCGCGCGGGCCCGGGCCGAGCTTGGCACCGATGTACAGGCCGGTGGCCAGCGCGACCAGCAGCATGCCGGCGCAGAACATCGCGAGCTGCCAGCCGAGGCCGACTGCTGGCGGCAGCAGCCACAGCCCGAACTGGGCCGAGGGACCGATCAGCATTACGTTGAGCACGGTTCCCACGCCCGGCTTCTGCCGCAGCGGCCACCACAGCAGCAGCACCAGTGCGCCGATCACGTTGGTGGCCAGGCCGAAGGACAGCGGCGTCTGCGCGGCGATGCCCTGCGACAGTACATCCCAGGGCGCCACGCCGATGGCGGCGCGGATCATCAGCGAGGCACCGAAGCCGTACAGGAACAGGCCGACGGTCAGTTGCAGCAGGCGCAGGGGCAGAGCGGTGGGCATGGCGGTCTCGGGGGGAGGGGAATCTGTTTCCACCGTAATCCCGATTCCGTTGATTCAATAGATACAGATGCAGGCCAATCCACCGCCACAGGCGGGCCGCACAGCCGAGCATGGGCTCGGCTCTACATCAGCATTCGAGCCAAGCCGAGTGTGGACGCGTTCCTACCCGACCGCTCACTCGCCCCAGCCCACCAGTGCCAGCTTGCCGAGCGTGCGTCCGCTGGCCAGGCGCTGATGCGCGATGTCCAGATTCGCCGCATTGATCGTGCCCAGCGTCTCGCTGAGCGTGCCACGCAGCTGGCCGGCATCGATCATGCTGGCTGCGCGGCTGAGGATGCGGTGCTGCTCGATGCGGTCGGCCGTGGCGAAGCGCGAGCGCGCGAACATGAATTCCCAGTGGATGCCGATGCACTTGGCTTTGTAGGGATCGCCGATACGCAGCGGGCCGCGCGGTTCGACGATGAGGCCGACATGTCCCTGCGGCGCCAGCAGCAGGCCCAGTTCGTCCCAATAGTGATCAGTGTCGGCCAGGTTGAGTGCGACCTGCACCGCATCGATTCCCAGCGCCTGCAGTTGTGGCAGCAGCGGTTGCCGGTGGTCGATCACGTGCTGGGCACCCATTCGCCGGCACCAGTCGATCGAGGCCTCGCGGGATGCGGTGGCGATCACCTCGAAGCCTGCGTGACAGGCCAGCTGGATCGCCATCGAGCCGACGCCACCTGCGCCGCCGATCACCAGCAGGTGCTGGCCGGATTGGCGACGGTCATCCAGCCGCAGGGGCATCCGCTCGAACAGCAGTTCCCATGCGGTGAGGGTGGTCAGTGGCAATGCGGCGGCCTCGGCGAAGTCGAGGGTGGTCGGCTTGCGTGCGACCAGGCGCTCATCCACCAGCTGGTACTGCGCGTTGCAGCCGGGGCGGGTGACATCACCGGCGTAGTAGACCTCGTCACCGGAGGCGAACAGGCTGGCCTCGTCGCCGATCGCCTCGACCACGCCGGCGGCGTCCCAGCCGAGGACGCGGGGGGCGTCGAGCGTGGCCGGATCGGTGGCGGCGCGCTGCTTGCTGTCGACGGGGTTGACCGAGACCGCCTCGACCCGCACCAACAGGTCGCGGCCGCCCGGAGGCAGCGGTGGAGGCAGATGAATATCGTGCAGGGCGGGGGCGGATTCACGACTCAGGGCGACGGCTTTCATCTCGGCTCCGGCTGGGTTCGTATCTGCATCATAAGGTTCCTCACCTTTCCGCAAACGCGCTGAATCGCGTGATGCAGTGTGTGGCGAAGAATGTCGCTTTTCGCACTTAAACCCCGTCAAACCCTTGCAGCGTGAGGGTCTTGCGGATTTTCATCATCCTGTATAGGGTTTCAACGTCGGACCGGTGGAGGGTCGGGCACAACACTTCACATGTTACGGGACTGTTAACATGACCTTCACCCGCCTGAGCATAATGTTCGCGGCGGTGGCGTGCTGAATCGGCTGTCGAGCTTCGACGCAGTAGTGCTGGCCCATGCCTCTACCGGTTTCATACCCCCGAAATAGGAGCTGTACTCAATGAACAAGAAGATCCTTACTGCCGCGCTGCTGGGCGGTCTGGCTTTCGCCCAGGCTGCTTCCGCGCAGGAGTTCGATGACCGCTGGTACCTGACCGGTTCGGCCGGCTTCAACTTCCAGGACAGCGACCGTCTGACCAATGACGCTCCGTTCGTGACCCTGGGCCTGGGCAAGTTCATCAGCCCGAACTGGTCGCTGGACGGTGAGCTGAACTATCAGAACCCGAACTTCGATTCGAACAAGGACCTGAACTGGTCGCAGTACGGCGTCTCGCTGGACCTGCGTCGCCACTTCATCAAGGAAGGCCGCGGCTGGAACCCGTACATCGTCGGTGGCCTGGGCTACCAGAAGTCGGAAGAAGAGTACCCGGCGCTGAATGCCAATGGTCCGCGCCAGCGTAAGGACGGCAACGTTGCCGCCAAGCTGGGCGTCGGCCTGCAGACCACCTTCGAGAAGCGCGTTGCTGTCCGCGCCGAAGTGGCCTACCGCGCTGACTTCGACGACCAGAGCGTTGCCGCTCCGAAGGAAGACTGGTTCGGTGACGTGCTGGCTTCGGTCGGCGTCGTGATCCCGCTGGGCCCGGCCCCGGTGGCAGCTGTGCCGGCTCCGGCTCCGGTTGCCCCGAGCTGCGCCGACCTGGATGACGACGGTGACGGCGTCAACAACTGCGACGACAAGTGCCCGAACTCGCAGCCGGGTCAGACCATCGGTCCGGACGGTTGCCCGGTGCCGGTCTCCATCGACCTGAAGGGCGTCAACTTCGACTTCGACAAGTCGAACCTGCGTCCGGACGCCGTGGCGATCCTGAGCGAAGCCACCGAGATCCTGAAGCGTTACCCGGATCTGCGCGTTGAAGTCGCCGGTCACACCGACTCGAAGGGTACCGACGCTTACAACCAGAAGCTGTCGGAGCGTCGTGCTACCGCCGTGTACAACTACCTGACCAAGAACGGCGTTGACGCCGGTCGCCTGGTCGGCCCGATCGGCTACGGCGAGAGCCGTCCGATTGCCCCGAACACCAACCCGGATGGTTCGGACAACCCGGAAGGTCGCGCCAAGAACCGTCGTACCGAGCTGAACGTCCAGAACTAAGTTCTGACGCTCTGCCAGTAGGACACAGCAGGACCCGGCTTCGGCCGGGTCTTGTTGTTTCTGCGGCCTGGACTGTCCGGACCCCCCGAAGTCGCCCGCTGACGGCCAACCGTTCGTCGGTAATTTTCTTCTAGAACCAATGAGTTGCCGTATTCATTGAAAGTGGCGCTTGAAAGCTGTCGCGGCATTGCTAAACTCGCCGCGTCACTTCCTTTCCTGGATGCCCTTCATGCTGCGCTCTGCATCGGCCGCCGTCCTGGCGCTGGCCCTGGTTCCCGCCGCCCACGCTGCGGTCGATTGCTCGGTCAACACCAGCGCCTCGCCGCTGCCGTTGCCGGCCACGACCATCGCACCGGTGGCTGACGAGCTGTACATCCGTGGCAACCAGCTGGGCATGCCGGCCGGCGTGCTGAGCGGCAACTACGATCCGTCGCAGTCGCTGGACCAGGTGCTGCAGCGTCTGCGCATTGATGGTTGCCAGAACATCGCCAAGGCCATTCCGAGTGCACCAGCGGTGAAGCCGAACGATCCGGCCGCCTACAAGCCGCAGACCGAGTTCGACAATACGCCGTGGCGCTTCGACATGAGCCAGAACGGCAAGCGCATGACCGCCGAGGAGTTCGACGCCTGGATGAAGGCGCGTGGTGTGCGCGTGGTCAAGGCGCGTCCGGCTCCGGCAGCGACCCCGGCAGCCACCCCGGCCGCAGCCGAAGTACCGGCTGAGACCAAGCCGGTCGACAAGAAGTAAGCGACGCGGGGAGCAGAGGCTTGCGCACGCGCCGCCCACCTGCCGCCCCCGCCGCCCGCTCCCACGCCCCGCGTGGGCGTGCGAACCCGAACGCCTCCAGTGGTGTGCGCCATGGCCTGGCGCGCGTGCTGTCCAAGGCCGGCGTGTGCTCGCGCAGCGAGGCCGCGCGCTGGATCGCCGAAGGGCGGGTACGCGTCTCTGGCCGCATCGTCCGTGATCCTGAATTTCCAATTGCCAGCCCGGCACCGCTGATCGAGGTCGACGGCCAGCCGATGGCTGCGCCGCAGCGCCTGTACCTGATGCTCAACAAGCCACGGGGCGTGGTCACTACCGCACAGGACGAGCGTGGACGTGACACGGTCTACCGTTGTTTCGATGGTGCCGGCCTGCCGTGGATCGCACCGGTCGGGCGCCTCGACAAGGCCAGTGAAGGCCTGCTGTTGTTCAGCAATGATCCGCAGTGGGCGGCGCATCTGACCGATCCGGAGACCGGGCCGCAGAAGACCTATCACGTGCAGGTGGACCGCCTGCCCGACCAGGACACCCTGGCCGCGTTGCGCGCCGGTGTCGAAGACGAGGGCGAGTTCCTGGTCGCCCTGGCCGTGCGCGTGCTGCGCAGCGGTGACAAGACCGCGTGGCTGGAGGTGGTCCTCGACGAGGGTCGCAACCGCCATATCCGTCGCCTGTTGGCGGCCTTCGACCTGCAGGTGCTGCGCCTGGTCCGGGTTGCGATCGGAGAGCTCACGCTCGGCGATCTCGGCAAGGGCCAGTGGCGGGTGCTTGAGGTCAGCGACCAGCAGCGGCTGGGGGCCGCTGCAACAGGCTGATCATCGCCTGCGGCCGGCAACTGCCGGTCACCGTTCCAGGCGTAGGGGGCGCCTGGTTGTTGAATTTCCCGAACGGAGCCTGCCCACCATGTACCACCCGACCCTCAACCAAACCCTGCGCTGCGCAGGCCTGCTGCTGCCGATGGTGCTGCTCACGGCCTGTGGCGGCCACAAGAAAGTGGCCAAGGCGGAAACGCCTGCCGAAACCCCGGTGGTGGAAGTGAAGACCCCGGAACTGGACGGTCGCGGCAGCTACCGCTTCCTGATGAGCAACGGCGACAAGAAGATGACCGCCGACGAGTTCGATGCCTGGATGAAGGCCAACGGCATCCGCGTTGCCAAGGGCAACGGCCAGGATGCCGCTGCCAAGCCGGTGGTGGTGGCCAGCAAGGACGAGCCGAAGGGCAAGAAGAAAAAGAAATGACGCCTGTGGGTGTCGACCTTGGTCGACACGCCTTGACCGATGGGTCAGAGCCCTTTCCGCAGGAAAGGGATCCGACCCCGGCCATGATCAACCCTTGATCACGCCCAGCTCGACGCCGATGCGGGTGAACGCATCGATGGCGCGATCCAGGTGGGCACGCGTATGCGCGGCGCTGATCTGGGTACGGATGCGGGCCTGGCCCTTGGGCACCACCGGGAAGAAGAAGCCGATCGCATAGATGCCTTCCTCAAGCAGGCGCTCGGCGAACTTCTGTGCAAGCGGTGCGTCGTACAGCATCACCGGGCTGATCGGGTGCACGCCCGGCTTCACGTCGAATCCGGCGGCGGTCATCTTTTCGCGGAAGTAAGCGGTGTTCTCGGCCAGGGAGCCGCGCAGGTCATCGGCGGCGGCTAGCATCTCGAATGCCTTGATGCCGGCAGCAACCACGTGCGGCGGCAGCGAGTTGGAGAACAGGTAGGGACGCGAGCGCTGGCGCAGCAGTTCGATCACTTCGGCGCTGGCGCAGGTGAAACCGCCCAGCGCACCGCCCATGGCCTTGCCCAGGGTGCCGGTGATGATGTCGATCTTTTCCAGCACGCCTTTCACCTCGGCCGAACCGCGGCCGGTGGCGCCAAGGAAGCCAGTGGCATGGCACTCATCGATGTGCACCAGCGCGTTGTACTTCTTCGCCAGTGCGGTGATCTCGTCCAGCGGGGCGATGAAGCCGTCCATCGAGAACACGCCGTCGGTGGTGATCAGCTTGGTCTTGCAGCCGGCGGCATCCGCGGCCTGCAGCTGCGCTTCCAGGTCGGCCATGTCGCAGTTGGCATAGCGGAAGCGCTTGGCCTTGCACAGGCGCACGCCGTCGATGATCGAGGCATGGTTCAGCGCGTCGGAAATGATCGCGTCGTTCTCACCGAGCAGCGGCTCGAACAGGCCTCCGTTGGCATCGAAGCAGGCCGCGTACAGGATGGTGTCCTGCTTGCCGAAGAACTCGGCGATCTGCTTTTCCAGCTGCTTGTGCAGGTCCTGGGTGCCGCAGATGAAGCGCACCGAGGCCATGCCGAAGCCGTGGCTGTCCAGTGCGTCCTTGGCCGCCTGGATCAGGTCCGGATGATCGGCCAGGCCCAGGTAGTTGTTGGCGCAGAAGTTCAGCACCGTGCGGCCGTCGTCGAGGGTGATCTCGGCCGACTGCGGGCTGGTGATGATCCGCTCGGACTTGAACAGGCCCTGGGCGCGGATGGCGTCCAGTTCCTCGGCATAGTGGCGGGTCAGGGCGGAGGAGGCGTCGGTCATGGCGTGGGCACGGCTCTGAACGGGGAAACCACTGATTCTACCGGGCATCGCCGCTCGCCAACCGGCCTTGGTGGGGCATCGCCACGGCCGGCACATGTTGCATCGCAATAGCAAACTGGTTAAGAATTCGTGAACCGGAGCTGTCGGGCTCCGGCCGCTACGCCCGCTCCTGCCTTCCACGCCACCGCCCCCACCGGAGACGCTCATGACGCACGCCCGTGCCTGCCTCGCCATTGCCGCTGCCCTGACCCTGGCCGCCCCGTTCGCCGCCAGCGCCCAGGAAAACGAATCGCCGTACAGCTGGAACGTCACCGCTGTTTCCGATTACCTGTTCCGTGGTGTGTCGCAGACCGATGAGGATCCGACCCTGCAGGCTGGCTTCACCTACACCAGCCCGGTCGGCCTGTATGCCGGCGTCTGGGGCTCGGGCGTGGACTTCGGTGCAGGTGATCCGAAGACCGAGGTCGACTACCTGATCGGCTACGGCGTGGACGTCACCGAGCGCGTCAACTTCGACGTGCTGCTGAACCGCTACACCTACCTGAAGTCCAGCCACCAGAACTACAACGAGCTGATCACCACCACCACGCTGGATGACACCTACAAGCTGACGGTGGCCTACACCAACGATGTATGGAACAGCAGCACCGATGGCTGGTACTTCGGCCTGGGTGGCAGCTGGGGCCTGCCGAAGGACTTCACCCTGAATGCCAATGTCGGCCGCAGCACGTTTGAAGACGGCATCGCCAAGGATTACACCGACTGGAATGTCGGCGTTGAGCGCCAGTTCGGGATGGCCAAGGTCGGCCTGGGCTACTACGGCACCGACGGCAACGGCCGCGACAACTCCGGCAAGCTGGCCCACAGCCGCGTGATGCTGAGCGTGGCCATCGGTAAGTAACGCCGCAGGCGTTACGGTAGGTGCCAGGCTTGCCTGGCACGCTTTACGAAAAAGGCGCCCATCGGGCGCCTTTTTCAATTTCAAGGTGTGCCGAGCAAGCTCGGCACCCACTCATCGCGCGCGGCGAAGGGTCAATTCCAGCTCAAAACAACCTTGCCGGCCTTGCCTTCTTCCATCAGGTCGAAGCCCTTCTGGAAGTCGTCGATCGGCAGCTGGTGGGTCATCACCTTGCCGAGCGGGAAGCCGGACAGCACCAGCTGGGTCATCTTGTACCAGGTCTCGTACATCTTGCGGCCGTAGATGCCCTGCACGGTCAGGCCCTTGAAGATGATCTTGTCCCAGTCGCAGCCGGCGCCCTTGGGCATGATGCCGAGCATGGCGATCTTGCCGCCGTGGTACATGCAGTCGAGCATGTCGTTGAACGCACGCGGGTTGCCGCTCATTTCCAGGCCCACGTCGAAGCCTTCCATGTGCAGTTCCTTCATCACGTCCTTCAACGAGGTGTTGGCGACGTTGACCACGCGGGTGGCGCCCATGTCGGCGGCCAGCTTCAGGCGGAAATCGTTGACGTCGGTGACCACCACGTTGCGTGCGCCGATGTGCTTGCAGATGCCTGCGGCGATGATGCCAATCGGGCCAGCGCCAGTGATCAGCACGTCTTCACCGATCACGTTGAACTCCAGCGCGCAGTGCGCGGCGTTGCCGTACGGATCGAAGAACGCGGCCAGCTCGGACGGAATCTGGTCCGGGATCGGCCACAGGTTGCTGGCCGGCATCACCATGTATTCGGCGAACGCGCCGTTGACGTTGACGCCGATGCCGACGGTGTTCGGGCACAGGTGCGGGCGGCCGCCACGGCAGTTGCGGCAATGGCCGCAGACGATGTGGCCTTCGGCCGAGACGCGCTGGCCGATCTCGTAGCCGGTCACGCCCGGGCCGATCTCGGCGATGCGGCCGACGAACTCATGGCCGATGGTCAGGCCCGGCTTGATCGTGCGCTGGCTCCATTCGTCCCACAGGTAGATGTGCAGGTCGGTACCGCAGATCGCGGTCTTTTCCAGCTTGATCAACACCTGGTTGGGGCCCGGGGTAGGCACCGGAACCTCTTCCATCCAGATGCCCTTGGCTGCTTCGCGCTTGACCAGGGCCTTCATCGTTTGCTGCGCCATCGGGGTGGAACTCATCAGGGGGAAAACGCGGATTATAGAGGCCCGCGCGGAATTCCCATGTTGCGCTGCGGGTGCAGTGGCGGAACGAAAGGCGTGTGCTGGCGGGCGTTTCGAACGTGCTGCGAACAGCGGCGCCTCCCTGATCCGGGAAAGGGGGCGTGGTCACCCTGGCCGGGACACGCAAAAGCCCCTCCATGGTGCTCGATGGCGCCTTGCTCGTGCGCGCTGTCCTGCGCACACGGCAAGACCGGGGTTGGCGTCCTGCCCAACCCGCCAGTCGCATGCGCCCGGCCCATGGCGCCAACGGTCCCGTCCAGGGTGACCACGCCCCCTCTGGACGATTTCCGTGTGCGCGGCCGACGTGCGCGTGGCAGAGCGAGAAGTAGGTCCATGACTTCCGGGGTTCGGGGCGGGGCAGGGCGGCGGGCTACAATCGAAGGTTCCACTACCAGGGGCCGCTCCATGCGCTCGAACCTGCTTGCATTCTCCATCGTCGCCAGCCTCGGGCTGGCCCAGGTCGCCCATGCCGCTGAAGGCATGTGGGTGCCGCAGCAGCTGCCGGAAATCGCCGGCCCGCTGCAGAAGGCCGGCCTGAAGCTGTCCCCGGAACAGCTGTCCAACCTGACCGGCGACCCGATGGGCGCGGTCGTCGCCCTCGGTGGCTGCACCGCCAGCTTCGTCTCGCCGCAGGGCCTGGTGGTCACCAACCACCACTGCGCTTATGGCGCCATCCAGCTGAATTCGACTGCGCAGAAGAACCTGATCAAGGACGGCTTCAACGCGCCGACCCTGAAGGATGAACTGAGCGCCGGCCCGAACGCCCGCGTGTTCGTGCTCGACCAGATCACCGACGTCACCACCCAGGCCAAGGCCGCCATCGCTGCCGCCGGCAACGACCCGCTGGCCCGCAGCCGCGCGTTGGACGCCTTCGACAAGGCACAGGTCGCCGCCTGTGAAGCCGACGCCGGCTTCCGCTGCCGCCTGTACAGTTTCTCCGGTGGCAACACCTACCGCCTGTTCCGCAACATGGAAATCAAGGACGTGCGCCTGGTCTACGCGCCCCCGGGCAGCGTCGGCAAGTTCGGTGGCGACGTCGACAACTGGATGTGGCCGCGCCACACCGGTGATTTCTCGTTCTACCGCGCCTATGTAGGCAAGGATGGCAAGCCGGCCGCCTTCGCCGCCGACAACGTGCCGTACCAGCCCAAGCACTTCCTGAAGTTCGCCGACCAGCCGCTGGGTGCCGACGACTTCGTGATGGTGGCCGGCTACCCGGGCCGCACCAACCGCTACGCACTGGCCGGCGAGTTCAACGAAACCGCCAGCTTCACCTACCCGACCATCGCCAAGCACTACAACGCAGTGCTGAAGATGATCGCCGATGCCGGCAAGGCCGACGCCGACGTCAAGGTGAAGTACGCCGCCACTGCCGCCAGCATGAACAACGTGGCCAAGAACTACCTGGGCCAGCTGGAAGGCTTCAAGCGCATCGACGCCGCCGGCCAGAAGCAGGCTGAAGAAGCCGCCGTGCTGGCCTGGCTGAAGAAGCAGGGTGCTGCCGGCAAGCCGGCCCTGGCCGCACACGCGCAGCTGCTCAAGCATCTGGATACCAGCAAGTCCACCCGCGAACGCGACCTGTTCGTCGGTCAGTTCAACAACACCTCGGCCGTCGGCGCGGCGATCACCCTGTACCGCCTGTCGATCGAGCGCAGCAAGCCGGATGCCGAACGCGAAGCTGGTTACCAGGAACGCGACCTGACCACCATCGAAGGCGGTCTGAAGCAGATGGATCGCCGCTACGTGGCGAAGATGGACCAGCAGTTGCAGGCCTACTGGCTGGACCAGTACGTGGCTCTGCCGGCCGCGCAGCGCGACAACGAAGTGCTGAACAAGTGGCTTGCCGGCAGCGATGCCGCTGCGGTGAAGTCGCTGGTGGCCAAGCTGGGCGGCACCGAGCTGGGCAGCCTGGACACCCGCCTGAAGTGGTTCAAGGCCGACCGCGCTGCGTTCGAAGCCAGCAACGATCCGGCCATCCAGTACGCCGTTGCGGTCATGCCGGCGCTGCTGAAGCAGGAAGAGCAGAAGAAGATCCGCGAAGGCGAATCGCTGACCGCACGTCCGCTGTACCTGCAGGCGGTGGCCGATTACAAGAAGAGCCAGGGCGAGTTCGTCTATCCGGATGCCAACCTGTCGCTGCGCATCACCTTCGGCAACGTCATGGGGTACGGCAAGGACGGCGTGAAGTACACCCCGTTCACCACCCTGGAAGGCGTGGCGGCGAAGGAAACCGGTGAAGATCCGTTTGATTCGCCGAAGGCGCTGCTCGATGCGGTCAAGGCCAAGCGTTACGGTGGCCTGGAAGACAAGCGCATTGGTTCGGTGCCGGTGAACTTCCTGTCCAACCTGGACATTACCGGCGGCAACTCGGGTTCGCCGGTGCTGGATGCCAACGGCAAGCTGGTGGGCCTGGCCTTCGACGGCAACTGGGAATCGGTCAGTTCCAACTGGGTGTTCGACCCGGTGATGACCCGCATGATCGCCGTGGACAGCCGCTACATGCAGTGGATCATGCAGGAAGTGGCGCCGGCGCCGCAGCTGCTGAAGGAACTGAACCTGGCGAAATAAACCGGTTGCGGTAGTGCCGGCCGCTGGCCGGCAACCTCGACCAGATAGCCGGAGTTTCCGAAACCCCGCGACCTACGTCGCGGGGTTTTTTCGTGCCCGGCCCGGCCGGGTCCGCCGAACAGGTATCATCCCTGTTCCGTGGACTTCACAGGATGTGAACGAAACGCGGAAACCTCCTCCCCCCAGGACCCCTTGCACGCATGCGCATCCTGCTTGCCCGCCACGGTGAAACGCCGTGGAACGCCGAAGGCCGCTACCAGGGCCAGATCGATATTCCGCTTTCGCCGATCGGCGAAGCTCAGGCCCAGGCCCTCGGTGCCCGCCTGGCTTCGGTCGACATCACCCGTGCGGTGGCCTCGCCGCTGTCGCGCGCCCAGCGCACCGCGCAGCTGGCGCTTGGCGCCGCGCGTGCCGACATGCTGCTGACCGAGCCGGAGCTGCAGGAAATCGCGCACGGTGAGTGGGAAGGCCTGCTCGCCAGCGAGATCAACGAGAAGGACCCGTCGCGCCTGCAGGCCTGGCGCGAGGAGCCCGATACCGTGCTGATGCCCGGCGGCGAATCGCTGCGCCTGGTGCTGGAACGCAGCTGGCGTGGCCTGGCCCGTGCCACCGAAGGTCTCGGCGAGCACGACACGCTGCTGGTGGTTGCCCATGACGCGGTCAACCGCGTGATCCTGTGCAAGGTGCTGGGCCTGCCGATTTCCCGCCTGTGGACCTTCCGCCAGGCGCCGACCACGCTCAACCTGCTCGAAGGCGCCGATCTGGACAGCCTGGAAGTGGTGCGCCTGAACGACTGCGCCCACCACACGCCGTTCTTCGGCGAAGCCAAGCACCGCGCACTCTGACCCGCCACACCGAACCACCTGTACCTGCTGGAAGCACTGCCGTGACGAACACCCCGACCACCCTGGCCGATTGGCTGGATTACATTGAACGCCAGCACCCGGCGAGCATTGACATGGGACTGGAGCGCGTGCGCACCGTTGCCACCGCGATGGGCCTGGGTGCACCGGCCGGGCGCACCATCGTGGTCGGTGGCACCAACGGCAAGGGGTCCACCGTGGCCTTCATCGAGTCCATCGCGCGTGCTGCCGGCTGGAAGGTCGGCGCCTACACCTCGCCGCACCTGCTGCGCTACAACGAACGTGTGCGCATCGATGGCCAGGATGTCGACGATGCGGCGCTGGTTGCTGCGTTCAATGCCGTCGAAGCGGCGCGCGGTGACACCACGCTGACCTATTTCGAGTACGGCACGCTCGCTGCGCTGCAGCTGTTTGCCGACGCCGGGCTGGATCTGGCCGTGCTGGAAGTGGGCCTCGGTGGCCGCCTGGACGCGGTCAACATCGTCGACGCCGATGTATCGGTGATCACCACCGTGGACATCGATCACGCCGAATGGCTGGGCGATGACCGCGAAGCCATCGGTACCGAGAAGGCCGGCATCATCCGCGGCTGGAAGCCGGTGATCCTGGGTGAGACCGATCCGCCATCAAGCGTGCTGGCGCGTGCCTACCTGGTGGGTGCCAACGCGATCCGCGGCGGCAGCGACTACTTCTACGAGCCGATCGATGCCCAGCGCTGGCGCTGGCGCGATGTCGGTACCCGTCTGGAGCTGCCGACCCCGGCGCTGGCCGGGCCGATCCAGCTGGCCAATGCCGGTGCTGCGATCGCTGCACTGCGTGCGCTGGACAAGCCGGTGCCGCGCGCCGCGTGGGCCGAAGGCGTGGCCGCCGCCCGCATCGCCGGCCGCCTGCAGGCGTTCGAGCGTGACGGCGTGCAGATCCGCGTGGACGTGGGCCACAACCCGCAGGCCGCCGGCCAGCTGGCGCGCGCGCTGAAGGCCGAGGCGGTACCTGGGCGCACCCTGGCGGTGTACGCCGCGCTGCAGGACAAGGACGCGCTGGGCGTGGTGCAGGCACTGCAGGACGTGGTGGGCGAGTGGACCCTGGCCGGCCTGGACGGCCCGCGTGGGCAGAGCGCGGCGCAGCTGCAGGCGCGCCTGGCCGATACCGCTGCCGCTGCCGCACAGCTGTCCGACAGCGTCGAACAAGCGCTGGCGCAGGTGCTGGCCCAGGCCAAGCGCGGTGACCGGGTGCTGGTGTTCGGCTCGTTCCACACCGCCGCCGCGGCCCTGCAGTGGCTGCAGGACCCGGCCTGATCCACGTTCAGCCAACGCCGACGCCGTCCGGTCCGGCACCCGTATAATCGACCGCAACCCCCGGACAGTTGCCTGCCTCACGTGGATACGCCTCTGAAACAGCGTCTGATTGGTGCCATCGTGCTGGTAGCGCTGGCCGTGATTTTCCTGCCGATGCTGGTCAAGGGGCCGGCCCCGGACAGTGGCGTGGCCAATGTGCCGATCGCCGCGCCGGATGCGCCAGCCGATGGCCAGTTCGAAACCCGCGAACTGCCGCTGGTTGCGCCGGCGGGCGGTGCCACCGGCCTGCAGACCGGCCAGACCAAGCCGCTGCCGGATGCTGCCGCACCGGCCACGCCGCCGACCGTGGACACCTCGCCTGCGGTGGCCGCCGGCAACTACGCGGTCACCTTCGGTGCCTACGGCAGCAAGGCCGACGCCGATGCGGTGATTGCCTACCTGAAGCGTTCGCAGCTGCCGGGCTTCGCTGAGAGCGCCACCATCAACGGCCGCCAGGCATGGCGCGTGCGGGTCGGGCCGTATGCCGACCGTGCCCAGGCCGAGGCGGCCCGGCTGCAGGCGGTGAAGATCCGTGCGGATGTGAAGGCTGAGGTTATTGCTCTGGATGCGGCGACGGGCGGCAACGCCGCAGTTGCCGCCACTCCGGCGCCTGCGCCGGCGAGTGCGAGCACCCCGGCGGCAGCCACCGCACCCTCGGCCAATGGCAATCCGGTGCGCAGCGAAAGCCTGCCGCCGAGCACGCCGACTGCCACCACCACCCCGGTGGCCAAGCCGGAGCCGCCGAAGCCGGCACCGAAGCCGGAAGCCAAGCCTGAGCCCAAGCCGGAAACCGCGGCCAGCAAGCCGACGACGGCGCCGGCCACGCCTGCAGCCCCGGCCGCCAGTGGCGTCGGCTTCGCGGTGCAGCTGGGCGCTTTCGGCCAGGCCAACGATGCCAATGCCCTGCGCGACAAGGTCCGCGCCGCTGGCTTCAGCGCCTTCGTCGAGCAGGTGCGTACCGACAAGGGCACCCTGCATCGTGTCCGCGTCGGACCGGTGGCCAACCGCGCCGACGCCGAACAGCTGAAGGCGCAGGTCGCCGCCAAGGTCGGCGTGGCCGGCATGGTGCGACCGCACCCATGACCCACGCGCAGCCCCGTTGCCAGCGCCGCCGAAGGAGCGGGGCGCCATGATCGACGTGGTGCTGCTGATCGTGATCGCCGCCTCGGCCCTGCTGGGGATGCTGCGCGGCTTCGTCGGCATCGTCATCGGCACCCTGTCGTGGCTGTTGGCCGCGTGGGCCGCCTTCGCCTTCGGCAATGACGCGGCCCACTGGTGGGCCGCACCGGCCGCACCGGGCGGCGAGCACTTCGTCGGTGGCTACCTGGGCGTCGGCATCGGCGTGATGATCGTGGTCGCGGTGATCGGCATGGTCATCAAGGCCATGGTCCATCGCAGCATGCTGACCAGCCTGGACCGCCTGCTGGGCGGCGTGCTGGGCGTTGTCCGTGGCGGCCTGATCGCCGCGATCCTGCTGCTGCTGGGCAGTTTCACTCCGCTGACCGCCGAGCCCTCCTGGCAGCGTTCGGCGGTGCGCCCACTGCTGAACCCCACCGTGGCCTGGATGAACAGCAAGCTGCCGCACTGGGAGGTTCCCGGGGCCGATCTGCTGCCCAAGGCCTTGCCGACCGACGCGCTGTCCCCATCTGCATTGATGGAGTTGGGCAAGAACGCAGGCGCCGGGTTGGGAAAGCCGGGCGCGGCAGGCGATAATGGCATCCTCAATCAGGTAGTGGCAGGCAGCGGATGGCTGCGGCCTGCGAAAGCGGAACAGGGCGATTCCTACGATCCGGCCGAAGTGCGTCCGGACGCCCCAGCACTGCCGGACAGTATCGAGCCGGGCGATCCGGCCAATGTCGACCGCGCGCGCGGCGACCACCGCGGCCAGGTACGGCCACCTTCCTTGTAACTGGGCACAGCCCAGCGGAGACCTCGCACCATGTGTGGCATCGTCGGAATCGTCGGCAACCAGAACGTCGCCGGGCAGTTGTATGACGGCTTGACCGTTCTCCAGCATCGCGGCCAGGATGCGGCGGGCATCGCCACCGTCAATGGCAGCCGCCTGCGGGTGCAGAAGGCCACGGGCCTGGTCCGCGATGTGTTCGATGCACGCACGATGTCCACCCTGGAAGGCAGCGTCGGCATCGCCCATGTGCGTTACCCGACCGCCGGCTCGGAAGGCATGGACGAGGCACAGCCGTTCTATGTGAATTCGCCCTACGGCATCGCGCTGGCCCACAACGGCAACCTGATCAACACCGAGGCGCTGCGCCAGCAGGTGTTCGAGCAGGACCGCCGCAACGTCAACACCGATTCGGACAGCGAAGTGCTGCTGAACGTGTTCGCCTACGAACTGGAGCAGCAGCGCCAGCTCAGCCCGGAAGCCGCGATCCGCGCGGTGGCCGGCGTGCACCGTCGCTGCAAGGGCGGTTATGCGGTGGTCAGCGTGGTGCTGGGCCTGGGCCTGGTCGCCTTCCGCGATCCGCATGGCATCCGTCCGCTGGTGCTGGGCAAGCGCAGCCACGCCGAGGGTGACGAGTACATCGTCGCTTCCGAATCGGCTGCGCTGGACGTGCTGGGCTTCCAGCGCGTGCGCGATGTGCAGCCGGGCGAAGCGCTGGTGATCACCGCGCGTGGCGAGCTGTTCTCGGAGATCTGTGCCGAGCCGGCCGAGCACACCCCGTGCATCTTCGAATACGTGTACTTCGCGCGCCCGGATTCGATGATCGACAACGTCTCGGTGCACAAGGCGCGCATGCGCATGGGCATCAAGCTGGGCGAGAAGATCCTGCGCCTGCGCCCGGACCACGACATCGACACCATCATCCCGATCCCGGATACCTCGCGCGATGCCGCGCTGGAGATCTCCAACGTGCTTGGGGTGAAGTACCGCGAAGGCTTCATCAAGAACCGCTACATCGGCCGCACCTTCATCATGCCGGGCCAGGGTGAGCGGGTGAAGTCGGTGCGCCGCAAACTCAACCCGATCCACCTGGAGTTCCGCAACCGCGTGGTGCTGCTGGTGGACGACTCGATCGTGCGTGGCACCACCAGCCAGCAGATCGTGCAGATGGCCCGTGATGCGGGCGCACGCAAGGTCTACCTGGCCAGTGCGGCACCGCCGGTGCGTTACCCGAACATCTACGGCATCGACATGCCGGCGGCCGAAGAGCTGGTCGCGCATAACCGTACCGTGGAAGAGATCGAAGCCCACCTGGGCTGTGACTGGCTGATCTACCAGGACCTGGAAGACATGGAAGCGGCAGTGAGCGAGGGCAACCCGGCGCTGCGCAACTTCGATTCGTCCTGCTTCAATGGCCATTACCCGACCGGCATCGAGCCGGGCTACTTCGAGCGCATCCAGCAACTGCGTTCGGATGACGCCAAGCACAAGCGCCGCGCCTGAGGTCCAGGCGTGATTGACGTGCCCGACGTCGGTGGCGATCTGCTGCGTGCCGCGCAGCAGTGCCTGGCGGAAGCCGACGCGCTGCGCAAGGTCGCGCTGACCCAGGCTTATGCGGCCGCGTTCCGTGCCGGCCGCCTGAAGGTGGCGGCCGATGCGCCGCCGCCCGAGCCGATCCGCATGCCGGGCCGGCCGGCGCAGCTGGTACTGGTGCATCCGCGCGAAGTGCCGCGGCGCGGGCTGGGCGGCGTGGAAGGGCGGGCTGCCTTCATCCATGCCATCGCCCACATCGAACTCAACGCGATCGACCTGGCCTGGGATGCGGTGTATCGCTTCCGTGGCCTGCCGTCGGCGTTCCTTGCCGATTGGGTGAGTTGTGCCGACGACGAATCCCGGCACTTCATGCTGCTGCGCGAACGCCTGCAGGCCCACGGCCATGATTACGCCGATTTCCCCGCGCACAACGGCTTGTGGGAGATGTGCGAAAAGACTGCGCATGACGGCCTGGCACGCATGGCATTGGTGCCGCGGGTACTGGAAGCACGTGGCCTGGACGTGACTCCGGGCATGATCGAGAAACTGCGCAATGTCGGTGACGCTGAAACCGCCGATGTGCTGGAGGTGATCCTGCGTGAGGAAGTGGCGCACGTCGCTGCGGGTTCGCGCTGGTTCCGCTGGTATTGCGACCGTGCCGGTATCGAGCCGCGCGCACGCTTCAAGGAGCTGCTGGTCGAATACGCTGGCGGCTATCTGTATGGCCCCTTCAATCTGGAGGCGCGACTGCTGGCCGGCTTCGATGCCGACGAACTGGCCAACCTGGTCGAGCAGGCCGGCTGAAAAAAGGGACGGAGGGGATCAGGTCGTTTGAGGCACAAACGACCTGATCCCCTCCGTCCCTTTTTTTGCTTCACCCGTTCGGCAACACCACGCGCCTGCCATCCACCGTCGGCCGGTTGATGTAGAACAGGCCGGGCCCTGGCCGGTAGGGCAGTTCGCTCACCCCGGCATCGGCGGCATAGGTCAGTGCGGTATCGCCCAGTGCATCGAAATTCCAGTGCGCCGACTGCATCAGATAGCGCCGCCTCAGCAGCGACTCCTGGGTCGGGGTCAGCGTCTGCCCGGCGACCAGTCGCCGTGCAATCGGCAGCAGCGCGGAGGGGAGCGCCCAGCCTGGAACATCGGCTGCATCGGCACGCCACTGAACGCCGGCATCGCGTGCGTGCTGCTGCATCACCTGCAGCGCAATCAGCTGGTACCGCCAGTCGATGCGCCGGCGCAGCACCACGGCAGCAGTCACGTACAGCACCGGTGACAGCAGGACGCTGCGGCTGCCTGCTCGACGCTGCTGCTGCCACTGGTGCCAGACATCGACCCACACTTCCTTCTGGTCCGCGCCCAGCTGCTGCCGCCAGCGCTCGGCATCGGCCTGCGCTTCGGCATAGGCGGTGGTTGCCTGCAGCACCGTCAGGGGCGGTATCTGGTAATCGGCAATGGCCGTGCGACGCAGCTGCTGCCGACGCGGACGACTGAGCAGCTTGGGGCCTTCTTCGATCTGGTTGTAGCCACCGCCGATGTTGGCGTGCACGCCCGGCAGTGCGATTTCGGTGAAGGGAGGGGCCACGCTGGTGAGCGGATAGTGCTGGCGGTGTTCGTCGCGTGCGCTCAACTGCAGCACCTGACCGGCGATGCCGGTACGCAGCGCGAGCCGTGGCTGTTCGTCGGCGCGGCCACCATTGACTGCAACCACGGTGTCGAACAGGCCGATGAAGCGCAGTGCCGGTGTTGCGGCAGCGAAGTCACCGGTACAGGACAGGCCGGACGACTGCAGCAGTTGCCGCCAGCGTGCGTTGTCCCAGGCCTGCAACTGGTTGGCGAGATCACGTGCAGCGGCGGCACCGCGCGAATAGCCGAACAGGTCGAGCTGCACGCGGCGCAGCGGCTGCTGCCAGCGTGTGGCCAGTTCGCCCAGCGCGGCCGGCAGCAGCACCTGCAGCGCGCGTTGCACTTTGGCCCGCACGCCGCTGGCGCCGATACCGAAGGCCAGGCCGATCAGGTCGTCGTCTGCATCATCGCGGGTGCCGACGCCTTCCACATAGATCGACAGCGATGCAGTCGCCAGCGTATCGCGGCGACTATCCGGGTACAGCTGCTGCAGGCGGGCGATGTTGGTCAGGCCGTTGTCGTAGCTGCTGGTCAGCCGGCTCTGGTAGGTCGAATCGTCATCGGCGCGGAGCTGGGCCGGGCGCGGCTGTGGCAGCTGCGGGCGGCCGCGTTCCAGATTGTGTGCGTTGTTGCGGGTGCCATCGAAGAACAGGCCGATCCGCAGCAAGCCGACATCTTCGTCCGTGTCCTGCGATGGTGCCATGTGCATTCCCCGTCGTGGCTGCGTCGCGGTAGCGCGAAAGCGATGTGTTGGCGAAGTGTAGTGACGCTTTTGACCTGACTGAACGCAGATGCGGTCGATCACACTTCCTGATTTTCATTCCCATCTTCTATTGAATTCACACGACCCGCGCAGGCCAGATGGCCAGACCCGGCAAACCCGGGCGTGCTGCATCAACGCTGTTCACATCATTCAAGGAGCGACGCAATGTTGTCCAGATCGATTGGCAAAGCGGCAGGTGGCCTGGTGTTGGGTTTGTCGGTGGCGGCGGCCGCGCACGCCGCACCGTTGTTCGAGCCGGTGACGGTCATCAGCCGGGCATCGGCAAACAGTGAGCCCGCGCTGGGCAAGCTGCTCGCCACCCCGTCCACAGCGACGGTACAGGAAGTGCGTGTCGATGCTGCTGCCACCGCGCAGCCGCAGCTGGAGTTCGAACTGCTCGGCCAGCGCGTACAGGCACTACGCAGCAAGGTCGAGTCGCTGCCCGATGGCGGCAGCATCTGGTATGGGCAGTTCCGCTCGCCCTCCGACCGGCTGACCGCTGCCACTTCGAACGGCCAGGATGATCCTGGCAATTCAGTGATCCTGGTGCGTTCGGGCAACACCATCACCGGTTCAATCCGCAAGGACGGCAAGCTCTACCGGCTGCGTCCGCTGGGTAACCGCCATGTGCTGGTGGAAGTGGACGAGTCGCGCATGCCGGCCGACCATCCGGCCGACTACAACCAGCTGCCGAAGATTCCGATGGGCGACAACGATCGCATCGGCATCGCGCAGGCTTCGTCCGGTACGCCGGCGACCATCCGCGTGCTGGTGGTGGCGACCAATGCCGCCGTCGCAGCCTATGGCGGCAACATGCAGTCGCTGGTGCAACTGGCGGTAGCCGAATCCAACCAGGGCTACGTCAACAGCAACGTGGGCATCACCATGCAGCTGGCCGGCTACGAGACCACCAGCTACACCGAGTCCGGCAACTTCACCACCGACCTGACCCGCTTCCGCAACACCAGCGACGGCTACATGGACAGCATCCATACCAGCCGCAACAACACCGCTGCCGACGTCGGTGTACTGCTGATCAACAACACCAGCTACTGCGGGTTGGCTTCGGGTATCGGTTCCACCGCATCGACCGCGTTTGCCGCGGTGTACTGGGATTGCGCCACGGGCTACTACTCGTTCGCTCATGAAATCGGCCACCTGCAGAGCGCACGGCACGACATCGCCAGTGATCCGAGCACGTCACCGTACGCCTATGGCCACGGCTATCGTTATGAGCCGGCGAGCGGATCGCGCTGGCGCACGATCATGGCCTATGACTGCTCGGCCGGCTGCCCGCGGCTGAACTACTGGTCCAATCCGAACATCAGCTACAACGGTGTGCCGATGGGCATCGCCAGCAGTGCCGACAACCAGCGTGTGCTGGTCAACACCAAGGCCACCATCGCGGCCTTCCGCTGAGTCCAGGCGCCGGCCAAGGTCGGCGTCTACCAGGGCGCGTGCACCTGCTCTGGTAGATGCCAACCTTGGTTGGCACCCTGCGATCCATCATTCGCGGCTGAGCGTGTCCAGGGTCCAGCCATTGGCGTCCACGCGCAGCACCGAACCCTGTTCGTACCAGTCGCCCAGCACGATGCGGGTGCAGGCACGGCCACCGACCTGCAGTGCATGGATGGCCGGGCGATGAGTATGGCCGTGGATCATGGTGTCCACCCCATGGCGCACGAAGGTGGCATCGACTTCGGCCGGGGCCACGTCGGTCACGGTCTCGAACTGCGCACGATCGCCCTGCTTCATTTCCGACTGGCGGGCCTGGCTGGCGTCGCGTGCCTTCTGTGCGAACGCGATGCGCGCGGCCAGCGGCTGTGACAGGAACTGCGCCTGGAATGCGGGGTCGCGCGTCTGTGCGCGGAACTGCTGGTAGGGGATGTCATCGGTGCACAGCAGGTCACCGTGCTGCAGCAGCACCGGGCGGCCGTACAGCTCGATCACGCACGGGTCGGGCAGGATGCGCAGGCCGGCGCGGCGTGCGTAGTCCTCGCCGAGCAGGAAATCGCGGTTGCCACGGATGAAGTATGCGGGCACGCCGCTGTCGGTCAGCACCTTCAACGCATCGGCCACCGCATCGGCGGCGGGCGAGGGGGTGTCGTCGCCGATCCAGGCTTCGAACAGGTCGCCGAGGATGTAAAGCGCATCGGCGGTGGGCGCCTGCTCGCGCAGGAAGCGCAGGAACAGGTCGGTGATCTCCGGACGGCTGGGGTCCAGGTGCAGGTCGGAAATGAACAGCGTGGTCATGCCTGCATTCTAGGGCATCCGCCCGCCGGGGATGCCGCTGCGCTCGCCGGACACGGCCCGGCGCTACCAAGGGGCTGCTGCGCTCGCTGGGCCTGGCGCGGCGTTGCCCGGGAATCGCGTGCTGACCGGTGGCGCCGGGCCATGCCCGGCGGAAAGCACGTCACGCCGGCAGCGGCAACCAAGCCAGGCTGGCCGCGGCCAGCAACGCGGCGATGCCGGTGGCAGCGAGGACATCGCTGGGGTAGTGCAGGCCCAGCACCACGCGCGACAGCGCCACACCGACGGTGAACGGCACCAGCAGCGGTGCCAGCCACGGATAGTAGGCCAGTGCGACGATGGTGAACGACACTGCGTGCAGGGTGTGTCCGGAGGGGAAGCTGAATTCGTCCAGCGGTGCCACCCAGGCGCGAATGCGGAGGTCGGCGGCGTACGGGCGCGGGCGCCGGGTCCAGCGCTTGAGGCTCTTGTACAGCAGCAGCGCGGCCAGGCCGGTGGCTGCCATGTGCACCGAGGCGCGCAGGCCATCGAAGCCATCGAGCAGCACCAGCGCGCCCATCAGTACATACCAGAACACGCCATCGCCGAGCCGGCTGATGACCGAGAACAGGCGGCGCACGCGGCGGCGCCGGCAGTAGTGGTTGGCCCGTCGGCACAGCCGTGCTTCGCGGCCGGCCAGCAGTTCAAGCGGCGTGGTGCGCATGGCCGCTCCTCCGCGACTGGGCCAGCTCGGCCAGCAGGGCATCGAACTCGGCCACCACCTGCTGTGGATGCAGGCGTTTCATCGCCTGCGCGGCATTGCTGCCCAGTGCGTGGCGCTGCGCATCATCAGCGGCCAGTTGCACGGCCGCTTCAATGAACTGCTCGTCGTTATCCACCGCTGCGCCGTTCTCGCCGTTGCGCAGGTACTCGCGGGCGGCACCGTAGTCGAAGGCCACGGTTGCCAGGCCGCTGGCCATGCTTTCCAGGGTCACGTTGCCAAAAGTCTCGCTGCGGCTGGGAAACAGAAACAGATCGCCGCTGGCGAAGTGCCGTGCCAGGGCATCTCCGCGCTGGATGCCACAGAAAATGAAGTCGGGGTTTTCATGCGCGAGCTTCTCGCGGGCCGGGCCATCGCCGACCCACACGAAGCGTGCCTTCGGCCGGATCTGCTGCAGCCTGCGGAACGCCTTCACCGCCAGGCCGAGGTTCTTTTCTGCGGCGATACGCCCGACGTAGATCGCTACCAGGCCGTTGCCGTCCACACCCCATTCCTCGCGCAGCGCAGGGTCACGACGGCTCGGATCGAACTGCTGGCTGTCGACTGCGCGCGCCAGCAGGCGCACGCGTTCGAAGCCCTGTTCGCCGAGGAACTGCTGCAGCTCGCGGGTTGGCACCAGGGTCGCATCGGCCTGGTTGTGGAAGCGACGCATCCAGCGCATTGCCGCTGCCTGCAGCCAGGCCACGCCGTAGTCGGGCAGGTACTCGTCAAAGCGGGTGTGGAAGCCACTGGCGACCGGGATGCCGAGGCGGCGCGCGGTGCGCAGTGCCGACCAGCCCAGCGGGCCTTCAGTGGCGACGTACACTGCATCCGGGCGTTGCTGCTGCCAGTGGCGGCCGAGCCGGATCGGTGCGGGCAGGCCGAAGCGCAGGCCGGGGTAGCGCGGCAGCGCTGCACCCGGGACCAGCAGGGTGCCGGGTGCTGAATCCAGCGCTTCGCTGGCCTGGCGTGGCCGGATCAGGTCGATGTCATGCCCCGATGCGCGTAGCCCCTGTTCCAGGCCCTGCACGGTGAGGGCAACGCCATTCACTTCCGGCGGATAGGTCTCGGTGACGATGGCATAGCGCATGGCGGGCCTCCGGGTTTCCGGCATGCTCGGTCCTGGCGATGTAGCCGATATGACCGCTTTGCGACCGCCAGATGACGCAGGCCTGGACGCGCGACGCCACGGCCCCGAAGGGCCGTGGCGTAACAGCTCACGCCGTGTGGTGGATCAGAAGCGCTGCTGGTATTTCATGTAGATGAAACGGCCGATGTCAAAACCACCGTAGTAGGAGAAATTGGAACTCGGCTGGCTGTACATGACCGGGCCCTGGCGGCCGAACACGTTGTTGGCGCCGATTGAAACAGTGGCGTCCCATGGCAGGTTATAGCGGGCCTGCACGTCGTGGAAGGTGACCGATCCGCGGCGGTTGTAGTCGCGCGTGCCACTGAACCACGGTGCGCGCTGGTTCGGGTGCGAGCACTCGTTCGGATAGTCCGCCAGGCCCAGGCAGCGTTCCTTCACTGCGGAGAAATAGCGCAGGCTCCATGTGAGGCCGAAGTCGCCACGCTCCCAGCCCAATGACGCGTTGGAACGCACGCGGAAGCCGATGCCCCCATTGGTGGCGATGCCATTGCTGGGAATCGGCGGTACATCGACCTCGTTGGTGGTCCGTTCTTCCGCAGCAACCACATAGGTGGTTTTCCAGTCGGCGCTCAGCGTGCCCCAGGACGTTTCGATCTTGTGGCCGACCTCCAGGTCATAGCCTTCGGCCTGGCGGAAGCCGCTGTTGCGGCTGCCATAGTTGAGCTTGTTGACGATGCCCAGCTCCGGATCGCGGGTGAAGCTGCCGCAGCGCTCGGCAATGCCCAGCTCGTAGCAGTCGCGAAGGATGTCGTTGGGGTGGTCGGCGACGATGGTGTTGTCGATGCGGATCTTCCACCAGTCCAGGGCGATGTTCAGCCCTTCGGCGAACGTCGGGCTCCAGACCAGGCCCAGCGTACGGCTGGTCGAGGTCTCGGGCTTCAGGTTGGGATTGGAGCCGTTGGTGAAGGGCAGGGGAGTCTGCCCACTGCTGCCGGTGATCGGTTCATTGCCCTGGCCGAGCTGGCGGTAGCTGTCCGCATTGGCAATGTCGGCGGCGCAGCGTGCACGCACTTCCGGACTGCTGGCCGCAGCGCCGTAGACGGTGTCGCAGGGGTCACGGAAGCCGGTGGTGAAGGTCTCCGAGCCACCGCCGTACAGGTTGGAAATGGTCGGTGCGCGGAAGCCCTGGGCCCAGGTGCCGCGGACCAGCAACTGGTCGATCGGCTTCCAGGTGAAGCCGAACTTGCTGTTGAGGGTACCGCCGAAGGTGGTGTAGTCCGAGTAGCGAGTCGCAGCGCTCAGGCTCAGCTCACGTGCACCGGCCAGGTCACGCAGCACCGGCACGCTCAGCTCCAGGTACGCCTCGTCGACACGATAGCCGCCGCCGGTAGGACCTGAGGCCAGGTTGGTGGTGGCGCCGGTCTGTGCCAGTGCATCGGGGATGAAACGTCCATCTTCGCGACGGCTCTCGGCACCGACGGCGAAGCCCAGCTCACCGGCCGGCAACGTGGCGAGGCTGCCGCTGAGGCTGGCGAACAGGTTGCGGGTGGTGGTACGGCCACGGGTGAGTTCTTCCGGGAACAGCCAGTCCTGCAGTTCCGGATTGCCGGTCAGGCCATAGGGATCATCCTGGCCATACGGAACCAGCGGGTTCCAGGGCTTGCAGCCGGCAATCGGCGCCTCCGGCGTACCGCATTCGACCTTGCCGGTTGCCGGGTTGTAGAACGAGGGGCCGGTGGCATCGGCAACGCGCTGCTTGTGCAGGTTGCCGGTGGCGCGCTGGCTCAGTTCACTGCGGTTGTACTGGTAGCCTGCTTCCCAGTCGAATTCGCGACCGCCGAACGCGAAGTTGCCTTCAAATGCTGCAACGCCCTGCCAGGTGGTCAGTTCGCTGGTGCTGACGCGTGGAATCTCCCAGGTGCGGCGGTTCCAGTGCACGTCGCTGGGGCTTTCATAGCCATGGTGGCTGCCGAACGGATTGAACCAGCTGTCGGCGGACATCGGCGTGATGCCGGCGGCAGCGGACTGGAACGGATAGCCCGCGATCTGGCGGGTGGTGGTGCGCCGGTTGTAGGCCAGCTGGGTGTTGAAGCGGACCTGGTCATTGAGATCCATGCGTGCGTCGACGAAGATCGAGTCGCGCTTGATCGGCGTCTGCACGTGCATCTGCTCGTTGCTGTTGCTGACGTCGCCGGTGAACGGCGTGTTGTCGCTGAGATGGAAGCTGTCCGGACCGCCCGGCTGGCTGCCACGGTCGAGCGAATAGCTGCAGCCACGGCTGTTGCTGCAGCCCGGGCCCTTGAAGCCGGTGATGCGGCCCCACTGGCCGACCGTGGTCCAGCCGTCGTCCGGATGGCGATCAGTGTAGGTGTAGGCACTGAAGCCACGGTCCTTTGCCCACACGCCCTTTTCTTCGACATGCTCGGCGGCGACGCTGATCGAGGCGCGGTCATTGGACCAGCCGGCCACCACGTCGTACTGGGTGCGGGCGCCGTCGCCCTCGCTGTACTGGCCGTGGTAGACGCTGGCGGTCACGCCCTCGACGTTGCGGCGGGTGATGATGTTGACCACGCCGGCCATCGCATCGGAACCGTAGATGGCCGAGGCGCCATCCTTGAGGACTTCCATGCGCTCCACGGCAGCGGCAGGAATGCTGGAGATGTCCTGGTAGCCGGAGGTGGTCATGCCCAGGCGCTTGCCATTGACCAGCACCAGGGTGCGCTGCGGGCCGAGGCCGCGCATGTCCACGTAGCTGCCACCAGAGGCCTCGCCCGCGCTGAGCGGGCTGGCACGGCTGAGGGCAGGGCTGCCGGTCGCGGTCAGGTTCTGCAGGATGTCGGCGACGGAATTGAAGCCCTGCCGCTCGATGTCGGTACGGCTGATGGTCAGCACCGGTTGCGCGGTTTCCAGGTCGACCTGGCGGATGCGCGAGCCGGTGATCTCGATGCGATCGAGCGTGGTGGCGTCCGGCGCGTGCTGGGCGAATGCAGGAACGGCGAGCGCAGTGGCTGCGGTCATCGCAAGCGCGCGACGGATCGCCAACCCCAGTTCGGGAGTACGGATGGTCATGGGTCTCTCTCTCTTCTAGGTCTTCGGTGCGCTGCCAAAGCGGACGGCGCAAATACCACCGCAGACGGTGGAGACTCGACGCTAGTGAAGGCCCGATGAGAGAGGTATGGGAAAGGTACGAATCTGCAATCGGCGAGGCTGACGCATCTGCACAAAGTCGATGCGAATCAGGTGGCTGCGCTGTTCGATGACGCGTCACCGCCATTCCGGGATTGCCGCGATGGAGACGCAGCGAAGGAGGCCGAGCCTGTCAAACACGTCAACCTGCGCAGAAACAAAAAAACCACGGCCCCGAAGGGCCGTGGTCGTGGTGCATTGCCGCGCGATGGATCAGAAGCGCTGCTGGTACTTCATGTAGACGAAGCGACCGATGTCGTAACCGCCGTAGTACGAGAAGGCCGAGTTCGGCTTGCTGTACATGACCGGGCCGTACTTCTCGAACACGTTGTTGGCACCGACCGAGACGGTTGCATCCCACGGCAGCGAGTAGCGGAACTGCACATCGTGGAAGGTGACCGAGCCACGCTCGTTGTAGTTGCGTGCACCCTTGTACCACGGGGCGTAGACGTTCGGATCCGAGCATTCACCCGGGTACGAACGGATGTCCACGCACTGTTCCTTCACGCCGGAGTAGTAGCGCGCGGTCCAGCTCACGCCGAAGTTGCCCAGGTCCCAGCCCAGCACCAGGTTCGAACGGACGCGGAAGTTGCTGCCGATGCCGTTGGAAACAGTCGGCACCACCGTGGTGTCGTTGGTCGAGCGGTAGATGCTCTTGCTGACATAGGTGGTGGCCCAGCCGGCGTTGAACTTGCCGACGCTGGTATCCAGGCGGTAGTTCAGGTCCAGGTCGTAACCTTCGGTCTCCATGAAGCCGGAGTTGCGGCTACCGAAGGTCAGCTTGTTGACGATGCCGGCGGTCGGACCCGTCGAGGTGTCACGGGTAAAGCGGGCGCAGCGAGCAGCAACGCCCTGCTCATAGCAGTCGATCAGGATCTGGGTCGGGGTATCGGACACGATCGTGTTGTCGATACGGATCTTCCACCAGTCCAGCGAGGCGTTGAAGTTCTTGATGAAGCTCGGGCTCCAGACCAGGCCCAGCGTCTTGCTGGTCGAGGTTTCCGGGGTCAGCTTCGGATCCGAGCCGGACACGAACGGCACCGGGGTGGCGTCGGTGGCGGTGGTGACAGCCTGGTTGCCCTGCTTCAGCTGGCGGAAAGTGTCGGCATTGGCGATGTCACGCGCACAGCGGGCACGCACTTCGGCACTGGTCTTGGACGAACCGAACTGGACGTCGCAGGGATCGCTGAACTGGGCGAAGGTTTCCGAACCACCGCCGTACAGGTCGTTGATGGTCGGGGCGCGGAAGCCCTCGGCCCAGGTGCCACGGACCAGCAGCGAATCAAACGGCTTCCACTTGAAGCCGAACTTGCTGTTGAGCGTGTTGCCGAAGGTGTCGTAATCGGAGAAGCGGGTCGCGCCGTTGAAGGTCAGTTCCTTCGCACCCGGCAGGTCGGCCAGCACCGGCACGTTGATTTCCAGGTACGCCTCACTGACCTTGTAGTCGCCACCGGTCGGGCCAGCGGCCAGGTTGGTGGTGGCACCGGTCTGCGCCAGCGGATCCGGGCGGTACTGGCCCGATTCCTTGCGGCTTTCGACACCGAACGCGAAGCCCAGGTCGCCGGCCGGCAGGGTCACGATGGAACCGGCGATGTTGGCGAAGAAGTTCTTGCTGGTGGTCTTGCCGGTGGTGACCTCCGGCGGGAACAGCCACTGCTGCAGAGCCGCATTGCCATCGATGCCGTTCGGATCGATCTTGCCGTACGGCACCAGCGGGTTCCACGGCATGCAGTTGGCGATCGGCGCGCCCGGGCGGCCACACTCGACCTTGCCGGTGGCGGCGTTGTAGTACGACGGGCCTACGCCGGCGGCGACGCGGCCCTTGTGCAGGTTGCCGGTGGCGGTCGATTCCAACTCGTTGCGATTGTACTGGTAGCCCACTTCCCAGTCGAAGAAGCGCTCACCAATCTCGAACGAACCGTCGAACGAAGCTACCGCGCGGTAGGTCTTCAACTCGCTGGTGGTCACGCGCGGCACTTCCCAGGTGCGGCGGTTCCAGGCCACGGCGGTCGGGTTGGCGTAGCCGTGCTGGTTGCCGAACGGGTTGAAGTAGCTGTCAACCGACATCGAGCCGATACCCGGGGTGCTCGACTGCAGCGGGTAGCCGGCGATCTGGCGGGTTGCTTCGCGCTTGTTGTAGCCCAGCTCGGCGCGGAAGTTGACGTTGTCGGTGATCTTGAAGCGGCCGTCGAAGTACACCGAGTCGCGCTTCAGCGGATAGTTCACGTGCATCTGCTCGTTGGCGTTGCTGACATCGCCGGTGAACGCAGACGGATCGGTGAGGTGGTAGTTGGCCGGGTTGGTCGGGTCGGCGCCACGGTTGAGCGAGTAGTTGCAACCGGCAGCCACCTTGCAGCCCGGGCCGCCCTTCAGGCCGGTGAACTGGCCCCACTGGCTGATGGTGGTCCAGTTGGTCAGGTTGTCGGCATGGCGGTCGGTGATGCCGTACTCGCTGAACCAGCGGTCCTTGGCCCATACCGACTTTTCTTCGGAGTGTTCAGCGGCCAGGGTCAGCGAGATGCGGTCATTGCTCCAGCCGGCCACCACGTCGAAGCGGTCGCGCGCGCCGTCGCCCTGGCTGTACTGGCCGTGGTAGACGTTGGCGGTCACACCGGTGACATTGGAACGGGTGATGATGTTGACCACGCCGGACATGGCATCGGAACCGTAGATGGCCGACGCGCCATCCTTCAGTACTTCGATGCGCTCCACGGCCGAGACCGGAATCGTGGAGATGTCCTGGTAGCCCGAGGTGCTGATGCCCAGGCGCTTGCCGTTGATCAGCACCAGCGTGCGCTGGGTGCCCAGGTTGCGCATGTCGATGTACGAACCACCCGCGTTCTCACCGGCAGTCAGCGCGTTGGCGCGGCTGATCGCCGGGCTGCCCATCGCGGTGACGTTCTGCAGGATGTCGGCGACCGAGCTGAAGCCCTGCTGCTCGATGGCCGAACGGGTGATCGCGAACACCGGCTGGGCGGTTTCCACGTCCACCTGGCGGATGCGCGAACCGGTGATCTCGATGCGGTCGAGGTTGGTGGGAGTGGCGCCGCTGCCGTCCTGGGCGAACGCAGGCAGCGAAGCCAGCGCTGCGGTGGTTGCCAGGGCATAGCGGATGGCCTGCCCCAGTGCGGTGGTGCGTGAAGTCATGGCGAGCTCTCTCTCTCAGGTCGTGCAAAAGACGCCAAAGTGGGCGTCGAAGAAGCCGGCGGGTCCAAGGACTGAGCCGGTGACCTGATAGTAGTCTCGTTGGTTAATGATCTGTAAAGACTTCGTATCCAATTATTTCGCGATACGCCGTTTCTTTTCACAAAAAATGAACAAAAGCATCGACTTACGCGAAGCGGGCCTGACGCGCAGTCGTTCGAGGTCGCTGCATCGCAACAAAAAAAGAGGCCAGATTGCGCAAAGTGTGACGGATTCGGCCCGAAGCACGGTCCACATAGACCCGAGGCCACCCCCCCTCGATCAAGCCACGAACGGACGGAACTGGATGCCCAGGCCGGCGATGCCGTCGGTTTCGCCGATCAGGTCGGCGCGCAGCAGCGGGCGCGCATCGATGAATGCCTGCGGCACGATCAGCGACAGCCGGTTGTCGTCGGCGGTCAGCTCCAGCACCGGCATAGGGTCGTCTTCGTGGGCACGGTTGAGCAGCACCGCCAGGCGCAGCAGCGCGGCCAGCCGGCGTGCGGTCAGCAGCAGTCGCTCGGGCAGGGCATCGAAGGCGGTCTTGGTCACGCTGCGACGGTGGCTGCGCACCAGCGCGGCCAGCATCTGCTGTTCCTGCCGCGAGAAGCCGGCGATATCCGAGTTCTCCAGCACGTAGCTGCCATGCACGTGGTAACCGCTGTGGGCGATCATCAGCCCCAGCTCGTGCAGGCGCGCGGCCCAGCCAAGCATGCGCGCATCGTCGGCGTCGAGCTTCCAGCGCTCCTGTACCTGCTCCAGCAGCGACAGCGCGGTGTCCTGCACACGGTCGGCCTGCACCGTGTCGATGCCATAGCGCTGGGTCAGCGCGGTGACCGATTCGTCGCGCAGGTCGTTCTCGCCGGCGCGGCCGACGATGTCGTAGAGGATGCCTTCGCGCATCGCCGCCTTGCTGACCAGCAGCTTCTGCAGGCCCAGCGCCTGGAAGGCAGCCTCCAGCACCAGGATGCCGCCGGCGATGATCGGGCGGCGATCGCTGGACAGGCCCGGGAGCTCGATGTCGTCGATCTTCTTGGCTTTCAGCAGTTCGTCGCGCAGCTGCGGCAGGGCTTCGGCGGTGATCGCGCCCTTGCTCAGCTTCATCGTCGCGCAGATTTCGCTGATTGCCTTGTGCGTACCCGATGAGCCCAATGCTTCCTGCCAGCCCAGGGCGCGGTACTTGCTGGCGAAGGGCTGGAACTCGCGGCCGATCTCGGCCAGCGCATCTTTCCAGCGCTTCTTGCTGAGCTTGCCGCCCGGGAAGAAACGACGGGTGCTGGCGATGCAGCCGGCCTGCAGGCTTTCGCGCTCCAGGGTCTGCATGCCCATGCCGATGATGAACTCGGTGGAGCCGCCGCCGATGTCGATCACCAGCCGGCGCTGGCCGGGCTTGGGTGGCTGCGCGTGGGCCACGCCAAGATAGATCAGGCGCGCCTCTTCTCGGCCGCTGACCACTTCGATCGCATGCCCGAGCGCGGTCTCGGCCGGAACCAGGAACGATTGCGGCGAGCGCAGCTGGCGCACGGTATTGGTGGCCAGCGCGCGTACCTGGTGTGGCGGCACATTGCGGATGCGTTGGCCGAAACGGGCCAGGCACTCCAGCGCGCGCTGCCGCGCGGCGGCGGAAAGTCCACCCTTGCCATCCAGGCCATCGGCCATGCGCACCGTTTCGCGCAGGCGGTCGATCACCCGCAGCTGGCCGAGCGTGTAGCGCGCGATGACCATGTGGAAACTATTGGAGCCAAGGTCGATGGCGGCCAGCAGGTCGCCATCCTGCAATGCGGGCGGAGTCGTGGTGGTATGCGGCATGGACGAATGTTAGCCGAAGGGGCGGTGTGCTCGTCACCGCGCGGCCTTCACATTTTGGAAGAGGAGGGGGCGGCAGGGCTGCGTCCTGCACCTGCCGAATCAACGGCAACGGCGGGCTATCCGTGGGATGGCGGGGTGGGTCCGGTTGCGGGGGCGCTGCAAGTACGTCGATGTAAGCTCGATCGCCGCTTGCTCGTGTGCGCAGTCCTGCGCACACGGCACGACCGGGGTTGGGCGTCCTGCCCAACCCGCCCGAGGCATGCCTCGGGCCCATGCGGCTCACGCCCCCGCGACCGGACCCACCCCGCCTTCGACAGTTCTCTGCGATCTGCCGGGACGGCGTTCTGCGCGACTGTTGGTGGGTGTCGACCTTGGTCGACACGGTAGATCCACGCCATGCGTGGATGAATCCAAACGTGCCGACCAAGGTCGGCACCTACCGGGTCAGAGCCCCTGCATCAATGCCATCTGCGCAGAATGCGGGGCTTCGTCGTGGGCCGGGGTGCGCTTGTGGTAGATACCGTCGGCGTCCAGGTCCCAGGCGTTGAGATTGTCATCGAGGTAGTTCTGCAGGACCTCGCGGTACACCCGCTTGGCCAGTCCCGGGTCGAGGATCGGGAAGCAGGTCTCGACCCGACGCAGCAGGTTGCGTTCCAGCCAGTCGGCGCTGGCGCAGTAAAGCTCCGGTGCACCGTCGTTGCCGAACCAGTACACGCGGCTGTGCTCGAGGAAGCGACCGACGATCGAGCGCACGCGGATGTTGTCCGACACGCCCGGCACGCCGGGGCGCAGGGTGCAGGCTCCACGGATGATCAGGTCGATCTGCACACCGGCCTGCGAGGCGGCGTACAGCGCGCGCACCACCTGCGGTTCGTTCAGTGCGTTCATCTTGGCGATGATCCGCGCCGGGCGCCCGGCAGCCGCGATGCGCGTTTCGCGTTCGATGCGGCCGAGGATGCCGGTGTGCAGGGTGAAGGGCGACTGCAGCAGGCGCTTGAGTTTCATCTTCGAGGCCAGCCCGGACAGCTGCTGGAACAGCAGGTGCACGTCGTTGCCGATGTCCGCGTCGGCGGTGATCAGGCTGATGTCGGTGTACGCCCGGGCAGTGCCGCTGTGGTAGTTGCCGGTGCCCAGGTGCACGTAGCGGCGCAGCTTGCGGCCCTCGCGGCGCACGATCAGCAGCATCTTGGCGTGCGTCTTGTAGCCGACCACGCCATACACCACCTGCACGCCGGCTTCCTGCAGGCGATCGGCCAGGCCGAGGTTGGCCTCTTCATCGAAACGGGCGCGCAGCTCGACCACCACGGTCACGTCCTTGCCGTTGCGTGCGGCCTGGATCAGTGCGTCCACGATCAGCGAATCCTTGCCGGTGCGGTACAGGGTCTGCTTGATCGCCAGCACGTTGGGGTCGATCGCCGCCTGCCTGATCAGGTCAAGCACGGCGGTGAAGGCATCGAACGGGTGGTGCAGCAGCAGGTCCTGGCGGGCCGTGGTCTCGAAGATGCCGTCGCTGTCGCGCAACGTGCGCGGGGTCATCGGCGGGTACTTCAGGTCGGGCTGTGCGATCAGGTCGTACAGCTGGATGATGCGGTTGAGGTTGACCGGGCCGTCAATGCGGTACACCGCGTTCTCGGTCAGGCCGAAATTCTGCAGCAGGGTGCGCACGATCTCGCGCGGCATGTCATGGGCGATCTCCAGCCGCACCGCCGGGCGGTAGCCACGGTCGACCAGCTCATCGCGCAGGGCCAGCGCCAGGTTCTCCACTTCTTCCTCGTCCACCACCAGCTCGGAGTTGCGCGTGACGCGGAACTGGTAGGCGCCCTGGACTTCCAGGCCAGGGAACAGCTCGTCGACGAAGGTGGACAGCACCGAGGACAGGAACACGAAGTTCTGCGGCCCGCCGAGCTTCTCCGGCAGCTGGATGATGCGCGGCAGCGAGCGCGGCGCGCGCACGATGGCGAGGTGGCCTGTGCGGCCGAACGCATCGGTACCCTTCAGCACCACCACGATGTTCAGCGACTTGTTGAGGATCTTCGGGAACGGGTGCACCGGGTCCAGGCCCAGCGGTGACAGCACCGGCATGATCTCGTTGCGGAAGTACGCGCGCAGCCAGCGCTTCTGGCGGTGCGTCCAGGAGTGACGGCCGAGCACGCCGATGCCGGCCTCCATCAATGCCGGGCGCAGTGTCTGGTTCCAGCAGCGGTATTGCTGGTCCACCAGTTCCGCGGCGCGGTCGTGGATGGCGTTGAGGATGGCCTGCGGGCTCATTCCATCCGGCGCCGGTGGCAGGCCGAATTCCTGCGCATGGCGCACCGCGGCGGCGCGGATCTCGAAGAACTCGTCGAGGTTGGTGCAGGAGATGCACATGAAGCGCAGGCGCTCCAGCAGCGGCACCTGCGGGTCCATCGCCTGCGCCAGCACACGGAAGTTGAAATCCAGCTGAGACAGTTCGCGGTTGATGTACAGCGCCGGGTCGCGCAACGGATCGTTGTCCGGGCTCACGGGGAGGGGGAGGGATCCGAGGCTGCTCATGGCGTCATTCTTCGATGGAGGTCAGGGGGGCGGACTCGCGCGGGCGCACGTGGTCGGCATCGAAATGGCAGGAGAACACCGAGCCCTTGCCGACTTCGCTTTCAATCTCCAGCCGTGCGTGATGCAGGCCGAGGATGTGCTTGACGATGGACAGGCCCAGGCCGGTACCGCCGCTTTCGCGCGAACGGCTGCTGGAGACACGGTAGAAGCGTTCGGTCAGGCGCGGCAGGTGGCTGGCCGGGATGCCATAGCCGGAGTCGCGTACCGCCAGCACCGCGCCATCGCCTTCGCGACGGAACTCGACCGCGATGCGGCCCTCGGCCGGGGTGTAGCGCACGGCATTGGTGACCAGGTTGGAGAACGCGCTGTGCAGTTCCTTGGTCGAGCCCTGCAGGTCGACGCCGGCCAGGTCGTCGATGCTGATCTGGTGGCGGCCCTGGCTGTGCGCTTCGGCCTCGCGGCGCAGCGTCGCCAGCATCGGCTGCATCGCCACGGTCTCCTCCTCGCTGTGCTCCTGCGACTCCAGCCTCGACAGGGTCAACAGGTCTTCCACCAGCTGGGCCATGCGCTGGCTCTGCTTGCGCATTTCTTCCAGCATCGGTCCGGTTCCCGGGAAATCTTCCGGGTCCATCATGTCCAGGTAGCCGTGGACCACGGTGAGCGGCGTGCGCAGCTCATGTGAAACGTTGGCCACGAAATCGCGGCGCACCTGTTCCAGGCGCAGCAGCTTGCTGACGTCGCGGGCGATCAGCAGCCAGTAATCCGACGAATAGGGGATCAGGCGCAGGTTGAGGCGGATTGCCGGATCGACCGGCGAGGGAACATCCAGGATCGGCTCGGCATTGCGGCCGCCGGCCAGCCAGTGCGCCAGCGGCATCGGCTGCAGGCGCTCAACCAGCGCCTCACCCAGGTCGCCGGGATGGTGCAGGCCGAGCAGGGCGGTGGCGGCCTCGTTGAACCACTGCACACGCTGGCTGTTGCGATCCAGCACCACCACCGCATCGGGAAGCGCGGCGGCCGCGGCGCGGTAGCTGCGCAGCATGTCCAGCAGGCGGCGCTTGCGCACGCGCATCTCCACCTGGTTGCGGTACAGCAGGCGATCCAGCTCGTTCCAGACGCCGGTGCCTTCCTCGGCGGTGTCCCAGCGCTGGCGCGCGGTCAGCCGGCGCAGCACGGTTCGCAGGCGCCAGTAGTGCCAGGTGAGGGTCGCCAGCGCGCCCAGTGCGATGCACAACCACAGGTGGCCCGTGAACCACCCCACCAGTCCGGAGAACAGCAGTACCGCGGCGACAGTGGCCAGGGTCTTCAACCAGGCAGAGCGGATGTGGCGGGGCATTGCGATCTCGTCGTTGAAGTGCGGCGGTTCACTGGGGTGAACCGAGGGTTATAGCAGAGTTGCCGGTGCCGGCACCCGCGGGTGCGCGGCGCCGGCACGACGAGACTCAGGTGGACGTGGAGAAGCGATAACCAGCGCCGCGCACGGTCTGCACCATGTTCTCGGCGTTGAACGGTTCCAGCGTCTTGCGCAGGCGGCGGATGTGCACGTCGATGGTGCGCTCTTCCACGTACACGCTGCCGCCCCATACATGGTCCAGCAGCTGGGCGCGGGTGTAGACGCGTTCCGGATGGGTCATGAAGAAGTGCAGCAGCCGGTATTCGGTCGGGCCGATCGGCACCGGCTGGTCGTTGGCGAACACGCGGTGGGCGGCGCCGTCGATGCGGATCGGGCCGACCGCGACGCTGCCGTCCTCGTCGTCCTCGCGGGCACGGCGCATGACCGCGCGGATGCGGGCCAGCAGTTCGCGCGCCGAGAATGGTTTGACCACGTAGTCGTCAACGCCGGCTTCGAGGCCACCGACGCGGTCGTTCTCTTCGCCACGGGCAGTCAGCATGATGATCGGCACTTCGCGGGTCAGGGTCTCCTTGCGCCAGCGGCGGGCAAGGTCCAGGCCGCTGGTGCCGGGCAGCATCCAGTCCAGCAGGATCAGGTCCGGAACGCGATCGGCGATCGCGGTCTGGGCCTCGCGGGCGTCGCCGGCGTGGACCGGTTCGTAATCGCCCTTGCGCAGGGCGAAGGCGACCATTTCACGGATCGCGGGCTCGTCGTCGACGATCAGGATGCGTTTCTGCACGAGGACACCGTAGGGCTCGGTTACTGGAGTGGTGCCAGTAGACTACGGTTTGATGACATGTTTGTGACCAACCGGCCGGAACCCGCGCTCAGTGCCATCGGCCGGTCATGCAGCGCTCAGCGGCGGTCCAGATCGGGGTCCTGCACGCCCTGCCGGCGCAGTTCCAGCACGGTGGGGGTGATCGCTTCGATGCGTGCGTCCACCCGGGCCCGCCCCACATAGTCCAGCGCCGGATTGCGCTTGAGCGCCTGCAGCTGCATCAGCGACTGTTCCGGCCGCCCGCTGAGGAACGCTGCCTCGGCATAGGCCTCGCTGGCCCGCACGCTGTCACCGGCCAGTTCGCTGGCGCGGGCGTAACGCTGCTGGAAGACCGGATCGTTACCACTTTGCGACAGCAGAGGCCGCAACATGGCCTGAGCGCGCTGGCCGGCCTCGCGGTTGCCCTGTTCGTTCAGGATTTCGGCATAGGTCAGCGCCACCGGGCGGCTGTTGGGGTGTTCGCGCAGCAGCTGCTCGAAGCGGCTGTTGGCCTGGGCGGTCTGCCCGGCGCGCAGTTCGGCCTCACCCAGCGCCAGCGCCAGCCACAGGTTGTCCTGGCGGGTCTGCAGCAGGCCCGCCAGCGTCTGCCGGGCCTGCGTGGCGCCGCTGCGGCCGCCGCGCATCATGGCCAGGGCCTGGCCATAGCGCTGGGCATCGTTGAGGCCGTCCTTCTGGCGTTTGGCCATGTCCGCATACTCGCGCTCCAGCTCAGCGGTGGAATCCGCGCTGAGCACGCGCAGGCGCTCGCGTGCCCAATCGAAGTCGCCGCTGGCGCCACGGCTGAGCTGGCCCATCGGAATGCGCAGCACGCTGCTGGGCAGCAACGGGTTGTTTCCACGCAGCAGCGGTTCGGCCAGGCTTGGATCGGCCGGGTCCACCCGTTCCTTGCGCTCGCCGCTGGGGGTACTGGTGGTCAGCAGCACCGTGTCCTTCTTCATCTGGTCGGCGCGGGCCTTGGCTTCGCTGATGCGGGTGATGTTGACCGGGTGCGTGCGCAGGAACTCGGGGACGCTGTAGCCGCCCTCGTTGCCGCGCATTGCTGCGGACATCCTCTCGAAGAAGCCGGCCATCGCATCCACGTCGTAGCCGCTGCGCGCCAGCGTGCGGATGCCGAGGCGGTCGGCCTCGGACTCGTTGGAGCGGGTGTAGTTGATCTGGCGCTGCTGCATCAGGCCCATGCCCGAGCTGATCGCGGCCATGGTCGCGTTGCCCGAGGAGGTGCTGTTGCTGGCCTGGGCGGCCACTACGGCCGCCAGCATGCCGAGCAGGATCGGGATCTGGTCGCGCTGCGCGCGCTCGACCCCGCGCAGCACGTGCTGCTGGGTGACGTGGGCGATTTCGTGGGACAGCACGGCGGCCACTTCGTCTTCGCGTTCGGCCGTCAGCACCAGGCCGGCATTGACCCCGATGTAGCCGCCCAGGGTGGCGAAGGCATTGATCTGCCGGTCCTTCATGACGAAGAAGGTGTAGGGCTGGCGTGGCTGGTCACTGTTGGAGCCGAGCCGGGTGCCCATGGTCTGCAGCCAGTCGTTGACCAGCGGATCGTCCAGCAGGTAGCCGTAGTTGCGCAGCTCGCGCAGCATCATCGCGCCGTACTCGGCCTGGCGCGCCGGGGTCAGCAGCTCGCCGGCCGAGGAGCCGATGTCGGGCAGCTTCTCCTGGGCCTGGGCCAACGGCATGGCCAGGGCCAGGGTGACGGCGGTAGTCAGCAGCAGGGCTCGCAAGCAGAAGGTCCTCGGGCGGGGCGCACCAAGCGTGGCAGGGCAGGGGGCAACCATTCGTTAATCCACAGTGTTGCGGCCGTGGCGTGGAAATTCCAGCGCACCGGTACCATATATGGACCGTCGATCCATCGTGGAGTTTCCCGTGACAGCCCAGACCGCCGGCGGTGCCCCCGCCATCACCATCTATTCCACCGCCGTCTGCCCGTACTGCGTAGCCGCCAAGAACTTCCTGAAGAGCAAGGGACAGCAGTGGACCGAGGTCCGCATCGACCTGGACCCGGTCGAGCGCGAGAAGATGATGGCCAGGACCCGCCGTACCAGCGTGCCGCAGATCTTCGTCGGCGACGTCCACGTGGGCGGCTACGACGACATGATGGCCCTGCACCGTGAAGGCAAGCTCGAGCCGCTGCTGGCCGGGCAGGGCCAGGCATGAGCGCGGCTGACGACGGCAGCAAGGACCGCATCGCCGAGTTCACCGACTTCCGCAAGCGCATGAACGAGCGCATCCTGGGCGAACCGAACCAGGTGGTGAGGCGCTTCTTCGCGCTGGACACGCAGACCTACCAGGCCGGCGCGCTGGATGTGAAGACCAAGGAGCTGCTGGGCCTGGTGGCCTCGATGGTGCTGCGCTGCGACGACTGCATCAGCTACCACGTAGCCCAGTGCAAGGATGCCGGGGTGACCCGCGAAGAGTTTTTCGAGACCTTCTCGGTCGGCCTGGTGGTCGGCGGTTCCATCGTCATCCCGCACCTGCGCCGAGCGGTCGACTTCCTCGACCAGCTCGAAAGCGGTGCTGCCGCCCCCGAAGCGCACGAGCACTGAGCCTGGCGGGGGCCGGGAACCGGGCCCTGTGGCCCTCCCGGTAGTGCCGGCCGCTGGCCGGCATCCCGTTAACCCGACATGGCCGAGGTTGCTGGCCAGCGGCCGGCACTACCGCACCCGCGAGGGGCCTTTCCCGCGATCCAACAACCCAGGAGCCCCTTCTTGTTGGAGGGGCGCGCCGAAGGCGGGGGTAGAGGAGGAACGCGCGGGCAATTCTGCCTGAGCCGGGGAGTGGGACCATGGTCTATTTGGGACCTCGGCCCCGGCTCAGGCATAATTGCGGGTGAAACTTCCTTTGCGCCGGCGTTTCCGGGCACGTCCGGACGGCGTTTTTCCCCCTGTTCGGAACATCGATCAATGACGCAGAAAATTACGGTCATCCGCGGCGACGGCATTGGCCCGGAAATCATGGACGCCACCCTGTACGTGCTCGACCAGCTCAAGACTGGCCTGGAGTACGAAGACGCTGACGCCGGCCTGGTGGCCCTGGAAAAGCACGGCGACCTGATGCCGGCGGTGACCCTGGAATCGATCGCGCGCAACAAGGTCGCGCTGAAGAGCCCGCTGACCACCCCGGTCGGTGGTGGCTTCACCTCGATCAACGTCAGCCTGCGCCGCCACTTCGACCTGTACGCCAACGTGCGTCCGGCCCATACCTTCCCGAACACCAAGTCGCGTTTCGACAATGTCGACCTGATCACCGTTCGTGAGAACACCGAAGGCGCCTACCTGGCTGAAGGCCAGGAAGTGTCGGCCGATGGCGAGACCGCCTTCTCCGGCACCCGTATCACCCGCAAGGGCTCTGAGCGCATCGTGCGCTATGCCTTCGAGCTGGCCCGCAGTGTCGGCCGCAAGAAGGTCACCGCGGTGCACAAGGCCAACATCATCAAGTCGACCTCGGGCCTGTTCCTGAACGTCGCCCGTGAAGTCGCCGCCCAGTACCCGGACATCGAATTCCAGGAAATGATCGTCGACAACTGCTGCATGCAGCTGGTGATGCGTCCGGAACAGTTCGACGTGATCGTCACCACCAACCTGTTCGGCGACATCATCTCCGACCTGTGCGCCGGCCTGGTGGGCGGCCTGGGCCTGGCCCCGGGTGCCAACATCGGCAAGGACGCGGCAATCTTCGAGGCCGTGCACGGCACCGCGCCGGATATCGCCGGCCAGGGCAAGGCCAATCCGTGCGCGCTGCTGCTGGCAGCCGCGCAGATGCTGGACCATATCGGCCAGCCGGAAAACGCCGAGCGCCTGCGCAAGGCCATCGTGGCCACCATGGAAGCCAAGGATTCGCTGACCGGCGACCTCGGCGGCACTGGCAACACGATGGGCTTCGCCAAGGCGATCGCCAGCCGCCTGTAAGCGGTCTGGATGTGCACAGCGGGACGCGGCACGCGACTCCCGATGTGCACCGATACCGATGCATGCAATGCGCGACAGGCCCGTTGAAGCGGGCCTGTCTGCGTTTTCGCTCCTCAACTGCTACGGGCGCAGGAGTCCTGCATGTCCTCTACGACCTGGTGGGTCCTCGCCGCCGTTGCGATCTATATGCTCGGTGTGGCTGTGTACTCCGTTTACTTCTGGCCCGCCTCGCGCGCGCAACGCGCATTGTCCCGCCTGAGCCGCGAGGGAGCGCCGCTGCGCCGGCTCACGCCGAGTGAGGCGCGCTGGATGCAGGTGTTCGCTGTTCCTGCCGATTCCCCGGTGTATTCGCTGCACGGGCCGTACGTGTTGCTCACCTGGGGAAGTATGAGCGGGCCGCAGCAACTGCACACCCTGGCCGGCGTGCCGGTGAAGTTCGCGTCCGGCCAGGAGCAGGCCTTGCGTGCTGGCGACAACAACGCCGAGGTCGTAGTCGGCAGTCAGCATGCTTGGGTGCTGCGCCTGAACGGCACTGCGGCGTAGTCACGTGCTTTTGACCAGTAGCGCACCCTCGCTACGCCTTCTGGCTGGCCCGCAGCACCGGCGGAGAAGTGTTCACCAAGGTGCACAAGACCAACAGCATGACGTTCCAGGGGGTTTCTTTCTGTGCAAAAAACGCACAGATCATGTGCGCTTTCCTGGCTGGTCCGTGCATGCCGCGTTCCGCATCCTGTGTCCACTTTCCAGCGCACAGGAGCGCGACGATGAACCTCAATACCTTTGGCCTGGCCAGTCTGATCGGCATGGCGACCCTGTCCCCGCTGGCCGCCGCCGAGCCGGCGCATCCCACCATCCGGCATATGGCGGGCGCACCGGTCGCGACCTCGTTGGATGCGGCCAGGACCGCCGTGCTGGTGATCGACTTCCAGAACGAGTACTTCGATGCCAGTGCCGCCTCGGGCTTTGCCGGTGGCCGCATGGTCATCCCCGATGGCGTGGCGGCGCTGCGCCAGGCGAAGCGGGTGGTCGAATTTGCCGATGCCCAAGGCATCCGCGTGATCCACGTGCAGCATGTGCTGCCGGTCGGCGCGCCGCTGTTCGCGCAGGGCAGCGTCAACGCCGCCTTCCATCGTGATCTGCAGCCGCGCCAGGGCGAGACCGTGGTGCAGAAGGACAACGTCAGCGTGTTCGCCGGTGACTCGGCGGCCGTGCTCGACCAGGTGCTGAAGGATGCCGGCATCGACACCCTGATCGTCACTGGCCTGCAGACCCATGCCTGCGTGGCCGGTGCCGCCCGCGATGCCGCAGCCGCACCGCGTGGTTACCGGGTGATCGTGTCATCCGATGCAACCGCCAGTCGCGACCTGGACCTGGCCGGTGGCCAGCGCATCGGTCATCGCGCGCTGCATGACGCCTCGCTGGCGCAGATCGAAGACACCTTCGGCGATGTCATGAGTACCGACGCGATCCTGGCGCTGCCGGTGCGCAAGGCCGGCGACCGCGCTTGATAAGCTGGTGGGGCCCGCATGCCGTGGGCCCCGACACGTGGAGCCGCCCGCCGATGGATCACTTCGCCGCCCTGCGTGCGCTGCGCGCCATCGTCGACGCAGGCAGCTTCACTGCTGCCGCCGAGCGCCTGGGTACCACCCATTCGGCGATGTCGCGGCAACTGCGGCAGCTGGAAGAACACCTGCAGGTGCGCCTGCTCGATCGCAACAGCCGCCGGCTGTCGCTGACCGAAGCCGGGCGCGATTACTACCGGGAAGCGGCAGCGCTGCTGGATCGGCTGCAGGAAGCGGACGAGCATGCGCGTGCCGGCCAGGCACAGCCCAGTGGCACGCTGCGGATCAGCGTGCCGCAGGTGGTTGCCAGCCAGGAGTTGCCGCACTGGCTGCCCTCATTCCTTCAGCGCTACCCGCAGGTGACGCTGGATCTTTCTGCCGATGACCAGCTGGTCGACGTGGTCGGCGGCGGCTTCGACCTGGCGCTGCGCATCGCGGCTTCGTTGCCGGACAGCCAACTGGTCGCGCGTGAACTGGCCAGTTGCCCGCGCATCCTGGTGGCGGCGCCTGCTTACCTGGCCCGGCACGGCCTGCCACAGCAGGCCGCGGACCTGCGGCAGCACACCCTGCTGGGCTTCAGTCCTACGCCTGCGATGTCGCCATGGCAGTTGCAGGGGCCGCGCGGTGCCAGCGCCAGCATCGAGGCCGGCCAGCGTCTGCGGGTGGACGCGACGCCAGCGCTGCATGCCGCCGCACTGGCTGGAATGGGCATCAGCCTGTTCACTGCGCTCACCGTGCAGGAAGACCTGCGTGCCGGTCGACTGATCCGCGTGTTGCCAGCGTGGCATGCAGGCCAGCGCCGCTACTTCGCGCTCTATCCGCATGCCAGGGCACTCGCCCCCAAGGTGCGCGCGCTGGTCGAGCACCTCGCCGCGCACTACGCTGCACAGATCGGCGCAGCAGGTTAGCCGCGCGGTTTTAGCGAGGGTGGTGATGGAGTCGGTGTATCTGCTGGTCGCGCTCGGTGCGATCGTCGCCGGATTTGTGCAGGGCCTGTCCGGTTTCGCTTTCGGCATGGTGGCGATGTCGTTCTGGGCGTGGGGGCTGGAGCCGCGACTGGCGGCCACGCTGTCGGTGTTCGGCGCGCTGGTTGGCCAGCTGGTAGCCGTGTTCACCGTACGCCGCGGCTTCAACCTGCGCCTGCTGCTGCCGTTCGTGCTCGGTGGATTGGCTGGTATTCCGCTGGGCGTGATGGTGCTGCCGCAGCTCGATATGAACTGGTTCAAGGCGCTTCTGGGTGGCTTCCTGGCACTGTGGTGCCCGGTGATGCTGATGGCGCGCTCGCTGCCGCCGATCACCGTCGGAGGCCGTTTCGGGGACGCGATCGCCGGTATGGCCGGTGGCGTGCTCAGCGGCATCGGTGGCTTTGCCGGTCCGGTACCGACGCTGTGGAGCACGCTGCGCGGCTTCGGCAAGGACGAGCAGCGCGCGGTCATCCAGAACTTCAACCTGGCGATGCTGGCGGTGACCATGGCCACCTACGTCGGCAGTGGTCTGGTAGACCGCCAGATGCTGCCCTATTTCGCCATCGTGGCACCGGCCATGCTGGTGCCTACGTTGTTGGGCGCGCGGGTCTACGTCGGCATCAGCGAGGCACGCTTCCGGCAAGTCGTGCTGGGCCTGCTGACCGTGTCAGGCATCGCGTTGCTGGCGTCGTCGCTGCCGGTGCTGCTGGCACGCTGAGGGAGGAACGAAAAAGGGCGCCAGGAGAGGCGCCCTTTGTCGTCTATGGCATGTTGCGGCTCAGCGCTGCTGGATCTTCGACAGCAGGCGCAGGAACTCCACATACAGCCAGACCAGGGTCACCATCAGGCCGAATGCGCCATACCACTCCATGTACTTCGGCGCGCGCTGGGCGACCCCGGTTTCGATGAAGTCGAAATCCAGCACCAGGTTCAACGCGGCCACGACCACCACGAACAGGCTGAAGGCGATGCCCAGCCAGCTGGAGTCGTGGATCACCGGCACGTTGATGTTGAAGAAGCCCAGTACGAACGAGGCCAGGTAGAGCAGGGCGATGCCGCCGGTTGCCGCGACCACGCCCATCTTGAAGTTTTCGGTGGCCTTGATCAGGCCGCTGCGGTAAGCGAACAGGAGCGCGAACAGGGTGCCGAAGGTCAGCAATACCGCCTGGAACACGATGCCGGGGAACTTGGCGTTGAACAGCGCCGAGATCGCGCCCAGGAACAGGCCTTCGACCAGCGCGTACATCGGTGCGGTGACCGGCGACCATTCCTTCTTGAACACGGTGATCAGCGCCAGCACCAGGCCGCCGATGGCGCCGCCCATGGCATACAGCTTGGCGCCGGCCATGACCTGGCCGTAATCATCGATGGTCTGGTTCCAGGCGAAGGCGGCGGTCAGCACGGTCAACAGCAGCAGGAAGCCGGTCTTGTTGACGGTGCCGTTGAGGGTCATGGCCTGGTCGGGGCTGGTCACCACCGAGCCACTGGCAAGGTCGAGGAAGGTGGACTCGGAAAGAGCCGGGTTGCCGCTGCGCATGCGTGTTCTCCGTGCGAATGAAGGTCAGGACGGCCATCCGGCCGATGGTCGCGAGCATAGCCGATGACTGCTTTCGGCGCTGTGGCAGGCTTCAGGCCTGCACATCCCGCGTTGACAGTTCGCGATGCGCTTGGCGACAATGGCGAGCTCCCCGGGCACGGCCCGAGGGGATTGCAAGATCGGGGTATAGCGCAGTCTGGTAGCGCGCCTGCTTTGGGAGCAGGATGTCGGGGGTTCGAATCCCTCTACCCCGACCAATCCCACGCCATGTCGGATTGGACACCGTTCGGTCTGGGCGCCCGTAGCTCAACTGGATAGAGCACCGGCCTTCTAAGCCGGCGGTTACAGGTTCGATTCCTGTCGGGCGCGCCATTGAAATCAATGGCTTACTGAATTCAGCTCCGTTTTGACTCGGCGTCTCCGTGAGTGTGGCGGCTTGGTCGTAGCGGAACGAGCAACGAAAAAAGCCAGCGCACTGCGCTGGCCTTTTTTCTTTGTGTCGCGGTGCGGTGGGTTACATCTGTTCCAGCTCGCCTACCCGTACCTTGCCGCCGCCGCAGTTGCCGTAGCAGCCGCCGCCGATCGGGCCGCTGCCACCACCACCACCGCTGCCACCACCGCCGCCGCCGCCACCCTGGGAGTTGGGCGGAAGAACGGTCGAGATGACTTCACCGGAATCGAATTTCCCGTTTCGCCAGGTGTAGTTGACGCAGGAAATGCCGTTACAGACGGTCAGGACGTCGCCTGACTGGACTCGGGTCTGGGCTGTCCACACGGTTGTCCGCCCGTCGTTGAGCTTTGCAACCTCTTGGGAAAGCTGCTGGTTGGTCACCGGGTCCGGATAGGGAGTTGCCAGCGTGCACCCGGCGGTGCAGTTGATGACGCCAGGAAGCTTTTTCGCTTGAACACTCCCTGCCGCCATGAACAGCAGGACGCCTGCAACGGCGGGGATGGAGCTTCTACCAAGCGAAGGGATAATCCCAATCAGTCTAGCTTTCACAATATGTCCTTATCGTGGGATGCAACAGTTCTTGAAGATCTCGTTGGATGACAGGCGGGCTGTTTCTTTCTGTTGGCTGCTCAGGTTTTTCTCACGGGTTGCAATGTCATTGGTTGTGGCGAATCGCGGGTCCAGTCTGTTGAGGACGCGGGTGTAAGCCAGGGCGGCGACAGGATCTGCAGGAACGATGCCGCCGTAGGTGTAGGCCATTGCCATGTCGCTGATGACGTTGACGTTCCCCTGTGCTTCCAGCTCGCGCAGATACCCGGTGGCTGTCTCCTTCCATGCCTCAAGCTTCGCCGGGTCACGGATGGCGTCATCAAGCGAACCGATGGCCTTCTCTGGAGAGAGTGAGTAGGCGCGCATCGCTTCCTGCGAGCCCATGGCGGCGGCTTTCGAGAGCCAATCGGCGTGATAGATGTCCTGATCCAGAGCGAGCGACTCGCACTCCTTGAGGATTCGCTCGGATCTTTCCAGGAACCAGTTGCCTGCCCCGACGCTGGCAGCTGAATCGGCCAGGTTGTCAGCGCGATCGGAGATGAAGGTCTGGCATTGCTCGACGGTCCGATAGATTTCGTAGGTCGCCGTGGCATCTCCAGATTCGGAGCGCTGCATCAGTTGCTTGACGTGGGCGAGCGCGTCACCAGGAGGGCGGAATTCATTTCCCCTGACGATTTCGTAGGCTTTGGGTCCCACTGCCTTGTACGAGCCCCGAGGAATCTTGTTCTCGCTTTCAAGCGTCTGTGCGGCCGTTGCGCGTGATGCAGGAAGCTGCTTTCCATGAGCAGGCGTGCCTTGCTGGCTTCCGCTGCTGTCGGATTCCTGCGGTGTGGTGCCAGCCGTCTCCTGCTGCCGATAGCTGGACACTGCAACGGCTGCCACTGCCAGTGCCGCTGCCAGCGTGACGAATCCGATTAGCCGCTTTCTCATTTACTGATCTCACCTTCGTTGCAGGAACCGGCATGGTTGCAAACGCGAGCGCCGCGTTCCATGTCAGCAGCTAACGTTGCATGAACAGATCTCCCCCATTCCCATTCCGGATTTGTTCACGATTCATTCACTTTTTGTTCACTCGGCGAAAGCGGGCGAGACGGGCAGGCGCGAGTCAGGCGAAGCGGGTGGCTGGGCTGCTTCCAGGCGTTGTTCGACGCGATCGGTGCGTAGGACCTCAACATCGAGGACCGCGATGGCACGCGGCATCTGGTCATTTCCAGGCGCATGCGGCTTGTTGGCGGTTTGATGTCGCCGATGGGTCGCGGTGCCTCATCTTCTCTGTCGAAGATCAACACCCGAGCAATGAGGTGCGTCGTCGGTCACTTGCCGCGTTTCCCGGCAATGCGGAATCGTTCAACGCGATGCTCCAAATGGGCACCGCCCTCTGATCCACCGTCCACCAGGTGTGGTGTGGTGACTGCCGACGCAGCAGTGGCAACGTTGGGTTGAACAAGGGGTGGGGGAGAACGGCAAGCCTTGGCCCTGCCCCTGCACATCAATGTGAAGAAGTGCTTGCAATTCCCTTGCGGCTCCCGGAAAATGCCGGACTCGCTTCGGGGGACGGACTTCTGGTTCCACCCGGTCGCAACGCATCAAGTCCAGGTGTCAGTGGTATCGATGCAGGGACGAAAGTTTCAGTGGTGGCTGTAGCTCAGTTGGTTAGAGTACCGGATTGTGATTCCGGTGGTCGGGGGTTCGAATCCCCTCAGCCACCCCACTGATTCAACCGCATCGGCGCAGCCGACACGGTATTGCAATAAACAGAAGGCACGCTACAATGTGCGTCTGAGTTTCACGGGCCGTTAGCTCAGTTGGTAGAGCAGTTGACTCTTAATCAATAGGTCCAAGGTTCGAATCCTTGACGGCCCACCAAGACAGAAGCCACCTGGCATGCCAGGTGGCTTTTTTCTTATAAGTGTGACCCCTTCGATTCGATGGCGGACACGCTGCGGAGTCCCGCCTGGTGCGGGTCTTCTGCGGGAGCGGGATCGTAGTGCTGCTTTCAACGCTGTTGAAAAAAGTGCTTGCGCCCACCGAGCGGATCGGGTCATAATTCGCGCCCCGATTTCGGGCTGTTAGCTCAGTTGGTAGAGCAGTTGACTCTTAATCAATAGGTCCAAGGTTCGAATCCTTGACAGCCCACCAGACAAAAGCCACTTGGTCCGCCAAGTGGCTTTTTTCTTGCCTGCGCTCGGGCGATCAGCTGTAGTCGCACATCCACGCATGACGTGGATCCACCAGGGATGCCTGAAACCGGGTTGCATGCGTCATCAGTGTTTTCAATGCTGTGCTCTGCATCTCACCGGGCGCGCGCTGCATCACTCCCAATGGATGTTCCGCGCAAAGCGCATGTTGGAGAGCACGTCGATGTTGCGAGTGAACCGAAGCACGAAGCTGGTTGGAGCGGGCCTGTTGGTGATGGCATTGTCGGCCTGCGGCAGAAGCGAAACGCCGGAGCAGGATCCCTCCCGCACGGTCGAGCGGCCGGCCGGTACCGATTCGATTCCCACGCAGCAGGCCGGAACTGGCATGCATGCCGGTGAAACGGGTGCGACGCCCGCCGATCCGGCGGCGGCCGATGTGGAGATTCGCCATTCGACCGATGGGCAGGGCGTCGAGGTACACAAAGTGGACAAGGCGGGCGCGGAGCTGGTCGCGCCGGTGAAGTAACCTGCCGGGCCCGGAATGGCCCCGGTCCTCCGGGCCCTCTGGCTGTCGCACGACCTGCCTTGCGCGCTTGGATTGCGGGACGGGCGCACATTCATCTTTGTCATGCCTTTCGCTTTCCAGCCCCGCCTGCGACAATGAATCCCTGTGCCGGCCACGCGAAAGTGGCGGAATTGGTAGACGCCCTGGATTTAGGTTCCAGTGTCGCAAGGCGTGGGGGTTCGAGTCCCCCCTTTCGCACCAGTGCCGGCCTGTCCCCGCCCTGATTGGGCCATCTGCGCCCCTTGACCGGCACGCGCTGGCAGTGCAGGCCAAATTGGGCGAAACTAAAGGGCTGCGGCAAGCAGGCGCGTCCCAGACGTCGTGTCCTTACAACCGTTTCATCCCAATCATCGAGCCGGGGGCCTGGGCCACCGGTGGCAGGAGTCAACATGCAAGCTTCGATCGAATCCACCGGCAACCTGGAACGCCGCCTGAGCTTCTCGCTGCCGGAAGACCGTCTGCAGAGCCACATCGTCGGCCGCCTGGGCGAAATCGCCCGTACCACCCGCATCAAGGGTTTCCGTCCGGGCAAGGTGCCGGCCAAGGTGATCGAGCAGCGCTTCGGCGCGCAGGTCCGTGGCGAGGCGCTGGATGGCCTGCTGCGCGAGACCTTCGACGCGGCCGTGCGCGAGCACGACCTGCGCATCGTCGGCAGCCCGCGCATCGACAAGGGTGACGAAGGTGAATTCTCCTTCGTCGCCACTGTGGAAGTGGTGCCGGACTTCGGCGACATCGACGTCAGCAAGCTGACCGTCGTGCGCCACAGCGCCGAGATCACCGATGCCGACATCGACCAGATGATCGAGAACCTGCAGAACCAGCGTCGCACCTGGGCCCCGGTCAGCCGTGGCGCGCAGGACGGTGACCTGGTCGCGGTGGAAACCTGGTCGCAGGCCGGCGAAGAGCGCCTGCCGGCCGAGGGCACCGAGAAGGGTTCGATCGTGCTCGGCCAGGGCATGATGTTCGAAACCATCGAAAAGGGCCTGGTCGGCCTGGCCAAGGGTGAAGAAAAGACGCTGGACGTCGAGTTCCCGGCGGACTGGCGCGTGCCGGTGCTGGCTGGCAAAACCGTGCAGGTCACCGTCAAGGTCGCCGAAGTGTCCGAGCCGGTCGTGCCGGCGGTAGACGAAGCCTTCATCAAGAGCTTCGGCGTGAAGGGCGGCGACGTCGAGCAGTTCCGCAGCGACATCCGCGCCAACCTGGAGCGCGAGCTGAAGGGCGCCCTGATGAACCGCCTGCGCCGTGAAGTGGGCGAGCAGTTGATCGCCGCCTATGCCTCGGTGGAGATGCCGCCGCGCCTGGTCGAGAACGAAGCCCGCGCCATGCTGGCCCAGCAGGTCGAGCAGATCCGCCGCAATGGCCAGAACGTCGGTGAGATCCCGGCCGATGCCCATGAAGGCTTCAAGGATGCTGCCGCCAAGCGCGTGCTGGTCGGTCTGCTGGTCGGTGAAGTGGCCCGCGTCAACGATCTGCGCCTGGAAGCCAAGCGCCTGAACGAAACGATGCGCCTGATCGCTTCGACCTATGAAGAGCCGGAACAGGTCATTGAGATGTACCGCAACGACCCCCAGCTGATGTCTGGCCTGCAGAACCGAGTGATGGAAGAGCAGGTGATCGACTGGATCGCCGAGCGTGCCCAGCACACTGAAGAAAAGCTGTCGTTCCAGGACGCGATCCGCCAGTAAGTCCGGGCGGATCACCGGATGCCCCGCGCCTGTCCCGGCGCGGGGTTGTTTTCCCCCAAGATAGGTACCTCACGTAATGGACAACCGAACCAAAGCCCTGAACCTGGTTCCGATGGTGGTCGAGCAGACCAGCCGCGGCGAGCGTGCCTACGACATCTATTCGCGCCTGTTGAAGGAGCGCCTGATCTTCCTGGTGGGCCCGATTGACGATCACATGGCCAACGTGGTGGTGGCGCAGTTGCTGTTCCTGGAATCGGAAAACCCGGAAAAGGACATCAACATCTACATCAACTCGCCGGGTGGCGTGGTCACCGCCGGTATGGCGATCTACGACACCATGCAGTACATCAAGCCGAATGTGAGCACCACCTGCATCGGCCAGGCCGCCTCGATGGGCGCCCTGCTGCTGGCCGCGGGCGAAGCCGGCAAGCGCTATGCGCTGCCGAACTCGCGCGTGATGATCCACCAGCCGCTGGGTGGCTACCAGGGCCAGGCCACCGACATCGACATCCACGCGCGTGAGATCCTGACCCTGCGTTCGCGCCTGAACGAAGTGCTGGCCAAGCACACCGGCCAGTCGCTGGAGACGATCGCCCGCGACACCGAGCGCGACAACTTCAAGAGCGCGTTCGAGGCACAGGCCTATGGTCTGGTCGACCAGGTTCTGGAGCGTCGTCCGGATGAGTCGATCCAGGCCGGCTGAGCCATCATCACGGGGCCCTGGAGGTCCCGTTCCTGCAGGGTCGGGCGGGACTGGTGTCCCTCCGGCCCTGTGCTATTCTCGAATCGAACCCCCGTTCAGCGGGTGGGGTAACTGGGTAAGCGAAGCATGAGCGAAGACCGCCAAGGTCGTTCCACGGACACCGGCAAGATCCTCTACTGCTCTTTCTGCGGCAAGAGCCAGCATGAAGTGCGCAAGCTGATTGCGGGTCCGAGCGTGTTCATCTGCGATGAATGCGTGGAGCTGTGCAACGACATCATCCGTGAGGAACTTGAGGAAAAGGCGCAGTCGGCGCGCAGCTCGCTGCCCAAGCCGCGCGAGATCCTCGAGGTCCTCGACCAGTACGTGATCGGCCAGAACCGTGCCAAGCGTACCCTGGCCGTGGCTGTGTACAACCACTACAAGCGCATCGAAAGCCGGCAGAAGAACGACGAGGTCGAACTGGCCAAGTCGAACATCCTGCTGGTCGGCCCGACCGGTTCGGGCAAGACGCTGCTGGCCGAGACCCTGGCCCGCCTGCTCAACGTGCCGTTCACCATGGCCGACGCCACCACGCTGACCGAAGCCGGTTACGTGGGCGAGGACGTGGAGAACATCATCCAGAAGCTGCTGCAGAAGTGCGACTACGACGTCGAGAAGGCACAGCAGGGCATCGTCTACATCGATGAAATCGACAAGATCTCGCGCAAGAGCGAGAACCCGTCCATCACCCGCGATGTGTCCGGCGAAGGCGTGCAGCAGGCCCTGTTGAAGCTGATCGAAGGCACCGTGGCCAGCGTTCCGCCGCAGGGCGGCCGCAAGCACCCGCAGCAGGAATTCCTTCAGGTGGACACCAAGAACATCCTGTTCATCTGCGGCGGCGCGTTCGCCGGGCTGGACAAGGTGATCCAGGCCCGTTCCACCGACGTCGGCAGCATCGGCTTCGGCGCCAAGGTGAAGAGCGCCGAGCGCAAGCAGGAAGTGGGCAAGGTGCTGGCTGAAGTCGAGCCGGAAGACCTGATCAAGTTCGGCCTGATCCCCGAGTTCGTCGGCCGCCTGCCGGTGGTGGCGACCCTGGAGGAGCTGGACGAGCCGGCCCTGATCAAGATCCTGACCGAGCCGAAGAACGCCATCACCAAGCAGTTCAAAAAGCTGTTCGAGATGGAGAACGTCGAGCTGGAGTTCCGTCCGGACGCGTTGTCGGCCATAGCCAGGAAGGCGCTCAAGCGCAAGACCGGCGCCCGTGGCCTGCGCACCATCGTCGAATCGGTTCTGCTGGACACCATGTACGACCTGCCGTCGCAGGAAAACGTCAGCAAGGTGGTGGTAGACGAGTCGGTGATCGAGCACAAGTCCGAGCCGTACCTGATCTACCAGACCCCGGCGGCCCCCGAACAGAAGGCCGCAGGCGCCGAGTGATCCTTTCAAGTTTTTGATTTGAAAGGATTTTAAACGAACGCCTTGCATCTGAAAGCCGATGGCCCCATAACGGGGCCATCGGCTTTTTTTGTCTCCGGAAGATGCCCTCCCGGAGGCGGTTTTCCCCTTCCCTGGAGCCCCCATGGCCCGTTCCCCAAGTGAAACCCTCGACCTGCCGGTCCTGCCGCTGCGCGACGTAGTGGTGTTCCCGCACATGGTCATCCCGCTGTTCGTCGGCCGTGACAAGTCCATGCACGCGCTCGAACAGGCAATGGAAGCGGACAAGCGCATCCTGCTGCTGGCGCAGAAGTCGGCCGAGACCGATGACCCGCATGCGGCCGACCTCTACCAGGTCGGTACGCTGGCGCAGGTGCTGCAGCTGCTGAAGCTGCCCGACGGCACCATCAAGGTGCTGGTCGAAGGCCTGTCGCGCGTGCAGGTGACCCACGTCGACGAGCGCAACGGCTCGCTGCATGGCCAGGCCGTGGAGATCGACGCCACCGACGAACGCGAAGCACGCGAGGTCGAGGCGATCGCCCGCTCGCTGATGTCGTTGTTCGAGCAGTACGTGAAGACCAACCGCAAGCTGCCGCCGGAGTTGCTGCAGACCCTGTCCGGCATCGATGAGCCGGCGCGTCTGGCCGACACCATTGCCGCGCACATCAGCGTGCGCCTGTCCGACAAGCAGCGCCTGCTGGAAACGCTGGCGGTGGGCGACCGCCTGGAGATGCTGGTCGGCCTGGTCGACGGCGAGATCGACGTGCAGCAGATGGAAAAGCGCATCCGCGGCCGCGTGAAGTCGCAGATGGAGAAGAGCCAGCGCGAGTACTACCTCAACGAACAGATGAAGGCCATCCAGAAGGAACTGGGTGACCTCGACGACGCACCGGGCGAGCTGGAAGAGCTGGCCCGCAAGATCGCCGAAGCCGGCATGCCGAAGGCTGTTGAAGCCAAGGCACGCAACGAACTGAACAAGCTCAAGCAGATGTCGCCGATGTCCGCCGAAGCGGCGGTGGTGCGCAACTACCTTGAGTGGTTGCTGGGCGTGCCGTGGAAGAAGCGCAGCAAGGTGCGCAAGGACCTGAAGGCCGCGCAGGACACCCTGGACGCCGATCACTACGGCCTGGAGAAGGTCAAGGAACGCATCCTTGAGTACCTGGCAGTGCAGTCGCGGGTGAAGCAGATGAAGGGGCCGATCCTGTGCCTGGTTGGTCCGCCGGGCGTGGGCAAGACCTCGCTGGGCCAGTCCATCGCCAAGGCCACCAACCGCAAGTTCGTGCGCATGTCGCTGGGCGGCGTACGCGACGAGGCTGAGATCCGTGGCCATCGCCGCACCTACGTCGGTTCGATGCCCGGCCGCATCGTGCAGAACCTCAACAAGGTGGGCAGCAAGAACCCGCTGTTCGTGCTGGATGAGATCGACAAGATGTCGATGGACTTCCGTGGCGATCCGTCATCGGCGCTGCTGGAAGTGCTCGATCCGGAGCAGAACAACGCCTTCAACGACCACTACCTGGAAGTGGACCTGGACCTGTCCGAAGTGATGTTCGTGGCCACCTCGAACTCACTCAACATTCCGGGCCCGCTGCTGGACCGCATGGAAGTGATCCGCATCCCCGGCTACACCGAGGATGAGAAGCTCAACATCGCCACCCGTTACCTGTCGCCCAAGCAGATCAAGGCCAACGGCCTGAAGCCGGAAGAGCTGGAAATCGGCGCCGATGCCATCCAGGACATCGTGCGTTACTACACGCGCGAATCGGGCGTGCGCAACCTGGAGCGCGAGATCGCCAAGATCTGCCGCAAGGTGGTGAAGGAGATCGCGCTGGCCGGCCCGCAGCCGGTGAAGGCGAAGAAGGGTGCGAAGAAGTCCAAGGCGCTGGTCAGCGTGACCGGCAAGAACCTGGACAAGTACCTGGGCGTGCGTCGCTTCGACTTCGGTCGCGCCGAGGAAGAGAACGAGATCGGCCTGGTTACCGGCCTGGCCTGGACCGAGGTGGGCGGCGATCTGCTGCAGATCGAATCGACGCTGGTGCCGGGCAAGGGCCAGCTGATCCTGACCGGCCAGCTCGGCAACGTGATGAAGGAATCGGCGTCGGCGGCACTGTCGGTGGTGCGTTCGCGTGCGGTGGGCTTTGGCATCGACAGCGACTTCCTGCAGAAGCACGACGTGCACGTGCACGTGCCCGACGGCGCCACGCCGAAGGACGGCCCCAGCGCCGGTGCCGCGATGGTCACCTCGCTGGTGTCGATGCTGACCAAGGTGCCGGTGCGTGCCGATGTGGCGATGACCGGCGAGATCACCCTGCGTGGTCGCGTCACTGCCATCGGTGGCCTGAAGGAGAAGCTGCTGGCCGCACTGCGTGGCGGTATCCGCACCGTCATCATCCCCGAAGAGAACCGCAAGGACCTGGCCGACATCCCGGCCAGCGTCACCCGCGATCTGCAGATCGTGCCGGTGAAGTACATCGAAGAAGTCCTGGACCTGGCGCTGGAGCGTCCGCTGGCACCGAAGAAGGCGCGCAAGAGTGCGCAACGCGTCACGGTGCGCAGCAAGGCCAAACCGAGTGGAAGCGCGCGCGTCAAGCATTGACGCGCGCTGTCCAATGGCTTGAAACCCGCGTCGTTGCTGGCTTTCCAGCTTGCGTGGGGGTAGGGCCACTGGTATAAAAGCAGCACTCGCGAATGAGTGATCGCTGTCGGCGATGACTGAATCAGCGAACCGTTTCCACATGGCGGCCGCATGCAGAAGGCGTGCGGTTGCTTCCCTGTCGAATCTGCGGAACCCACCGCCAAAGGAGTTGTAAAGAATGAACAAGACCGAATTGATCGATGCCGTTGCTGAAGCTGCCGACCTGACCAAGGCCGAGTCCAGCCGCGCTGTCGATGCCGTCGTTGCTGCCGTCACCAAGGCGCTGAAGGACGGCGATGCGGTCACCCTGGTTGGCTTCGGTACCTTCCAGGTCCGCGACCGTGCTGCCCGCACCGGCCGCAACCCGAAGACCGGCGACACCATCAAGATCGCTGCTTCGAAGAATCCGTCGTTCAAGGCTGGTAAGGCCCTGAAGGATGCTGTAAACTAAGCGGCTCGCTGGGGTGCTTAGCTCAGCGGTAGAGCGTCTCCTTTACACGGAGAGGGTCGGGGGTTCGAAACCCTCAGCACCCACCACAGCACCGCGGTAAAAGTTTGAGTGTGGAGCGGTAGTTCAGCTGGTTAGAATGCTGGCCTGTCACGCCGGAGGTCGCGGGTTCGAGTCCCGTCCGCTCCGCCATTCAACGAGGCCTCCGGCCAAAAGCTGGAGGCTTTGTTTTCTTCCCGGTCCAGATCGGCAGAAAACAAAAAAGGTAACAATGCGGAGCGGTAGTTCAGCTGGTTAGAATGCTGGCCTGTCACGCCGGAGGTCGCGGGTTCGAGTCCCGTCCGCTCCGC
>NZ_JBBCBL010000001.1:126549-925874 GCF_037203745.1 Stenotrophomonas sp. CCNWLW162 | reverse complement strand
GGAGCGGTAGTTCAGCTGGTTAGAATGCTGGCCTGTCACGCCGGAGGTCGCGGGTTCGAGTCCCGTCCGCTCCGCCAACTTTAAAAGCCCTCGGCGCAAGCCGGGGGCTTTTTCTTTGTGTTGTTCGCGCGGTCGGACGCGAGGCATGCATCTGCCAGTGGCGGGTTGCTGCGAGGATGCGGCGCAGGCCGCGCCGGGGCTGCTTTTGGTCCCTGCGACGAAGCGGGTTACACTGCCGGGCTCGCCAATCAGGCCTTGTGATTCCTCACCATGCTGCAGAAACTCCGCGACAAGACCTCAGGCTGGATCGTCACTGTGATCCTGGGGCTGCTGATGATTCCGTTCCTGTTCGTGATCGACAACAGCTATCTCGGTGGCGTTGGCGCACAGAACGTGGCCAAGGTTTCCGCGCCTCCGACCTGGTGGCGTTCGGCCCCGTCGTGGTGGCCGGTGCGCATGCTGTGGCAGCACCATGAGATCAGTGCGCAGGATTTCCGCACCCGCTTCGAACAGGAGCGCATGCGTGAGCGCCAGCAGCAGGGCGAGAACTTCGACCCGCGCGCGTTCGAGAGCACTGAAAGCAAGATGGCCGTGCTCGATCAGTTGATCGATGAGCAGGTCGTGCGCCTGGTCGGCGAGCAGGCTGGTGTCGTGATCGGCGATGGCGCGGTGCGTGAGTACATCACCACCATTCCGGCCTTCCTCGATTCGAACGGCAAGTTCAGCGAGAACAACTACCGCCTGGCCCTGGCCGGCGGCAATCCGCCGCGTACCCCCACCCAGTTCCAGGAACTGGTGCGTGAGAGCCTGCAGCAGTCGGTGATTCCTTCCGGCCTGCAGAACTCCGGCTTCGTTACCCAGGCCGAAACCGAGCGCCTGCTGAAGCTGCTGGGTGAAACCCGCGACGTCGAGCTGGCTGCGCTGCCGGAAGTGCCGGCCGATACCGCGCCGGTCACCGACGCGCAGATCAAGCAGTGGTACGACAGCCATGGCAAGGATTTCCGCCAGGCCGAGAGCGTGTCGCTGGAGTACGTCGAGATCAACGGTGGCAACCTGCCGGCGCCGACCGCGGCCGACGAAGCCACCCTGCGCAAGCGCTATGAAGACGAGAAGGCGAAGTTCACCTCGCCGGAACAGCGCCAGGCCTCGCACATCCTGCTGACCGGTGACGGTGCCGAAGCCAAGGCGAACAAGATCGCTGCCGAGGCCAAGGCTGCCGGCGCCGACTTCGCCGCGTTGGCCAAGGCCAACTCGGAAGATCCGGGTTCGAAGGACCAGGGCGGTGACCTGGGCTGGGTCGAGCGTGGCGCAATGGTCAAGCCGTTCGAAGACGCCCTGTTCGCCGCCAAGGCGGGTGACGTTATCGGCCCGGTGAAGACCGACTTCGGTTACCACGTCATCAAGGTCGCCGCCGTGCGCGGTGGCGAAGGCAAGTCGTTCGAGGAAGTGCGTGACACGCTCGCCGCAGAGCAGCTGAAGGCCGACGGCGAGCGCGGTTTCAACGAGCTGGCTGGTCGCCTGGTCGACGCCATCAACAAGAGCCCGAGCGATCTGGCCGCTGCGGCCAAGGAAGTGAACCTGCCGCTGCAGACTCTGGGCCCGATCACCCGTGCCACCGCCAGCGGTATTGCCACCGATCCGGCCGTGCTGCGTGCCGCGTTCTCCGACGTGCTGGTGCAGGACGGCACCGCCAGCGACCCGATCGCCCTGGGTGGCGCCACCAACCACAGCGTGGTCATCCGCGTGGCTGCACACACCCCGGAACAAGCGATGCCGCTGGACAAGGCCCGCGAGCAGGTAATCGCCGCGATCCGCGCCGACCGCCAGCGCCAGGCCAGCGACAAGGCGGCCGACGCCGTGCTGGCCAAGCTGAAGGCCGGCGCCACCCTGCAGTCGCTGGCCGCCAGCGAGAAGCTGCAGCTGAGCCCGATGCCGGGCCTGCCGCGCAGCCAGCCGGTGCCGACCCCGGAAATCAATCGCGCGATCTTCAGCGCACCGGTCCCGGCCGAAGGCAAGCCGAGCTACGGCAAGGTTGACGTCAACGGCCACGCGCTGCTGTTCGCAGTGAACAAGGTCAATCCGGGCGACATCAAGGAAGTGACCGCCGAGCAGCAGAAGCAGCTGAAGGACCAGCTGAGCCAGATCGACGGCATGGCCGCAGCCAAGGCCTACATCGAGGCGATGCGCAAGAAGTTCGTGATCCAGACCACCGAAGCGAACCTGTAAGCCTCATCGGTTTGCAGGAGCGAGAAAGGCCCGGCATTGCCGGGCCTTTTTTTGTTGGTGTGTGGGTGCGTAGAGTCGAACTTGCTCGCCTGCACATGTGGAGGCATTCGAGCAAGCTCGACTCTACGAGAAGCATGTCGAAGCAGCCGCACCGCGCAAGAAAAAGCCGAGCGTGGGCTCGGCTCTACAGGGAGTGCTTGGCTGGCGCGTCAGTCTTCGACGCGCAGTACCGCGCCCGGCTTCAGCACGCTGCTGCCGCTCAGGCCGTTCAGCGACAGCAGGGCCTTCACCGGCATGCCGTAGCGGCGGGCGATGGTCCAGGCAGACTCGCCATTCCGCACGGTGTGGCGACGGCTGCGCGGACGGTCGGCGATGGCCGCAACGGTCTTGGCCACCTGGGGCGTTGGCGCGGCTGCGGCGACCGGAACGGCGCTGGCGACCAGCGCGGTGGCAGCCTCTGCCACTGTCGCATTGGCGGCCGAGACCGGCGCCAGCACGCGAGTGGTGCCGGAGGCGCGGCCACCGCCTGCCAGGGCGGGATTGAGGCGGGCAATCCTGGCCGGGTCCAGGGCGCGCTGTGCGGCCCATTGCTGGACGCTGGTGCCGGCCGGCAGGGTGTGGTCCTTCAGCACCGGCACGGTGCGGTCCAGCGAGGCCATCACGCGGGGCTGGTCTTCCACGTCTTCCAGCACGCAGGCCAGGGCATGCAGCTTCTCGACGTAGGCATAGGTGACCGGCGACAGGCCGGGCAGCGCCGAGGGCTTGGCGTTCTGCGCATTCATGCCAGCCTTGCGCAGCGACTGCAGCACGCGGTACTCGCCGGCGTTGTAGGCCATGGTGGCCAGGCGCCAGTCGCCACCGAACATGCCGTGCAGGGTCTTCAGGTAACGCACCGCGGCCTGGGTCGAATCGACCGCAGAGAGGCGTCCGTCATAGCCGTTGGCCATCGGCACGCGATGGTTGCGTGCGGTGGTGGCGATGAACTGCCACAGGCCGGTCGGGCCGCTGCCGTTGCGGGCATTGGGCCGGTAACCGCTTTCCACGAAGGGAATCAGGGCGAATTCGGTGGGCAGGTTGGCTTTGCGCAGTTCTTCAACCACATAACCGAACAGCACCAGTGCGTCGTCATCCTGATTGGCCAGGCGGGACGGCGCGTGGGCGAACTGCTTCTGCCAGCGCGGGCTGGTGGCTTCGGCATCGCAGCTGGGTTCGGCCAGGCCATCGCGGAAGCTGGTGAAGATCTCCTGGCCATTGCGCACCGAGGGCGCAGGCAGCGCGGACGGATCCAGCGGCAGCGCCGCAGCGGCGGTCAGGTTCTGGCTGATGCCGGCGCCCAGCGACTGTGCGCCTGCGGTTCCGGCCAGCCCCAGGACAAGGCCCAGGGCCAGCGGCAGACTTCGGCGCATCATGCGCGGAAGCCGTCTTTCCAATGCCGGAGACCGGCCATCACGTCGACGTCGTCAACGACGTCACGGCCCAGGTGTGCCGACACCGACGCACGGATCGGCGCCGTGTGCACACGCAGGAAGGGATTGCAGTCGAATTCGTTGGCCAGGGTTACCGGCAGGGTGGAACGGTCATCGCGGCGCATGGCCAAAGCCTCCTCTTGGCGCTGCCACAGGGCAGCGTTGGCGGGGTCGACATGCCGCGCGAAGACGGCATTTGACACGGTGTACTCATGAGCGCAACACAGCAGCAGTTGCGCGGGCAGGGCACCCAGCTTCAGCATCGATGCCAGCAGCTGGGACGGCGTACCTTCGAACAGGCGCCCACAGCCCAGGCTGAACAACGAATCTCCGCTGAAAAGGTGTTCAGCAGTGTGAAACGCGATGTGGCTGCGGGTATGCCCGGGCACGGATAGTACGTGGAACATCCGGCCCAGTGCCTGAACGCGTTCACCTTCGCCGACCCGCTCGGTCGCCGTCGGGATGCGCTCCTCGGCCGGTGCGATTACCCGCACACCGGGAAAACGCGCCTGCAGTGCGGGCACGCCGCCAATGTGGTCATCGTGGTGATGGGTGAGCAGGATGCTGTCCACGCGCAGGCCCTGGTCGGCCAGCGCGAGCACCGGCGCAGCATCGCCGGGATCGACGACCACGGCTGCACCATCGTCGTCGATCAACATCCAGATGTAGTTGTCCGCAAATGCGGTCAGGGCAGTCAGTCGCATAGAATTGGACCATGCCCGCGCTGCAGAGCACCCGTCAAGCGAGCCAGGCCCCGTGGTTCGACAGCGAACCGGCGGTGGCATTGCGCGTGCTGGAGCGGCAGTTGCTGCTGCCGCAGCTGTCGGTGCTGCCGACGCAGCCATGGCTGTGGATCGCACCAAGTGCGGCGTGGCTGGACGATGCACAGCTGGGCGGACGCGGTCTGCGCCTGTTCCGGCAGGGGCAGGGCTATGCCGGCGACACCCGCTGCGCCCTGCCATTGCCGCTGGCCAATGAGAGCGTCAACGCCATCGTTCTGCAGCATGTGGTCGCGGCCGATGCGGACCAGCTGCTGGATGAGTGCGAACGCGTGCTGATGCCGGGCGGCCACCTGTGGCTGAGCAGCCTCAATCCGTTCAGCCCGTACCGCACGCGCTGGCGCCAGCATGGGCTGGTGGTGCGCACGCCGCAGCGGATCCGCCTGCTGCTCGGCCGCCATGGCCTGGAGTGCGACGATATGCGCTACCTCGGTCCGCTCTGGCAGGGCGGCGGCAGCCGTCGTCCCGGCGGCTGGGCACCACTGCGCGCGGCCTGCCTGTTCCATGCCGAAAAACGCACGCTGGCCCTGCCCGGGCCGAAACCGCTGCCGGTGCGCTGGCACGGCACTGTTGCTACCTGATTCTGGAGTTGTATTGAAAACCATCGAAATCCACACCGACGGTTCCTGCCTTGGCAATCCCGGCCCCGGCGGCTGGGCTGCGCTGCTGCGCTACAAGGGCCACGAGCGTGAACTGAGCGGCGGCGAAGCGCACACCACCAACAACCGGATGGAGCTGATGGCGGCCATCTCCGGCCTGGAGTCGCTGACCGAGCCGTGCAACATCGTGCTCTACACCGATTCGCAGTATGTGCGGCAGGGCCTGACCCAGTGGCTGCCCGGCTGGATCCGCAAGAACTGGAAGACCGCTGGCGGCGACCCGGTGAAGAACCGCGAGCTGTGGGAGCGCCTGCAGGCGGCCACGCTGCGCCACCAGATCGACTGGCGCTGGGTGAAGGGCCACTCCGGTGACCCGGACAACGAGCGGGTGGATACCCTGGCCCGCAATGCGGCCATCCAGATCCGCGACTCCAGCCCGGTAAACTGAGCCCATGCGTCAGATCATCCTTGATACCGAAACCACCGGCCTGGAATGGAAGAAGGGCAACCGCATCGTTGAAATCGGCTGTGTGGAGCTGTTCAAGCGCCGACCGACCGGCAACAACTACCACCAGTACATCAAGCCGGACTGCGAGTTCGAACAGGGCGCGCAGGAAGTCACCGGCCTGACCCTGGAGTTCCTTGATGACAAGCCGGACTTCGCGCAGATCGCCGACGAGTTCCTGGCGTTCATCGATGGTGCCGAGCTGATCATCCACAACGCGGCGTTCGACCTGGGCTTCCTCGACAACGAGCTTTCATTGCTGGGGCCGCAGTATGGGAAGATCACCGACCGCTGCACCGTGATCGATACCCTGGTGATGGCGCGCGAGCGCTTCCCGGGCCAGCGCAACTCGCTGGATGCGCTGTGCAGGCGGCTGGGCGTGGACAATTCGCACCGCGCACTGCACGGCGGCCTGCTCGATGCGCAGATCCTGGGCGACGTCTACATCGCCCTGACCTCGGGCCAGGAGGAGATCGGTTTCGGGCTGGGCGATGACGATGCCGGCGCTGCCGGTGCGGCATTGCTGGCCTTCGATACCAGCAAGCTGTTGCCGCGCCCGCGCGTGGTGGCCACGCCGTCGGAACTGGAAGCGCACACCGCACGCCTGGAGCGGCTGCGCAAGAAGGCCGGCCACGCGCTGTGGGATGGCCCGAAGGTGGAAGAGCCTGCCAGCGTGTAATGCCTGGGATGGGGTAGTGCCGGCTGCTGGCCGGCAGCGCCGTATCCACGCGTGGCGTGGATCTACCGGTTAGTGGCAGCGCACCAGGATCACGCTGATGTTGTCGCGGCCACCGCCATCGAGCGCGGCCGCGACCAGCGTATCCACGCATTCCTGCGCGCTGGCATCCTCGAAGGCGAGGGTGCGGGCAATGCCGCGGTCGTCCACTTCCTCGGTGAGGCCGTCACTGCACAGGAGCAATTGCATGCCCGGGCGCAGTTCGCCGCTGGTGGTGGCCACGTTCAGATGCGCTGGATCGGTCACGCCCAGTGCCTGGGTGACGACGTTGCGGTGCGGATGCGCACGCGCCTGTTCGGCGGTGAGATTGCCCTGGGTGACCAGTTCCTGCACTACGCTGTGGTCCTGGCTGAGCTGGGCCAGCTGGCCGTCGCGCCACAGGTAGGCACGGCTGTCGCCGACCCACGCCACTTCATAGCGGTTGCCGTGCACGCGTGCGGCAACCACGGTGGTGCCCATCGGCAGGGTGTCGTTGCGGCGGCGCGAGGCGCGGATGATCTCTTCATCGGCAGTACGGATGGCCTGCGCCAGCGGTGCCCCGCGACGGATCTCGCGCACGATGGCCTCGCGTGCCAGCGCGCTGGCGACCTCGCCGCAGGCGTGCCCGCCCATGCCATCAGCCACCAGCCAAAGGCCGAGCTCGCTGTCACCGTAGTAGGTGTCCTCGTTGAGCTCGCGGCGCATGCCGGGATGGGTGAGATGTCCGAATTCGATCATGGTGGGCAACGGGCGCGGTATTGCGGGGGAGACGGGCATCATCGGGTGGTGGCCGGGATCCGGCAAGGCATGCACCCGGGAAATTTTCATCGGGTTGTTCGTAATGACTTGTCGTCGGCCTCACTTCCTCGTATGATGCGCGTCCCCGGTCCGCCGGGGACCACCCGGAGAGGTGGCAGAGTGGTTGAATGTACCTGACTCGAAATCAGGCAGGCGTTTATAGCGCCTCGGGGGTTCGAATCCCCCCCTCTCCGCCAGATAAAAGAAAAAGGGCTGCCGAAAGGCGGCCCTTTTTCTTTTATCTGGCGCGGGACGCGACGCGCTTTGCGCGTCGCCCCACACGTTGCTGCGTAACCTATGGGCCCCTCCCTTTGCCTGCCTCTCCCCGCCCCTGTCGGGGCAGCCTCTCAACAGAGGGGCTTGTTGCTCCAGATGCATCTGTACATCCACGCCATGCGTGGATGCTCTTCCTGCCGAGCTGAACCATCCACGCATGGCGTGGATCTACCCATTCCATCGCGAGCTGCGAGTTAAACTGCCTGCCTCACCTGCTGGAGCTTTCCCCATGACCGCTGAAATCCTCGTCCCCGTTTCTTTCGGCGAGTTGCTGGACAAGATCTCGATCCTGCAGATCAAGTCCGAGCGCATCAGCGACGAAGGCAAGCTGGCCAACGTGCGCAAGGAGCTGTCGGCGCTGGAGCAGACCTGGATGGCGCACCCGGCGGCGGTGAAGGACATCGCCAAGCTGCGTGCCGAGCTGAAGGCGGTCAACGAGCAGCTGTGGGATATCGAGGACGACATCCGCCTGAAGGAGAAGGCGCAGGCGTTCGACCAGGGCTTCATCGACCTGGCGCGCAGCGTCTACCTGCGCAACGATGAGCGCGCGCGCATCAAGAAGGCGATCAACCTGGCGCTCGGTTCGGCGTACGTGGAAGAGAAGTCGTACCAGGATTACGCGCAGCGCGCGTAATCCCGGCCAAAGGGGAGATCCACGCCATGCGTGGATGGCGACTGCCGCTCACCCCAGGTGGTCGGCGACGTAGCGTTCGAACGCAGCGATACCGTCTTCGACGCTGATCAGTTCCATCACGTCATCGAACTCGATCTTGGTGCCCCACTTCAGGTCGGCAGCCTGCTTGCCCAGATACTTGCGCGCGGCGTCGTCGTAGCGGTCCACGCAGTAGCGGCGGTCCGAGTAGGGGCCGCTGCGGTGCGGGTTGCTGGCCGCGTGCAGGCCCAGCACCTTGGCACCCATGGCATTGGCGATGTGCATCGGGCCCGAATCCGGGGTCATCACCAGGTTGGCGCGGGCAAGCAGGGCAGGCAGCTGCTTGAGCGTGTCCTTGCCGACCAGGTCCAGCGCCGGTGTATCCAACTGCGCCAGGATGGCGTCGGCCATGCTGCGCTCCAGTTCGCTGCGGCCGCCACACAACACGACCTTCCAGCCACGCTGTGCGGCGTGGCTGGCAACGGCGGCATAGCGGTCGGCGTACCAGTTGCGGCGCACGTGGCTGGAGCACGGCGAGATCATCAGCACCGGACGGCCATCGTCCTTCCACTGCGCGGCGGCCCACTCAGAGGCCGCCGGCGGCACGGCCAGGTCCCAGCTGACCTCCGTCTGGCGCAGGCCCATCGGCTCGCAGAAGCTGCCAATGGCGTCGAGCACGTGGATGCCGGGGCGGTCGGGAATGCGTTCGTTGATGAAGAGACCATGCAGGTCCTTGGAGCGGCTGCGGTCATAGCCGATGCGGCGTTCGGCCGGAATGAACGCCGACAGCAGGTTGGCGCGGAACGCGACCTGCATCTGCAGCAGTGCCTCGAAGCGACCCGGCGGCAGCTGCTTGCGCAGCTCCTTGACGCCGGCCATGCCGCTCTTCTTGTCATAGGCATGGAAGGTCACGCCGGGCAGGCCCTCGAGGAGCTTGTGACCGGCCTTGTCGATGATCCAGTGGATCGGCGTGTCCGGCCGCGCAGCCTGCAGCGTGCGCACCAAGGGCACCACGTGGGTGACATCGCCGAGTGCGGACAGGCGCAGGAGGCACAATGAGGAGGACGCTGATGCCATGTGTTGTTAGACTCAAAGAAATGGTCGCATTCGACGCCAATGAAGCGCTGACGCCATGCCGCGAGGGTCGCGGCATCGGGGCCATTCTGTTCGACCGCGAGCGGCTGCGGCAAGCCGAGGCCGACCTGTTCTCGCCCCAGCACTGGGGCAGCAAGGCCCGGCCGGTCGGCGAGGGTGGCCGTGGAAGCGCCTGGTTCATCGATGCGCCGTTCGGTACCAGCGTCCTGCGCCACTACCTGCGCGGCGGCCTGGCGGCGAAAATCAGCCATGACCAGTACCTCTGGCGCGGCGCCGATCGGACCCGCAGCTTCGCCGAATTCCGGCTGATGCGCGCATTGCGCGAGAAGAAGCTGCCGGTACCCCGGCCCCTGGCGGCGTTCTACATGCGCGAGGGCCTGCGCTACCGGGCGGCGATCCTGATGGAGCGGATCGAGGGCGTGCGCTCGCTGGCCGATCGCGCGCTGGTTGCCGGCCGTGGAGCGCCTTGGGAAGAAACCGGGCGATTGATCGCCCGCTTTCACCGGGCCGGGCTGGATCATGCCGACCTCAATGCGCACAACATCCTGTTCGATGGCAATGGTCATGGCTGGTTGATCGACTTCGACCGCGGGGTGATCCGCATCCCGGCCACCGCCTGGCGCGAGCGCAATCTGAAGCGCCTGCTGCGCTCGCTGGTCAAGCTGCGCGGCGAGCGCAGCATGGAAGACGTGCAGAAGGACTACATGCGGCTGCGCCGCGCCTATGACATGGCCTGGAACCGGGGCACCTGATGGACTGGTCGTTGCGTTTCCTCGGCGTCGGCAATGCGTCGGCGGTCGAGCTGGGCTCGCCGATGTCGGTGATCGAGCGCGAGGGGAGGCCGTGGCTGACCATCGATTGTGGTGGTGAGGGCCTGACCGCGTTCAAGGGCCACTACGGGCACATGCCGCAGGCGCTGTTCGTCACCCATGTGCACCTGGATCACGTGGCCGGCTTCGAACGGTTGTTCGTCGACACCTTCTTCAGTGGGCAGCGGCGCGGCAAGGTGCGCCTGTACGTGCCGGCGACGGTGGTGCCGCTCCTGCACAAGCGCATCGGCGATTACCCGAACGTGCTGGCCGAGGGCGGCGCCAACTTCTGGGACGCGTTCCAGCTGATCGTGGTGGGCGATGCGTTCTGGCACGAGGGCGTGCGGCTGGAAGTGTTTCCGGTGCGCCACCACTGGCCGGAGACTGCCTATGGCCTGCGCCTGCAGGGTGCGCTGACCTGGAGCGGCGATACCCGGCCGATTCCGGAAATGCTCGCCCGCTTCGCCGATGACAATGAGCTGATCGCCCACGACTGTGGCCTGCACGGCAACCCGTCGCATACCGGCGTGGATGATCTGGAGCGCGAGTACAGCGCTGAACTGCAGGCGCGGATGATGCTCTATCACTACGCCAGCAAAGCCGACGGCCAGGCGCTGGCCGCGCGTGGACACCGTGTGGCCCAGCCAGGGCAGTGCGTGCCGCTGGCCAATCCGACCGCCCCGCACGTCCTGGCCCAGGACCCGCCGTGAGCGCTGCCGGCCGGCCCGCCGATGCGGCGCTGGCTGCCGCACTGGAGGCGCTGGAGCGCGCCCTGCACGGGCCACAGGTGCGCGGTGACCGCGAGCGCCTGGAGGCGCTGCTGGACGAGGATTTCAGCGAGATCGGCAGTTCCGGCCGCTGTTATGGGCGTGCCGCTGCGCTGCAGGAGATTCCGCAGGAGCGGGCGGAGGTTGAGATTGAATCGGGCGACTATGCCGTGTGGCTGCTGTCCGACGGCCTGGCACAGGTGCGCTACCGCAGCCGCTACCACGTTGATGGCCAGGCCCAGGGCTGGGTGTTGCGCAGTTCGCTGTGGCGACGGCACGCGCAGGGATGGCGGGTGGTGTTCCACCAGGGCACGCCTGAAGCACGTTAGCGCCGGGCCATGCCCGGCGAAGAGCGCCAACCAAGGTTGGCAGCCACCAGAAGTGGGGCAGCGCCCGAAAAGGCGGTGGCCCCGCCGGCTGACCTCGGCGCCCGCGTCGATCGATACCGTTGCTGCCTTCCGGCCCTGGCGGGATTTTCGACCTAGCGTCGCGAGGGGCCGACGGGGCCACCATAGAGACGTTGGCCGCCCAGAAGGCGGCCAGTTCGCGGATCAGGGGAAGCAGCGCGCGTCGCGCCGGAGACCACAGCCGGACTGCGCATCGGCTGGCCGATGGCAGGCGCGTATTCTAGCCCAGGCATGCACGCCGGCGCCAGCTTCATGCGCTGAATCAGCTGTAACCCCTGACCGCAGGCAACGGCCCGGGCCAACCGGCGTTGCTAGAATGCCGGCCAGGAGGAACGACCTCCCCCACATCGGGAATCAATGACCAGGACGGCCTGGCCCTACCAAGAGGAGGGCTGTCATGGCCTGGATCTATCTGTTGTTCGCCGGCCTGCTGGAAATCGTCTGGGCCGTGTCCATGAAGCAGTCTGAAGGCTTCACCAGGCTCACCCCTACCGTCGTCACCATCATCGGCATGATCGCCAGCTTCTGGCTGCTTGCGGTGGCCATGCGCAGCCTGCCGCTGGGTACCGCTTATACGATCTGGACGGGCATCGGGGCGGTTGGCGCCTTCGTGGTCGGCATCGTGTTCCTTGGCGAGCAGGTCAGCCCGATGCGGATCGGTGCGGCGCTGCTGATCGTTTCCGGCCTGGTGCTGATGAAACTCTCGAGCAGCTGAATGCATTTAGTTGGGCGGAGGAAGGAATCTCCGCCTGCTGCAGGTATATGCATTTTCGGCAAAACCATTTTGTCCGCCCGTTTTATTTGACGTGCGTCATGAAAATAACGAGCGTGATTCACATGCCGCTGGCGCCATCGGCCGCACAGTGCCGCCATTCGTCATCCGAAATCGGGGAGTTTTCGCCTTGACGGACACGTTGGCCTGCCTGTTCCAGGTGCGGTCGCGTGAAGATGTGAAGATTTTCAGAAGTTAATGAAGCCAGGCCTTGTTTCCATGTCGGGAACCGGGGTGGGCCGCATTGTCTTCAAAAGAACCTGCCTGCAGTGCCATCCGGTCTTTTCATGGAGATTTACCGATGAACCGCATTTACCGTCTGGTTTTCAATCGTGCCCTCGGCGTAATGCAGGTTGCTTCGGAGGTCGCCCAGAATCCCGGCGGAAGCGCGGTCTGCGCAGGGCGGGTGCCGCGATTGCGGGCGCACCAGTTGGCGGTGGCATTGGCTGCCACGCTGGCCAGTGGTTCGGCGTTCGCGGCTTGCTCGACACCGGGACCGAATATCAACTGCACGGGTACCACCAACAACTTCGCGGATGCCACCAATGGTGTCAATGTAACCGTGGCGGCCGGCGCGAATGTAGGAAGCACTGCCGGCCTGGGCAACTCGATGACGTTGAGCGGTAACGGCATCCAGCTCACCAACAACGGCACGATCGGTACCAGCGTAGGTATTTTTGCCGCCTCCGGCGCGGTGCTGGGCAATGCGAGTGGCCAGACGATCACCGTCGACAACACTTCGACCGGCACCCTGCAGGGCTTCATCGATGTCGCCGCCCTGTTGGGTGCGAGTGGGCGTGCGCTGTCCGTGCAGAATGGCGCAAGTGGCGTCACCACGATCAACAACGCCGGCACCGTCAACATGAATTTCCTGCTGGGCGGAATCGGTACGGCCGATGCGCCGGCCATCGTCAGCTACGGCGGCGCGCGAACGGTTCTGAGCAATACCGGAGGGATTACCGGGCGGGTCGGTCTCGCCGGATCGGCGGCAGGCAATTCGGTGACCAACAGCGGCACGATCACCGGCAGCGTCTACCTCGGCGATTCCACGTTGGGGAATATCTTTACCGCCGTGTCCGGGTCCAATGTGGCAACTGGGACCGGGGCGTCGGCGGGCATCGATGTGCTGGGCGGTATCTCGGTCTCGCTGGCAGCGGCCGGTACGGTCAACGCAGGTGTCGGTACTGGTGCAGCCAACAACACGCTGGTGCTGCAGAACAGCCCGACCGGCCCAGGCTCCGGCACCGGCGGGGCGCAGACCACGCTGGGCTGGAACCAGTACCTCAACTTCCAGCGGCTGACCGTCAACAGCGGTACATGGAACCTGCAGGGAGCCTGGACCGGAACCGGGCCCACGACGCTCAATGACGGTCTGGTCAATTTCAACAATGCTGCCTCCTTCGGCACCGGGCTGTTCACGGCCAACGGCGGTGCCATTGCCGCCTCCACGGCGGGCCTGAACCTGACCAACGCCTTCAACCTTGGCGGCAACCTTTCCCTCGGCGGAACCAATGCGTTCGGCCTGGGGGGCGTGCTTTCAGGCGCTGGCGGCCTGGCGGTCAACAACACCGGCATCGTCACCCTCGGCGGCGCGAACCTGTTCTCCGGCGGCGTCAACCTCAATGCCGGTGGCCTGCTGCTGGGCAATGCGGGTGCTCTCGGCTCAGGCACCCTCACCGTGGGTGGTCTGGCGTCGCTGGACACCACCGCCGCGTTCAACCTGAGCAACAACCTGATCGTCAGCGGGGGCGGCACGCTCAACCTGCTCGGCAACAACAGTCTCGGCCTCAACGGTTCGATCTCCGGCGCCGGCAACCTGGTCAAGGCGGGGCCGGGTACGCTCACCTTGAATGGTGCCAACCTGCTCACGGGCTCCTTCTCGGTCACCGGTGGTGCGCTGGCATTGGGCGCCGGTGGCAGCCTGTCGCCGACAAGTGCGATCTCGCTGAGCGCAGGGACCAACCTCGATCTCTCGGTTGCGGCCAGCCAGACCATCGGCTCACTCGCCGGATCCGGTGCGCTCAACCTCGGCGCGCACAGCCTCACCCTTGGTGGCCTGAACACCAGCACCAGCTTCTCCGGCGTCATCGGCGGTGTCGGTGGCGCGCTGGTCAAGGTCGGTACGGGTACCCAGACCCTGTCTGGTGCCAATACCTTCACCGGTGGCGTCGCGCTAAACGGCGGCGGCCTGCTGCTGGGCAATGCTGCTGCGCTGGGCAGCGGTGCACTCAGCGTCGGCGGCAACGTGACGCTCGATGGAACCACGGGAGCGCTTGCACTGGCCAACGCGGTCAACCTGGGTGCGGGCAGCATCCTCAATCTGCCCGGCAACCAGGCGCTGACGTTCAACGGCGTGATCGGGGGCACCGGCAGCCTGGTCAAGAATGGGGCGACCACGCTGACACTCAACGGTGCAAATACCTTTGGTGGTGGGCTGGGGCTCAATGCCGGTGGCCTGGTCCTGGGCAATGCCGGCGCGCTCGGAACCGGCACGTTGAATGTTGGCGGTGTGACAACGCTCGATGCCAGCGCGGCGCTGAGCGTGGGCAATGGCATCAACCTCGGTGCAGGTGGCCTGCTCAATGTACTGGGCAGCAATGCACTGACGCTGGGCGGCTCCATCGGTGGTACCGGCAGCCTGGTCAAGAACGGTGCTGCCACGCTGACGCTGGGCGGCGCGAATACCTTCACCGGCGGTCTGGCGATCAATGCCGGCAAGGTCGCGGTGGGCAGCGGCGGAAGCCTGGCGGCCGGTGGTGCGGTCAACCTGACCGGCGTTGGCGCGGACCTGGACATCTCGCTCGGCGGCAACCAGACCATCGGCGCGCTGTCCGGTATCGCCGGCAGCACGGTGACGCTGGGCAGCAGCACGCTCACCTTCGGTGATGCCACCAACCAGACGTTCGCGGGCGTGATCGGCGGTACCGGCGGCCTGGTCAAGCAGGGCACGGGCATCCAGACGCTGAGCGGCGCCAACACCTTCAGTGGGGGCGTGAATCTGGCGGCGGGCGGCCTGCTGCTGGGCAACAACAGTGCGATCGGCAGCGGTGCGTTGACGGTCAGTGGAAACGGTACGCTCGATGGCTCGGCCGCACTGAACCTCGGCAATGCCATCAACCTGAGTGCGGCGCTGACCCTGCCGGGCAGCCAGAACCTCACGTTGGGCGGCAACATCACCGGCACCGGCAGCCTGACCAAGAACGGTGCCTCGCTGCTGACCTTGAATGGCACCAACACTTTCAGCGGGGGACTGAATCTCAACGCGGGCGGCTTGTTGCTTGGCAATGGCGGCGCGCTTGGCACTGGTGCCCTGAACGTGAGTGGCAGTGCGTCGCTTGACGGCAGCGCGGCGCTGAGCCTGGCCAACAATGTGACCCTGGGCAGCGGGGCTGTGCTGTCGCTGCCGGGTTCGCAGGCGATCACGCTCGGCGGGGTGGTTTCCGGAGCCGGTGGCCTGGTCAAGAACGGCGCCAGCACGCTCACGCTCAACGGCGCCAACAACTTCGCCGGTGGGCTGACGCTCAACGGCGGTGGCCTGATGCTGGGCAACGCTGGCGCACTGGGAACCGGGTTGCTTGCCGTGGGCGCGAACGCGACCCTGGGCAGCACGGTGGCATTGAACCTGGGCAATGCCATCGATCTCGACGCCGGTGCGCAACTGAGCCTGACCAGCAATGAGAATGTTGCTCTGGGCGGACTGATCACCGGCACCGGTGGCCTGATCAAGACCGGCACTGGCGTGCTGTCGTTGAACAACAGCAACACCTTCAGTGGTGGCCTGGCGCTGAACGCGGGCGGCCTGTCGGTTGGCGCCAGCGGTGCACTGGGTACCGGTGCGCTGAACATCGGCGGCAATGTTTCGCTGGATGCGAGTGCGCCGGTTTCGCTGGTCAATGCAGTGAACCTGGGCGCCAACACGCTGACCCTGCCGGGCAGCAACAATCTCACCCTGAGCGGCGTGTTGGGGGGAACCGGTGGCCTGATCAAGAACGGCGCCTCGACGCTGACCCTGTCCGGTGCCAATACCTTCCTCGGTGGCGCTACGGTCAACGCCGGTACGCTGGCGCTCGGCGCGGGAGGCAGTCTTGCCGCCGCCGGTGCGGTGGACCTTGCCGGTGCCGGCGCGACGCTGGACATCTCCGCGGCGGGTGCAGGGCAGACCATCGGTGCATTGAACGGCATCGCCGGCAGCCATGTGGCGCTGGGCACGCAGACGCTGACCTTCGGCGGCGCCGGCAACGGCAGCTTTGCCGGTCTCATCGATGGCAGTGGTGGATTGATCAAGGCTGGCGCGGGCGTGCAGACGCTGTCCGGAGCCAATACCTTCAGTGGCGGCGTCGCGCTCGATGCCGGCGGCCTGATCCTCGGCAATGCCGGGGCGTTGGGTACGGGGGCGCTGGGCATTGGCGGCAACGTCAGCCTGGACACGACGGCTGCGCTGGATCTGGCCAATGCGGTGAACTTCGGCGCGGGTTCGCAGCTGACGCTGGGAGGCAGCAATGACCTCAGCCTGGCGGGCGTGCTGGCCGGTGGCGGCAGCCTGGTCAAGAACGGTCCGGGCCTGCTGACGCTCAACAACACCAATACCTTCGGTGGTGGCCTGACCTTGAACGGTGGTGGCCTGGTGGTCGGTGCGAACGGCGCACTCGGTTCCGGCGCGCTGGCGGTGAATGCCAGTACCACGCTGGATGCAGGCGCCGCGGTGACACTGGGCAATGCAGTCACGCTGGGCTCGGGCGTTGCACTGACATTGCCGGGCAGCAATGCGTTGACGCTGTCGGGTGTGATCGACGGCAATGGCAGTCTGATCAAGAACGGTGCCACCACGTTGACGCTGTCCGGTATCAATACCTACACAGGAGGTGCCACCATCAACGCCGGCACACTGGCGCTGGGGGCGGGTGGCAGCCTTGCCGCAGCGGGTGATGTCACGCTGGGCGCAGGCGCTGGCTTCGATATCTCCGGTGCCGGTGGCAGCCAGACCATCGGTGCGCTCAACGGTGCGGGTGGAAGCACGCTGGGGCTGGGCGCAAACTCGCTGACCTTCGGCACAGCGACGAACGCCGCGTTCGATGGCGTGATCAGTGGCGGCGGCGGTCTGGTCAAAGTGGGCGCGGGTGTGCAGACGTTGTCCGGTGCCAACACGTTTGGCGGCGGCGTGACGCTCAACGCAGGCGGGCTGGTGCTCGGCAATGATGCGGCGCTGGGTACCGGTGCATTGACCGTCGGCGGTGCCGCCACGCTGGACACCACCGGCCTGGCAACGCTGGCCAACAACATCGCGCTCAATGCCGGGCTGACCGTGCTCGGCAGCAATGCGCTGACACTCAACGGTGTCCTTTCCGGGGCTGGCAGCCTGACCAAGAATGGCGTCGCGACGCTGACCTTGAACGGCATCAACACCTACACCGGTGGCACCAACATCAATGCCGGCACGCTGGCGCTGGGTGCCGGTGCCAGCCTGGCGGCGAGTGGTACCGTCAACCTCGCCACCGGTGCCACGCTGGATCTGTCTGCCGGCAGCGGCACGCAGGTGTTCGGTACGCTGGTCGGCAACGGTACGGTGAACCTTGGTGCCAACTCGATCGAAGTCGGCGGTGCCACCAATGGCACGTTCAGTGGCTCGATCGCAGGCACGGGTGGCCTGACCAAGGTCGGTTCGGGCATTGAAACGCTGACCGGCACCAATACCTATACCGGCGGCACCTTCATCAACGCCGGCACGCTGGCGATTGGTCCGGGTGGCAGCCTGGCTGCGGACGGGGCGGTGACGCTCACTGCGGCGGGAACCGGCTTCGACATCTCGGCGTCCGGCGCCAGCCAGACGATTGGTTCGCTGGCCGGCGTGAGCGGCTCCACGGTCAGCCTGGGCGCGCAGTCGCTGATCCTCGGCGGCATCGGCAACAGCGTGTTCGACGGTGCGATTTCCGGCACCGGCGGCCTGGTCAAGAATGGCGCCGGCATCCTCACGCTGGGTGGCGCCAATCTGTTCAGTGGTGGCGTTGCACTCAACGGCGGTGGCCTGATGGTCGGCAACAACGCCGCGCTCGGCACTGGTGCGCTGACGGTGGGCGGCAACGCGACGCTGGATGCAACGACAGGCGTCAGCCTGGCCAACAACATCGGGCTTGCAGCGGGCGTCAACCTCGACCTGCTCGGCAGCCAGGCGCTGACACTGGGCGGTGTGATTTCGGGTACCGGTGGCCTGATCAAGAACGGTGCGGCTACCGTGACCCTGACCGGTGCGAATACCTACACCGGAGGCACCACCATCAACAGCGGCACGCTGGCCATCGGTGCTGGTGGCAGCCTGGCGTCGACCGGTGCGGTGAACCTGGCCGGTTCCGGCACCCTCGACATTTCGGCCGGCAACCAGAGCATCGGCTCGCTTGCAGGTGTGGCCGGCAGCACCGTGGCCCTCGGTGGCAGCTCATTGAGCCTGGGCGGCACGGTGGACAGCACCTTCAATGGCGCGATCAGCGGCAACGGTGGTCTGATCAAGAACGGCGCTGGCGTGCAGACGCTCAATGGTGCGAGCACCTTCAGTGGTGGCGTAACGCTCAATGCCGGTGGCCTGGTGGTCGGCAACAATGCTGCACTGGGCACCGGCGCGGTAACGGTGGGGGGTAATGCCACGCTCGATTCGAACACCGCGGTGACGCTGGCCAACAACTTCATCCTCAACAACGGGTTGACTGTACTCGGCAGCAACAACCTCACCCTCAACGGCAGCCTGAGCGGCACTGGTTCGCTGAGCAAGGACGGCGCGGCGACGCTGACCTTGAACGGTACCAATACCTATACCGGTGGCACCTTCATCAATGCCGGTACGCTGGCATTGGGCGCTGGCGCGAGCCTGTATGGCAGTGGCATCGTCAACCTGGCTTCGGGGGCGACCTTCGACCTGTCGGCGGGCAGCGGCACGCAGCAGTTCGGCACCCTGGTCGGCAACGGTACGGTGAACCTGGGCGGCAACACCTTGACCATTGGTGGTCCCGTCAATGGCACGTTCGGTGGTTCGGTGGGGGGGACCGGTGGGCTGATCAAGGAGGGCAGCGGCACCCAGACCCTGACCGGTGCCAATACCTTCACCGGAGGCACCACCATCAATGCGGGCACGCTGGCGATTGGCGCCGGTGGCAGCCTGGCATCGAATGGCGCGGTGACATTGGCCAATGCCGGTACAGCGTTCGACATTTCTGCCGGTGGTGCGCAGAGCATCGGATCATTGGCCGGTGTTGCCGGCAGTACGGTCGCGCTGGGTGGCAGCACACTGACCCTCAATGGCGTGGGCAACACCACCTTCGCTGGTGACATTACCGGCACCGGCGGATTGGTGAAGAACGGGGCGGGTGTGCAGGCCCTGACCGGCGCGAACACGTTCAGTGGCGGCGTGGCACTCAACGCCGGTGGCCTTGCCTTGGGCGACAACGCTGCACTGGGAACCGGCACGCTGACCGTGGGTGGCGACGCCAGTCTGGACGGCACCAGCGCGCTGACGCTGGCCAATACCGTGCAGCTGGCCAGCGGCACGTTGACTCTGGCCGGCAGCAACGCACTGACCTTGAACGGCCCGATCAGCGGCGCTGGCGGCCTGCTCAAGGATGGCGCAGCAACGGTCACGCTGGGCGGTGCCAGCACCTATACCGGTACCACCACCATCAACAGCGGCACGCTGGCGGTGGCGGCCGGTGGCAGCCTGTCGGGTGCGAGCACGGTGAACCTGGCCGGTGCCGGTACGCTGGACATCAGTGCCGGTGGCAATCAGAGCATCGGAGGCCTGGCCGGCGTGACCGGATCCAGCGTGGTGCTGGGCGGTGCGACCCTGACCACCGGCGGCAACAACGGCAGCACCACCTTCGGCGGTGTGCTCAGTGGCACCGGCGGCCTGGTGCAGAGCGGCACCGGCACGCTGACCCTGAGCGGCGACAATGTGTATACGGGCGGCACCACCATCAATGGTGGCAGCACGCTGCAGATTGGCAACGGTGGCAGCACCGGCTCGGTGCTGGGCGACATCACCAACAACGGCAGCCTGGTCTACAACCTGGGCAGCACCGCAACCGTGGGCGGCGTGGTCAGTGGCAGCGGTGGCCTGACCCAGGCCGGCAGCGGCACGCTGGTGCTGACCGGCAACAACACCTATACCGGCGGCACCACCATCAATGCCGGCGGTACGCTGCAGATCGGCAACGGCGGTGCGACGGGTGCGATTGTTGGTGACATCACCAACAACGGTGCGCTGGTATCCAATGTGGCCGGCAACACCACGCTGGATGGCACCATCAGCGGCAGCGGCGGCCTGACCCAGGCCGGCGCCGGCACGCTGACCCTGACCGGCAACAACACCTATACCGGCGGCACCACCATCAACGCCGGTGGCACGCTGCAGGTCGGCAATGGCGGCGCGGCTGGCGCCATCACCGGCAACGTCGCCAACAACGGCAGCCTGGTCTTCGACGTGGCGGGCAACACCACGGTCGGCGGCGCGATCAGTGGCAGCGGTGGCCTGACCCAGGCGGGTAGCGGTGTGCTGACCCTGGTCGGCAACAACACCTACTCCGGCGGCACCACCATCAATGCCGGCGGCACGCTGCAGGTCGGCAACGGTGGTGCGACCGGCGCCATCGCTGGTGACATCACCAACAATGGTGCGTTGATTTCCAACGTGGCTGGCAACACCGCGCTGGGCGGCACCATCAGCGGCAGTGGCGGCCTGACCCAGGCTGGTAGCGGTACGCTGCTGCTGACCGGCAACAACACCTTCACCGGCGGTACCACCATCAATGCCGGCGGCACGCTGCAGCTGGGCAATGGTGGTGCGACCGGTTCGATCGTGGGTGACATCACCAACAACGGCACGCTGCTGTCGAACGTGGCCGGCAACACCACGCTGGGCGGCACCATCAGCGGCAGCGGCGGCCTGACCCAGGCCGGCAGCGGCACGCTGACCGTGACCGGCAACAACACCTATACCGGCCCGACCACCATCAACGCCGGCGGTACCCTGCAGGTCGGCAATGGCGGCGCCACCGGTGCGATCGGCGGCAGTGTGGCCAACAACGGCAGCCTGGTGTTCAACGTGGGTGGCAACACCACCGTCGGCGGCGCCATCAGTGGCAGCGGCGGCCTGACCCAGGCCGGCAGCGGCACGCTGATCCTGGGCGGTAACAACACCTATACCGGCGGCACCACCATCAACACCGGCGGCACGCTGCAGGTTGGCAACGGCGGCGCGAGCGGATCGGTCGCCGGCAACATCAGCAACAACGGCAGCCTGGTGTTCAACGTGGGTGGCAACACCACCGTGGGTGGCACCATCAGTGGCAGCGGTGGCCTGACCCAGGCTGGCAACGGCACCCTTACGCTTACCGGGAACAACACCTATACCGGTGGCACGACCATCAGTGCGGGCGGCACCGTGCAGGTGGGCAACGGTGGGGCCAGCGGTTCAATCACCGGCAACATCACCAACAACGGTGGCCTGGTCATCAACACCGGTGGCACCACCACGCTGGGCGGCACCATCAGCGGTGGCGGCAGCATCGTGCAGGCAGGTCCGGGCGGCCTGAACCTCGGCGGCAACAGCGGTGGTTTCAGCGGCACCGGCCAGGTCACCGGCGGTGGCCTGAATGTCACCGGCAACATCGGCGGCCAGTGGACCATCGGCAGCGGCACCACGCTGTCCGGCACCGGCACCATCGGTGGTACCGGCGGTGGCGTGACGGTATCCAGCGGCGGCGTGCTGTCGCCGGGCAATGGCCCGGGCAATGGCAGCGGTGCGGGCAACGGCACCGGCACGATCACGGTGGGTGGCAACCTGACCTTGTCGCCGGGCAGCACGCTGGGCATCGATCTGGGTGCCACCGGCAGCGACACGGTGCAGGTGGGTGGCAGTGCCAACGTGGGTGGCAGCACCGTGCAGGTGAACACCATTTCGCCGAGCACCAGCTACCAGCAGGGCCAGCAGTACACCGTGATCAATGCGGGCGGTGGCGTAAGCGGGCAGTTCGCCTCGGCGACCACGCCGTCGGCCTTCCTGACCATCACTCCGGTCTACACGGCGAACACGGCCAATCTGCAGATCGATGTGGCGCAGACCGCGGCCTTCACCACGGCGGCGAAGACGCGCAACCAGTACAACACCGCTGCAGCGCTGGACAGCCTGCCGCAGAGTGGCTCGGCACTGGGGCTGTACAACACGCTGCTGATGTATGACGCGGGTACCGCGCGCGCGGCGTTCGACCAGCTGTCCGGTGAAGTGCATGCGGCCAGCCGTGCGGTGCTGCTGTATGACAACTACCTGGAAGAAGGCATCCGCCAGCGTCTGGGCAGCGAGCTTCCGACCGTGCGCGGCGAGCGCGCGTCGGCCTGGCTGGCTGGTAGTGGCAAGGTGTTCCGCCAGGACGGTGACGGCAACGGCGATGACATCCGCTCCAACCGCAATGCGCTGATGGCAGGCGTGGACTGGCAGCTGGGCGAGCACGTGGTGCTGGGTGCAGCGGCCGGCAACGAACGGCTGGATACGCGCCTGTACGATCGCAGCTCGCGGGCCCGCCTGCGTGGCAACACCTTCGGCCTGTATGCACAGGGCCAGTGGAGCAACGGCTTCGCGGTCGGTGGCAGCGCGTCGCGCGGTGACTACCGCACGCGCACCACGCGTGAGGTGCCGCTGCTGGGCCAGACCCTGTACAGCCGCCAGGATTCGGACGTGACCATCGCCCAGATGGAAGGCAGCTGGACCTGGACCCGCGGCAGGACCCAGCTGCAGCCGTATGTGCAGTTCACCAAGCACTGGGTCGACAGTGATCGTGCGGTGGAACAGGGCGGCAGTGCTGCGCTGGTGCTGGAGGGCGGCAAGGACACGCTCAATGTCAGCACCGTGGGCGTGCGTGGGCGCTGGGACGTGGGCAGTGGCGAGCGCTTCCCGGCGCAGCTGACGGTCGGCCTCGGCTGGCAGCATGCATCGGGCGATACCGACGTGGCCAGCCGCAACCGCTTCGCGGTCGGTGGCAACGCGTTCGATGTGTACAGCGCGGTGATGGCACGCAATGCGCTGGTCAGCCAGCTGGGCGTGGCGGTCGGCCTGGGCCGCAACAGCCAGCTGTCGATGTTCGTGCAGGGCCAGCACGGCGATGGTCGCCGCGATGTTGGTGGTCAGATCAACCTGCGCGTCGGATTCTGAGCAGGGGGTGCCAGCGGCAGATCCACGCCTGCGTGGATCTGCCGGCTGCGGGAGCCTACAGCACCCGTTCCATTTCCACGGCGTCGATCCCGGCGCCGTGGCCATCGGGCACCACACGTGTCACCTGGAAGCCCAGACCGGCGTAGAAGCCCTGGGTGTGCTGGCTGGTACTGAGTGTGATGCGATTGATGGCTGGATCAGTTTCGGCCTGACGCAGGCGCGCCAGCGCCAGTTCGCGCCCCAGCCCCTGCCGGTGCAGCGCGCGCTTCACCATGCCCCAGCAGAAACCGGCACTGCCATCACCGCGTCGCGACAGGCCGCCACAGGCCACGAGGCTGCCATCGCGCTCGATGACCTGGAATGCACAGTCCATTGCCTGCTCACGCAGGAAGCGTTCAAAGTCGCTGCGCTCCTCGGGCGCGAAGTAGGTGGGTACGTTGCTGTCGAAAATCGACAGGCAGGCGGTTACGTCACTGCGGCAGTAGGGGCGGGGTGTCATGAAGGAACGTCAGGGTGGTGGCGGACACATTGTGCGCGAGGTCCGTGCCATTGATGTCTGAACATGGCGAGCCCGGAAACCGGTTCGGAGGCAGACTGCAGGTCCCCGTCATCAGGAGTTTCCATGTCCAACGCTCACGCCAGTTTCGTGCAACTCCACCACGGCGCCGATCTTTACGTGCTGCCCAACGTATGGGATGCCGGTGGCGCCCGCCTGGTCCAGCAGCAGGGCGCTCGCGCGGTGGGAACATCGAGTGCTGCGATGGCGTGGTCCTGCGGTTATGCCGATGGCGGTGCGCTGCCTGATACCGCGCTGCTGCAGCGGGTTTCCGAAATCGCTCGTGTGGTCTCGTTGCCGGTCACGGTCGATATCGAGGACGGCTACAGCGATGTTCCCGATGCGGTCGCTGCGCGGGTGCTGCGGCTGGTGGAGGCGGGTGCGGTCGGGATCAACATCGAAGACGGCGCCGGCAGTCCTGCGGCGCTGGTGGACAAGATCACTGCCATCCGCTCGGCGCTTTGCGGGCGATCGCTTTTCATCAATGCGCGCACCGATGTGTATCTGCGCAGCCTGGCCGGAGGTGATGAGGCAGTCAGGATGAGCATCGATCGGCTGCAGGCCTATGCACGTGCCGGTGCCGACGGCGGCTTTGTGCCGGGGCTGCGTGCGCTGGACGAGGCTGATGCGGTTGCCAGCGCCGTGCCGCTGCCCCTCAACCTCATGTGGCTGCCTGGAATTGCGTCGCTTGCTGCGCTGTCGCAGGCCGGCGTGCGGCGGCTGAGTGCAGGGCCCGCGTTGTTCATGCACGCATGGGCGGCGACGGTTGCGGCGACCACGGATTTTCTCGGCGGCACGATGGCGATGCCCGAGGGCGCACCGGGGTATGCGGCCTTGAACCACCTGTTCAGCGAAGGGTGAGGGTGCTGGGGACGGGAGCAGCGGGAGGCTGGGGCATGGGCGGATAGTCGATTCGACCGGGCCGAGTCATCCACGCATGGTCTGGATCTACTGATGCAGCTGGAGGAACAAGCCCCTCTGTTGAGGGGCTGCCCCGACAGGGGCGGGGAGAGGCGGGCGAAGGGAGGGGCCCGAACGTTGCACCGCAACGTTTGGGGCGAAGCGCGCGCAGCGCACTTCGCGTCCCGCGCCAGATAACTGAAAAAGGCCGCCCCTGGGGGCAGCCTTTTTCAGTTATCTGGCGGAGAGAGGGGGATTGTCGGGTGCATCCATGCACCCGATCCCGATGCGCGTTGCGCCTCGGGACCCGCCTGCGGCGGTCCGGTTCTGCTCCTGCAGAACCGTCGAACCCCGGCGTGGCTTCTCACCACCCATCCCATCCGCCAGACAAACGCAAAAGGGCCACCCTGTGGGCGGCCCTTTTGCGTTTGTCTGGCGGAGAGAGGGGGATTCGAACCCCCGAAGCGCGGTTTAGACGCTTACACACTTTCCAGGCGTGCTCCTTCAACCACTCGGACACCTCTCCGGATCCCTGCCATCGGCAAACGCCTCAGCAGGGGCGCAGATTCTAGCGGGCTGCGCGGCACTTCACAAGCACCCCAGTCAGGAACCTGCGAAGGACGCGCCGGAGGCGAGGGGGCTGGACAGGCATGGCACAATGGAACATCCGATGGAAAACGGTGGCCTGATGTCCTATCTCGTCCTTGCCCGCAAGTGGCGTCCGAAGCGTTTTGCCGAGCTGGTGGGCCAGGAACACGTGGTCCGTGCGCTCAGCAACGCGCTGGACAGCGGCCGGGTCCACCACGCGTTCCTGTTCACCGGCACCCGCGGCGTGGGCAAGACCACCATCGCGCGCATCTTCGCCAAGTCGCTGAACTGCGAGCAGGGCACCAGCGCCGATCCGTGCGGCCAGTGCGCGGCCTGCCTGGACATCGACGCCGGCCGCTACATCGACCTGCTGGAAATCGACGCCGCCTCCAACACCGGCGTGGATGACGTGCGCGAGGTGATCGAGAACGCGCAGTACATGCCCTCGCGCGGCAAGTACAAGGTCTACCTGATCGACGAAGTGCACATGCTGTCCAAGGCGGCGTTCAACGCGCTGCTGAAGACGCTGGAGGAGCCGCCGGAGCATGTGAAGTTCCTGCTGGCCACCACCGACCCGCAGAAGCTGCCGGTCACCGTCCTCAGCCGCTGCCTGCAGTTCAACCTCAAGCGACTGGACGAGGATCAGATCCAGGGCCAGATGACCCGCATCCTTGCCGCCGAAGAGATCGAGGCTGACGGCAGCGCCATCGTGCAGCTGGCCAAGGCCGCCGACGGCAGCCTGCGTGACGGCCTGTCGCTGCTGGACCAGGCGATCGCCTACGCCGGCGGCGCGCTGCGCGAGGATGTGGTGCGCACCATGCTGGGCACGGTTGATCGCACCCAGGTGGCGGCGATGCTCGACGCACTGGCCGAGGGCGATGGCCAGCGCCTGTTGCAGGTGGTTGCCGCGCTGGCCGAATTCTCGCCGGACTGGAGTGGCGTGCTGGAAGCGCTGGCCGAAGGCCTGCACCGCATCCAGGTGCAGCAGCTGGTGCCAGGCGCTGCGGCTGCCGCCGAAGGCCTGGACGCGACAGCCTTTGCCGAACGGCTACGCCCGGAAGTGGTGCAGCTCTGGTACCAGATGGCCTTGAATGGTCGTCGCGACCTGCCGCTGGCGCCGAGCCCGCGCGCCGGCTTCGAAATGGCCGTACTGCGCATGCTGGCGTTCCGCCCGGCCGCGGCGGTCCCGCCGGTGCCGAAGTCGGTGGACGGTGCGGGCAATGCGTCGGGCGGCAATGCTGCCGGTGGCGGCACCGGTGCGGGTACCCATGAAGCGACGCCGGCGACTGCCGCCGCTTCGGCAAGCCCGGCCGTGGTGGCGCAGTTGGCCGCTCCGGCGCAGGCTGCGCCGCGCGAGCCTGAACCCGAACCTGAGCCGGCCCCGCAACCGGAGCCGGATCCGACGCCGGAACCCGAGCCGGTTCCAGTGGAAGAGCCCGTGTCGTCGCCGCCGGTAAAGGCCGAAGCAGCGGCGCCGCCGTCCGCTGAAGCAGAAGCGGGTGATGACCTGCCGCCGTGGGCCACCGACGAAACCGGGGCGCGTGACGAGGCGCTGGCGGCCGAGATGGCTGGTCCGGATGCGGCGATGGTCGCGCCCTGGCATGAGCCGCCGGCTCCCGTCGCGGTCCCCAGCGAGCCTGCGCAGCCCGAACGTCCGTTCCGCGCCGAAGGCATTGCCATCGCGCCGGCCGAACCGCCGGGGCCGGCGCGTGATGCCCCGCCGCTGGAAGGTGTCAGCGATCTGGCCAGCGCCGAGGACTGGCTGGACCTGGTCGCCAACAGTGGCCTCAGTGGCCCATCGAGGCAGTTGGCCGCCAATGCCGCGTTCATCAGCTGCCAGCACGGGACCTTGAAACTGGGCCTTTCGCCCGGATTTGAATACCTGCGCTCGGAGCGCGCGCTGGCTGCGCTGGGCGAGATGCTGGAGAAGGCCCTCGGCCAGGCGCCGAAGATCGTGGTCGAGACCGTGGAAACCGAACACGTTCCGGCCGAGACCCTGCACCAGCGTGCCGATCGCCAGCGTGGCGAGCGGCAGCAGGTGGCAGAGGCTGTTTTCATGGACGATCCGGAAGTGCAGGTGCTGATCCAACAGCACGGTGCCCGGGTTGTTTCCGATTCCATCCGTTCTTTTGACGAGTAAGACACTATGCGCGGCAACATCGCCCAACTGATGCAGCAGGCCCAGAAGATGCAGGAAAACCTGCAGAAGGCCCAGGAAGAAATCGCCAAGATCGAAGTGACCGGCAGCGCCGGTGGCGGCATGGTCAGCGTGACCCTGACCGGCGCCAAGGAATGCCGCAAGGTGCGTATCGACCCGTCGCTGGCCAGCGACCCGGAGATGCTGGAAGACCTGATCGCCGCCGCTTTCAACGACGCCTCGAACAAGATCGATGCCGAGTCGAAGTCGAAGATGGGGTCGGCCACCGCCGGCATGCAGCTGCCGCCAGGCATGAAGCTGCCGTTCTGATCTTCAGCGGGGTGCCTGTTGTTGCGGGCACCCCGCAGAGTCGAGCTTGCTCGACTGTCTGCAGCAGTCGAGCAAGCTCGACTCTACACATACCCGTCGGGCATGCCCGGCACGATCGAAGCACCCTGCCGTGTCCGCACCCCTGCTTGAACAATTGATCGACGCACTGCGGGTGCTGCCTGGCGTTGGCCAGAAGACCGCGCAGCGGATGGCCTACCACCTGCTCGAGCGCGAGCGCGAAGGTGGCCAGCGCCTGGCTGAAGCGCTGTCGCTGGCGGTGGAGCGCATCGGCCATTGCGCACAGTGCCGCGATTTCAGTGAAACCGAGCTGTGCCCGACCTGCGCCAACGGCAGCCGCGAGCGCAGCCAGCTGTGCGTGGTGGAATCGCCGGCCGACCGCCTGGCGATCGAGAACGCTACCGGTTTCCGTGGCGTGTACTTCGTGCTGCAGGGGCGGCTTTCGCCGCTGGATGGCATCGGCCCGCGCGAGCTGGGCCTGGAGCAGCTGGAGCGGCGGCTGGCCGAAGGCGAGGTACGGGAGCTGATCATCGCCACCAGTGCCACCGTCGAGGGCGAGGCCACCGCGCATTACCTGGCGCAGCTGGCGCGCGCACGAAAGGTTCAGCCGAGCCGTTTGGCGCAGGGGCTGCCGCTGGGTGGTGAACTGGAATACGTCGATCGCGGCACGCTGTCGCACGCGTTCGGGACGCGCAGCGAGTTCCGCGATTGAGCGCTGGCCGGGCATCGTCCGGCGCGGCCGGCCTACAATGCGGGAGACATTCCCGCCGAGGCTGACCATGAGCAACGAAACCCTCTTCAGCAAGATCATCCGTCGCGAGATCCCGGCCACCATCGTCTACGAGGATGACGAGGTGCTGGGCTTCAAGGACATCGCACCGCAGGCGCCGGTGCACGTGCTGTTCATTCCGAAGAACGAGATCATCCCGACCCTGGACGACCTGCAGCCGTCGCAGGCGCACCTGATCGGCAAACTGGCGCTGGCCGCTGCCGAGTATGCGCGCCGCGAAGGCTTCGCACGGGACGGCTACCGCATCGTGATGAACTGCCGTGAGGACGCCGGGCAGACCGTGTTCCATATCCACATGCACCTGCTGGCCGGTGGGCAGCTGGGGCATTTCGGTACGCCGGGGCGTTGAGCGCAGGGCATCCATGCCATGCGTGGATGAAAAAAGGCCGCCCGAGGGCGGCCTTTTCCGTCATGCCTGTGCGGTGACGATCACCACCAGCCCCAGCGTCCATAGCCACCCCAGTACGGGCCATACGGGCCCGGGCCCCACGGGCCGTAGGGGTAGGGCACCACATCGACCTGGCGCTGTTCCGGCCACAGGTAGATCACATCGGCCGACAGCTTCGGCAGGCGGTAGTCATAGTCGCCGATGCGGGTGTTCTGGTAGCCGTCGATCTTGCCGATGAAGGTCACGTCACGGCCGGCTTCGAACACGGCCGGGTCGTAGAAGCCGGCGCGGCAGGCGATGAAGCGGCCGTCGCTGGCGTCGGACGAGGTGGTGTTCGGGCGGCCACTGGCGCTGAGCGGGCGCGAGATCATCTGGAAGCAGGTCTCGCCCTGGCCGGGCTTGGTTTCGATGATGCGGCCGCCCCAACGGACGGGCGTGCCGACCTGCTGGGTGGCGACCGAGTCGCGCGGGGAGACCAGGCTGAACTGTCCCTGCAGCGGCTTGGGGGCCGTGGCGCAGGCCGACAGGGCCAGCGTGGCCACAGCGGTGAGGAAGAACTTGGTGTTCATGGGGAGGCTCCGGAAGTCGGGCGATGCCTGCGCAGGTCCCGCAATAATGAAGCGAGGTCGGTGCAAGTTCCAGCGTAGCGCGCGTCGTCGAAACGCTGGCTGAGCGCCAGCAGTGCAGGATCGGGGCGGCGGGCATGTACCCGACGCGCCCAGTCCTGTGCGGTTTCATGCGGTTCGCGGGCCAGGCCGAGGCGGGCGTAGCGGCGGCCCAGCCGGTGCCAGGCGCGCAACAGCGGATCACGTTCGCGTTCGCCGCGGGCCAGCAGCCAGGCCATCCACGCCAGCGCCATCAACGCAGCCGTCACGAAGCCGGCTATCAGTTGTGCCGGCCCCAGGTCATCCAGCCCGAGCGGCTTGAGCAGCTGCTGCTGGCGGCGGGCATCGAAGGACAGCACCAGATCGTTCCAGCCGCGGCGCAGCCAGTCGCCCATCTGCCCCAGTTGCAGCCAGCGCTGTTGCAGCGGGCTGTCCGTGCCGGCCTGCAGGCGGTCGTCGAGGGTGTCGAGAATACGTTCGGGGGCGACGGCAGCGGTGGGATCGACGCGCACCCAGCCACGTTGCGGCAGCCACACTTCGGCCCAGGCGTGGGCGTCCATCCGCCGTACGATCCAGTAGTCGCCAAGGCGGTTGCGGGTGCCGCCGGCGAAGCCGGTCACCACGCGTGCCGGAACGCCGGCGCCGCGCATCAGCACCACGAAGGCGGCGCTGAAGTGTTCACAGAACCCGGCTTTGTAGCCGAACAGGAACTCGTCGACCGGATCGCGTCCTGCCGGGGGCGTTTCCAGCGTGTAGGAGAAATCGGTGGTGATCCATTGCAGCGCGCGGCGGACGATGGCTTCGTCATCGCCACCGGCGTCCTGCCGCCATTGCTGGGCGAGGGTTGCCGTGCGTGGATTGAAGCCGGCGGGCAGCTGCAGCGTCGCGCGCCGGAGGTAGGGCGAGAGCGTGCTGTCGAAGTGCTGTGGTGGTGCCGAATGCAGTCGCCAGCGGCTCAGCGAGGCCAGCGAGCGCTCGCTGCTCAGGCTCATGTCCGCGTCCAGCGTGCTGCCGGCAGGGGCGCGGCTGGGCAGGTCCAGCGCCACCAGCTGACGGCGGTCGGTGGGCTCGTAGTCGATCTGGTAGTCCCAGCCCTGCACACCGGCAACGACGACTGCCGCAGGCCGCCGTGCGCTGGCCCGGTCGCGCGTCCAGCGCCGGCCATCGAAGGCAGTCAGCACCGGGCCACGCCAGTAGCGTTGCGTCGGCTCGGGTACGGCACCGAAGAACTGCACACGCAGCGCCGGGGTGTCGTCGGCCATCAGGTCCAGCCATTGGCCGGGTTCCATGCTGTCGGACAGCCCCGGCGTGCCGACGGCACGTTCGGGAACACCCCACAGCGGCGTTGCCAGGCGCGGGAACAGCCAGAAGCTGGCCAGTGCCAGCGGCAGGCCGATCGCCAGCAGACGACCGACACTGCGCAGCTGCCCACGCAACGGCAGGCGGCCGGCATGGCCTTCATCCTGGGCCAGGCGTTGCAGTGCAAGCAGGGCGCCGACACCGGCCAGGGCGGCCAGGGTCGTGGTCAGTGGTCCCTGGTCGAGCAGGAATGCGGCAAACGGAGCAAACAGCGCAAAGCCGAGCAGGCTGCGCGCGTCACGCAGGCTGCGCAGTTCGCTGGATTTGATCGCCAGCATCGCCGCCAGCAGGGCGCAGCCGGTATCGCGCCCCGGGCGCGCCATGCCCATCTGCCAGACGATGGCGGCGAGCATGCCCAGCACCAGCAGCAGGCGTATCGGCATCGGCAGCACGCGTCGCCAGGACAGGGCAGCGGTCAATATCGCAGCGATCGCGATCACCACCGCCAGCAGCGGTGGCAACTGCAGCAGCAGTGGCAGCAGGGCCAGCGCCGCACAGGCCAACGTCCAGGCACGTGTGCTGCGATCCAGTTGATCGAGGGGATCAGCCATATGGCATCAGCGCCAGCGCGCGCAGGCACAGGTGGTGATGGTTCGCGCCCTGGCCGGGCCCGAACGGCGGGTGCGCCGGCAGCAGCAGGGTGTAGCGGCGGCCCTCGCGTTCGGCCATGCCGACCCAGCGCGCCAGCCGCGCGATGCGTGCTTCGTGGCCCAGCGGTGCCAGCATGCGCCAGTCCAGCACCACTTCGATGCCGGCCGGCTTTTCGTACTCGCGCACCAGCAGACTGTCGCGGCGTGCCGAGTGCTTCCAGGAAATGCTGCGTGGCGCGTCGCCGGCGCGGTAGGGCCGTAGCTGATGCAGTTCCTCACCACTGGCATGGGCACGCGTGTGCAGGGGATCGTTGCCACTCTCCGGAAGTGCAGGTGCGGTTGTCTCGGCCAGTGGATAGACCAGCAGCGGTTGTTCCGGCCACACCCACGACCACGCCCGCACCAGGCCCAGTGGCTGGGTGGTGGACAGGCGGATGCGCGGCAGCTCCAGCCAGCCGCGGCGTTCGCTCGGTACCTCCAGTTCCACCTCACCGCGACCGTGTGCCGGCAGTGAGGTCCAGGTTTCGCTGTCGCCCAGCTGCAGGTGCAGGCCATGGCGCGCGCGCGGATCGCGCAGCGACAGGTCCACGCGCAGGCGCAGCGGTTGCCCGGCCGGCACCGGCTCGGCGGAGATCGCATCGATCTGCACGCCGGACAGCTGCAGGTGCGCGGCAATGGCACTGGCGATGGCCGCTGCCGCCAGCAGCAGGGCCAGCAGCAGCGCTGGATTGTTGTTGTAGTTCAGCGCGCCGAGGAGCATGGCGGCCAGCAAGGTGGCAACGAACAGGCCGAAGCGGGTGGGCAACACATAGATGCGATGGCGATCCAGTCGCTTCGGCAAGGCTTCTGGCCTGCGCGGCCGGGCCATCAGCTGCAGTCGTGCCCAGCGTGTGGCCACGTTCAATCCACCGCGACGGTCTGCAGGATCGCACGCGCCAGTGCCGGCCCCGAGCTGGATTCCGCCTCCGCCACCAGCCGGTGGCCGGCCACTGCCACGAACAGGGTCTGCACGTCTTCGGGCACTACATGGCTGCGGCCAAGCATCAGCGCATGCGCCTTGGCCGCACGTAGCAGGGCCAGGCCTGCACGCGGTGACAGGCCGACGCGTACACCAGCGTGCTGGCGGCTGCGGGTCAGCAGCGCCTGCACGTAGTCGATGAGTGCGTCGCTGGCATGCACCTGGCCGACCGCATCGCGCAGCGCACGCACCTGGGTATCGTCCAGCTTCGGTACGGCGCGTGCGATCAGGTCGCGGCGGTCGGTGCCACGCAGCAGCTCGCGTTCGGCCTGTGCACTGGGGTAACCCATCGCCAGCCGCAGCAGGAAGCGATCCAGCTGCGAATCCGGCAGCGGGAAGGTGCCGGACAGGTCCACCGGATTCTGCGTGGCGATCACGAAGAACGGATCGGGCAGCGGATGGGTCTGTCCATCCAGAGTGACCTGCTGCTCGGCCATTGCCTCCAGCAGTGCGCTCTGCGTGCGCGGTGGCGCGCGGTTGATCTCGTCGGCCAGCAGCACGTGGGTGAACACCGGGCCGGGATGGAACTGGAACTGGCGGCTGCCCGCTTCATACACCGAGACGCCCAGTACATCGGCGGGCAACAGGTCGGAGGTGAACTGCACGCGCTGGAAGCTGAGGCCGAGGCTGCTGGCCAGTGCATGTGCCAGCGTGGTCTTGCCCAGGCCAGGCAGATCCTCGATCAGCAGGTGCCCACCGGACAACAGCGCGACGAAAGCCAGCCTGACTTCCGGCACCTTGCCCAGCACCAGTGCATTCACCTGATCCTGTGCCTCCCGCAGGGCCTGTCTCAATTGATCGGTTAGCATGCTGGGGTTGGGGGACGAAGCTGGCATGATCGTCTCAGTTCTGGAATCCACTCGATTATCCATAGAGCGATGCAAGGCGAACAGCGCGCACGAACGATATTTCTCTGGTTATGGACGCTGGTCACAGCGGCCAAGCTGGTGGTGGCCGCGCGCCTGCCACTGTTTGTCGATGAGGCGTTCTACTGGCAGGAAGGCCAGCATCTGGCGGCCGCCTATTCCGATCTGCCCGGGTTGACTGCATGGCTGGCACGACTGGGCGTGGAGATCGGTGGCCACCACGTCCTGGCGTTGCGCCTGCCGTTCCTGGCCATTGGTGCATTGCTGCCGCTGCTGGTGGCGCGCATCGCCACGCGTTGGTTCGGCAACGTGGCCGGATGGCAGGCCGGCAGCCTGACACTGTTGATGCCGTTGTCGGCCACGCTGGGGCTGCTGGCGGTGCCGGACGTGCCGATGGCACTGGCGGCCGTGATCTGCCTGCACGCCGGTGCGCGCCTGCTGCACAACGTCGATGCGTCTTCGGCGATGAAGCTGGCGCTGGGCCTGATGATCGGTGCGCTCAGCCACTATCGCTTCATCGGCGTCATCGGCGTGGGCTTTGTTGCCTTGCTGGCGCTGCCGCAGGGACGGCGCATGCTGGCTGATCCACGCGTATGGGTGGCGCTTGCAGTGGGCGTGCTGGCCTGGCTGCCGCTGCTGGCGTGGAATGCGGACAATCACGATGCCGGGCTGAAGTTCCAGGTGGTTGAGCGCCATCCCTGGACTTTCGAATGGGCCGGGCTGTGGTTCCTGCTGATCCAGCCGATGCTGGTTACGCCGATCCTGTGCATCGCGATGTGGAAGGTGGCGTTGGCGGGCACCCGCAGCGGTGGCGGCGCGCGCGTGCAATGGCGTTACTTCGGCCTGGTCGGTGGCGTATCAACGCTTGGCATCTTCCTGCTGGGATTCTTCACCGACGTCGAGCGGATCAGCTTCCACTGGCCACTGCCGGGCTATCTGGCGCTGCTGGTGGCGGTGCCGGTGGTGCTCAACGGCTGGCCGCGCTGGCTGCGCCGTACCGGCTGGTGGCTGGCTGGCGCCGGCATGGTGCTGGCATTCGGTTATTACCTGATGGCATCCACGCCTTCGCTGCGTGAGCAACTGGCGGGCAGCAAGTACTACCCGCGCAACTTCGCCGGTTGGCAGTCGCTGGCGGTGGCGGTGCGCGATGAGCTGCAGCAGATGCCAGCCGGCACGCGCGTGCTGGCCGGCAACTTCAAGGTCGGGGCCGAACTGGGCTTCCAGCTCGGCAATGGCGATATCGATGTGCTGCCGCATCCGCTCAACGACAAGCACGGCCGCACCGCGCAGCTGGCGCAGTGGGGGTTGCTGCACGAGGGCGAGCGTGCGGCGCCGATGCTGTTGGTGCTGTCGCCCAGTGACCAGCGTTACCGCGATCTGCTGGCGCGCTATCACGCCATCTGCGGGCAGGTCGGGCCGTTGCCCGCGCCACGGGTGGTCAGCAGCGATCATGGTTTCCAGCGTTTCCTGCTGTTCCGCCTGCCGGCACAGCGCGCGGCGGGTCCGTGCGTGACCCCGGCGATGGCGTGGCTGGATGCGCCATCCAACGGTGAAAAGGTTTCGGGCACGCTTGCCATCAAGGGCTGGGCGTTCAAGGACGGCGTCGGCCTGGCGCGTGTCGAGGTGCTGGTCGATGGCCGCTCTATCGGTAGCGCGCAGTACGGGCGTGTGTTCGACGTACGCCACACCTGGCCGGACAGCACCGACCCGCGGCATCCGGCGGTGGGCTTCGATGCGTCGCTGGATACCGCCACTCTGGCACCGGGCCGGCATTGGCTGGGCCTGCGCCTGCATGGCAACGATGGCAGTGTGGAAGAGTGGCAGGAGCAGCCGTTCGAGGTTCGTTGAGTCCGGCTTTTGCAGAGTCAAGCCATGTTCGACTGCTTCTGTTCCAGAGGGCAGGTGGCCAGGGAAATGCAGTCGAGCATGGCTCGGCTCTACAGTTCAGGGCACCGCGAATCCCGCTCTGCGCAGCAGCCCGCACAGCGCGATCAGCGGCAGGCCCACCAGTGCCGTCGGGTCGCGGTTGTCGATCGCCTCGAACAGGCTGATGCCCAGGCCCTCGCACTTGAAACTGCCGGCACAGTCCAGTGGCTGTTCTGCGGCTACGTAGCGGGCGATCTCGTCCTCGCCCAGCGCGCGGAAACGCACTTCGGTCAGGTCCGTCGCTGTGAAGGATTCTCCGTTGCACGTGAGACTGATGGCGGTATGAAAGTGTACGGTGTGCCCGGACATCGCCTTCAGCTGCGCGCAGGCCGCCTCGACCGTGCCAGGCTTGCCCAGCGGCTGGTCGTTCAGGTTCGCCACCTGATCCGAGCCGATCACCCAGGCGCCCGGATGACGGGCGGCCACCTCGGCGGCCTTGGCGGCCGCCAGTCGCATGGCCAGGGCCAGCGGGGCCTCGCCGTCCAGCGGGGTTTCATCCACGTCCGGGCGTGCGCAGTCGAAGGGCAGGCCCAGCCGTTGCAGCAGTTCACGGCGGTAGCGGGAGGTGGAGGCCAGGATCAGCGGCATGCGACAATACCGGGGCAGGGCGCGGCAGTCTGGCCCGTCCGCAACGCCAGCGGCAAGTCCTGTATGGCGGGCATTTGACAGCCGCCGCCCCGATCCTTAGTATTCAGCGGCTTATGTCCGCGAACGTGCCCGAAACGCTGGATGCCTGGCGGATGGTTGTAGCGCGAAGGCGCTTCGACGGCCAGGTCTCCCTGGCTGAATTGACCCGCCTGCAGGGGTTGGTCGCCGATACCGACGGTGAGTGTGTCTACTCGCTTGAATTCGGTCGCGACGACATCTTGCGGGTATCCTATGTGGAACTGACCATCGACACCGCGTTGCCGCTGACCTGTCAGCGCAGCATGCAGCGATTCCTGTTGCCGGTGAAGGTGACCCAGAGGCTTGGCCTGATCCGCGACGAGGACGAGGAATCGTCCTTGCCGGAGGAATACGAGGCGTTGCTGGTGCCGGAAGATGGCCAGCTGCGTCCGCTGGACCTGGTCGAAGACGAGTTGGTGCTGGCGGTGCCGGTGGTACCGCTGTCGCCCGATGGTGAAGCAGTCGACAAGGACTGGGCACCGAGCGAAGAAGAAACAAAGAAGGCCAACCCGTTTGCGGCGTTGGCGGCCTTGAAGAAACAATAGCAGCCGGATTGTCGTCGGCGGCTGCGGCGAAAGCGAAAGTGTGCTGGGCGCTGGCGTCCTGCGCGACGATACGACGAAGCAAAAACGAACCGAGTTTGGAGCAATCCCATGGCTGTCCAGAAATCCCGTGTCACCCCGTCCCGCCGCGGTATGCGCCGTGCGCATGACGCCCTGAGCGCCAAGCAGCTGTCGACCGACCCGACCACCGGCGAAGTGCATCTGCGTCACCACATCACTGCCGATGGTTTCTACCGCGGCAAGAAGGTCATCCAGACCAAGACCTCGGCCGTCGAAGAAGATTGATGTGCCGGGAAGGCCGCTGCCTCCGGGCAGCGGCCTTTGCCTTCTTTCCCGGGCTTGCCGGTGATCGGCGGCCTGCGCAACAGGAAACATGATGAGCAAGCGGATCTATTCGAGGATCGCGGGCACCGGCAGCTATTTGCCGGAAAAAGTCCTGACCAACGCCGACCTGGAAAAAATGGTCGAAACCTCGGATGAGTGGATCCAGTCGCGCACCGGCATTCGTGAACGGCACATCGCGGCCGAAGGCGAAACCACCAGCGATCTCGGCTACAACGCCGCGCTGCGCGCGCTTGAAGCGGCCGGCATCGACGCTTCGCAGCTCGACATGATCGTGGTCGGTACGACCACCCCTGACCTTATTTTCCCGTCCACCGCGTGCCTGATCCAGGCAAAGCTCGGTGTGGCCGGATGCCCCGCCTTCGACGTCAACGCGGCCTGTTCGGGTTTCGTGTTCGCGCTGGGCGTGGCCGACAAATTCATCCGTTCCGGCGACTGCCGGTACGTGCTGGTGATCGGCGCCGAAACACTGACCCGCATGGTCGACTGGAACGATCGCACCACCTGCGTGCTGTTCGGTGATGGTGCCGGCGCCGTCGTGCTCAAGGCCGACGAAGAGACCGGCATCCTCAGCACCCACCTGCATTCCGATGGCAGCAAGAAGGAGCTGTTGTGGAACCCGGTGGGTGTCTCGACCGGGTTCAAGGACGGCACCAACGGTGGTGGCACCATCAATATGAAGGGCAACGACGTGTTCAAGTACGCCGTCAAGGCGCTGGACTCGGTCGTGGACGAGACCCTGGCTGCCAACGGCCTGGACAAGTCCGACCTGGATTGGCTGATTCCGCACCAGGCCAACCTGCGCATCATCGAAGCCACGGCCAAGCGCCTGGACATGTCGATGGAGCAGGTCGTGGTCACGGTTGACCAGCACGGAAATACCTCGTCTGGCTCAGTGCCGCTGGCGCTGGACGCTGCAGTGCGTTCGGGCAAGGTCGAGCGCGGCCAGCTGCTGCTGCTGGAAGCCTTCGGTGGCGGCTTCACCTGGGGTTCGGCCCTGCTGCGCTATTGATAGTGCAAGTTACGACAACGTGAAGTCTGTCGTTACGGCCCCTCTGGGGCCGTAACGCGTTTAAGGAGGACCTGTCATGGTTGAGCCCATCGTCATCGAAGGGCAGCGTGCCTGGCTGAAGCAGTACGGCAAGGGAAGCCGGGCGCTGGCTCTGGGCCTGCTCAATTTTGTTGCCCGCCGTTTCCATCTCGATGCCCTGCGCCCGCCACCGCATCGCGGCGGTGATGCTGCACGCGAAACCGAAGCCCGTCGCCTGGCTGAACTGCAGGCGCAGGGAGTAAACGTGCCGGATGTGCTGGGTACCGGTCATGCCGCGCTGGTGATCGGCGACAACGGCAGTTCGTTCAATACCTGCCTGCGCGAAGCCGACGAGGCTGGTCGCGACCGGTTGGTGATGGCGGCGATGCTGGCCATTGCCGAGGCGCATGCGCGCGGGGCCTATTTCGGCCAGCCGCTGCCGCGCAATCTCACCTGGGACGGCCAGAACGTGGGCTTCATCGACTTCGAGGAAGATCCGCTGGAAGTGATGGATCTGTCCGAAGCGCAGGCCCGTGACTGGCTGATGTTCGGCTATGGCGTCGCCAAGTATTACGCCGACCGGCCCGAGCGCCTGCAGGCGATGATGGCCGAGGCGATGGGCGACGTTCAGGCACCGGTGCGCGAGCATGTGCATGTGGTCAGTGGCCGCCTTCGCAATCTGGCCAGGGTCTGCATGAAGCTGGGCCGTTCAGCGCGCGCGCTGGCGCATTCGATCTTCATCGCCCATGGCGCCAGTACCGCTGGCGTGCTGATGCTGGTGGGCCTGTGCGTGGATTTCCTCGCCGACGGCGATCTGGACGTCCTGCAGCTGTTCTGCTGATCGTCGGCTGGGGTCAGATCCCTTTTCCATGGGAAAAGGGATCTGACCGCGGATCTCCAGCGCCCTGCGACCACCATGGACCATACGCGTGCATACGCGCACGTACAGACGACACGGCATGTTCCCCCTTATCATGGCCCGCTTCGATTGCAACAAGCGGATGACCGCGTGACCGTATCCACCCTCGCTTTTGTCTTCCCCGGCCAGGGCTCGCAGTCTGTGGGCATGCTGGCCGAGCTGGCTGAACTGCACCCGCAGGTGCGTGAAGCCTTCACCGAGGCATCCGATGGTGCCGGCGTCGACCTGTGGGCACTGTCCCAGGGCGGCCCGGAGGAAATGCTCAACCGTACCGAATACACCCAGCCGGCCCTGCTGGCCGCAAGCATCGGCGTGTGGCGCGTCTGGAATGCCGTGGGCGGTCCGTGCCCGTCGGTGCTGGCCGGTCACAGCCTGGGTGAGTACAGCGCGCTTGTCGCCGCTGGCGCGCTGAGCCTGCACGACGGTGCGCACCTGGTGCGCCTGCGCGGCCAGCTGATGCAGGAAGCCGCGCCGGCCGGCGTCGGTGCCATGGCCGCGGTGCTCGGCGCCGAGGACCAGCTGGTACTGGACGTCTGTGCCGAAGCCGCGGGCAGCCAGGTGGTGGTGCCGGCCAATTTCAATTCGCCGGGCCAGATCGTGATCGGCGGCGACGCCGATGCGGTCGATCGTGCGCTGGCGCTGCTGGCCGAGAAGGGCGTGCGCAAGGCGGTCAAGCTGGCGGTCAGCGTGCCGTCGCATACCCCGTTGATGCGTGAAGCTGCCAACCGCCTGGCCGAAGTGATGGCCGGCCTGTCCTGGCAGGCGCCGCAGCTGCCGGTGGTGCAGAACGTCGATGCCAAGGTGCACGACGGCGTGGATGCGATCCGTACCGCGCTGGTGCAGCAGCTGTACCAGCCGGTGCAGTGGACCGGTTGCGTGCAGGCACTTGCCGCCCGCGGTATCACCCAGATTGCCGAGTGCGGTCCGGGCAAAGTGCTGACCGGCCTGGTCAAGCGCATCGACAAGGCCATTGACGGCCGCTCGCTGGCCACTCCGGGCGACTTCGAAGGCGCCCGCGAGGCGTGGTCGGCCTGATTGCCCCTGTTCCTGCCGACCGTGCCGGTCGCCGCTGCAAGCGGCATGGGCGCGGCGGCCGTCCCAGCCTGAGGAAAACATCATGAGCAAGCCCCTGCAGGGTGAAATCGCACTGGTCACCGGTGCCAGCCGCGGCATTGGTGCCGCCATCGCCGATCTGCTGGCCGCCCAGGGCGCCACCGTCATCGGTACCGCCACCACCGAGTCCGGCGCTGCCGCGATCGGTGAGCGCCTGGCTGCCCACGGTGGTCACGGCCGTGCCCTGAACGTGACCGACGCTGCCGCACTGGACAGCGTGCTGGACGGCATCGCCAAGGAATTCGGCCCGATCTCGATCCTGGTCAACAATGCCGGCATCACCCGCGACAACCTGCTGATGCGCATGAAGGACGAGGACTGGGCGTCGATCATCGACACCAACCTGACCAGCGTGTTCCGCACCAGCAAGGCGGTCATGCGCGGCATGATGAAGGCACGCAAGGGCCGCATCATCAACATCGCATCGGTGGTGGGTGTGACCGGCAATGCCGGCCAGGCCAACTACGCGGCTGCCAAGGCCGGCATCATCGGCTTCAGCAAGTCGCTGGCCAAGGAAATCGGTTCACGCGGTGTCACCGTCAATGTGGTCGCTCCCGGCTTCATCGACACCGACATGACCAAGGCGTTGCCGGAGGAAGCGCGTACCGCGCTGATCAACGACATCGCCCTCGAACGCCTGGGTTCGCCGGAAGACATCGCCCATGCGGTGGCCTTCCTGGCCGGCCCGGCTGCCGGTTACATCACCGGCGAAACCCTCCATGTGAACGGTGGCATGTACATGCCGTAAGCAAGGGGCGCAGGGATTGCGCCGCAAGTGGTTGATCTGCTGGGCTTTTTGCTGCGATGCAAGGCCGCGCTGGTTTCCACTACACTATCCCACGGCCATCGCCTTTGATGGCGACCACTTTTGAACCACAACTCCATCTGGAGCGAGATCCCATGAGCACCATCGAAGAACGCGTCAAGAAAATCGTCGTCGAACAGCTTGGCGTCAAGGAAGAAGAAGTCACCACCAGCGCATCGTTCGTCGATGACCTGGGCGCTGACTCGCTGGACACCGTCGAGCTGGTGATGGCGCTGGAAGAAGAATTCGAGTGCGAGATCCCGGACGAAGAAGCCGAGAAGATCAGCACCGTCCAGGCCGCCATCGACTACGTCAAGGCCCACGTCAAGGCCTGATGTCAGACTGCAGTGCGCGCGCGGGCTCAGGCTCGCCGCGCACCGCACCCCATGGGGCCGCTGTTGCGGCCCCGTGTGTTTGGGCATTACATCGAAGCAAACCGAGTTACCCGTAGAAACCATCCGGGTCAGGAGAAACAGCAATGAAGCGTCGCGTCGTCGTAACCGGCCTGGGTATCGTCTCGCCGTTGGGCAATGATCTGGCCAGCAGCTGGGAAGGCATCACCCATGGTCGTTCGGGCATCGGTCCGCTGACCAACGTTTCTGATGCCTATCTGGATCGGTTCACCACCAAGATTGCAGGTGAGGTCAAAGGATTCGACATCACCGCCGACAACGAACTGTTCGGCAAATTCCGGGTCAGCGGCAAGGATGCCAAGAAGATGGACCCGTTCATCCATTACGGCCTCGGTGCCTCGTTCATGGCCCTGCATGATTCGGGCCTGGAGATCACCGAAGCCAATGCCGATCGCATGGGTGCCATCGTTGGCGCCGGCATCGGCGGCCTGCTCGGCATTGAAGAGCAGACCATCGAGTTCCACGAGGGCAAGAAGATCTCGCCCTTCTACGTGCCCAAGACCATCATCAACATGCTGCCGGGCCAGCTGAGCATCATCACCGGCCTGAAGGGCCCGTCGTTCTCGGCGGTGTCGGCGTGCGCGACCTCGAACCATTCGATTGGTACCGCGATGCGCATGATCCAGTACGGCGATGCCGACGTGATGGTGGTCGGTGGTGCCGAGCGCGGCTCCTCGCCGACCGCGGTGGGCGGCTTCTGCGCGATGAAGGCCATGAGCACCCGCAATGACGCCCCGGAACAGGCCTCGCGCCCGTGGGACAAGGACCGCGACGGCTTCGTGCTGGGCGACGGCGCCGGCATCCTGATCCTGGAAGAGTATGAGCACGCCAAGGCGCGTGGCGCGAAGATCTATTGCGAACTGGCCGGCTTCGGCGCCAGCTCCGATGCGTACCACATGACCGCGCCAAGCGAGAACGGCGAAGGTGCCGCGCGCTGCATGGTCATGGCCATGAAGGACGCGGGCGTGACCCCGGAGCAGGTGGGCTACCTCAATGCGCACGGCACCTCCACGCCGCTGGGCGACCTGGGCGAGACCATGGCGATGAAGACCGCCTTCGGCGACCACGCCTACAAGATGATGGTCAGCTCCACCAAATCGATGACCGGCCACCTGCTGGGCGCTGCCGGCGGCGTGGAAGCGATCTTCTCGGTGATGGCGCTGCAGGACAACGTCATTCCGCCGACCATCAACCTGCAGCAGCCGGGCGAAGGCTGCGACCTGGACTACGTGCCCAACGAAGCGCGCCAGGCCAAGGTCGATGTGGTGATGTCCAATGGCTTCGGCTTCGGCGGCACCAACGGCACGCTGATCTTCAAGCGCGTCTGACCGAGTTGTAGAGTCGAGCCATGCTCGACTCCACGTTCTACGGAGCCGCCGCAAGGCGGCTTCCGTGCATCTGAACCCCCGAACTGGCTGCCATGACCCACGCACCAATGATCCACCCGCTGCCGCATCCGATCGATCTGCTGGCCCTGCAGCAGCACGACCCGGTGCGCTTCCCGCTGCTGATGGAATCCACTGCCTCGGGCACCGCCCAGGGCCGCTGGAGCCTTCTGCTGGCCGCGCAGGGCGATTGCCTGCGGCTGGATGCCGATGGCCGGGTGCGTGATCAGCGCGACGTGGTGCAGGCCGGCAGCTTCCTGCAGGCACTGGACCGTGCCTGGCAGCACGAACGCCTGCCGCATGATGGCAGCCACAGCCTGCCGTTCCGCGGCGGCTGGGCGTTGATGCTGGACTACGAAGTGGCCAGCCAGATCGAAACCGTGCTGCCGGCGCGTGCACGCGATGACGGCCGCCCGACCGCGTTGGCGCTGCGTTGCCCGGCGGCGGTGCTGCACGATCACCACAACGACGCCAGCTTCGTCATCGCCGAAGCCGGTGAGCACGCGCTGCTGGATGCGCTGGTGGAACTGGCCTCGGCCGCACTGCCCGATGCAGGGCAGGGCTGGCTGCCGCCGCAGTCGGTCGGCGAGGACGCGCCGCAGCGCTTCACCGACGGCGTGCGCCGGGTGATCGAATACCTGCGTGCCGGCGACGTGTTCCAGGTGAACCTGTCGCGACGCTGGAGCGCGCAGTTCGCCGCACCGGTCAGCCCGCAGGCGTTGTACGCGCAGCTGCGCCGTGCCAACCCCGCACCGTTCGCCGGCCTGTTCAGTGCGCACGGCCGGCACGTGGTCAGTTCCTCGCCGGAACGGCTGGTGTCGGTGCACGCCGGCCATGCGCAGACCCGGCCGATTGCCGGGACGCGTCCACGTTTCGAGGGCGACGACGATGCCGCGCGCATCCAGGAGCTGGTCGGCCACCCGAAGGAGCGTGCCGAGCACGTGATGCTGATCGACCTCGAGCGCAACGACCTTGGGCGCATCTGCCTGCCTGGTACCGTGGTGGTCGATGAACTGATGACCGTGGAGAGTTACGCGCACGTGCACCACATCGTCAGCAACGTCAGCGGCCATCTGCGTCCGGACGTGACCCCGGGTGAAGTGATCGCCGCCACCTTCCCTGGCGGTACCATCACCGGCTGCCCGAAGGTGCGTTGCATGCAGATCATCGGCGAGCTGGAGCAGGTGCCGCGCGGCGCCTACACCGGCGCGTTCGGCTGGCTGAACCGCGATGGCGACCTGGACCTGAACATCCTGATCCGCACCGCCGAAGTGGACGGCCACGAGGTCAGCTTCCGTACCGGCGCCGGCATCGTGGTCGATTCGGATCCGGACAAGGAACTGGACGAGACCCGCGCCAAGGCCCGTGGCCTGCTGCGCGCGCTGGGCCAGCAGGGCTGAGGGCAGGGCCTCCCGCCGGGCATGGCCCGGCGCTACCGATTCCGGTTTTGGTGGGTGCCGACCTTGGTCGGCACGGATGCGGGTGTCTGCCACCCCGGTCATGACCCCACACCACCGGCACGGTATCCTGCACGACGGAATCGAGTTCAGAGGTAGTCCATGGCGGGAGCCAAGCGCGGGTGTCTGTTCGTGGTAACGCTGGTGGTGGTGCTGGCCGCCGTCGTGGCCGGCGCGGGCGCGTGGTTCTTCTACCAGCAGACCCGGTTCGCCGACACCCGGATCACCCCCTCCGCCGAGAGCGTGGTCATCGCCAGCGGCGACGGCATGAACACGGTGCTGCGCAAGCTGCGCGACGCCGGCGTGGACGAGGGCCAGGACGCGCAGTGGCAGCTGCTGGCGCGCCAGCTCGATGCTGCCGGCAAACTGAAGGTGGGTGAGTACGCGCTCAGCGGCGACCTGACCCCGCGTGAGCTGCTGCTGCGCATGCGCGCCGGCAAGGTGCTGCAGCATCGCGTCACGATCATTGAAGGCTGGAATATCCGCCAGCTGCGTGCGGCACTGAAGCGTGCCGAACCGCTGCTGCACACCACCGACACCCTTGATGACGCAGCGCTGATGGACCGCCTCGGTTTCGCCGGCCAGCATCCGGAAGGCCGCTTCCTGCCGGAGACCTATGTCTATCAGCGCGGCGACAGTGACCTGGACGTGCTCAAGCGCGCCCACGGTGCGATGGAGAAGGCGCTGGACGAAGCCTGGGAAAGCCGTGCGCCGGACCTGCCGATCAACACGCCGTATGAACTTCTGATCATGGCGTCGATCATCGAGAAGGAAACCGCGCTGGCCAGCGAGCGCCCGCAGATTGCCGGGGTGTTCATGCGTCGCCTGAAGATCGGCATGCGCCTGCAGACCGACCCGACCGTGATCTACGGCATCGGTGCTGCGTACGACGGCAACATCCGCCGCCGCGACCTGACTACCGATACGCCTTACAACACCTATACCCGTGCGGGCCTGACCCCGACCCCGATCGCCATGCCCAGCCGCGATGCGCTGATGGCGGCTGCACAGCCGGCCGCAGGTGACGCGCTGTACTTCGTCGCCGTAGGCGATGGCAGTGGCGCGCACGTGTTCTCGCCCAGCCTGGACCAGCACAACGCCGCCGTAGCCCGCTACCTGCAGCAGCTGCGCCAGCAACGCACCAAGGAGACCCCGGCGCAATGAGTCCCGCGCTGCTTCGCCATCCCCGTTTCGTCAGCCTGGAAGGTGGCGAGGGCGCGGGCAAGACAACCGCCATCAACGCCATCCGTGACTGCCTGCGCAGCCACGGCCACGAAGTGGTACTGACCCGCGAACCGGGCGGTACGCCGTTGGCCGAGCGCATCCGTGGCCTGGTGCTGAAGCCCGATGCCGAAATCGCTGCCGAGCCGCTCAGCGCCGAAGCCGAGCTGCTGCTGGTGTTCGCTGCACGCGCGCAGCATGTGCGCCAGGTGATCCAGCCTGCACTGCAGCGCGGCGCCTATGTGCTGAGTGATCGCTTTACCGATTCCAGCTATGCCTACCAGGGCGGTGGCCGTGGCCTCGACCCGCAGTGGATTGCCGACCTGGAGCGCCGCGCGGTGGGCCTGCTGCCGGGACTGACCCTGCTGCTGGATGTGGACGTGGCGGTGGGTCGTGCGCGTGCCAATGGCCGCGACCTGTGGCCGGACCGCATCGAAAGCGAACAGGACGACTTCTTCCAGCGCGTGCGCGAAGTGTTCCGCAGCCGTGCGCAGCAGGACCCGCAGCGCTTCGCGCTGATCGACGCTGGTCAGGTGCAGGCGCGCGTGGCCGCGGATGTGGTGGCGCGTGTCGAGCGTTGGCTGCAGGACGGGGAGGGCGCATGAGCACGTTCTCGCCCTGGCAGCAACGCGCGTTCGAACAGACGGTTGCCGCGCTCGATGCTGATCGGCTCGGCCATGGCCTGCTGATCTGTGGCCCGGCCGGGCTGGGCAAGCGCGAGGTGGCGTTGGCCCTGGCCGACCACGTGCTGGCGCGCGGCGATGCCGCGCACGCCACCCGCACCCGCCAGCTGATCGCCGCCGGCACGCACCCTGACCTGCAGCTGGTCAGCTTCATCCCGAACAAGAGTGGCGACAAGCTGCGCACCGAGATCGTCATCGAGCAGGTGCGCGAGATCACCAACAAACTGGCGTTGACCCCGCAGTACGGGGTGGCGCAGGTGGTGATCGTCGACCCGGCCGATGCCATCAATCGTTCCGCCGCCAACGCACTGCTGAAGACGCTGGAAGAGCCACAGTCCGGCCGCTATCTATGGCTGATCAGCAGCGACCCGGCGCGCCTGCCGCAGACCGTGCGCAGCCGCTGCCAACGCCTGGAATTCAAGCTGCCGCCGCGCGATGAAGCGCTGGCGTGGCTGCAGCAGCAGGGCCACAGCGAAGCGTCGGCGCGAGAAGCGCTGGACGCCGCGCGCGGCCATCCCGGCCAGGCCGACAACTGGCTGCGCGAAGATGGCCTGAGCCTGCGCCGCGAAGTGGGCCGCGAGCTGGAACAGCTGGCCGCCGGCAAGACCGGCGCGGTAGAGCTGGCGCAGAAGTGGTGTGCCGATGACAGCGCGGCGCTGCGCCTGCGCTTTGCCGCCGACCTGGCGCTGGCCCAGGCCAGCACCGATGCCTTGACCACGCCGGAGCGATTGCACAAGCTTGCAGCCTGGTTCGATGCGGCCAACCGCACCCGCGACCTGCTGCGCACCACGGTGCGTGCAGACCTTGCGGTGGTCGAGTTGCTGCTGGCCTGGAACAAGGTGAACGAGCGGCCTGCCGCAAGGGGAAATCGATGAGTGCCAGCAACGCCCGCCAGGGCATCCTGTCCCTGGCCGTGAAGGACAAAGCCGCGCTGTACAGCGCGTACATGCCGTTCGTGAAGAACGGCGGCATCTTCGTGCCCACGCCCAAGCGTTACTTCCTGGGCGACGAGGTGTTCCTGCTGCTGACCCTGCCCGATTCCAGCGAACGCCTGCCGGTGGCCGGCAAGGTGATCTGGGTGACCCCGGCCGGCGCCCAGGGCAACCGCACCGCCGGCATCGGCGTGCAGCTGGCCGAGGGTGCCGAAGGCGAGGGCGTGCGCCACAAGATCGAGACCCTGCTGGCCGGCCTGACCGGCTCGGACAAGCCGACGCATACGATGTGAGGTGGCGCTGGGCCACGCCCGGCTGCGCACACCGAAAACGCCTGTGAACATCCATGTGAAAATGTGTTGACGGCCTCTGAAAAGCCCCTATAATGAGCGGCTCAGCAACACCGGGCGGTTAGCTCAGCGGTAGAGCATTGCCTTCACACGGCAAGGGTCACAGGTTCGATCCCTGTACCGCCCACCATGTTGCAGAACGAAAGAAGCCTCCAGCAATGGGGGCTTTTTTGTTGCCTGTGATTCCGTAGTGCCCGCCGAAGCGATCGCCGTTTCAGCCGGGATCCTCCAGCAGCTCGCGCGCGATCATCGCCGTTGCATCCAGCAGGTCGTGGCCGCTGCCAGCGCGCGCCACCACCGCCAGCAGACTACGGCCCACCTCGGCATTGCCGCTGGTCAGTTCCATCTCGCCTTCAAAGCACAGATCGGCCAACCATTCGTGGGCCTGTTGCAGCCCGCGCTTGCGGACGCGGCGGAACTCCGCGAGCAGCTTGGCCTGGCCGGCCTCACGCTCCCCATCGGCAAGCAGGCCGATGGCACCGCCGTGCGCCGCGCGCCAGATGGCCGGCAGCGGGCGACCGTTCGCGTCCACCACGTCCGCTGAGAACTGCGCGCAGTACATCTCGTAGCGTTTGCCCGCCGTACTGCGGGGCACGATGCCGGCCGCGGCGAGCAGGCGTTCGGCTTCATCCAGTTTGCCGAACTTCAAGCGCAGCAGAGCAGGGCGGCTCAGCTGTTGTGCCAGCGCCTGCTGGTTGGCGGCGAACCAGACGTTCCAGCCCACGCTTGCGCGACCTTCCAGTGCGGCCTTGAAGTACTCCAGGTGTTCGGCGTCCATTGCGGCCTCCTGCGTTTCCAGCGCGATTGTAGCGGGCGCACACCCGAGCCGGTCAGGCATCGCCGGCGGAGAGGCAGTGATGTGCCTGGCGCACCAGTTGTCCTGCGGCCACGATCAGCCCGTCGGTATGGAAGGCGCCCAACTGTTCGTCCGGGCCGCCTTCGTTACGCGCGCGGTCGGCGGCCTGCAGCCGCCCACTCCGACCGTGCATATGACGACTCCAGAGCGGCGCCGCCATGGCAACTCCGTCACCCGGCGCACGCCGGCGGGAATGTGTCGCGGATGAAGGCAGAGGGTTCCATCCCTGCGCTGTCCCGCCGCCCCGGGCAGGCGTAGTCTCAGCCCATTGCCGTGCCCATCCGCCCTGGAGTGCCCCCATGCCGCTCGCCCGCATCGATCTTCGCAAAGGTAAATCCGCCGACTACCTGCAACGCGTCGGCGAAACCATCTACCAGGCCATGCGCGCGGTGGGCGTGCCGGAAAACGATCGCTTCCAGATCTTCCAGGAACACGAGCCCGGCACGCTGATCTACGACCCGGGTTACCTGGGCGTGGACCGCACCAACGACTTCATCTGCATCCAGATCACCTGGAACGAAGGACGTACGCTGGAGCAGAAGAAGGCGCTGTACGCCGGCATCGCCGATGGCCTGCACGCGGCGGTGGGCATCCGCCGCGAGGACGTGTTCATCAACCTGGTGGAAGTGAAGAAAGAGAACTGGTCGTTCGGCAATGGGCAGGCGCAGTATGTGACTTGATGCGGAGAGCATCCACGCATGGCGTGGATCTACACCTCGCTGCCCACCTGCTCGTCCTCGGTCGCTGCGGCGCTGCTGGCCGCTTTCACTGCGTCGGCACTGTTGGGCTGTTCGCATTGGATGCTGGTGACGTAACCCTCGCTGCCGATGCTGTGCTCGGCATGCTTGACCAGCCACCGCCCATCCACGCCGTCGCGGAAGCCCTGCATCACCACCGTGGCTTCGGCCATCAACGTCTGGCGGCCGGGCAGGGTGTAGCTCAGCTTGCGCGTCTGCCGCGCCTGTTCGCGTTGCTTGGCGCGGGCTGCTGCTTCGGCGGTCGCGCGGTCGGCGTAGGCCATGCGCAGGCGCACGATCGGTTCACCGCTGCCCACCTTCACCTCCTGGCGGTTTGCGCCGCGTACATCGCGGTAATAGGCGATGGTGGTCCCGGCCTTCTCGCGTGAGGCGATGGTGACCTTGTAGGCACTGCCATCGGCGGGGGTAAGGGTGACGTCGGGAATGCGCTCGCCACTGGCCGTGGTGGATTCGCCGCGGGTGACGAACATCAGGCGTCCGCCGCCCGGCTTGGCGATGGCGTCATGCTGTTTGCCCAGCCGCAGCAGCAGGTTCATGTCCGACTCCTGCGACTGCACGGTGAGCGGCAGCACGATCGACGCCAGCGATTCACTCACTGCTGCGCTCAGTCCGTGCTCGCCCGCCATGCGCTGCACCATGCCGCCGATCGTCGTGCCCTTTTTCCAGGTGCGCGTCTTCTGCGTCTGCAGATCGTTCTTGCCACCCTTGCTGGCCTCGAAGGGCGCCGCGCGTGCGCGCAGGGTCATGCTGCCTGGATAGCCGGAGATTTCCACTTCATCGCAGATGTACAGGCCCATGCGCCGCACCTCGCCGTCATAGCCGATGAAGGCCTCCAGCTCGGCACCCACGGGAGGCAGCTGGATCGGATCGGACGGATCGTGGTCAGCCAGCTGCAGCTCCAGCGTGTCGGCGGTGTTGCCGGTTTCGTCCGTGATGCGCAGCGACTTGAAACGCGACATGATCTTGTCGGTGATGTCTTCGCTGTTGGCCACCACACGGAAGGCCGGTTCGACGTTCAATCCCACAGCGATACTCCCGAGCGTTCATTGGCTGGACGCTGTACATCCGGCAGGGTGATCACCACGCCTGCAGGCAGTACCGCGCCGCGTGCGGCCAGGCCGGGGTTGGCATCGAACACCGCGCGCAGGATGGCCGGTGATTGCTCGCCGTAGAGCACGTAGGCGATGCGGTCGACGACGTCGCCGTCGCGGGTGTTATACGTTCGTGCCATGGCTGTGCTTCCGCAGGGAGAGGGTGAAGGTCTGCTGGCGGATGTCGCCATCGGGCGTGAAGTGCTTGCTGGTGGCTTCGATCTTGTCGATCACCCACAGGCCGAGGTTGCCACCACGGCCGGTCAGCAGCCGCTGTGGCTTGCCCTGTGCGGCCAGCCTGCGCAGCTCCGACATCTGGTTGCCCTTGCCACGGAACTCGTGGTTCAGCACGCCGGGCAGTGTCATGGTGGCCTGGCCCGGACCGGTGTACTGCAACGCGGCCAGCTGGCCGACGCGTTCCTGTGCCTGCCAACGGAACTCGTTGGATTGCTGGATCTCCTGGAACACCGCAGTGTTGAGGCTGAACTTGAAGCCGCCCAGCATCAGCAGCACGGGCGCGTTGCCTGAATCGTTGCCCTGGAAACCGGACAGCAGCTTGTCGAGGGTTGCGGTTGCGAACTCGCGCTTCATGCTTAGTTCCTGTCTCCGAGGGTGGCGCGGGCCTGTACGGCCTGCTGGTGCTGCAATGCATTGGCGGTACGCCGCGCCAGTGCCTCGCTGGATTCCCCCGGTTGCTGGTGGATGGTGATGTTGTTGGTCTGTTGCTGCTGCACGGTGGTGGGCATGCGTGGAGTGCCCGAGGGCATCGACGGTGCCTGTCGCCCCTGCTGCGCGCTGCCGAGGTCTGCCATGCGCCGCTTGAGGCCATCGCCGTCGTTGGTGCCGACCGCGTACGCGACACGCGCCATGTCACCAATGCCGCCGCCGCCGTTGGCTGCCATCGCGCCATAGGCCGCCTTGCCCACGTTTGCGCGGTCAAGGGCGATACCGGCGCCTTCGACGGCCTTGTCCTTGAGGAAGCCCAGGCCACCGCCTACTTTGCCTGCCACCCAGCTGATGCCATCCAGCAACGGCTGCAGCTTGCCCATGATCCAGTCGATGGCCGCGCCTGCCGACGCCATGATCGCGTCCCAGGCACCGCCGAGCGTGACGGTGATCCAGCCGGCAGCGATGCCCAGCGTTTCGCCCAGCCAGACAACGGTCTGCACCACGCCCCCGATGACCTGGATGACCATGCGGAAGTTGGCCAGCAGGGCCTCACCCACCAGCGAGCCGATCTCGGCCACACGCGAAAGCTCGTTGCCGGTGTACTGCGCCGGCTCCAGCATCTTCGACAGCCAATCCCAGGCCTGCCCGATCAACCCGCTCATGACTTCCCATGCCGGGCGCAGCGGTTCGACGGCGCGCATCAGTTCGCCCATGGCGGCAGTGCCCGCGCCACTGAGACCGTCCCAGACGCCACCGAGGAAGGCCTTGATGGGTTCCCAGTACTTGCGTACCAGCAACGCGCCGGCGGTGATGGCGGCGATGGCCAGCGTGATCGGCCCACCGCCGATGGCACCCACGGCGGTGGCCACCACGCGGAAGCCGGACGCCAGGCGCATGGCGGTCGGTCCGAACTGCCCCAGCTGGGCCAGCAGGCTGCCGCCGCGGAACAGTTCGAACGCCTTCTGCACTGCCAGGATCGGGCCCTGCAGGAAGGTCCAGGCATAGCGCACGCCGAGCACGGCGGTGCGCATGCCCATCATGCCGACCACTACCTGGGTGGTGTTGGCAATCAGCTTCGGGTTTTCCTGCACGAACGAGGTCACCCCGTTCAACAGCTCGGTCAGCTTCACCGCTGCTTCGCCCACCGCCGGCAGCAGCGCGCTGCCGAAGGCCTTGGACAGATTGTCGACGGCGATCTTCGCGCCTTCGATCTTTTCCGGATCGCTCTGGATCTTTGCCGCGAAACCGGCATCGGTGGTGCCTGCCGATGCGTAGAGGGCCTTGTCGCGGATGCGGGTGTATTCGTCCCAGTTCTGGATCATCGGGCGCACGAAGTTCTGCGCCTGCGCATCGCCGAACAGCTTGCCGATCTTCGCCTGGTCACCCGAGGTGGCCTGGATGATGCCCTGCATCGCTGCATCGAACGGATTGCCGCCGGTGCTCTGCGCCTCATTGATGATCCTGCGCAGGTCCAGCTTGAAGCCCTTCTTGGCCTTGGCCTGCAGGTCCGGCGAGAGGATGCTGGCCATGAAGCGCTGCATGTTGCCGGCGGCTTCGTCGGCGCCACCGGCACCCTGGCGGGCGACATCCAGCGCCGCGCCCATGGTGGCTGCGGCCGCATTGCCATGCATCTGCAGTGACTGGAACGCGCTGCCCAGCACCGGCAGGGCGCCCGCCATGTCCTTCAGGCCGACACCGCCATCCTTGCCCGCCACGACCAGTACGTCCAACGCCGATTGCAGCCCGCTGGGATCGATCTTCAACGCCTGCTGCAGGCCGGACGCAGCAAGGGTGACATCGTCGATGCTTTCGCCGGTGGCGGTGGTGGTGCGGCCGATCGCACCGAGGCTGGCCTGTGCGGCCTGCGCGTCGATGCCGGCGCCGACCAGCTGGCCGATCGCGCGCTGCAGCTCGCCGGCGCCCTGATAGGTGCGCCCGGACTCGGCCAGGATGGTCTCGCCCAGTGCCTTGACCTGGGCGCGGGTCAGGTTGGCGGCATTGCCGATGGCCTGGTTCTCGCGCACGAAGCCGGCGGCGTTCTCCACCGGCTTGGCCAGCGTGGTGATGGCATTGCCGAGCATGCCACGTGCATCGCCGAACGCCGATCCGAGTTTCTCGCGCTTCTCGAGATTCGCCGTGCGCTTGTCTTCGATGCGCTGCAGTGCTTCCTGCGACGCTCGCAGCGCATCGGCTTCAATGCGCATGCGGGCGAACTGGCTGCTCGACCTGCCCATGACATTGAGCTTGCGCTCGAGCTTGTCCGCTTCATCGCCAAGGCGCTTCAGGCCATCCCTGCTGAAGGACAGCGCGTCCTGCAGCGACTTGGAGACCGAGCCGCCGATCGTGATCGTTGTCGTTTGAACGTTACTCGCCATGTACCGGCAATCCCTGTATCCACCAGATGAACTTCGACACCCGCAGCGTCATGATCTCGCCCAGGCCCCAGCCGGTATGCCCGGCCAGGGCGAGCGCTCCCTGCCTGATCTGCGGCAGGGTCAGGTGGTAAAAAGCGCGACACCGGCCTGCAGGCGGGCGTAGTCGCGCAGCGGCATCCTGCGCACGTCGTCGGGTGCGATCTCGCACAGGTTGGCGATCATCCGCACTTCGCGCTGGGCATCGGTGCCCTTGTCGTCCTGGTAGCGCTCCATGTCTTCCACGGTCGGCTCGCGCATGCGCAGCACTGCGGTGTCCATGCCATTGACCTGGCGCGGGCGGGAGAGGGTGATTTCGGCATAGCCGTCGCGCTCGATGACGGTGTCGGCGGTGGTCTTGGTCTTGCTGGACATGGATGTGTTCCTGGGTATCGATGGAGTGCGGTGGATGCGGGGGCGCGATGCGCCCCCGTGTACTTCAGTGCGGGCTGGGCTCAGATGCCCAGTGCACCGCGGATGCCGGCCAGTGCGTCCACGCCGCCCTGGCGGGCGATCATGTTGGTCACGTCGATCTCCTGCACCACCTGCGCGCCATGGGTCAGCTTGTAGTAGCTCAGCGCCAGGCCGACCTTGACCGTGCCCTTCTCGCCGACCTTGGTCTCGCCGCGGTCCAGCGACTTCACCTTGCCGCGCATGTTGTGCACGACCTGGGAGACCGTACCGTCGTCGGCTTCCAGCGCCTCGCGGGCGGTGAAGCCGTACTCCTTGCTTTCGATGACGTGGAACTTGGACATGATCTCCGCGTCATCGGAGGCGAAGGTCACTTCGGCAGTCAGCTTTTCGTGGCCGAGGACGATTTCGGTCGGTGCGAGCATGCCGCCGGCCTGGAAGTCCTCGGTCTTCAGCGTCAGCTTGGGAGCGGTGAAGGACATCACGCTGCCGGCATAACCCTTGCCGTCGACGTAGAAGTTGAAGTTCTTGCGGATCTTGCGCGCCATGCTTAGAAGATCTCCGAGACGTAGTTGTTGTTCATGTGCATGCGGAAGGTCAGCTGCTCACCCGGGTAAGTCGGAGTGAAATCGAAGTCCCAGTAGAAGCGGCCCTGGGCCACGCTGTCCGCTGCGTTCAGTTCCGGGTCGATCCAGCAGTTGCCGCCGAGGATCGCGCCCTGGGTCTTCAGGCCGCGCAGGAAGGCATTGACGCCTTCGCGCACGTCGTCGACGTAGGTCTTGCTGATGCCGCGGTCGACGGCCCACAGATGGGCGGCCTCGAGGCTGTCGGCGATGATGTCGGCAGTGCGCACCACGCACAGGAACTGCCACTTGGCGTCGATGCTGGCGGTGCGGTTGCCCCACAGGCGGAAGCCACCTTCGCGGATGATGGTCGCCACGTTCGACTGGTTCAGCAGGTTGGCGCGGCTGCTCGCATCGGACAGCCCGAAGTCGATCGCACGTGCGGTACCGACCACACCGTTGAGCTCCAGGTTCGACGGCGATGCCCACCAGCCACGTTCGTTGTCGCTGCGGGCGATGGCGCCGGCCACGGCACCGGAGGCGTAGCGGGTGACGATGGCATCACCGGACTGCACCAGCAGTGCCGGGTCGACCACGTAGACACGCTTGGAGCCGGTCAGGGTGGTGGTGCTCTTGGCCGCGTCGTCGTTGCTGTTCGGGCCGTCCTTGATGATCACCGCGCGCAGCTTGTCGGCGATGCCCAGCAGTTCGGCCACGACCGGGTTGGCCAGCAGCTCCGTGTCGCGCTTTTCGTGGGTATGGGTGAAGCCCGGTACCGCCAGGATGCGCGGCTTGATGCCGACCACCGACTTGGCAGCCAGCAGCGCGTGTACGCCGGTGTAGGCACCGGTCTGCGCGTTCACGCCGCCCAGCACGTTGGCCAGGGTGTCGTTCTCGGTGGCGCCCTTCTCGACGCGGATGACGACGACGACGGCGTTGGACTGGTCGAAGATGGCGTCGAGCTGGCCCGGAAGGGTACCTTCATCGACTTCGGTAGCCGCGTTTGCGAGCAGCTTTGCGGCCTGCGAACGCGAGGTCACCAGGACCGGGGCGTTGTACGGGAAGGCGTTCTTGTCGGCGCGGGGCGCGGTGCCCACGATGCCGATGACGCTGGTCGAGGCAACAGCGATCGAGCGGGAACCACCATCGATGTTGACGACCTGCACGCCATGCAGAAATTCGGCCATGCGTTGTTTTTTCCTTGGTTGGGTGGGTGCTGCGGTCGCGATCTGCGCCGCATGGGTACATGTTCGTATCTGGCCGCGGCTGGATTAATTGCAGCCGTGGCCCAGCATCACGGTTGCGGCAGCGGGGCCACTTCGGGTTCGGGTGCAACCACCATCACCCACGCCGTGCTGGCTTCGTCGAAGGTGACCGGGTAGCTGCGGTCGCGGGGCGGTGCAAGGTCGGTGACCGTGGAAGGCAGTGCAACGCCGCGGGGTACGGCGGTGGCGAAACTCGCATCACGCTTGTTCCACAGCGGCCGCGTGCTGTAATCCGGCAGCAGGGCCCATTCGCGGCGGCTGGCGTTCCAGGCGTTGTACTGCGCAGTGGTGCCATCCAGCTTGAACGGTTCCGAAAGGGTCACGTCCTGGGGCAATGGCTGGCCGAGCACGAGGCGATTGGGCACCGCCATCGCCGTGCGCGTGTCCCACAGCATGCAGTTGCGGAAATCGGCCACCATTTCCCAGCGTGTGCCGTCGTCGGCCAGGCGCAATGCCTGGTACTCGCCTGCAGGTTGGCGGGGGGCGACATCCACGGTGAAGTCGGGCAGGTTCCATGCACCATCGGGCGATGGCTGCAGGCGGACCTTGCCCATGTAGGCGCGGGTGTCGGGATCGTAGGAGTGCGCGAAGCGCGGTTCGGTAGGCAAGCTCATGTCCTCAGTACGCGATGCAATAGATCATCCGCAGGCCGGCCGGCAGGTTGCGGTCGCCACCGGCGTTCTCCACCACGATGGTGTGGGTGTGTGAACCGGCGTCGGCGGCCGAAGCGGCATGGCCGTGGTCACCGACCTGGGCGATGGAGATGGTGTGCGAGTGGGCGCCGGCGCCGTTCATGCCGATGTTGTGGCCGTGCGCGCCTGCACCGTCGGTGGTGAAACTGTGCGCGTGGCCACCGGCCGGGCTGGTGTACGGCCAGGGGTTGTCGTAGTCCAGGTTGCCGCGCGAACCGGCGTGATTGTTGTAGTCGGCGCCCCACGGATAGGTGGTGCCGGATTCGGCGAATGCGGTGAGATGCTGGTGATCACCCACCCACGAGGTGCCACCGGTATGCCCATGGTGACCCTGCGAATCGGTCCATGCGCCGTGCGCGTGGTCACCGACGGCGCTGGCGCTGGCGCCATGGGAATGCGCACCACCTCCACCTACCGAAATGGCATGGCTGTGGTTGCCCGCTGCTGCCGTGCTTGCACTGTGGGCGTGGCGGATCACCTCACCCTGGGTGAAGCTGCCGACCGCGTCCGGGTTCAGCGTGTGGGTGACCACCGTACCTTCCTGCATTGCCGGCAGGTTGAAGGTGGTGGCACCATCACCAGCGCCGTAGCGGGTACCGATGGCGGCAAACAGTGCCGGATAGCTGGCACGCAGCACGGCGGTACCGTTGCACAGCAGCATGCCGCTGGGCGCGGTGGCACCGGCGAACAGGATCACCTGGCCGGGTACGTGCACGCTGGATGGCACGCCGGTCATGTTGCGCCAGTCCAGGTAGTGGGTGCCGTGCCGGCCATCAAGCAGGTCGGCGTCCAGGCCCTTGTCGGCTCCCTCGTCCTTCAGCGCCGCCGATTTCAGGCCCAGAGCGGAACGGAACGCGGCATCGGTGGCGATCGACAACAGCGTGCGCACGAACTGGGTCGGTGCGCTGGCGCCGAAGCGCTTGTCGATGAAAGCGCGCAGGCCACGCGGGGTGACAGCGCGTTGTGCATCGGCACCGTCCTCGGTTTCGGTGGAGGTGGCCAGCTCGACCACGCCCTGTACCTCGGTGGTGGAGGGCGGGTAGATGAATTCGGCATTGCCGAACTCGATCAGCGCGGTATCCACTTCGCTGAAGCGGATGTCGGTAGAGAGCAGCAGCATCGAGGCCGCGGTCTTCTCCATGATCGGATCGGCCTGGCCGAAGGTTGCGAACAGCGTGCCGTCGCCCAGGTACAGGCCGAAGCCCCGCAGGCTGTAGGCCGTTGCGCTGTCGTCGCGGATGGTCACGTGCAACGTGTCATCGCCCACGGCCTTGCCGCCGAAGGTCGAGACGCGCTTGATCTCGCCGGGCAGCGTGGTCTGCCCGGCCGACGGCGTGAACGCGGTGGAAGTCAGGCCGATCTCGGTGATCAGTACGGCGCTGGTGCCGGTATTGGGTGGATTGACCAGCTTGGCGAAGCCGGCTTCGGTGATTTTCAAGCGCATGCGGGGTTTACTCTCCGATCAGTTGGATGCGGCGGAAGGTGGTGCCATGGGCGCCGGCAAGCGCACCGATACCGGTGCTGGCCTGCATGCCCTGGGTGAAGGTGAAGTGCGAACGCACCGGCTTGGTGCGGGTGATCTCGCCGATCACGTCGTCTACGAACTTGGCGGTGGCGGTCTCGCCGCCCTGGTTGGCGATGGTCATCACCGCTTCGAAGGTGTGTGGCGCGCCGGGCGGCTGCATCTCCCACCATTCGCGGATCAGGATCGAGCCACCGAAGGCGGCGACCACGTCGCGCACGCTGCCCCAGGTGCCTTTGCGGCGCTGGATCGCGATCGCGGCGCGAACGCGTGCACGCTTCACTGCCTCCGGCCAGTAGGCCTTCCATTCGTCGACGGACAGCGCCCAGGCCAGCCACGGCAGCAGCGCGGCGGGGCAGCGATCGGCATCCCAGAGTGCGGTGATGTCCACCGGCAGGGGACGAGTCACCGCAGCACGTGCCAGCGCCCGCTCCGCCTGGGTGGCGTTGGGCGGCAACAGGTTGGCTGTGGTCGGTACCCTGACCAGTGCATCGCCGTCGATGATCGCGCCGGGCACGGGCAGCTGGCTGAGTGTGATCACGTTGTTGGTGACGCTGTAATCAGTCACACCCACCGGCACTGGCATGGTGCGGATGTAGCTGGTTGCCTCACGACCTTCCTCCACTTGCACGCCCCACAGATGGATGCGGCTGTCCGGCTTCAGGTCGGTGTTCCCGGTTGCCCGTCGATCCAGCACGATGCTCACGCCCCGTGGTGCGTCATCCGCGGTTGCGGCATAGGTGTAGCTGTAGCGCTTCCACTCGGTGCCCACCCGCAGACGTGTCCTGCCTGGGCCGGTCGTGCGCATGCCGAAGTCGATGACGCATGGCTCGGTTGCACGCAGCCAGACGCTGATGGTGCGCACGGCACCATTGGGAAACACGCTGCTGTCCTCGTCCACCAGGCCGGCGAAGTTCTGTTCCGGACCCCCGGTCGCGTCGGAAACGGGGAAGGACCAGGCAGTGGGGCTGCCATCTGGAGCGGGATGATAGAACGACAGGTTCGCCGGCTTGACGTGGAAGCCTTTCCACCAGGTGTGACTGAAGGCACCCGAGAACCGCTGCAGGTTGCGCCGCAGCGTATCCGACAACTTAATCCGACCTTGCCAGTCGGTGCGGTACACCGATTGCAGGGTGGCCAGCGAGCCACCGGGATGGCGGAACTGCAGGTTGTGCCCATCGACCGCGCCGCGCAGGCGCGCATTGACCAGTCGCGTGGTGGTATCACTCATCGTTGCCGCCATGGGTCAGGGTCACGGCGGTGCAGTAGGTGGCCTGGGTACGGTCCACCACCACGTCGGCTGCCGGGCTGGCAATCTCCACGCGCTGCACGCCCTCAGCATGCAATGCGGCGAACAGGCCCGAGCGGGTGACGTCGCGACCGAGACGGTGCGATTCGGCGATGTAGCGGTCCAGCCGCGTGCGCGCTTCCGCCAGCACGACCTGCGAATCCGGACCTGCGAAGGTGTAGAGCGTGGCACTGACCATGTAGTTGACGATGGCAGCGGTACGCACCAGCACGTGGTCGGTCAGCGGACGCACATCGGCTGCGCCCAGCTTGGCTTCGACCGCGTCGAGCAGGCCCTGGGTGGCAGTGCCATCGGCTTCGCGCGACAGCACCGATACCACCACCTCGCCGGGCGAGGAGCTGGTCGCGCTGGCATCAAGCACGCGCGGGTCCGCGCTCAACGCGTGGAAGATGTAGGCGCCTTCCGGTCCGGCCACACTGAAGCCTTCCGGACCCAGCTGGATGCGGCGACGGAAATCCTCATCGTTCTCGTAACGCGGCGGGATGCCCTCCTGCGGCTTGCCAGGGTCCAGCATCTGGCGGCCGATGCCGAAGATCGCAGCCAGCTGGTCCAGGTCACTGCCGACCGCGTAGGCCAGCATCACGCCGCGCGCCGCATCGTTGACGCGCTGGCGGTCGAGCAGGCGCAGGTAGGTGCAGACCTCCAGGATCTTGAAGGCCGGGTCCGACGGCAGCAGCGCATCGAAGGTGGGATCCAACGCCTGCAGCGCGGTCAGTGATTCATCGAACAACGTCTCGAAATCGAGCACTTCGATGACCGCCGGTGCGGGCAGCTGGGAGAGATTGACACTGGTGAACGAGCCGGATGCCACGGTTAGCGAACCTCGATTCCTTCGATGGTGATGGCCTCGCCGTCGGGCAGATGGATTCCGGTCACTGCCAGGATCATCACGCCGGGGGCGGGGAGGGAGACGTCGACGTTCTCGACGTGGAGCCGCGGTTCCCATCGCGCGAGTGCGTCGACGGTGGCCGCGATCAGGTCCATGCGCAGCGAGCGGTTGGTCGGCGCATCGATCAGTTCGAATACGCGCGAGCCATACTCGCGACGCAGTACGCGGGAGCCCAGGGGCGTGGTGAGAACGTCACGCACGGATTGATGCAGATGGGCCAGCCCATCCAGTGGTTTGCCGGTGTTGGCGTCGATTCCTCGCATGGCCTCTATCGTCGTGGAGTGCGGGTTTTCAGGGCATTGCACGCGTGGCCGTTCAGGGCTGCGCGGGCGTGGTCGGTGCAGTCGGTCCCTGCGCGGTGTGCGTATGGGCCTTGAGGCCGATGGCGCCGGCCCTGATCTCCGCCGGGGTGCTGATGTCCTTGCCAGCGGTGATCGTGCCGGCAACCTCGAGGTCGCCGGTGGCCTTGATCGACGGCGTATCGAGCAGCACCGATTGCGTGGCCATCACCTGCGCATTGCTGCAGTGGACAATGACGTTGCCACTGCCGGCGTGGACGGTCAGCGTGGTGGTTTCCTGGTCGTACTCGACAAAGCTGCCGTCGGCGAATTCAGTGCGCTGCCGCAGGCGCGAATCGGCCGGCGCCGGGAAACGATCCTGGTACAGGCTGCCCAGCACCAGCGCCTGGCCTGGATCGCCGTAGGGGCAGGCCAGCACCACCTGCTCTCCCGGCTCCGGTGCACACCAGCTGCGCACGCCGGGCCCGGCACGCCGTTCCAGCCAGGGAATCCAGTCGGTGAGCATGCCGTCGGCATCAATGCGCACGCGGCCATTGGCCTCATCCAGCTCGCGCACGACGCCGATCATCAACAGGTTGGCGATCAGCCTGGCGTGTTCGGCGCTCATGGTGCCGCTCCCTCGATGGACTGGTAGCGGGCCTGGTGATCGCTACCGATCTCCGGCACGAAGCTGTAGAAGGCCTGCGGCACCACGCCACCGGTTTCTTCCCAGCTGTTGCTGCCCAGGGCGACCGGCAACGACCACTCGACCACCCAGGTGCGAAGCCCGGGCTGTGCCGTTGCGGGATCCTCGGGCAGCGCGGCGATCACCTCGATCGCCCCACTGGGTGCGCCTGGGAATCGGCCGAGCTGATGCAGCCAGCTCGCCAGGCCAACAGCGGCGTTACGCAGCTGCAGCGCTGCGCCTGCATTGGCGGAAGCCACGACGATGCGCGCTTCGAAACGCAGCACGGCCTGCAGCTGACCGCTGCCGTCGTCGTTGTCCTTGCCGCGATCACAGCGGGTCAGTGCCAGCAGGCAGGCCGGCGTGACCGGCCCTTCGGCGCTCGCGTCGCGATAGAAATCGACGGTTGCGAAGCCCGGAAAGCGCGCGCGGATCGCGGCTTCGATAGCGGCATGCAGCGCGTCGAGAGTGGAAGGTTGGGAGTCGTTCGCCATGTCAGCTCGTACGTTGAATGGGAGGACGCGCGCGATCGGGGGCAACGCGCGCTGTCTGCATGTAGTGTTGCCATCACCCGGGGGGGGCGGCATTGCAGGCGTGGCCTTAGCCGGCTCAGTACGGGCCGTGCGCGCCTGTGGTGTCACCGGCGGTACATCCGGCTGGTTTCACCAGTGGCGCGCCATTGAGGGTGAAGCCCTGCTGGCTGCCGAGGCTGCACAGCAGGGCGCGCAGCTGGTCAGCCAGTTCGTGGTAGTACCGCGCCACGGCGACGTGGTTGCGCAGCAGCGCATCGTCGTCCGTGGCCTGCAGGTCCGGCAGGGCTCGCGGCGCGCGCAGCTGGGCTGGCGCGATGTGCAGATCAATGCTGAGAGGCGCCGGCGTTGGCTTCGCGCCAGATGCGCACGAACTCAGCGTCAGCATTGCCGCGATCACGGCGAGGGGTTTTGGCATGGGTCTCGATGTCCTGTTGCAGTGCGTTGAACTGCTGGCTGCGCGCGGCCTGTGCGGCGACGTGCTGTGATTCGGCCTGTGCTCCGGCACGTGCGTTGGCCTGGTCCTGCTGGTGGGCGGCCTGGGCGATGCCGGCGCGCAGGGCCTGCTGCGCCGCCTGCGCCATGGCGACGGCGCGGTCGGCACTGCGGTCGCGCAGTGTCCAGCCCAGCCAGGCGCAGACCACATGGCTGGCGACCAGTGCAAGCAGGGCGATGCGCATCCGGAGCAGGATCGGCATCAAGAAAGGCTCCCACCGGCGGCGCTATAGGCCGCGCGCAGCGTCTCCAGCGCATGCTCCTTCTGCCCATATCCGGCGCCCGGCAGCGAGGCCCAGATCCCCCGTGCCGCGCTGACGGCGGCGTCGAAGCGGCCGAGGCGGACCAGTTCGTAGGCACCGCATTGCTTGAGCAGGGCCACCGCAGCACGGTCCTGGGACACCGGCCCGAAATCGGGCAGGGCCAGGCGAGCGCGCAGGTCGTCCCAGGTACTGCGCAGGAACTGGTAGCGGCCGGCCGCACTGGACTTGATGCCGTAACGCGGCAGCGATACCAGCACGCGCGGATGATCGCGGTAGTCGCTGAGCAGCTGGCCACCGACGATCACGTCGTAGCCACGGTCACGCGAACGCTGGCGCGGAATATCGGTGCCTTCGGACACGGCCAGCATGTCCAGGAACGCGGCGACGTTGGTGCCGCCGAGGGCGCTGGCTGCAGCGGCGGTCATGCGGCGGCTCCCGGCTGCTTGCGCACCAGGTCCAGCAGCGCAGCTATCTGCACGCTCTGCTGGGTGACCTGGGCACGCAGGGCGCTGACTTCACCGCGCAGCTGGCCGATCTCCTGGGCCATCGCTTCGCGTTCGTGCATCAGCTCATCGGCACGCGTGCGCTCGGCCGCCAGCTGCTCCTGCAGGGTGCGCAGGGTGTTGCTGGTGGCCTCGTCGGCGGTACGGTCGACCTTGGCCGAGGACAGCCATTGTCGAAGCCACAGCGATACCGCGATCACCACGCCGGAGGTACCGCCCAGGTACTTGGCCCAGTCCGGCACACCGGCCAGCAGGTCGCTCTCGTTCATGCGCGTGCGTACCCCTTGAGCAGGGCCGGGTGGACCGGTGGTGGCGGCGTGGAACGGGCGCCGCGCAGCGCGCGCTTGATGGTGGTCTGCGAGACGCCGAACTCGCGCGCGACATGCTCGCGGGGCGTGCCGCTGGCCACCGCGCGTGCGATCTGCTCGCGGCGCTCATGTGCACTGGCGGCGAAGCACGATGCCAGGAACAGCAGCTCGCCACCGAAGTGAGCAACCAGTCGCTGCGCGACCTCAAGGCCAAGGATGTCGATCAGCCGGTGCTGGTCGGGCAGGCTGGAGGGGACGTAGACGATGACGCGATGGCGTCCGGTGGTACTGGAGGTGGTCGGCGGCCACGCACGCACAAGCGTGAGGGCTGCGGATTCGCCGATGACCTCGGCCAGGGTCTGGATGCTGTCGGGCAAGGCGTTCATGGGAAGACTGTTCAGTGGCATGGATATCCACTGTTGCCATCCCGAGGCCTTCGTCAACACCTTTCATCTACTTTCAGCGCGACGTGCTGAAGGCGTTCAGGGCCGGCGGTGAGGATCGGTGAGTGCCTCCAGGTGCAGGTCTCTGAAGCGCTTTTTCAGGTTGTCCCGCTGTGTCCGGACTTCTGCCGCTTTGCAGTACTCCTTGTCCTCACCGCGAGAAAACAACGGCAGGGCAAGGGCAGGCGGCAGGTACAGGGTGAGCATGACGCAGGACGGCCCATCCTCATGGTGCGTGACCCCTGAAACGAAATAGCCCCGGACGATGCCGGGGCTTCAGGACTGCAGGTCAGGCTGGATCAAAGATCGAACACCAGGTTGCCGCCGGTCTTGCGCGGTATGTAGCCGGCATCGCGCAGCCAGCGCGCCGCGTTGACCTGGTCCATGCGCTTGACCGGGAAGCGGTTGGCGAACATCAGGAAGCGTGCAACGGTGATCGACTCGCCCTTGCCCTTGAGAGCAGCCAGGGTTTCGGTGAACCATGGCGCAGGCGGCTGCTGGCTGCCCGGACGGGCGGCGGTACGCGGCTGCAGGGCGTTGCCGGTCCCGGTTTGGGCATTGGCCAGCGAGCACAGCGAAATGAAGATCGCATCCAGGCTCACGATGTCCTTGCCACCCTTGGGCTGCGACTTGAACAATTCGATGGCCTTCTGGCGCGTCGACGTGAACTGTTCGACCTCCATGACATTTCCTCTTTTCTAAAGCGGTTGGGGATGCAGGGTGACGGCAGGTGCCGTCGGTGTTGGGGGACGACCTTACCGCATTTTCGCCGATGATGGGCCACAGGCCGGCATCAGGCCGGGATCAGGAAGCGCTGCGCGCTTCATCATGCAGGCATCTGCGCCATGCGTTCAGATCCACCCGTGGCGCATCAGCTGGTCCAGCGTATTGCGTACCAGGTCGGCTGGCGTACGGTCGTTGCATACCTCGATGTCGATCAGTTCGTCCGGTAGTGGTTGTTCACTGGCGTGCAGGTCGCTGCTGTGCTGGCCGGGGCGGACGACGCGGATCACGACACCCCCGCGGCGACGAATCGCGCGGGCCTCGTTGGCGAAACGGACATCGGGAACCAGGCCACCTTCCGGCAGGCGCGAGAACAGCGAGCGCACCCACAGCTCCGGGTGGACGCGATCGCGCCCCCATTCAGTGCCGGCACTCTGCATCATGTGGCGAGGCGTGAGGTCGGCCAGCCAGTCGATGGCATCCTCCTTGCGGCTGTCCAGTTCGCGCAGGGACAGGCCGAGGATGGAGGCGACGAACTGCCGCAGCGGTGCGGCGAAGCTGTCGCACGGCAGGGCCAACGCCGAGGCGAGGCCATTGGCAAGGGTGTCCTTGCCGGCACGCTTGCCGCCTGCAATACCGATATAGAGCGGTGGCCGCGCCAGTGATGCGCTGCGCAGCGGCACGCGGCCGAGTGCGGGGCCGGCGCGGAATGCGGCCAGCGTGGCGGCGATCATGCGGTGACCGTTGTCGAGCGAGGTGGGGATCATGCGGTATCTACTCCTGGGAGGATGCGACAGGCGCGGCGGCGATCAGGAATCGCGGCTGGCCACGCTGCGGGCGCGAAGCATGCGTTGGGTGATGCGTCCGCCACGTGCGGCAGCGGCGATCGGGTCGAAGCACAGCATGGCGGAGCGGGTGCGACGGCCGGCGGCCAGATGGTCGCGGATGGTGCGCTCGGACAGGATGGGAACGCGTTGATGGATCTGCTGCACGGTCAGCTGTTCGCCTTCGAAGGCATGCAGGTGGGCGCGAGGCATGGCGTGTGCTCCTGGAAGGTGGCGTAGCCGGTGCATGCATCTTGCCCGCCGGGATAACTTTAGTCAACACCTTTCATCTACTTGTATCCTTGTGTGCATTGTCCGGATGGGCGGAGGCCCATATCCGCAGTGCCAACGCCGCAAGACGGTCGCGCTCGGCATGGCCACGGATTGCCTGCACACGTTCCAGATACTGCTGACGATGCCGGCGCGGGCTGACCATCCTCCAGCGGCCACAGGCATCAATGCAGCGGTAGCCCCCAAGCTGCAGCAGGCGGCGTGCTTCGCAGGCGAGTCGCCAGTCCGTGGTGTCGGTGCCGGCCTCGCGACCATCGTGGGTGCGTGGCATCAGAACGGGCCCGCCGCGTGTTCGGCGAGGGTGAGCTTCCGTAGCGGCATCAGCCAGACCTTGGCGCGCTCCTTGCCCACCACTTTGGTATGCACGCCATGACGCTTGACCACGTAGGCGGCGGCCTCGTTGACCTCGCGGCGGTTCGGCTTGTCGATGCCTACGGCGATGACGATCTCGGTGGCGCGGTACTGTGCGCTCCAGTGCTCGGCGGGGAGGGACCAGTCGAAGTGGCGGTCGATCAGCTCGGCGATCGGCGAGATCGGTTCGTGCTCGCTGTTGGTGGCATTGAGCGCATCCAGTTCCTGGCTGGACAGGTGCCAGGTCTCACCGTCGCAGTACAGCGCGTGGGCCTCGGCCCAGACCTGCTGCATGTCGATCCGCGCCGGTTCGCCCAGTGCCACGGCATGTACGGTCCACCAGCGGGTGTTGCCGGTGGCATCACGCAGGAAGCGCTCATCGTTGACACTGGCGAACAGGATGGTACGCCGCGCATAGCGCGATTCCGTGCGCGCATAGGGGCGGCGGATCTCATCGTGGCTGCGCGAGATGAACGACTTCAACGCGGCGATGTCGGTGCGGCGGAAGGTCGCGTCGACCTCACCCAGTTCGACGATCCACTTGGAGATGACCTGCTTGACGCTGTCCTTGTTGGCCGGATCAAGCACCACGCCGTCGGCGATCAGCTGCAGCCCGGCGGGTGCCAGCTGCCGCGCCCAGCGTGTCTTGCCCAGGTTCTGTTTCGACACGAAAGTAAGTACCCCACGGGCGACCACGCCGTCCGGTTCGAACGCCGCGGCCACACCGGAAATCAACCAGCGCCGCATCAACACCTCTTTCAGGATGCGGCCATCGGCCATGCGGGTCGGTTGGGCCTCCTGCACGGTATCGAAGAAGTCCTGCAGGCGTGACTGGCCATCCCATGGCTGCGAAGTAATCCAGCTGGCGACCGGGTTGTAGGGATTTGCCTCGGCCACCTGGCACAGGTTGGTCTCGAAACTGGCCGTTGCCATGCCGGCACGGTGCATGCAGTCCATCACTTCGCCGGCGGCGACCTCCTTGGCATTGTCCACCGTGGCCTGCAGGCCCGGTACCAGGATCTCCAGGTCCTTGCGGATGACGTTGTAGCGCACGGTCACCCCGGTACGCCGGCACAGTTCGGCCAGGTTGCGCGCGGTCGGCAGCGGACGGCCACGCGCGCTGATGTCCGGGAACGGAGTAAAGGTGTCGAATGCGGACAGATTGCCGGGCACCAGGTAGCGCGCGGCGTGCGCCCGCTGCGGTTCGTTCTCTGCCGGGCATACCTCCGGTGCCGTCGCTGGCAGGGGCAGCAGCTGGGCGCGTAGTACCTCCAGGCCTTCGCGCAGATGCAGGTCGTTGAAATCGGTGGGGCGGTCATCAGCGCCATGCATAATGGCGAACTCCGGCCACACCACGCGTGCGTCGATCTCCGCCGCAGCATGGGTGGCCTGGGTGACGCCGGGGTTGTCCAGTGGCTGCCGGGTCCATTGGTCGTTGTCGGCGCAGAGTACGAAGGTGGCGTCGGGCACGGCATTGCGCCAAGCGCGGGCCACCGATGCAAGGTTGCCCGCGTCCCAGGCGACCACCACGCACCAGCCGGTGGCCTGGCGGATCGATTCTGCGGTGGCATAACCCTCGGCGATGGCGATGGGGTGCCCCGGCTGTGGCTTGCCGATGACGTGGAAGCAGCCTTGCTTGCGGCCGCCCGGCAGGAAGTCCTTGTCGCGTGCGAGTGCGGGATCCACGCGAGGAAAGATCGCCTGCAGCGAGACGATCCGGCCCGCTGTGTTCATCACCGGCACCAGCAACGCGTTGTCGATGTGACGGAACACCAGCCCGTCGCTGTTGCGTACCGGCCATGCTGCCACGCGCAGGCCATGCGCCTGGATGCCCTTGCGCACGAGATAGGGATGGCTGCCATCGGCGGGCACGGCGCGGTTCCACAGAACGTTGGCGGCCTTGGCCGCCGCATCCTCGCGCTCGCGCTGCTGCTGTTCGCGCTCGGCGCGGGCCCGTTCCTGGCGCTGGCGGATCGCGCGCTGTTCGGCTGCGCTCAGCATGGTCGGTGATTTCGCGCACCAGGCATGGCGGGTTCCGGTACGCCAGCTGCCGAACTCACCGGCCGGGACGTTGTCACCGAACAGCACGGCCCAGCCGTTGCGGGTGCCGCGGCGGTCGCCCTCCACGTGGAAGCGCACCAGCGTGCCGTCGGCATTGAGTGCATCGCGTCCGCGTGCGTCCGGCACGATGCCGTGTGCATGCATGGCCTGCAGGAACGCGGGAACGACGTTCTGTGCTGGGTGCGGTGTGTGCATTGGGCGGAGTCCCCTTGAAACATGGTTCGATTCACAGCGATCCGTGGCGGCAGGGTGCTGTGCGTTGCCTGCCGTGCGCAGGCCATGCGGCGGCTGCCCGACGCGAGGTGGTCAGTAGGTGGTGGGATGTGCTGAGGCGCTCATGGTGTCGGATCACTTCGCCTTTTGCAATCCCTTCCATTACCTTTCATCCCCAATTGCTTGCGGGGTGTGGAAGCTCGCGTGGGAGATGCGATGGCGATCGCAGATCGCCTTCATCAGCGTGTTCCGTCGCAGTTGGCGAGAACCGGTTTTCCGATGATGGCGTGGCCGTTCCGCACGGCCGCTTTTCCTCTCTCAATCGCCCTGTCCGGGCGCCCATGCACAAGGAGCCTGCATGCCTGAAACCGACCTCGCCGAAGCACACCGATCCGATGAAACACGCGCGTCGTGCATTGCCGCCGCAGCGTTCTCATTCGGTGCGACCACCCCTCGATAAAATACGACTGGCATGACGGACACCATCGACGAAGCGCAGGAACTGGAAGCGCGCCACCTGCAACGCGCATTGGCCCAGCACGCAACGCGGGCCAGCAGCGTTGCCCCTCTCACGCCCATTGGGGAATGCCACAACCCGGACTGCAGCGAAGACTTCGACAACGATCCGGCCAGGCTGTTCTGTGGGCCTGCCTGTGCCGAGCGTTTCGAAGCCATCCATCAACACCGCAACGCATAGGAACAGGGGACATGTCTCTGAACAGCAACGACGCTGGCTTCACCGAACGCATCGCCGGATTGTCGGCCGAGCTCGCCATGCTGGTGAGCCTGGTTGAGAACCACATCCATCTGCAGCTGGCCGATCTGGCGGATGCGGGGGACGTGGATGCACAGGAGCGATTCGCGATGGCCGACCCGGAGCGCTGGTTGGAGAACGCCCGCAACAGCCTGCAGGCGGGTGTCATGTTCCTGGAGCGCGCAGTGCAGCAGCCGGTGCGGTTCTAGCGTTGCCGATCGGGGGCGGAAGGGGCCGGCCAGGCTGGGCGCCCTTCCGTCCCCTCCGGGGTGATCAGTGCGCCTCGCGAGCGAGGCTGCGTCATAACGTCGCACCACCTGCGGAGCAACCCTGAACGTGGTCCAAGGTTGGCTGCAGCCCCGTAGAATGGCGGCGTGCGACGTTCTGCTTTCCACCGCCGGTTCCAGGCCCTGGCATGGCTTGCCATGCTGCTGGTGCTGCTCGCCCCGCTGGTGAGCCGCTGGCTGGCGAGTGGTCACGTTGCGGCCACCGCACCGGTGGCAGCCATGAATCACGCGATGCACGCAGAGCATGCGCAGCAGGCGATGGAAGGGCACCACGACCATCACGCGACGGCAATGCAGCACGGTGAGGCCGCGCCAAAGGCACGTGTCGATCCACATGCTGATCACGAGATGGGCGTGGACTGCGATTACTGCCTGATCGCCGGCCGGCTGATCACCCTGCTGGTGGCAGCGCTGTTGCTGTTGGCGCCGATGGCACCGGTGTGCCGCGCGCTGCGTGGTGCGGTGCGGACGTTGCCGCAGCGGATTGCAGGAACGTTGGGTGCACGGGGACCGCCGGTGGCTGCGGCTGTCTGAGCCGAACACGCGGTCATTCATTCGATTCGATTGAAGTCGCCGGGCATGGCCCGGCGCTACCGCGTGCACATTTCTTTCTGCTGCCCGGCCGACCGGGCGGCCCTGCATGCCGTGAACAAATGAAAACGAGCCCCAACTCCGTGCGCCTGCGCAGGGCGGCGTTGCCTGTCCTGTGCGCGTTGCTGCTGCACACCGCTCCCCTGCTTGCCGCCGACACGGCTCCCCCCACCACGTTGGATACGGTGCGCGTGGTCGACACCCGCAGCGGTGAACTGTCTTCTGCCGCCAGCGCCGGCTCTGCGCTGGGCCTGAGCGTGCTGCAGACGCCGGCCAGCCTGACCATCGTTTCGCGCGATCAACTGGAGCAACGTGGTGACAGCAACCTCAGCGAGGCGATCAGCCGCGCCGGCGCGATCAGTGCCATGCCGCACCCCGGCAACGGCCTGAGTGCACTGTCCAGCCGTGGCTTCACCGACGGCGCCTCGGTGATGCGGTTGTATGACGGGCTACGCCAGTACGGCGGCGTGGGCATCACCTTCCCGTTCGACACCTGGTCGATCGAGCGCATCGAAGTGCTGCGTGGACCGGCTTCGGTGATCCATGGCGATGGGGCGATTGGCGGCGTGATCAACATCGTGCCGAAGAAGCCTTCGCGCGGTGCCATCGAGAACGAGATCAGCGTGACCATGGGCAGCGAAGACACCGCGCGCCTGGGCTTCGGCAGCGGTGGCGCGCTGACCCCGGAGCTGGCCTACCGGCTGGATGTGAGCGGGAACTACGGCGGTGGCTGGGTCGACCGCGGCCGCAACAGCGATGCCACTTTCTCCGGTGCATTGCTGTGGCAGGCGCGCCAGGACCTGCAGCTGACCCTTACCCACGCGCAGGGTTACCAGAAACCGATGCGCTACTTCGGCACGCCGCTGGTCGAGGGGCGACAGCTGGAGGCGCTGCGCCACCGCAACTACAACGTGGAAGACAGCGACATCCGCTACCGCGATCGCTGGACCCAGCTCGATGCGCTGTGGACGCCGAACGCGAATGTGGAATGGCGCACGCGCCTCTACCAGATCGACAGCCAGCGCGATTGGCGCAATGCCGAGGCCTATGTCTACAACCGCGCCACTGGCTTGATCGATCGATCGGGCAATACCGAGATCACTCACAACCAGGACCAGACCGGGCTGACCTCCACGCTGCGCGTGCAGGGAACGGCGGGTGGCCTGCAGAACAGCTTCGCGGTGGGCCTGGACACCAACCGCGCGCACTTCAAGCACACCAACAACACCTATGCCGGCAGCTCGGGCCCGGTCGATCCGTTCGATCCGGTGCCGGGCCAGTTCGCCAGCGATGCGCCGAACCTGCCGCGCTACCGCAACAGTGTCGAGCAGTTCGCGCTGTTCGTGGAAGACCGGTTGGCGCTGAGCGAGCGCTGGTCGGTGCTGGGTGGGCTGCGCCACGACCGTGCACGTATCGATCGTACTGATCTGATCAGCGGCCAGAACGCGTTTTCGAAGACCTACAGCAGCACCGGCTGGCGTGCAGGTACGGTATTCGCGCTTCGGCCGACGCTGAGCCTGTATGCGCAGTACTCGCAGGCGGCGGATCCGGTCAGCGGCCTGCTGATGATCAGCCCGGCCAACGGAGCATTCGACCTGGCCAAGGGGCGGCAGATCGAGGTCGGCCTGAAGCAGGCCTTCGAGGGCGGGGAGTGGACGCTGGCCGCGTATCGCATCCGCAAGACTGGCCTGCTCAGCCGCGACCCGCTGGTGCCGGATCGCCGGGTGCAGGTGGGAGCACAGACTTCCCGGGGCATCGAGGCGTCGTTGAACTGGAACTTCGCGCCGAAGTGGTCGCTCGATGCCAATGCCACGGTGTTGAAGGCCGAGTTCGAGGACTTCCTGGAAACCACAGGCTCGCCGGCGATACTGGTGTCGCGTGATGGCAACGTGCCGCCGAACGTGGCCGAGCGGCTGGCGAACGCATGGCTGAGCTGGCAGTTCCTGCCGGACTGGAGCGCAGCCGCTGGCGTGCGTTATGTCGGCAAGCGCTACGCCGACAATGCCAACACGCTGGAATTGCCCGGCTACAGCACCACCGACCTGGCGCTGGCCTGGCAGGCAGCACCGCGCACGCGGCTGACCGCTCGCATGTTCAACGTGTTCGACAAGGCGTACTACGCCACCGCGTACTACACCAGTACACAGTGGCTGCTGGGCGCGGATCGCCGCGTCGAGTTCACCGTCGATCATCGCTTCTGAGGACGCGCACCATGTCGCTGCGATCCACTGCCAAGCGTTGGACCTACCTGGTGCATCGCTGGCTCGGCATCGGCGGATGCCTGCTGATGCTGCTGTGGTTCGTCAGCGGCATGGTGATGCTGTTCATTGGCTACCCGAAGCTGACGCCGGGTGAGCGGCTGGCGGTGTTGCCGGTGCTGGGTGATGCCGGTGGCCTGCAGGGGCTGTCGGTACTGCCTGCTGCCGTGCAGGCCGAGCCGGAGGCCGTGGCACTGACCACACTGCGCGGCGCGCCGGCGTATGTGGTGCGCACGGGAAGCAACGTCGGGGCGTGGTCAGCCGTCACCGGCCAGGCCCTGCTGCCGGTGTCGGCACAGCGCGCCGAAGCATCAGCCGCACAGTTCGCCGGCGGCCAGGCGTTCGTGGGGGCGACGCGCGTGGACGAGGACCGCTGGACGCATTCGCGAGCGCTGGACGCGCATCGACCGCTGTACCGGGTGGAAGTGGGTGGCGCGCAGCCGGGCGACCTGTATGTGTCCTCGCGTACCGGCGAAGTGGTGCTGGATGCCCCGCATGTGCAGCAGCGCTGGAACTACGTGGGCGCATGGCTGCACTGGCTGTACTTCCTGCGCATGCAGTCGGTGGACCCGGTGTGGACGTGGGTGGTGATCGTGTTGTCCGCGCTGTGCACGGTGGCGGCGGTCAGCGGCATCGTGGTCGGGGTGTGGCGTTGGCGTTTCCGTGGTCACTACCGTTCCGGCGCGAAGACACCGTACGTCGAGCCGTGGATGCGCTGGCACCACCTGATCGGATTGGTGGTATCCGCCTTCGTGTTCACCTGGATCTTCAGCGGGCTGATGTCGATGAACCCGTTGGGGGTTTTCAGCAGCACACGCGAGGCGATCGACAGCGGCCGCTATCGCGGTGGTGCGGCGACGGTGGATGGCGCATTGGGTGCCCCGGCGGCGCTGCTGGCGACGGTCGATGCTACGCGGTTCAAGCCGGTGGAGGTCCAGTGGCGGCGCATCGGAGGTGAACTGTTTGCGGTGCTGCTGGATGGACAAGGCGATACCCGCATCGTGTCCCAGGTTGAAGGGCAGCTGCAGGTTGCGCGCCAGCTGCCAGCGGCATGGCTGCTGCAGAAGGTGCGAGCCATGTCCGATGCACCGGTGCAGGGATTCGTGATCCGGCAGGCGCCGGATGCGTACTTCTATCCGCGTGCACCGGAGGCCATGAATGGTGCGGCGGTGCGCCGCTTCCCGGTGGCAGTGGCGGACTTCGGCGATGCCGAGGCGACGCGCGTCTATCTCGATCTGGCCACCGGCGATCCGTTGCTGACGATGGGGCATCGGGAACGGGTGGGGCGCTGGCTGTTCTACTTCCTGCACAGCTGGGATCTGCCAGCGATGCTGCGTCAGGAAGGTGCGAGGCTGGCTGTGTTGCTGCTGCTGAGCGCTGCTGGCACGGCGTTGTGCGGGACGGCCACGGTGATCGGCTACCGCCGGTTGCGGATGAAGGTGCGGCGGCGCTGATGCTGCCAGTCACACCCGCAGCCAGCGCGTCGACATGGCGACCATCAGCAGCGCCACGGCGACGCCGATGAACGCAGCGATCAGGCCGAAGTGGTTGGCAGCAAAACCGATCAGTGCCGGGCCAGCAAGGATGCCGGCAAAGCCTAGCGTGGACACGGCAGTAATCGCCAGCGCACCCGGCATGCGGGTCTGGTGGCCGGCCAGCGAGAACAGCGCGGGCGCGATGTTGGCGCAGCCGAGGCCGACCAGCACATAGCCGATCAGCGACGCCTGCCACGGCGTGACCAGCGTCAGCACCAGCACGCCAGCGGCGGCAAGCAGAGCACCGAACACGATCGCGCGCTCACGGCCCATACGCGCTACCAGCGCATCGCCGAACAGGCGTGCGACGGTCATGGTCAGGGTGAAGGTCACATAGCCGATACCGGCAATGCTGGCATCGACGCGGCGCACATCGCTGAGGAAGACCGCGCTCCAGTCCAGCATCGCGCCTTCGCCGAGGAAAGCGACGAACGCCAGCACGCCGATGAACAGCACGATGCCGTGCGGAATGGCGAGCATCGGTGTGTCGTGCGGCATGCGCTCGCTGTGCCAGTACGCCGCCGACAGCAGCATCACCAGCAGCATGGCGCCGACACCGATCAGCACCGATGCCAGTGGCGGCAACTGTGCGGAGAGCAGCACGGTCATCGTTGCCGCGCCGAGGAAGCCGCCGATGCTGAAGAACGCGTGGAAGCCGGACATCATCACCCGCCGCGCTTCGCGCTCGACGATGACGGCCTGCACGTTCATCGTGCAGTCCATCGCGCCGACAGCTGCGCCGAACACGAACAGCACCATTCCCAGCGCCCAGGCCGAACCGGCGAGTGCCAGGCCGGGCACCGTCAGGCAGATCAGCAGGCTGCTGGCCACCATCACCCGGCGGCAGCCCAGGCGTGCAGCCAGCACGCCGGACAACGGCATGGCCAGCAGCGAACCGGCACCGAGGCAGAGCAGCACCAGGCCCAGCGTAGCGTCGTTGATGTCGGTGCGCGCCTTGGCGAACGGCACCAGGGTGGCCCACAACGCGGTGGCGAAACCGGGAATGAAGAATGCAGCGCGGGTCGCGTGCTGTTCGGCACGTGGGCGGTTGGCGAGGGACATGAGCGGTACGGTCAGGGCGGGGTGGGGTGTACCGCGATACCGGCGGCGCGGAAGCGCGCGGCCAGTGCGGGCGGTGCCGAGGTGGTCAACACCAGATCGTCGATCTCGTCGAGGCTGGCGATCTGCCAGTTGCCCCGGGCACCGAGTTTTTCGGTGGTGGCGGCGACGATGACGCGGCTGCTGCAGGCCACCATCGCGCGCTTCAGTGTGGCTTCTTCCGCATCCATCGCCCACACGCCGGTGTCGCCATCCACCGCGCATGGGCCGGGCAGGTACACGTCGGCGCGCAGGCGCTGCACCTGGGCCAGTGTTTCGGCACCGACCGCGCCGCCGCCGCGGGCGAGGCGGCCGCCGATCAGCTGTACCGAGGTGCCCTCGTGCAGGCTGGCGGCGGTGGCGATCTGCGGGGCGTTGGTGATCACCGTCAGACCGAGGGCGGCTGGCAGCTGCTGGGCGATGGCCAGATTGGTCGAGCCTGCATCGAGCAGCACTACCTGGCCGGGCTGCAGCAGGGCACAGACGCGGGCGGCCAGTTCGGCCTTGTCGCCACGGTCGCGGGTCAGGCGCTCGCGCAGCGGGCGCTCCTTGGGCGGCGGCAGCACGGCACCACCGTAGACGCGTTGGCACAGCCCCTGGGCAGCCAGCTCGCGCAGGTCGCGGCGGATCGAATCCTCGGAAACCGCATAACGGCGCGCCAGTTCAGCGGCCACCACACGGCCCTGTTGGTGCAGTTCGTCGAGGATCAGCTGGGTCCGCTGGGCGGGAAGGGGGCTGGGATCGGAACTCATGCTGGGAGTGTGCATGTTCGTGCATTAACGTGCAACAACGTGTGATCCGGGATAGGTGGACGCACGCCGGCTGGACTGCCGGTGAACCCGCCCGCGTCCGGGTCTATGGATCACCTTCGTGGCCCGGCATCATGACGGGGCCACCGGCATGGAATCCCCGATGTCCCCCACCGTTCACCGCAAGCTGCGCATCGGCGCGGACCAGTACACCGGCCAGAAAGTGGTCGACCAGCAGTTCCACGAATGCGACTTTTCCGGCGCGGACCTCACCGCCACCGAATTCATCAACTGCAGTTTCTACGATGCCGACAGCCGCGCCGGCTGCCGCTTCAATGGTGCCACGCTGAAGGAAGCCAGTTTCCGCAGCTGTGACATCAGCATGTGCCATTTCAGTTTCATCAAGGCGTTGGGGCTGGAGATCAGCGAGTGCCGCGCACAGGGTGCGGATTTCAGCAACGCCAGCTTCATGAACCAGATAACCACGCGCAGCTGGTTCTGCAGCGCCTTCATCAAGAAGTCGAACCTGCGCTACGCCAATTTCTCGCGGGTGACTCTGGAGAAGTGCGAACTGTGGGAGAACCGCTGGGACGGCGCCAACGTGAACGGTGCCAGCTTCGCAGGATCGGACCTGTCCGGCGGCCAGTTCGAGGGTATCGACTGGAACAGTGCCAACTTCACCGACTGCGACCTGACCAACTCCGAGCTGGGCGAGCTGGACCTGCGCAGCACCAACCTGCGTGGCGCCACGCTGGACGTGCAGCAGGTGGCGCTGTTGATGCAGCGCATCGGTATCACCGTAGTGCCGTAGGCTTCATCCGGCGTACGCCACCCAGCCCTTGAAGCTGAAGCCGGCATAGAACAGCTCCACGTCGTCGAAGCCGGCCTCCTGCAGCAGCGCGACTTCCTGCTCGGGCGCCAGCAGCGGCAGCCGCTCGGCAATCGCTTCGATCGCGCGCTGCGCATCGGCGTGGGCAACCCCCGAAGCTTCCGCGAACGCCGCGTAGCGCTGCAACCAGCGCAGCTTGCCGACCGGATCCTGCGGCACGCTGTGGTGGGCGACAACCAGAGGGGCACCCTGGCGAAGTCGCTTGTGTAGCTCGCGCAACGTATGCAGGCGTTGCGTGGCGTCGAGGAAGTGCAGGGTCAGCAGGCAGCTGGCACCATCGAAGCGCACGTCCGGGGCATCGTCGATGTAGCCTTCCAGCAGCTCAACGCGTGCGTTCAACGGGCCCAGTGTCTGCTCGGCCAGGGCCAGCATCGGCGCAGCCGGGTCCACGCCCAGCAACTGCCAGCCCGGCTGCGCCACGGCAAAGGCCTTCAGCTCCAGCCCCCCACCCGCACCCAGCACCAGCACGCGGCCCTCCGTCGGGACGCGTTCGGCCAGCAGCAGGCGGCTCATCTGCTGCAACGCGAGGAAGCCCGGCACCTGGCGCTGCGGCGCTTCGGCATAGCGGGCCACCGCCTGCGGGTCGGAGAACGTGGACATGCGCGGATTCCTGCGGAGGGACATACCACTGTAGCGCGCCGTGCAAGTGCCTTTGCGGCTGGACGCTCCCGCCTGCGCTGGCCGGTTCGCAACCAGCTCAGCGCAGTTCCCGCGTCAGCACCTGCCAGATCCGCGGGTCCTGGCACTGCGAGACGTTGAAACGTACATAGTCGGCCGCGCGCTGCGACTGGCTGAAGGCATTGCCCGGGGCCAGCACGATGCCTGCGCGCAGGCATCGCCGGGCCAGTGCGGCGGCATCGCGACCGTCTGGCAGCTGGCACCACAGGAACAGGCCGGCTTCCGGCTGCAGCCACGGCGTGATGCCCAGAGTCTGCAGTTTCCGCTGCGTTTGCCGGCGCGCATCGGCCAGCCGCGAACGCACCGACTGCATGTGGCGGCGGTAGCCGCTGTCGGTCAGCGCGATGTGCATCAATTGTGCCGCGAGGTGTCCACCGCCGAAACTGGTGGCCAGCTTCAGGTCGGTCAGCGCTTCGATCCAGTCATGGCGTGCGGCGATGTAGCCGCATCGCGACGCTGCCGACAGTGTTTTGGAGAAGCTGCCGACGTGGATCACCCGTGACAGCCCATCGAGTGCGGCCAGCCGTGGCGCGGGGCTCAGCTCGAAGTCGGCGAAGATGTCGTCTTCGACGATGATCAGCTCGCTGCGTTCGGCCAGGCCAAGCAGACGATGGGCGGTGCTGGCCGACAATACGGCGCCGGTTGGGTTGTGCAGCCCCGAGTTGGTGATGTACAGCCGCGGCGAATGCGCCTGCAATGCGTGTGCGAATGCTTCAAGGTCCGGGCCGGTGGCAGTGTAGGGCACGCCGATCGCCTGCACCTGGTGTGCCTTCAGCAACGCGTGGTAGTTGAAGTAGCTGGGGTCATCGACCAGCACGCAGTCGCCGGGTTTGAGCAGGAAACGGCAGATCAGCTCGACCGCATGGGTGCCCGATTCGGTCAGCAGGATCTGTTCCATGGGCGCATCGATGCCCACGGCAGCCGAACGCCGCTGCAGCAGCTGGCGCAGCGCGGGCAGGCCGAGCGGGCCGGCGTAGTCGACCAGCTGTGACGCATCGGCGCGCGCAAGCCGGCGCAGGCCACGACGCATGCCGTCGTGGTACAGCCAATCGCTGGGCATCCAGCCACAGCCCGGTTTGAGATGGCCGGCCGGTGTTTCCAGCGATTGCCGCGACACCCACAGCGGGTCCACCGCGCGATCCAGCCGGGGCTCCATTTCGGCAAGGGCGAGTGGTGCAGCAGGCCCGCTGACGTAGAAGCCCGAGCCCGCGCGCGCGCTGATCACACCCTCGGCGGCCAAGCGCTCATAGGCCTCGACCACGGTGGAGACGGAAACCCCCATTGCGCTGGCCTGTGCACGGACCGAGGGCAGGCGCGAGCCGGGGCCATCGATGCGCGCGCTGATGCGGGTGCGCACCGCCTGGATGACGGATTCGATGCGGGTGAGGGGGCGTGGCATGGCGGACTGTAGTGGAAGTGTGGGCAGTACAGTTACTTGCGACTGTACTGGATTGTAGCTGGGGCCGCGCCGTCTCGGGTGCTTCCATGGAGATCCCGCCGGGTGCTGCCCGGCACGACAGGAGTACAGGCGTGGAACGGTCGGCGAGTGGTTGGATCAATGGCTTCATCGGCGTGGTGATTTTCGCGGGCTCGTTGCCGGCAACCCGTCTGGCAGTGCTGGAGCTGGACGCCGGATTCGTCACCGCTGCGCGTGCCACCATCGCCGCCGTGCTTGGCGTCAGCCTGTTGCTGCTGCTGCGCCAGCCGCGTCCGCAGCGCACCGATCTGGCGGGCCTGGCCGTGGTCAGTTTCGGCGTGGTGGTCGGCTTTCCACTGCTGACCGCACTGGCCCTTCGCCACGCTTCATCGGCACACACCATCGTGTTCCTCGGCCTGCTGCCGCTGAGTACTGCTGTGTTCGGTGTACTGCGCGGTGGCGATCGGCCGCGTCCCGCATTCTGGTTGTTCTCGCTGCTGGGCAGTGCCTGCGTGGTCGGCTATGCGGTACGCAACGGCATCGAGGCCTCGCTTCAGGCTGACCTGCTGATGCTGGCGGCAATCGTGGTGTGTGGGCTCGGCTATGCCGAAGGTGGTCGGCTTGCCCGTCACCTTGGCGGTTGGCAGGTGATCAGTTGGGCGCTGCTGCTGGCACTGCCGGTGATGCTGCCGTTGGCGGTGCTGATGCGCCCGGCCTCGTTCGCGGCAGTCGGTGCTTCGGCGTGGTGGGCTCTGGGCTACGTGGCGGTGTTCAGCATGCTGATCGGTTTCCTGTTCTGGTATCGCGGGCTGGCCCAGGGCGGGATTGCCGCGGTTGGCCAACTGCAGCTGCTGCAACCGTTCTTCGGGCTGGCTCTGGCTGCGCTGCTGCTGCACGAATCGGTCAGCCTCAGCATGGTGCTGGTGACCGTGGTCGCGGTGATCTGCGTGGCAGGCGCGCGCCGCTTCAGCCGCTGAGCGAAAAAGGGGGCGGAGGGGATCAAGCCGTAACTTGCCACACTGTGCCTGAAACGACTTAATCCTCTCCGTCCCCTTTTCGACGATAGCGTGCGCGTATCGTGGAGGGCGGCGAACGGTATTGGCTGCGGCCCGCGTGTTTGGTTGAAGCTGTGCGGATGAAGCCGATCTCGCGTATTTCCTTCGAAGGCCAGGTGGGCCTGGTGACCGGCGCCGCCGGTGGACTGGGCCTGGCCTACAGTCGCCTGCTGGCCGAGCGTGGCGCGCATGTGGTGATGCATGACGTCGGTGCCGGCACCGATGGCCGTGGTACTGATCCGCTGCGCATCCAGCACAGTGCCGAAGCGTTGCAGGCGCGGGGGCTATCGGTGCAGGCCGTCAGTGATCCCATCGACCATCGCGCGGGTTGCCACGGGCTGGTGCAGGATCTGCTGCAGCAGCACGGCCGTATCGATTTCCTGATCCACAACGCCGGCTGGGTCGAGTACCAGACGCTGGAAGCGATCGAGGACGAGGCGCTGGAGCAGATGCTGTGCCTGGCCGCGAAGACGCCGCTGTGGCTGGCGCAGACGGCGTGGCCGGCGATGCGCGCGGCGGGCGGTGGGCGCATCGTCATCACCACGTCCGATCGCGCGCTGTATCCGCAGTACGCACAGCGCGGGCTGTCCGCTTACGCGATGGGCAAGCTGGCCGCGCTTGGCCTGGTCAATGTGCTGGCACTGGAAGGCGCCGAGCACGGCATCGTGGCCAACGCCGTTTCGCCGGTGGCGAAGACCCGCATGTGGGGCGTCGACGGCGAGCCCGACGAGCTGCATCCGGACGCGGTCGCACAGGGCGTGGCCTATCTGGCGTCCACGCGCTGCCAGGACGGCGGATGGGTGCTGCGCGCAAGCAATGGCCAGTTCCACGCACTGCGCCTGCAGGAGGCCGAGCATGTGGCGTATCCGCGGGATCTGCGCGCGGTCAGTGCCGACAGCATCGAGTCGGTGGCCCTGCAGTGGTCGGCCATCGCCCGCGCCAGCGTCGACGTGCGCGGCTGAAGGCGTACTCTAGGCGGGTTCCCACTGCCTGCATCGAGATGATCGACCTGCGCCTGCTTCGCCAGTTCGTGGCCGTGGCCGAAGAGCTGCACTTCCACCGCGCCGCGGCCCGCCTGCACATGTCGCAGCCACCGCTGACGGCGGCGATCCGGCGGCTGGAAGACGAACTGGGCAGTGAACTGATCGTGCGCGGCAATCGTACCCTGGGCCTGACCACGGCCGGGCAGACCTTGCTGGTTGAGGCGCGAGCAACGCTGCAGCAGGCCGAGCAGGCATTGCAGCGCACGCGCGAAGCCGCCGCCGGGCAGTCTGGCAGCCTGCGCGTGGGCCATGTGGGTAGTGCGCTGTATGGCCGCCTGCCAGGCCTGATCCGCCGCTTCCGCCAGCAGTACCCGCAGGTGCAGCTGCATCTGCAGGAAGCGACCTCGCGCCAGCAGCAGCTGTGGCTGCGTGAGCAGCGCATCGATGTCGGCGTGCTGATTCCACCGATTCCCGCGGCCGAGCTGGTACTTCACGACTTCGACCACGACCGCCTCGCGATTGCGCTGCCGCGTGCACATGCGCTGGCCGACGCACCAGAGGTCAGTGTGGCGATGCTCGCCGATGAGCTGTTCGTTTCATGGCCGGCGGGCGAGGGCATCGGCTTTCATGCGCAGGTGCTGGGCCTGTGCACCGCGGCAGGATTCACCCCGCGCGTGGTGCAGGAAGTGCATGGCATGCACGCGGTGCTTTCGCTGGTGGCGGTTGACGCCGGCGTGGCGATCGTGCCGGCCAGCATGGCCAGTTTCCGTTCGCAGGAAATCGTCTATCGGCTGTTGGCCGATGAAGCAGCGCGCTTCGCGCTGCAGTTCTGCACGCGGCCGGAAGCACCGTCGCCGGTGCTGCGCAATTTCCTGGATGCCGCGGCCGCGCGCTGATCCGGTGGATCAGCTGGTCCTGAGCGCTGCGGAGCAGATGCGCAACGGCATCGTCGATTACACCTGCAGGCGTGCGCCAGGCCAACGCGCCGGGACCTGACCGCCGCCTGCGCTGTGCTGTTGCACCTGCTGCTGCGGCGGCCCGCGCTGGTCGCCATCAGAACCGATAGCTGATGGTGCCGCTCACCACGCGCGGGTAGCCGGCGAAGCAGTCGCCAAAGGTGCGGCACGGCGCGTAGTAGCGCTTGCCGGTGAGGTTGGTGATGTTCAACGCCATCGTCCAGTCGGTCACCTGCACTTCCATCAATGCATCGGCCAGCGTGTAGCTCGGAGTGATGATGCGCCCGCCATTGCCCAGCGACACCGTATTGCCCACATGGCGCACGCCCAGGCCCAGCCGCAGGCGTGCGGCATCATCCAGCTGGAAACCCTTCGACACCCAGGCCGAGGCCAGGTCCTGCGGGGTGTCGTTGAGGCGCTGGCCCACTTCCAATGCGAAATTGCTGCGGCTGACCTCAGCCTCGTTGCGCGCAACGGCGGCGGTAACCGTCAGGTCGTTGGAAAACTGGAACTGGCCTTCCAGCTCCACGCCCTTGGAGCGGATCTGGCCGGTCTGCACCACATTCAACACATTGTCCGGATCGTTGGTCTGGCGATTGGTTTCGGTGATGCGGTACGCCGCCAGCGTCAGCAGCAGGTTGCGCGCGGGTTGCCACTTGATGCCGGCCTCGGACTGGCGGCCGCGCATCGGCTTGAAGGCGCTGCCGAACAGATCCTGCCCCGACACTGGCAGGAACGATTCGCTGTAGCTCAGGTAGGGCGAAACGCCCGCACCCAGTTCGCCGATCAGCCCGGCGCGATAGGTGGTGGCGTTGTCGGTCTGGCTGGGCTGGCCTTCCGTCTTCGAGCGGGCATGGTCGCGGCGCGCGCCCAGCACCAGCGAGACACGGTCGGCCCAACGGATCTGGTCCTGCACATAGACACCCAGCTGGGTGGAGGTCTGGTCCGGCTGACGATCCCAGCCACGCACGATCGGTGCTACCGATACCGGGGTGTAGATGTCGATCGGCGTGCCGGTGGCGTCCAGCCGCTGCAGCTGCTCCTTGTACTGGCTGTAGTCCACGCCGGCCAGCAGCAGATGCTGGAAGGCACCGGTGGCGAAGTCGAACTGCAGTGCATTGTCGGCGCTGAAGATCTGCACGTCGGGGCGGGTGCCGTAGGCGGTGCGGTTGACCACGCGCCGCTCGGCGTCGATGAAGGGGTTGGTCGGATTGTTGTAGCTGTCCACGTACATCTGCTGCAGGGTGGTCCTGCCATCGATGTAACGCACTGCCGAGCGCAGGCTGAGCATGTCGTTGAAGCTGTGGTCGAACAGCGCGGTCAGGCTGTACACACGCGAGTCGATGCGGTCGAAGCCGGGATCGCCGATGAAGGTGGACGGGTCGAGGCGGCGTCCGGGCGGGGCCAGCAGGGTCGCGGCCAGCGGCAGGAACTGCTGGCTGGAGCCGGTCTTGTCATGCTGGTAGCTGGCCAGCAGGGTCAAGGTGCTGCGTTCGCCGCGCCAGCTGATCGACGGTGCCAGGTAGACGCGGTCATCCTTCAATACATCGGTCTGCATGTTCGATTCGCGCACCAGCCCGACGAAGCGGCCGGCAAGCGTGCCGGCATCGTTCAATGCGCCGCTGATGTCACCCTGCAGCTGCCTGCGGTCGAAACTGCCGAGCTGCACGCCGACCTCGCCGTTGAGGGCGCCGAAGGTCGGGCGCTTGCTCATCGCATTGATGATGCCGCCTGTGGCGCCGGCACCGTACAGCACCGAAGACGGGCCGCGCAGCACTTCCACCCGTTCCAGGCCGTAGATCTCCGGGCGGGCGAGGGGACTGAAACCGTAGCTGCGGCGCAGGCCATCCTGGTACTGCACCGGGTCCAGCCCGCGCACCGAGGTGGCGTCGTTGCGGGTATCCAGGCCCCAGGCATCGGCGGTGACGCCGGCGCTGTAGCGCAGCACTTCCTGCAGGTTGTGTGCGCCGCGATCGGTGAACAGCTGCTGGGTGACCACGCTGATTGCCTGCGGCGTCTCGGTCAGGGCGGTGTCGGTCTTGGTCGCGGTGCTGGCCCGCTCGGCCACCACCGTTACCTTGTCCAGGGTGCGCGCCGCCGGGTTGTCCTGGGCCTGGGCGAGGGCCGAGGCCAGCAGGGTGGGCAGGGCGAGCGTGTACAGCAGCGGACGCGACGGCAGGGCGGGCATCGGGAATGATCCGGGAAGGGCGGTGACGGCGGATTATCCGGATGCTCGTCCTCAAATACAAATGATTCCCAAATGCACTTGCCGGTGATGAGCCCGCTTCAGGGCAGGCCGTCTGCGGCGCCGCGGATGCTCATCCAGGCGCCGCCGTCGGGGGCGCTGCCGGCGCGGACACGGAAGCCGTGCAGACCGGCAATGGCGGCCACGATCGACAGCCCCAGGCCAAAGCCGGGCCCTTGCCCGGCACTGCTGCTGCCGCGGAAGAAGCGCTGGTAGATCAAGGTGCGGTCCTGCGGCGGGATGCCCGGCCCGTTGTCGATCACATCGATCCGGGGCGCGCCGTGGTCCTCCACCGCGCGCAGCAGGATGCGCCCGTGCGCAGGCGTGAACTGCAGGGCGTTGGACAGCAGGTTGGCCACCGCTTCGAACAGCAGTTCGCGATCACCGCGCAGCATCCCGATCTGCGGCGCCACCTGCAGCTGCAGATCCTGTTGCTTCTCTTCGGCCAACGGCAGGTAGAACTGGTGCAGCTCCTGCAGCAGGTCGGCGATGTCGACCTCGTCGAAGGCCGAACGGCGCTGGTGGCTTTCCAGCTCGGACACGCGCAGCAAGGCGGCGAAGCGCGCCATCAGCATGTCGGTCTCCGCCAGCGCCTTGTCCAGCGGGTCCGCATGCGGGTCGTGTTCGTCCAGGCCCACGCGCATGCGGTAGAGGTGTGCACGCAGGCGCGTGAGCGGTGTACGCAGGTCATGCGCGATGCTGTCGCACACGCCTTTGACCTCGGTCATCAGCTGTTCGATGCGTTCCAGCATCGCGTTGACGATGCTCGACAGCCGGTCGATTTCATCGCGGCGGTTGGACACCGGCAGGCGCTGGCCGAGGTCGCCGGCAATGATGCGGTTGGTGGCCGCTTCGATCTGTTGGATCCGCTTCAATGGGCGCCGGCGCAGCAGATGCCAGCCCACAAGCCCGGGGATGACAGTCAGTGACACGCCCCACAGCAGTGCATCGAGGATGATGCTGTTGACCGCCATCAGCTTGCCGTTCTGGCGCACGAACACCAGTGTCCGGCCATCCCGGGTCACCACGCCGAGCGCGCTGCCACCGCTCTCGTGGCGGCCATCGACCAGCGTCCAACCCGCTACCTGATGCGAGTTGCCATCCAGCGGCAGTCCTTCGGGGATGGCCGTCAGCGGGCCCGCCATCGCCACGCCGGCCTTGTCGAACAGCCCGTACGTATACACCTGGTGCAGGTCGAAGCGCTGGCTGTCGCGCAGCGCGTCATCCAGCGCCGGCCCGTCGAAGCTCATGAACAGATGGGCGCGCTGCTGCAGGCCCGATTCGGTCAGGTCGTTCAGGTAGTCCGAGATGCGCCAGTACATCACCCCCAGCAGCAGGCTGGACCAGGCCACGAACAGGATGCAGTACAGGCCCAGCAGGCGGCTGCTGGATGAGCGCCAATGGTCAGGATTGCGCGTCGAAGACATAGCCGGTTCCACGTACGGTCAGGATCGGCTGCGGCCGGCCGGGTTGTTCGATGCGTTTGCGCACGCGGCCGATATGCACGTCGATCAGGTTGGTGCCCGGATCGAAGTGGTAGCCCCAGACTTCCTGGAACAACATGGTGCGGGTGACCACCTGGCCGGCGTTGCGCACCAGGAATTCGAGCAGCTTGAACTCGGTCGGCAGCAGCGCGATTTCATGCCCGCCGCGTCGCGCCGAACGGGTCATCAGGTCCAGTTCCAGGTCACCGGCGCGCAGTACGTTGTCGATGGCGCCAGTCGGGCCCTGGCGCCGGATCAGCACTTCCACGCGTGCAGCCATCTCATCGGAGGCGAAGGGCTTGGTCAGGTAGTCGTCGCCACCGGCGCGCAGGCCACGCACACGTTCATCCACGTCCGACAGCGCGCTGATCATCAGCACCGGCGTGGTGATGCCTTCACGGCGCAGCGTGGTGACCAGGGCCAGCCCGTCGATGCCGGGCAGCATGCGGTCCAGGGTGATCACCGCGTAGTCGCCTGCACGTGCCAGCGCCAGGCCACGGCCGCCGTCGCTGGCCAGGTCCACGTCGAAGCCGTGGCTGCGCAGTTCAGTGGCGATTTCCTCTGCGGTGACAAGATCGTCCTCGATGGTGAGTACGCGCGGCATGGGCCAGTGTGCAGAGTGGGACAGGGGCATCCTCGCAATCGTGGGCAGCGACTGCAAATGAAAAATGTTTCATGCGTGATTTAGCAGGATCGTGCCGCCGCGTCTTCTATATTCGGCGCCGAACGCTCCCCCACGCGTGGAACCTGCAGCCGATGATCCCTCCGAACCCCTCCCGTCCGTACCGCGCCTGGCGGCTGCCGCGAACCGCGGGCCTGCCGCTGTTGGCGCTTGCCCTGGCCGGCCTGCTCAGCGCCTGCGGCAAGGACGCGCCCAAGCCGGGCGCCACGGCACCGGAGGTGACCGTGCTGACCCTGCGCAGTCAGCCGCTGGCACTGCAGCAGGAACTGCCCGGGCGCAGCGTCGCCTCGCAGGAATCGGATGTGCGCCCGCAGGTCGATGGCGTGCTGGTGAAGCGCCTGTTCGAGCAGGGCCAGTGGGTGAAGGCCGGGCAGCCGCTGTTCCAGATCGAGCCCGCGCTGTACCAGGCTGCGCTGAACGAGGCGCGGGCCAACCTGAAAACTGCCGAGGCCGCTGCGGTGACCGCGCGCCTGCGGGCGCAGCGCATGCAGGCGCTGGGCAAGGACCAGCTGGCCGCGCGCCAGGACGTGGATGATGCGGTGGCCGGCGACCAGCAGGCCGCCGCCGCCGCGCAGGCCGCACAGGCCGCGCGTGACACGGCCAGCACACGGCTGGGGTTTGCCACGGTGACCTCGCCGATCGCAGGCCGCATCGGCCGCGCGCTGTTCACGCCGGGTGCGCTGGTTACCTCCGGCCAGGCCGATCCACTGGCACGGGTGCAGCAGATGGACCCGATGAACGTGGACATCACCCAGTCCAGCAATGAGTATCTGGCACTACGCCGCGCCATCGCCGACGGTGGTGTGCAGGCCGATACTGCGCCGGTACGGCTGCGCCTGTCCGATGGCACCGACTACCCGTTGCCGGGGACGCTGGAGTTCGCCGACATCGACGTGCAGCAGGAAACCGGCAGCATCACCCTGCGTGCGCGTTTCCCCAACCCCGATGGGCAACTGCTGCCAGGCATGTACGTGCGCGCGCTGGTGGGGCAGGGGACCCGCCAGCAGGCGCTGCTGGTGCCACAGGCTGCGGTGGATCGCAGCCCCAAGGGTGAGGCGCAGGCATGGCTGGTGGACAAGGACGGCAAGGCACGGCTGCGGCTGTTCCGCACCGCGCGTGCGATCGGCGACCAGTGGCTGGTGCTCGATGGCCTGGCTGCCGGCGAGCAGGTGGTGGTAGCCGGCGCGCAGGGCCTGGCCGATGGCATGACGGTGCGGGTGAAGCCTGCGCCAGCTTCCACCGCGAAGGACTGAGCGCATGCTGCCGCGCTTCTTCATCCATCGCCCGGTATTCGCCTGGGTCCTGGCGATCTGCATCATGGCCTTCGGCACCATCGCGGTGACCCAGCTGCCGGTGGAGCAGTACCCGGACATCGCACCGCCGCAGGTCAACATCACCGCCAATTACACCGGGGCCTCGGCGCAGACGGTGGAAGACAGCGTCACCCAGGTGATCGAGCAGCAGATCAAGGGTATCGACCATCTGCTGTATTTCTCGTCCACCAGTTCCTCGTCCGGGCAGGCGCGCATCACGGTCACCTTCGACCAGAGCGCCAACCCGGATATCGCCCAGGTGCAGGTACAGAACAGCGTCAACCAGGCGATCAACCGGCTACCTCAGGAAGTGCAGCAGCAGGGTGTGACGGTCGCGAAGTCGCAGGGCGATTCGCTGATGGTGGTCTCGCTGTACGACACCAGCCGGCGCATGGAGCGGGTGGATGTTTCCGATTTCCTGGTCAGCAACGTGCAGGACCCGATCAGCCGCATTCCCGGTGTCGGCGAGATCAACGTGTTCGGCTCGGCCTACGCGATGCGCGTGTGGCTGGACCCGCACAAGCTGCGCGCCTATGACCTGATGCCATCGGACGTGCGCAGCGCGATCCAGGCGCAGAACACCCAGGTGACTGCCGGCGAGCTGGGGGCGTTGCCGTCCAGTGCGACGCAGAGCCTCAATGCCACCGTCACCGCGCAGTCGCGCCTGCAGACTCCGGAACAGTTCCGCGCGATCATCCTGCGCACGCTGCCCAGCGGCGCGGCGGTGCACCTGGGCGACGTGGCGCGGGTCGAGATCGGCGCGGAGAATTACCAGACCAGCAGCTTCCTCAACGGCTATCCGGCTGCGGGTTTCTCGGTGACCCTGGCCTCCGGCGCCAACGCGCTGGCCACTGCCGATGCAGTACGCGCGGAGCTTGAACGGCTGCGGCCTACGTTCCCGCCCGGGCTGCAGGTGGCCTATCCACGCGACAGCACGCCGTTCGTACGGGTCTCCATCGAAGGGGTCATCCACACCCTGATCGAGGCGATCGTACTGGTCGTGGTGGTGATGTTCCTGTTCCTGCAGAACCTGCGCGCCACCCTGATTCCTGCGATCACGGTGCCGGTGGTGCTGCTGGGTACCTTCGGCGTCCTCGCGGTGGCCGGTTTCACCATCAACACCCTGACGCTGTTTGCGATGGTGCTGGCCATCGGCCTGCTGGTCGATGACGCGATCGTGGTGGTGGAGAACGTGGAACGCATCATCCACGAAGAGCATCTGCCGCCACGCGAGGCAACCGAGAAGTCGATGGGCGAGATCACCGGTGCGCTGATCGGCATCACCGTGGTGCTCGGTGCGGTATTCCTGCCCATGGCGCTGTTCGGCGGTTCCACCGGCATCATCTACCGGCAGTTCTCGATCACGATTGCATCGGCCATGGCGTTGTCGGCGCTGGTCGCGCTGACCCTGACACCGGCGCTATGCGCGACCCTGCTCAAGCCCTCGTCGGCGCAGAAGCCACCGGGGCGCTTCTTCGCCGCGTTCAACCGCGGCGTCGAACGCAGCCAGTCGGCCTACCAGGGCAAGCTCGGTGGCGTGGTGTCACGTCCGCGCCGCTGGATGGCGTTCTACCTGCTGCTGGTGATCGCCATGATTGCCTTGTACGCACGCATGCCCACCGGCTTCCTGCCGGTGGAGGACCAGGGCCAGGTGACCTTCCAGTTCTCCACGCCGGAAGGCACGCCGATGGCGCGCACCGAGGCGCTGGGCGAGCAGATCAGCCGTTACTTCATGGAGCACGAGAAGCAGAACCTGGACGTGGTGTTCGTGGTGGTCGGTCGCAACAACGCCGGTACCGGCCAGAATGCGGGGCAGGGCTTCCTGGCACTCAAGCCATGGGACGAGCGCAAGGGCGACAACACCGCAGCGGCGATCATCGCGCGCGCCAATGCCTATTTCCGCAAGCTGCCCGATGCCAAGGTCAACGTGCTGGCGCCACCGGCAGTGCGCGGCCTGGGCCAGTCCAGTGGTTTCGAACTGTGGCTGCAGGACACCAGCGCGGCCGGACGCGTGGCGTTGCAGGCTGCGCAGGAGCAGGTGGTGCGCGCGGCGGGCGAAGACGACGGGCTGACCTCCGTGCGCTTGAACGGGCTGGGCGACAAGGCCGAGCTGCGGTTGGACATCGACCACGCCCAGGCCAGTGCGCTGGGCCTGGCACAGGCCGACATCAATTCCACGCTGTCTGCCGCCTGGGGTGGCAGCTACATCAACGACTTCCTCGACCGCGGCCGGGTCAAGCGTGTCTACATGCAGGGCGACCAACCCTACCGCAGCGTGCCCGACGACATTGGCCAGTGGTACGTGCGCGGCGGCAACGGCCAGATGGCTTCGTTCGCCAGCTTTGCCAGCAGCCACTGGGCGCGTGGGCCGCAGCTGCAGCAGCGTTTCAACGGCCTGCCGGCGATGCAGATCCAGGGCAGCGCAGCCGAGGGGCGCAGCTCGGGTGAAGCGATGCAGCGCATGCAGGCGCTGGTTGCCGATCAACCCGGGTTCGACCTGCAGTGGAGTGGCCTGTCCTACCAGGAACAACTGGCCAGCAACCAGACGTTGTGGCTGTACACCGCCTCCATTGCTTTCATCTTCCTGTGCCTGGCCGCGCTTTACGAGAGCTGGACGGTGCCGGTGGCGGTGGTGCTGGTGATTCCCCTGGGCGTGATCGGTACCGTGCTGGCGACCACCGCGGCCGGGTTCGTCAACGACATCTACTTCCAGGTCGGTCTGCTGACCACCATCGGCCTGTCGGCGAAGAACGCGATCCTGATCGTTGAGTTCGCCGAAGCACGCTACCGCGCCGGCAGTTCAGCGGCGGAAGCGGCACTGCAGGGCGCGCGCCTGCGCCTGCGCCCGATCGTGATGACCTCACTGGCCTTCGTGGCCGGCGTGATACCGCTGGCGCTGGCCACCGGTGCCGGTGCGGTCAGCCGCCGTGAAATCGGCATGAGCGTGATCGGCGGCATGCTCTCCGGCACTGTGCTGGCGGTGGTGCTGGTGCCGTTGTTCTTCGTGCTGGTACGGCGTCTGGGACGATCACGGCTGCAGCACTGAAAGTGGGCCGCGGTTGTCATCTGACTGCCGCAGGGCCCTCACCGGTTCTTTGCCCAGGCATCGCTAGCGTACAGGTCCCCGTCCCCCACGGAGACCCGCCATGTGGCTGCTCGACCATCTCTGGCCTGGCCGCAGGCCGTTACCTGCCCCGGTTGAAGCGCAGCCCCAGGCCGCGCCGCGACGGCCCTGGCTGAAGCGCCCGGTGCGCGCCGGGCGCAGTGGCATGGCACCGTGGCAGAAGGTCGCCGCACCGCCTCGGCGCACCCGCCACTAGGTGCGGCGGTCGGCCGGGTGGTTGACCCCGTCGTTGACCGGTATCACGCCCAGCGCGAACGGGTCGATGCCCTCCAGGCAGGCCACGTTGTAGCCGTACTGGTCGGGGTTGGAGCGCCGCCGGTGGTGGGTGTAGATGCCGCAGATACCGCAGAAATAGTGCTCGGCCACATGGGTGTTGAACTGGTACAGCTGCAGGTGGTCCTGCCCACGTACCACCTGCAGGCCCTGGCGGGTGACGCTGGCGGCAATGGCGCCGCGGCGCCGGCACATCGAGCAGTCGCAGCGGCGAGGTTCGACAATACCGTCCGGCAGGTCCAGCAGCAGTTCGACCGTGCCGCAATGACAGCTGGCGCGGTGCCGGGGTTGGACCGGAACGCCGGCCACGGAAGTGATGCCCATGGTTTCTCCTCGGGGATGGAACGCGACCGCAGGGCCGCTGCCGACGCTGCGCCAGCCTGCCTGAACGGACCGTAGATGCCACGGTGAACCCGCTTGTGGCTAACTATGCGGCTTCGAGACCGCGACAGGATGCCAGTGAAAGCCGCAGGACGTTGGATGACAGGAAGTGCCATGGTGCTGCTGGCGCTGTGGGTGAGCGGGCTGCTGGCCTACCAGTTGCCGGGGCCGGGTTGGCTGGCCAACGGCGTGGCCGTGCTGTGGCTGCTGGTTGCGCTGTGGGCATCGTGGCGGGTCGCGCGGGGCCGTGCCTCGCGCCGACTGGGCCTGGCCTTCTGGGCATCGCTGGCACTGGCCGGCCTGTGGTGGCTGCTGCTGACCCCGCGCCAGGACCGCGTGTGGGCCGATGACGTGGCCCAACGCCTGCACGTGGTGTCCTTCGACGGGCGCCACGTGGTGCTGGACAACGTGCGTGACTTCACCTGGCGCAGCGAAACCGACTACGACGCGCATTGGGTGCGCCGCGAATACGACCTGGACCAGCTGCGCTCGGCCGACCTGGTGCTGTCGTACTGGATGGGCCCGGCGATTGCCCACACCCTGATCTCGTTCGGCTTCGAGGATGGACGCCACGTGGTGTTTTCGCTGGAGATCCGCAAGGAGCGCGGTGAGTCGTTCTCCGCTCTGGGCGGCTTCTTCCGCAAGTTCGAGATGACCCTGGTGGCTTCGGAGGAGACCGACATCATCCGCACCCGCACCAACGCCCGTGGCGAAGATGTCTACCTGTACCGCCTGCACGGCATGGACCGCGCGCAGCTGAAGGAACTGTTCGCTGCGTATATCGCGCAGGCGCGCGAGCTGGATGCGAAGCCGGGCTTCTACAACACGCTGACCAGCAACTGCACGACCATCGTCTTCGACCTGGCCCGGCATATCGCACCGCGCCTGCCGCTGGATTACCGCCTGCTGCTGTCCGGTTACCTGGCCGAGTACGCGCAGGAGGTCGGTGCGCTCACGCCGGGTGTGCCGTACACCGAACTGCATGCCAAGGGCCGCATCACCCAGCGCGCGCTGGATCTCGGTGATGGCGCCAATTTCTCCACCGTAATCCGCCAGGGCGTGCCCGGCACCGAGCAGGACCCGCAGTAATGACCCAACTCTTTCTGACCCGCTGGCAGCGCCTGCTGCCGGTGTTGTTCGCCGCCTTCCTGCTGCTGGGAAGCAGCGGCTGCGCGATGGTCACCGTCAAGCAGGTCAAGTCCAGCGATTCGCTGGTCAACAAGCGCGCGGATGTGCTCAACACCGGCAAGCTCAGCCCGGCCGCGCGTGAAACGCTCAGCGCAGCGGGCCTGGACGAATCGCAGTGCGAGAAGGACTTCCTGGTCTGCCGCAGCACACTGCTGATGACCGACGACCTCAACGTCGAACAGCGCCTGTCAGCATTGTCCGAGTTGTGGGTGAAGGCCGCGCTGGCGCTGACGCCGAAGAAGACCGCTGCCGGTGATCCGCCGATGAGCGATGCGGCGCTGGATGCGTGGCTGGAGGCCGCGCGCTATGCGTACGCGTACCTGTTCTACAGCGGCCGCTCGCCGTCCGATCGTGCCTTCGAGGACCGGCAGACACAGGTGCGTGACTACTACAACTACGCGGCCGAAAAGGCGGCAGTGGTGTTGTTCGTGCGCGCGCGTGCCGCTGCACTGGCCGGCGAGGACTATACGAAGCCGATCACGGTTGGCACCTGGTCGCTGGCGTCCAACTACCAGCAGCTGGGTCTGAAGAGCATTCCCGCGCAGCTGGTTCCGGCCGGCACCGTCAGCTTTGTCGGCCTGCGCAGCACCTATCGCCGCGATGGCTTCGGTGCCGAGCTGGTGATGGTGATGGATCCGCCGAAGCTGGTCGCACCGGTGATCGCGCCGGATGGCCCGAAGGCCGAAACCACGCAGGACGACGAGAACGACGAGCGTCGTGGCCGCCGTCATCGCCATGACGATTCGGTGCCCGAGTTCAGTGAGATGTCCTCAATCAACGTCACTGCGCTGCTGCGGTTCGAAGGCAGCAGCCTGGAAGACGTGATGCGCACGCGCCGGGTCGAGCTCGATGCCTATTCGCCGGAAGCCACCGAGCGCATCACCCTGCACGGCGAGCAGGTGCCGCTGGCCGGCAACTTCACTGCCGCCTACGGCCTGTGGCTGGCGCAGAGTGGCTTCGCCCGGCAGTCGCTGCGCACCCTGTTCGGCATGAGCGAGGGCATCGGCGAGCCGCACATCTACCTGATGCAGCCGTGGGATCCGAACCGCCGCATCATCTTCATGCTGCACGGCCTGGCCAGCAGCCCGGAAGCGTGGGTGAACCTGGCCAACGAAATCATGGGTGATCCCGAGCTGCGCCAGCAGTTCCAGGTGTGGCAGGTCTACTACCCGACCAATGCGCCGATTGCGTTGAACCGGTACGAGATCGCCAACGCGTTCAACGACACGCTGAAGCATTTTGATCCCAATGGCAGCACGCGTGCGTCGAAGGACATGGTCTACATCGGCCACAGCATGGGTGGCGTACTGGCGCGGCTGCTGGTGAGCGATTCCGGCGATGTACTGTGGAACGACCTGCTGGCCAACTACGATCTGAAGGGTGAACGGTTGAAGCGGGTGCAGAACAAGCTGGGGCCGCTGCTGCATTTCAAGGCACAGCCGAACGTGGAGCGTGCGATCTTCATCGCTGCCCCGCACCAGGGCACCGACATCGCAGGCAACAAGGTCGGGCGCCTGATCGGTCGCCTGGTGCGGCTGCCGCTGACCATCCTCGGCAAGTTCGAGGATGTGTTCCTGGCGCTGGCGCAGGCCGAGCAGCAGGTCGACGGTACCGCCAAGCCGAAGATTCCCAACAGCATCGACAACCTCAAGGCCAGCGACCCGTTCGTGAAGGCCGCCGCGCAGCTGCCGATTGAAGCCGGCCTGAAGTACCACTCGATCATCGCCCAGCGCAAGCCGGAGCTGCCGGTGGAGAAGTCCGATGATGGGCTGGTGCCGTACTGGAGCGCGCACCTGCCGGGTGCATTGTCCGAGAAGGTGATCATTTCCGGCCACAGCGTGCAGGAAACCCCGCAGGCGGTGCTGGAGGTGCGGCGCATCCTGCATCGCGACGTCGATGATGTGGGGACCGGCGCGAGACCCTGACCGCTGCGGTCGCCGGGCCATGCCCGGCGGAATCCGTCCGGCGGCGCTACACCCGCCGCGCGATCACCGTGGCCAGCAGTGCCAGGCCGAAGGTAATCACCAGGCACAGGAAGTAGCCGGTGTGTGGTGCGGTTTCCACGAACAACGCGAACAGCGCACCGGACACCGCCAGTGCGGTGGTCACCGACAACGCTTCGCTCAGCTGCAGCGCCGAGGTGTTGGCGCCCTGCTCATGCGGCGCCGACAGCGAAAGCGTCAGCACCGACAGGCTGGCGTAGATCATGCCCATGCCGAAGCCGGTCAACGCCCAGCCGACCAGTGCGACCGGCAACGGCACCGCATTGAACAGCACCGCCAGGGTGGCGGCGATACCGATCGTCATCAGCGGCGAGCCCACGCGGAGCAGCTGCTGGCGCGACCATCCGCGCTGTTGATGGCCCTGCAGCCAGGAGCCCGCGAACCAGCCCAGCGCACCGAGGCTGAGCACGGCACCGGCCCAGCTGGGCGAGAGTCCGCGCTCGCGCTGCAACAGCAGTGGCAGGTAGGCCTCGCAGGCGAAGAATGCTGCTGCAGCGATGCCGCGCAGGGCGATCACGCTGGGCAGGCCGCGGCGCAGCAGCAACGTGCCGGCCGGCAACAGGCGGTGCACGCAGAACAGCAGCGCCAGCAGCGCCACGCCGATGCAGAGCAGGGCCGGCACGCCGCGTTGCTGGCCACCGAAGTACAGCAGCAGGGCCGCCAGCGAGGCACCGCCGGCCCAGCGCACCACGTTGCCGCGTCCATCGTCGCTGCTGGCAGCATCAGTGGATTGCATGCGTGCCAGTGCCGGGCGCAGCAGCAGCGCGGCCGGGACCGCCAGCAGCGGCACCGCCAGGAACACCCAACGCCAGCCGAGGTGCTGCACGATCAGGCCGCTCAGTGCCGGGCCGATCATCGACGGCACTACCCAGCCTGCGGAGAACGCGGCAAATACCTTTGGCCGCAGGTGCTCGGGGTAGCTGCGCCCGACCATCACATACAGCGACACCGAGATCGCCCCTGCGCCCAGGCCCTGCAGCAGTCGGCCCGCCACCAGCATGCCCATGCGCATCGCGAAGCCGGCCAGCAGCAGGCCCAGCACGAAGCAGGCCAGCCCATACCACAGCGGCCGCGCCGGCCCCTGGCGGTCGGCCCAGCGCCCGGCCAGGGTCATGCCGATCACGCTGGTGGCCAGCGTTCCACCGAACGCAAGTGCATACAGGCGCAGGCCATCCAGCGCCTCGGCTACGGTTGGCATGGCTGCGGCTACCGCCAACGCCTCGAAGGCGTGCAGCGCGACCAGCGCGACCATGCCGACGGTGGTGGCGCGGTAGCGTGCTGACAGGATCGAAGTGTCGGCCGACGTGCTGGCGTCGACGGAAGAGGCAGTGGGGGTCATACAGGTCAGGTGCGGGCCGTGCTTGTCAACTGGCGGCGAAGATAGCAGCATGACACCTCAACTGCAGTTGAGGTCAAGCAATGGTGTCCCAGGATCTGAGCGTTGGCGAGGTATCCCAGCGCAGTGGCGTGGCCATTTCCGCGCTGCATTTCTATGAGCGCAAGGGGCTGATCAGCAGCCTGCGCACCTCGGGCAACCAGCGCCGCTACAGTCGTGACGTGCTGCGCCGGCTGGCCGTGATCCGCGTGGCGCAGCGGGTGGGCATGCCACTGGAAGCCGTTGGCCGCGCTTTTGAAAGCCTGCCCGAGGGCCGCGCACCGACCAAGTCCGACTGGGCCAAGCTGTCCGCACGCTGGCGCACCGAACTGGAGGAGCGCATCCACATGCTGCAGCTGCTGCGCGACGAACTCACCGGCTGCATCGGCTGTGGCTGCCTGTCGCTTCAGCACTGCCGCCTGGCCAACCCGGGGGACGTCCTCGGCGAACGCGGCGACGGCCCGATGCGCTGGGAATGACGCACGGGAAAGGGCCCGGCTCCGGGTAGCGCCGGGCCATGCCCGGCGGATCACCAGACCGTGATCGTCTCGCCGCTCTGGATGCCTTCCACCGCGCGCTGGAAGGCCAGTGCCGCGCGCTGTGCGCTCACCGCTTCAAAGCCGGGGAAGTAGGGCCCGTAGGCGGCCATCGATTCGATCAGCACGTTCGGGCTGACCACGTTGATGCGCAGGCCGCGCGGCAGCAGTTCCAGCGCAGCGGCACGCACGAAGCCTTCCAGCGCGGCATTCACCGAGGTGGCGTTGGCGCCATCTCTGATCGGCTGTGCGCTGACGATGCCGCTGGTCAGGGTGATCGAGCCCCCGGCGCTGAGATGGTGCTGCGCGGTCAGTGCCAGCCGCACCTGGCCCAGCAGTTTGTCCTGCAGGCCGACGTTGAACTGCTCGGGCGTCATGTCCTGCAGCGGGCCGAAGTGCAGCTTGCCGGCGGTGGAGATCACCGCATCGACCGGGCCGGTGCGCGCGAACAGTTCGGCGACGCTGGCGTCGTCGGTCAGGTCGACGCGCAGATCGCCGCTGTTGCGGCCGGCGGCCAGGATCTGGTGCTGCTGGCCAAGCTGGCGCGCGACTGCCTGGCCGAGGGTGCCGCTGGCACCCACAAGGAGAATCTTCATGGCGGTTCCTTGCGAGAGGGGGATGAGCGCAGTCTGCGCCCTCACATATGGGTTCGGTAAGGGGCGTATGCTTCGAAGATTCCTAACTAAGGGTTAGCAATGGATACGCTTCGCTGCATGCAGGCCTTCGTCGCGGTGGCCGAGCGCGGCAGCTTCACTGGCGCCGCCAATCAGCTGCAGGTTTCGGCGGTGATGGTGGGCAAGTACATCCAGCAGCTGGAGGCGCACCTGGGGGCCGCGCTGCTGCAACGGAACACCCGCCGCCAGCGCCTGACCGAAGCCGGCAGCGCCTACCTGGCCGGGTGCCGGCAGGTGCTGGAGCAGGTGCAGCAGGCCGAGGCCGATGTCGCCGGCCTGCAGGTGCAGCCACGTGGCCTGCTGCGGGTCAGCGCGCCGACTACCTGGGGCAGCTGCGTGCTGGCACCGCAGCTTGCCGGCCTGCTGCGCGCGCAGCCGCAGTTGAACATCGAGCTGGACCTGAGCAACCGCCGCGTGGACCTGATCGAGGACGGCTTCGACGTGGCAATCCGCGTCGGGCCGCTGCCGTCACAGGAAGTGGTGGCGCGGCCGTTGCCGCCGTACGCGATGAGCCTGTGCGCGGCACCGTCCTACCTGCGTCGGCGTGGTACGCCGCACACCCCTGGGGATCTGGTCGGGCATGACTGCCTGAGCCATCTGGCCTGGCGCGGCGGCCATGGTTGGCAGCTGGCCAACGGTGAACAGGTTGATTGGGAGGCGCGGCTGACCTGCAACGATGGTGTTGCACTGCGCGAGGCCGCCGTGGCCGGCGCAGGGCTGGTGCTGCAACCGACCGCGCTGCTGGCCGGCGAGATCGCGGCCGGGCGGTTGAAGCCCCTGCTGCGCGACTACCTGCCGGAACCGCGGCCGATGCACCTGATCTACCTGCCGGATCGACGGCCGCGTCCGCGCCTGCAGTGCTTCGTCGATTTCGTCATGGCCACATTGGCGGACTGATCACAAGCGTGGGTGGTTGCCGACCGTTGGTCGGCACCGACCTGGATCAATCATTCGCCGCAGACAGCTCCTGCCCACGCACCTGCGCGGCGCGCAGCGCCGTGTCCACCAGCGCCTCGAAACCACCGGCCTGGAAGCTCTGGATCGCCGCCTGGGTGGTGCCGTTCGGCGAGGTCACTCGGCGGCGCAGTTCGGCCGGGCTTTCGCCGGCTTCATCGAGCATGCGCGAAGCACCCAGCAGTGTCTGCACCACCAGCGTGCGCGCTGCTTCTGCAGGCAGGCCCTGGGCGATACCCGCTGCTTCCATCGCTTCGGCCAGCAGGAACACATAGGCCGGCCCGCTGCCGGATACAGCAGTCACCGAATCCATCAGCGCCTCACTATCGATCCACACCGTGCGCCCGGCACTGGCCAGTACCTGTTCGGCGCGCGCGTGCTGCTGCGCATCCACTGATGGCGTGGCGTACAGCCCGGTCACACCGGCGCCGAGCAGGGCCGGGGTGTTTGGCATCGCGCGCACCACCGGCAGGTTGCCGCCCAGCCAGCGTTCCAGCTGGGCGCTGGTGATGCCGGCGGCAATGGACACCACCAGCGGCCGGTTCGCCTGCGCCAGCGCCTGCAGCGACTGGCACACATCGCGCAGTACCTGCGGCTTCACCGCCAGCAGCCAGGTATTGCCCTGTGTGGCAGCATCGGCGGCGTTGTCGTGCACCTGCACGCCGAAATCGGTGGCCAGTGACTCGCGCAATGCGGCCACCGGTTCGGCCACGTGGATGTGCGCGGCGGGTACGCCCTGGCGGATCAGGCCGGCGATCAGGCTGCGGGCCATGTTGCCGCCGCCGATGAAGGTGATGGAATCAACTGCCATGGAAGTCTCCTTGGAATATCAGGCCGGGCGCGGGCGCGCGCCGAACAGAGCGGTGCCGATGCGCACCAGGGTGGCGCCCTCGGCGATGGCCTCGGCGTAGTCGCTGCTCATGCCCATCGACAGCGTGTCGACGTGCGCGTGCTGGGCAGCCAGCGACTGGAAAAGTGTGCGCATGCGCACGAATGCATCCCGGCGGCGCTCGGCCTCGGGCCACGGCGCGGGAATCGCCATCAGGCCACGCAGGCGCAGCTGGGGTTCGGCGGCGATCGCAGTGGCCAATGCGTCCACCGCCTCCGGCGCACAGCCGTGTTTGCTGGACTCATCGTCGATGTTGACCTGGACCAGCACGTTCAGCGGGCCGCGCGCGGCCGGGCGATGGCGTGCCAGTGCGGTCACCAGCTTGGGCCGGTCCACGCTCTGTACCCAGTCGAAGTGGCTGGCCACGGCCTCGGCCTTGTTCGACTGCAGGTGGCCGATCAGGTGCCATTCCAGTTCCAGGTGCTGCAGCACCTGCATCTTGGCCAGTGCTTCCTGCACGTAGTTCTCGCCGAAGGCGTGCTGGCCCTGTGCGGCCAGCGCGGCCACGGCCTCGGCCGGCTGGGTCTTGGACACCGCCAGCAGGCGTGGATCGGGCCTGCCAGCGGCCTCGGCGGCGGCATGCAGGTTGCTCAGGATCTGGGGCAGGGGAGTGGCCACGTAACGCGTTCCGTTGAATCAGGAGGCTATACTGCCGCCCGGGGAAAGATCCTTCCAGTCGAAGCCGTTATTGGGGAGTAGCCGCTCATGGATATCGCCGAGCTGTTGGCGTTTTCCGTAAAGAACAAAGCGTCCGACCTGCATCTGTCTGCAGGCCTGCCGCCGATGATCCGCGTGGACGGCGACGTTCGCCGGATCAACATCCCAGCCCTGGACCACAAGCAGGTCCATGCGCTGGTGTACGACATCATGTCCGACAAGCAGCGCCGCGATTACGAGGAATTCCTCGAAGTGGACTTCTCCTTCGAGATCCCGTCGCTGGCGCGCTTCCGTGTCAATGCGTTCAACCAGAACCGCGGCGCTGGTGCGGTGTTCCGTACCATTCCGTCCGAAGTGCTGACCCTCGAGGACCTGGCCTGCCCGCCGTTGTTCCGCGAAGTGATCCAGCAGCCGCAGGGCCTGATCCTGGTCACCGGCCCGACCGGTTCGGGCAAGTCGACCACGCTGGCGGCGATGATCGACTACATCAACAAGAACGAATACGGCCACATCCTCACCGTCGAGGATCCGATCGAATTCGTGCACACCTCGCAGAAGTGCCTGATCAACCAGCGCGAAGTGCACCGCGACACGCATGGCTTCAACGAAGCGCTGCGCTCGGCACTGCGTGAGGATCCGGACATCATCCTGGTCGGCGAACTTCGTGACCTGGAAACCATCCGTCTGGCGCTGACCGCGGCGGAAACCGGCCACCTGGTGTTCGGCACCCTGCACACCAGTTCGGCCGCCAAGACCATCGACCGCATCATCGACGTGTTCCCGGCCGGCGAAAAGCCGATGGTGCGTTCGATGCTGTCCGAGTCGCTGCGTGCAGTGATCTCGCAGGCGCTGCTGAAGAAGGTCGGCGGCGGTCGTACCGCTGCGTGGGAAATCATGGTCGGCACCCCGGCCATCCGCAACCTGATCCGCGAGGACAAGGTGGCGCAGATGTATTCGGCCATCCAGACCGGCCAGCAGTACGGCATGATGACCCTGGACCAGCACCTGCAGGACCTGGTCAAGCGCAGCCTGATCACCCGCAACCAGGCCCGCGAGTACGCCAAGGACAAGCGTCTGTTCGAGTAAGGCGAGGCAATGGCGGGGCAGCGCGCAGCAAGGCGCGGCTGTCCCCGCGATGTTCCCTCCACCGACCGATTCCTGGAGCCTTTCGTGAACACCACTGCCACCACCATCGATTTCACATCGTTCCTCAAGCTGATGGCGCACCAGCGCGCCTCGGACCTGTTCATCACCGCAGGCATGCCGCCGGCGATGAAGGTCAACGGCAAGATCTCGCCGATCACGCAGACACCACTGACCCCGCAGCAGAGCCGCGATCTGGTGCTGAACGTGATGACCCCGGCGCAGCGCGAGGAATTCGAGAAGACCCACGAGTGCAACTTCGCCATCGGCCTGTCCGGTGTCGGCCGCTTCCGTGTCAGCTGCTTCTACCAGCGCAACCAGGTGGGCATGGTGCTGCGTCGTATCGAGACGCGCATTCCGACGGTGGAAGAACTGAGCCTGCCGCCGATCATCAAGACGCTGGCGATGACCAAGCGCGGCATCATCCTGTTCGTCGGCGCCACCGGTACCGGTAAATCGACCTCGCTGGCGGCGATGATCGGCTACCGCAACCAGAACTCGACCGGCCACATCATCACCATCGAAGATCCGATCGAGTTCGTGCACAAGCACGAAGGCTGCATCATCACCCAGCGCGAAGTCGGCATCGATACCGACAGCTGGGAAGCAGCGCTGAAGAACACCCTGCGCCAGGCACCGGACGTGATCATGATCGGCGAAGTGCGTACCCGCGAAGGCATGGACCACGCCATCGCGTTCGCGGAAACCGGCCACCTGGTGCTGTGCACCCTGCATGCCAACAACGCCAACCAGGCGATGGACCGCATCGTCAACTTCTTCCCGGAAGACCGTCGCAACCAGTTGCTGATGGACCTGTCGTTGAACCTCAAGGGTGTGGTTGCGCAGCAGCTGGTGCCGTCGCCCGATGGCCGTTCGCGCAAGGTGGCGATGGAGATCCTGCTGGGCACGCCGCTGGTGCAGGACTACATCCGCGACGGCGAGATCCACAAGCTGAAGGAAGTGATGAAGGATTCGGTCCAGCTGGGCATGAAGACCTTCGACCAGAGCCTGTTCGAGCTTTACCAGGCTGGCGAGATCAGCTACGAGGACGCGCTGCGCTACGCCGATTCGCAGAACGAAGTGCGCCTGCGCATCAAGCTCAGCCAGGGCGGCGATGCCCGCACCCTGTCGCAGGGGCTGGATGGCGTGGAGATTTCCGAGATCCGATGACCGGACGGGCGCCTGCGGGCGCCCTCTGCTCCGGGATGACTACAGCGCCGGATGCACGCCGGCGTGAACCTGCCAGGGAGGCCTGCATGCGTGCGACTGTGAGCGTGATACTGGCCATCGCCATGCTGCTGCAGGCCGGCTGTGCCCGTACCCCCGAACCGGCTGCCCCGGCCGAGGACTGCGACGATCCGCAGGCGCATGCCTGGTATCTGCTGCCACCGCCTGCACAGAGGCGTAGCAGGGACCCGCTTCCGTTCCTCGATTTCACCGGGTTTGCGAGGGCATCCTACAGAGACGCGTTGCGGGATCTCGATGGCTTGCCGGAGCCGTCGTTCCGCTGTGGCAGCGTACCGGTCCAGGCGTATCGCTTCGTCTGGCATACCCCATTCTTCCCGGGCGTGGTAGTACGCACCCAGCGCAATGCAGCGGGCCAGGCGTGGATCGTCGGGCGCAGTGTGCGCGATTTCGAGATTCCCGGATCGTCACCCGGGCGTCCATCCACCGTCATCAAGGGCGGTACGTGCTCTCCACCGCGCGCGCTGAGTGCGGAGGAATGGAAGGCCATCGCCGCCGCGTTTGCGCTGTTGCAGGGCGAAGACTCGAGCGCTGGGCTTGATGGCTCATCGTGGATTTTCGAGTCCGTGGTGGACGGCCAACAACGCTGGTTCGCGCGATGGGTGCCGCGGGATCCGGCGTTCCGCAACACTGGCAGGATGATGGTGGAACTGGCGGGTTGCACTGACACGCTGCAGGCCATGGAATGACCGGCGTGCTGCCGATTGATGAATTCCAGTCATGACCGACTGCCATCCAGTCGGTTCAATCCTCACCTGCTGCAGGCGTATCGTCAGCGCTCCCCCTCTGGAGCACGACGATGCAGACACGTGAACTCGGCCGCAGTGGCCTGAAGGTTTCCGCCCTCGGCCTGGGCTGCATGGGCCTGAGCCATGGCTACGGCCAACCGGTGGAGCGCAGCCAGGGCATCGCTCTGCTGCACGCCGCCGTCGAGCGCGGCGTGACCTTCTTCGACACCGCCGAAGTGTACGGCCCCTACACCAACGAAGATCTGCTCGGCGAGGCGCTGGCGCCATACCGCGACAGGCTGGTGATCGCCACCAAGTTCGGCTTCAAGGATGCGCGCGTCGATACCGGGCTGGACAGCCGTCCCGAGAACATCCGTGCGGTGGCCGAAGCCAGCCTCAAGCGCCTGCGCACCGACCATATCGACCTGTTCTACCAGCACCGCGTCGATCCCAACGTGCCGATCGAAGATGTCGCTGGCACCGTGCGCGACCTGATCGCCGAAGGCAAGGTCGGCCACTTCGGCCTGTCCGAGGCCAGTGCCGCCACCGTGCGCCGTGCGCATGCGGTGCAGCCGGTCGCCGCCGTGCAGAGCGAGTACTCGCTGTGGTGGCGTGAGCCGGAGCGCGAGCTGCTGCCGACGCTGCAGGAACTGGGCATCGGCTTCGTGCCGTTCAGCCCGCTGGGGCGTGGCTTCCTGACCGGCGCGATCAACGCCGATACGACCTTCGACGCCAACGACTTCCGCAACACCGTGCCGCGTTTCGAAGTGGAGGCGCGTCGTGCCAACCAGGCGCTGGTCGACCGTATCAGTACGATTGCTGCAGCACGTGGCGCGAGTCCGGCGCAGGTGGCGCTGGCCTGGCTGCTGGCGCAGGCGCCGTGGATCGTGCCGATTCCGGGCACCACCAAGATCCATCGCCTGGAAGAGAACCTGGGTGCGGCCGACCTGCAGCTGGCACCGGAAGAGCTGCAGCGCATCGCGCAGACGTTGGAAGAAATCTCCATCGTCGGCGAGCGCTACAACGCGCAGCGCGCCGCGCAGGCCAAGGGCTGACCGCCGGGCCATCTTGCCTCTGGTGGGTGCGGACGGAAGTGGGTGCGGGCCGTTGGTCCGCACTCCTCAGCTCATCCAGCCATCGGCCCACGCAGTGCGTCAAGCACCGTCCGCATCGCCACGGTGACATGGCGGCGCGACGGGTAGTACGCGTAATAGCCATCGAAGTGCGGGCACCAGTCGTCCAGCACCGACTGCAGGCGGCCATCGTCCAGCATCGGCTGCACCTGGTCTTCCGGCAGCCAGGCCAGGCCGCTGCCGGCCAATGCGGCAGCACGGGTCATGCCCATGCTGTTGAAGATCCACTGTCCGCTCACGCGCACGCTCAGTTCGTTGCCGTCCTGGCCGAAATCCCACGGCATCAGCCCGCCATGCGTGGGCAGGCGCAGGGTGACGCAGTTGTGATCTGCCAGCTCGTCCGGATGCCGTGGCACCACATGCTGGCGGAAGTAGCTGGGTGCACCGACCACGCGCATGCGCAGTGGCGGGCTGACCGGCACGGCGACCATGTCGCGCGCCAGCCGTTCGCCGAGGCGGATGCCGATGTCGTAGCGCTCGGCGACGATGTCGGCCAACCCGTAGTCGGCAGCCAGTTCCACCTTCAGGTCCGGATACTGCTGCAGCAATGGCGCCAGCCGCGGCCAGGCGATGTACTCGGCGGCATGGCCGGTGGCATTGATGCGGATGGTGCCGGCTGGTCGGTCGCGGTACTCGGCCAACGCGGCCAGTTCGTCCTCGATCTCGGCCAGGCGCGGAGCGAGGGTCTCGAGCAGGCGGGCTCCAGCCTCGGTGGTGGACACGCTGCGGGTGGTACGGGTCAGCAGGCGCACGCCGAGTCGCTCTTCCAGGCCGCGCATGGCATGGCTGAGTGCGGACTGTGAAACGCCCAGCTGGGCGGCGGCCCTGGTGAAGCTGCCCTCGCGGGCGACGTGGACGAAGGCCTGCAGGTCATTGAGGTTTTCACGGGGCATGACGGGATGATACGGCTCCCGGATTGAACGGATCTGTCGATTTCCTGCTCCGCGGTTCGTCGTACCGGTACATCCATCGCAAGGAGCTTCCGCATGAGCACTGAAAAGCCCAAGGGCCCGGCCTCGTACTTTCCCTCCATCGAGAAGACCTACGGGCAGCCGGTGGCGCACTGGTTCGGGCTGCTGGCGAAGCAGCCTGGCCTGAAACACATGGAGCTGGTCAGTTTCCTGAAAAGCGAGCATGGGCTGGGCCATGGCCACGCCAACGCGCTGGTGGCGCACCATCTGGCCGGGAAGGGATGAGGCAGGCAACGCTGCGCTGAACGGTCGTGTGGGGTCAGGCCACACGGCATCCAGAGTCAGGCAGACTGGGCGTCCATCCCGAGGCAGGACGCCCATATGCAGGTCACGCTGGACGCGATCACCGTCGACAACTACGAAGCCGTGTGCGATCTCGACGTCAGTGAGGCGCAGCAGGATTTCGTCGCCGGCAACACCTGGTCGCTGGTGCAGGCCGCGTTCCATCCCGGCTTCCAGACCCGTGCCATCCAGGCCGACGGCGAGCTGGTCGGATTCTTCATGTGGGTGCCGGAGACGCCGCAGCGCATCTCGATATGGCGCTTCATGGTCGATCAGCGCTGGCAGGGGCGTGGCATCGGGCGCCGCGCGCTGGAACTGGCGCTGGAGCAGATCCGGGATACGCCCGGCCTGGTCGAGATCGAGATCTGCTACAACCCGCACAATCCGGTGGCGGGAGCTTTCTATGGCAGCTTCGGTTTCGTAGAGACCGGCATGGACGATGATGGCGAGGACATGCTGGCCGTGCTGCCGGTGACGCCTCCGAAATAACCTGAATGGGCGAGCGCAGCTGAACGATTTCATCTGCAACTGTCATGCAGATCGTGTCTAATATCGCTCCCCACCTGCTGTTCCCCCGCCCGTATGTCCCTTCCCGCCCATGGCTCCGCGCCGTGCGACGACGCTGACGGCCACCTGGTCACCGCTGGTCCGCTGACCCCACCGCCCGACAGCGCCGGCACCACCGCCGACGAAAAAGCGCTGCGCCACTCGATTGCCGAGGACGTGCAGGGCATGGTGCTGGCCACGATGGTGGCCTCGCTGGGCCTGGCCATCTTCGCCAAAGGTGGGCTGATGATCGGCGGCATGGCCGGCATGGCCTTCCTGCTGCACTACTCGATGGGCTGGAACTTCGGCCTGGTGTTCGTGCTGGTCAACCTGCCGTTCTACTGGGTGGCGCTGCGGCGCATGGGCTGGGAATTCACCCTGAAGACCTTCGCCGCGGTCACCGCCTGTGGCGTGCTGACCGACCTGCTGCCGCGCTGGATCGATTTCTCGCACATCAACCCGCTGTATTCGGCGATCGTCGGTGGTGCGTTGTCTGGCCTGGGCATCCTGTTCTTCATCCGCCACCGCGCCAGCCTCGGCGGCATCGGCATTCTTGCCGTGTACCTGCAGCGCACCCGTGGCTGGAGCGCCGGCAAGGTGCAGATGTCCTACGACGCCTGCCTGATGGTGGCTGCGTTCTTCGTGCTGTCGCCGTCGAAGGTGTTGTACTCGGCCATCGGCGCGGTGGTGCTCAGCCTGGTGCTGATGTTCAACCACCGCCCGGGCCGTTACATGGGCGTGTGACGATTCGACGGTAGTGCCGGCCGCTGGCCGGCAACACCTGCAGCATTCCGGAGGCTGCCGGCCAGCGGCCGGCACTACCGGGAGGCCTGCAACCACGGCGGCGACAGCTTCAGCAGCCGCGCGTGCACCGGGCAGTCCTCGGCGTGCGCACCGGGCAGGTAGCCCAGGCTCATCAGGAACTCGCCGGTGATCTCACCGCCGGTGAAGCGGAACGTCTTCTTGAACAGCTTCACCCAGTCGGCCTTGCTGCGCGGATGGTGCGCGTCCAGCCAGCCCGCGAAGCTGCCGTGGCTGGCCCGCAGCTGCTGGATCACCTGCGCGTTGTGGATCGCCGCCAGCACCTTCAGCCGGTTGCGGATGATGCCCCCGTCCGACAGCAGCCGCTCGATGTCCTGCTCGGCGTAGGCTGCAACCCGATCCACATCGAAGCCGTCATAGGCCGAGCGGAAGCCCTCGCGCTTCTTCAGGATCGTCTCCCAGCTCAGCCCGGCCTGGTTGATTTCCAGCACCAGCCGCTCGAACAGCTCGCGCTCCTCACGCTGCGGAAAGCCGTACTCGTTGGCGTGGTAGTAGTCGTGCACCGGATGACCCGGGGCGATGAGGCAGTAGCCGCTCATGGGGAAGACTCGTTGGATTCGGGTTCGGGATCGATGGCCAGCGCGGGGCGCCCGCCGATGGACAGCATCGGCCAGCGCGGTGGCACAAGAGTGAGTTTGCCGTCACGCAGGGCCTGGTTGATCGTCTCGGCTTGGCCGCTGACGGTGCCGAACAGCGAACCGGCCCGGTACCACTGGGCATCCCTGCCACGTGCGTACAGCACGCAGTCCGGCCCACGGTGGGTGTACAGCTCGCACAGCAGCACCTCGGTGCTGCCGTCGCCATCCAGGTCGCGATGCACGATCAGGCAGTCACGCTCGCTCTCGGCACAGGATTCGCCGTTGATCGCGCGCGTGGCCAGCGCCTGCCACCAGTCGGCGGGCGGCGAGGTGGATCCCTTGGCCTGCTTCAGCGCGCGTTGCAGGGCGGCGACATCCTGCGGGCCCTTGTCCAGGCGGGTGCCGCCGTCCCAGCGTGAGGTGCGTGCCAGCGCATCGGCGATCACCTGCGGCGCGTTGGCATCGGCGCGGATCGCCGGATCGTCCTGCAGTCCGCGCAGCGCCTGCACGCCGCGGCGGCCGAGGTCGAAGCGCAGCACGTTGACGTCGCTGCTGGTGATCGCCGGCGGGTCTGCACGCAGCCGTGCCAACTGGCTGGACAGGGTCAGCCGCACCGGGTCCAGCAGCGGCGAGTTGCCCAGCAATGCCAGTGCCAGCACGGCCCAGCACATCCAACGGTTGATCGGCTCCAGCGTCTGCAGCCAGCGGCCCTGCCGGCGCACTACCGCCAGCGCGTAGCCCAGCGCATAGCCGGCCACGGCCAACGCGATCAGCACCGCCCAGAAGCGGTCCAGGGTCCAGCCGTACTGCACCACGCGCAGGCCCAGTGCATACAGCGCCAGCACCGCATAGACCGGCAGCGCCAGCAGGCTGGCCTCGACCAGCCGGCGCAGCACGACGGGGTAGGGCGCGGTGTCGTCTCCCTGCTGGTAGACCGCATTGGTGAACGACACCAGCAGCAGCGACAGCACCAGTAGCAGGCTGGCGGCCGAACGGGTCTTCCACAGCGGTTCCAGCCCGGTCAGCGGCAGGCTCAGCACGAACAGCACGGCGATGAACGAGAGCAGCGGCAGCAGCCCGCGACAGATCGCGAACAGCACCTGGCGGGTGATCTGGATCGCGCGGTGCTGGGTGCGCCCGATCAGCACACCGAACCCGGCCAGGCTGCCGGTGGCCAGCGCGATGAACGCGTCCTGCCGGAACAGGTCGCGGAAGAAGGTCACGTCCAGCAGCTGGAACAGGGCCGCCCACAGCCACAGCAGCAGCCAGGTCAGCCCGGTGAACAGCGCCGCCAGGGCCAGGGTCAGGCCGTTCTGCCAGGCACGCTCGAACAGCTCCGGATAGCTGGCGCGCCAATGCCCGTGCTGCAGCTGGAACTGCCACCAGGGCAGAGCCACGAACACCGCCACGGCCATGCCCAGGGTCAGCGGGAACTGCAGCGCGCCCGAATCCAGCGCGGTCTCGCCGTTGAGGTTCCAGCCGATCCAGGCGGCCAGCGCCAGCACCGCCGCCGAGCCGAGCGCGGCCTGCAGCCACAGGCGGCGCTGGCCCAGCTCGACCAGGCTCAGCGCCACCGCGCTGGGAATGGCCAGCACCCAGGCGTACCAGCAGTAGCGCCAGCCGATATCGCGGAACGGCCACGCATCGGACAGCTCCTGCGCGGCATACAGCATCAGGCCCTGCAGCAGCGCGATCAGAACGATGGCGCTGCGTGCCGGCAGGGTCAGGGGCGATGAAGACTGCATCGACGACCTTCCATGGCAAAGCACCATCCTAGCCGATCGCCGCACGCGTCCATCGCGCGACCATCCCGCCCCCAGCAGGTAGAATGGGGGCATGCCTGTTACGCCGACTTCCCTTGCCGATCACCTGCTCGTCGCGCTGCCCTCGCTGCTCGACGCGACCTTCGCCCGCAGCGTCGCGCTGATCTGCCAGCACGACGAGAACGGTGCGATGGGCGTGCTGGTCAACCAGCCTTCCGAGTACACGCTGGGCGAAGTGCTGGCACAGATGGACATCACCACCGTTGATGGCGACCTGCAGGCGCGCATGGTGCTTAACGGCGGCCCGGTGCATCCCGAACGTGGCTTCGTCATCCATGACGATGCGCGGGCATGGGATTCCAGCCTGATCGTGGGTGAAGGCCTGTACCTGACCACCTCGCGCGACATCCTCGAAGCGATGGCACGTGGCGAAGGCCCGGCCAATGCCGTGGTCACGCTGGGCTGTGCGGGCTGGGGGGCAGGGCAGCTGGAAAGCGAACTGTCCGAGAACAGCTGGCTGACCGTACCGGCCGACGCCGAGCTGGTGTTCCAGCTGCCGCTGGAGCAGCGCTGGCAGGGCGCGGCCTCGCGCATCGGCGTGGACCTGTTCCGCCTGACCGACTACAGCGGCCATGTCTGAGCCGGCGGCGCCCGCACCGGTTTCTCCTGCTCCGGCCATCCGCCGTGACGGCACCGTTCTGGGTTTCGATGTCGGCTCGCGGCGTATCGGCGTAGCCATCGGCAGTGCCTTCGCTGCGCATGCGCGCGCGGTGGCTGTGGTCGATGTGCACGGCAACGGCCCGGACTGGACCGCGATCGAACGCCTGATCAAGGAATGGAAGCCCGATGGCCTTGTAGTGGGCGATCCGCTCACGCTGGACGGCCAGGACCAGCCCAACCGCAAGCGGGCGCAGGGCTTTGCCCGCCAGCTGCGGGAACGTTTCAAGCTGCCGGTGGTGATGATCGACGAGCGTTCCAGCTCGGTCGAGGCCGCACGCCGCTTCGCTGTCGAGCGCGCCGAAGGGCGCAAGCGCCGCCGTGATGCGGCCGCCCTCGATGCGGTGGCCGCGGCGGTGATCATCGACCGCTGGCTGTCGTCGCCGGACGACGCCACTCCCATTCCCTGACTGCCCGACACCGCCATGACCGCTCAGCAAATCGATGCCTCCGGACGCCTGCGCCACCTGTTGACCCTGGAGGGCCTGCCGCGCGAGACCCTGCTGCAGCTGCTTGACCGCGCAGGTCAGATCCGCGATGCCGCAGTCGGCCGCGTCGGCAACAAGCGCCACGTGCTGGCCGGTTCGGCGGTATGCACGCTGTTCTTCGAGCCGTCCACGCGCACCCGCAGTTCGTTCCAGCTGGCGGCGCAGCGACTGGGCGCCGATGTGCTCAACTTCGATGCCTCGACCTCGTCCACGCGCAAGGGCGAAACCGCCTGCGACACGCTGCGCAACCTGGAAGCGATGGGCGTGCGCGGCTTCGTGGTGCGCCACCCGGATGACGGCGCCGTGGCCGCACTGGCCGAAGCGGCGGGCGAGGGCACTGCACTGATCAACGCCGGTGACGGGCGCAGCGCGCACCCGACCCAGGGCCTGCTCGACATGCTGACCCTGCGCCAGGCCAAGGGCCCGGATTTCTCGAAGATGAAGGTGGTGATCGTCGGCGACGTGAAGCATTCGCGCGTGGCCCGCACCGACCTGCATGCGCTGCGTACGCTGGGCGTGGGCGAGATCCGCGTGTGCGGCCCGCAGTCGCTGCTGCCGGATGACGAGACCCTGAAGGGCTGCGTGGTCGGTGATGATTTCGACGCGATGCTGGAAGGCGTCGACGCGCTGATGATGCTGCGCCTGCAGCGCGAGCGCATGGAAGAAGGCCTAGTGCCGTCGCTGGAGCAATACCACGCGCAGTACGGCCTGACCAACGAACGCCTGGCCCGCGCCGGCAAGGACGCAGCCGTGCTGCATCCAGGCCCGATCAACCGCGGCGTGGAAGTGACCGACGAAGTGGCCGACGGCCCGCAGTCGTGGGTGCTGCGCCAGGTCGCCAACGGCGTCGCCGTGCGCATGGCCGTGCTGGAAACCCTGCTGGGCTGACCCCGCTCTGGTAGGTGTCAACCTTGGTTGGTACTGCTGGTGTGGTGGGTGCCAACCTTGGTCGGTACTGCTGGTGTGGTGGGTGCCAACCTTGGTCGGTACTGCTGGTGTGGTGGGTGCCAACCTTGGTTGGTACTGCTGGTGTGGTGGGTGCCAACCTTGGTTGGCATTGGCCTACCCGGGCGAAGGTGATTTCCCGATGTTCAAGGAACATGCGCCCGCCCATGCTCTTCTGCATGAACAGCACCCGCCTCCTGCTAGGCCGTCATTCCCGTATCGGCCAGAGCTACATCCTCACCACGAACGTGGATGGCCGGGCGGCTCTGTTCGCCAATGACGCCGTTGCGGTTACCGCCATGCAGGAGTTCCAGCGTCTGGATCTGGAAGGTCTGACCCATTCGATCGCCTACGTTGTCATGCCGGATCACGTCCACTGGTTGATGCAGCTGCGCGCGGCATCGCTCGACGTTGTCATGAGGCGCTTCAAGTCGCGTACGGCCGTGCACGCAAACAGGGTACTGGGCAGGGTGGGGCGCTTCTGGCAGTCCTGCTATCACGATCACGCGATCCGCTCTGATGAATCGCTGTTCCGGCATGCAATGTATTTGATGGCGAATCCGATCAGGGCGGGGCTGGCAACGCAGCTTGGCGAGTACCCGCATGCGTGGTGTGAGTGGGAACTCGAAGGTTCCTGTGCCAAGGCGGAGTTTATGGGGGCGGACAGATAGTGCCAACCAAGGTTGGCACCCACCGAAAGCAGGTTCCAACCTTAGTGGGTACCTACCAAAACCAGGCTCCAACCAAGGTTGGCAGCTACCATGAGTTGGGGTTCAGCGCTTCTGCGCGAACAACCATGCCCACATCGTGGGATCCGCATACGTGGCGTCCCAGGCGTTGTGGTTGCCTTCGGGGTATTCGGTGTAGCGCACATCGCGTGCGTTGGCGCTTTGGAATGCGACGTGCAGCCTGCGGTCGTCGTCCGGTGGCACCACGTCGTCCAGCGCGCCGTGGAAGATCCAGATCGGCGTGTGCTGCAAGCGCTGCGCGATCACGGCATACGGATCGGTTTCCTGCGCGACCTGCTCGACGAACAGGGTCGGCCGCTTCGCACGCGGTGCCAGCACGGCACCGCACACCGGCACGATCGCAGCAAAACGGCGTGGGTCGTCCAGGGCGATGTTCCAGCTGCCGTAGCCGCCCATCGACATGCCGGTCAGGTATTGCCGTGCCGGGTCGGCGCCGAATTCGGCGATCGCTGCATCGAGTGCCGCCAGCGCGACACGGTTGTTGTGGCTGCTCCATTCCTCGTGTCCTGGCACCTGCGGGAACACCACCAGCGCAGGGAAGTCGGGGTGCTCGCGCAGATAGGGGCCCAGTCCCGAGTAGGTCTGTTTGACACCATCGCTGCCGCGTTCGCCGGAGCCGTGCAGGAACAGGATGACCGGAAGGTTGGTGGGAGCGGCGGCCTGCACGCCGGCCGGAATGAACACCTGGTAGTAGGCGGTCTCGCCATCCACCTTCACCGCGCGGGCTTCGAAGCGCCCGCGCGCGCTGTCTGGAAGCGATGTGCAAGCGGTCATCGTCAGAATGGCCAGCAGTGGCAGCCAGCGCGACAGCGAACGGACCATGGGCTTTCCCGTAGCGGCAGGATCGTCTGCATCGTAGTCCGCCGCGATCAGCCTGGCATCGTGCGCTGCGTCACTCCGGGCGCGGGAAGCTGGCGATGATGTCCAGCTGCTCCTGTGCTTCGGTATTGCCTTCGGCGGCGGCTGCCTGCACCTGCGCCATGTCCGGATGCAGCACCACCAGCAGCGGGTTCTCGCAGACCGGGCAGTCGTACTCGGTGGCGTCTTCGTCCAACTCCATCACCATGGCGCGCGAGCTGCCCTTCCATTCGCAGGCCGTGCAGGTGTACTGCTGGTCACGCCAGCCGGGCTGGAAGTAATTTTCGATCGTCGTTGCCATGGGTGTTCCAGTGGGGATCGGGTCAGCGCCCCGCGCGGCGGGGATCCGACCCTTGATACGGTCAGTGCAGCAGCACCAGGGTGGCCAGGCCGAGGAAGGTGAAGAAGCCCATCGAGTCGGTCACGGCGGTCAGGAAGATGCCGCTGGCCAGCGCCGGGTCGAAGCCGAAGCGTTTCAGCGTCAGTGGCACCAGCACGCCGGCCAACGCGGCGAACAGCAGGTTGCAGGTCAGCGCGATGGCGATCACCGCCGACAGGCCAGGCGAATGGAACCAGGCGAGTACGATCAGGCCCAGTATCGAGCCGAGCACCACGCCGTTGAGCAGGGCCACCCGTACTTCCTTCCACAACAGCGTGCGTGCGTTGGAACTGCCGACCTGGCCCAACGCCAGGCCACGCACCATCAGCGCCAGTACCTGGGTGCCGGCGTTGCCGCCGAGGCCGGCAACGATCGGCATCAGTACCGCCAGCGCCACCAGCTTGTCGATGGTGCCTTCGAAATGGCCGACCACGCTGGAGGCGAGGAAGGCGGTGCACAGGTTCACCGACAGCCACATCAGGCGTCGGCGCATCGCGCGCCAGACCGGGCTGAACAGATCCTCGTCCTCGTCCAGGCCGGCGGCGCCCAGCGCCTGGTGCTCGGCTTGGCCACGGATGATGTCGACCACGTCATCGATGGTGATGCGGCCGATCAGGATGTTGTTGTCATCCACCACCGGCGCGGAGATCCAGTCATGGTCGGAGAACTGCCGCGCCACTTCCTGGTCGCTTTCGCCGACATCGATCGCCGGTTGCTCATCGTCGATCAGGCGGTTGATCGGCGTGGTGTCCTCATGGGTCACCAGCGAGGCCAGTGAAACCCGGCCCAGGTACTGGTGGCGACGGCTGACCACGAACAGGTGATCGGTGTGGTCGGGCAGTTCGCCGCGCAGGCGCAGGTAGCGCAGCACCACGTCGACGTTGACGTCGGCGCGCACGGTCACCACGTCCGGGTTCATCAGGCGGCCGGCGCTGTCCTCGGGGTAGGACAGCACCTGCTCCAGGCGCTCGCGGTTCTCGCGGTCCATCGACTTGAGGACTTCGTCGATGACCGTGTCCGGCAGATCCTCGACCAGATCGGCCAGATCGTCGATGTCCAGGTCTTCGACCGCGGCGATGATCTCGTCCGGGTCCATGTCGGCGAGCAGGCTTTCGCGCACGTCGTCGCCGACGTGGACCAGCACCTCGCCGTCATCTTCCGGATCGACCAGGCCCCAGACGATCTCGCGTTTGCCGGGCGGCAGCGATTCGAGCAGGTTGCCGATCTCGGCCGGCGCCAGGGTATTGACCAGGCGGCGCACCGGGCCCAGTCGGCCGCTGTCCAGCGCATCGGACAGCATCCGCAACTGGCGCGCAGTCTTGTCGTGGCGTACAGCCTCAGCCATCGCAGCTCCCGCGGGATAAGAAAAGCCGCGATCCCGGCAAGGATGCGGCAACAGGGGTGTTCAGCGCGTCATTATCGCAAGGGGATGTTTCACCGGATACCCCGGCGGCGACGAGACGGGGTCAGATCCCTTTTCCCACGGAAAAGGGATCTGACCCCGGGCGTGCATGCCCGGCGAGCGGGTGGTGTCAGGCCGTATCCGCCACCAGCGCCAGCCAGCGCTCGATGGCACGGCGGTCGCGGGCGGCAAGCAGCTTGGGAGCTCGTGCGCGCAGTGCGCCCAGGTCGGCGTCGCGGATCGCGCGGCGTACTTCCAGCAGGGTGCCGGGGTGCAGGCTGAATTCGGTCAGGCCCAGCGCCAGCAGCAGTGGGGTCATCCGTGCATCGCCGGCGATCTCGCCACACACCGCCACCGGGATGCGATGGCGCACGCCGGTCTCGATCACCATCTGCAGCAGCCGCAGCACCGCCGGATGCAGCGGCGAGTACAGTTCGCCCAACGCTTCGTTGTTGCGATCGGCCGCCAGCAGGTACTGCACCAGGTCGTTGGTGCCGATCGACAGGAAGTCGACCAGATCGATGAAGCTCTCCAGCGCCAGCGCAGCGGCCGGTACCTCGATCATTGCCCCCAACGGCACATGGTCGGACACCATGTGGCCTTCGCCGCGCAGCTGTTCGGTCAGCTTGAGCATGCGCCGGCGCACCGCCAGCAGTTCCTCGCGGGTACTGACCATCGGCACCAGCACGCGCAGCTTGCCGTAGGCCGAGGCGCGCAGGATCGCGCGCAGCTGGGTATCGGCCACCTTCGGCCGCGCCAACGACAGGCGCACGCCGCGCAGGCCCAGTGCCGGGTTTTCCTCGTTGCTCAGGGTCAGGCCGGTGCGATCGGCCTTGTCCGCACCGAGGTCGAGGGTGCGGATGGTCACCGGTCGCCCGCTCATGCCCAGTGCGGCATCACGGTAGGTCTGGAACTGTTCTTCTTCGTCCGGCAGCTCGTTGCGCTGCAGGAACAGGAATTCGGTGCGGTACAGGCCCAGCCCGTGTGCGCCCAGCGCATGCGCCTGGGTCACGTCCTCCAGCGATTCGGCATTTGCCAGCAGAGCAATGTCGACCTGGTCGCGGGTGCGGCTGGGCTTGCTGCGCAGGCGGCCAAGTTCGCGCTGCTCGCGTGCGTGCTCTTTCAGCCGTGCACGGTAATCGCGCAGGTTGTCGGCCTGCGGGTTGGCGGTGATGCTGCCGTCGGCGCCGTCGATGATCAGCACGTCGCCATCGGCGATGCGGCTGAGCAGCTGCGGCACGTTGACGATCAAGGGCAGGTGCAGGCTGCGCGCCAGGATCGCACTGTGCGACAGCGCGCTGCCGGCGGCGGTGACGATGCCGACCACGCCCTGCGCCTGCAACTGGGCAAGCTCGGAGGGCGCGATGTTGTCGCAGACCAGGATTTCACCGGCCAGGCCTTTCATCGCTGGCGGCCGCTCGGGCTGCAGGAAGGCGTGGATGCGGCCGATCACATGGTCGAGGTCGTCCATGCGGCTCTTCAGATAGGCATCGTCCATGCCATCGAAGACCTTGGCCAGGCGGTCACGCTGCAGGCGCAGCGCATAGCCGGCGCTGTAGGGGCCGCTGCGGATCAGCTCGTCCAGCCCGAACAGCAGCTCGGGGTCGTCCAGCAGCAGTGCATGCAGGTCGAGGAACTCACCCACTTCCTGGTTCAGTGCACCCTGCAGGCGCTGTCGCAGCTCGTGCATTTCCGTGCGTGCGGCATCCACGGCACGGTGCAGGCGGGCCAGTTCGGCCTCGACCTGGTGGACGGCGACCCGTTGCTCGGCAACCTCCAGTGCATGCGGCAGGCGCACCCGGGCGCGGCCCATCGCGGTGCCACGGGCCGCACCATGGCCGGCCAGCAGCTGTACCGGCCGTTGGCCGGAACTGACCTGACCGGCGCGTGCGCGTGGCACGCTCAGTTGTCCTCGTCGAAGCGGCGCTCGAACAGGCCTACCACCGCCTCCATCGCGGCGGCTTCGTCCTCGCCGTTGATCCGCACGGTGACTGGGGTGCCCTGGCCGGCGGCCAGCAGCATCACGCCCATGATGCTCTTGGCGTTGATCTCACGGCCCTTGGCGGCCATGGTCACGTTGCAGCGGAACGGCGCCAGGGTCTGCACCAGCTTGGCGGTGGCCCGGGCATGCAGGCCCAGGCGGTTGCTGACGGTGAGTTCTCGTTCAAGCATCGTCGACTATCGCTCCATTACGGGTACCCGCCGCGGCTGTGGCGGGCAGTTGATCCAGTCCCTGTTCCGGATAATTCATCACCCGCAGCAACATCGGCAGGCTCAGCGCCGACACCCGGCGAACCGGGGTCCCCAGCCGGGCCAGCTGCCCGGCAAGGTTGGCGGGGCTGGCACCGTACAGGTCGGTCAGGATCAGCACGCCATTTCCCCCATCGACCCGCCGCAGGGCGGCCGAGGCGAGCGGAAGCAGGGCGTCCAGGTCTGCGTCGAACGGTACTTCGAAAGCTTCTGTTTTCAGCGGCAACTGCCGCAGGAGCCGGGTCGCCACGTCAAGCAGGGCGGTCCCGACCCCGGGATGTGTTACGAGGAGAATGCCACAGGTCATTACTGCACGTTAACAGGTCAAGGTGAATTGGCGATAGCAGCAGGAGAGGGGCACAGTGTCCCGTATTCAGTGTTGCTCGGGTCAGAGCCCTTTTCCGTTGAAAAGGGATCCGACTCCATCCGTTTTTTCGATGCCTGACAGAGATTCATCCACGCATGGCGTGGATCTACCGTGTCGACCAAGGTCGACACCCACCAACAGCACACGGAATCTGTCAGAGGCGGGGCGGGTCCGGTTGCGGGGGTGTCCGCGGCATGGATGCCGCGGCCAAGCCCCCATGGATGGGTTTACGGCGTCCCCCGCAACCGGACCCACCCCGCCATCCCACGTAATCCGGCTCTTGCCGTTGACGTTGCCGTGGTCTCTGCGGGTGCCGGGCGCAGCCCGGCCGCCCCCCCTCAATCCTGTTCGCGGTGGTAGGTCGCCACGTCTTCCCAGCCCATCTCGCGGGCATGCCGGGCCATGCGCTCGGCCAGGAACACCGAGCGGTGCTTGCCGCCGGTGCAGCCAAACGCCACGGTCACGTAGCTGCGCGTGCCATCCCCCAGCTTCGGCAGCCAGGTATCGAGGAAGTCCATCAGCTGGGCCAGGTAGCGCTGCACGTCCGGTTGCGCTTCCAGGTAATCACGTACGCCCGGTTCGCGGCCACTCAGCGCGCGCAGGTCCGGATCCCAGTGCGGATTGGGCAGCACGCGCGCGTCGAACACGAAGTCCGCCTCGGCCGGCACGCCGCGCTTGTAGGCGAACGATTCGAACAGCAGCGACAGGCGCGTGGCGTGGTCCAGTGCGAACTCGGTGATGATCCGCCGCCGCAATTGGTGCACGTTGAGCGCGCTGGTGTCGATCACCGCATCGGCTTCGCGGCGCAACGGCGCGGTCAGCTCGCGCTCGCGGGCAATCGCTTCGGGCAGGGACAGGCCCAACTGGCTCAACGGGTGGCGACGGCGGGTGTCGGCATAGCGCTTGAGCACCGCTTCGTCGCTGGCTTCGAAGAACAGCACCTTCACTTCCACGCCGGCATCGGTGGCCAGCTGCCGCCAGTTGTCCAGCTGGCTCAGGTCGGACTGGCCGCGCACGTCGATGCCCACCGCCAGGCGGCGCGGAGCACTGCCGTCATGGTTGGCCAGCAGGCTGCGCACGAAATCGGGCAGCAGGTTGATCGGCAGATTGTCCGAGCAGTAGTAGTCCTGGTCCTCGAAGGTCTTCAGGGCGACGGATTTACCCGAGCCGGACAGGCCGCTGACGATGATCAGGGTCGGGGCGGAGGGGATTGCGGTGCTCATGGACAGGCTCTTCGAGGGACGGGGGAATCAGGGTGTTCGCCGTTCCAGCAGGTTGCTGTGGCGGGCGATGAACATGGCCGCCGGGTCGATCCCCTTGGTGCGAAGGATGTGCAGGCGGGTGGCCGCCTCGGTCAGCACGGCCAGGTTGCGGCCGGGCATCACCGGCAGGGTGATCAGCGGAACATCCAGGTCCAGCACATGGCGGGTGCCCGAATCGCCGGTCAGGCGCTCGTAGCCATGTGGGGTGGGTTCGGTCATCGGCTTGGTCAGGTGGACGATCAGCCGAAGGTACTTGTTCTTCTTTACAGCCGTGTCGCCGAACATCTCGCGCACGTTCAGCACGCCCAGCCCGCGCACTTCCAGCAGGTCCTGCAGCAGCTCCGGGCAGGTGCCGTCGAGCACGTCCGGGGCGATCTGGGTGAACTCCGGCGCATCGTCGGCGACCAGGCGGTGGCCACGGCTGAGCAGTTCCAGTGCCAGCTCGCTCTTGCCCGAGCCGGCCTCGCCGGTGATCAGCACGCCGATGGAATAGATCTCCATGAACACGCCATGCAGGATCACACGCGGCGCCAGTGTGCGCGCCAGATGGTAGGACAGATGGTTCAGCAGTTCGTGGCCGCGCTTGGGCGACAGCCACAGCGGCGTACCGGATTCGTCCGCCGCCGCGCGCAGGTCTTCCGGGCAGGGCTGGTTGCGGGTCAGCACCAGCGCCAGCGGATGCGACTGCATGATCTTCTCGATGGTCTCCCAGCGCTGGCGCGGTTCCAGCGCATCCAGCCAGGACAGTTCCTCGGTGCCCAGGATCTGCACCTTGTTGGGATAGATCGCGTTGAGGTATCCGGCCAGCGAAGGGCGACGCGACACCGTGTTGCCAGCCTCCAGCTCACGCTTCTCGCCGGACTTGCCTGCGGCCCAGCGCAACCCCAACCGCTCGCGCTGCTGTTCGAACAGTTCACGGGCGGTGATGCTGGTATTCATGCGGCGCTCGCAGGTGGGGTCAGCTCCAGGGCCTGGCGCAGGGCCCGCGCATCGCCGGCCGCGCGCAGGGCATCGCGGATGGCGGGCGTCGAGAACAGCTCGGCCAGCTCGGACAGCAGCATCAGGTGCTGGTGGGTGTAGTGGGAAGGGACGGCCATCGCGAACACCAGGTCCACCGGCTCATCGCCACCGAAGTCGACCGGGGTGGCCAGCCGCAGTAGCGCGCCACGGGGGCGGTCCAGGGTCGGCGCGCGGCCGTGGGGGATGGCGATACCGTGGCCGATCGCAGTGCTGCCCAGCGCTTCGCGCTGGCACAGGTTCAGGTAGATCTGTTCAGCGTTGGCCTGGCGGCAGGCCAGCAACCCGGCGGCGGCCTTCAGGACGCTGTCGCGGTCGGTGACCGTGCAGAGCTGGGTCTGCACGGCCGCCAGGAGGTCAGTCAGGGGCATGTCTGCGGGGAACGGTGGCGATCAGCCACCATTGTCGCCCACCGGCAGTGGCGCGTGCTGCTGTTTTTTCTCCTTGTGCTTGATCACCAGACGGTCAAGCTTGTCCGCAAGCAGGTCGATCGCGGCATACATGGTCTGGGCATTGGCCTCAGCGTGCAGGGTCTGGCCGGGAATGTTGAGGCTGGCGTCGACGTGGTGTTCGGTCTTCTGCAGCTTGAGGGTCACCCGCGCTTCGCAGTGCTGGTCGAAGTGTTTGCCGATCCGGGCCAGCTTCTCCTCTACATAGGACTGCAGGGCCGGGGTGACTTCGACATCTTTGCCAAACGTTTCGATGCGCATCGGGTTTCTCCTGTGTTCGGATGTGCCAATGAACCTCTCCGCCGGGCGCGGCGGCGCGTCAAGCGATTCTGACCCTTTCGTGCGAGGCGGAGATGTTCATGGCTTCACGATACTTCGCCACGGTGCGCCGCGCTACTGGAATTCCCGACGATTTGAGCAGGTCAGCCAGCTTGGCGTCAGAAAGCGGCTTGCGTGGATTCTCGTCGTCGATCAGGCGCCGGATCATCGCCTGGATGGCCGTGCTGGATGCCTCGCCGCCGCCTTCGGTATCGATGCCCGAGGCGAAGAAGGCGCGCAGGGGCAGGGTGCCGCGTGGCGTACGCACGTGCTTGCGGGCAATCGCGCGCGACACCGTCGATTCGTGCAGGCCGAGCTCGGCGGCGATCTCGCGCAGGGTCAGCGGCCGCAGCGCCTGTTCGCCGAACTCAAGGAAGCCAGCCTGTTGCAGGATCAGGCTGCGTACCACCCGCAGCAGGGTTTCGCCGCGCTGCTGCAGGCCCTTCAGCAGCCAGCGCGCTTCCTGCAGCTGTGCACGCAGGTAGCCGGCATCGGCCTCGCCACAGCGGCGGATCAGCTGTTCGTAGCCGCGGTGGATCACCACCCTTGGCCCGGCATGCGCGGCCAGTGCAGCGCGCCACACGCCGTTCTGCCGCCACACCACGACATCGGGTACCACGTAGGTGTCCTGCGACAGGGGGGCGATCTGCGTGCCCGGCCGTGGATCCAGCGAACGCAGCAGGGTCACTGCAGTCTCGACCTCGGCCAGCGGCAGTTTCAACTCGTGGGCCAGCCCGGCCACGCCGCTGCGCGGCAACCGTTCCAGCGGGCCCGCGGCAATCTGTCGCGCCAATGCCAGGCCCGGTGTGGTGTCGTCCAGCACCTCCAGCTGCAGCTGCAGGCATTCGCCGAGGGTGCGCGCGGCCGCGCCGACCGGATCGAAACGCTGGATCCGGTGCAGCACGGCAAGAATCTCGTCCTGGTCGGCATGGATGGCCGGCAGCAGGGTTTCGGCGATGCCTGCCAGCGGTTCGCGCAGGTAGCCATCGTCGTCCAGTGCATCGATCAGTGCGGCACCGATGCTGCGATCACGTGCGGACAGGTGCGACAGGTGCAGCTGCCACAGCAGATGATCGGCCAGGGTTTCGGTTTCGGCCACGCGTTCGGCGGCGCTGCCGTTATCGTCGTCATCGTCGAAGCTGCCGCCGCTGCCGGCCGCGCTCCAGTCCAGTTCGGCCGGCGCCCAGTCGTCGCCGTTGTCGGCACGTTCGGCCGCTGCATCGCCGTCGGGGTTGTCACTGGTCTCGTTGGCGGCGCTGCTGCTGTCACTGCTGTCGGCCCAGTCCAGCAGTGGATTGCTTTCCACTGCCTGCGCGATTTCCAGTTCCAGTTCGGTGCTGGACATCTGCAGCAGCTTGATCGCCTGTTGCAGCTGGGGCGTGAGCACCAGCTGCTGTCCCAACGATGTCTGCAGCCGAGTCTTCATGCCTGTGCCGAAAGGAAGGAGAGGGACCCGGCGCTTGCCGTCACAGCTTGAAGGAATCCCCAAGGTAGACGCGACGCACGTCGGCGTTGTCCAGAATCGCTTCCGGCGAGCCCTGGGCGAGCACGCTGCCCTCGGCGAGGATATACGCGCGGTCGCAGATTCCCAAGGTCTCGCGCACGTTGTGGTCGGTGATCAGCACGCCGATGCCACGCTGCTTGAGGTGGGTGACGATGCGCTGGATCTCCCCGACCGAGATCGGGTCCACGCCGGCAAAGGGCTCATCGAGCAGGATCAGGCGCGGTTGTGCCGCCAGTGCACGGGCGATCTCGCAACGGCGGCGCTCGCCGCCGGACAGGCTGGCACCGAGCTGGTCGGCCACGTGGCCCAGCTGCAGTTCGTCGAGCAGGCTGTTCAATTCGCGCTCGCGGCCCTTCGAATCAAGGTCCTCGCGCAGTTCCAGCACCAGGCGGATGTTGTCGGCCACGCTCAGCTTGCGGAACACCGACGGTTCCTGCGGCAGGTAGCCCACGCCCTGCTTGGCGCGGGTGTACATCGGGTCGCCGGTGATGTCCTTGCCGTCAAGCACGATGCTGCCGGCATCGGCAGCGACCAGGCCGACGATCATGTAGAAGCAGGTGGTCTTGCCGGCGCCGTTCGGGCCGAGCAGGCCGACCACTTCACCGGCGTCGAGGGTCAACCCGAAATCCTTGACGACTTCGCGTTGCTTGTAGCGCTTGCGCAGGCCCTTGGCGACGAGCATTACTTCTTGCTCCCGGCCGGTGCCGCCGGCGTGCTGGCCTTGGGCTGTGCAGCCGGCGCCGCCGGCGTCTTGTTCTTCGGTGGAATGACGGTGCGCACGCGGCTGCCGTCGCCGCCGGAATTCATTTCACCGCTGCGGGTGTTGTAGACCATGCGCTGGCCGGCATTGGTGCCGCGCGCGCTGGTGACCTTGTAGTTGCCGGTCAGGGTGATGATCTCGGTCTTGATGTCGTAGTCGATGCGGTCGGCCAGGGCGTCCATCCAGGTGCCATCGTCGAGCTGCTGCTTCATCTTGGCCTGCTTGCCGGTGAATACCACGCGCACCGCTTCACCGTCCTTGAGGTAGATCTCGGCCTCGGACGAGCGCAGGTCCAGCGTGCCCTGGGTGATGACCACGCCCTGCGACAGCACGGTCTTGCCGTCGCCGGTGAGCATGCCCGACTGCGCGCCGGAATCGATGTGCATGTCTTCGTTGCGATCGGTGGACTTGGCGAAGGCGGCGCTGGGGACAAGAAGACCAAGCGCGAGTACGGCTGCAAAGGGAATCTTCATCGGGGTCCGTTCTACCGGTGGGGGCCTCCCGGGTGGACCGGGGGCGTGCGGGTGGGGCTGCCGGCCTTGCGCCTGTCCGGAGACGTCGCAGGCTGGCGGCGGAATCAGTGCTTGGGCGTGTAGCGGCCCTTGGACTGGCTGAGGAAATGATACGTGTTGTTCTTCGAATCCACCTCGAAGCCCACGCCGGACTGTTCCATGCCGGGGCGGGTCATGGTCACCAGAGCGTCGGTACGGGCGCGGTTCTCCTTGGGGAACACGTCCAGGTGATCGGTGCGGAAGGTGGTCGGCACCGTGCCCGGTGCGGCCGGGCTGTCGCCGGCCACGTTGCCGCGCAGCTTCATCTCGTCGCCCTTGGCGCTGAGCCAGCCGGTCTCGGCGCGCAGGGTCCAGTGCTTGCCATCCTTGTCCGGCATCTCGAACAGCGGGGTGGCGATATTGATGGTCTGGTCGCCGCGCTGGCGCTCCAGCAGCGGCGCACGCAGGGTGGTGGACTCCTTGCCGTGCTCATCCAGGGCGACGATCTGGAAGTCGTGCAGGATGTAGTCCACGCCGACTTCCTTGCCGTCATTGGCCGGTCCCTTGTCCCGGTTGCGCAGCGCCGCCCAGCTGCTGAGCAGGGCCGCCAGCAGCAGACCGATACTAAGGAGGGTGCGCCAGTTGAGCGAAGGAGCATTCATGCGCCGAACCTCGCCAGCACCGCATCGACATGGCCCTGAGCGGCCAGCAGGACGTCGCACAGTTCGCGTGCAGCGCCACGGCCACCGTCGGCGCGGGTCTGCCAGTGCACGCGCTCGGCGATCCACGGGTGCGCGTTGGCCGGCGCCACCGCCAGCCCGACTGCGCCCAGCGGTGCCAGGTCGGGCAGGTCATCGCCCATGAACGCCACCTGTTCCAGGCCGATGCCGTGCTGGGCACACAGGGCCTGCACGCTGGCCAGTTTGTCGCCCACGGCGATCTGGGTATCGATGCCGAGGTCGGCGCCGCGCCTGAGCGCGGACTGGCTGTTGCGCGCGGTGATCAGCACGGGGTGGATGCCGTGCTGCTGAAGCAGTTTCAGGCCCAGGCCGTCCTGCACGAAGTACGCCTTGCTCTCGTTGCCGTCCTTGTCGTAGTACAGCTGACCGTCGGTGAGGGTGCCGTCCACGTCGAAGCAGGCCAGGCGGATACGGGCCGCAGCGGCATGCAGGTGGGCAGGGAAGGCGGGCAGGGGGGACCAGGGCATCAGGGCGACAGGCTCGGTGGGGGCGGGTGCGGCGTTACAGACTGAATGGGGTCTACGGACTGTCGGTTAAACCACCCGGGCCCGCAACAGGTCATGAATGTTCAGGGCACCGACCGCCCGGCCCTGGCCATCGACCACGATCAGGCCGGTGATCTTGTGGGTCTCCATCAGGCGCGCGGCCTCGACTGCCAGCTGGTCGGCACCGATGGTGCGCGGGTTGCGGGTCATCACATCGGCGATCTTCGCCGTGCGCACATCCAGTGCACTGTCCAGCGCACGGCGCAGGTCACCATCGGTGAACAGGCCGATCAGCACGCCGTCCGCGTCGACCACGGCGGTCATGCCGAGCCGTTTGCGGCTCATCTCCATCAGGGCTTCGCTGAGGCTGGCGTCGGCGCCGACGCTGGGCAGGTCTTCGCCGGTGTGCATGACGTCGGTGATGTGCAGCAGCAGGCGGCGGCCGAGGCTGCCGGCCGGGTGCGAGCGGGCGAAGTCATCGGCGGTGAAGCCGCGCGCGTCGAGCAGGGCCACAGCCAGCGCATCACCCATCGCCAGCGAGGCGGTGGTGCTGGAGGTCGGGGCCAGCGCCAGCGGGCAGGCCTCGGCCGGCACGCTGACGTCCAGATGGATGTCAGCGGCGGTGCCCAGGCTGGACTGCGGGCGCCCGGTCATGGAAATCAGCACGTTGCCCTGGCGCTTGAGCACCGGCAGCAGCATCAGCACCTCGTCCGACTCACCCGAATAGGACAGCGCCAGCACTACGTCGTCCTCGGTGATCATGCCGAGGTCGCCATGACCGGCCTCGCCAGGGTGCACGTAGAAGGCCGGGGTCCCGGTGGAGGCCAGGGTGGCGGCGATCTTGCGGGCGATATGCCCGGACTTGCCCATGCCGGTGGCGACCACCCGGCCGCGGCTGCCCAGGATCGCCTGGCAGGCCTGCTGGAAGGCCTCGCCGAGGCGGTCGGCCACGGCATCCAGCGCCTGCCGCTCGATCTCGAACACGCGGCGGCCACTGGCGACCAGGCCGGCAGGGTCGACGGAACGGGGGGGCAACAGGGATTCGGCCATGCGGACGCCACGCAGCGGAAGTAGAATGGACGTACATTTTATTAGGAAAGCCCGTTGGACGCCGACACCATCCGCAATCTGATCGAAACCGGCCTGCCCGGCGCCCGCGCCGACGTGCAGGGCGACGATGGCGTGCATTTCGAAGCGACCGTGGTCTGTGACGCCTTCGCCGGCAAGATGCCGCTGGCACGCCATCGCATGGTGTATGCCACTCTGGGCGACCTGATGGGCGGCGCGATCCACGCGCTGGCACTGAAAACCGTGACCCCGGCCGAAGCCGGCTGAACCGCAGAAGATCCCGAATACATGGCCAAGATCGTTGTGACCGGCGGCGCTGCGCTGCACGGTGAAGTGAGCATCTCCGGCGCCAAGAACGCCGTCCTCCCCATTCTCTGCGCGACCCTGCTGGCCGACGAGCCGGTGGAGATCACCAACGTGCCGCACCTGCACGACGTGGTCACCACCGTGAAGCTGCTGGGCGAACTGGGCGCGAAAGTGACCATCGACCAGGGCACCCTGTCGCGCGGCAGCGCGATCGTGGTCGACCCGCGTTCGGTCAACCAGCACGTGGCACCGTATGAGCTGGTCAAGACCATGCGCGCCTCGATCCTGGTGCTGGGCCCGCTGCTGGCCCGCTTCGGCGCGGCGGAAGTATCGCTGCCGGGCGGCTGCGCGATCGGTTCGCGTCCGGTCGACCAGCACATCAAGGGCCTGCAGGCCCTGGGTGCCGAGATCGTGGTCGAGAACGGCTTCATCAAGGCCACCGCCAAGCGCCTGAAGGGTGGGCACTTCACCTTCGACATGGTCAGCGTCACCGGCACCGAGAACGTGCTGATGGGCGCGGTGCTGGCTGAAGGCACCACCATCCTCGACAACTGCGCGATGGAACCGGAAGTGACCGATCTGGCGCACTGCCTGATCGCGCTGGGCGCGAAGATCGAAGGCCTGGGCACCGCCCGCCTGGTCATCGAAGGCGTCGAGCGCCTGTCCGGTGGCCGCCACGAAGTGCTGCCCGACCGCATCGAGACCGGCACCTTCCTGGTGGCCGCGGCGATGACCGGTGGCAAAGTCACGGTCAACCGTGCGCGCCCGAACACCATGGACGCAGTGCTGTCCAAGCTGGTCGAGGCGGGCGCGAAGATCGAGACCACCGAAGACACCATCACCCTGGACATGCAGGGCAAGCGACCGAAGGCGGTCAACCTCACCACCGCGCCGTACCCTGCGTTCCCGACCGACATGCAGGCGCAGTTCATGGCGCTCAACTGCGTGGCCGACGGCGTCGGCGTGATCAACGAAACGATCTTCGAGAACCGTTTCATGCACGTCAACGAACTGCTGCGGCTGGGCGCGGACATCCAGGTCGAAGGGCATACCGCCATCGTGCGTGGCAACGAACACCTGAGCGGCGCGCCGGTGATGGCCACCGACCTGCGTGCGTCGGCCTCGCTGATCCTGGCCGGGCTGATGGCCAGCGGCGACACCACCATCGACCGCATCTACCACCTTGATCGTGGCTACGAGAACATCGAAGAGAAGCTGTCTTCGCTCGGTGCCACCATCCGGCGCGTGCCATGATCCTGCGCGGCAGGTTCAGCCCGCGTCGCAAGGCGCTGCTGGTGCTGGTGCTGATCGTGCTGGCGTGGCTGGGCTATGCCTGGTACGCCAACCTGGCCATCACCCAGGGCATCGAGCAGAAAGATATGGACTGGAACGGCGACGGCACGGTCTCGCGTGACGAGATCATCCAGTCGTTCTATGCGGTGTCGGTCAATGACAACCAGGACGGCAGCCGCCATTGCCGGACCTTCGTCTGGCGCAGCACCGGCGAGCAGATCCGGGTGGATTGCCGGACCGAGTTCAAGCCGGCCGAGGAACAGAAGCCGGCTGAAGCGAAGAAATAAGAAAACGCCCGCGAAAGCGGGCGTTTCTTTTCGGTAGTGCCGGCCGCTGGCCGGCAACCCCATGAACCTCGCGGAGCATCGCGAAAATGCCGGCCAGCGGCCGGCACTACCGGATTGCTGGTCAGTTCATCGCCCTGATGGTCAGGTCCAGCGCATCGCGGCCGCTTTCACGCTGCAGCATGCGCGCCGGCACCGGGAACTCGGGCACGATCCAGGCGATCAGTTCCTTGTTGCCGTCGGCACGCGAGACCTTGGTGGCTTCATAGCTCTTGCCGCCCACGGTGATCGACTCCTTGCCGATCACGCGGTAGGTCATGTTCTTGATGCGGCCTTCGTCGACCATGCGATAGGTCAGCGGCTTGCCAGCAGCCAGGTCACGGGCGATCGCCAGGTTGATCAGCAACGCGTCCATGTCACCGGCCTTCAATGCGATCGGTCCGGCGCGGTCCGGCTTGATGTCGCCGGTCCAGGTGGCCTGGTTGCTGCTCCAGTTGTAGTTGGCCTGCACGTTGCGCTTCTTCACCAGCAGCGCAGAACGGTCCTGGCTGCTGAGCGGGCGCAGCTGGCCACGCACTTCCTCGAACACCGTGCTCTGGCTGAGATCGGCCAGCTGGTTCTTCACCTGCAGGCTGTAGCGCCACTTGTTGGCACCTTCGCTGGCCAGGGTCATGGTGCCGTTGGCCTGCATGCCCATGTAGCTGGCCAGGTAATCGGCCTTGAACGGTTCCAGCGCCATGGCCGGCAGGCTGGCCACGGTAAGTGCGGCCGCTGCGATCCAGGTGAGGGGGCGGGTCAGGGTGTTCATGCTCAGACTCCTTGGTATTCGATCAGGCGCAGATCGACGCGATCTTCGCCGTCTTCGCGTTGCAGGATGCGCACCGGGGTGGGGACACCGTTGGCGATCCAGAGAATGGTTTCGTTGTTGCCGCCGTTGGTCCGGTAGACCCGCAGCGCGTTGTAGGACAGGTCGCCGACCTCGACGTTCTCGGTCTGCGCTGCGGCCTGGTAGTCGTGCTGGCGGACCTTGCCCATGTCCACGTAGCGGTAGTGCATGGCGGCACCCGGGCGGGCATCGCGCATGATCGCCAGATTGATCAGCAGCGCACTCTGGTCACCGGCCTGCAGCGGGATCGGTTGCGCGCGTTCCTTCTTCACGTCACCGGTCCACTGTGCGGTGCCGGCCTGCCAGTTGTAGGTGCCCACGGCCTTCTTGCCGAGGAACAGGCCCTTGCGCACGGTGCTCTGGCTGAGCGGTGCATAGATGCCACCGCGCTCCTCGAACACCGTGCTTTGTTCGATGTTCAGGCCGAGCACGCTGGCGAAGCCGCGGCGACCGACCACCTGCATGTCCACCCGCCACTGGCTGCCGCCGGTATGGGTGACCTGCATGCTGGCATCGCCGGCCTCCTTGCCCTTGTAGAAGGCCTGGTAAGTGGCGCTGAACGGCTGCAGCGGCGGCGGCTCCCAGGCCAGCGCCGCCGGCATCGGTACGGCCGGTTCGGCGGGCGGCTGCACCACGGGCACTGGTGCTGGCGAAGCGGCAGGCGCCTGCGCCTGGCTCCAGCCCACGGCGGGAAGCACGGCAAGCGACAACAGCAGTGAAGTGGACAACAGGGTCGTGGTCTTCATGGAGGACAGGGACCGCAGGAGGAGGCAGGATGCCAGCCCCGCAGTCAGCGGGGCGTGTGCAAAGGGCTTACCGGTTCAGGTTACCGGCGGAATCTAGGGCCAATGGACTAAACAGGGGGTGACCGTCGAGCCAGGGTTGTCCCTCCCGTTCAGCCAGGCGGCCGCCGCACAGCAGCTGCAGCGTGGCGATCAGCAGCGGATGCTCCACCGCCAGCACGCGCGCGGCCAGGCTGTCCGCGTCATCGCCCGGCTGCACCGGGACACGCACCTGGGCCAGCACGGCGCCGGCGTCCAGCTCTGGCACCACCAGGTGCACGCTGGCACCGTGCTCGGCATCGCCGGCCTGCAGGGCCCGTGCATGCGTGTCCAGGCCCTTGTGCAGCGGCAGCAGCGACGGGTGGATGTTGACCAGGCGGCCATCGAAGCGCTGCACGAAGCCAGCGCCGAGAATGCGCATGTAGCCGGCACAGATGATCCAGTCCGGTGCGACCGCGGCCAGCGCATCACTCAGTGCCTGCTCGTAGGCGTCGCGGTCGCTGAATTCCTTTGGTGCATGCGCCCAGCGCAGTGCCGGTGCCACGCGTTGCAGCGCCTCCGCGGTGGGGCGATCGGAGAACACGCCGACCACTTCAGCCGGCAGGCGCCCGCTGCCGATGGCATCGAGGATGGCCTGCAGGTTGCTGCCGCGGCCAGAGGCGAGCACGGCGATACGGGTAGGGGTGGTCATTGCAGCGAACTCCGGCGGATCAGCGGCCAGGTCAGCAGGCTGCCCACGGTGGCCATCAGCATGTCGGCATGCGCGTCCCACATGTCGCCCTGCTGGCCGTTGTAGGCCTCGGCGGCATCCGGCGACAGGGCCAGCGCGATGGCCCACTCGAACCACTCGTAGACCAGGCTGGCACACATCACCGTCATCACCGCCAGGGTGAAGGCCTGGCCCACCCGCAGCGCCGGCCAGGCGTGGCGGGCCAGCTGCAGCAGGGCGGGGGTGAAGCAGACGCCGAACAGGAAGTGGATGAGGCGGTCGAAGTGATTGCGCTGCCAGCCGAACGCCGCGTTGGGCGACCAGCCGAACAACGCCTGCGACCACGCGTCATAGGGTACGTTGGAATACAGCCAGCGCGCTGCCACGCAGTGCAGGGCGATGAAGCCGCAGATCGCGATGAAGGCGCCATTGCCCAGCCAACCGCCACGACGGTCGACCCACAGCAGTGCGGCCAGGCCGATCACGGTCAGCGTGCTGTGCAGGGCTTGCTCGATCGGCCACAGTGGATGGATCCAGCTGATCGCGAACACCGCCAGTACGGCGGCGAAGGCCAGCTTCTTGGGGCCGGAGAAACGGTAGGCGCTTGCAGCGGCGGTGGTAGCGATGGCAGGCGAGGACATGTCGGGTCGATCGAAGGGGGATGGTTCGTCTGCCTGCCGGCTCAGACGCTGAGGTGGTCGCCGCGGTCGAACAGCGCAGCCATTTCCGGCTTGCCGAGGAACACCCATGCATAGGCGGCCAGCGCTATGCCCAGCGGACCGGCCAGCACCGCCAGCCACGCCGCGCGCCGGCACCAGACCAGCCCGGTGCGGGCCGTCAACAGACGCGCGGTATGCAGCTGCACGAAGCCGAGCACGATGGCCAGCACGGCCATCGAGGCATAGACCGTGGTCAGCATCCAGGCATCGTCCAGCCCGCGCGAGTGGGCCACCCAGCCGCTGAGGCCGAGGAAGGCCACTGTGGCGACCCAATGGAAGCCGGCCAGCGCGTAGAACAGCACTTTCAGCGTCTGCAGATGGCTGGTCAGCTGCAGCTGCGCCAGGGTCTGCCGCGGCAGCGGCGGCGGATTGCCGGAGGCGGTCATGCGGCCGCGGCAGGCAGGTCGAAGGCGGCCTTGACCTGCGGGCGCAGCAGGGTGATCAGGCTGAACACCCCCAGCACGGTGCCGACTGGCGCGAACAGGCAGGCCAGGCCGGCCACGATCAGGCACAGCAGGTAGCGGCGGCGACGGGTCAGGCAGCGGCCGGCATAGGCCACGAACGCGCCCAGGGTGACGCCACCGAACACGATGACGCAGCCGATGATGGTGAACATCCAGCCGAACAGGCGTTGCTCCGCAGGCGACGACGGCTGGCCGCTGGAATTCATCGGCAGGTTGCCGGTGAGCGCGGCGATGCCCAGCACGATGTGGATGATGAAGATCAGCGAGAACAGCGCGATCAGGCCGCCGACCACATAGTGCGCGATGGCCAGCATGCGCAGGTGGTCGGCATCCTGCGCACTGAACACCGGTACCGTCGCCAGCGGCGGCGGCACCGGAGCGGGCGACAAGGGGGGCGTTGCGTCCATGCGGGCTCCTGGGTTGCCGGGATCAGCCGATGTGGACGCGCTCGGCGCCGTCAGCGGTGACCACTTGGCCGATGGTCCAGTGGTCCAGGCCCTGGGCCTGGACAGCCTCGGATACGGCATCGACCTGGTCCGCTGCGACGATCAGCACGAAGCCGATGCCGCAGTTGAAGGTCCGCCACATCTCGCTGTCGGCCACCGCGCCTTCCTTCTGCAGCCACTGGAACACCGGCGGCAGGGTCCAGGACGAGGCCTGGATGTCCAGGCCGAGGCCTTCAGGTACCACGCGGATGATGTTCTCGGTCAGGCCGCCACCGGTGATGTGGGCCATGCCGTGGATAGCCGCGCCGTGCGACTTCAGCAGCGACAGGATCGGCTTGACGTACAGGCGGGTCGGCGCCATCAGCGCGTCGACCAGCTTCACGCCGCCTTCCAGCTCCAGCTCGGCCGGGCGGCCGGCGCGGTCATAGATGCGGCGGACCAGCGAGTAGCCGTTGGAGTGCGGGCCGGAGGAGGCGATACCGATCAGCACGTCACCGGCGGCGACGCTGGCGCCGTCCTTCAGCTCGCTCTTCTCGACCGCGGCCACCGTGAAGCCGGCCAGGTCGTACTCGCCCGGGGCATACATGTCGGGCATTTCAGCGGTTTCGCCGCCGATCAGCGCGCAACCGGCCTCGGTGCAGCCGTTGGCGATGCCGCCCACGACCGCCGCGGCGGTGTCGATGTCCAGCTTGCCGGTGGCGAAGTAGTCCAGGAAGAACAGCGGCTCGGCGCCCTGCACCAGCACGTCGTTCACGCACATGGCGACCAGATCGATGCCGATCGTATCGTGGCGGTTCAGCTGGTGGGCCAGCTTCAGCTTGGTGCCCACGCCGTCGGTTCCCGACACCAGTACCGGCTCGCGGTACTTGTTGGACAGGTCGAACAGGGCGCCGAAGCCACCCAGGCCGCCCATCACTTCCGGGCGGAAGCTGCGCTTGACCAGGGGCTTGATCCGCTCGACCAGCTCGTTGCCGGCGTCGATGTCGACACCCGCATCACGGTAGGTGAGGGGGGAAGGGGCGGAAGACGGGGTGTTGGTCACGGGCGTCGGCGCTGGCAGGGGTTGAACGGGCGATTTTAACAGGCCGCATTGGCGCAAAGGCCGTATTCGGGCAACAATTCCCCCGGATACGTCGAGCCAATGGATGTCCTGATGCGCCGCAGCCTGATTTTGACCCTGCTCCTTGCGCTGAGCCTGCCGGTGGCCACGATGGCCCAGAGCGGCCTTCGCACCGAGGGTGATGTCGCCACCGCCAGTGGCGCGTACGAGGCCGAAGTGCCCGTCAACAGCCAAGCCGAGGCCGATCGCAACGGCGCCCTGGCCCGCGCCCTGAGCGTGGTGCTGGGCAAGTTGTCCGGCGACCGCAACGCCATGTCCCGCCCCGGCGTGGTGCAGGCGCTGCGCAATGCCAAGGATTACGTGGCCAGCTACGACTACAAGCAGGACCAGAGCGTGGGCGCCGGCGGCGCCCCAAGCTTCCGGACGCTGCTGGTCGCCCGCTTCCGCGAGGATGATGTTGATTCGCTGGTGTCGGCGCTGGGCCTGCCGCTGTGGCCGCAGCCGCGGCCGAAGCCGGTGCTGTGGCTGGCCGTCGACGACGGCAGCGGCCCGCGCCTGGTCAGCGTGCAGCAGGCCAACGCCGCGCGCCCGCTGCTGAACCGCGCCATAGAACGCGGCTACAAGCTGGGCCTGCCCAGCGGCGGTGCCGCCGAGCAGGCCCTGGCCGGTGCCATCTGGCGCCAGGACAGCGCCGCGGTGGCCCGCGCCTCCTCGCGCTACTCGCCGCCGATGCAGCTGATCGGCAAGCTGTACCGCGCCAATGGCGGCTGGCAGGCGGACTGGGTGTTCGTCGACAACGGCCGTGAACTGAACAAGTGGACCAGCAAGGACGCCAACGCCATGCGCGCGATGGCCGCTGGTGCCGACGGCGCCGCCGATGCGCTGGTCAAGCGCTATGCCAAGGCCGGCGTGGCCACCGGCCAGGCCGGGACCTACCGCGTGGTGGTGACCGGCATCAACAGCGCCGACGACTACCTGCGCCTGGCCGCTGGCCTGCGCGAGGTGCCGGTGGTGCGCAACGTCACCCCGCTGCATGCCTCGGCCGGCCAGCTGGAGCTGAGCCTGGAGATGACCACCGGCCTGGCCGGCTTCAACCGCATGCTCGGCGACGGTGGCGTGCTGGTGCCGAGCGCACCGCTGCCGGCGCTGCCGACGCCCATCGATGACACCACCGGTACCCCGGTGGCCCCGCCTGTCAGCAACGAGTACCGCCTGCGATGACCCTGACCCCGGAAGCGGAAATCGCGCAGTTCCTGCGCCGGCTGAAGTACATCCTGTTCGCCGGCCTGATCGGCTGGATCGTCTGGCTGCTGGCCCCGATCCTGACTCCGTTCGTGCTGGCGTTGGCACTGGCCTGGCTGGGCGACCCGCTGGTGGACCGCATCGAGGCCACCGGCCGCTCGCGCATGACCGGCGTGGTGCTGGTGTTCGCGGCGATGGTGCTGGTGATCGTGGCGCTGCTGCTGGTGCTGGTGCCGATGATCGAGCGCCAGATCACCACCCTGATCGCGGTTGCGCCGCAGGCGCAGGCGTGGCTGATGGAAAAGGGCATTCCCTGGTTCGAGCAGAAGACCGGTCTGGAAGTGATGCAGTGGATGGATCCGGACCGCCTGATCGAATGGGTGCGCAGCCACTGGCAGCAGGCGGGCGGCTTTGCCACCACGTTCATGGGTTACGTCTCGCGCTCGGGCTTTGCGATGGTGACCTGGGTGGTCAACATCCTGCTGCTGCCGATCCTGGCGTTCTACTTCCTGCGTGACTGGGACAAGCTGGTCGAGCGTGTCGCGTCGGTGATCCCGCGCAACCAGATCGGCACCATCTCCGCGCTGGCGCGCGAATCCAACGAAGTGCTCGGTGCATTCATCCGCGGGCAGTTCCTGGTGATGCTGGCGCTGGGCGTGATCTATGCCGGTGGCCTGTCGCTGGTCGGCCTCAAGCTGGGCCTGTTGATCGGCCTGATCGCCGGCCTGATCAGTTTCATTCCCTACCTGGGCGCGACCACCGGCATCCTGATGGCCATCGTGGCCGCGCTGGTGCAGGCGCAGGGCTTCGACCTGAAGCTGCTGATCCTGGTCGGCGTGGTGTTCACCGTGGGTCAGTTGCTGGAAAGCTACGTGCTGACCCCGCGCATCGTCGGCGACAAGATCGGCCTGCACCCGGTAGCGGTGATCTTCGCAGTGATGGCCGGTGGCCAGCTGTTCGGCTTCCTTGGCATGCTGCTGGCGCTGCCGGTGGCAGCGGTGACCAACGTGCTGCTGCGCTACGCGCACCAGCGTTATCGCCAGAGCGAGCTGTACGTGGGTGAGAAGCCGGCGATCGTGCTTGATGGCGTGGTCGATGCCCCCCATATCATCATTCCGAACGACAAGGGCCCCGACCTGAAGTGATGGGTGTGCCGCAACTGCCGCTGGCCCTGCATTACCCGAGGGACCAGCGCCTGGAGACATTCATCGGCGCGCCGGATGGCGCGCTGGCGCAGCTGCGTGCGATCGCGGTCGGCGCCAGCCACGATTGGATCTACCTGGAAGGCGCGGCGGGCACGGGCAAGACCCACCAGGCGCTGGCGATGTGCTCCAGCGCCGAGCAGGCCGGGCGACTGCCGACCTACGTACCGCTGGCCAGCGCCGCCGGCCGCGTACGCGCGGCGTTGGATGGGCTTGAGGCGCGCGAGCTGGTGGCGCTGGACGGCCTGGACGAGGTCGCCGGCAACCGCGAGGACGAGATCGCGCTGTTCGATTTCCACAACCGCGCGCGCGCTGCGGGCGTGACCGTGCTGTACACCGCGCAGAAGGCGCCGGAAGAACTGGGCCTGGTACTGCCCGACCTGCGTTCGCGGCTGGGCCAGTGCGTGCGTGTGCTGCTGCAGCCGCTGGACGAGGAAGGGCGGGCAGCGGTGCTGCGCGAGCGTGCGCTGCGGCGTGGCCTGGCCATCGACGAAGCGTCCATCGAGTGGCTGCTGTCGCACACCGGGCGCGAGCTGGGTGGGTTGATCACGCTGCTGGACTGGCTGGACCGGGAGTCGCTGGCGGCGAAGCGGCGGATCACCGTGCCGTTCCTGCGCCAGGTGCTGGAAGAAGGCCGGCCGCGTTACTGAGGGGTGTGGTTCGGCAGGGCTGCGCCCTGCACCCGCCGAAGCCAGGGCAACGTCAACTTCAACGTCAACAGCAAAAGCTCGCTATCCGTGGGATGGCGGGGTGGCTCAGGTTGCGGGGGACGGCGCAAGTACGTCCCTGTAGCCTCGGTCGCGCCATCCATGGCGCTCACGCCCCCGCAACCTGAGCCACCCCGCCTTCGACAGGTTCCCGCGATCTGCCGTGTCGGCGTTCTGCACTGTTGTTGGGGGGTGTCGACCTTGGTCGACACGTGTCTTGCTTGTGGTGGGTGACGACCGTTGGTCGTCACCAGAGCAAGCGCAGCGAAGCGACCCGCTTTTGCTTTTCTTTTTCTTTTCCGTGGTTGGACGCACACGGAAACTGTCAGAGGCCGGGCGGGGTGGGTTGCGCAGGGGCGTGAGCCGCATGGATGCGGCGACCGAGCTTACATGGACGTACTTGCAGCGTCCCCTGCGCAGCCCATCCCGCCCGGCCAAGCAAGGCTTCTGCTTCAGATGCGGCCAACCACGAGGGGCTCAGCCGTTCGCAGCCAACTCAACATCCAACGCACGCAGGCGATCAACGGTGCCGACATCGGTCCAGCGCCCGCGATGGTGCTGACCGCTCATCAACCCCTGCGCCATGAAATGCTTCTGCAGCGGCACCACCGAGAACTTCGGCGGCATCCGCTCGCTGCCCGGCGCATCGCCGATCACCGTGCGCCAGTCGGCCACGACGGAAGGGCGATACACGCCGATGCCGGCATAGGTCAGGCACGGTCCTTCGCGGTCGTGGTGCAGCAGCCCCTGCGCATCGAGGCGGTAGTCACCTTCGGGGTGCTGAACCGGATTGTCGACCAGCACCAGGTGCGCCTGGCCCTGCGGCTCGCGCGGCAGCGTGGCGAAATCGAAATCGGTCCAGATGTCGCCGTTCACGACCAGGAACGGGGCGTCGCCCAGCACCGGCAATGCGTTGAGGATGCCGCCGCCGGTTTCCAGCGGGGTCGGCCCTTCGTACAGGAAATGCAGTTGCAGGCCCCATTGGCTGCCATCCCCCAGCGTCGCGGGGAACTGCTCGGCCAGCCATGCGGTGTTGACCACCACCTCGCGCACACCCAATGCCGCGAGGCGCTCCAGGTGCCAGACGATCAGCGGCTTGCCGGCCACTTCCAGCAGCGGCTTGGGCGTGTGCAGGGTCAGCGGGCGCATGCGCTCGCCCAGGCCGGCGGCAAAGACCAGTGCTTTCATCGGGCCACGCGCATCGGTGCCGCCAGCTCGGCCAGCGCCGGCTTGATGCGGTCTTCGAGCAGCTGCTGCAGCGGCGCCAGTTCGCGGTAGCGCGGCAGCACTTCATCCAGATAGGTGATGAAGCGCGGCGCGTCGTCGAGGTAATGGCCCTTGTTGTCGCGATAGCGCAGGCGGCAGAACAGGCCGAGGATCTTCACGTGGCGCTGGATGCCCATCCAGTCTGCATCGCGCAGGAAGGTGGCGCGGTCGGGCACCGGCAGGCCAGCGCTGCGCGCACGCTCGTGGTACTGCGCCAGCCACTCGTCCACGCGCTGCAGTGGCCAGCTCAGGAATGCGTCCTTGAACAGGCTCATCGCGTCGTAGGCGATCGGACCACGCACCAGGTCCTGGAAATCCAGCACCGCCGGACCGTCGTCGACCGGCATCAGGTTGCGCGGCATGTAATCGCGATGGGTCAGCAGCTGCGCCTGGCCCAGGGCGTTATCCATCAACCGGCGGTGTACCAGCTGCAGGCCTTCGATCTCGCCGCAGTCCAGCTCCAGGTGGAGGTGGCGCTGCAGGAACCATTCGTCGAACAGGCCGGCATCGCGTTGCAGCAGCGCTTCACCGAACTGGCCGAAGTCAGCCGGCACCGGGATCGCCTGCAGGCGCAGCAGCTGTTCGATCGAACGGCCGAACCATTCGTCAGCGTTGCGCTCGTCGAGGATCTTCGCCAGGGTCGGGCCGCCGAGATCTTCCAGCAGCAGGAAGCCGGCATCCAGATCCTGTGCCAGCAGCGCGGGCACGCGCAGGCCGTTGTCGTGCAGCAGGCCGCGCATGCGTAGCCACGGGCGCGGATCTTCCAGCCCCGGCGGGGCGTCCATCACGATGTGGCTGCCGCGCGTGCTGGTGGTGCGCCAGTAGCTGCGCATGCCGGCATCGACCGAAGCGCGTTCGACCACCGCACTGGAATCATCGAGCTGGGTACGGGCCCACTGCAGGCGCTGCGCGCTGCGCTGGGGATCGGAGGCGGGTTCGGTCATGCAGGCATATCCGGGCGCGCCGGGCGCGCCAACGTCGGCAACAGGAAAGGAAGGAGGGGCAGGGTCAGCGGCGACCGCTGAACAGGCGCAGGATCGCCAGCACGACGACGGCGCCCACCACCGCACCGAAGAAACCGGCCGGCTCACCGGCGGCGTACCAGCCCATGTACTGGCCGAACCAGCCGGCCAGCAGCGCACCGAGGATGCCCAGTACGATGGTCAGCAGGCAGCCCATGCGGTTGTTGCCGGGCATGAAGAAACGCCCGAGCAGGCCGACGAAGAAGCCGACCAGGATGATGTAGAGCCAGCTGCTGCTGCCGAACAGACCATTCATGCGTGCGATTTCCACCAAGAGTGGACGCAGCCTAGCAAGGCCAGGCTGCGTCCGTCACGGTGTGCCGGATTCAGCAGCAGCCGTGGTCGCCGTGGCGGGTGCCGCTGTCGGCAGCCACCGGCGAACCGCTGGTCTCGCCACGCAGGCTGGCGGCATAGTGCTCGCTGATCACCTTGGACACGCAGGACGTGACCTTCTTGCCCATCGGGATGTGCAGGAACTCGTTCGGGCCGTGCGCATTGGAGTGCGGGCCGAGCACGCCGGTGATCATGAACTGGGCGCCCGGGAATTTCTCACCCAGCATGCCCATGAACGGGATCGAGCCGCCTTCGCCCATGTACATCGCCGGCTTGCCGAAGAAGGCCTGGCTGGCGTCGTCGATGGCCTGGGTCAGCCACGGTGCCATGGCCGGGGCGTTCCAGCCGGTGGAGGCCTTTTCCAGGTCCAGGGTGACCTGGGCGCCGTTCGGCGGATCGCGCAGCAGGGCTTCCTTCAGCAGTTCGCCGCAGGTCTTGCCGTCGGCGGTTGGCGGCAGGCGCAGCGACAGCTTTACCGAGGTCTGCGGGCGCAGCACGTTGCCGGCCGATTCCAGTGCCGGCATGCCACCCACGCCGGTGACCGACAGCGCCGGGCGCCAGGTGCGGTTGAGCACCAGCTCGGTCAGGTCCTCGTTCATCGGACGCAGGCCGTCGACCATCGGGAATTTCTCGAAGATCTCGGTATCGACCACTTCAGCGGCGCGCTTGGCCTGCGCCTGGCGCTCGGCCGGAATTTCAACGTTCATGCCGTCGATCAGGATGCGGCCGGTGTCCTGGTCCTCGATGCGCGACAGCAGCTGGCGCAGCAGGCGGAAGCTGGACGGCACCACGCCGGAGGCATCGCCGGAATGCACGCCTTCGTTGAGCACCTTCACGGTGAAATTGCCGCCGGTCAGGCCGCGCAGCGAGGTGGTGCACCACAGCTGGTCGTAGTTGGCGCAGCCCGAATCCAGGCACACCACCAGCGACGGCTTGCCGATGCGGTCGGCCAGGTGGTCGACGTAGGCCGGCAGGTCGTAGCTGCCCGACTCTTCACAGGCTTCGATCAGCACCACGCAGCGGGCGTGCGGCAGGCCCTGGGCCTGCAGCGCCAGCACGGCGGCCAGCGAGCCGAAGATTGCGTAGCCGTCGTCCGCACCGCCGCGGCCATACAGCTTGTCGCCGCGCAGGACCGGGGTCCACGGGCCAAGGTCGTCGTCCCAGCCGGTCATTTCCGGCTGCTTGTCCAGGTGGCCGTAGAGCAGGATGGTGTCGTCGCCGGTTTCGGCGCCGGTAGCCGGGATTTCCAGGAAGATCAGCGGGGTACGGCCTTCCAGGCGGACCACTTCAACCTTCAGGCCGGGCAGCTGCTGGGCCTTGGCCCAGTTCTCCATCAGCGTGACCGCCTGTTCCATGTAGCCGTTCTGCACCCAATTGGCGTCGAACATCGGCGACTTGTTGGGAATGCGGATGTAGTCGACCAACTGCGGGACGATTTCGCTGTCCCACTTGTCATTGACGAATTGGCCGAGCTTGGCGCTGTCCATCTGAAACTCCGGTTGCATGGGCTGATCCGGCCATTCTACGCCTGTGGCCCGGGTAGGGTTTTTCCTACATCACGTCGGGTATTTGGCTGGCTTTTAGAAATCCAGGAAACCGATAGGCTGTGTGCATGTGGTGACGGACACTGTTCCTACCGACGGGATTGCCGGTCGGGACGGCCAGAATCACAAGGAGATACACGTCGTGCCTTGGAGTGTCGTGTTGAGGGCACTGGTGCTGGTCATGTGGATCGCTGGGGCGCATGCCGCCGAACCGATCGACATCAACCGCGCCGATGTCCAGGCGCTGCAGCAGGGATTGACGATGGTCGGAGCCGCCAAGGCCGAGGCGATCGTCGAGCACCGGCGCAGACACGGCCCGTTTCATCGCGTCGAGGACCTGACGCAGGTGAAGGGGATAGGGAAAGCAATCGTCGAACGGAATCGACAGCGGATCACCGTAGGCAACAGGTTGTTGCCGGCGGATCCGGTACCCGGATCGGTACCGGTGCGAACCGTACCCAGGCGTTGACAGCAGGAATCGTCGGAACCGGCAGGAAGCTGGTTCACCGGTCGCGGACAGGAAGGCCGTGACCACCGACCGCCGCAGGACGCGGCACCAATCACCAGGATGGTGGCATCACAGACCTGTGGAAGGGGCTGAGATACAAGCAGGACAGACGCGGCCGCGTGCAGGATGCAACGCTACCCCCACAGCGCAGGATGCGAGGGGGCGGCAGCAGGCCGACAAGGACGTAACGATTGCCCGGTACGACACATGGCTGTGTCGCCGGGCAGTTTCATTTCCGGCGCCTGGTTTTGCCGCGGCCACCACAGGCCGATGGTGTACGGTGGCCGCTCCGCATGGAAAGGACACCCGCTGGATGCTTCTGCACCGCCCCACCACCCTGATGCTCGCCCTTGCACTGGCGTTGCCGCTGCTGGCCCATGCCGCTGCGCCGGCGTCGGCTGCCAAACCTGCAGCTGCCGCAGCCAGCACCGCCGAAGTGCGCGGACCGACCGACCTGAAGCCGGGCGAGTACCTGTGGCATCCGGAAATCTCGCCGACCGGACCGATCGTGCTGGTGGTCAGCCTCGATGAACAGCGCGCCTACGTGTACCGCAACGGCATTGCCATCGGCCTGACCACGATCAGCTCGGGCAAGGCCGGGCACGAGACGCCAACGGGTGTGTTCACCATCCTGCAGAAGGACAAGGACCACAAGTCCAACCTCTACAACAGCGCGCCGATGCCGTACATGCAGCGGCTGACCTGGGACGGCATCGCCCTGCATGGCGGCAGCCTGCCCGGGCATCCGGCCTCGCACGGCTGCGTGCGGCTGCCGCAGGCTTTCGCGCAGAAGCTGTTCAGTGAAACCCAGCGCGGCGACACCGTGGTCGTGGCCGATGCCAAGAGCTCGCCGATGACCCTGGCCTATCCGTCGGTGCTGGCGCCGGTCAACGCGCGCGGCCAGGCCCTGCCGGAGACCGAGGGTGGGGCGCCGGTGCAGGCCTGGTGGAACGACAGCGCGGCGCCGGCGGGGCAGGTCGGCATCCTGGTCAGCCTGCACGACCAGCGCCTGTACGTGCTGCGCGATGGCGTGATGATCGGCGAGTCGCCACTGAAGGCCGACGCCCTGCCGGCCTTCCAGGGCACCACGCTGTTCGTGATGGGGCAGGGTTACAGCGACACACCCAGCCCGCTGGACGTGAACCAGCGCCTGCACCAGTGGACGGCCTATCCGCTGCTGGGCCAGGACCGTGCCCAGGCCACCCCGGACCTGCTGGCCACGCCCTCGCTGCCGATGGCGCTGCCGGCCGATTTCGCCCGCCAGCTGTACCAGGTGCTGGTGCCGGGCACGACCCTGCTGGTGACCTCGCTGCCGGCGGTCCGCCCAAGCCCGGCTGAATCCGGAATGCAGCCGGTCTTGGAATCCGAGCCGCCAGGGTCCACCCTCAAGGGCAACTGAGTCCCCCCTGTTGTGCCCATGACTGCATCCCGCCTGTGCCGGCTGGCCGCGTTCGGCCTGCTGGCGACCTCGGCCAGCGCCCCGGCGCTGGCACAGACGCCCGCCCTTGCCACCAGCGCCGATGATCTGGCTGCCTTGCTGTCGCGCAGTGCGCCCAAGGCCGACCGCCACGTGTTGCAGTTGGCGGCGCACGCCATGCGCTGCGCGCTGCAGCGGCCGGAGCTGGGCATCAATGGCGATCGCCTCAGCGTGATCGACTATTCGCGGCCGTCCACCGAGCCGCGCCTGTGGGTGTTCGACCTGGCCCACCAGCGCCTGCTGTTCGAGGAATGGGTGGCGCATGGCCGCAACAGCGGCGAGAACCGCACTGAGCACTTCTCGAACCGCGATGGCAGTTTCATGTCCAGCCTCGGCGCGTTCACCGCGCAGGAGACCTACATGGGCGGCAACGGCTATTCGCTGCGCCTGGCCGGGCTGGAACCGGGCTTCAACGACCGCGCGCGTGACCGAGCCATCGTCATCCATGGTGCGCCGTACGTGAACCCGGCTACCGCGCAGCTGCAGGGGCGGCTGGGCCGCAGCCTGGGTTGCCCGGCGGTGCGGCTGTCGGTGGCCAAGCCGCTGATCGATGCGTTGCGTGGCGGCACGATGGTGTTTGCTTACTACCCCGACCAGGATTGGTTGAAGCACTCGCAGCTGCTGGCCGGCGAGTGCGGTGGCCAGGGCACGCTCGCCACGCGGTGATGCACGACGGCGCGCGGCATGATGCAATGCGCGGATGAACATCGACTCCCTGCTGCACACTCCGAGCCAGGTGATCTCCAGCCTGGACTACCGCCGCGAACGTTGGCGGAATGGACTTGGCTGGACCCGCGAGATCCTGCGCCTGCCGGCGCAGGGCGATGACTGGGCGCTGCGCCTGTCGGTGGCCGAGATCGAGCAGGATGCCGCGTTCTCTGCCTTCCCCGGCGTGGAGCGTGAGCTGGTGCTGCTGCAGGGCAATGGTGTGCGTCTTCGCTTCGACGCTGGCCGTGTGGCCGAGGTGCTGCCACCGCACGGGCGCGTGCGTTTTGCCGGTGAGGAAGCGCTGCACGGCGAACTGGTCGATGGCACCACCCACGACTTCAACCTGATGTGGAAGCGCGAGCTGCTGCAGGCCGAGCTGCTGCACCGGCCGCTGGTGGGCGCCATGTTCTTCTTCTGCGAACCGGGTGTGGCCTGGGCGCTGCATCTGCTGGCAGGTCAGGCGGAGTTTGGTGCCGACAGTGGCCTGCCGGCGCTGCAGGCGGGCGATACCGCGTGGTTGGCGGCCGGTGAGCGGCAACGGCATGCGCTGCAGGGAGGCGGCGAGTTGTTGGCGATACGGGTCAGCGCGGCAATGGCGGCATGACCGTGTAGAGCCGAGCCGTGCGTGAATGCGGCCACCGACACCGCGTCACGGTGCGAACCAAGGTTCGCACCCACCAGAAGGCGGCGACCTCAATACACATCGCGCCGGTAACGACTGGCCAGCAGCAGCGCTTCCTTGCCCGCGGCACCCAGCACCTGCTCGATCACTGTATCCACCGCCGGGGCCATGCCCTGCAGGCTGCCGCAGACCAGGATCGTCGCGCCTTCATCGACCCACTGGCGAAGCGTTGCCGCTTCGGCCAGCAGCCGGTCTTGTACATAGCGGTGCGCGTCGCCGTCGCGGCTGAACACCGCATCCAGCCGCGCCAGCCTGCCGTCGGCCAGCATCGCCTGCAGTTCTTCACCGAAGTGGAAGTCGTGCGCGGCGGTGCGCTCACCGAACAGCAGCCAGGTGCGCCGTGCACCATTGCGCGTGCGTTCGTGCAGGTGCGCGCGCAGGCCGGCGATGCCGGTGCCATTGCCGATCAGCAGCAGCGGCACGTCGGCGGCCACGCCGTGGAAATTGTCGTTGCGGCGCAGGCGCAGCTGCACCGCTTCTCCGATGGCTGCGTAGTCGCACAGCCAGCCGCTGCCGATGCCGGGCGTGCCATCGGCGCGCAGCTGACGGCGCAGCAGCAGCTCGACCGCACCGTCGGTCATCACCGAGGCGATCGAGTACTCGCGATGCGGCAATGGCTGCAGGGTCGCCAGCAACGCAGGCAGGTCGCCCGGTGGAACCAGCGAAGGCAGGTGCGAGCGTGCGACACGGGCCAGCAGTGTCTGCCCGTCATCCAGCATGGTGTCCGCATCGAATCGTTGTGCGTCCAGCCAGGCACGCACGGTGTGCGATGCATGCTGCGGACCAATCTCGGCGATGTCGCCGGCCTGCCATTGCACATCAACACCAACGGGTGGCTGCAGACGCAACCAGTACACCGGGCCGCCAGGGCTGCCCGGGTTCAGATGCTGGCGCTGCAGCAGCGACCACGGCTGATATTCGGCCGGACTCCAGTCGGGTAGTTCACTGGCGCCACCGCCGAGTTGACCCAGCAACTGCTGCCAATGACGCAGCGCCGCCGGATCGGCGTTGTCGACTTCGATCGCATCGAACAGCGGATGCGCACCGTGCTGGCGCAGCCACTGGTCGAGCTGGTGGCCGAATCCGCAGAAGTGGCCATAGCTGCGATCACCCAGAGCCAGCACGCCGTAGTGCAGGTGCTGCAGCGGCGGCGGTATGGTCATCACCCCGCGCAGGAAGGGCAGGGCATGGTCGGGCGGGTCCCCTTCGCCGGTGGTACTGGCGATGAACAGCGCGCGCTGGCTGCTGGCCAGCAGCGCCGTGTCCACTTCGTGCAGGCCGCGCACGCGTACCGGCAGGCCGGCAGCGCGCAGGGCCTCGGCGCTTCGCTCGGCCAGCTCACGCGCGAAGCCGGTCTGGCTGGACCAGACCAGCAAGATCGGTGGGGTGTCTCCGGTTGCGGCATCGTCGCGCGCGCGCCCGCGCCACCACAGGGCCGCGCAGGCCAGCGCATACAGCGCCGTGGCGAGCACTGCGATCTGCGATTGCCGCGCCGGCGGCGCGCCCTGCCACCAGGCCTCGCCCAGGTGCAGGCGCAACAGCACCCAGCCGATCACTGCCAGCAGGAACAGCACCAGAGCGTTGCCGAGCCACGCGCGCGACGGACGGGTGCTCATGCGCCCTGCTCGTCGAGCAGGTGCTGGAAGGCGCTGCTGAGGAATTCGCGTGGACCATCCGCTGCGCGTTGCAGGTAGCGCGCAGCCAGTCCTTCGCGCTCGGCCAGTGCCATGCCCGCGTCACGGCCGAGCACGGTCAGTGCCGTGGCCCAGGCATCGGCGTGCATCGCATCGTCGGCCACCACGGTTACCGCAGCCGCAACCTGGCGCACCGGTATGCCGGCACGTGGGTCGAGACTGTGGCTGTAGGCCTCGCCATCGGCCTGGTACTGATGCCAGCGATCGCCGGAGGTGGCCACCGCCTTGCCGTCCAGCGCCAGCACCCGTGGCGGGGTATCAGTGTGCGCGTCTTCTTCGGGTGCGGACTCCACCAGCACCCGCCACGGCTGGCCGTCCGGCTTGCGGCCGTAGCCGGCCAGTTCGCCGCCGACTTCGATCAGCGCAGCAGAGATACCCTGTCCACGCAGCCAGGCAGCGACGTGATCGACGCCGAAGCCCTTGGCGATAGCAGAGAGATCCAGTTCCAGCCCGCCCGGTTGCAGCAGCGCATCGTCCTGCCACTGCAAGCGCTGCCAACCGCAGCGATCGCGCGTGGCCTGCAGGCGTGCGGGATCGGGCTGAGTGCGTTCACCGGCGTGTGCGCCGAAACCCCACAGCGCCACCAGCGGGCCGATGGTGGGATCGAAGGCGCCGCCACTGGCGGAAGCGATAGCCTGTGCGCAGGCCAGAACGTGGCGGGTCTCGGCCGGCAGCACGCACCATTGGCCAGCGTCGGCGCGGTTGTAGCGGCTCAGATCCGAACCGTGTTCCCAGGTGCTCATCTGCGCGACCACCTCATCCAGCCGCGCTTGGATGCCGGCATGCAGCGGATGCAGGTCGCGCTGGGGCGGCGCGACCAGCGACACGCTCCAGGTGGTGCCCATGGTGGTGCCACCGAGGCGGGCGATGTCGAGCAGGAGATCGGTCATGGTGGTGTGCTGTAGATGCGATGCCGGGTCTGCCCGGCATCGCGGTCCACGTCATTACTGCGGCAGCACTTCCAGCGTGGCGACGTAGCTGAGGCGGCGCTTGGCGGCCTGCTTCACCGACGTCTTGTTGTCCTCGGTGCCGGTTTCCAGCCAGTACATGCCGGCTTCCGGCCAGGTCACCTTGATCTCGCCCTTGGCATCGCTGGTGACCTTCAGCTCGTCCTGCGCGTTGCGGTAGCGGGTGGCACCACGCACGATCTCGAACTCCAGGCCGGCGGCCGGCTTGCCGTCGACCAGTACCCGGAAGGTGGCTTCCTCGCCGGCGAACAGATCATTCGGGTGGCCGACGGCGACCAGCTCGATGCCACGATTGGTCGGCTTCAGCGCGGTGTCGTTCGGCGCGCCGTTGGTGACGAAGGTTTCCACGCGGCCCACCGACTGGCTCACTTCCAGCTTCTTCGCATCCTTGGGAAGTTCGCCGAAGGTGGCGGCGGTACCACGCCAGCGCTTGCGCTCGCCGTTCTGCTCGTAGGTGGCAAACAGGCCGTCATTGACCGACGCGATGCGGTAAGTGCCCTGCTGCTTCAGCTCGACATCGAACACGCTGCGGTACTTGCCGGTGGCGGCGTTCTGCGCCTGCACGGTGCTGCCATCCGGCGCGGTGATCACCACCGACTCCAGGCGCAGCGGCACGTGATTGAAATAGAACAGGTCATTGGAGACCGCACCGTCGACGGTGATCCACGGCGCGTTGCCGGCGATCACGGTCTGCGAGGGCAGCAGCCATGCCTTGTGGGCCAGGGCCGAGAAAGGAAGGGCAGCGGCCAGAGCGGCGGCGAGGACGAGCGTGCGCTTCATGCGGAAGACTCCAGGGGTGGTGGTGGGGTCAGAGCCCTTCCTGCGGAAGGGATCCGACCCCAAGGGTGCTGCGATGGGGTCGGATCCCTTTCCAGCGGAAAGGGCTCTGACCCCGGCTCAGGCAATTACGGTTTGACGGCGAGGGTGACCTGGCCCAGTTCGGTGGCGCCCTGCGCCTTGCCGTTCTGTGCGGCGGTGGCCGGCCAGGTGAAGGGGATCTTCAGCAGTTCACGGCCGCCGACTTCGCGCACCGCTTCCACCACCAGGGTGTAGTTGCCCGGGGCCAGTTGCTTCAGTGCCGGCTGCTTGTCGTTGAACGACAGCGCGTGCTTGCCGGCCGGGCGGGTCGGGCCGGTCACGCCGTCCACCGGCACCTGCAGGGTGCGGCCGCTCTTGCGCCACCACTGGCGCAGGTCGGGCAGCCACTTGGTGCCATGGCCTTCGCTGTTGCTGGTCTGCTGATACCAGACCGACAGGTTGGCCGCGACCTTCTGGTCGGCGCCTTCCAGCCACACCGCCACATACGGGCGGTGATACTCGGCCACGTTGAGCTTGGGAACTTCGACGTTGATGTCGAGGGTGGTGGCGTAAGCCGGCGAGGTGGCCAGCAGGCCGCTGAGGGCGATGGTCAGGGTGACGCGCATGGGGCGGCTCCGGAAACGAAGGAAAGTCAGTGGATCAGCAGCAGGGCGATCAGCAGCGGGATCATCAGGCCGAGGCCGACCAGCGGCCAGGTCATGCGCCGCTGCCGCGCATGCAGGTGCAGCAGGAACAGGCCGGTGATGCAGAACACCAGGCAGGCCACGGCAAACAGGTCCAGGAACCAACCCCACGCCGGGCCGGCATTGCGGCCCTTGTGCAGGTCGTTGAGGTAGGACACCACGCCGCGCGACGTCGATTCGTACTCCACCGCGCCGGTCTCGCGATCGATGCTCAGCCAGGCGTCACCACCGGGGCGCGGCAATGACAGGTAGATTTCTTCGGCCGACCACTCGGCCGGACGCCCACCGATGGCGATGCCCAGCTGCGTGTCCAGCCATTGCCTGGCCGGGCGCGGAATCGGTGCGTTGCCCTCCTCGCGCGTGCCCAGCTGGCCCAGCAGATCAGCCGGCAGTTCCAGCTGCTGGTTCTGCACCTCGGGTTTGGCCTCGATCTTCGCTGCGTGGTTGAGGGTGAGGCCGGTCACCGCGAACAGCAGCATGCCGATCAGGCACACCGCCGAGCTGATCCAGTGCCACTGGTGCAGCGTCCGCAGCCAGAAGCCACGGTTCTGTTGCTGCTGCACGGTGGAGGAGGCAGGACGACTCACGGCACGGTTCGAGGCGGACGGGGACTGCCCATTACATCATTGATGAGAATAGCTCGCAATTGCGTGTCGTTCTGTATCCCACCGCCGGATCGACGGCGGGATACGGCAGATCCACACCATGCGTGGATGAAGTGGTGCCGACCAAGATCGGCACCCACCGGGGCAATGCCGGCCAGCGACCGGCACTACCGGTGCGCGGCGATCAGAACTTCGCGTTCAACGAAATCCAGTAGCTGCGGCGCTGGTCCTTGGTCGCGTAGTCGTCCACGCAGCTGAACTCGCTGGGATTGAGCAGCAGGCACGACTGTGAAACGAAGTCCTTGTCGAACAAATTGTTGACACGTGCGTTGACCGTCAGCCACGGCGTGGCCTTCCAGCTGCCGCCCAGGTGGAAGATCGTGTAGTCCTCGTAATAGCGCACGTGGCGGGTGCCGGCACTGTCGATGAGGGTGTCGCGATAGCGGTCGTAGCGGCCCTCGCCGATCAGCGACAGGCTGACCGCTTCGTTGATCTGCCAGTTGAGGCTGGCGTTGGCCATGTGCTTTGCCGGCGTGGTGCCCGAGATCGGGCGTCCCTTGTCGGGGCCGCTGGTCTGCTCGCTCTTGGTCCAGGTGTAGTTGCCGCGCAGCTGCAGGGTGTCGAGCAGGTCGACATGCGCGGCCAGTTCGGTACCGCGGGTCTCGGCCTTGTCGATGTTCACGCTCTGGGTGAAGGTGCTGTAGCCCAGCGCCGCCCAGCCCGGGCCGATGTCTACGCAGTAGCCACTGCCGGCGCGGGCCACTTCGCAGTTCGGGAAGGTGCCGCCGCTGGCGATTTTGTCCTCGAACTTGTTGAAGAAGCCGGTCACGTTGAAGCCCCAGCGCTGGCCTTCGTAGTAGGCGGCCAGCTCATAGTTGGTGCTGGTTTCAGGCTTCAGGTTAGGCGAGCCCACCAGCGGCAGCACGCCCTGGCCACCGAAGCCGGTGATGCCCGGGAACAGCTGGTCCGGACGCGGGGTCTTGTAGCCGGTGCTGACGCCACCCTTGAAGGTCCACGCGTCGCTGGCGTTCCATACCAGGTAGCCGCGCGGACTGACGTGGCTGCCGAACACGTTGTGGTCGTCATAGCGCAGGCCGAAGGTAGCGGTGAGGGTATCGGTCAGCGACCAGTTGTCCTCGGCGAACAGGGCCCACATGCGGTGCTTCTGCTTGGTGTTGCTGCGGTAACCGGCGCCATCCATGCCGAACACGCCGTCGATCATGTCGGTGTCGTTGTACTGGCCGCCAACGGTCAGCTTGTGCGCGCCGAAGTCGAGGTCGAGCATGGTGTCGAGCACGTAGCCTTCCAGTTCCATGGTGCGCAGCGGACGCGGCAGGAACGCCTGCAGCCGTGCCATTTCACTTGGATTGAGGGCAGTCAGCGCATTGCCGCGGCCAGCCGCACAGTTGTTGGCGGCACCGGTGCGGCGGCAGACGTCGTTCCACAGGGTCTGCAGGTTGGCGCGTTCGTCCAGGGTCAGCGGCAGCGAACGGCCCAGGTTGCTGCTCTTGCTGTGGGTCAGCGAGGTCTGCCAGGTACCGAAGCTGTAGCGGCCCTGGTGGGTCAGCGACAACTGGTCGCGCTCGTAGCGCTGGTAGGCGGTGTAGCCCACGCGCGGCTGCACCACGCGGCGGGTGACGGTGCCGCTGCCGTTCGGGTTGGGGATGACTGCGTTGCCGACGCGCCACAGGCTGGCCAGGCTGTCCAGCGTGCCGGTCTGGCCCTCGCTGTTGTCGTACTTCTGCCGCGACACGTCGTAGTCCAGCCACAGTTCGTGATCGTCGTTGACGCGGAAGTCCAGGCGTACGCCGGTGTTCCAGTTGGTGTTGGCCACCGACTTGCCGCCGCCACCGAAGCCGATGCTGCGTTCCCACAGGCTGCCGTCGGGCAGGGTCAGCGCCTCCCATTCCGGATTGGAGGCTTTGGCGTCATAGTAGCTGCCGCGCACCGCCAGGCTCAGGCGGTCCTTCAGCAGCGGGCCACTTAGGTACAGGTCGGTGGTGCGTGCATCACCGAACTGGTCATCCTGCTGCACGGTGAAGCCCTGGGTCACCGCGCCGTGCCAGCTGTCCTGGTTGCGCCGGGTGATGATGTTGATGACGCCACCCATCGCATCCGAGCCGTACAGCGTGGACATCGGGCCGCGCACGACTTCGATGCGTTCGATCGCGTCCAGCGGCGGCAGGTAGGCGAACTGGCCGCCACCGAAGTTGTTCGGATACAGCTGGCCGACATTGCTCTGGCGACGGCCGTCGATCAGCACCAGGGTGTACTCGGACGGCAGGCCGCGCATGGAAATGGTGGCGCGACCGTTCTTGTCGCTGGCTTCCAGGCCGACGTCGATGCCTTCGACGTCGCGCAGCGCGTCGACCAGGTTGGTGTACGGGCGCTTGCTGAGTTCTTCGCGGCTGACCACGCTGATGCTGGCCGGTGCATCGACCACCTTCTGCTCGAAGCCGGAGGCGGTGACCACCACCTTGTCCAGCGTCTGTGGCGCGCCGGAAGCGTCACCGTGGGCGAGGGCAGGGGTGGCCATGGCCGCCAGCACGGCGCTGGTCAGCAGGGTACGGGACAGGGACGAACGGACACGATGGCGCTGGGCCATGGCAGTAACCTCGAAGGATGCAGGGTGGTGCGACGCCGTGCGCGAAGGGCGCGGCAGGCACGGAAGGCCCGGTCAGGGGCGGCAGGGATGAAGCAGGCAGCGGCGTGCAGGCGCGACCGCGCGGGCGGTCACGTCGGGCCGTGGATCAGGCGAGCGGCGGCGCCTGGCCGCGTTGCTGGCGACGCCCGGGCGCATCGGCCCAGGGCGTGTCCGGAGCGGCCAGTGGCCAGTCCAGGCGCACGCCGGGCATGGCCGGCGTGGCGGGTACGAGTTCCAGCTCAGTGCGCAGCCAGTGGCTGGCCAGCAGCAACGGCGGGCGTGCCTTCTCGGCTGATTTCACCGGAGCGGCAGCACAACGGCGCAGCTTGGCCGGTGCCTCTTCCTGCAGCGGCGCTTCGCCACCGCGCTCTTCCAGCGGCATCTGCACGGCCATTCCGGCCTGGCCGTGTGGCAGCAGCGGCAGGGTGCCCAGCAGCAAGGCCAGCATCGCCACCCACGCCAGCAGGCTGGCCAGCGCGGGACGCTGGCCGCGCATGGCGGTGCCCATCTTGCGATGGATGAGTGGACGAGGGCGAAGCGGGCGCAGCAAGCGGGGGTCCCCAAGGGTCTGCCGGCAGCGGGCGGCATCAACGGGGCGTGATTGTAATGAGAGCTGTTAGCTGTTGCAAATGAGAATGATTGCCAAAATGTCGCAGGCCGCCCCGACGGGGCTCAGACTTCGCTCCAGCGCCGCAGCAGGTTGTGGTACACGCCGGTCAGCTGCAGCACCGCCTCGGCGTCGCCGCCGGTCTGCCGCAGGCGCTCGATCGAGCCATCCATTTCCCACAGCAGGCGCCGCTGCACGTCGTCGCGGATCATGCTCTGCACCCAGAAGAACGAGGCCACGCGCGCGCCGCCGGTGACCGGCCGCACCTGGTGCAGGCTGCTGGACGGATACACGATCAGGTCGCCGGCGGGCAGCTTCACTTCGTGCTCGCCGTAGGTGTCGCTGATGATCAGCTCGCCGCCCTCGTACTCCTCGGGCGCGGACAGGAACAGGGTGCAGGAGATGTCCGAGCGCAGTTGCTCACCGTTGGCCAGGTTCATCACCGCACCATCGACGTGGAAGCCATAGGTGCCGCCCCCGCTGTAGCGGTTGAAGCGCGGCGGCAGGTACTTCAGCGGCAGCGCGGCGCTGAAGAACAGCGGGTGCCGGGCCAACGCGACGAGGATGATCTCGCCCAGTTCGCGGCGCAGCGGCGAGGCCTCGGGCAGCTGCTGGTTGTGCTTGGCCTGTGCGCCCAGATGCCCCACGGTTTCGCGGCCATCAGTCCAGTCGGCGGCGTCGAGGCGGCGCCGGAAGTCGGCGACCTGGTCGGCGCTGAGAATGTCGGGGATGTGCAGCAGCATGCGGGACTCCTCAGAGGGACGGCGGTGCGACCAGTGCGCGCACCTGCGGATGCGGCGACGCGGCCAGTTCCGGCACGATGTGCGCCATGAACGCCGGGCTGCCGTGGGCCAGTGCAAGCCGCAGCCAGTGCACGGCCTGCTCGATCTGGCCGGCCTGCAGCAGGATCGAGGCGTAGTTGGCCTGGCCGCGGAAATCACCGGCCTCGGCCGCGCGCTGGTACCAGGCCAGCGCTGCCTGTGGATCGGGCGCGGTATCCAGTCCGTCTTCGAGGTGGCGGGCCAGCAGGTTCATCGATTTGGCATGGCCCAGGTGTGCGGCACGGGTGTACAGGGCCAGTGCCTGCGCGCGGTCCTGGGTCACGCCGCGGCCGGTGGCCAGCAGGTTGGCCAGGTTGTACAGGCCCCAGTCCAGGCCGGTGTCGGCCGCGCGCCGGTACCACACTGCGGCGAGTGTCGGGTCGGGGGCGGTGCCCTGGCCCAGTTCGTGGCAGCGGCCAAGCATGTTCATCGCCATCGGCGCGCCGTTGTTGGCGGCGGTTTCGTACCAGAGCAGTGCCGCCGGGGCGTCCTGTGCGGTGCCTTTGCCTTCCATGTGCATCTGCGCGAGCAGCAGTTGTGCCTCGACCTGTCCGGCCTGCGCGGCGTCGCGCACGCGCGCGAAGGCAGCCTGCGGGTCGTGCTGCAGCAGCTCGGCCAGAGCATCGCTGTCGATGGGGGTAAGGGTTGCCATGGGGGTGAGTATCGCCGGAAACAAAAACGGCGGCAGGAGAGCCTGCCGCCGTGGTGGAGCCAAGTTACATCAGAACTTCACGTTCAATGCCAGGGTGGCCGAGCGACCCGGGGCGATGCTCGCGTAGTGCGAGGCATAGGCCTTGGTGAAGTAGGTCTTGTCGGTCAGGTTCTGCACGTTGAGCTGCAGGCTGATGTTGTCCTGGATCGCGTAGCTGGCCATCGCGTCGAAGCGGGTGTAGCTGGCGATCCACTTGGTGTTGGCCACATCACCGTACTGCTTGTCCGAGTAGAACGCACCGGCACCGACGGTCAGGCCGATCGGGAAGCGGTAGGTGGTCCACAGGTTGGCGCTGTGCTTGGCGGTGTTCGGGAACTCGTTGCCGTTGTTCGGCGACGGCACGTAGACGTTGGACGGGCAGGTGCGGCCGGACACGGCACAGACGAAGCCGTTGTCCTTCAGTTCCGAGTCCAGGTAGGTGTAACCGCCATACAGGCTCCAGGCGTCGGTCAGCTGGCCGTTGAAGCCCAGCTCGAAGCCGTTGATCTCCTTCTTGCCGGCGTTCTGACTGGTGCCGTTGTCGATGGTCACACGTGCATTGTTCATCACGGTGTGGAAGATCGCCGCGGTCAGGTTCAGGCGGTTGTCCAGCAGGTCCCACTTGGTACCCAATTCGAGGTTCTTGGTGTCCTGCGGCTTGAGGTCGGCCACCAGCCCGGTCAGGCCGTCGGAGCCATCGCCACCGTCCATGCCCGGCGGGGTCGAGGAGGTGCCCCACGACAGGTAAATGCTGCCGTTGGCCGCCGGTTTGAACACTACGCCGGCCTGGTAGTTCACGAAGTCGTTGTCGTTGCGCAGGCGGGTCGGCGCTGCGTTGAGCACCGGCGTGGTCAGCGTGGTGCTGTAATCGTCATAGCGCAGGCCGACGTTGAAGCTCCACTGTGCATTGAGCTCGATGGTGTCGAACAGATAGGCGGACTTGGTCTTGGTGCGCTGTTCAACGTCCAGCGCCTTGTTGCTGCGATAGACGATCTGACCGGCAGCCCACGGATCGTTCGGATTCGGGTTGTTGAAGTCGGTGCAGTTGTAGTTGGTGGCGGCGCCGGACACCCGGCACACGGAGCTGTTGGCGGCGGTTTCCAGCGGGTTGGCGGTGCCCGGCGTCATCAGGTAGCTGCCGCGAGTCATCTTCTCGTCGCTGTATTCCACGCCGGCGCTGTAGCTGTGCTTGAGCGCGCCGGTCTGGAAGGCGCCGGTCAGACCGAGCTGGTCGGCGAAGCTCTTGACGTCGACGGCGCGGCTGTTGGTGCGGCGCCACAAGGTGCCGTAATTGTTCGGGTTGCCCTTGCTGTCGTCCGGCTGGGTCCACAGGTAGTCGTTGCTGGTGTTGCCCAGGCGCGCGATGTTGCGCAGCTTGTGGCCGCCGAAGTCGTAGCTGGCGTCCAGGGTGCTGATGTCGGCGCGGGTGCGCTGGAAGTCGCGGTCGACCAGGCCGTAGTAGTTGTTGCGGTCCGGCACCATCGGGCGGCCATCGCCGTTCTTGGCCACGTTCGGGCCGCTGGCGAACGGATTGTTGTACGGGAAACCGCCTGCATCCGGCAGGTCATCGCTCTGCATGTGGTAGTGGCTGGCGATCAGCTGCGCCGGACCGTTCAGGCCAAACGCGATCGACGGTGCGATACCCCAACGGCTGACATTGGCAGCGTCACGGCCGGCAATGTCCGACTCGTGCTTCATCAGGTTCAGGCGGGCGGCGATGCCATCGCCCAGCACGTAGTTGGCGTCCACGGTGCCGCGCGCGTAGCTGTCGGTGCCGATGCCCATGCTTGCGCTGGTCTCGTTCTTCAGCTTCGGCGTCTTGCTCACCAGGTTCAGGCTGCCACCACCGGAGTCACGGCCGCCGTAGGCCGAGCTCGGGCCCTTGACCACTTCCACCTGCTCCAGGTCGAAGATTTCGCGGGTCTGCGAGCCGACGTCGCGCAAGCCATCGACAAACATGTTGCTCTGCGAATCGAAGCCACGGATGAAGGGGCGGTCGCCGGTCGGGTTGCCGCCTTCGCCGGCACCGAAGGTGATGCCTGGGACCATGCGCAGCGCATCCTGCAGGTTGGTCGCGCCGGTTTCGGCAATCAGCTTCTCCGACACGATCGACACCGACTTCGGAGTGTTCAGCAGTTCAGCGGTGAACTTCGGCGAGGACGGATTGAACCAGCTGCCGCGCACCTGCACCTTGTCCAGGTCGGTGGCCTTGCGGGAGCTGGCATCGGCGTTGTCGGCGGCCTGTGCGACCAGCGGTGCGAAGCCGGCGGCCAGGGTGGCGGTAGCGAGCAGGGAAACGCGCGGGGCGTGCTTGCGGGACGTGATGTGGGTCATGGTCTGGGTGGCGGTGGCTTGGATCAGGAAAGGGCGAGGGCCGAAGCGCAGACAGCGCGACGGCACGTAGAAAGCGGTTTCTGTAGAGCTGAGCCGATAGAGCTGAGCCGATGCTCGGCTACGCGGTGAACGACCTCAGGCACACGCCAACGGCCGCAGGGCGCCTCAGCTGGCGTGCGGTGCGGGCGGTGCGTGGCCGGGGTTCAACCGCAGCGCGGGATCATGCAGCTGCCAGCGCAGGGCGTCGGAACGCCACAGCGGAACATGCGCGACCAGGGCGGCGCGCGGGGGAGCCAGTCCGGTACAGGGCGTGGTGCCCTCGCCATCCAGCGGCGGCTCCGGTGCTGGCGCGGCATGGTGCGGGCATTCGTCCGCCGGCGGGGCCGGCATCGGCATGACCTGCTGCAGATCGTCAGCGTGTGCCTGCCAGCCGTGGGCAGCAGGGCCGTTGCCGCGTCCTTCGTGCAGTGCCGACCAGCCCAGCAACAGCGTCAGCAGCGCGGCCACGAGCAGCGGCCACCTTTGACGGGCGAGCTGGCGCAGCGTGGCGGTGGGCGCGGGCGAAGCCATGGCGCGGAGGCGGAGTCGTTACGAAGATGTTACGTAGAATAACATCAACGATAATGATTCGCATGTGCGCAATCGGGCGTGCGATCTCGATGCCCCCGAAAGGCCCTGGAAGGCCGCTCAGGGCGATCCGGTAGATCCACCCCATGGGTGTGCTCCCCGGCAGGCGCGCGCATGGGCGGGTCCCTGCCGGGCGGCACCGCCTCAATCGCGGTCGTCGCGGGTCCAGATCGCGTCGTGCTCGCGCTTTACCGGGAACTTCGGCACCGGGCTGTAGGCCGGGGCGCACAGGGCACGGCCATCGCGCACGTCGAAGCGCGCGCCGTGCAGCACGCACTCCACGCTGCCCTCGGTGGTGTTGAACTCGCCCGAGGAGAGCTCGAACTCTTCATGCGTGCACTGGTCTTCCAGGGCGTACAGCTCGCCGTCGAGGTTGAACACCACGATCGGCGTTCCGGTCACCTCGTCGAACACACTCTTCATTTCACCCGGCAACAGCTCGGCGCCGGCACAGACAAAGGTCCAGGCCTCGCTCACGTGGCGGCTCCGGCCAACGGCTTTTCCAGGATCTCGAAGCGCAGGTCGTCGCGCTTGGGGATGCCGAAGCGTTCGTCCCCATACGGGAACGGCTTCTTGATGCCGGTACGCTGGTAGCCGCGGCGTTCATAGAAGGCGATCAGCTCGTCGCGCACGTCGATCACCGTCATCTGCATCACTGGCACGCTCCATTCGCGCGCGGCATGCGCTTCGGCAGCCTCCATCATCTGCTTGCCGACACCGCCGCCCTGTTGGGCCGGGTCGACCGAGAACATGCCGAAGTAGCCCTTGCCATCGACATCGGCAACGTGGGCGCAGGCCACCAGCTGGTTCCCGCGCTCGGCCAGCAGGATGGTGGAGCGCGGGCGGTCCAGGTCGGCCTGGATGCCTTCGGCGTCGATGCGGGCGCCGTCCAGCAGGTCGGCTTCAGTGGTCCAGCCGACACGGCTGGCGTCACCACGGTAGGCGGAGGTGACCAGGGTGATCAGGGCGGGGATGTCGGCCGACGTGGCGGCCCGGTAGGTCAGGGTGCTCATTGCCCCATTCTAGGTGGGGCGTGGGCGGGCGCAAATGGGGAGGTGGGGTCAGATCCCTTTCGCAAAGCGAAAGGGATCTGACCCCGACGTCTACTGACCCAACGGCAGGCCATGGACCGACTGGCACAGGTTCGGAATTGGCAGATGCTCGGGGTCAGATCCCTTTGTGCAGCAAAGGGCTCTGACCCCTCAGCCCCAGGAAACGCTCATGCCACGCCCCCGAAGGATCGATGCGCCCGGATACCCGCAACATGCCATTCAACGTGGCAACAATCGCCAGCCCGTGTTCTTCACGGATGACGACCGCGTGGCCTACCTGCGTCTGCTGTGTCATCACGCAGACCAGCAGCACTGCCGGGTCCACGCTTATGTGCTGATGGACAATCACGTCCATCTTCTGGCAACGCCTGATGTCTGCGGCGGGCTGTCACGGATGATGCAGGCCGTGAGCCGGACCTACGTACGTCGGGTGAATGATCGGCAGGGCCGCACCGGCACGTTATGGGAAGGGTGCTTCCACTCCACGCTGGTGGATACGGATCGCTATCTGCTGGCCTGCCAGCGCTACATCGAGCTCAACCCGGTTCGGGCGGGGAAGGTGGCGCATCCTGGTGACTATCGCTGGTCGAGCTATCGCGCGAATGCGCAGGGCAGGGTGAACGCATTGCTCGTGCCGCATCCGGCCTTTGAGTTGATTGCCACCGATGCGGATGAGCGGTGCAGGTGCTACGCCGAGTTCATCGAGCAGGGTATCCCTGCGCAGGATCTCTCTTCGATACGGAAGGCGGTGCAATCGCAGCGGCGGATGGCGGCAACGTTGATGGGGTCAGAGCCCTTTCGCCAGGCGAAAGGGATCTGACCCCGGTCTGCGGGCTCACCCCAACAGCTTGCGCACCTTGGTCAACGCGGTCATGAACCGCTCGATCTCGGCGTGCGTGTTGTAGAACGCCAGCGAGGCACGGCAGGTGGCGGCGACGCCGAAGTACTGCAGCAGCGGGTGCGCGCAGTGCTGGCCCGAGCGCACGGCCACGCCTTCCAGGTCGAGCAGGGTCGCCAGGTCATGCGCATGCGCGCCGTCGATCAGGAACGAGACCACGGCGGCCTTCTCCGGCGCTTCGCCGATGATGCGCAGGCCGTCGACGCGGCGCAGCTCTTCGGTGAAATGCGCCAGCAGTTCGGCTTCACGCGCTTCCACGTTCTCCTGGCCAAGCTGCTGCAGGTAGTCGGCGGCCACGCCCAGGCCGATGAAACCGGCGATGTTCGGGGTGCCGGCTTCGAACTTGTGCGGGGCATCGTTGAACACGGTGCCGTCGAAGCTGACTTCCTTGATCATCTCACCGCCGCCGAGGAACGGCGGCATCGCGTCCAGGTGCTCGCGACGGGCCCACAGTGCGCCGGTACCGGTCGGTCCGCACATCTTGTGGCCGGTGATGGCGTAGAAGTCGCAGCCGATCGCGGCGACGTCGACCTTGCGGTGCGGCACGGCCTGCGAGCCGTCGACCACGGTGATGATGCCGCGCTTGCGCGCTTCACGGCAGATCTCGCGCACCGGATTGACCGTACCCAGCACGTTGGACACGTGGGTGACGGCGAGCAGCTTGACCTCGGGGGTCATCGCCGCGCGCAGCGCGTCCAGGTCCAGCGCACCATCGGGGGTGATCTCGGCCACGCGGATGGTCGCGCCGGTGCGCTGCGCAACCAGCTGCCACGGCACGATGTTGGCGTGATGCTCCATGCGCGTGATCAGGATCACGTCACCGGCCTTCAGCCGTGGCAGTGCCCACGAGTACGCCACCAGGTTGATGGCGAAGGTGGTGCCGCTGCACAGCACCAGGTCGCTGGGGCGCACGTTGAGGAAGCGCGCCAGCTTGTTGCGTGCGCCTTCATAGGCATCGGTGGCTTCGCTGCCCAGTGCGTGCACTGCGCGGCTGACGTTGGCGTTGTAGCGGCGGTAGAACTCGTCCACCGCGCCGATCACCTGCACCGGCTTCTGGCCGGTGTTGGCATTGTCGAAATAGACCAGCGGCTTGCCGTGCACTTCGCGCATCAGCAGCGGGAAGTCGAGGCGGACGCGGTCCCAGTCGGGGCTGCCGGTGCGTTCTTCGATCGGTCGCGGCGAGGACAGGTTCATGCCACACCTGCCTCGGCCAGCGCCTTGTCCAGGCGGCGTGCCAACTGCGCGCGCAGCGCTTCGGGCAGCACCTTCAGCGGCTCGTGGCAGAACGCGGCGCTCAGCAGTGCCTGCGCCTGCGCCTGCGGCAGGCCGCGCGTGCGCAGGTAGAACAGCGCATTGGCATCGAGCTGGCCGACGGTGGCACCGTGTGCGGCCTTCACTTCGTCGGCGTCGATCACCAGAGTCGGCTGGGTGTCGATCTCGGCGTCGGGCGACAGCAGCAGGTTCTTGTTGGACAGGTTCGCATCGGTGCCGTCGGCGCCTTCGCGGATCTGGATACCGCCATGGAACACCACGCGGCTGCGGTTGGCCGCAACACCGCGCCACAGCAGCTCGCAGTTGGTATCGCGCGCGATGTGGTCGATGCCCAGGCGGGTCTCGACGTGGCGGCGGCCGTTGCCGAGCAGCACGCCATTGGCGGTCAGGTGGGCGTTGTCGCCTTCCAGGCGCACGTTCAGTTCATGGCGGCTGAGCGCGGCACCCAGTTCCAGGTCGACGCGGTGGTACTGCGCGTCGCGGGCCAGCACCGCATCGGTGCGCAGGAAGCTGGTCTGGCGCGCGCTGCCGGCCTGTACGCGGGCATGCTGGAGCACTGCGTCACGGGCGACGTGGGCATGCAGCACGGTGTTGTCCAGATGGGCGGCATCGCCGACGCTGAAGCGGTGCTCGACCACGCCCAGCTGTGCGCCGGCACGCAGTTCGATCAGGTGACGGTGATGCCAGGCCAGGTCGGTGTCGCCGGCCACGCTGGCGAACACCAGCTGCAGGGGGGCTTCGACCTGCACGCCTTCGTCCACGCGCAGCACCACGCCTTCATCGGCCAGGGCGGCATTGAGCCGGGCGAAGATTTCTTCGCTGCGCTCGTAACGGCGGCCGAGGAAACGAACGGCATCCTCACCGGCCGCCAGCGCGGCCGACAGCGGCTGCAGCTGCACGCCGGCCGGCAACGCCTGCACGTCGCTCAGCGTGGCATCCAGGCGACCGTTGACGAACACCAGGCGCGGCGCCGGAATGTCTTCCAGCAGCGCGACGTCCAGGGCCGGGCCCTGCAGCGGTGCCGCGGCGAACGCGCGGCGCTCCAGCTGGCGCAGCGAGGTGTACTTCCAGGCTTCGTTGCGGGCGGCCGGCAGGCCATCGCGCAGGGCCGCATCCAACACTTCGCGGCGCGCATCGCTGCCGCAGAAGGCCTGGGCCATCGAGTCGAGCAGGGCGCTCATCAGACCGCCGCCTCGCGCACCACGCGATCCTTCAGGAAGTCATAGCCGTGCGCTTCCAGCTCCAGCGCCAGTTCCGGGCCGCCGCTCTTGACGATGCGGCCGTCGGCCAGCACGTGCACCACGTCCGGCTTGATGTAGTCCAGCAGGCGCTGGTAGTGGGTGATGACCAGGAACGAGCGGTCGGCGCTGCGCAGTGCGTTGACGCCGTCGGCGACGCTCTTCAGCGCGTCGATGTCCAGGCCCGAATCGGTCTCGTCCAGGATCGCCAGCTTCGGCTCCAGCACGGCCAGCTGGAAGATCTCGTTGCGCTTCTTCTCGCCACCGGAGAAGCCTTCGTTGACGCCACGGTGCAGCAGTTCGTCCTTCAGGTGCAGCACGGCCAGCTTCTGGCGCACCAGCTTGAGGAACTGCATGGAATCGAGTTCTTCCTCACCGCGTGCCTTGCGCTGGGCGTTCAGTGCCGCGCGCAGGAAGTAGGTGTTGTTCACGCCCGGAATTTCCACCGGGTACTGGAACGCCAGGAACAGGCCGGCGGCGGCGCGCGCTTCCGGATCCTGGTCGAGCAGGTCGGTGCCTTCGAACTGCACGCTGCCTTCGGTCACGTCATAGCCGTCGCGGCCTGCCAGGACATTGCCCAGGGTGGACTTGCCGGCGCCGTTGGGGCCCATGATGGCGTGCACCTGGCCGGGCTTCACTTCCAGCGACAGGCCCTTGAGGATTTCCTTGTCGCCGATGCGGGCGTGGAGGTTTTCGATCTTCAGCATGGTGGGGGTTTCCGTGGTGCGGGCCGTGGCCCGCCGGTAAAGAGAATGCGTTGTGCGAGGGGCGGCAGGCGGTCAGCCCACCGAGCCTTCCAGCGAGACTTCCAGCAGCTTCTTGGCTTCCACCGCGAACTCCATCGGCAGCTCGCGGAACACCTGCTTGCAGAAGCCGTCGACGATCATCGACACCGCGTCTTCCTGGCTGATGCCACGAGCGCGGCAGTAGAACAGCTGGTCGTCGGAGATCTTGGAGGTGGTGGCCTCGTGCTCGACCGTGGCGCCGGGGTTCTTCACCTCGATGTAGGGGAAGGTGTGGGCACCGCACTGCTTGCCGATCAGCAGTGAATCGCACTGGGTGTAGTTGCGCGCGCCATCTGCGTTGCGGTCGACCCGGACCAGGCCGCGGTAGGTGTTCTGTCCGCGGCCGGCGCTGATGCCCTTGCTGATGATCTTGCTCTTGGTGCGCTTGCCGATGTGGATCATCTTGGTGCCGGTGTCGGCCTGCTGGCGGTGGTGGGTCAGCGCCACCGAGTGGAACTCACCGACGGAGTCGTCGCCCAGCAGCACGCAGGACGGGTACTTCCAGGTGATCGCCGAGCCGGTCTCGACCTGGGTCCAGGTGACCTTGCTGCGTGCGCCGCGGCATTCGGCACGCTTGGTGACGAAGTTGTAGATGCCGCCGACGCCGTTCTCGTCGCCCGGGTACCAGTTCTGCACCGTGGAGTACTTGATTTCCGCATCTTCCAGCGCGACCAGCTCGACCACCGCCGCATGCAGCTGGTTCTCGTCGCGCATCGGCGCGGTGCAGCCTTCCAGGTAGGACACGTACGCTTTGTCCTCGCAGATGATCAGCGTGCGCTCGAACTGGCCGGTGTGGCCGGCGTTGATGCGGAAATAGGTGCTCAGCTCCATCGGGCAACGCACGCCCTTGGGGATGAACACGAAGCTGCCATCGGAGAACACCGCCGAATTGAGCGCGGCGAAATAGTTGTCGCCGACCGGCACCACGGTGCCGAGGTACTGCTTGACCAGCTCCGGATGTTCCTTGATCGCTTCGGACATCGAGCAGAACACGATGCCCTTCTCGGCCAGTTCCTTGCGGAAGGTGGTGCCGACGGACACCGAGTCGAACACCGCGTCCACCGCCACGCCGGCCAGCTTGGCGCGCTCGTGCAGCGGCACGCCCAGCTTGTCGTAGGTGTCGAGCAGTTCCTTGGGCACGTCATCCAGCGAGGCGTACTTCGGGCCCTTCGGCGCGGAGTAGTAGCTGAGCGCCTGCAGATCGATCGGGGCGATCTGCAGCTTGGCCCAGTTCGGCATCGGCATGGTCAGGAAGTGGCGGTAGGCGTCCAGGCGCCACTGCGTCATCCATTCCGGCTCTTCCTTCTTGGCCGACAGGGCACGGATGGTGTCCTCGTCCAGGCCGGCGGGAAGGGAGTCTGATTCGATGTCCGTGATGAAGCCGGCCGAATACTTGCGGCCGAGCTGCTCGTGGATCTCGCGGTTGGGGGTGTCGTCGTGGGCGACGTTTTCGATGGTTTCGGTGGCCATGGGGGGGGGCTGCCTACGGATCAGGAGACGACGTCGACAGCGATGGTGCGGCGCTGTTCGTCATCGGCAAGGGGGAGAGGGGGGAGAATCTGGGCGAGGGTGACGTCGCGCAGGGCCTCGGAGACCACGTCGTTGATCAGCCGCCAGCTGCTGCGCGCGCCGCACTTGGGCGCCATGCCGCACTGGTGGTGGTCGTGGCTGCATTCGGTCAGGGCCAGCGGCCCTTCCATCGCTTCGACCACTTCGAACAGCGAGATCTCGACGGCCGCGCGGGTCAGCCGGTAGCCGCCACGGACGCCCCGCAGGCCCTCGACCAGGCCGGCCTGGGCCAGCGGCTTGAGTACCTTGCTGACGGTCGGCGGTTCCAGACCAGTGAATTCGGCCAGCTCGGTGGCACTGAGCACCTCGCCCGGGCGGGCGGCGAGTACGGTCAGTACCACGGTGGCGTAATCGGTGAGTTTGGTGACGCGCAACATGGGGATGCGAGCGGTTCTTAAAGCGGACTGAAATTGTACGCTTTTATTCGCCACCATCCAAGCCGGGCATTCAGCTGGCGCCGGGGGGCCGGGCCGGGAGCACTCACCGGGGCCGTTGCCAGGGCGCCAATGCTGAGCCAACGGGATGATTTTCGCAATCACCCGGAATGGGCGAGAATCAACGTTCCTTTCGCTGCAGACCTCCCTTGCCGATGCCCAAGAAGATCCAAGCCCGCAAGTCCGCCATCCACGGCAACGGTGTGTTTTCCGTGGCCCCGATCAAGCAGGGCGAGCGCGTGATCCAGTACAAGGGCCTGCTGCGCAGCCACGGCGACGTCGATGCCGATGACAGCGGCGATGTTGAAAGTGGCCATACCTTCCTGTTCACCCTCAACGACGACTGGGTGATCGATGCCAACTACAAGGGCAACGACGCGCGCTGGATCAACCACAGCTGCGACCCGAACTGCGAGGCGGTGATCGAGGAAGACGAGGACGGCGACAGCCGCGGCGACAAGGTCTTCATCGAGGCACTGCGCGATATCAAGGCGGGCGAAGAGCTGACCTACAACTACGGCATCACCCTGGCCGAGCGCCATACGGCCAAGCTGAAGAAGATCTGGGAGTGCCGCTGCGGTTCGCCCAAGTGCACCGGCACCATGCTGCAGCCCAAGCGCTGATTGCGGTAGCGCCGGGCCATGCCCGGCGATCGCGGTGCGCGGGAGAATCAGAAGCCGCCAGGCATGGCCCGGCGCTGCCTTGTTTTATTTTCCGAGCACGCCTGCCGGTACCAGGTTGCCCAGGTTCTGGTTGAAGGTGACCACCAGCTTGCCGTTCTTCACCTGTGCCGACTGCACCTGCAGTGCACCGAGCACGCCGGCCATGGCCGGGTCCAGCTTGTAGATTGGCTCGCGCTGGGCGTAGTCGCTCAGCCAGGCATTGAGCAGGCCGCGGGTGCGCGAGTCGAGGCGACCGCCCTGGTTGGCCGGAGTGAAGTCATCGACGCTGGGCTGCTGCAGATGGAAGCCCTGGGTCTGTGCGTCGTAGCGCAGGCCGCTGCTGAGCTTCACCGTACCGAGCTTGGCCGGGTTGCCGCCAGCGGTCGCCAGTGCCACATCCATGCCCAGGTTCAGTCGTTCGCCGGCCGGCAGGCTCAGCTGCGGATGGCTCATGGTCAGCGCGATCAGGCCACCCAGGGCGTCCTGGGTACGGGGGAAACTGCCATCGAGGTACTGCTGCACATCGCTGGCGCCGACCGACAGTTCGCGGCCGGAAATGGAAGGGGCGGCCTGCGCGCCGATCGCCGCGGCGATCAGTACGGTGGAGGCGGCAAGGCGGGTCATCAGGGAACGCAGGCGCATGGCGGTGACCGGTGAATGCGGAATGGATGGATCAAAGAGTAGCCTTGCCGGCTGAATCGTGCGTGCATGCCGCTGCAACGGTTCAGTCCAGCGTTGGCCGCAGTTGCGCCGACTGGATCTGCCAGGCGCGGCCATCGCTGCTGGGGTGCACCCGGTACCAGCCGCCGAAGCGGAACGTGCCCTGGGGGGTCGCTGCACGGATCTGTACCGGGATCTCCAGCAACTGTGGTGGCTGGTGGCCATCGCGGGCTATCGGCGACCCGGTCGTCAGGCGCAGGCTGCGGACGTCCTCCAGCTGGCGCAACGCGGCGTCGTCCGCGCGTCGTGCATCGCTGGGCGGGAAGGTCCAGGCGGCATCGGCGCCTTTGCGGTCCCGGTTGAGCAGTGCCATGACATAGCGATTGAGCATTGCGGCCGGGAGCTCGGCTTCGGCCGCGACGGCGGCAAACAGCGGGTCGACCGCGGTGGCTTGCAGTGCGGGCGCTTCGCCCTCTGCACTGGCAGCGGCCGGAGCCGGCGGCGGCGCAGGAGCGCTGGTTGGATCCGGTTGCGCCTCCGGCCGCGAACAGCCGAACAGCACCAGCGGCGCGATCAACAACAGGAACCTGCGCATGCCTGCCTCCTCCCCGGGGCGACGTGAAGGAGGGCAGTGTATCGACTGCGCCGGTCTCAGCGGGAGGACGGCAGCTGTTCCAGCGCATCCAGCGCCGGCAGCACCTGCGTGGCGATCGCGCCCAGTGCGTGGCCTTCGGTTTCGGCATGGCGCTGCACGATATCGCGCAGCAGCTGGGTGGCGATCACGACTGTCGCACGCTCGTCGCCGCTGAGCCCAGCGGTGCGCGGTGCAGCTTCCAGCAGGCGCATCAGGTCGCGGCTGGCGCGGTGCTCCAGTTCGATGGTGCAGCGCCCGGTGCACTGCACCCCGTCCTTTTCGATGGGGGTCACCGAGATCCGGTAGCGGGTGGAGGGGCTGGCCATGAGGGTGTGCTCGCCGTAGCTGTGGAGGATGTGCCCACGATAGGCAAGGCCACGGCCGGCGGCGATGGCCGGCGCTGCACGCAGTGTTCCACCCGGTAGGTTCCGTGCCGGCAGGTAACACGCTCATCCAATGGCGGCGGGCCTGTGCGGGCAATCCGCTGGCTGCGGCAACGCTGTGTTGCGGCCTGCGGTTCGGACAAAAAAAACGGGACGGCCTGAGCCGTCCCGTCGGAATCCGCGTTGGGGCGCGCGCTTACAGCGCAGCGTCCTTCAGCTTCTTCAGCGGACGCACCTTCAGCTTGGTGGTGGCCGGCTTGGCGGCGAACCACTGTTCTTCCTTGGTGAACGGGTTGATGCCCTTGCGCTTCGGCTTGGCCGGCACATTGACGGTGCTGATCTTCAGCAGGCCCGGCAGGGTGAACGAGCCAGCGCCCTTCTTGTGCACCGAGGAGGCGACAGCGCTTTCCAGCGAGGCCAGCACAGCGCGGACGTCCTTGGCGATGACGCCGGAGGCTTCAGCGATGTGTGCAACCAGGCCGGACTTGGTCAGCACTTCCTTGATCGGCTTCGGAGCGGCCGGCTTGGCGGCTGCCTTCGTCGCGACTTTCTTCACTGCCTTCTTCGGGGCAGCCTTCTTAGCGGTCTTTGCCATGGTTTCCTGTTCCGTGAACGGTTGGTTGTTTGGTCGGCGCCGAACCCCGTCGGCAAGCGCAATGTAGGGCAACTCTCGGGCGCCGCCAATAGCCTGGAGTGCGGAAAGTGCATGTTTTTTCATATCCAGGCCGATTCAGTACATGGCCGGTGGTGGGGGCTGGGGGTACCGCGGTGCGGCCGGCAATGCTCGTCCCGGTCGCACGGGGATGCGCGAAATTACTGAAAACAAGGGAAAAATGCGCGTTCTCATGGCGAGGAAGTGTCCACGTGCCTGCGTCCAGGGTGACGTCCGGCGTGCAGCGGAGCGACGCAGGGCTAACGCATGCCGTGCGAGGGTAAACGTTCACCACCGCCACGCAGGAGCAGCACATGGGAATCTCGCGACACGCCACCGCGCACTGGGAAGGCGATCTGAAGTCCGGCAAGGGACAGTTGAGCACGCCGCAGAGTGGCCTGCTGGACAAGACGCGCTATGGCTTCAACAGCCGTTTCGGCGACGAAAAAGGCACCAATCCGGAAGAGCTGATCGCTGCTGCACATGCAGGCTGTTTCACCATGGCGCTGTCGGCCAAGCTCGGCGAAGCCGGCTTCACCCCGACCTCGCTGGATACCGAGGCCAAGGTCGATCTGTCACTGGAAGGCGGCCCGCAGCTGTCGCAGATCCGGCTGAAAGTGAAGGCCGTGGTGCCCGGCATCGATGCGGCACAGTTCCGTGCCATTGCCGATGACGCCAAGCAGAACTGCCCGGTGTCCAAGGCGCTGAGCGCGGTGCCGATCAGCCTGGAAGCCGAGCTGGGTTGAGGTCGGTAGCGCCGGGCATGGCCCGGCGCCACCACGCCGTACGGGATCACCAATCAATGGTGCCGCTGATCACAGTCTGAACCTGCCCACCGGACCAGACTTCCCCGTCTTCATCGACGAAAAGGGTCAAGCGCGCATCGTGACCGACTTCGCGACCCTGGCTGACTTCAAACGGTGCGCGGCCCTTGGGCAAGGCGTCGCGCAGGTCCAGCCATGCGGCGAGCACGGCGTTGGCGGCGCCGGAAGCGGCGTCTTCGAAGCGACGGCCGTTGCCGACGAAGGCGCGCACCGCCAGGTCGAACCCCTCGCTGCCATCGCTGAAGGCATAGGCGAACACGCCCATGCTGTCGGTGGACTCAGCCAGTGCGGCCACCGCATCCCAGTCCGGCTGCAGCGCGCGCAACGCGGCCTCATCGGCTACCTGCACCACCCACCAGCTGCGCCCGCCCTGCATGCGTGCCGGCGGCAGCGTGCCCAGCGGCCAGCCTTCCAGGACTGCCTGCAGGCGTGGATCGGTGGCGTCGGCGGTCTCGGCCAGCTGCGCGCGCGGGGTGCGTATGGCGATGCGCTGCTGCGCAGCCTCGCCACTGACGCGTAGCGGCAGCGCGCCGGCAATGCCGTCCTGCACAAGGACGCCGTCGACCGGCGCGGCCAGGTTTGCCTGCAGTACCGCGTGCGCGGTGCCGACGCTGGGGTGGCCGGCGAACGGTACTTCCTTCTGCGGGCTGAACATGCGCAGCCGATAGCTGGCGCCGGCGGCCTGCGGCGGGAACACGAAGGTGGTTTCCGGCAGGCGCGTCCAGCGCGCGATGGCCTGCATGCTGGCGTCGTCCAGGCCTTCGGCATCGAGTACCACGGCCAGCGGATTACCCGCGCCGGGGCGCGGCGAGAACACATCCAGCTGCAGGAAACGGCGGGTGGTCATCGGGTTGAAACTCCAGGAATGAAGGGGAATACGGTAGCGCGGGGCCATGCCCCGCGAGTGCGCAGCGCGGCAAGGCCGCCGGGCATGGCCCGGCGCTACCAGCGGATGTTGCCGTCGATGACCGGCTGCACCTGGCCGCCGATCCAGACCGTGCCCTCTGCATCGACTTTTACCTGTACGCGGCCATCGCGGCCGACTTCGCGGCCCTGGCTGGCCTCGTAGCAGCCCTCGCGGCCGGGCAGGGCGTTGCGCTGCCGCAGCCAGGCGCCGATCAGGGCATTGGCGCTGCCGGTCACCGGATCCTCGGGCACGCTGGCCGCATCCGCAGGGCAGAACGCGCGCACCACGCGGGAATGGTCAGTACCGGCTTCGTCAGCGAACACGGCCACGCCGGTTGCGTCGGTGGCCAGGCTCCAGTCACGCAGGGCGGCCATGTCCGGCACCAGGTTGCGTACGGTGGTGGCATCGCGCAGCGGCAGAAGCCACCAGCGCGCGCCGTTGTCCCATAGTTCCGGCGCATGCCCGTTGGCGGCGAGGGCCAGCAGCGTTTCGGGCACCCCGTCGGCTGTCGTCGCCCGTTGCCGCGCCGGCGGACTGGCCAGCTGGATCTGCAGCGCCTCAGCCGGGCCGCTCACCCGTACCGGCAGCAACCCTGCGGCGCACTGCTGTACCAGCGCACCCTCGCGCGGTTGGGCCAGGCCGCAGGTCACCGCCGTCCAGGCCGCGCCAACACTGGGGTGGCCGGCGAAAGCCAGCTCACGGGTCGGGGTGAAGATGCGGATGTGGTAGTCGGCGTCGGGCGCGCTGGGGCGCAGGAAGAACACCGTCTCGGACAGGTTCAGCCAGGCCGCCAGAGCCTGCATCTGCTCGCCGGAGAGATCGTCGGCGTCCAGCACGGCGCCCAGGGGGTTGCCGGTACCGGGGCGGGGGGCGAAGACATCGAGCTGGAGGTAACGGAGGACGGCCATCTACGGGGATATTGCGCTTAGAATCAAAGGTTCCGCCCCCGAGGGCGGCTTCCCCACATTCTACATAGCCAATCCATGTCAGCTTCCCCCCTTGTCGATCGTTGGATCGTACTGAAGTTCGGCGGCACCTCGGTGTCGCGTCGTCACCGCTGGGACACGATCGGGAAGCTGGCGAAAAAACGCGCGGAAGAGACCGGCTCGCGCGTGCTGGTGGTGGTGTCGGCGCTGTCCGGGGTCACCAACGAACTGACCGCGATTGCCGATGGCGCGCCGGACAGCCGTGATCGCGTGGCCGCGCTGGTCGAGCGCCACCAGGGCTTCCTGCAGGAACTGGAGCTGGGCGCCGAGGTGCTGGCCGAACGACTGGCCGTGCTGCAGGGCCTGCTCGATGACCCGCGCGCCGCTGCTCGTCCGCTGGACTGGCAGGCCGAGGTACTGGGCCAGGGCGAGTTGTTGTCGTCCAGCCTGGGTGCGGCCTACCTGCGTGCCAGCGGCCTGGATTTCGGCTGGATGGATGCCCGCCAGTGGCTGGATGCACTGCCGCCACAGCCGAACCAGAGCGACTGGTCGCAGCGCCTGTCGGTGAATTGCCAGTGGCGTGCGGACGCAGCCTGGGCGCAGCGCTTCCGCGCGCAGCCGACCCGGCTGCTGATTACCCAGGGCTTCATCTCGCGCCACGCCGACGGCGGCACCGCCATCCTCGGTCGTGGTGGTTCGGATACCTCGGCGGCGTACTTCGGTGCGCTGCTCGGCGCCAGCCGCGTGGAGATCTGGACCGACGTGCCGGGCATGTTCAGCGCCAATCCCAAGGACGTTCCGGATGCGCGGCTGCTGACCCGGCTGGACTATTACGAAGCGCAGGAAATCGCCACCACCGGTGCCAAGGTGCTGCACCCGCGTTCGATCAAGCCGTGCCGCGATGCGGGCGTGCCGATGGCGATCCTCGATACCGAGCGTCCGGAACTGCCGGGCACCAGCATCGACGGCAATGCCGCGCCGGTGCCGGGGGTGAAGGCGATCAGCCGTCGCAACGGCATCGTGCTGGTGTCGATGGAAGGCATCGGCATGTGGCAGCAGGTCGGCTTCCTGGCCGACGTGTTCAATCTGTTCAAGAAGCATGGCCTGTCGGTAGACCTGATCGGCTCGGCCGAGACCAATGTCACCGTGTCGCTGGATCCCTCCGAGAACCTGGTCAACACCGATGTGCTGGCCGCGCTGTCGGCCGACCTGTCGCAGATCTGCAAGGTGAAGGTGATCGTGCCGTGCGCAGCGATCACCCTGGTCGGTCTCGGCATGCGCTCGCTGCTGCACAAGCTGTCGGACGTGTGGGCGACCTTCGGCCGCGAACGCGTGCACATGATCTCGCAGTCGTCCAACGACCTGAACCTGACCTTCGTCATCGACGAAGCCGATGCCGATGGCCTGCTGCCGATCCTGCACGCCGAACTGATCGACAGCGGCGCGATGCCGGTGGAAGAGACCGAAGTGTTCGGCCCGCGCTGGCGCGAGATTGCCGGTACGGTGCGCCCGCGTGGTACGCCTTGGTGGCGTGGCCAGCGTGCGCACCTGCTGCAGCTGGCCGATGCCGGTACGCCACGCTACGTCTATCATCTGCCGACCGTACGTGCCCGTGCCCGCGCGCTGGCGGCGATCAAGCCGATCGACCAGCGCTACTACGCGATCAAGGCCAACAGCCATCCGGCCATCCTGCAGCTGCTGGAAGCCGAGGGCTTTGGACTGGAGTGCGTATCGCATGGCGAACTGAAGCACGTGTTCCAGCATCTGCCGGAACTGTCGCCCAAGCGCGTGCTGTTCACCCCCAGCTTCTGCCCGCGCGAGGAATACGAAGCGGCATTCGCGCTGGGCGTGACCGTCACCGTCGACAATGTCGAGGCGCTGCAGCGCTGGCCGGACCTGTTCCGCAACCGCGAGCTGTGGCTGCGCGTTGATCTGGGTCGTGGCGAGGGCCACCACGCCAAGGTGCGTACCGGTGGCAAGGATTCCAAGTTCGGCCTGCCGATCGCCCGCGTCGACGAGTTCGTGCGCGCGGCTACCGAACTGGGCACCCGCGTGGTCGGCCTGCATGCGCACCTGGGCAGCGGTGTGGAAACCGCGCAGCACTGGCGCCTGATGTGCGATGAGCTGGCCGGTTTCGCCCGCCGCATCGGCAGCGTACAGACCATCGACATCGGTGGTGGCCTTCCGATTCCGTACAGCGACGAAGACGAGCCGTTCGACCTGGAGGCCTGGGCCGAGGGTCTGGCCGAGGTCAAGGCGCTGCATCCGGCGTTCCGTCTGGCGATCGAACCGGGCCGCTTCCTGGTGGCCGAATCGGGCGTGCTGCTGACCCATGCCACCCAGGTGGTGGAGAAGGATGGCGTGCGCCGGGTCGGCCTGGATGCGGGCATGAACACCCTGATGCGCCCGGCGCTGTACGACGCCTGGCATGACATCGAGAACCTCAGCCGCCAGGGCGGTTATGCCGAAGCGGCGTTTGATGTGGTCGGCCCGATCTGCGAATCCAGCGATGTGTTCGGCAAGCGCCGCAAGCTGCCGGTGTCAACCGCGCCGGACGATGTGATGCTGATCGCCGATGCCGGTGCCTACGGCTACGTGATGTCCAACACCTACAACCAGCGGGCGATGCCGCGCGAAGACGTGATCGAGTGATCGCTGCCTTCCGCGCCCTGCACCCGCCCACCGACACCTCCCGCGCCTGCGCGCGGGCAGGTGCCTGACCGGATACACCATGACTGCTTTCGATAAACACCAGGTTTCCCGCTTCCGCTTCGTCCGCTGCGAATTCGCCGCGGACACTGGCGTGGCCAAGCTGGTCTACGCCTTCGACGACGGCCCGGAAATGGTGGAAACCATCACCGTTCCCGGCGCGCCGTTCGTACTGGACCAGGCGCGTGCCGCCGCCGTGCAGCGAGCGCTGCAGCTGCTGCACCTGATTGCCGGTGTCAGCTACTACAAGGCGGGCGTGCCGGAGACGGTCAGCATCGACAGCTACAACATTGATGCCGAAACCGCTGCGCTGGTGGAGACGGTCTACCTCAATGGCCTGGGCGAATTTGCCTACCGCAACGGCCTGAACCTGCGCGGGCGCTTCCGCCTGCCGGTACAGGGCGAAGCGGTGCAGGCACCGGTGCTGGGCCTGCAGCCGCACGCGCTGGTGGCAATTGGCGGCGGCAAGGATTCGCTGGTCAGCATCGAAGCGCTGCGCCGTGCCGGCGTGGACGAGACGGTGACCTGGATCGGTGGCTCGCAGCTGATCCGCGCCTGTGCCGAGCGCACTGGCCTGCCGACGCTAAACCTGGGCCGCGCGCTGGCGCCGGAACTGTTCGAGCTCAACCGCCAGGGCGCCTGGAACGGGCATATCCCGGTTACCGCGGTGAACTCGGCGATCATGGTGCTGGCCGCGCTGCTGCAGGGCGTGGACCAGGTGGTGTTCTCCAACGAACGTTCGGCCAGCTACGGCAGCCAGATTCCGGGCACCGGTGAAGTCAACCATCAGTGGTCCAAGGGCTGGGCGTTCGAGCAGGCGTTCGGCAGCCATGTGCAGAAGCAGCTGGCCGCCGATCTGCAGTACTACTCGCTGCTGCGGCCGATGTCCGAGTTGGCGGTTGCGCGCCAGTTCGCCAAGACCGATTTCTACGACGCGCACTTCTCCAGCTGCAACCGCAACTTCCACATCCTCGGCGAGCGCCCGGTGAACCGCTGGTGCGGTGTCTGCCCGAAGTGCCACTTCGTGTTCCTGGCACTGGCCCCGTTCATGCCCAAGACGCGCCTGGTACGCATCTTCGGCCGCAACCTGCTGGATGACATCGAGCAGGCTGGCGGCTTCGACGCACTGCTGGAATTCCAGGACCACAAGCCGTTCGAGTGCGTGGGCGAAGGCCGCGAGTCGCGCGCAGCGATGGCAACCCTGGCGCAGCGCGCCGAGTGGAAGGAAGACGTGCTGGTGAAGCGCTTCTGCAATGAGATCCAGCCGCAGTTGGATGCCGCCGAACTGGAACTGGCACCGCTGTTGCAGCTGCAGGGCGAACACCGTATTCCGGCTGCGCTGTGGGAACGGGTACGTGAAGATTTCGAAGCTTGAAGGAAAGCGCGTTGCGCTGTGGGGCTGGGGCCGCGAGGGCCGCGCCGCGTTTGCGGTGCTGCGTTCGCGCCTGCCCGGGCTTGGCCTGAGCCTGTTCTGTCCAGCTGCCGAAGTCGAGGCAGCGCGTGCGGAAACACACGGTGCGCTGGACGTCCGTGGTGAGCCGTCGGCCGAGGCGCTGGCTGCCTTCGATGTGGTGATCAAGTCGCCGGGCATCAGCCCTTACCAGCAAATCGCGCTGGCCGCCGCCGCGCAGGGCACCACTTTCATCGGTGGCACTGCTCTGTGGTTTGCCGAGCATGCGGGTGCTGATGGCATCGTGCACGACACCGTGTGCGTGACCGGTACCAAGGGCAAGAGCACCACCACCGCGCTGGTCGCGCACCTGCTGCGTGCCGCCGGCCACCGCACCGGCCTGGTCGGCAACATCGGCCTGCCGCTGCTGGAAGCGCTGGACCCGAAACCCGCGCCCGAGTACTGGGCGGTGGAACTGTCCAGTTACCAGACCGGCGAAGTGGCCCGCAGTGGCGCCCGCCCGCAGGTGGCGTTGGTGCTGAACCTGTTCCCGGAACACCTGGACTGGCACGGCAGCGAGCAGCGTTACATCGACGACAAGCTGCGGCTGGTGACTGAAGCCGCACCGCGCATCGCCGTGCTCAACGCCGCCGATCCGCATCTGGCCGCGCTGTCTCTGCCTGACAGCGAAGTGGTCTGGTTCAACCAGCCGCAGGGTTGGCATATGCGCGGTGACATCGTGCATCGCGGTGAGCAGGCGGTGTTCGACACCCGCAACACGCCACTGCCGGGCCGCCACAACCGTGGCAACCTGTGCGCGGTACTGGCCGCTCTGGAAGCGCTGGGGCTGGATGCCGTGGCGCTGGCGCCGGCGGTGCAGGACTTCCGTCCGTTGCCGAATCGCCTGCAACGCATCGGCGTGGCCGATGGCCTGACCTACGTCAACGATTCAATCAGCACCACGCCGCATGCCAGCCTGGCAGCGCTGGAGTGCTTCGCCGGCCAGCGCATCGCGCTGCTGGTGGGCGGACATGATCGCGGCCTGGACTGGAGCGATTTCATGCAGCACATGGCCCACGACGTGCCGCCGGTGGAGATCGTGACCATGGGTAGCAACGGCCCGCGCATCCACGCGATGCTGCAGCCGCTGGCCGATGCCGGCCGCTTCGGCCTGCACGCGGCCGGTGACCTGCCCGAAGCGATGGCGCTGGCACGCGCGGCGCTGGGTACGCAGGGCGGGGTGGTGCTGCTGTCGCCGGGCGCGCCGAGCTTTGGTGCCTACCGCGATTACGTGGCTCGTGGTCGCCATTTCGCCGAGCTGGCCGGCTTCGACCCGGACAGCAACAGCGCGATTCCGGGGTTGGGCATCGTTTGAGCCACCGGTCCGGGGTCGGATCCCTTTCCGCAGGAAAGGGCTCTGACCCCAGCGGGATCCTGTGCATCCCATCCACGCATGGCGTGGATCTACTGTAGAGCCGAGCCCACGCTCGGCTGGATTTCAGTCGTCCTGATCGATGAACGCGTAATCGCCATCAATCAACTGCTGCAGGTACGCATCGAAGCTCGGCGCGATGACTGCATAGCTGTCCGGATCGTGCAGGTAGCGCACCACCTGGCCGACGGTGCCGCCTGGTGCCGGGTCGAAATCCAGGTAGAGCATCGAGGTGCCGCCGTTGTTCATGCAGTGCGAGAAGCACAGGCGACGGTCCATCGGCAGATCGGGGTCGATGCCATCGCCGAGGATCTCCGGCTCGTCGTCCAGCCACTCTTCGTAGATCGAGCGGATGCTGTCGTCCCACTGCCGCTGGTCTTCGAAGACCTGCGCCACCGAACGCAGGTAGTACGGATAGCCACCTTCCTCCACGTCCGAGCCGAGCATCAGCACGCGGACCTCGCCGCCGGGGTACTCGCGGAAGTGCGTGCCATCCACGCGCGACAGCAACGCGACCAGACTGTCCGGAACCTGCGGCCACTGCGCACGCAGGCGCTGCAGGTCTTCGGCGTTGGCGCCCTGCACGTGGCCCCACTGCGGGGCATCGTCGGCAGGCAGGCGTGGAATCAGGCCAGACAGAAAGCGATCAACCAGGTTCATGCGAAAAAGGGGACGGAGGGGATTAAGTCGTATCCAACCACACCTGCGTCACGTCGCCAATGCAGAATGCGACGCGGGAGGGGCAAATACGGCTTGATCCCCTCCGTCCCCTTTTTCTTGCGGAGCAGGCGCATGAATCGTTGGCGATGCGGTGTAGCGGTGATGCTGGGGCTGGCGGCGATGCCGGCGTGGGCGGCAATGAAGACGCAACCGGTGGAGTGGAAACACCAGGGCACGACCTTCAGTGGCGTGCTGGTCTATGACGACGGCGACAACGACAAGCGTCCCGGTCTGGTGATGGTGCCGAACTGGAAGGGCGTGAACGAATCGGCGGTCGAGAAGGCCAAACAGCTGGCTGGCGATGACTACGTGGTGCTGGTGGCCGATGTGTACGGCAAGGGCGTGCGGCCGAAGACCGATGCCGAGGCCGGGCCGGTGGCGACCAAGCTGCGCAATGACCGGTCGCTGCTGCGCGCACGCGCGCTGGAGGCGGTGAACGTGCTCAAGGCCCAGGCCGGCAAGACGCCGCTCGATGCGAGCCGGATCGGCGCGGTGGGCTTCTGTTTCGGCGGCACCACGGTGCTGGAGCTGGCCCGTGCCGGTGCGCCGCTGGCCGGTGTGGTCAGCCTGCACGGCGGGCTGGGTTCGCCGCTGCCGGCGCAGGCCGGTGGCACGCACCCATCGGTGCTGGTGCTCAATGGCGCCGATGACAAGAGCGTGAGCGCCGAGGACATCGCCGGTTTCCAGAAGGAAATGAACGCGGCCAAGGTCGACTGGGAATTCACCAACTACAGCGGGGCAGTGCACTGCTTCGCCGAGCGCGATGCCAACAGCCCGCCGGGCTGCCAGTACAACGAACGGGCGGCCAAGCGCGCGTGGAAGGCGCTGGATGAGTTCTTCGAGGAGCGCTTCGAGAAACGCTGAAGAGATATGCCGACCAACGGTCGGCACCTACCGATGTTTCAGTGCCGACCAACGGTCGGCACCTACCGGTCATTGTGGGTGCCGACCGTTGCTCGGCACACCTCCGCTGGTCAATGCGAACGCTGCACCGCGTAGCGGGCCAGGCCGCGCAGGGCGGCCACGGCATCGTTGTCGCCCAGGCCATCGAGCGCGCGCTCGGCGGCTTCGGCATACTCCTCGGCACGCGCACGGCTGTACTCGAGTCCGCCGGTGGCGCGGATCGCGGCCAGCACTTCCGGCATCGCCGAGGCGTCGCCGTCCTGCACGATGGTGCGCAGGCGCTCGCGGGTGGCGTCGTCGGAGTGGGCCATCGCGTGGATCAGCGGCAGCGTCGCCTTGCCCTCGGCGAGGTCGTCGCCCAGGTTCTTGCCCAGCTCCTCGGCATTGGCCGAGTAGTCCAGCACGTCGTCGGCGATCTGGAACGCGTAGCCCAGGTGCATGCCGTAGTCGAACAGGGCCTGCTGGGTGGCTTCGTCCACGCCGCTGGCCAGCGCGCCCAGGCGGGTACCGGCAGCGAACAGGACCGCGGTCTTGCGCTCGATCACGCGCAGGTAGGCCGCTTCGTCGGTATCCGGGTTGTGCACGTGCAGCAGCTGCAGCACTTCACCCTCGGCGATGCGGTTGGTGGCATCGGCCAGGATCTGCATCACCGACATGCGCTCCAGCTCGACCATCAGCTGGAAGCTGCGCGAGTACAGGAAGTCGCCGACCAGCACACTGGGTGCGTTGCCCCACAGCGCGTTGGCGGTGCTGCGGCCGCGGCGCAGGCTGGATTCGTCCACCACGTCGTCGTGCAGCAGGGTGGAGGTGTGGATGAACTCGATGATCGCCGCCAGCTGGTGGTGATCCGGGCCGGCCTGGCCGACCGCATGGCCGGCCAGCATCACCAGCATCGGGCGCAGGCGCTTGCCGCCGGCGGAAATGATGTGATCGGCGATCTGGTTGATCAGCACGACGTCCGAGGACAGCCGGCGCCGGATCAGGGCGTCGACGGCGGCCATGTCGGCCGCGGCAAGCGACTGGATCTGGGGCAGGCCCAGGGCGGGACGGGTGTCTTCGGTGATGGTCATGCGATCAGGCTTTCAGGCTCATCGCTGATTATAGGCGTTGCCTGTGAATTCGGGCGCAAACCGGGCTGGCCGACGTCCTTGGCCCGGCCACGGCTGCCGCCCGCGTGAATACGTATGCAGGTTGCGCCAAGCCCGGGGACCCACCGCTAAGCTTGCGGCATCAGGATTTCGGCCCGCTCCCGGCGGGTCCCGCATGCCCGGAGGGGGGCTGTCGATGTCGCACTATCCATGGTGGCGCGGAGCCGTCATCTACCAGATCTATCCGCGCAGTTTCCTCGACGCCAACGGCGACGGGGTAGGCGACCTGCCCGGCATCATCCAGCGCCTGGACCACATCGCCGCGCTGGGTGTGGACGCGATCTGGATCTCGCCGTTCTTCAAATCGCCGATGGCCGACTTCGGCTATGACATCGCCGATTACCGCGACGTCGACCCGCTGTTCGGCAGCCTGGAGGACTTCGACCGCCTGCTGGCCAAGGCCCACGGGTTGGGCCTGAAGGTGATGATCGACCAGGTGCTGAGCCACACCTCGATCGAGCATGCCTGGTTCCGCGAGAGCCGCCAGGACCGCACCAACCCGAAGGCGGACTGGTACGTCTGGGCCGATCCGCGCGAGGACGGTACCCCACCCAACAACTGGCTGTCGCTGTTCGGCGGCGGCGCCTGGCAGTGGGAGCCGCGCCGCGAGCAGTACTACCTGCACAACTTCCTGGTCGACCAGCCGGACCTGAACTTCCATCACCCGGACGTGCAGCAGGCGACCCTGGACAACGTGCGCTTCTGGCTGGACCGTGGCGTGGATGGCTTCCGCCTGGACGCGATCAACTTCTGCTTCCACGATGCGCAGCTGCGCGACAACCCGGCCAAGCCGGCCGAAAAGCGGGTAGGGCGCGGCTTCAGCGCGGACAATCCGTACGCCTACCAGTACCACTACTACAACAACACCCAGCCGGAAAACCTGCCGTTCCTGGAGCAGCTGCGCGCGCTGCTGGACGAGTACCCGGGCGCGGTGAGCCTGGGCGAGATCTCCTCGGAGGACTCGCTGGCGACCACGGCCGAGTACACTCGCGATGGCCGCCTGCACATGGGCTACAGCTTCGAGCTGCTGGTGGACGATTACAGCGCGGCCTACATCCGCGACACGGTCTCGCGGCTGGAAGCGGCAATGACCGAAGGCTGGCCGTGCTGGGCGGTTTCGAATCACGACGTGGAGCGGGCGGTCAGCCGCTGGGGCGGCCACCCGGCCGATCCCCGCCTGGCGCGGATGCTGGTGGCGATGCTGTGCTCGCTGCGCGGTTCGGTCTGTCTGTACCAGGGCGAGGAACTGGGCCTGGCCGAGGCCGAGGTGCCGTTCGAGGCCCTGCAGGACCCGTATGGCATCACCTTCTGGCCGAACTTCAAGGGCCGTGATGGCTGCCGCACCCCGCTGCCGTGGACCGATGCGCCGCTGGCGGGTTTCACCACGGGCCAGCCGTGGCTGCCGATCCCGGCCGAGCACCGGGCGACGGCGGTGGCCGTGCAGGAGCGGGATCCGCACTCGGTGCTGGCCGCGTTCCGGGCATTCCTGGGCTGGCGGCATACCCAGCCTGCGCTACTGCATGGCAGCATCCGATTCATCGAAAGCGCCGAGCCAGTGCTGCTGTTCGAGCGTATGCTTGCAGATGAAACCCTCCTGCTGGCGTTCAACCTGTCGGCCGAGGCGGTGAGCCATCCGCTGCCGCCGGGCAACTGGCAGCAGGTGGCGGTACCGGGCCCGGATGCGGGCACGGTGCAGGGCAATGAACTCCAGCTGCCGCCGCGCGCGGTGTATTGCGCCCGACGCAGCTGACCGTTTTCTCCGGTGGCGGTACTTGCGGGGACGGGGCCGAAGCGCCCCGTCCCTTTTTTGTGGGCGGGATTCCGGCGAAACGCATCCACGCATGGCGTGGATCTACTGCCGGCATTCGCGCAAAAGAAAACCCGCTGCCTGCGCAGCGGGTTTCCGATGGGTCGTTGCCGGCCAGCGGCCGGCACTACCCGGTCGTGGTCAGAACTTGTAGTTCACGCCCAGCATGTAGGTGCGGCCCCATTCGATGTATTCCAGCGGGCGGTCCTTGCTGCCGGCGTAGGTGCGGTACGGCTCGTTGGTCAGGTTGCTTCCCTGCAGCAGCAGGGTCAGGCCGCGCAGGGTGCTGCTGTCGCTGAAGGTGTAGCTGACCTGGGCATCGGTCACGTTCTCGCCCACCACGTAGCGCAGGGTGCGGTTACCGTTGAAGTTGCCGATCTCGCCGATGAAGTCCGAACGGCGGCGCTGGCTCACGCGTGCTTCAAAGCCACTACGCTCGTAGTAGGCAGTGAAGTTGTACACGCGCTTGGACAGGCCGGGCAGGCTGATCGGGTCGGTGCCCACGCTGGACGCGCTTTCCGGATCCAGGATCTGGATGTCGCTCTTGTTGAAGGTCGCGCTGGCCTGCACGCCGAAGCCACGCAGGCTGTCGGTCAGCATTTCCAGCGGGAACGACGCGGTCAGCTCCAGGCCCTTCAGGGTGCCGCCCTTGCCGTTCACCGGGGTCGAGAAGGTGCCGGTCGGCAGCACCGGCACCACCATGCCCGGCGGCGGCACATAGTTGCCCAGCAGGCCGGTGAAGTCGTAGTTGTCCACCGACTGGGTGTAGACGTAGCTCTTCAGGTCCTTGTAGAAGATCGCGGCGGCCACGTAGGCCTTCTCGCCGAAGTACTTCTCGTAGGACAGGTCCAGCGCGGTGGCACGCCACGGATCCAGCAGGGGGTTGCCGCCACTGCCGCCAGGGCGGCCGGTACCGGTATCCACGCCGAACTCCAGGCCCGCGCGCATCTGGTCCACGCGCGGGCGCGCGACCTGCTTGGCTGCAGCAAAACGCAGGGTCTGCTCATGCGGGAACATGAAGGCCAGGTTCAAGCTGGGCAGCCAGTCGTTGTACTTGCGGCCGTCCGAGTAGGGCTGGATGTTGTTGCCGGCCGCCTGCGAGCTGTCCCAATAGCGCGAGTCCGAGCTCTGGTCGGTGTGCTGCATCTGCACGCCGATATTGCCGCGTACGCCCACCACACCGATATCGGTGTTGATGTTCAGGCGCGCCCAGGCGGTGGTGATCTTTTCCTGCACCGTCCACGACTTGGGAATCAGGTAGTCCAGGTTGTCGACCGGATTGAAGGTCATGTAGCGACCGACCGCGCCAGGCACGTTCCAGGCCGGGATGGTGCCCAGGCCGGCGAAGCCGAGGTTGACCGGGCGGTACTGCAGATCCGATGCGATGTTGGCATCGCCCTGCGCGCCGAGCAGGATGTTGCCTTCGGACTGGGTCTTCACCTTGCGGCGGTCGGCATAGTTCACGCCGATATCCAGATCCGGTGCCCACGACGCCATTGCTTCGGGCAGGGCGATGGTCGCGGCCAGCTTGCCGCCCTTCAGGCGGTCTTCCACCTTCGGCACCTTGCCGTAACCAGAACCGTAGATGGTGTTGGTCAGGAACAGCGCGTCCGGGTTGGAGTAGTTCAGGCCCGGGCTGATCTGCGAGAAGCCATCCTGGCGGAACTGCACACCGACCGTATCCAGCTGCGGCATCGGGGTCAGCTGCAGGTTGTTTTCCAGGTTCAGTTCGTCGCGGGTGGCCTTGGAATAGTTCAGGTCGGCGACCAGCTTGACGCTGCCGAAGGTGAACTCGTTGTTCCAGCCGAACGCATCGATCTTGTCCTTGCGCTTGTTGTACATGCCGCGCACCAGCGGGTACACGCCACTGGCGGTGCCACCGGTGAAGGTGCCATTGGCATTGACCTGCGGGTTGCTGACCAGCAGGCCCGGGGTGTAGTTGCCGTTGTAGTTGCTGAGGTTGAGCTCGAACTGGTTGGCGGTGTCGATCTGCTCTGCTTCGGTATGGAACGCATCGAAGGTGCTGGTCCAGCTGTTGTTCGGCCGGAACTGGATCGTGGCCATCACACCGTCGCGCTTGTTGTTACCGGTGCGGCGCAGTGCCTTGATGCCATCGGTGAAGTAGGTGCCAGCGGCAACGCCGGGGCGGTTGCCGTTGGTGGTGTGCTCGGTGGTCCACGGCTCGTACAGGCCCACCTGGTTTTCCTGGATCGGCATGTCGCTGTGCGCGTAGCCGATGGCAATGCCGAGGGTCTTGTCCAGGAACTGGTCGATGTAGCTGGCGCTGAAGCGGTTGCCGTACGGGTCGGTGTCGGCGGCGCGGCCCAATGAACTCTTCTGGTAGCGGCCGCTGACGGCGATGACGCGGTCGGGGAAGCTGAGCGGACGTGCGGTCTGCATGTCGATGGTGCCCGACAGGCCCTGGCCGACCAGCGCCGCGTCGGGGGTCTTGTAGACGGTCACGCCGTTGACCAGCTCGGATGGGTACTGGTCGAACTCGACACCGCGGTTGTCGCCGGTGCTGACCACTTCGCGACCATTGAGCAGCGTGGTGGCGAAGTCGGGTGACAGGCCACGCACGCTGATCACCTGCGCACGGCCGGCAACGCGCTGGGCGGCCAGGCCTGGCAGGCGCGAGATCGATTCGGCGATGCTGACGTCGGGCAGTTTGCCGATGTCTTCGGCGGAGATCGCTTCGACCACCGAGGTGGCGTCCTGCTTGATCGCGATCGCGTTCTCGATGCCGCGGCGGATGCCGGTGACCTGCACCGTATCCAGGTTGGTGGCGGCGGTGGCGGCGGTGGCGGCCGGCGTGGTGGTGTTCTGCGTGGACTGTGCCGACGCCAGCGTCGGCGCCAGGACAACGGCCAGCGCGATGCTCAGCGCGCTGCGCTTGTGGTTCAACATTTTCCCCTCCCAGGCAATGTTGCAGATCGATTCGTGAACGTCCCGGAGTGACCGTGGACGTGCGACGCGGTGGCCGCTGTCGTCGCCGCTATGGTAGGCAGCGCATTCTTCGCGGGAATCACCCTGCATACGTATTCAATGGCGTTTGCAGGGTTGTAATCGCTTTCAGGTCCTGTTTGCGGTAGTGCCGGCCGCTGGCCGGCACTAGCGTTCCATTCAGAGCGGCGTGAACCGGATCGCCTGGCCACCGCCCGGCGCCAGCACCAGGGTCAGTGCATCGGCGCTGGTCACCTCGCGTGTTTCGCGCTTGAACGCGAACGGATTGCTGCGGAAATCAGCGCCGTCGCCATCGCGGTAGATTTCGGCGCGGTAGCGCACGCCCGGTTCCAGGAAACCCAGCGATACCGGCAGCACGCGGCCGTGTTCATCGGTGATGCTGCCGAGGAACCAGTCACGGCTGTTGCGGTCGCGGCGCACGATCGTCACGTAGTCGCCCACTTCGCCATTGAGCACGCGGCTCTGCTCCCAGTCCACTGCCACGTCCTCGATGAAGCGGAACGCCTCGCGGTGCTGCAGGTAGTGATCGGGCAGGTCGGCGGCCATCTGGATCGGGCTGTACAGCACCACGTACAGCGCCAGCTGGCGGGCCAACGTACTGGGAATGGCCTGGCCGTGGCGGCCCTTCAGGCTGAGGATGCCGGGGGTGTAGTCCATCGGCCCGGCCAGCATACGGGTGAACACCAGGTTGACCTCGTGTTCCGGCGGATTCGGTGGCTGGCCCCAGGCGTTGTACTCCATGCCGCGCGCGCCTTCGCGCGAGATCCAGTTCGGGTAGGTGCGACGCAGGCCGGTGTCCTTGATCGGCTCGTGCGGGTTCACCGACAGGTGCCGCTGTGCGGCTTCCTGCACCACCTTCAGATGGTGGCGGGCCATGAACTGGCCGTCGTGCCACTCGCGCCACAGCGGGCCGCCGGACGGATTGCGGCGGTCGATCTGGCCGTCATCGCAGACGTAGCCGGTCTTGAACTGGTCAATGCCCAGCCGCGCATACAGGTCCAGCGCGGCGCCCAGCTGGTCCTCGTAGTGCTCGATGGCGCAGCCGGTTTCGTGGTGGCCGATCAGGTGCACGCCCTTCTTCAGGCCGTAGGCGGACAGCGCCTCGATATCGAAATCGGGCGTGGCGCGGGTGAAGTCGAAGTCGTAGCCGTTGCCCACCCACATACCGTCCCAGCCGGGATTCCAGCCTTCCACCAGCACGCCGCGGAAGCCGTGTGCGGCGGCGAAGTCGATCACCTTCTTCGTCTTGGCGGTGGTGGCGGCATGCTTCGGGCCGGTCGCCCAGCTCTCGTTGTCCAGGTGCATCGACCACCACACGCCCAGGTACTTGGCCGGCTTCACCCAGCTCACGTCGCCCAGCGCATTGGGCTCATTGAGGTTGAGGATCAGGTCCGACTCGACCAGGCCACCTGCACGGTCGGCGATCTGCAGGGTGCGCCACGGCGTGGCGAAGGGCAGGGCGCGGCGCACCTTCCAGCCTTCGGCCGAGGGCGACAGCTGGGCGCGCAGGCGCTGGCCCTCGGTGCGGCGCAGCCACATGCCCGCGTAGTCGACCAGTGCCGCCTCATGGATGGCCACGTGCAGGCCGTCGTGGCTGCGCAGGGTCATCGGCGTGTGCACGAGCGGCACTTCGCGCAGCGGGGTGCGCTGGTACAGGTATTCATAGTGGATCGGTTCCCCGGCAGGGATCCACCACGCGGTGGAATCCTGTGCGATGGCGAACTCGGTCAGCTCGTCATCGATGGTCGCCTCGCGCAGGTTCGGCTGCTCAGGGAATATGTAGCGGAAGCCGAGGCCATCGTCGTACACGCGGAACACCACATCCAGCCGGCGCTTGCTGCCGGTGCTTTCGGCCAGGTGCACGGTCAGTTCGTTGAAGTGGTTGCGAGTGAGCCGGCGCTCGCCCCAGGGCTGTTCCCAGCTGTCATCGACACTGCGCCGTTCCTGCGCCAGCAGGCTGAAGTCGCGGTCGAGGCGACCATCGCGCAGTTCAAAACCCAGCTTCGAATCGGCCACCACGGTCTGGCCGAGGCGCTCGACGCGGTAGCGCGCGGTACCGCCGTCCAGCACCAGGCTGACCTTCAGCACCTTGTCCGGTGATTCGACGCTGGCGATCTGCGGTGCCGCCGCTTGTGCCAGCGCGGCCCATCCCAGCAGGGCCAGGCCGAAAGCGTGCGCGAACACTGCGCGTACCGTTGTGGGTGACGTCGGCATTTCCCCTCCCAAGGCGCCGTTGGCAGACCGGGACCATAAGCCAGCACGGCAGGCCCGCTACCGCGCAACGCCATGAATACGTATGCAGCTGGACGCAGCCGACAGCCCCGCGTCTACCATGGGGCCAAGGCACCTTGAGGGAGGGGCCGCGCCCGCACGCCGGCAACGGCAGTGCGGACCCACAACGGTGCAGAGAGGGAGGGAGGTCGACGGGCGCAAGCCGGTCTGCCGCTTCGATGCTGAAGATCATTTGCCTGACCGCTGCCCTGGGGGCAGCGCTGGGGACGACCGCGCACGCGGCCGACCTGACATTCGACGGCCGCCAGGCGCGCGCCGAAGCCGCTGCCAACGGCAGCTTCGTGCTGCACGCGCCCAAGAGTGAGGTGCGCATTGCGCCCATGCCGATGCGCAGCCAGACCGGCAGCGTGATGTTCGATGCGTTGTTCGCGCTGGCCCAGCAGGAGATGGACCAGGACCGCGTGGATGCGATCCGCGATCCTGCATTCGATGAGGGCAGGCCGGTGCCGTGCGAGTGCTTCCAGACTGGTGCGCGCTGGCCCTATGTGTGGACCCGTGATGTCAGCTTCGCCGCAGATCTGGCGCTGGCGCGGCTGGACCCGCAGCGCACGCGGCAGTCGCTGCAGTTCAAGCTGTCGGCGGCGCGCGATGGGCACACGCCCGGCCTGTTCGTCGCGCAGGACACCGGTTCCGGCGGCAGCTGGCCGATCAGCAGCGACCGCGTGGTGTGGTTCCTGGCGGCGCGCCACCTGCTGGATGATCGCGCGTTTGCCGACCAGGTCTGGCAAGCGCTGCAGGGTACGCTGGCGCAGGACCGCGCGATGGTGTTCGACGCGCAGATGGGCCTGTATCGCGGCGAGACCTCGTTCCTGGACTGGCGTGAGCAGACCTATCCGGACTGGACCCGCGAGGACGTGCGCTTCATCGGCGACTCCTATGCGCTGTCCACCAACGTGCTGCACTACCAGGCGCTGCGCCTGGCCGAACGCTTGGCCGGCCAGCATGGCGATGGCCGAGCGGCCGACTACAAGGCGTGGGCCGATGCGCTGGCGCAGCAGATCGATGCGCGCTTCTGGCGCGAGGACATGGGCCAGTACATGAGCTACATCGGTGAAGCCGCGCACCCGGTGCCCTATGCCAAGGTTGATCTGCTCGGCCTGTCGCTGGGCATCCTCGCCGAGGTGTTGCCGGGCGAGCGTGCGCGCCGTGCGCTGGCGGCCTACCCGGTGGGGCCGGCCGGCAGCCCGGTTGTCTGGCCGCAGGAGGCGCCGCAGCCGATCTACCACAATCGCGCGATCTGGCCGTTCGTCAGCGCGTACTCTCTGCGTGCGGCGCGGCAACTGGATGATGCACCACGCATCGCCGCCGAGATCCGCTCGTTGATGCAGGGCGCAGCGCTCGCCGGTTCCAACATGGAGAACTACGAGCTGGTCAGCCAGGCCGTGCATGTCGAGGAAGGTGGGCTGAGCGGCCCGGTGGTCAACTCCGAACGCCAGCTGTGGTCGGTGGCCGGCTATCTGTCGATGGTGCTCGAAGGTGTGTTTGGCGTGCAGGACGATGGCCACGTGCGGCCCAAGCTGCCGGCCGTGCTGGTGCCGGAGCTGTTCGGCACGCAGCGTCGCATCAGCCTGGACGCCGGTGGCAAGCACTACGTGCTGGAGCGCCCGCAGCAGCTGGGTGATGGCCTGCTGGTGGCGGGCAGGACGCTGACCCAAGGCAACACGACCACGGTGCAGCTGATGGCTGCCCCGTCCGCGACCGGCTTCGGTGGCACAACCGCCGACGCCAATGCGCGTGCGCCGGTAACGCCAACCACTCCGCAGGCCATACGCAATGGCGCTGGCTGGAGCGTGCCGGTCACGACTGGGCAGGTTCTGTGGAAGGACGGCAGGGTCGTCGCTGCCAGCAATGGCCAGGTGCACATCAGCGACGATGGCCTGCAGCACTGCTTCAGCCTGACCCGGCGCGAGGGTGCATTGGAATCACTGCACAGCCCGATGCTCTGCGTCGGTCCGCAGCAGGTGCTGAAGGGCGAGGAACGCTGGCAGTTCACCGCGGCCCAGGCCGGGCAGGTGCGCCTGCGCCTGCAGTACCGCAACGCGAACGGGCCGATCAACACCGGCGTGACCGCAGCGGTGAAGCAGTTGGTGCTGCAGTGCCCGGGCCAGCCGCTGCAGCGGCATACGGTCACCCTGCCGCACAGCGTAGCGGTGCAGGATTCGACCTCGGCAACGTTCGCGGTGCCCAAGGGGCGGTGCACGGTCACGCTTGAAGAGGGCTTCAACATGAGCGCGCTGCAGCACTTCGCGCACTACACCGGCGGCAAGGGCGGGCGTGATGGTGTGCTCAACCAGGCCCAGGTGCAGGCGCTGAAGGTGGCGCCGGTGGCGATGGAAGAGGGCGCACGATGAGTCGTCCCGCCAAACCGCAGCTGTCGTTCTGGCAGATCTGGAACATGTGTTTCGGTTTCCTCGGCATCCAGTTTGGCTTCGCCCTGCAGAACGCCAATGCCAGCCGCATCTTCGAGACCCTGGGCGCGGACATGGACGCGGTGCCGGGGCTGTGGATCGCTGCGCCGTTGACCGGCCTGCTGGTGCAGCCGGTGATCGGCTACCTGTCCGACCGCACCTGGACGCGCTGGGGCCGCCGCCGTCCGTTCTTCATGATCGGTGCGGTGCTGACCACACTGGCCCTGCTGGTGATGCCGAACTCGCCAACGCTGTGGATTGCCGCTGGCACGCTGTGGGTGCTGGACGCCTCCATCAATGTGTCGATGGAACCGTTCCGCGCCTTCGTCGGTGACCAGCTGGCGCCGCGCCAGCGTCCGGTCGGCTACGCGATGCAGAGCTTCTTCATCGGTATCGGTGCCATCGTCGCCAGCTTCCTGCCGTTCATCCTCGCCCACTTCGGCGTGGCCAACACCGCAGCTGCCGGCGAAGTGCCCGATACCGTGCGCTATGCGTTCTACTTCGGTGCGGTGGTGCTGCTGGCGGCGATCACCTGGACGGTGGTCAGCACCCGCGAGTACTCACCAACGGAGCTGGCTGGCTTCGACGATGCCGAGCCGCCGGCGCACCACGCAGGGACTGCCATCAGTGGCCCGGCGCCGTGGACGCAGGTGGCGCTGTGGCTGGGGCTCGGCGTGTTGCTGGCGCTGCTGATCGCCTGGCGGCAGGGCGACAAGATGCTGTACGTGCTGGCGGGCTTGTGTGCGGGTTACGGCGTGCTGCTTGCGCTCGCCCGTGCGCTGCCGGGCACACACATGCTGGCCGTCATCGTCGGCGACCTGCGCGCGATGCCGGTCACCATGCGCCGCCTGGCGTGGGTGCAGTTCTTCTCGTGGTTCGCGTTGTTCGCGATGTGGATCTACACCACCGCCGCGGTGGCCGGTACCCACTTCGGTTCGACCGATCCTCAGTCGGCAGCCTATAACGAGGGGGCCAACTGGGTGGGGGTGCTCTTCGGCGCCTACAACGGCTTCGCAGCGCTGGCCGCGGTGCTGATCCCGCCGATGGTGCGTGCGATCGGCCTGCGTTGGAGCCACCTGGTCAACCTGTGGCTGGGCGGCGCCGGCCTGGTCTCGCTGATGTTCATCCGCGACCCACACTGGTTGCTGCTGTCGATGGTCGGCGTCGGCTTCGCCTGGGCCTCCATTCTTTCGCTGCCGTATGCACTGCTGTCCGACAGCGTGCCGGCATCGAAGATGGGCGTGTACATGGGTATCTTCAATTTCTTCATCGTGATCCCGCAGCTGGTCGCGGCCAGTGCGCTCGGCTTCGCCCTGCGCGCCTGGTTGGGCGGCCAGCCGATGCATGTGCTGGTGCTGGGCGGCTGCAGCCTGTTCGTCGCCGGCCTGTGCGTGCTGCGGGTTCCGTCCCGTCCGGAGGTGGTGTGATGCGTGGTGCGCTGTCTGTTGCTGTTTCCCTGGTGCTGCTGGCCGGCCATGCGGCGGCCGCGCCACGCCCGGACTACGTCGGCACCACCGAGCCGTTCGCCAGCGATGCGGTGTACTTCGTGGTCACCGACCGCTTCGTCAACGGCGACCCGTCCAACGATCATCGCGACCAGGGCGGCAAGCACCGCACCTTCGATATCCCGGTGCCGTGCCCGGACAAGGTGGACGGAAACATCGGCTACCTCGGCGGTGACTTCCGCGGCGTGCTGGACAATGCGCAGTACATCCGCAACCTCGGCTTCGGCGCTGTATGGATCACGCCCATCGTCGACAACCCGGACGAGGCGTTCACCGGCAGCAAGCCGATCAGCTGTACCAGCACGCTGACCGATCGTGGCAAGACCGGCTACCACGGCTACTGGGGCATCAACTTCTACACGCTGGACGAGCACCTGCCCAGCCGCGACCTGGACTTCGCCGGGTTGACCAAGGGCCTGCACGGCGCCGGCCTGAAGGTAGTGCTGGACATCGTCGGCAACCATGGTTCGCCGGCCTGGACCATGCCCAAGCGGCAGCCGCAGTTCGGCCAGATCTTCGCCAAGGACGGCACACTGATCGCCGATCACCAGAATCTGCCACCGCAGAAACTGGATCCGAAGCACAACCCGCTGCACGCGTTCTACAACAACATCGGTCCGGTCGACAGCAAGGACGGCTCGATCTTCGATGGCAACCTGGCTGAACTGTCCGACTTCAACCAGGACAATCCGGCGGTGATGGATTATCTGGTGGGCGCCTACCTGCAGTGGACTGCACAGGGGGTGGATGCGCTGCGCATCGATACCATCGGCTGGCTGCCGCATCCGTGGTGGCATGAGTTCGTCAACCGCATCCGCGCTGAACACCCGGGCATGTTCATGTTCGGCGAAGCGTTCGACTACAACGCGGCGAGCATCGCCGAACACACCTGGCCGTCCAATGCCAACGTAAGCGTGCTCGATTTCCCGTTGCGCGGCGCGCTGGAACAGACCTTCGGCACCGCAGGCAAGGGCTTTGAAACCCTGGCCGAGCCGCTGCACCTGACCGGCGGCCCGTACGCCAATCCGTACGAGCTGATGAGCTTCTACGACAACCACGACATGCCACGCCTACAGGCCAGCGACAGCGGCTTCATCGATGCGCACAACTGGCTGTTCACTGCGCGCGGCATTCCGGTGGTCTATTACGGCTCGGAGACCGGCTTCATGCGGGGCCGCGCCGAGCACGCTGGCAACCGTGCCTACTTCGGCCAGCCGCGCGTGGACGCCGCGCCGCAGAGCCCGATCTTCGCGCCGCTGCAGCGCATCGCCAAACTGCGCGAAGCCATCCCGGCCCTGCAGCGCGGCTTGCAGGTGAACGAACGCCTCAAGGGCGATGAGGCGGTGTTCTTCCGCGTGCTGCAGCATGGTGATGTAGCGCAGACCGCGCTGGTGCTGCTGAACAAAGGTGACCAGGCAAGGACCTTCACCGTGGCGCGTTTCGTCCAGAACGGCCACTGGCGCGACGCGCTGGAGGGCGGTTCATTGCGGGTGGACGGCTCGCTGAAGGCGGAAGTGCCGGCGCACGGGGTGAAGGTCTACGTGCTGGATGCCGCCGTGCAGCAGCCGGCGCTGCAGGCCGAGCTGGACAAGGCGATGGCCGACCAGCAGGCTCGGGACCTGCGGCTGGGGCGGTAGTGCCGGCCGCTGGCCGGCAACCCCGGATTCCTGGCACCTGCCTACCGCTCTGGTGGGTGCCAACCTTGGTTGGCACGCTTTTCGAGCAGTCGAGCAAGCTCGACTCTACAATAGGCGCCCCTCACGCCCCGCAGTATCGCCATGACCGACCTCGCCCCGCAGACCCCGATCGAAACCCTGCTGAAGGCGGCGATGGACGGGGCGGTGCCGATCCGCGCCTTCATGGCGGCCTTCGTCGCCTCCGAGGTGGTGCTGCTGACCGGCAGCCTGATCACCCCTGACGGCAGTGGCTTCGACCCGCTGCTGTTCGACAAGCAGGGCACCCTGCATGTGGCCGTGTTCACTGATCCGTCGCGGGTGGGCATCTACAGCCAGCAGGCCGAACACCAGATCCGCTGGCTGACGCTGGACGTGCTGCGCCGGGTGCCCAGCGGCTACGGTGTCGTGATCAACCCGGGTACGCCTCTGGGCTTCGAGATCTCGCCCAGTGGCGTTGGCGAGATCCTGAAGGACTTCGCCCAGGGCTGAGCCGTTGCCGTGCTGTTTGCAGAGTCGAGCATGGCTCGACGCTGCAGAAGGCTTCCCTTCGAGCGCCGTCCGTGATCCCCTTGGATGACATTGGGATAGAGGCATTGCCATGGAATTCAGGGTATTAACCGCCGACGCACCGGAACGGCAGCAGTTGGCCCGGTGGTACCACGCGGAATGGGGCCAGGACGCCGGTCTGTCGCTTGAACAGGAACTGGAGCGGCTGAATCCGCCGCAGGATGCCGAAGGCTTTCCGCACCTGATCGCCGCCTTCGATGACGGTCAGGTGGTCGGAGCGGTGCAGCTCAAGCGCCGGGAGATGCCGGCATTCCCGCAGTACGAGCACTGGCTGGGCAGCGTGTTCGTGGCCGATAGTCATCGCGGGCGTGGGCTGGCTGGCGCACTGGTGGAACAGGCCGCGGCGCAGGCGGTGCGGATGGGCGTTTCCGAACTGTACCTGCAGACCGAATCCCTGGATGGCGGCCTGTATGCGCGGCTGGGCTGGAAGCCGCTGCAGGAAGCCGACAACCGGAACTATCGCGTGCTGGTGATGATGCGCAGGGTGGCCGCATGAATGCCCCCGCACCTCGCCATTCCCGGTCGGCCCTGATCTTCCTGATCGCGGCCATCGCCGCCGCGCTGGTGGCCATGCCCTTGCTGCGCGCGGTGGGCATTGTGCAGTGGCCGGTGTTCGTCATCGCCTGGCTGATCAACCTGGGCGCGGCGTGGCATCTGGCGCAGTGGGCGCGCCAGCAGGGCCGTTCGGCCTGGGCCTTCGGGTTGCCGGCGGTGCTCGGCACCGTCGCTTCGATCGTGGTCTATGTACTGCTGGCGTTGCTGGGGCCGAAGGCCACGGTGCGCTGAAAGCGCTGTGCCGAGCATGGCTCGGCACTACATGTGCCATGCGGAGCGCCGACGCAACCGCCGGCGCTCCATTACTTCACAGCGTCACCTTGCGCCGGTTGTCATCGCTCACCCGGTCGATCAGCTTGTTGTACGGATCGAAGCCCGCTTCATCCGGCTTTTCATCCACGGTCACCGTGATCTTCGGCGCGGCGCTGGTGATGTGGTGGCGCTGCAGATACAGCACCTTCTGGTCGCGTTCCTTGCCCGAAGGCCCGTTGGCAAACACGCCGATCTCGACCCAGTCATCCATCTTCCCGTCGCTCTCCTTGCCCTTGCCATCGGCGTACTGCTTTGCGGCGTGCAGGTCCAGGGTCACGTCGTAGCGGCCGTCATCGCGCTTGCGCGCGCTGGCGGCCAGCACCCGGTTGTCATAGAAGCTGATCTTCTCGAACAGGTCGGTGACCAGCTGCTGGCGATCAGCCGGGGTCTCGGCACGGATGTAGCCCAGCAGTTCGCGTGAGGTGGTGTACGGGGGTTGCTGGTAGCCCTTGTCCTGCAGGAAGCGCTTCAGGGCGCGGTTCAGGGCCTGCTCGCCGATCTCCTCGCGCAGCCGGTAGAACACCAGCGAACCCTTCTGGTAGTGGATGTACTGCTGGTTTTCCACGCGCTCCAGCGGCTGCTCCTCAATGGCCTCGCCACCGCGGCCAGACAGGTAGCCGTCCAGCTCGCGCTTGAGGAACTGGCGCATGTGCTGGCGGCCGTACTCCTGCTCCATCACCATCAGCGCCGAATACTGCGACAGCGACTCGGACAGGACCGTGGCGCCCTGCACATTGGCACCGATCACCTGGTGCGCCCACCACTGGTGTGCGATCTCGTGCGCAGTCACGTAGAACACATAGTCCACCTTGTCCGGGTCACGCAGGTCGGCGATGAAGCCGATGGCCTCGGAGTAGGGGATGGTATTGGCGAACGACTGCGCGAAGCGGGCATAGCCCGGGAACTCGATGATGCGCACCTGCCGGTGCTGGTAGGGCGTGAAGTTCGCTTCGTAGTAGGCCAGCGATTTCTGTACCGCTTCGATCATCCGGTCCACGTTGTAGCCGTGCGCCGGGTCGAAGTAGACCTCGATCGGGATGTCCTTGTACTTCGCCTTGCGTACCTCCCAGCGTGCCGACAGGTAGGCGTAGAAGTTCAGCATCGGGCGGTCCATCGCGTAGCTGAAGCAACGCCGGCCGTTCACCGTGGTCTCGTGCTGCAGGTAGCCCGGGGCAAGCGCCACCTGGTCCGGCGCCGTGCAGACCGTGGTACGGAAGTCGAGCCAGTCGGCATCGTTGGAGATGTAGGTGTTGGCACGCGCGGCTTCGTCTTCCAGCTTGGGCATGCGCCGCGGCTCACCCAGGTCACGCTTGCGCCGCTCGTTGCGGTCGCTGATCTCCGCACCTTCGTTGTAGCCGAAGGAGGGCAGCACGCGGCTGTTGAAGAACGTGCCGTTGTCCACGATGTTGCTCGGTGCCTGGCCGGCGGTAATGCCGTTGGGCTTCTGCACCACCCGGAAATGGACGTTGCGGCTTTCACCCGGCTTCAGTGGCGTGGCCAGACGGTAGATGCGGTAGCCGAGGTCAGCGTCGTGCATCGCCAGGGTCTGCCCGCCCAGATCGACCGCGACCAGCTGCTTGTCATCGCCCATCGAGACGTGCACGTCTTGGATCGGCGTGGCGTGGGTATTGCGCACCGTCCAGTTCGCATCGATCACCATCGACTGCGATTCCGGGAACAGGTCCACGCGGTTGTCCACCGCCACGATGCGGGGCTGCGGCAGAGTGCGGTACTTCGACAACTCACGCTCGTAGCGGGCCTGCAGATCCAGCTGCTGGTCGGGCGAGAGGAACTCGTTGCGGATGTTGGTGCTCCAGTACAGCCAGCCGCCCACACCGATGAAGGCCAGTGCCGCCAGCGCTGCAAAGGCGCCGGTCGGACCGCGCAGGCGACGACCGGCGAGGGCCAGGCGCTGGCGCAAGCCCTGGCTGACACCGCGTACCCAGAACGCCGAGGCCAGGCACATCAGGGTCAGCAGGAACAGCGCCCAGTAACCCTGGAACGCCAGCTGTCCGGTCAGGAAGTGGCCGTAGCCGTTCATGTCCGAATAGGGCGCGTTGGGCCAACTGCCAAAGTTGTACAGGTTCTGCGTGTAGTCGAGCAGGCCGAGCACACCCTGGCCGATCATCACCACGATCAGCAATGCGTAACCGACGAACTTGTTGTTGGTGAGCACCTGCAGCACCAGCGCCAGGCCGCCCATCAGGATGTAGACCACCGAATCCAGCGCCAGGCTGCGCAGGTACAGCAGCGGCTCCAGATGCGTGTAGCCCTTGGCCAGCTGCACGCTCATCGCGGCCAGCGCGCCGGCTGCCTGGAAGCAGACGATCACTGCCAGCAGGGCAGTGAACTTGGCCAGCAGCGGCACCCAGTTCGGCACCGGCATGGCATCGGTTACTTCGTTGATGCGCGCACTGCGTTCCTTCCAGACCAGTTCACCGGCGAAGAACAGCACGATGATCACCAGCAGCCAGCTGAAGGCACCCTGCAGGCCCATGATCATCTGCGAGGTGACCGGCCAGATCGAGGTGCCGTACAGCGTCTGCCGGAACAGCGCGCTGGGCAGGAAGTTGGCCAGGCCCAGTACCAGCAGCACGATGAACGGCACGCTGCGCAACACGCCACGTGTATCGAAGCGGACCTGGCGCAGGAACTGCTGCCACGCCGTGGTGGCGGTGAACGCCGGTACCACGCGCGGCAGTGTTGCACGGGTCGGGCGGACCGCACTGGCATCGGCAACCGGCTGCGCCTGCCTGCGGCCCCATCGACGACGGCCACTGCCGCTGCGTTCGGTGCGGAACAGTGCGAAGGTAGCGGCGAACAGCGCGGCGGCCACACCCAGCCACAGAGCGCGGTTGGCCAGCAGGTAGCCGGCCAACTCGGGAATTCCGCTGTTGCGTTCGGCGGTGGACCAGTAGCGGATCGTGCGGCTGAGCGCACGCATGCCCAGCGGCTCGCTCAGCACTGCGATCCACGTGTTGTCGATGTCGCGCAGCAGGGCCGCGCTGGCGCCGTACAGCACCAGGTAGGCCACCAGCCCGATGTACACCCACAGGATCGAACGGGTCAGCGCTGCCAGCAGCGACAGCAGTGCGGTGGTGAACAACAGGTTCGGGATGACGATGACCGCGAAGGTCCAGGCATAGCCCTGCCAGCTGATCGGGCCCATGCGTTCGGGATCGATCCACGGCATGAACGGCGCCAGCCACAGGCCAAACGCAATCACGATGTAGACCAGCAAGCCGGCGGCCAGGGCGGCAGCGATGCGCCCAGCCAGGTAGTCGCGGCGCTTCACCGGGCTGGCGAAGATCAGCTCGGCTGTGCCGAGCTCGAAGTCACGCAGCAGCGCGTTGCTGACGAACAGGGCGGTGACCAGCATGCCGAGCAGGGTGAAGATGCCCAGCATCTGCGCGATCACGGTGGGCGCGTTGCTGTGTACGTTGCCGCTGCCGCCACCGATCTGCACGGCGTCGCTGGAGGCAGCGGCGAAGGCGAGCAGGGCGAACAGGCCGGCCAGCAGCCACAGCAGGGGAGAACGCAGCTGCTCGCGCAGCTCGAAGCGGAAAAAGTTGAGGATCATGGCGTGCTCCGCTCAGGCTGCCGCGCGGGCACGGGCCTGCAGGCGCAGGCGCTGGAAGTACACGTCCTCGAGGTCGGGAGCCACCGCCGCGAAGCCGTCGCCGGGATCGTTGGCACTGTGCACGTGGATCACCGGGCGGCCACCGACCAGACGGGTCGACAGCACTACGTAGCGTGCTTCATGGTCGGCCAGTTCCGAAGGATCGACCTGCTTGCGCCAGACCTGCTGCTGCAGAGCATCGATGGCTTCGGCAGGGCGCCCGGTCAGCAGCACTTGGCCCTTGTTCATGATCGCCATGGTGGGGCACAGGTCGGTCACGTCTTCGACGATGTGGGTGGACAGGATCACCGCCACGTTCTCGCCGATGGCCGCCAGCAGGTTGAGGAAGCGATTGCGTTCCTCGGGGTCGAGGCCGGCGGTGGGCTCGTCGACGATCACCAGCCGCGGGTCGCCGAGCAGTGCCTGGGCAATGCCGAAGCGCTGGCGCATGCCGCCGGAGTACGTGCCGAGCTTGCGCTTGCGCGCGTCCCACAGATTCACCTGCTGCAGCAGACCATCGACCACCTCGCGGCGCTGCGCGCGCTGGGTCAGCCCCTTGAGCACCGCGAAATGTTCCAGCAGGTCCAGCGCGCTGACCTTCGGGTACACGCCGAAATCCTGCGGCAGGTAGCCCAGCCGGCGGCGCACCGCGTCCTTGTCGCGCAGTACGTCGATCGGCGCTTCGCCGGGAATGGTGAGGATGGCCGAACCGCTGTCGGCCTCCTGCAGGGTGGACAGCGTACGCATCAGCGAAGACTTGCCGGCGCCGTTCGGCCCGAGCAGGCCGAACATGCCGCGCGGGATGTCCAGGCTGACATTGTTGAGAGCGTGCACGCCGTTGGCGTACGTCTTGGACAGCGAATCTATCTTCAGCATGCGACGTACACCTTTCCGTGTGTGATCGCGCTGTTTATCACCCGCAACCGGGCTGGCGTCATGCGCCGTTGGTCATGGTGCCGTGCGGGTAGCAGGTGAGGGCACCCCACCGTTGAAGGGCGCGGCAGGGGCGGCTTCCAGTGCGTGGGGCTTCGCCAGGGCGGCAGGGGGCCAGCCTGTGAAGTCTTCCTGAATGCGTTGGGGAAGGTCGGCCGGATCACACAGGACGTCGACAGGGGCACCGATAGTCTTTGCGCCTCTCAGGGCCATTGCCATGCAGGCGTACATGCGGACTGTTACCGGAGTAGAGGGACTGGACAGCATTCTTGGCGGCGGACTTCCGCAGGCGCGGCTGTATCTGCTGGAAGGGCCACCGGGTTCCGGCAAGACCACGTTGTCGCTTCAGTTCCTGCTGGAAGGCCTGCGGCGCGGCGAACGCTGCCTGTACATCACGTTGTCCGAGACCGCCGAGGAACTGCGCGAAGTCGCCGCTGCCCACGGCTGGTCGCTGGATGGCCTGCACCTGTTCGAACTGGGATCGGCTGAAGGCGCAATGGGCAACGGTCGCCTGCAGTCGGTGCTGCATTCGTGGGAAATGGAGCTGGACGAGACGGTCAATCTGATCATGTCCAAGGTGGACAGCATCGGGCCCACCCGCGTGGTGTTCGATTCGTTGTCCGAACTGCGCCTGCTGGCCCAGGACTCTCTGCGCTACCGGCGCCAGATCCTTGCGTTGAAGCAGTTCTTCGCGCCCAAGAGCGCTACGGTGATCCTGGTCGATGACCTGACCTCTACCGGCGAAGAGCGCGATGGGCAGTTGCACAGCCTGTGCCACGGCGTGCTGTCGCTGGAACGCCTGACCCTGGATTTCGGCCCGGCCCGGCGCCGCATGCAGGTACAGAAGCTGCGCGGCGTGGATTTCATTGCGGGCTACCACGATATGGTGATCCGTCGTGGAGGACTCGAGATTTTCCCCCGCTTGATCGCCTCCGAGCACCACGACCGGTTCGTGGGTTCGCCGGTGAGCAGTGGCGTCGACGAGATCGATCGCCTGCTGGGCGGGGGCCCCCTGCGCGGAACCTCGACCCTGTTGACCGGTCCCGCTGGCAGCGGCAAGACCAACGTCGCCCTGCAGTACGTATGGGCGGCCTGCGAGCGTGGCGAACGCTGCTGCATCTTCGAATTCGACGAGCGGGTTGGTACCTTGCTGGCGCGTGCATCGGCACTGGACATCGACCTGGACAAGCATCTGCACTCGGGCCTGCTGGAGATCCTGCAGATGGATCCGGCCGAGGTGTCGCCGGGTGAGTTTTCCTGGAACCTGCGCAAGGCGGTCGAGCAGCGCAACTGCAGCGTGCTGGTGATCGACAGCCTGAATGGCTATGTCACGGCAATGCCACAGGAAAAGCAGCTGATGCTGCAGCTGCACGAGATGTTGTCCTATCTCAACCAGAAGGGCGTAGCGACGTTCCTGATCAATCCGCAGCATGGCCTGGTGGGCACCATGTCCACCGGCAGCCTCAATGTGTCCTACATCGCCGATGCGGTGGTGCTGTTCCGTTTCTTCGAGGCCAAGGGTCGCATCCGCAAAGCCGTTTCGGTAATCAAGAACCGCGGCGGTGCGCACGAAGACACCATCCGTGAGCTGAAGATCGACGGGCGTGGCATCACCGTCAGTGCGCCATTGGCAGACTTCCAGGGCATCCTGACCGGCACGCCCGAATTCGTGGGTGACAGCGCAGCGCTGCTGGGCCAGTCCGATGTCCGATAGGGACGAAGGCTGCACGGTCGTCCGCATCGTGGCGCCCTTCGGACGCGATGCCGACAGCATTGCCGCGGTACTGGAGGGGGTAGGGCTGGCAACGCGCATCGCCGGCAACCTGGAGGAGCTGGCCGAGCATCTGGATGATCGCACCGGCCTGGTGGTGGTGACCCAGGAAGCGTTGGTGCGCGGTGCCGACGGCATGCTGCCTGCATTGCAGCAGCAACCGGCCTGGTCGGATATTCCATTCATCCTGCTGCGCTCGGCGCGGTCGTACCGCCGTTCCACCCGCGAGGCACTGTTGCCAGCTTCGATCAACGTGGTGGAGATGGACCGGCCGCTTGGCAGCATGTCCCTGATCAGTGCCGTCCAGGGCGCACTGCGGGCCCGTGACAAGCAGTTCCTCGTGCGTGATCAGATGGCGGCATTGGCGGACGGGCGGGCCGCACTGTCCCGCAGTGAAACCGAGTTGCGCCTGATCGCCGATGCGATGCCGGTCCTGATCGCCTTTGTTGATCGTTCGATGTGCTTCCGTTTCGCCAACCGAGCCTATGAGACCTGGTTCGATCTCGCCACCGGCGAGGTGATCGGCAGGCACGTTCGCGAGGTGATCGGCGAATCCGTATGGCAGCAGCGCAGGGCGGCGATGGAGCGCGCGCTGGATGGCCAAGCGGCGCTCTTCGAGATCACCTGGCCGCATCCACTACGCGGTCGGCGCGACTGCGAAGTGCGTTACTCGCCACGTACCGATACCGAGGGCCGGGTCGACGGATTCCACGTCTTCGTTACCGATATCACCGCCGCCAAGCTGGCCCTGAGCAACAGCCAGCAGCACGCACATGCACTGGAGGCCATGGTGGCCGAGCGCACGCGTGAGCTGGAAGCGCAGATGGCTGCACGCGAGGCCAGCGAGGCCGCCCTGCGGCAGTCGCAGAAGATGGAAGCGATCGGCCAGTTGACCGGTGGCATCGCGCACGATTTCAACAACATGCTGACTGGCATCCTGTCCGCGCTGGACATCGTGCGCCTGCGCCTGGACATGGGGCGGGTGGATGATCTGGAGCGTTTCCTGGATACGGCCACCACCTCGGCGCAGCGTGCCGCGGCATTGACCCAGCGCCTGCTCGCGTTCTCGCGCAGGCAGTCGCTGGACGCGCGGCCGGTGGAGATCAACACGTTGCTGGTATCGGTGCAGCACCTGTTGCACAGCACGATCGGGGAAACGGTGCGGCTGCGTACCGAAACCTGCCCGGTGCCGCTGCACGCCACGCTGGATGCTAACCAGTTCGAAAGTGCGGTGCTGAACCTGGCCATCAATGCACGCGACGCGATGCCTGATGGCGGCGAGCTGATCCTGCGCACTGCGGAAGCAGATGTGCATGCAGGCCAGTATCCGGCAGTGCCGGCAGGGCACTATGCGGTGGTGGCAGTCGCCGACACGGGCGCCGGCATGGCGCCGGAAGTGGTCGAGCGCGCATTCGAGCCTTTCTTCACCACCAAGCCCATCGGCAAGGGAACCGGGCTGGGCATGTCGATGGTGTATGGCTTCATGCAGCAGTCCGGTGGTCACATCGCGATCGAATCGCGCCTGGGTGAGGGCACCACCATTTCCCTGTTCGTTCCACTGGTGGAGGCCGCGACCAGCGAAGCGGTGGCCGCTCAGGCCAAAGCCATCCGGCTCGGCGCTGGCCAGTCGATCCTGGTGGTCGAGGATGATGAGCAGGTGCGCATGCTGGTCACGGTGGTGCTCGAGGACCTGGGGTACCAGGCCCAGGTGGTGGGCGATGCGGACGCCGCGCTTCCGATCCTGACTTCGAACCAGTGCATCGATCTGTTGATCACTGACGTCGGCCTGCCTGGGCTCAATGGCCGCCAGCTCGCCGAAATAGCCCGTCACTCGCGGCCGACTTTGCCAGTGCTGTTCATGACCGGCTACGCGGAGAAGGCGCAGGAGCGCTCGTCCTTCCTTGATGCGGGCATGGCGATGATCGCCAAGCCGTTCCTGCTTGACGAGTTCAGCGCAGCGGTTCGCACCGCGATGCCTGAAACGGCAGGTGGCAATCCGTAGAGCCGGGCCTGCTCGACTGTTTTTGTGCAACGCCGAGCCATGCTCGGCTGATCTTTCCCGACGGGAGTCGCATCCGCTGGTCGAGCAAGCTCGACACTACCCGCGCTGCGACGATTCCCGCACCACCAGCTTTACCGGGATGCTCTGGCTGTCCACTGCCTGCCGGCCGATCAGTGCCAGCAGCCGCTCCACCAGCAGCTGGCCGGCCTGCTTGGTGTCCTGCTGCACGGTGGTCAGCGCGGGAGATACCGATGCTGCCAAGGGGATGTCGTCGAAGCCGGTCACCGCCACGTCCTGCGGCACCCGCAGGCCGGCTTCGCGCAGGGCCCGCATCGCGCCGATGGCGATCAGGTCGCTGGCCGCGCAGATCGCATCGATCGGCTCGCCGCGCGCCAGCAGTGCCTGGCAGGCCTCCTGGCCGGAGGCTTCGGTGGTGATCGCATCGTGCTGCAGCGCCGCCTCGGCAGCCAGGCCGTGGTCCCGCAGGGCCGCGACATGGCCGCGGTAGCGTTCCTGGAATTCGGGGTAGTGGCTGGAAGCATGGCCGAGGAAGGCGATGCGGCGGCAGCCCTGCTGCAGCAGGTGGGTGGTGATGTCGTGCCCGCCCTGGAAATTGTCGCTGCCGATCGACACGCCGGGTTGGCCGGGCAGGGCGGCGCCCCAGCGCACGAAGTGCGTACCCTGTTCGACCAGCCGTTGCAGGCGGTCGCGCGATTCGTGGTAGTCGCCGTAGCCGAGCAGGATGATGCCGTCGGCCTTGTTGCTGTCCTCGTAATCGGCCTGCCAGTCGGTGGACAGCTGCTGGAACGAAACCAGCAGGTCCTGCCCGTGCAGGGCGCAGGCGCGGGTGATCGAGCCCAGCATCGAATGGAAGAACGGGTTGATCAGCGAGTCGTCGTTGGTCGGGTCTTCGAAGAACAGCAGGGCCAGCGTGCCGGCATTGCGCAGGCGCAGGCTGGAGGCATTCTTGTCGACCTTGTAGTTCAGCTCGCGGGCGATGCGCAGGATGCGCTCGCGGGTCTCGGCATTGACCATCGGGCTGCCACGCAGGGCCCGCGACACGGTGGGCTGGGAGACCCCGGCCAGGTGGGCGATGTCCAGGGAGGTGGCTTTGCCTTTGATTGTCATGGGAACTGATAGGGAACGTGCAGCGATCATGATGCCATGAGGCTGGCCCCCTGCTTGCAGGTGCGCTCCTGTCTGAATGAACGGGATTGATGTTAAAAAATGTGACCAATTTGTCACTTTGACCTGATTTGCACAAAAGCACATTCAGCAGATGGACAGCTGCCATGGCATGGCCCTAGAGTCCGCGCACCAGGGGACAACAAGGCAGTTGACGTGGGCAGCAACGGATCAGGGATCGATCTGCAGGAGTCGCTGTGCGTGGACGATGGAGGCGCGCTGGCGTGCTTCGTCGCCCTGTTGGGGTTTCTGGATCGGCCTGCCGACCCCGACCAGCTCCGGCACCAGCTGGGCCACCCCGAAGGCCGTATCGATACACAGGATCTGTTGCGCCTGGCCAAGCGGATGGACGTCAAAGCACGCGTGGTACAGGCGCGGGTTACCGCGCTGCGCGATCATCCGCTGCCCGCCATCGCCTGCCTGGCCGACGGACGCTATACGCTCGTGCTCAAGGCCGACGCCGAGAACGTGTTGTGCTTCGACGCGGCGGCCGACGGACGCCCGGTCACGCTGTCCCTTGGCGAGTTCTCGCAGGAGTTCGATGGCCGCCTGTTGCTGATGACCACGCGTGAAAGCGTGGCCGGCGCCGCGAGGCGCTTCGATGTCGGTTGGTTCATTCCTGCCCTGGTGAAGTATCGCCGCCTGCTGCGTGACGTGCTGGTAGCCTCGTTCTTCCTGCAGTTGATGGCACTGATCACGCCGCTGTTCTTCCAGGTGGTAATCGACAAGGTACTGGTGCACAAGGGCATCACCACCCTGGAAGTGCTCGCCCTGGGCCTGCTGGTGGTTTCGGTGTTTGAAGTGGTGATGGGCGGGCTGCGCACTTACCTGTTCTCGCATACGACCAGCCGTGTGGATGCTGAGCTGGGCTCGAAGCTGTTTTCGCACCTCACCCATCTGCCGCTGGCCTACTTCCAGGCGCGCCGTGTCGGTGATTCGGTGGCGCGCGTGCGCGAACTGGAGACCATCCGCGAGTTCCTCACATCTTCGGCGCAGACCGTGGTGCTGGACCTGTTCTTTGCCATCGTGTTCCTGGCCGTGATGTGGCTGTACAGCCCTGCATTGCTGTTGATCGTGCTGATCACGCTGCCGCTGTACGCCGTGGTGGTGATGGTGGTCGGGCCGATGCTGCGGCGCCGCCTGGATGAGAAGTTCGTGCGCGGTGCCGAGAATCAGTCGTTCCTGGTCGAAGCAGTAACCGGTGTGGAAACCATCAAGGCGCTGGCGGTCGAGCCGCAGGCGCAGAACCGCTGGGACAAGCAGCTGGCGGGCTACATCCAGGCCAGCTTCCGCGCCAGCATGCTGGCCAACTGGGGTTCGCAGGCGGTGCAGCTGATCCACAAGCTGGCCACGGTGGCGCTGCTGTTCTTCGGCGCGCGGCTGGTGATTGACGGCAAGCTGACCGTGGGCGAGCTGGTGGCGTTCAACATGCTTGCCGGGCAGGTTGCCGGACCGGTGCTGCGCCTGGCGCAGTTGGCGCAGGACTTCCAGCAGGCGCGCATTGCCGTGGAGCGGCTGGGCGACATCCTCAACTCCCCTACCGAACCGGCCAGCTCACCCTCGCGTGCCAGCCTGCCGGCAGTAGATGGCCGCATCGCGCTGGAGCATGTGTCGTTCCGCTATCGGCCTGAGGGACAGGAAGTGTTGTCGTCGGTCAGTCTGGAGATCGCTCCGGGTGAGATCCTCGGCGTGGTCGGCCCCTCGGGGTCCGGCAAGTCGACCCTGACCAAGCTGATCCAGCGCCTGCACACCCCGGAGCGTGGCCGTGTGCTGGTGGATGGTGTCGATCTGTCCATGGTGGATCCGGCGTGGCTGCGGCGGCAGGTGGGTGTGGTACTGCAGGAAAACCTGCTGTTCAACCGCAGCGTGCGCGAGAACATCGCCATGGCAGACCCGGCGATGCCGATGAGCCGGGTGGTGGAAGTGGCCAAGCTGGCTGGTGCGCACGATTTCATCCTGGAGCTGCCCGAGGCCTACGACACACGCATCGACGAGCGTGGTGGCAATCTCTCCGGCGGCCAACGGCAGCGTCTGGCAATCGCGCGTGCATTGGCGATCGATCCGAAGATCCTGATCTTCGACGAGGCGACCTCGGCGCTGGATGCGGAGAGCGAGGAAGTCATCCAGGACAACCTCAAGCGGATGTCCGCCGGCCGCACCGTGATCATCATCGCGCATCGTCTGTCGGCGGTACGCCAGGCCAACCGCATCGTGACCCTCGAACGTGGCCGCATCACCGAGACCGGCACGCACGAGGATCTGCTGCGCGCGGGAGGCCGTTACTCACTGCTCTACACCAAACAGATGGGCCTGCCCGCCGTGGCGGCCCCGCTGAACTGACCACCGCGCGCCCAGCCAAGGACAGCACGCATGTTGAAGGGACTGAGGCACCACCTGGGCATCCTGCGCGAGAGCCTGCGCGCGGAGCGTGCGCAGCCGGACCAACGCGATTCGGCGGCGCCGGACTTCCTGCCGGCGGCGCTGGAGATCCTGGAAAAGCCACCGAACCCGATCGGCCGCACCGTTCTCTGGTTGCTGATCGCCTTTCTGGCCATTGCATTGATCTGGTCGTGCCTTGGCCGCCTGGACATGGTCGCCGTGGCTGAAGGCAAGGTGATTCCGCGCGGCAACGTGAAGGTGATCCAGGCCGCGGACCAGGGTGTGGTCCGTGCGATCCATGTGGTCGAAGGGCAGTCGGTGAGGGCCGGCACGCCGCTGCTCGAACTGGACCCGACGGTCAGCCATGCCGAAGTCGAGCAGGCGCGCCAGGCGTTGCTGACCGCGCAGATCGATGTGGCACGGGCGCAGGCCGTGGTTGACCACGTTGCTGGGCGGGCCGGTCGCTTCATCGCACCGGAGGGAACGCCTGACAGCATCGTTGCCATCCAGCAGGCACTGGTGGCCGCCAAGCAGCGCGAGTTCGATTCCACTGTGGGCGGCTTGCAGCAGGAGCGTAGCCAGCGCGATGGCGAGCACGGCATGATCCTGGCCGAGATCGCCAAGTTGGAAGAGCAGCTGCCGCTGGCCACCGATCAGTTGAACAAGCTGGAGGAACTGAGCCGCGACAACTATGTGCCGCGACTGCAGGTGGCCGAAGTGAAGGAGCGTGTTGTCGGCATGCGCCAGGACCTGGCGATCCGTCGCGAAGAGCAGCGCAAAGCGACCGCAGCGCAACTGGCGGCCAGCCAGCAGATGAGCAAGAGCCGCAGCGAGTTCGCACGCGAAGCATTGGATGCCCTGACCGAGGCCGAAGCGGCGCGCGCGCTGCGTGGCGAAGAATTGAAGAAGGCCCATGACAAGGCCGGTCACACGGTGCTACGCGCACCGGTGACCGGCGTGGTGCAGCAGCTGCAGGTGCACACCATCGGCGGTGTGGTGAAGCCGGCCGATGCGCTGATGGTGCTGGTGCCGCATGACGGCGAGCTGGTGGTCGATGCGATGCTGCCCAATCGCGATGCCGGCTTCGTCCGCGACGGGCAGCCGGTGGAGGTGAAGCTGGAGGCCTATCCGTTCACCCGCTACGGTGTGGTGGATGGCGTGGTCGAGACTGTGGGCCGCGATGCGGTACAGACCGAGAAGGAAGGGTTGCGCTACCCGGCCCGCGTGCGCCTGCTGCAGCCCTGGATCGAGGTGGATGGGAGGCGTCGCGCGTTGGCACCGGGCCTGGCAGCAACGGCGGAAATCAAGACCGGTGATCGGCGCATCATTGAGTACCTGTTGTCGCCGCTTTCAAGACGTGTGCAGGAAGCGGGGCGGGAGCGATGAGCGAGCGCGGACCTCAACCCTGAATCCGATCACATTTTTTGCCAACCGGCAACGTGCCGAAATTGTTGTTCAACCCAATGGAGTGGAGAACTGACATGAGTGGTCGCACCATCACCCAGGTTCCGAAGCGGTCCATCACCACGATCGTCAGGCGGATGAAGACCGCCAGCGCGAGCGCCTCGATTGGCGACAACGCAGCGCTGATGGCGTCCATTGCCGAGCTCATGCAGTTTGACGAGATGTCGATCCGTGTCGCGCTCGATGGCACCGGCTGGTCGGTGATCTCAGCCTCCGCCGAAGAGAAGAGCGGCTATTTCGGGATGGCGCTCTATCACGACGCGAGCAACTCCTTCATCGTTGCCAATCGGCCAACACAGGCCAACCCGGTGGATTGGCGCGACATCATTACCGATGCCCTGGCCACGCTGCACATTCCAACGCAGCAGCAGTTGGACGCCATCACATTCGGTCGACAGGCGCTGGCAGATGCCAAGGGAATCGGACTGAACTTCGGCGACCTGTATTTCCCGGGCTTCTCGCTGGGAACCGCGCTTGCGCAGACGCAGATGATGGATCTGTTCCTGACCCGCGACAACCTGCCGGTGGGCTTCGATATCAACCGGATGAGTGGCATTGGCAAGGGTTCAGCCGGCTTTGGCGTGGGGAATCCATCCGACAGCCTCGGCATGATCATGGCGATGGTGCATGGTCAGGGGGTGGATACGACGGCCGCGCAGGCCTTCATCCAGGGCCATTACACGCACTATGTGCGCCAATCGGATTTCGTTCCGGGCGGCGCCTGGACTGCCGGTGGCCGCCTCGGCGATGTTGTGATCCTGCCGGATCTCTATGTACTGACCGAGAGCGGGAAGTACGTGATGGTGACAGGCGTGGGTGCTCACAATGGCCCCGCCTATACCCTGTCAATCGAGGCCTACAAGGAGCATCAGGTCACCGCACAGGACTACATTGCGGTCATCCGCACCGACGGCACGCTCGCATTCCTGCCCAAGGCGGACAAGGAGCTCATCCTGCCCTCGGCTGATTTCATCGGGCAGAGCCAGAGCTATCTGCCCACCGGCTACATCCTGACCATCGCCGAACCGCAGGGCGACGGCGTGAGGATCGTAGGCGAGACGATCAATGGCGACGTCATCGAGATCGTCCGCACCGATCTTGATGGTGACGGGGACTACGACCGCATCGAGCGCGTGCTGCAGGAGAAGACCAGCGGCAGTCGCAACTTTGGCAACAATCGCTTCCTGATCTCCGGCGGCGATGTCAGCGACGAGGACGACTATGTCCAGACCGCGCAGGTGAGGATCGACAGCAACGGAGATGGAAAAGTCGACCAGATCGACAACGTCACCACCCGCGGCAACATCCGCATCGAGGTCAACACCGTCATCGCTGCGGATGGCACGGTGACCACCACCGACGATGTGCTGTATCTGGGTGTGAACATCGGTTCGATCGGTTCAAGCTTCGGCAGCTCGCTTAGTTCGGTACTGTTCGACGACGCCCTGGTCAGCAGCATCGGTTCAATCGTGTTTTCCGCACTGGGCGAGAATCTGGCCGAAGCGCTGGCGCAGCTGAGGGTGACCGAATCGGCGTTCCAGGCATTCGATGCCGCGTTCCAGGATATCGAACTGGATCTGGGCGCCAACGCCACCGGCGTGGTTTCGTCCTATCTGGCCGGTGAGCTCATCCATGCCCTCGGCCTGGAGGGAACGGTGGTCGGCGAGCTGGGCCAGTCTGCAGCGGCGCAGGCGCTGGGGATGATCATCCAGAACATTTCCAACGGCGTACCAGCGCTGAGCAACATCAACCTGGGCAGCTTCAACATCAGCACGGTGGTGGCCACCTGGCTGGGCACCAAGCTGGCCTCCAAGCTGGTGGAGTTCGATACCATCGCAGGGCAGATCGGCGCGTCGCTGGGGGCGTCCATCGGTGCCATGGTTGGCGCCGCCAGCGCAGCCTCCAGTGCGGCGATGGGCACGCGATTCGGGTCCATGGCCGGGCCGGTCGGCGCGGTCATCGGTGCGTTCATTGGCTACATTTTCGGCGGCGTGATCGGATCGATGTTCGGGGGCAAGCCGCGTTCCGGCGCCGAGGTGACCTGGGACCAGGCCTCGGGCAAGTTCGCCATCAGCGGCGTCTGGCAGCGCTCGGGCGCCACCCCGATGGCGGCCATCAGTTTCGCGCAGACGGTCAGCGGAACGCTGAACAACGTACTGGAACTGGCAGGTTCACGCCTGATCGATCCCGCGTCCGTGGTTGCCGGTGGATACGGAACCCACGGCAAGGATTTCGTCTATCGGCGCAACGGGGCGGTGGTCTTCAAGACGCGCGATGCCGCCGAGGTGATCGGCTACGGCTCCCTGGCGGCACTGCGTTCGCTGGTGCCACAGATGGCAGGCGGTGACATCTACATCAAACGGACCTTGTCCAACGGTCTGGCGACCACCCGTCCACAGGACTTCAATTCAACGCAGCTGGTGGGCGATCTGTCCGTGGCCCTGGACTATGGCCGCTACATGGCCGATCCCAGCGTGGTCAACGCCCTGCTGTCGACCGGATCGGCGGATGGTTTCGCCGCAGGCTGGGCCATTACCTTCGCACGTGCCCGCGAGCTGGGACTGCACCGGCGCGCCGCCAGCGACTGGACGGGCGGTTTCTCGGTGCTGATGGATGAGATCCTCGATGGCACCGTGGACGGCATCGGTATCGGGCCAGCCAATCTCTACATGGCACTCGACGGCAAGGAGCGCACGTTCACGGTGATGGCCGGTGATGAGCGCGCCGGAACAATACGCGACAGCATCGAAACCTCGATGAAGGATGAGATCGCCGGCAGCAGCGGGGCGGACCAGATCTCGCTGGAAGGCAATGTGCTGGCCTCTTCGGCAGCGCTCAAGGTCAACGGCGCGGCGATGAATGGCAGCCACAAGGTGGATGTGGCCGCGATCATCGATGCAGGCGACGGCGACGATATCGTCCGCGGCGGGGACCTTGGCAATGATCTGCTCGGCGGGTCCGGCAATGACACGCTGGTCGGCGGACGCCTGGATGACTGGCTGCTCGGGCAGGACGGTGACGACGTCCTGTTCGCCGGCGCGGTTTCCAACATCACCTTTGCGGCCGGCGATGCCGCAGCGGAGGCCGCGGCGATCGCCGTCAACGGCGGCAACGGCAATCTGCTGCGCGGCGGCGCAGGCAACGATCGCCTCTATGGTGGCCGTGGCGCGGACTGGCTTGAAGGCGGTGCCGGCGTCGACCGGATCCTGGGCGGCGACGGTGCCGACATCATCAGCGGTGGTGCCGGTGACGACCGCTTCGGAAATGGCGCCGCGCTGTTCGGCGGCGGTGGCTCGGACCAGTACCTGTTCGGATTTGGCGATGGCCGCGATGTGATCTTCGACGAGGCGGACGGCGCGTCGGTGGCCAACAAGGGCGGTGACTCGCTGGCCTGGCGCATCCGCCAGATGGAGCAGGGGCTGCTGGCACGTGGCTGGGCAGGCGGCGGCGACTACCTTGCCGACGGCACGGTCCGTGGCGGCGAGGATGCGATCGTGTTCAGCGCCGGTGTTGCGTTCGAGAACCTGCGCATGCGCAGGGACGGCAACAACCTGGTGATCTCGCTGGTGTTCATCGATTCGGCCGGCCGTGCCAGGACCACCAGCGACGAGCTGGTGATCAGCGACTGGTTTGAGACGACCCACCGGGTGGAGTGGCTGCGGTTTGCCAATGGTGAGGAGGTCCGCATTGGTGACATGACGTCCTACATCATCGGCAGCGCCGGATCGGACGTCATCCTCGGTACCTATGGCGCCGACTTCATCTATGGCGGTGACGGCAATGACGAGATCCGTGGCTTGGCCGGCAATGACTTCGGCATTGGCGGGGCCGGCGACGATTTCGTTGCCGGCGACGGCGACCAGGACTGGGTGATGGGCGGCTCCGGCAACGACCAGGTGCTCGGTGGCGACGGCAACGACACCGTGTTCGGCGACGGTGGCAACGACCGTGTATATGGTGGTTCCGGCTCGGATCTGGTCGTCGGCGGACGCGGCAACGACGAGGTCGTGGGCGGCGAAGGCGATGATGTCTTCCGCTATCAGCGTGGCGATGGCGAAGACATTCTTCTTGATGACTACGTCGACAACTGGGATCTGGTGTGGGAGAAGGGCAGCTACGTCAACGGCTACGTGCGCAACGCCGATGGCACGGTCAGCAAGGACGGCGTGGTGTACTTCAATGGCGCCAGCTGGATCAGCCACAACGACTGGAACGACGAGGCACAGGTGCTGCGCCGCCACATGGGCGCGCTGGATGGCGTGATCGCGCGCAACGCCGGCGTTGATTCACTGGAGTTCGGTGCGGGCATCGACGTCCAGGACATCCTGCTGCAGCAGATCGGCAACGATCTGCGCCTGACCGTGGGCCGTGATGGCGACGCGGGCCGTCTGTCGCAGTCCACAGACACGCTTACGATCAAGGACTGGTACGCGCTGGGCGGCTCCATCGAGAACATGGTGTTCGCCGCCACCGGTCGCCTGGGCGTTGCCGCGATGACGCTGCTGGGCGGCAGTGATGGCAACGACACCATCAGTGGAACGTCCGGCAAGGACTGGCTGACCGGCAACGGTGGTGACGATGTCATCGACGGCGGTGCTGGCGATGATCTGCTCAACGGCAATGAAGGATCGGACCTGCTGAAGGGCGGTGCCGGTGCGGACATCCTCTACGGCGGGAGCGGCGACGACACGCTGGAAGGGGGCAGCGACGCCGATCTGCTGTTTGGCGGGTTGGGCACCGACATCGCATCCTATGCCGGCAGCAGCGCGGTCGTTGCCTATCTTGGCAACACCGTCGGCAATACCAGCCATGCCAAGGGCGACGTGTATGAGGGCATCGAGGGCCTTGCCGGCGGAAGCGGTGCCGACCGCCTGGGCGGTGATGCCTCCGACAACATCCTGCGGGGTGGCGGCGGCAACGATCTGCTGCGTGGTGGAGCGGGCGACGATGTGTATGAGTACAACGTCGGCGACGGTGACGACCAGATCATGGACGCGGCGTTCGATCTGGAGGAAGTGGTGGGCGCGGACGGCCAGGTATCCGGCGCGTACCTGGCATCGTGGGATTACCTGGGCGATAGCGCGGGGCGGCATGCGTACCGGCTGACCCTGACCAACCGCCTCAGCGGAGAGGTGGCCTACCGCAGTTTCGATCAGGTCGATTTCCTGTTCTCGCAGCAGCAGGCCACGATCCCGCCGGCTTCGGCCTGGAACTACGGGGTGGGGCGCCTGCAGGGAACGACCTGGCGCAACACCGCCAACGGCCTGCAGCTGCTGCGTGAGGCGCCGCGCCAGGACGCGTCGGGCGACGACCTGTTGTCGTTCGGAAAGGGCATCAGCCTGTCCAATCTGCGCCTGCGCATTGTCGGCGGCGAGAATCAGTTGGACGTGGTCGCGGCCCAGAATGGATCGGTGAAGATCGGCAGTGACGGCAACGCGCAGATCAGTGTTGAGCGCACGCAGCTCAACGATGGCCTTACCGTTGAACTGCGCAATCTCCGCCAGCTCGCGCAGGGGGGCACGGCCGATGACGATCTGATCCTGGGCGGTACGGCGGCCGACGTCATCAACGGAGGGGCGGGTGAGGATGTCCTTTCCGGCAGCGACGGCAACGACACGCTGAGCGGTGGCGATGGCGATGACACGCTGGAGGGCGGTGCTGGCGCGGACGTGCTGGACGGCGGCAGTGACCGTGTGAGCCTGGGGCAGGCGATCCAGCCTGGGCAGGCCTACGGAGACACGATCCGCTACGTCTCATCCAGCGCGGCGCTGGTTGCCGATCTCGCCACGGGCTCGTTGTTCGGCGGGCACGCCACCGGTGACAGCATCGTGCTGAATGGTGGTGTCAGCTCGGTCGAGAACGTGGTGGGAACCGCTGACTTTGGTGACACGATCAGTGGCGACGCGCGTGCCAACCGGCTGCTCGGGTTGGGGGGCAACGACTGGCTGGACGGCCGGGCGGGCGACGACGTGCTCGTTGGCGGAGACGGCAACGATACGCTGATGGGAGGCGACGGCGACGATGCGCTGTCCGGCGATGACGGTGATGATCGTCTGGATGGCGGTGCGGGCAAGGACGTACTGGCCGGCGGCACCGGCGCCGATGAGCTGTATGGCGGTCTGGGCAACGATCAGATCAGTGGTGACGCGGGCGACGACAAGGCCTGGGGCGGAGACGGCGACGACACGTTGGGGGGACAGGCGGGCGCGGACCAGTTGTACGGCGAGGCCGGCGATGATGTCCTGTCCGGCGGCGCAGGCGACGACCTGCTGGAAGGCGGAGACGGCAACGACACGTTGTCCGGCGACGGTGGTGACGACCTGATGCGCGGTGGTGCGGGCGACGACACCTATGTTGTCGCGGGTCATGACGGAGCGGATCGGATCGAGGATTCGCTCGGTCGCAACCGGCTGGTGTTGCAGGACGCCGGTCCGGAATCGGTCTGGTTGCAGCGCAGTGGTGACGACCTGGTGGTGAGCGTGCTGGGCGGTGGATCGAGCGTTACGATCGCCGGCTACTACACCGGGGCAGGTCGCCTGCGGGAGATCGCAACAGCGGCGGGCTCGCTGTTCCTGGCCCATGCCGAGCCGCTGATCCAGGCCATGGCGCAATTCTCCACGCAGGTGCCGGCCGTCCTGCCGGCAGCCATTGCGGCGCAGCTGACGCGCTATTGGCATCCCACCGGCAAGGCCGGCCCGCAGCTGGCCAACCAGTCGCTGTCGACTGACGAGGACGTGGCACTGGCGGGCAACGTCAATGCCGTCGATCATGACGACAACATCTCCGGCTACGCCGTGCTGCAGGGGCCGACGATGGGCAGCGTTGCACTCGACGCAGCCACCGGTGCCTGGGTGTATACCCCCGCAGCCGATCGCCACGGCACCGACCGCTTCGTGGTCAGGGTCACCGATGCCGACGGCAATACCGCCGACCAGGTGGTGGACCTGGTGGTGCGTTCGGTCAATGACGTGCCCAGCGACATCCTCGCCCCGGGTCCGCTGGCGGTGGACGAGAACGCCGCCAACAACCTGTCGTTGGGCCGCTTCGGCCATGTCGACCGGGACGGTGCAGAAGATACGGCCACCTTCACCCTCATCAATGACGGCGGTGGCCGCTTCAGGATTGCGGCCGATGGCACGCTCAGCGTCCGCGATGGCACCAAGCTGGACTATGAGACCGGCACCGCGCACACCATCCGCGTACGCGTGACCGACGGCGCCGGCGCGTGGTTCGAAAAGGATTTCACGATCGACGTGCGCAACATCAACGAGGCGCCGTTCACGCCGACCCGCCCGCCGAACACCGCACCGGTTCTGGCCGGCGAGAAGACCGGGGCCGGTACGGTGGTGGGCACCTTCGTGATTGGCGATCCCGACACCACGACGCCTACCCTGCAGCTGGTGACCAACCCGGGCGGCCTGTTGGAGGTGGTGGGCAAACAGGTGCGGGTGCGTTCGGGCGTTGCGATCGACTTCGAGGCGTTGGCGACAGCGCAGGGCGCGACTCTGGTCGACCTCGATGGCGATGGCATCAAGGAAGTGCTGCTGACCGCCAGTGTCAGGGCATTCGACGGCGAGCTGGCCTCGGCCGGAACCCTCAGCTTCACCTATGCCATCGAAGACGAAAACGAAGCACCGACCGCGGTGGCATTCGCGGCCACAACCACCAGCTTCAACGAAACCGATCGGGTGGCCACCGGCACCACGCTGCCCGCGATCCTGCTGGGGACGCTGTCGGCCACCGATCCGGACACCGTGGCGGGTAGCGACTTCGCCACCATGGCCTACAGCGTTTCGGACAGCCGTTTCGAGATCGTCAACGGTAACCAGTTGCGCCTGAAGGCTGGCGCGATCGTCGACTATGAAGCGGGAAGTACGGTGACGGTGACAGTCACGGCAACCGATCGTGGCGGCGCTGGACTGAGTGTCAGCAAGCAGCTGGTGTTCACGGTCGTCAACCGCGACGACTATCTGTATGGCACCGCAGCCGGTGAAACGCTGGTCGGCCAGGCCAACCGCGACGTGATCCAGGGGTTGGGCGGCAACGACACCATCAATGGTGGCGGTGGCAATGACGATCTGTACGGTGGCGATGGCGATGACACCCTGCGCGGTGATGCCGGCGACGACAAACTGTGGGGCGAGCTCGGTCGCGATACCCTGTACGGTGGTGCGGGCATCGACGAACTGCGTGGCGGTGACGGCGATGACAACCTGTACGGCGAAGACGGCGATGACCGTCTGTATGGCGATGCAGGCAACGACATTCTCGATGGCGGTGCCGGCAACGATCTGCTGGAAGGTGGCATCGGCAATGACACGCTGAAGGGAGGCCTCGGCAACGACATCCTGCGCGGTGGCGATGGCGACGACCTTCTTGAGGGTGGCGCTGGTGCTGACACACTCTCCGGCGGGTCCGGTGTCGATACGCTGACCTATGCTTCGGCAACGGCCGGCGTGGTGCTGAACCTGGCGACGGGAACCCATGGCGGCGCAGCGGCCGGTGACGTGCTTGAAGATGCATTCGAGCGGATCATCGGCAGTGCATTCAACGACACCATCACCGGTAGCGCGGGTGATGACTACATCGAGGGCGGTGCCGGCAATGACACGCTCTACGGGGGGGCCGGCAATGACACGCTCTATGGTGGTGACGGTGATGATCTGCTGGATGCGCAGGCCGGCAACGATACGCTGTATGGCGGCGCCGGCAGCGACATCCTGATCGGTGGCGATGACAGTGACGTCTATCTGATCGATCGCGATTCGGGTGCGGATGAGATCCGCAATTACGATTCCAGTGGCGACGACATCGACGTCATCGGCTACCGCGACATCAGTCGGAATGATCTGTGGTTCAGCCGCACCGGCGATGATCTGGTGATCTCGGTGATCGGTACCAGCGTGGTGACCACGATCAAGGGCTGGTACACCACGACCAGCGCCAATGACCGCGCCAACTACAAGATCGATTTCATCCTGGCCGGCGAGCATGCCAGCAGTACCATCAACGCCGAGGCGCTGGTCACGCTGATGGCCGGCCGGACCAAGCCCGCCACGGTAGCCGCTTACCAGGCCCTGCATGCTGATGCGTCCTTCGAGAACCAATGGCGGCACCACTGGGATGGCAACGGTCTGCCCTCGGTCAGCGTCGTGGCGGACCAGTCGATCAACGAAGATGGACAGGTTGCCGTGCAGTTCACCGTGGGCGATGACCTGACCCCCGCATCCGGCGTGACCGTACAGGCGTTCGTACTGGACGCTACCGATCTCAGTTCCACTGTGGCCTGGATGAACGCGCCGACCATCACCGCCGGTGCCAACGGCGAGCGGACGGTGACCCTGGTGCCGAAGGGCAATGCCAGCGGACGGGTAGCGATCAAGCTGGTCGCCACCGATGCGGGTGGCCTGGTGACCGAGCGGGTGTTCTTCCTCGACGTGAAACCGGTGGTCGATGCGCCGGTGATCAGCCGCGCGGTGCAGGTCGGTACGACCCTCGACGGTGGCACGCTGGCCCTGGATGTGCAGGCTGCGTTGTCCGATACCGATGGTTCGGAGACCCTGGAGATCCGCATCTCCAACCTTCCGACCGGGCTGACCCTGAACAAGGGAACGAACCTGGGCAACGGCGTGTGGTCGCTGACGCCGGCGCAGCTGGCCGGCCTAGCGCTGGTCGGCCCGGCCACGTGGTCGGCCGATCTGACCGGCACTGCGGCGCTGACCGTGACCGCCATCGCCAAGGAGACCGCCACCGGCCTGACCAGCAGCAAGACGCAGACCCTGTCGGTCTCCATCAACGCGCGTCCGACCGACATCACGGTCGACCGCGCGTTGAGCACGGTCGAATCCACGGCGGATGCGCCGGTGGCCAATGGCACGGTGCTGGGCAACTTCGCCCGCGTCGACGCGGACAACGATGGCTTCACCTTCAGCCTGACCGACAATGCCGGTGGCCGCTTTGCGATTTCCGCGGCGGGTGTACTGACGGTGGCCAATGCCAGCCTGCTCGACTACGAGACCAACACATCGCATCAGATCGTGGTGCGCGTGACCGACGCCGGTGGCCTCACCCGCGACAAGACCTTCACCGTGGCGGTGACCAACGTCGATGAAGCTCCGGCGATACCGACCGTGTCCAGCCAGCCGGTGGCCATCGCTGCCGAAAATGCCGCGTTGGGCGGTGTGGTGATTGCCAACCTGGCTTCCAGCGGCGGCAATGGCAGCTACAGCTATGTGCTGGAGGGAGACTCGCGCGGCTGGTTCACTCTGGTCGGTAACCAGCTGAAGTTCCGTGACGGCCTGGTGCTGGATTTCGAGGCGCTGAAGGCCGCCGGCATGACACTGAGCGATGCTGACAGCGATGGCCGCCAGGAGGTGGTGTACTCGGTGTCGGTGAAAGCGGTATCCGGTGGATTGACCTCGGCCGGTGCGCGCACCATTACCGTGCGCCTGGAGGACGTCAACGACGCGCCTCATGGTATCACTGCCGACCGCTCGCTCAGCATTGCCGAGAACACGGGCAACGGCACCGAGGTCGGCAGGTTCAGCGGCCAGGACCAGGATGCCACCGACGGCCTGACCTTCACCCTGGTCAACAATGCCGGCGGCCGCTTTGCCATCACTGCTGCTGGTGTACTGAGCGTCGCCAATGGTGGGCTGCTGGACTACGAGGCAGCCACTTCGCATGCAATTACAGTGAGGGTGACCGACACCCACGGCGCGACCCGCGACCAAGTGTTCCAAGTGGGCGTGTCCAACGTCAACGAAGCACCACGAACGCCGGACGTCGTGCAGCACGTGGCCCTCACCTCCGAGAACACCGGCGTGTCCGGGCAGGTGGTAGCCACGCTGTCCTCGTCTGATCCGGACGGAACCGCGCCCTCGTACCAGATCATCAACGACCCGTTTGCCTGGTTCGTGATATCCGGCAACCAGCTCAAGTACAACGTCAGCAGCTTCGATTTCGAGGCCGTGGCGCCGTACCTGCAGCTGATCGACGGAGATGGCGACGGCCAGCTGGAGGCGTACTACAACGTCACGGTGCGTGCGACAGACGGCGCGCTGGTGTCGGGCAACCGCGAGATCACGGTACGCATCGAAGACGTCAATGAAGCGCCGACAACCTGGGGCCAGAGCCTGACGCTGGCTGAATCGTCGCCGGGCGCAGGGCAGACCGTGTTCCAGTTCACCAACTGGTCCGACCCCGACAGCCAGTGGTACAACCGCGACCACCGTTTTGCCATTACCGGCGGCGCCAGCAATCTGTTCGGCATCAATGCCACCACCGGGCAGATCGCATTGCACGGGCAGCTGGACTATGAATCCGCACAGAGCCACCAGATCCAGGTGACGGTCACCGATCGTGGCGGATTGTCGAGCACCACCTGGGTGACGATCAATGTGCAGAACGTCAATGAGCGTCCGACGATTGCGACCTGGCAGGATGGGAACTTTGTCCAAGTGGTGTCCGCCAGTGACCCCGAGGACTTCTTCGCACGCCTGGTTGTCACCAGTGCCGTTGAGTTTGTCGGAACGTCGGGCCAGTATTGGGACACCTATTCCGGGGACACCTACACCTTCGATGGGGGAACCACCACGCGGGCCATCTCGGGTGATGGGTTCCTTGCGGCCTACTCGGACAATATCTTTCTCCAGCGCATTGTTGCCCGAGGTGGACTGCGCACGGAGACCTCGGGAGATTGGGGGGATCCACGCGGAAGTGGGGCTGGCTACTTCCAGGAGGTCAATTACGATACCTGGTATGAGATCGTGGTCCAGTCGCAGGACAGCGCCGGCCTGTGGAGTGATCCTTTGAAGTTTGTCGTCAACCAGTGGGGCGGGCGCCTGGGCCCAGTCGTACTTGATTTGGATGGCGACGGCGTCGAGACCGTGGGCTGGGCGCAAAGCGCCACACGCTTCGACATGAATGGTGATGGCGTGCGTGACCTGACAGGCTGGGTCGGGCCACACGATGGCCTGCTTGTCCTGGACCGCAACCGCAACGGCACGATCGATTCCGGCGCCGAAATCTCGTTCACGATGGATCTGGAGGGGGCCCATTCCGACCTTGAAGGCCTGGCTGCCTATGACAGCAATGGTGACCGGCGCCTGGATGCCAACGACGCTCGCTTTGCAGAGTTCCAGGTCTGGCGCGACGCGAACCGCGATGGCATCAGCCAGATCGGTGAACTGTTGACGTTGCAACAGGCGGGCGTGGCGTCGATCAATCTTGATGCGCGCCGCACCGGGCAGATGCCCGGTACATCGCCGGACAACACCACCTACGCCAACGGTCAGTACACCCGTACCGATGGCACCCAGGCGGCCTTGTCGGACATGTTCTTCGCATTTGGAGAGCGGGAGGAGGACGCTGACGGGGACGGCTTGAATCTCAACGGTGGCGCCGGCAAGGGCGGACGTGACCTGGGCAGCGGTGATGCCGCCTCCGGCCGGGTCAACCGCCGAGGCGGCGATCCACGCTTAGCGCCTGCAGCTGACCTGTCGCAGGCCCCGGCGGAACTGGCGGCGGCAGAATCCCGGGATCGCTTCGGTGGCGTTGAGCCCACCGAAGCCGAGCGTATGCAGCAATCGGCTCGGTCGGAACAGCGTGCCCCCATCGACGAAAGCATTCCGTCCGGCCCGGCTACACAGCGCTCAGCCTTGCATGACAATCTGGCGCTGGCGCAGAAGAAGCGCTTCCAGATGATCGAAGCGATGTCCACGTTCGACGCCCAGCCCTATGCCCAGGGCATCAGCACGGCCGCGCGCGATCCGGCCACCATGGAACTGTTGACCGCCATTCCCGACTACAGGATTTCCCGTTCATGATCACTTCCACGACAGACACCGCCGCCGCCGAAGGGGCACCGCGCACTGTTGCCGAGGCTCTGGGCCAGATCGTCTGGCTGCTTTCGCAATCGCCGCTGCACCGTGAGATGCAGCTCAAGGACCTGGAATGGTCGTTCATGCCGCCGCTGCTGAAGGAGCAGTTCCGGGTGTTCCGTTTCGGCACACTGCCGCCGCTGCCGGGCATGCAGGAAGCCGGTGCGGCCTTCGCCGGGTTGACCCAGCAGGCGCTGGAGCAGCTGCCGCTGGGCGTTGCGATCTGGGCGAACCTGTCCGAGCAGGCCGAGCAGAAGCTGGAGCAGGGCGAGCGGCTGGAACTGGACGACTGGAACAGTGGCGATCGCCTGTGGCTGATCGAGTTCATCACCCCCTTCGCCCAGCCCGGCAACGGCCTGGCCGAGGCCATGCTGGGCGATCTGCTGACCGGGCCGTTCGCGGGGCGCAGCCTGTCCATGCACCGGACCGATCCGGCCACCGGCCGGCGTGACAAGGTGACCCTGGGCGGCGTGCCGTCGCAGGCGGCCTGATCCGGGAAGGGTGAACGTCCGCCCCGGCCGCCACTCTGGCGGTCGGGGGAACAGCGGCAAGCCCGGTGGGCTGGGGCTCGATGATAGAATGTCGGGTTTCTGGCAGTGCCCACCCATGGGCGGCCGGGTATCGGCAACTCCGGCTGTGTGCTATGACAGGCACCAGCCCCCGGACAATGGAATCACTTACCTATGGCGCGCGGCATCAACAAAGTCATCCTGGTCGGCAACCTCGGCAACGATCCGGACGTGAAGTACACCCAGGGTGGCATGGCGATCACCCGCATCAGCCTGGCCACCACCAGCGTCCGCAAGGACAAGGATGGCAACCAGCAGGAACGTACCGAATGGCACCGCGTGGTGTTCTTCGGCAAGCTCGGCGAAATCGCCGGCGAGTACCTGCGCAAGGGCAGCTCGGTGTATGTCGAAGGCAGCCTGCGCTACGACAAGTACACCGGCCAGGACGGCGTGGAGAAGTACTCCACCGACATCATCGCCGACGAGATGCAGATGCTGGGCGGCCGCGGTGAAGGCGGCGGCGGTGGTGGTGGTGGCAATTACGGCGGCGGTGAGCGCCCGCAGCGCCAGCAGGCGCCGCGCCAGGAGTACGGCGGCGGCGGCGGCGGTGGCCAGCGCGGAGGCCAGGGTGGTGGCTATGGCAACCAGGGCGGCGGCTACGGCAACCAGGGTGGCAACCAGCGCCCGCAGCCGCAGCAGGCGCCGCCGATGGACGACTTCGCTGATGACGATATTCCGTTCTGATCGAACGGTCGCCTGCAGCAGAAAAGAAAGCCCCGCGATGCGGGGCTTTTCTTTTTCCGGAATCCATTCGGAGTTGTGCCTCGCAGCATCGGTTTTCGTGCACCGCGACTTGCAAACAGACAATTTCCTCCCCTATGGTGCAATCGATTGCATTGCTGTGAATCGTTGCGTTTGATACCGGTTGGGAGGCCGGCAGGTGGATGTCCATCCATTCGATCAGACCGGCCCCGGCGACGGGCCTCACGCGGCGCGATGCGCTGCGTCTCGCAGTTGCCGGCAGCATTGGCTTGGGGGCGGCAGGCATGCTCCCCGCATTCGCCGCCACTGCGCAACTCAAGGGCAACCTGAAGCATTCCGTCGCCCGCTGGACCTTCCCGCAGCTGTCGGTCGCCCAGCTCTGCACGACAGTGAAGGACATCGGTTTTGCCGCGATCGACCTGGTCGGTCCGGAGGACTGGCCGACGCTGAAGGCCAACGGCGTGTACAGCTCGATGTGCAACGGCGCGGAGCTGGGCCTGACCAAGGGCTTTGCTGGCCGCCAGTTCCATGACCAGTTGGTGGAACGCTACACGCGGCACATCGATCTGGTCGCCGATGCCGGTTATCGCAACCTGATCTGCTTCTCCGGCAACCGCAACGGCATGGACCCGAAGGAAGGTCTGGCCAATGCAGAGGCCGGCCTCAAGCGCATCCTCGGGCACGCCGAGAAGCGCGGTGTGGTGCTGGTGATGGAGCTGTTGAACTCCAAGGTCGATCATCGCGACTACCTGTGCGACCACTCCGCATGGGGTGTGGAGCTGTGCCAGCGGCTCGGCTCGGACAACTTCGGCCTGCTCTACGACATCTACCACATGCAGATCATGGAAGGCGACATCATCGCCACCATCGGCAAGCATCATGCCTGCTTCAAGCATTACCACACCGCGGGCGTGCCCGGCCGGAACGAGATCGGAGACCAGCAGGAGCTCCACTATCCGGCCATCTGCCGCGCAATCCGCGACACCGGTTTCAAGGGATATCTGGCGCAGGAGTTCATGCCTGCAGCGCCCGATCCCGTTGGCTCATTGCGCGAGGCAATCCGCCTCTGCGACGTCTGAAACGATATCCACCCAGGTGAGAAACCCATGGCAGATAATCACTACGACGCCATTGTTGTTGGCTCGGGAATCAGTGGCGGTTGGGCAGCGAAGGAGCTGACCGAAAAGGGCCTGAAGGTCCTGATGCTGGAACGCGGACGCAACATCGAGCACGTCAAGGACTACGTCAATGCGATGAAGGAGGCATGGGATTTCCCGCATCGAAACCGGCCCACCCAGGCGATGAAAGCCGATTTCCCGGTGCTGATGCGCGACTACGGGCTGGCCGAAAACCTGGAAGGAATGTGGGCCAACGAGCAGGACTCGCCCTACGTCGAGACCAAGCGCTTCGACTGGTTCCGTGGTTACCACGTCGGCGGCCGCTCATTGTTATGGGGCCGGCAGAGCTATCGCTTCTCCGACCTGGACTTCGAGGCGAACCTCAAGGACGGCATCGCGGCCGATTGGCCGATCCGCTACGCCGATATCGCGCCGTGGTACGACCATGTGGAGAAGTTCGCCGGTATTGCTGGTACGCGTGAAGGGCTGGACGTGTTGCCGGATGGCGAGTTCCTGCCGCCTATCCCATTGAACATCGTCGAGAAGGACGTGGCCGCACGGATCAAAAAGGCATTCGGCGGCACCCGGCACATGATCCACTCGCGCACTGCCAACATCACCAAGCCCATGCCCGAGCAGGGCCGCGTCAACTGCCAGTACCGCAACAAGTGCATCCTGGGTTGCCCCTTCGGCGCTTACTTTTCCACCCAGGCAGCGACACTGCCGGCGGCGATGAAGACCGGCAACCTGACCTTGCGGCCGTTCTCGATCGTCAAGGAAGTGCTCTACGACAAGGACCGCAAGCGTGCCCGCGGCGTGGAGGTCATCGACGCCGAGACCGGCCAGACCTACCAGTACACCGCCAAGGTCATCTTCCTCAACGCCTCGTCGTTCAACTCGACGTGGCTGTTGATGAACTCGGCCACCGATGTCTGGGACGGCGGGCTGGGCTCCTCGTCGGGCGAGTTGGGGCACAACGTGATGGACCATCATTTCGGTGCGGGTGCCTCCGGCCGCGTCGAGGGATACGAAGACAAGTACTACTTCGGCCGTCGTCCGTGCGGTTTCTACATTCCGCGGTTCCGCAACGTCGCGGCCGACAAACGCGGCTACCTGCGCGGCTTCGGCTACCAGGGCGGTGCCAGCCGCACGGGGTGGTCGCGCGAGATCGCCGAGCTCAACATCGGTGCCGACCTTAAGGAAGCGCTGACCGTGCCGGGCGACTGGCGTATCGGCATGACCGGCTTCGGCGAAATGCTGCCGCACCACGACAATACGATCCGCTTGGACCGGGAGCGCAAGGACAAGTGGGGGCTGCCGGTACTGGCGATGGACGTTGCCATGCGCGCCAACGAACTGGCGATGCGCAAGGACATGGCCGCCGATGCCGCAGAGATGCTGGAAGCGGCCGGCGTCAAGGACGTGAAGATGCATGACAACGACTATGCCCCGGGCAAGGGCATCCACGAGATGGGGACCGCGCGGATGGGACGTGATCGGAAGAGCTCGGTGCTGAACCAGCACAACCAGGTCTGGGATGCGCCCAACGTGTATGTCACCGACGGTGCCTGCATGACCTCCAGCGCCTGCGTGAATCCTTCGCTGACCTACATGGCGCTGACGGCCCGGGCCGCCGACCATGCGGTGCGCGAACTGAAAGCGGGGAACCTCTGATGGATCGCCGTGAACTGTTGAAAATGATCGTCGCCGCCACCGGTGCGGCCATGGTCGGCCTGCCTGCGCTCGTGCAGGGGCAGGCCCCGGCCGCCACTGCGAAGATCCATTTCTCCGACGCCGATGTCGGCACGCTGGACGAGATAGCCGAGACCATCCTGCCGCGGACCCGGACGCCAGGCGCGAAGGATGCCGGCGCCGGCCTGTTCATGGCGACGTTCGTCAGCGACTGCTACACCGCCCGGCAGCAGGCGACGTTCCGCGCCGGCCTGGCCGACATCGACAAACGCGCCGGCGGCCGCTTCGTGTCGCTCACGCCAGAAGCCCGCACCGGGCTGCTGCGAACGCTGGACGCCGAAGCCAAGGCACGTCATGCCGATGTGACCGAAACCGGTACGCCTGAAGAAGGCGAGGCGATGCCACACTACTTCACGATGCTAAAGCAGCTGGCTATCTTCGGCTTCTTCACCTCCAAAGTCGGCGCGACCGGGGTGCTGCAGTACGTTGCGGTGCCGGGGCGCTACGACGGCGACCTGGCCTATGTTCCCGGCACGCCCGCGTGGGGGACCAGCTGATGGAGCGCAACAGGATGATCAAGCCGCTGCTGATCGCGGTGACCGTGCTGGTTGCCGCACCCGCCTTCGCGCAGAACGGTGCCGACGCTGCACGCGATCCGAAGAAGACCGAGGTGTGGACGCCAGTGCCTGCGACCGTGGCCACGCCGCCAGGCAGGGCCCCGTCCGACGCAATCGTGCTGTTCGATGGCAAGGATGTCTCCGCGTGGGAGTCGGAGCAGGGCGGACGCGTGCCCTGGAAGGTTGCCGATGGCGCCATGACCGTCGTGCCCGGCAGCAAGGGCATTCGCACCAGGCAACGCTTCTGCGACGTCCAACTGCATGTCGAGTGGCGCACACCCGCCGACACGAAGGGCTTCGAGGGACAGAACCGGGGCAACAGCGGCATCTTCCTGCAGGAGCTGTATGAGTTGCAGGTGCTCGACAGCTACAACAACCCGACCTATGCCAACGGCCAGGCAGGCTCGGTCTACAAACAGGCGATGCCGTTGGTGAACGTCTCGCGCGCACCGGGTGAGTGGCAGGCCTACGACATCCTCTGGAAAGCACCGCGCTTCTCGGCGGGCGGCGGCCTTGCGTCGCCCGCGCGCATCACGGTGCTGCACAATGGCGTGCTGGTGCAGGACGACACCGTGCTGGCAGGCAAGACCGAATACATCGGTGCGCCTTCCTACGCGCCACATGGGTGTGCGCCGCTCTACCTGCAGGAGCACGACTCCAGGGTCAGCTACCGCAACATCTGGGTGCGCGAGCTGTAGTGGCACGCGGCCGGCGTGGTTGCCGGCCGCTTACTTCGCCAGGTAGCTGGCGATGTCATCGATTTCCTGCTGCGACAGCTGGGAGAAGGGCGGCATCAGCCCGCCGCCCTTGCTGATCTTTTCCTTGATCTGCGCGGGTGCCATGCGCTTGCCGATATCGGTGAGCGCCGGGAATGCGCCCGGCATGCCCGCGCGATCCGCACCATGGCAGGCCACGCAGTTCGCGGTGTAGAGCTTTGCACCGGCGGCCGGGTCATCCTTGCACCATGCTGCTGTCGCAAGGCTCATGCCGCCCAGGGCCGCCGCCATTGCGAGGATCATTTTCATGTGGGGCTCCTTGATGCGTCAGCGCCGCGCATGGGCAGGCGCTTTGGTGGTCAGGTGTTCACGCAGATAGTCCGCACCGGTCTGGACGACCTTGGCCGGATCGCGTGGCTGGTCGTGCTCGATGATGTACCAGTGCACGCCGGCGGCTGCCGCAGCAGGCAGGATCGCGTTCCAGTCCAGCACGCCCTGGCCCACCGCAGCGAATCCGCCTTCGTCTTCGGCCTGGTCCTTCGGCGCATTGTCCTTGGCATGCACGGCGAACATGTGGCCGCGGAATTTTCCCAGCATCACCGCCGGATCCAGGCCCGCACGCGCGACCCAGGCCAGGTCCAGCTCGGTCTGCAGGTCGGGGCCGGCCGCGGCGAACAGCAGTTCCAGGCCCGTCCTGCCGTTGAAGTCGACCAGCTCGAAGTCGTGGTTGTGGTAGGCCAGGCGCATGCCCTTGGCCCGCACCTGCCTGGCGATACTGCCCAGTTCCTGGCCCAGCGCGGTCCAGCCTGCGGCGTCGCTCGGGCGATCCTTCTTGTCCAGGTACGGTACAACCAGCGTCGTGTTGCCGATTGATCGGTTGAAGGCGACCACACCGTCCAGGTTGCTGCGCAACTCGGCCAATGGCACGTGCGATGAGATCGCCTTGATCGAATACCGTTCCAGCAGCTGCTTGAGTTCCGTCGCGCTGGTGTCCTGGGTGCCGACCGTTTCCACCGCGTGTACGCCAGCGTCGTGGACGATCTTCAACTGCTGGTCGAGCGAGCCGGCGTTGCGCAGGGTGTACATCTGCACCGCGATCGGTTTCTGCGTGCTGGCGGCTTCGCCTGCGAAGGCGGGCAGGGCAGTGAGCAGCAGGACGAGACTTGCAGTTCTACGGACAAGGGTTTTCATCTACAGATCCTCCCGGGTTTTCAACCGATGGCAGTCCAGGCGCGCGACCTGGCCGATGCAATGACACGATCGACGATCTGCGCCGAGCGCAGCCCATCTTCGAAGGTCGGCAGTCCCTGCGGGCGCTCGCCGTTGATGGCGAGATAGGTATCCGCAACAAATGCTTCGAAACACTGCGCGTACCCCTGCGCGTGACCGGCCGGCAACACCGACAGCCGGCGTTGCTCGGCACTGCCGGCGCCGGGCCCACGCACGAAGATTTCCTCGCGCTGGTCGGGCAGGCCGATCCACAGCCGCTCGGCGTCTTCCTGGTTGAAAGCCACGCTGGCGTTGGCGCCGTCGATCTCGAACCAGAGGCGATTGCGGCGTCCGGCCGAGACCTGGCTGACCGTCAGCGACGCCAGCGTACCGGCGCCGGTTCTGAACATTGCCGCCGCCACATCCTCGCTCGTCACCGCCTGCATCGGGCTGCCCCCCGTCGGCGTGCTGAAGCTCTGGCCGGTGTCGGTGCCACGTTCGGCGATCACGGTATCGAACGCGGCGCTGACTTCGGTGAAGCGCTCGCCGCTGACCCATTCCACCAGGTCGCACCAGTGTGAGCCGATGTCGGCGAACACGCGCGATGCGCCACCCAGCGCCGGGTCCACGCGCCAGTTGTTGCTGGCAGGGTCCAGCAGCCAGTCCTGCAGGTAGCTGCCGTGGATCAGATGCAGCGGCCCCAGATCGCCTTGGGCGATGCGTGCGCGCGCCTCGCGCACCACCGGGTGGTAGCGGTAGACGAAGGGCACCGTAGCAACCAGTCCGGTCGACGCGGCCAAACCTGCCAGCGCCTGCGCATCTTCCAGCGTGGTGGCCAGCGGCTTCTCGCAGATCACGTGCTTGCCGGCTTCCAGCGCAGCCTGCGCCATCGAGCGGTGCAGATGGTTGGGCGTGCAGACGTGTACGACCTGCACCTGCGGATCGGCGGCCACCTCCTCGATGTTCCGGTAGGCGCGCGGCACATTCCACGACTGCGCTGCCTCACGCGCGCGCTGCGGTGACGAGGCCGCCACGCCGCATACCTCGGCACCAGCCAGCAATGCCGCACGGCGATGCACGGTACCGATCATGCCGGCGCCGATGATGGCGATTCCAAGCTTTGGCATCGGCTGCGGTCCTCAGGGCGTGGAAGGTGTGGCCGCGGCGGCAGGCCGCTCGCGGAACAGCAGCAGGAAGGCGACCAGCACGACCAGTGCAACACCGGCCGGGAACAGCCAGATCTTCTGCCAGTCCGGCCCTGCGGCCGTCGTGTAGTGCTCGACCACCGCGCCGGACAGAAAGGTGCCGATCAACATGCCCACGCCGTAGGTGGCCAGGGTGATGAAGCCCTGCGCGCTGCTGCGTGCATCAGGGCCGGCATGCGCATCGGTGTAGATCTGGCCGGTGACGAAGAAGAAGTCGTAGCAGATGCCGTGCAGCACGATGCCGATCACCAGCAGCGAGAAGCCGCCACCCGCATCGCCGAAGGCGAACATGACGTAGCGAACCACCCACGCGGCCATGCCGACCGCCAGCATCGTCTTCACCCCCAGCCGCACGAACAGCAACGGCATTGCCAGCATCAGCAGCACTTCGGAGACCTGGCCCAGCGATTGCAGGCCGGCCGCGCCGCGCACGCCCAGGTCGTTGAGATATGGGTTGGTGAAGTTGTAGTAGAACGACAGAGGGATGCAGATGGCGATGGATGCCAGGAAGAACACCAGGTAGGCGCGCGACTTCAGCAGCCGCAGCGAGTCCAGCCCCAGGATCTGCCCCAGTCCAGCGTCACGCTGCTGTGCCAGAGGCGGCGTATGCGGCAGGGTGAACGCGTACAGGCCCAGCGCCAGCGAGGCCATCGCCGCCATCTGGAACGTGAGCTCCAGACGATGCGCCTGTTCCCAGCCCAGCCAGCCGATCAGCACGCCTGCCACGATCCAGCCGATGCTGCCGGCCACCCGCACCAGCGGGAACTGTTTCTCGGGCGACTGCATGTGCCGCATCGCCACGCTGTTGGCCAGCGCCAGCGTGGGCATGAACAGCAGCATGTAGCCCATGACGTACGCCGAGAACATGCTGAAGCTGGTGGCCGTGGACGCCAGCCACATCAGCACAGCGCCGGCCAGGTGCAGCACCGCGAGGATGCGCTGCGCGGCGAAGTAGCGATCGGCGATCAGGCCGACCAGGAAGGGCGCGACGATGGCGCCGATGGACTGGCTGAGGAAGGCCGTTGCCACCTGGCTGGCGCTGGCCTGCAGCGGGCCCTGCACCAGGTACGTTCCCAGGGTGACGAACCAGGCTCCCCAGATGAAGAACTGCAGAAACATCATCGCGCCCAAGCGCGACATGGTGTGCGTCATGGCTTGCCCTCCCAGGGCGGTAATGGCTCAGATCCCCAGCATGCGGCGCAGTGAGTGTGGGGCCGTGCCGCTGTCGGCGAAATCATCGAAGGCACGCTCGGTTACCCGGATGATGTGGTCGCGGATGAACGCGGCACCTTCGCGTGCGCCGTCCTCGGGGTGCTTCAGGCAGCACTCCCACTCCAGCACCGCCCAGCCCGGGAAGTCGTACTGCGCGAATTTCGAGAAGATCGCCTTGAAGTCGACCTGGCCGTCGCCGAGCGAACGGAACCGCCCCGGACGATCAATCCAGTCCTGGTAGCCGCCATAGACACCACTGCGCGCGCTTGCGTGATACTCCGCGTCCTTGACGTGGAAGATGCCGATGCGATCGTGATAGCGGTCAATGAAACCCAGGTAGTCCATCTGCTGCAGCAGCAGGTGGCTGGGGTCGTAGAGGATCTTCGCGCGTGGGTGCTGATCCACCACATCGAGGAAGCGCTCGAAGGTCGCGCCGTCATGCAGGTCTTCGCCCGGATGGATCTCGAAGCACAGGTCCACGCCGCAGGCGTCGAAGGCATCCAGGATGGGGCGCCAGCGGCGGCCGAGTTCGGCGAAGGCTTCTTCCACCAGCCCCGGTGGACGCTGCGGCCAGGGATAGAAATAGGGCCAGGCCAGTGCGCCGGAGAACGTGGCATGCGCGGTCAACCCCAGGCGCTGGCTGGCCTTGGCCGCCAGCAGCAGCTGCTGCACCGCCCAGGCCTGGCGTGCAGCCGGATCGCCGCGCTTGTCTGCCGGCGCGAAACCGTCGAACAGGCTGTCGTAGGCGGGGTGGACGGCAACCAGCTGCCCTTGCAGGTGGGTGGACAGCTCGGTGATCTGCAGGCCATGCCCGCCCAGCATGCCAGCGAGGTCGTCGCAGTAAGCCTGGCTGCGCGCGGCCTCGGCCAGATCGAACAGGTGGGGCGCGCTGGTCGGTACTTGTAGGCCAGAATAGCCCAGCGCCGAGGCCCATCCGGCCAGCGTGTCCAGTCGATCAAAGGGAGGTGTGTCGCCAATGAACTGCGCCAGGAACAGCGCTGGACCCTTGAGCGTCTTCAAGATGATTCGCCCTGATGCAATCGATTGCATTACCCTAGCATGGGCCTCCTGCAGACCCGTTGTGCACTGCACAGCGGCTGGAACAACGTAACGCCATGGCAACCATCTACGACATCGCAAAGCACGTTGGCGTTTCCGCTGGCACGGTGTCGCGTGCGCTTTCGCGGCCGGACAAGGTGCTGCCGGCCACCCGCACGCGCATCGAACAGGCGGCCGCTGCCCTGGGCTATGTGCCCAACACGGTCGCCCGGACGCTGAAGACCCAGCGCAGCGGCAAGATCCTGGTCACCGTCCCGGACATCGCCAATCCATTCTTCGCGCAGATCCTGCAGGGCGCGGAGGACGCGGCGCAGGCGGTCGGTTACGCCGTGCTGCTGGGCGATACCCAGAATCTGCCCGAGCGCGAGGAGCGCTACGCGCAGATGCTCCGGCGCAACGAGGCCGACGGCCTGATCGTGCTGGGGCACCGCCTGCCGCCGACGGCCCACGAGATCGTCCAGCAGCGGGGCACCGCTGCACCGGTGGTCAATGGCTGCGAATTCGATCCCGCGCTGGGCATCCCCAGCGTGCACATCGACAACGCGGCCGCCGCGCGCGCGGTGATGGACCATCTGTATGGACTGGGGCACGAGCGCATCGCCGTGGTCGGCGGACCGTCCGACAATCCGCTGCACCAGCAACGGATGGAAGGGGTCCGGGCCGCCGCCAAGGCGCGTGGCCGCCTGCGCCAGCTGGGCATCGTGCCGGGCGATTTTTCCCTGCAGTCCGGCCATGCGGCTGCGCAGGGGCTGTTGGCCTCGGCCGCCGCGCCGACGGCGATTTTCTGCTTCAGCGACCAGATGGCGCTGGGCGCCCTGGCGGCCTGCCGGGATCTGGGCATCCGCGTGCCGGATGACCTGTCCATCGTCGGCTTTGACGATCTGGCATCGTCGCGTTACCTCACGCCGCCGCTGACCACCATCCGGCAGCCCATGCGCGAGATCGGTGAGCGCGCGGTCAGCCTGCTGCTCGCCATCATCGAGCAGGTCGATGTGCCGCTGCAGCAGACGCTGGATTTCCGCCTGATGCTGCGCGGCTCGACGGCTGCACCCAGGAACGGCTGAGGGCGGTGCGGGGCAATGGACGTGCGGCCGCCGGCCCGCGCCGTTGCAGCCAGCAACCTTTGATCCGGAATTGACGCGAAGCTGTCAGACTCGGCACAGGCAGCCCGCCAGGCTGCCAGGGGGGAACGTGCGATCGCTCAAGGGGGTCGGCCATGCCGTTCTTGATTGACGCGACGGAAGTCGCAGTCGAGGGCATCGGCGCGGCGCGGCGCATCGGCTGGATGCGCTTCGTCGGCAATGGGCTGGGGGCGATCCCCATCGCTTCGATCATTCTCGAACGCCAGGATGGCGCCTGGGCGTGGGTACTGTTGCTGCTCAACGCGTTGGCGTGGCCGACGCTTGCACTGCTGCTGACCCACCGATCCCGCCAGCCCGCAGTGGTCCAGTTCCGCTGCATGGTGGCCGACTCCTTCTTCGGCGGCGGCTGGATCGCCTTCATGGCGCTGAGCGCGGTCCCCAGTGCGTTGTTCGCCGCGCTGCTGGTCGCCGACAAGATCGCTGCCGGTGGCGTGCGGTTGGCGATGCGGGCGACGCTGGCACTGGTGCTGGGCTTTCTGCTCAGCTGGTGGGCGCTTGGATTTCCCTACCAGCCCATCTCCTCGCAGCGCACGATCGTGCTGAGCGTGCCGTTCCTGTTCGTATATGGCATCGGGCTGAGCATCCTGAGCTGGCAACTGGCACGCCGGGTCAAATCACAGAACCGCCAGCTGCAGCGGCTGAGCCGGATGGATCCACTGGTGGAGCTGGCCAACCGTGGCTTTCTGATCCTTCGCGCGCAGCAGGTGCTGGACAAGGCGCAGGGACAGGGTGGATTCGCCTGCCTGCTGATGCTCGACGTTGACGACTTCAAGCGCATCAACGATTCACATGGGCACCGGGCCGGGGATGAGGTGTTGCGGCAGATCGCCGCCACCTTGCGCGAATTCGCGCGCCCGGGCGACATACCGGCACGGTTGGGTGGCGACGAATTCGTGGTGCTGCTGCGTGATTGCACAACGCGTGATGCGATGCATGTGGCCGAGCGGATCCGGCTGCATCTGCTCGAAGCGGCAAGGCAGGTGGCACCGGGCGTGGAGTTCAGTGTCAGCATCGGTATCGCGGCGACGCCGGGCCAGGGCACCGTGGAAGACTGGTTGGCCACGGCCGACAAGGCTCTCTATCACGCCAAGCGCCAAGGCAAGAATACGGCCAGCTGGGCGGACTGATATACGGCACCGCACGCCGTGCGCATGCGGGTATCAGAGCGCTCGTTCCCAGACCTGGCCGAGCAGATCGTGGCCAAAGCTGTGGTGGGGTTCTTCCTGCACCAGCTGGAAGCCTGCGCGTTCGTACAGGCGCCGGGCATCGGCCAGCACGCTGTTGGTCCAGAGCGTCATCCGCGTATAGCCGGCGGACGCCGCAAACGCGATGCACTCTTCCACCAACCGGGCGCCGATGCCCATGCCGCGCGCGGTGGCATCCACATAGAGCAGGCGCAGCTTGGCGGTGCTGTCGTCCTGCCTGACCACGAACACCGAGCCCACCATGTCGCCGTCCTTCTCGGCGATCCAGCAGCGTTCACGCGCCGGGTCCAGTTCGCGCAGGTACCTGGCAACGATCTCCGACACCAGCGCTTCGTACTCCGCATTCCAGCCGAATTCGCGGGCGTACAGCGCGGACTGCCGCGAGACCACCAGCCCCATGTCGCCCGGCCGCGGGTCACGCAGCAGGTACGAGGGAGACCTGTCGCCCAGCACGCTTTCGATCTGGCCCATGGCCGAAAGCAGCATCAGCTGTGCCGTCTCGGGCAGCGTCGCCAACAGCTCGGCCATTTCCCGCCGCGAGGTTTCTTCCAGCGGCGCGAACACGCTGTGCCCAACCGGAGTCAGGGTCAGAACGACCACGCGCGCATCCCCGGCCGAGCGGTCCTTGATGAGATAGCCCTGCCGCTCGAACCTGGCGATGACCCGGCTCACATAGCCGGCATCCAGGCCCAGCTCGCGGCACAGGTCCGAGGGCGACAACGGTGCGTGGTGGGCCAGTTCGTACAGGATGCGGACTTCGGTGAGGGACAGGCCACTGCGCAGCAGCGATTCCTGCAGTACGCCGATCTGCCGGGTATAGAAACGGTTGAAGCGCCGCACTGCATCGGCGCGTTCGGAAAGCGTACCCGTTGTCATGGCCGATCCACTTGTTTGACTTTGTCAAATAATTACTTGCCCAAGTCAAATAATCAAGGGGTAGGCAGCTCCGTGCTGCGAGCGTCGCCCGGCCCCGGCAGCGGCTATGCGCTGCTGCATGCACAGCGCAGTAGCGCGGCGGCCAGCGCGGGATGCTGGCCGCGCATGGCCAGCTGCAGGGCGGTGATCGGCATGCCTAGTTCCAGCGCGACGAAGGCCAGGCCCGGCCGATGCAGGGTCTGCATCGAGGCCGGCACGATGGCGATGCCCAGGCCCGCTGCGGCCAGGTTGATGGCCGAGGCCACCTGTGGCGCTTCCTGCTGGATGGTGGGGGTGAAGCCCTGGCTGCGGCAGGCAGCGACGACATCGGCGCTCAGGCCATAGCCGGATTTCCGCGAGAACAGGATGAAGCGCTCATCGCGCAGCTCGGTCAGTGCGATGCCCGCCCGGCAGGCCAGCGGGTGTTCGGCCGGCAGTACCGCCACCAGTGGTTCGGCGCTGAGCTGCTGGATCACCAGCTCGCCGGGATGCGAGTACGGTGGGCGCACGATTACCGCGTCCAGTTCGCCGTCGTCCAGGCGCCGGATCAGGGATTCACTGCCGTCTTCGACCAGTTGCAGCTGCACCGCCGGATGCGCCTGCCGGAACCTGCGCAGCAGGGCGGTCACCGCGTCGTTGTATGAGGCCGATTCGGTCAGCCCCAGCGTGAGCGTGCCGACCTCGCCGCGTGCAGCGCTCAGCGCCTGTTCCTTGGCCTGGTCGACGCGCGCGAGGATGTCCACTGCAGCCGCCCAGAACACGCGGCCAGCGTCACTGAGCACGATGCCGCGTCCCTGGCGATGGAACAGCGGCGTGCCGATCTCTTCCTCCAGGGCGCGGATCTGCTGCCCGAGCGGTGGCTGGGCGATATGCAGGGCCTCAGCGGCCTTGGTGAAGCTCTGCAGTTGGGCGGTCATGACGAAGTAGCGCAGGTGGCGCAGTTCCATTGGAACCTCAGGCGTTCTGGTGCTGTACGAACACGGTATTGGACGGTCGCCGGTGGCGGCAACATCATCGGTATCCCACGACAGATGACCAACTACAAGGGAGACCACATGAAGAAGACACGTCGGCTGCGCGATCTGCTTCGGCGGGGCAGCGTGATCGCACCGGGCGTATTCGATGGCTTGTCGGCACGCCTGGTGGAGCTGGCCGGCTTCGATGCGGTGTACGCCAGCGGCGGGGCCATCGCACGTTCGGCCGGCGTGCCGGACATCGGCCTGCTCGGTCTCAGCGAAGTGCTTGCGCAGGTGGAACGGATCGTCGATGCCTGCGATCTGCCGGTGATCGCCGACGCTGACACCGGCTTCGGCGGCACCGCGAATGTTGAACGTACGGTGCGCGCGTTGGAAAGGGCAGGGGTTGCCGCCCTGCATATCGAGGACCAGGCCTTCCCCAAGCGCTGTGGCCACCTGGATGACAAGACGCTGGTGGACGTGGGCGAGATGTGCACGAAGATCCGCGTCGCCTGCCAGTCGCGGATCGACCCGGAGCTGATGATCATCGCGCGTACCGACGCCATCGCCTGCGAAGGCCTGGACGCGGCGATCGAACGCGCGCGTGCGTATGTGGAGGCGGGCGCGGACATGATCTTCGTTGAAGCACCGGAAACGCTGGAACAGATCGAGGTGATTTCGCAGCGTGTTCCCGGGCCGAAGTTGATCAACATGTTCCACAGCGGCAAGACGCCGCTGGTGCCGGTGGTGCGGCTTGCCGAACTCGATTACCGGTTGGTGATCATTCCCTCGGACCTGCAACGCGCGGCGATCCGGGCCATGCAACGCACCCTGCAGGAGATTGCTGTGACCGGTGACAGCGGACGTGTCGCCAATGCGCTGGCCAGCTTCAGCGAGCGCGAGGAGATCGTGCGTACCGGTCGTTATCTGGCGCTGGATCGCGCCTGAGTCGAGGAAGCCTGCCGGGGGCAGGGAGGCGGCCTGTGCAATCGTGGCGTAACGGCCATTCATCCTGCACGCGGCATCGCCACGGCAATCCTCTACCATGGGCCACCCCGCCCGGACCTGCCCTGATGCATGACGCCCTTGTTGCCCAGCCCAAGCCCCCCGTCCCGAGGATCGCGGCCTGGCTGATGATGCTGCTGGGCATGTGGCTGGCGTTGAAGCTGGGCCTGGTGGTGACCCTGCTGTCGGGCCTGCTGGTGTTCCAGCTGACCCACCTGCTGGCTTCCACCGTGGAGGGCAAGCTGCCGCCAGGCCGGGCGCGGGCCATCGCGGTGATCGTGCTGTCAGCGGTGATCATCAGTGCGCTGGTGCTGGCCGGAATCGGCGTGGCGTCTTTTTTCCGCAACGAGACCGGCGGGCCGGACGCGTTGCTGGCGCGGCTGATGGAGATCCTCAATTCGTCGCGGCACCAGGTGCCGGCGCTGCTGCAGCCGTACATCCCCGAGGACATGCCGGCACTGCGTACGGCGCTGAACGACTGGGCCGCCGAACATCAGCGCCAGCTGGGCGTGGCCGGTACCTCGGTGGTGCAGGTGGGTGTACGCGTACTGATCGGTATGGTGCTGGGCGCGATGATCGCGCTGTACGACGAACTGCCGCTGCCGAAGATGGGCCCGCTGGCGCAGGAGCTGATCGGCCGCACCAGCCGCCTGGCCACCGCGTTCCGCCAGGTGGTGTTCGCGCAGGTGAAGATCTCGCTGCTCAACACCGTGTTCACCGCCATCTTCCTGCTGGGCGTACTGCCGTTGTTCGGCGTGCACCTGCCGTTGTCCAAGACCCTGGTGCTGATCACCTTCATCGCCGGCCTGCTGCCTGTGGTGGGCAACATCATCTCCAACACCATCATCACCATCGTCGCGCTGTCGGTTTCGTTCTATGTGGCGGTGGCGGCGCTGCTGTACCTGATCGTGATCCACAAGCTGGAGTACTTCCTCAACGCACGCATCGTCGGTGGTGAGATCCAGGCCCGTGCCTGGGAGCTGCTGCTGGCGATGCTGGTGATGGAAGCGGCGTTCGGCCTGCCGGGCCTGGTTGCCGCGCCGGTGTTCTACGCCTATGTGAAGCGCGAACTGGTCGACCAGCGCTGGATCTAGTACGGCAGGGTGTGACGCATTTGCCCCGGCCAGGCGCTTGGTGAGGCCTTGCCGGCGCATTCGCGGTGACTGCGGTATATCCGTGGTCACGGTTCGCGCGGCACTGGCTTGGCGCTACCGGGACCGGCGGCTACAGTGATCCGCACTTCAGGGGAAATTTGCATGGCCGGCAAGGCATCGCCCATCGGGTTGCGGACCTGGGTCTGGATCCTGGCGGGGTTGTTCGTGGTCTGTACGCTGCCGTTGATGGCCATCGCGCTGGTCCAGGGCACACTGCGCTACAGCGCCGCCGAAGACAATCTGGTCAGCCTGCGCCAGCTGCGGCAGACCTTCGACCTGGCCAACCTGGTCTCCGCCGAACGCGGCCCGGCCAACAGCCTGCTCGGCGCCGACCCGGCCGATGCCGCCGAACACGCGCGGCTGGCTGCGCAGCTGGCGATGGCGCGCAGGCGGGTGGATACCTCGATGCAGCAGCTGGACAGCGTGTTCAGGGCTGCTCCCAGCGTAGTGGATGAGCAAGGCCTGCTGGCCGATGCGCAGCGTCGGCTGAAATCGGCGCGTGCGGCGGTCGACCGCGTCACCGCGCAGCCGCAGGAGGCGCGCCGGGTGGAGGAAGTGGAGCGGGCGATCAACAGCATGTTCGCGGTCGTCGACCGGCTGCACCTGCTGACCTCGGCGCAGATCAATCTGCTGGTCAGTGTCGACCGTGAAGCAGCCATTCCGGCGATGCAGGGCCAGGTGCTGATCGATCTGCGCGAGCATGGCGGTCGCCTGGCGTCCAATGTAATGGCACCGGTGGCGGTGCGGGGTGCTTGGCGCGACGAACAGGTACGCGCTGCTCTGCAGACCGAGGGCCGCCTTCTGGAGCTGTGGCGGCTGGCTGGCAGCCACCAATCGGTGTTCCGCAGTGACCCGGCGCTGTCCTGGCATTGGGATATGGCTCGCCGGCAGTTCTTCGGCGAGTCGCTGCCGATGATCGAGCAGCTGATCGAGGACGGTCGCCGCGGCGTGCCGCCACCGTGGACCGCGGCCGAGTTCACCGCACGCTACGTGCCGACACTGCAGTCGCTGGAAGCGCTGCGTGATGGTTACCTGAGCGTGTCCATCGCCCGTTTCGAGCGCACCCGCAACCGCGAGGCGACGCGGCTGGCAGTGCTGCTGGCGACTGCGCTGGGCACGCTGGTGGTGCTTGGGGTGGCCCTGCGCATTGCCCATCTGCAGATCCTGCGGCCGTTGCTGCAGGCACAGCGGCAGGTGATCCAGATCGCCTCCGATGTACCCGGGCCGGAGCAGCACGTCACCCATCCGCTGGCCGAAATGCAGCGCCTGTTCGATGCCATCGAAGTGCTGCGCGAGAAGTCGCGGGAGCGCTCGGCGTTGACCAGCGAGCTGCGCCAGCTGGCCGGTACCGATGAGCTGACCGGCCTGCTGAACCGGCGCGCGCTGGAGGAAGTGGTGCAGCAGCGGCATGCCGAGGGCGAGGCCAGTGCGGTGGTGATCCTGCTGGACGTCGACCGCTTCAAGGCGATCAACGATGGCCATGGCCACGATGCCGGTGACCAGGTGCTGGAGCAGGTCGCACAGCTGCTGCAGCGCCACCTGCGCCGCAGTGACAGCATTGCCCGCTACGGTGGCGAGGAATTCCTGGTGCTGTTGGCCGACGGTGATCTCGCGGGTGGCCGCCGCCTGGCGGAGTCGCTGCGCCTGGCGCTGCAGCAGCTGGACATCGTAATCTCGGGTGGCATCGAACTGCGGGTGACCGCCAGTTTCGGCGTGGCCCAGGGCGGCACCGATGCACTGGGCTGGCGCACGCTGCTGCGTGCCGCCGATGCCGCCATGTATCAGGCCAAGGCGCAGGGCCGTGATCGCGTCCGGGTGGCCGGTGGTGGGCGCGTTCCGCGCTGAAACGCCACGTTCATCGCTGGCGCACGCAGTGCCATCTAGACTGACCCTCCGATCGCTTGGAAGGAGCCATCATGACCGCTCGCCCTGTTGTCGCCGCAGTGCTGCTGGCCGGGTTGTTGGCCGGCTGTACCTCCACCGCTTCGCAGACCGCTGCGGATGCGCCGCGCCATCCTTCGATCGCCGCGGACCTGAGCCCGGTGCCGGCCTTCACCGGTGGCGGTGCGGGTTGGAGCATCGAGATTGCTTCTACCGGCAAGGGCAACCACGATGCCAGCCTCAGCGCTGACGGCCGCACCCACAAGGGCACGCTGCGCTATATGGGGCAACCGGCGGATGCACCCAGCTCGCTGATCGTGCTCAACGGCGAACTTGGCAGGCAGCCGGCCGTCGTCGAGATCAAGCGCGAGTCGTGCCGCACTGCCGAAGGTGTCGACACCCTGGCCAGCGTACAGGTGACGATGGAAGGGCAGCCACAGCGCCGCGGTTGTGGCCACCTGGCGGTGTATTGAGGTCGCGCGACGGCATGCTTGAGATTCCCACGCTTTACACCGAACGCTTGCGGCTGCGCCCGCAACGGCTCGATGACTTCGAGGTCTACGCCGCGTTCCTGGCATCGCCGCGCGCGGGCGGCATGGGCGGTCCGTTTGGTGAGGTCGCCGCGTGGGGGCAGTTCTGTCACGATCTGGCCAGCTGGCAGTTGTTCGGCCACGGTGCGCTGATGATCGAGCGTGGTGACAATGGTGCCTGCATCGGCCAGGTCGGTATCAACCACGGTCCGCTGTTCCCGGAGAAGGAACTGGGCTGGCTGCTGTATGACGGTCATGAAGGGCAGGGATTCGCCACCGAGGCGGCCGGCGCGCTGCGCGACTGGGCCTTCGTGGTGGCGCAGTTGCCGACCCTGGTCAGCTACATGGCCCCGGACAATGTGGCATCACAGGCCGTTGCGCAGCGGCTGGGCGGCGTGCTCGATGCGCAGGCCGTGCGCAGCGATGCTGGCGATCTGGTGTACCGCTACAGCGCGGGATAGCGTTGGCCGCTGGCCGGCATTACCTGGGCGCGGGGTGTCCCGCCCAGTCACCGATGCCGTCCAGTTCCGGTGCCAGTGCGTGCTCGGCCGCACGCCGCAGCAGTGCCGGTGCGACGTAGTGGCGATGTGTGCTGTCGATCAGCGCCATGTAGATGCGACCGAACGCATTGTGGGTCTGCACGCGCGAACCGAGACTGATCTCGACGCCACCATCCGCACGCAGCTGCACCCGCACGCTGCTGCGGAAACGCAGATGGCGGTCGTCGGCACCGAGCAGGACTTCCGCGCAGTGGTCATCTGCATCGACCCGCGAATCCAGCACTGGATAACGGCCAACAAACAACCGGCTGCGGTCATTGGACAGCAGCGACGATACCGGGCAGCCCAGCGGTGAGGTGCGCAGCCTCAGCGGCGCAACCAGGCGGTTGCGCAGCGCCATCAACCGGCCCACGCCGCTGGGGGGATTGCGCAGGAAGCCTTCCAGTACCTCGGCCAGCAGTGTCGACGCGGAACGCTGCCGCACCTGCGTACTGTCCAGCAGTAGCGTAGTCAGGTCCTGGTAGTGGCTGAGCGGTAGCGCGGTGGCCAGCAGGCCGTCGTTGTGTGGCGGCTGCGACTGGATGGGGTAGGCCGGCGTAGCGCGTTCGACGAACCCACGCAGCGGCTGCAATGTGATCCGCCGCAGCGGGCCGAACCATGCGCGGGTGCGCGCGCATAGCCGGGCACGCAGGCTGGGGGCCGCAGCCTGCAATGACAGCTGTACCAGCGGTGTGGCCGTCAGTGCGGCGGCCGTTGGCCAGCAGGCTTCCGGCAGTACGTCGGTCAGGCTGGGAATGTCGCCGGCATTGCGCTGTACCTGCGCACGGGTGTGCTCGCTCATCGCACCGGCCAGTTCATTGCTGTGGCACGACAGCGCGAACAGCGCCGGATGGTTGCGGTGGTTCGATGCGAACTGGTGCCAGGTGCCGCCGCCGAAGCGCACGGTGAACAGGCAGTCCGGCGGGATGCGGACGCGCCGCAGCGTGCGCGCGAAGACGCCGGGATCGCTCGCCAGCTCGGCGTCGGAAGCGCTGGCGAAGCGCAGCTCGGCACCAGCGCTGCCGGCGATGGCCGTGAACATTCGTGGACCGGCATGGCGATGGAACGGATGGCCACCGGCACCAACAGAGAAACTGTACAGCGAGGACGGATCACCCTGCTGCAGATGCATGCCGCCCAGCCGTGCGGAGGGCTCATCCAGCGCATCGATGAAGGCCGGATGGTGGCGCTGGCGCTGGCTGGCGTCGGTGATCAGTGCATCACCGGCACCGATGCCCAATTGCGCGATCAGCGTGACTTCGGTCGGGCTGGCTCCTTCCCGGGCGGGAAGCTTGACTGCTGGAAACGAACGGCGGTCGCGGGTCGATCCAGGCATGGTCGCGCTCCTTGGCAGGGATGCTCAGCGGGCAGGGGACTTGCGGCGGGCGCGGGCTTCGCGCTTGAGCGGGCCACCGACCGGACAGACTTCAGCGGCCCAGGAGAACAACGTATTGGCCAGGCGGTCCGGCACCTGCCGGAAGTACACGAACTGGCCACGCTTCTCGCGTTCGATCAGCCCGGCTTCCTCAAGGATGCGCAGATGGCTGGACAGCGCGGGCTTGCTGAAATCGAAGCGCTCGGCCAGTTCACCCGCGCTGAGCTCGCCGGCGCTGAGATAGGCCAGGATCTGTCGGCGGGCGGTGGAGGCGAGGGCTTCGAAGATGCGGTCCATGGCGAGTTAATTAACTAATTCGTTAATTGATAGTCCTCCCGCTACGGCCGGCTGTCAAGCGTTGGCCAGTTGCACGGCCCGCATGCCCTTTGCCATCCTCCCTGTTGCTTTCCGCCCTTGGAGTTCCGATGCGCGCTGCGTTCTGGCTGGTCCTGGCCCTGCTGCCCACCCTGGCAGTGGCACAGCCCGCGCGCACGACCAAGGGCAACGCCCCCGCGCAGGACCCCTTCAGCGAACTGTTCGATACCGCCTGCATGCAGCACATCGGTGCCCCGGCGCGGCTGCAGTCGTTGATGGAATCCAATGGACTGTCGCCATTGCAGCCTGCCGAAGCGGCCACGCTGCTGCAGGGCCAGCCGGGCGTGGCCTGGATGGTACCGCTGGCCAGTGGCCGCTATGCGGTGAGCTGGGCCGACGATGGCACCTGTACGGTATATGCGGAGAAGGCCGATGCGGCGGTGGTGCAGAAGGGCTTCGCACGGTTGATGCTGGCCGCACCGAAGCCGTTGCAGGCACGTTCGTTGCCTGGGCGCGGACCGCTGTCGGCCGACCAGGTCGCCATCCAGTACGGCTGGGCCGCACCTGGCCAGAGCAGGCTGCAGGTCCGTTTCCGCCTGGTCACGCGGCAGGCACCGGAGGCCGGCGTGCAGGCGATGGCGTCGGCGACCCCGGGTGAGGCGATGCTGGAACAGGCCGCGCCCGTACGCTAGCGCCGGGCCAGGCGCGGGGGCCACGCCCGCGATTCAGCTTTTCACCGGGGATGTGGTATATCGTTTATCGATAAATTCACCCCGGGGCGGCGAAGCCATCCCAACACCGGAGGCCGCTTGACCGCTCGTCCCGCCCGCGCCAGATCCGCGCGAGGCTTGTTCACCCTGGCCCAGGCCGCCGTACAGGCCGTCCGGGCAATGTGCTGGCTGGGCATCCTGGCCGCACTGCTGGCCGTGCCGCTGGTTGCCCACGACCGTCGCTGGCTGCTCGACAGTGTCCACGACGCCAATGCTGCCGCCGCGCATGGCAACGACCTGTTCCTGCATTTCTGCCTGGGCCTGGGCGCGATCGTCGCGCTGCTGGTGCTGTGCCTGGTGTTCCTGCGCCACCTGCTGCGGCTGCTGGCATCAGCGGCACGCGAGCGGCCGTTCACCCATGCCAATGCGCAGCGCCTGCAGCGCATGGCGTGGTTGATGCTGGCGATGGAACTGCTGTCGATCCTGATCGGCGCCTACGCCGCATGGATGGGCCCGGACTTCACCTGGATGGAAGTCGGTGGCGGCATGTCGATCACCGGCCTGGTCGCGGTGCTGATGCTGTTCGTGCTGGCGCGCGTGTTCGCGGTGGGTGCGGCGATGCGCGATGACCTGGATGGCCTGATTTGATGGGTATGTACTGATGGCGATCGTCATCACCCTGGACCGCATGCTGCAGGAGCGGGGCATGACCCTGTCCGAGCTGGCCGGGCGCATCGACATCACCCTGGCCAACCTGTCGATCCTGAAGACCGGCAAGGCACGCGCCATCCGCTTTTCCACGCTGGATGCGATATGCCGCGAACTGCAGTGCACACCTGGCGACCTGCTCGGGCATGACCCGGCGCAGGCGCAGGAGGCTGACTGAGTGTTTCCCCTTTTCCCTTACCTACTGACGAAACGGACCTGAAATGGAATGGTTGGCTGACCCCTCGATATGGATGGGCCTTGCAACCCTGGTCGTGCTGGAGATCGTTCTCGGCATCGACAACCTGGTGTTCATCGCGATCCTTGCCGACAAACTGCCGCCGCACCAGCGCGATCGCGCGCGGGTGATCGGCCTGGCCCTGGCCCTGCTGATGCGGCTGGTGCTGCTGGCCGCGCTGGCATGGATCATGAAACTGACCGAGCCGCTGCTCACGCTGTTCGACCACAGCTTCTCCGGGCGTGACCTGATCCTGCTGGGCGGTGGTCTGTTCCTGCTGTTCAAGGGCACGATGGAACTGCACGAACGGCTGGAAGGCCGCGAGCATCACGAAGATGGCAAGAAGGTCTATGCCAGCTTCGCGATGGTGGTGGCGCAGATCGTGGTGCTCGATGCGGTGTTCTCGCTGGACTCGGTGATCACCGCGGTCGGCATGGTCGACAACCTGGGCGTGATGTATGCCGCGGTGACCATCGCGATGGTGCTGATGCTGGTGGCCAGCAAGCCGCTGACCCGCTTCGTCAACAAGCATCCCACGGTGGTGGTGCTGTGCCTGGGCTTCCTGTTGATGATCGGTTTCAGCCTGGTGGCCGAAGGCCTGGGCTACAAGATTCCGAAGGGCTACCTGTACGCGGCCATTGCCTTCTCGATCCTGGTCGAAGCCTTCAACCAGTGGGTGCGTTTCAACCGTGAGCGCAACGAGCGCCGCCAGCCGTTCCGCCAGCGCACCGCCGACGCCGTGCTGCGCATGCTCGGCGCGCGTCCGGCCAATGGTCATCACGATGAAGATGCGAGCGAGCAGGTGGATGCCGAAGAGCGGTTGCAGCCGGCCGAGCACGAGATGATCCGCAGCGTGCTGGGCCTGGCCGATCGCCCGGTGTCGAGCGTGATGACCGTGCGTGCCGACGTGCAGTGGATCGACATGGCGCGTGGGCCGGAGGATGTGGTGGCACGCCTGGTGGCGTCGCCGCACACTCGCTTGCTGGTGGGCGATGGCGATCTGGACAGTCTGCGCGGCGTGGTACAGAGCCGCGACCTGCTGGCCGACCTGCTGCAGGGCAAGCCGCTGCAGCTGGAAGCCAACCTGCGCGAGCCGCAGTACGTGCTGTCCAGTGCCAGCGCATTGCAGGCGCTGGAACTGATCCGCCAGCACCCGGTGCCGCTGGCGGTGGCGGTGGACGAGTACGGCAGCGTGGAAGGCCTGGTGACCGCCAACGACCTGCTGGCGGCCATTGCAGGTGACCTGGTCGACACCCAGGACGAACGCTATGGCGTGGTCGCGCAGGGTGACGATTGCTGGGAGGCCGATGGCGCGCTGACCCTGGACGATCTGCAGCGGCTGACCGGTGTGTCGCTGCCGCGCAGTGACGACTACATGACCATCTCCGGGCTGGTGCTGGAACAGCTGGGTCGCCTGCCGGACGTTGGCGATGCGGTGGGTGTGGCCGGTGTACGCGTCACTGTGCTGGCGATGGAGAAGCGCCGCATCACGCGACTGCGGGTGGAGCGCCTCGACGGAATGGCTTGACCTACCTGTTGTTGTAGAGCCGAGCCCATGCTCGGCTGCATGTTGAGAAGCCGAGCATGGGCCCGGCTCTACATTCAAAGCAGCGCCGCATGGCCCGGCTCTACACAACACTGCCGGCAACCGTCACCATGGCGGGCCCGTTTTCCTTCCCGGATGATTGCAGTGCTGAGTACGATCGGTTTGTTGATGGGCCTGTACGTGGCCTGGCGCCTGTTCTGGCCGCTGCGTATGCCCACCGGGCTGAAGGTGGTGCTGTCGCTGCTGCTGGTGGGCGTGGCCGTGCAGCTACGCATTGTTGCTACCTTCTGGGGCACGATGGCCTCGCCGGAAATTCCGAAGCTGTCCATCGCCTCGTTGGCCACGGGTTCGACTGCCGTACTGCTGCTGGCGCTGGTCCTGCTGGTGCTGGACGCGGGCCTGCTGGTGTCGCGCATCCTGCGCAGGCCACGTGCTGTATCGGCGTTGCGCGCGCCGAAGCTGCGGCCGGTGGCGGGTGTGCTGGCGCTGCTGGTCAGCGGCTATGGCGTCAGCCAGGGCATGGCCGTACCCGAGCCCCGGCAGATCGAAGTGAGCATCGCCGGACTGCCGGCTTCGTTCGACGGCTATCGCGTGCTCCAGCTGACCGACATCCATGCCAGCCGCCTGTTGACCGGTGACTGGGTGCGCAAGGTCGTGGACGAGAGCAACGCACTGAAGCCGGACCTGATCGTGATCACCGGCGACCTGATCGATGGCAGCGTCCAGGCCCGCCGCGATGACGCGCGCCCGTTGGCTGACCTGCAGGCGCCCGACGGCGTCATCGCCATCACCGGCAACCACGAGTACTACGCGCAATACCAGGAGTGGATGCAGGCGTTCCGCGCGCTGCACATGCAAGTGCTGGAGAACAGCCACCTGCAGGTACGACGCGGTGATGCAGCGCTGACCATCGCCGGCGTCACCGACCCGGTGGCGGCCCGCTATGGCCTGCCTCTGCCGGACCTGGAGGCCGCGCTGGCGGGTGCCGATCCGGCGGCACCCGTGATCCTGCTTGATCATCGCCCGCGCAATGCACGCGAGGCGGCGGCGCGTGGCGTCAAGCTGCAATTGTCCGGACATACCCACGGCGGGCAGATCATCGGTATGGACCAGCTGGTGAAGCGTGCCAACGGTGGCTTTGTCTCCGGCCGCTACGACGTGGATGGGATGACCCTGTACGTGAGCAACGGTGCAGGCCTCTGGGCGGGTTTCCCGGCACGCATCGGCGTGCCATCGGAAATCACCCTGATCACCTTGCGCCGCGCACCGTGATGCAGACCGGGGTCGGATCCCTTTGCCAACGGCAAAGGGATCCGACCCCGGTCTGACCCTGCACGCAGGTGCACCGCGCCATCACCCTGCGCATGACACCCTGCGGCGATGAATGAAATGACGGCGACGCGGCAGCGCTCGATGTGGGTGGCCGGCTTGTCCACGGTGGTGGAGTGGTACGACTTCACTCTGTACCTGTACTTCGCCACGGTGTTGTCGCGGGTGTTCTTCGGCGGCGGCAAGGAGGCGATGCTGGTCACCTTGGCCGGCTTCGCGGTGTCCTATCTGATGCGCCCACTCGGTGCACTGTGCTTTGGCCACCTGGGCGACCGGCTGGGCCGGCGTTGGATGCTGCTGGCGTCGATGGCATTGATGGCGGCGGCGATGCTGGCCACTGCGCTGCTGCCGACTGCGGCCACCGCAGGTGCCACGGCGGGAGTGCTGCTGCTGGTGCTGCGCTGCGTGATGGCGTTCTCGGTAGGAGGCGAATACACCGGCGTGGTGGCGTACCTGCTGGAAAGCGCGCCGGTGCGGCGACGCGGCCTGGTGACCTCGCTGGCTTCGGCGGCCAGTGAAGTGGGTGCGCTGCTGGCAGTGGCGATCTCCGCGCTTACGGTTGCGCTGCTGCCCAGCCCGCAGCTGGACAGCTGGGGCTGGCGTATTCCCTTCTTCGTCGGCGCGGCGTTGGCGGTTGTGATCCTGGTCGCGCGCTCGGGCATGCACGAGTCGCCGGAGTTCGAACGCCAGCGTCGCGAGGGCAGTATTCCGGCTACGCCGCTTCGCCACGTATTGCGTAACCATCCGCTGGCGGTGGCACGCACCTTCGCGATCTCGGCGCTGGGCTCGATCACCTACTACGTGGGCATCACCTATGTGCCGGCGTTCCTGCATGCACAGGGCCACGACGAGGGCGATGCGTTGTGGCTGTCGACGATTGCGGCAGTCGCGGTCATCGCGATCACGCCATTGTGTGGTGCCTTGTCCGATCGCGTAGGGCGACGGCCGATGCTGCTGGGCCTGACCCTGCTGGCAGCGCTGCTGCCGCTGTCCCTGTTCGCGTGGATGGCGCAGGCGACGGCGCTGGGCATCGCGCTGGCGGCGGTGTTGCTGGCCTGTGTAGCCGGTGGTGTGAGCGCGGTGGCGGCCCCGGCCACGGCCGAGCAGTTCCCCGGCGAAGGCCGGGTCAGTGGGCTGGCACTGGGGGTGACCATGGCCACCGCATTCTTCGGCGGGGCAACACCCTGGCTGGCGCAATGGTGGGTGGAGCGCAGCGGCTGGGCGGCCGCGCCGGGCGCGATGATCGCGCTGGTGGCGGTGCTGGTGTTGCCAGTGCTGTGGACCCTGCCCGAGACGGTCCCGGGCAGGGCCAAGCGCTAGGCGATCAGACCTTCAGGGTCTGCTCGATGTCGGCCAGTACGGCGGCCGCATCCACGCCGATGGCAATCGACTGCACTACATGGCCGTCCCACACGCTGGGACCAAAGCCCATGCCTTCCGGCTTGGGAATGGTCATCCCACGGGCAACGCCATCGGTGGCCACGCGCACGCTGGCACGTTCGAACTGGAACAGCTCCGGGCGGGTCAGCGCGATGCAGGCGCAGCAGTCATGCACGACCATGCCCTTGTGGCCGGCCTGCAGGTAGAAGTCGACGTAGTCCTGTGACAGCGCACGGACCAGCTCGGCGTCGGCACCGCCGAGGGCGGCCAGCTTGTTCAGGCCGTCGCGGTTCATTTCCACGCGGGTGGTCACGTCCAGGCCGATCGCGGTGACCGGCCAGCTGGCGGTGAACACCACGTCGGCGGCTTCGGCATCGCCCCAGATGTTGGCCTCGGCGGCAGGGGTGATGTTGCCGTTGACGTGGAAGGCGCCGCCCATGATCACCACGCCGCGCACCAGGCCGGCGATGTCCGGCGCCTGCTGCAGGGCAAGGGCCAGGTTGGTCATGCGGCCGACCGCGACCAGGGTCACTTCGCCCGGATGGGCGCGGACCAGTTCGATGATCAGCTGGTGGGCGGGGCGTGCGTCGGCAGCCACGTCCAGGTTGGCCGGCACCGGGTGGTTGCCCAGGCCGTTGTGGCCGTGGATGTGCACCGGCCAGGCTTCCGGAGTGGCTTCCGGCTGCAGCGGGCCTTCGGCGCCGCGCGCGACCGGCGCGGACAGGCCCCAGGCCTGCTTCAGGTACAGCGCGTTGTGGGTGGTCGACTCCACCGAGGCATTGCCGAAGGTGGTGGTGACGCCGATCAGGTCGATCTGGGCGTGCTTGTGCAGGTACAGCAGGGCCAGGGCGTCGTCGACGCCCGGGTCGGTATCGAAAATGACTTTCAGCATGTTGTTGTTCTTCTTCTTCCGTGTGGTGCAGGGGGGCCGGCGGCCTTGCGGGCAGGCCGGCGCGCCCTACATTGTCCCATCTTCATGACAGGCAGGGCCATTGCCGGGGTGGCAGGCCATAATGCCCCCAGTCCAGGCACGGAGCCGCCGAATGCTGATCGTTGCCCTTCTGCTGGTCCTGCTGGTGCTGGGCCTGAACGTGGTGGCCACCGTGGTGATCGCGCAGCGTGACGGCCTGACGGCGGGCGGCCGGACGGTGCAGTTGCTGCTGGTCTGGCTGCTGCCGCTGGTCGGCGCGATCCTGTGCATCGCGGTGGCCACGGCCGATGGCTCGGGTAGCCGGGGGGATGGCGGCGGAAGCTACGACAGCACAGGCGGCTATTCCGGTGACAACCACAGCCATCACAGCCACAGCAGCTCCGACTGCAGCAGTGATGGTGGTGGGGGTGACGGTGGCAGCTGCAGCGATTGAAGCTCTCTGTAGAGTCGAGTCATGCTCGACTGCACTTCGCTCTCAACGCCGCGATGCCCGATCGAAAAGCAGTCGGGCATGGCTCGACTCTACAAAACAGCGGTTGGCCGCGGTCGGTAGCGCCGGGCCATGCCCGGCGAACAATGGCAGGCTCAGCCGCCGCCTGCGGTCGGCAACGGTGCGGGAACGTTCAACAGGCCCCCTGCCGCCACGTAGGCGGCCAGTGCCTGGCCCTGGCTCAGCAGATGGCGTTCCATGGTGCGCTCGGCAGCCTGTGCGTCGCGGCGGCGGAAGCACTCCATCAACTCACGGTGTTCGGCCAGTGACTGCGCGGTGCGCCCGGGGGTCAGCAGCTGACGGCCGCGATGCATCTTCAGGATGCGGTGCAGATCGTGGGTGATGCGGATCAGCCACGGGTTACCGGCGTAATGCTGCACGGTTTCGTGGATCAGGTAGTTGTTGCGGTAGTACTCGGCGATGTTGCCCTCGGCTGCTGCGGTTTCCATCGCCGCATGCAGGTCTTCCAGCTGCTGCACGCCGGCGTCGTCGATGTGCTTGACCGCCTCATGCGCGCAGCGGCCTTCCAGCATCGCCATCACCGGGAACAGCTGGTTGAGGTCTTCCAACGTCAAACGGGTGACCCGGCTGCCACGACCGGCATCGATCTGCACCAGGCCTTCGGCTGCCAGCAGCTTCAGCGCCTCGCGTAGCGGTGTGCGGCTGATGCCCAGTTCTTCGCACAGCGCGGGCTCGTCGATCCACTCACCGGGCGGCAGTCGGTAGTCGTAGATGCGTTCGCGCACGTGTTCGGCCACCTCTTCATACAGAGGCGCGCGCTTCTTCGGTGAACGTGGGGCAGGGGCAATAGCCATGCGCAGAGTGTAACGCCAGGTCGTACCGACCAGCGGTCGGCACGACCGGATGGCGGTTACATCCAGCCCGGTACCACGAACACCAGCCAGGCCAGCAACGGCCCCAGCGCCACCACCAGGCCGCTGTAGACCAGGAAGCGGCGGAACAGGGTCTCGCGTTCTTCCTTTGCGGCGGAGGCCACCACCAGTGCGCCATTGGTGGAGAACGGGCTGACATCGACGATGGTGGACGATACCGCCAGCGCGCAGATCACGCCGGCGGCGCTGAGGTGACCCTGCATCAGGAACGGCACGGCCAGTGGAATCGTCGCGCCCAGCACCGCTGCCGACGAGGCGAATGCGGAGACGATGCCGCCGACGTAGCAGACCAGCAGTGCGCCCAGCAGCGGGATGCCGATGTCGGAGACACCATTCCCGATGAAGTCCACAGCGCCAGCATGTTCCAGCACGCCGATGTAGGTCACCACGCCACAGATCAGCAGTACGGTGGACCAGCTGATGCCATCGACCGCGCCTTTCTGGCTCTGCGGCGAAAGCAGTGCCAGCACCACCGCCACAGTGATCGACACCAGACCTACGTTGAGGTTGTAGATCAGCGCGGCCACGCCCAGGCCGAGCAGACCGATCAGGGTGAACAACCGTTCGCGGGTCAGGCTCACCGCATCCAGTGCCGCCGGATCATTGCTGAGCGTGCCGCCGCCTGCTGCGACCAGCGCGCCGTGGCCTTCGATCGCGAACTGGCGCGACGACGCCTGCGGGCCACCGGCCATCGCCAGCTCCGCGTTGCCGACTGTTCCCGCCGCGGTGATCGAACCACGACGCAGCAGGGCGATGCCACCGAAGGCGAAGAAGCAGATCGTCGCCATCATGAAGTTGAAGCCCAGGCTGGTCAGGAACACCGCCATCTCGGTCACCTCCAGCCCGGCCTTCTGCACCACGCCGTTGGTGATGCTGCCATACACGCTGATCGGCGAGAAGCCGCCCGCCTGTGCGCCGTGGATGACCAGCAGGCCCATCATCAGCGGGTTGATGTTGTACTGCTTTGCGAAGCGCAGCGCGACCGGGCCGATGATCGCCACCGCTGCCGGGCCCAGCGCACCGAAGGCGGTCAGCACCGCAGTGATCACGAACATCACCCACGGAATGGCCACGATATGGCCGCGCACGGCTTTCACTGCCCAGTGCACCAGCAGGTCGATGGTGCCGTTCTTCTGCGCGATGGCGAACAGGTAGGTGATGCCGACCAGGGTCAGGAACAGATCGCCGGGGAAGCCGGCCAGGACTTCCTTGCCCCCCATGTCGACCCACAGCCCGCCGATGATGAAGGCCAGCGCGAAGGCGACGGCGCCCATGTTGATCGGCATCGCGGTGGCAACGATGAACATGATCACCAGACCGATGATCGTTGCGATTTGTGGACTCATGCGCCCTCCCAGACACGTGGCTCACGTACAGCGCGGATGGAGACCCGCCATCCCGGGGTAAGGCGACGTACTGCGTGTTGCGTGATACGTACTGCTCGAACCCGTTACTGCAGCCGCTCCAGCGCGCTGTGGACCCATGCCGCCGCGCCTTCAAGGCTGTGGAACTCTTCCACCGCGCGCACCTCGCAGCACGGGTAGGCCGGCGCGATCATGCGTGCCAATGCGTTGCCCGGGCCCAGCTGCAGGAACACCCGCGCGCCGCGCTCGAAGGCCTGGCGCATCACCTGCGCCCATTCGATGGTCTGTGCCAGCTGCGCCGACAACGTGTGGACCATCGTGGCGCGATCACGCACCGGGCGCGCATCGATGCCGGCCAGAAGAGGTAGGCGTGGCGCCTGCAGTGACGCTGCTTCCAGTGCGGCGGCAAACGGTGCCACTGCGCCAGCCAGCAGCGGCGTGTGCGCGGGCACATGGACCGGCAGCGGACGGATCTCGGCACCGTGCGACTGCGCGTCCTCCGCCAATGCGTGCAGCGACCGCCATGCGCCGCCTACGATGAAGTGGTCGTAGCCGCTGGCGATCGCGATGAAGGCGCCATGCGCATCGCACAACCGCTGCGTGGCAATGCGGTCAACTCCCAGTACCGCTTGGAGCCCAGCATCGTCGGGGCTGGCGGCATCCATCAGGTGCGCACGCTGCGCGGACAATGCCAGGCAGGTGGCTGCATCGATGCTTCCAGCGATGGCGTGGGCGGCCAGTTCGCCGATGCTGTAGCCCGCGATCACTGTCGGCGTTGGCAACACCTCGCGCAGGCCCTGCCAGTGCGCCAGGCTTGCCGCGCACAGCAGGGGCTGCGCCTGCACATTGTCGAAGCGGTCGTCGGCCGTCGCGGCGGCGAATACATCGCGGCCCAGCAGTTCGCTGGTGGCATCGAGCACCGGCCGTGCGGCAGCAAGGTCGCGCACGCGATCGAACATCGCCGGATGCTGTGCGCCTTGTCCGGGGCAGAGCAGGGCAAGGCTCATGCGCGCTCCTGGTGCAGCAGGAACACGCTGCATGCCAACAGATCGGCGCTGCCGCCCGGGCTCAGCCGACGCGCAACGAAGGCGTCAGCGACGAGCTTCAGGCGTGCGCGCCAGTCCGGTGCATAGGCACCGCCGGTAGCAAGGAAATCCTGCGCCTGCTGCTGTGCCCAACGCAGGCCTTCAGCACCACCGCGATGCAGCAGGTTGAGGTCGTCGGTGTGGGCGACCAGCTGCATCAGCGTGTGGCACATCGCGGCCTCACGCGTCAGGCCACTGGCCAGCGCATCGCGCAGGCTGGGCAACGCCACCTCGCGCAACAGCGGGTAACCGGCGGCGGCCTGCTCGCGCACGCCCGGCACCTTGTGCAGGGCGCGCGCACGCTGGCCAGGACTGGCTGCATCCAGCGGGGCGTTTGCGAAATCCGCAGCCCAACGGCGTACCTCCAGGCAGACCTGCTCACCGTTGGCGGCATGGCCCAGGCGGAAGCGACAGGCAGCGGCGGTCGCCACCAGCAGGCCGAGGCTGAAGATCGCACCGCGATGGGTGTTGACGCCCGAGGTGGCACGCAGCATCGCTGCTTCGGCCGCGATACCGTGCTGGCGCAACGCATCGAACGGGGATTCCGTAGCGCCGGCGCGGGCCACGGCGGTGAAATAGTGGCGCAGCGCAAACAGGCTGCGCAGGAACGTGCCGGCATCCATGTCGTGGTGGCTGCCGCGATCGAACGGTGTGACCAGTCCCGGCTTCGGTGCCAAGGCCAGTTCTGCATGCAGGCTGGCAACGGCGAGACGCCCCAGGCGCGCGCAGTCCACGGCCGTTGCTGGCCGGACAGTCGGCTGCGCAACGGCGTTCATGCGCTCACCCCGGCGGAGGCGAACACGGACTCGCGCAGTTCCAGTGCGGCGCCTTCCGGGCGCTTGACCAGTACCTCGCGGCTGCGTCCCGCGTACTCCCGCCAGTTCACGGCGGCACCGTCGGCCAGGCACAGCTCGCCATCGACCCGGCGACCGTATCCGGCTTCCCATGCCTGCAGCTTTGCAGCCAGGGCATCGGCCTGCGCGGTGGTGTCGATCCGCCACAGCAGATCGATGTCCGAGCGCGCGTGCACATAGTGCAGTCCAGTGAGGTACTGCCAGGCAAACGCTCCGAACACGCGTGCTGCTGCGATGTCCTGCAACGCCAGCAGGGGACGCTGCCAGTCCGGTGCAAGGTCGCTTTCCAGCACGGCCTGCAGCGTCGGTGGCGGCGCGGTGCGCAGCACATCGCGTGCCGGCACGCGCAGAGCGAGGCGCAGCTTGCCCTCCATCGGGGGCAGCGGCACGCCGAGGCGCAGGCGTGGGTCGGCATCGTCCGCGGCACGACGCGCAACGATGGCCGGCAGACCCTGCGCAAACCAGTTGGCCAGGCGCGGCTCATGCGCAGCGATGTCCGCCTGCCAGCCGGCGCGCGCCGACAACCAGACCAGCGTATGGCGGGGCAGCCGCTCAGGCATCGCCCTGGCTCACGGCTGCCGCCACGCTTGCGGATAGTGTGCGCCCACCACGTTCAGCACCCCGCGCGGCGCGGCAGTCGCCTTCGGCGGGCGTGCGCAGAGCCTGAAGCAGGTGCGTGGCCAGATCGCCATCCCACAGCGATTCCACCGCACCCATTGCCACGTAGTTCTCCACACCCGGCGCGAACACCGGCGAGCTCTGGCTGAGTGCCTGAAGTTTCTCCAGCGGCTGCTTGGTCACCCTTGCCATCGCGCGCAGGTCCATTACCCGCACCTGCGCATCGGGCAGGGCGTGGATGTGGTCAGCCATCAAGCCGAACGACAGGAAGCCGCCGCTGACCGACTCGCCATAGACCAGGGTCACCAGCCGCGCACCGCGTCGGCGAGCCAGATCCAGCGTCTGCGCCAGGTGCGCGAAGTAACCGTTGATGCCAAGCAGTTCGTCACGGCGCGCCAGGCGCTGGCCGGCGGTGTCGACCAGCATCACGATCGGTTGCTGTGGGTGCGCGGCGGTGCTGGCCAGCACGGTTTCGGCCAGTGTCATCGCGTGGTCCACACCCACCTCAAGCTTGTCGGCGGTGCCGATCACGGTCACGTCGCCGTCGTCCGTGGCGGCGCTGCCGGTCAGTACCGAATCGTTCACCGCAATGGCGTGGCCACGCGGAAACAGCGCATCAAGCAGCGCGTGCAGCGGAAGGCTCATGGCAGGCTCCGATCGGCGGTTGCGGCGAGGAAGGCATCGGTGTCCAGCAGCGGCAGCCGCTCGGGTTCGGCGATGCCCTGGAGAGACCAGATCTCAAGTCCATCGCGGCATCCGCCCCAGGCCTGCACGCGTGCCTTCAACGCGGCATGGTGGGCCTGCAGCGCACTCAGTGCCGCATCGGCATCGCTGCTGGCGGTGTCCGGTTGCAGCGCATCGAATGCCGCTTGCGCGAACGCCTCGATGGCATCGGGCACCAGCACCTGCGCCTGGTCGATCAGGTAGCGGTGCTTGCCGCCGGTAACCCGCCAGACCAGCGCGCGGTCGCGGGAATCGAACTCTTCCACGCCGCGAACCGTCTCGATCACCTCCGGCCCGGACAGCGACAGCCGGCCTTCCTCCGACATGATCACGGTGCTGCAGCAGCGGGCGACGATGCCCATGCCACCGAACGCGCCGTTGCCGCTGCCAATCAGTGCCACCACCGGCACGCCTGCAGCGCGCGCATCCAGCGTGGCGCGCATGATCTCGGAAATGGCAATCAATCCCGCATTGGCTTCGTGCAGGCGCACGCCGCCGGTATCGAGCAGCAGCAGTACGCCTTCGGGCCGGGTCGCGGCTGCGCGGCGCAGCAGGCCAGAGAGCTTGGCACCGTGTACTTCACCGACGCCGCCGCCCATGAACTGGCCCTGCTGTGCGGCAAGCAGCACGCGCCGGCCACGCAGCGTGGCTTCACCCACAACGATGCCGTCGTCGAACGCCGCCGGCTGGTCCAGCTGCGCCAGATGCGGACTGATCATCCGTCGCGCAGGGCCCAGGAATTCCTGGAACGATCCGGCATCGACCAGGCCGGCGATACGCTCGCGGGCGTCGGCTTCGTAGTAGCTGTGGCGCTGTACGCGGTTCATGGCGTGCCTCCGGCCAGCAGCGTTTCCACTGCCTGGTCAAGGCGCAGGCTGACCACCGCCGGGGTTGCGCCGGCATCGTTGATCGAGATGCGCACATCGCGCAGCGGATGGCGTCGCGCGAAGTCGGTGATCACCGCTTGCCACACGCTGCCGAAGCCCTGCGCGGAGGTGATGATGCGCACCGTCATCGCGCCGTCCAGTGCGGCCGGCTCCAGCAGGATTTCCAGGTTGCCCGATGCCAGCACGCCGACCAGCACCGCATCGGTGGGGAAGTGTGCAGGCGTCGTGCCGTCGAATTGATAGTCAAGGGTTTCCATGCTCTGTCCCTTACCAGTTGCGGAAGCGCTTGGGCGGGTCGTACAGTCCGCCGGACCAGCGAACCAGGTCCTTCACCGAGCGTGCGGCCAGCAGATCGCGGCTGGCATCGCGCACGGAGATACCAAGGTCATCGGGACGGCGGATGACGCCACGGTCGCGAAGGTTCTCCACCATCGCGCGGTCGCGGCCCATGCCCACTGCGGTGTAGCCGGCCACGCCACGGATCGCCTGTTCGCGCTCCTCAGGAGTGCGGCACAGCAGCAGGTTGGCGATGCCTTCCTCGGTCAGTACATGGCTGACGTCGTCGCCGTAGATCATCACCGGCGGCAGCGGCATGGCCGCGCGCTCGGCCAGGTCCCAGGCATCGAGGCGGTCGACGAAGGCCGGCGCCATGTGCTCGCGGAAGGTTTCCACCATCTGCACCACCAGCTTGCGTCCGCGTGGCATCTCGCCCGGCCGCGCGGCTTGCTGGCCCGCCTTGATCCAGGCGTCGCTGGCATGGCGGCGTCCGCGTGCATCCGAGCCCATGTTGGGTGCGCCACCAAAACCGGCGATACGGTCGCGCGTTGCGGTGGAACTGTTGCCCTGCAGGTCGATCTGCAGGGTGGAGCCGATGAACATGTCGCAGGCATACAGCCCTGCGGTCTGCGAGAACGCGCGGTTGGAGCGCATCGAACCATCGGCGCCGGTGAAGAACACATCACCGCGCGCGGCGATGTACTTCTCCATGCCCAGTTCCGAACCGAACGAGTGCACCGATTTGACGAAACCCGATTCGATGGCCGGAATCAGCGCCGGGTGCGGATTGAGCGCCCAGTGCTGGCAGATCTTTCCCTTCAGCCCCAGCGATTCGGCGTAGGTCGGCAGCAGCAGTTCGATTGCTGCGGTATCGAAACCGATGCCATGGTTGAGCCGGTTCACCCCGTACTCGGCGTAGATGCCCTTGATCGCCATCATCGCCATCAGCACCTGGATCTCGGAGATCTGTGCCGGATCGCGGGTGAACAGCGGTTCGATATGGTTCGGGCGCGGCGCCTGCACCACGAAGTTGACCCAGTCGGCAGGAATATCGACGCGGGGGAGGGTGTCGACGATCTCGTTGACCTGGGCGATGACGATGCCGCCACCGAATGCGGTGGCCTCCACGATCACCGGCGTGTCTTCGGTGTTGGGGCCGGTGTAGAGATTGCCGTGGCGGTCGGCAGCCTGCGCCGCGACCAGTGCCACACGCGGAGTGAGGTCGATGAAGTAGCGGCCGAACAGTTCCAGGTAGGTGTGGATGGCACCGATCTGGATGCGTCCTTCGGCCACCAGGTTGGCCAGCCGCACCGACTGCGGCCCGGAGAAGGAGAAGTCCAGCCTGGAGGCGATGCCGCGTTCGAACACGTCCAGGTGCGAAGGCAGGGACAGCACCGACTGCACCATGTGCAGGTCATGCACCCGTGCCGGGTCGAGGTCGGCCAGCGTCTGGGCGAGGAAGTCGGCCTGCTTCTGGTTGTTGCCTTCCAGGCAGACCTTGTCGCCCGGCTCCAGCAGCGCGTGCAGCAGCTCGGCGACATCGCCAGCCGCCACCTCGTGGCCCCTGGCCCATGGCGCGGCGCGTTCCAGCCGCGCCTGGCGGCCCCGCTCCAGCGTGTCCCAACTCGGGTTCATCGACGGACTTCCGAATGGCGTTGGAATAATTACGCCATAATTACGGAGGGGTGTGCAACCCGCAGTGCAGCAAAGAAAAGGCCCGCGCGAAGGCGGGCCCATTCAGGTGGGCCACGACCGTGGGTCGTGGCGGAGCATCAGAAGCGTGCCGACCAACGGTCGGCACCCACACCCAACGGTTGGCACCCACCCCCAACGGTTGGCACCCACCCCAAACAGTGGGCCCCCCCAATGGTCGGCACCCACCATTTCCGGGTTGCTCAGAACTTCCAGCGCAGGCTGGCCGCCACGAAGCGCGGTTCGCCGTAGTTGTTGTAGTCCAGGTTGGCCCAGTAGGTCTTGTCCAGCGCGTTGCGCACGCTCAGCGTCGCCGTCCAGTTGTCGCTGATGCGGTAGTTGGCGTTGAACTGCACCAGCGCATACGCCGGCTGGTTCACCGTCACCGTGCCGCCGAGCGGGTAGGGGATGTTGTAGCCCTGCACCTTGCTCTGCCACTGCACGCCACCGCCGATGCTCAGGCGTTCCAGCGCGCCGCGCAGCTGCAACTGGGTGTTGAGCTGCAGCAGGTCTTCGGCCGGGTTGGCGTACAGCAGATCGGTGGCCGCACGGGTCACCTTGACGTGGGTATAGCCGGCATTGACCGTCCAGCCCGGCAGGATCTCGCCGTTGACGTCCACTTCCCAACCGCGCGCCTTGGTGCCGTTGACGCCGATGTAGGCCGAACTGCCGTCGCTGAGCGAACCTTCCGGCACGCCCATGTCACGCACCGCGTAGTTGTCCTGCTTGGCTTCGAACACCGCCGCGTTGGCGGTCAAACGGCCGTCAAACCACTGCGTCTTCAGGCCGGCTTCCAGGTTGGAGCCCTGCACCGGCGCCAGCAGGTTCTCGTTGCGGTCCTTGTAGTTCTGCGGGTTGAAGATCTCGGTGTAGCTGGCATAGGCCGCCACGTTCGGGGTGATGTCGTACACCAGGCCCACGTACGGGGTGATTTCATCGCTCACCTTGTACGCGCCGCTGGTGGCGGTGTAGGCACCGGCCGCGTTGTAGGCGCGGGTCTGGGTCTGCCAGCGGCTCAGGCGTGCGCCGGCGATCAGCGCCAGCGGATCAGCCAGGCGCAGGCGGGTGGCCAGGTAGAAGCCGCTCTGCGTGGTCTTGGCCACGCGGCGTGCGCCGGTCAGGGTGTAGGTCACTTCGGAGATGTCGCCATCCCAGGTGTGCACGTTGGGAATGTAGTAGCAGCGCTCGCTGCCGCAACGAGCCCAGTCACGCGGGTAGTTCAGCGCAAGGGTGTTGGTGGTGCCTTCCAGGTCGGCCCACTGCGCGCCCACGGTCACGTCGTGCTGCTGGCCCCACAGGTTGAAGGTGCCGGTCAGGTAGGCGTCGACGTTGCGGCGGGTGTCTTCCGAATCGCCGGCGGCGGTGCGCAGGTAGATGCCCGCGCCGGTCACCGGGTCGGGATTGCCAGTGCCGTACAGGCGCATGTTCTGCACGTTGCCACGGGTATGGGCGGTGTTGATCTTCAGCAGCCAGTTGTCACCGAAGCGCTGCTCCAGGTTGGCGAACACCGTGCTGGTCTCGCGCTGCCAGTAGCTCCACTTCGGTGCCAGGTTGGTCGAGCGCGGCAGATGGGCGAAGTTGCCCTTGCTGTCGAAGAACGGCACGGTGCCCCAGGTCGAGCCCACCGGGTTGTTGTCCTGGGTCTGGTAGCCGACGGTCACCGTGGTGCTGTCGGTCACATCGCCTTCCAGCACGGCCATGCCGGCCATCTTGTTCTCTTTGTAGCGGTCGTAATAGAAATCGCGATCGGTGTAGGCGGCGACCACGCGGCTGCGGAAGCGGCCGTCGGCGGTCAGCGGCGCGGTCACGTCCGCTTCCATGCGGCGGTAGTCCCAGCTGCCGGCGCTGACCGAGAACGAGGCGTCGAACTCCTTGCCCGGGCGCTTGCGCAGCAGGTTCACCGTGGCCGACGGCACACCCGCGCCGCTGAGCAGGCCGTTGGCGCCGCGGATCACTTCCACCCGGTCATAGAAGGCGGTGTCGTATTCCTGGTTGGTCGAGCCGCTGTAGGTGGGAATGCCATCCACCTGGAAATCGGTGATGGCAAAACCACGCGCGTAGTACAGCGGGCGCTGGGTGTCATAGAAGGACACGCTGACGCCGGTGACATTGCGCATCACGTCGTTGAGGCTGAACAACGATTCGTCCTGCAGGCGCTGCAGGCCGATCACCGTGGACGACTGCGGCGTTTCCTGCAGGGTGATGGGCAGGCGGGTAGTGCTCGATGGCGGCGCGGACTGCTCGGCGCGCACGCTCACCCGGTCCAGGGTCTTGGCGTCGGAGACATCGGCAGCGACCTCGGCCAGTGCCGACGGCACAACCAAGGTGAGGCAGGACAACAGGGCAGCGGGCAGCAGCGCACGGCGGGGCAGGCGGTTGGAGAAACTCTGGGTCATGGCGGGCTCGAAGCGTGGAGGCGGGGAAGGGGCGGCAACAGTCGTCCAGCACCCGGGGCGGCGGCTTCGGGCACGTCAGGTCCATCTGGGAGGGGCGCGGTCACTGCGCAGGACGCAAATGTAAATAATTCTTAACAACATTACAATTCGCGTCATTGCGCAGGGGCTTTCAGGCGCGCAGCAAGCGTCAGGGCGGGGTCGGAGCCCATTGCCGCAGGCATTGGGCCCTGACCCTACGAGGGGCCTCCCGAAACGGGTCGGAGCGCTCCCGTGCGGGAGAAATTCGATCCGTCGCCGCGCGCAAACGCAGACGGCCACCCGAAGGTGGCCGTCCGCAGGCATCCGCCAAGCGCAGGCTTACAGCGCCTGCAGCTCTTCGTTGGCGTTGCGCTTTTCCTTGGCCGGGGCCGGCGCGGCCGTGGGTGCCAGTGCCGGCGTCGTACCTGCTTCCACCGGAACCTCCAGGTAGGGCAGGTGCAGGGTCTGGCTGGTCAACGTGCGGATCTCGTTGGTCAGCGCGGCACTCTCGTTGAGCTTGCGGCCGTACGAGGGAACGATCTCGCGCAGGCGGGCTTCCCAACCGGCCTTCATCTGTTCCGGGAAGGCCTTGGCCATCAGGTCCAGCATGATCGGCGGCGAGGTCGAAGCGCCCGGCGAGGCACCCAGCAGCGCAGCGAGGGTGTGGTCCTTGTCGGTCACGATCTCGGTACCGAACTGCAGCACCGCGCCCTTCAGCGGATCACGCTTGATGATCTGCACGCGCTGGCCGGCGGTGACCAGCTTCCAGTCGCCCGGCTTGGCATTGGGGAAGTACTTGACCAGCTCGGCCTGGCGATCGGCATCGTTCAGGCGCGCCTGGCCCATCAGGTACTGCACCAGGTCCAGGTTGTCCTTGCCCACTTCCAGCATCGGGCCGACGTTGTTGTGGTTGACCGACGAATACAGGTCCCACCACGAGCCGTGCTTGAGGAACTTGGTGCTGTACAGCGCGAACGGCCCGAACAGGACCACCGGCTTGCCATCCAGCTTGCGCGCATCCAGGTGCGGCACCGACATCGGCGGCGAACCGGTCTCGGCCATGCCATAGGCCTTCACGCCATGGCGCGAGGTCACGTCCTGGCCCTGGAAGGCAAGGAACTGGCCGCCCACCGGGAAGCCGGCGTAGTCCTTCGATTCCGGGATGCCCGACATCTGCAGCAGCTTCAGCGCAGCACCACCGGCTCCGATGAACACGAAGCGGGCGTGGGTGGTCGATTCGGTGCCGGCCTTGAGGTCCTTCACCGTCACGTTCCAGCTCTTGTCCGCGTTCTGCCGCAACGCGCTGACCTCGTGGTTGAGGTGCAGGCCGAAGTTCGGGCTGTGCTGCAGGCCGGCGGTCAGCTGGCGGGTGATGACGCCGAAGTTGACGTCGGTGCCCAGCGGCATCCACGTTGCGGCAACCTTCTGCTTCGGGTCGCGGCCTTCCATCAGCAGCGGTGCCCACTGCTTGATCTGCGCCGGGTCCTCGGAGTACTGCATGCCGTAGAACAGCGGGTTCTTCACCAGCGCCTGCTGGCGCTTGTGCAGGTAGGCGATGTTGTCATCGCCCCAGACGAAGCTCATGTGCGGGGTCGGGTTGATGAAGTCGCTGGGCTGGCTCAGCCGCCCTTCCTTCACCTGGTGCGACCAGAACTGGCGCGAGACTTCGAACGATTCGGCGATGCCGACCGCGCGCTTGGTCTCGATGCTGCCATCGGGCAGTTCCGGGGTGTAGTTCAGTTCTGCGAATGCCGAGTGGCCAGTGCCGGCGTTGTTCCAGCCGTCCGAGCTTTCACCGGCGACGCCGTCGAGGCGTTCGTAGATCTGGATGTTCCAGTCCGGCTGCAGTTCCTGCAGGTAGGTGGCCAGGGTGATGCTCATGATGCCGGCGCCGACCAGTACAACGTCGACGGGCTTGTCGTTGCTGGCGGCGGGCACCGAGCGCTTGGTCAGCGGCCAGTACAGGAACAGTGCGGCGGCCAGCAACAGCAGCACGAGCAGGGCGAGCAGAACCTTGCCAAATTTCTTCATGGGGGCGGGATCGTTGGCGGAGGGGAGGGGGTCAGGATGCGCGAGGGAACGCGAAAGGACGTGAAGAAACAAGGCGTTGCGCCATCCATTCGCGGATTTTAACCGCTTCTGGTCCTTTTTTGATGCAACGCAGCATCCGGCGTTTCGCGGCACCTTCACCCGGTAGCGCCAGGCCATGCCTGGCGACGCCTTCAATCAGACCAGTTCCAGAATCTCGTCTCCGGCGTCGTCGATCTCACCGGTCGGGCGCCAGCCCAGGCGGCGGTAGAAGCCGTGAGAGCGCGAACGGGGGTCTGCCGAACAGGCCAGGAACAGGCGCTGGTGGCCGGCGTCGCGGGTCAGGCTGACCACTTCCTGCAGCAGCTGCCGGCCGATGCCACGGCCTTCGTAGTCCGGCAGCAGGGCCAGTACCAGCACCTCGCCGCTGTCGCGGTCGGCGAAACAGTAGCCGGCCATGCGCTCGCCTTCCCAGGCAACACGACCGATCGAATCGCCTTCGGCGATGCCTGCGGCCCAGCTCTGCTCGGTGATGCCCAGTTCTGCCAGTTGAGCGGCACTGAAGGCGTTCTCGCGGGTACGCCCGCGCAGGTCGATGCAGGCGGCGGCATCGTCGGGGTGGGCATCGCGCACGGAGACGGGCATGCAGGACATCCTTGTAGTGATTGGCCGATCAGTATCCGCATCGCGCATGGACCGGATGTGGAGGTTTCGTGGAGATCCGATGGAGCAAAAAGGGGACGGAGGGGATTAAGTCGTCTTTGTCCCGGATGTCATTTGGGTCTTAAGCGACTTAGTTCCCTCCGTCCCCTTTTTGGTGGCTCTTCATCAGCGCTTGCGCCGCACCAGCGCCGACGACGCCTCCAGCACTGCGCGGGTCAGCAGCGCCATGGTCTGCACGTCGCCCTTCCAGTGCTGCCAGTACAGCGGCACGTCTTCCCACGCGCGCTGGCGAACGTAGACCAGGCGTCCGGCGTCCAGATGCCGCTTGACCAAGGGCAGGGGATTCATGGTCCAGCCCATGCCGCCCAGGTTGGCCTGCACAAAGGCACGGGTGGAGGGAATCCACCAGGTCGGTGCGGTGCTGGGCAGGTCGTCGCCGGCCATGCGTCTCGCAAAGCGTGACTGCATATCGTCCTTGCGGTTGAACACCAGTACCGGTGCCGTGGCCAGGGCCTGGGCGGTCACACCCTTGGCAAAATGGCGCTCGCGGAACTCCGGGGTGCAGGTGGCGGCATAGCGGATGCTGCCCAGCGCATGGATCTGGCAGCCCTGCACCGGCTCGTCCAGGGTGGTCACCGCACCCAGCACGGTGCCCTGGCGCAGCAGTTCGACGGTGTGGTCCTGGTCTTCCACGCGCAGGTCCAGGGTGGTGCCGGTGCTCTGCGCGAACTGGAAGGCCGCCTGCGGGAACCAGGTTTCCAGGCTGTCATGGTTCACCGCCACCGGGATGCTGGCCTGCGGCAGGTCCTCGTCGGCCAGGCCCATCCGGTGCAGCGCATCGTGCTCAAGCAGGGCGGTCTGTTCGGCCAGCTGCACCAGCACCTGGCCCTCGGCGGTGGCGGTGGCCGGAGTGCCACGCTTGACCAGCAGGCGGCCGACTCTGTCCTCCAGTGCCTTGACCCGCTGCGAGATGGCCGACGGCGTGACATTCAGCGACTGCGCGGCGCGGTCGAAGCTACCTTCGCGGATCACTGCAGCCAAGGCGCGCAGCTGGGCATGGTCGATACGCATCGAATTAAGCTCTGCTAATGTTGGATTAGTAAGTTTAGCTCGTCTTTTTAATGTTGCGGCGCGACAATGGCGCCAGTTCCGGTGCTGTCCGCCTTCGCGAGGCACCGTCCCCCAAGCAAGTAAAGGCAGTGAATCCCATGTTCTCGGTCATCTCCGCCAGCACCGGCCTCGGTGCCTGGTTCTCTGGTGCAGCCACCGGCATCGGCTTGTTCGCCGTGGTCGGGGCCCAGAGCGCCTTCATTCTGCGCCAGGGCATCCTGCGCAAGCACATCGTGCCGGTGGTCGCCACCTGCGCGGCCATCGATGCCATCTTCATCTTCGCCAGCGTGGCCGGCCTGCGCACGCTGACCTCGGCGCTGCCGTGGCTGACCACCGCAGTGCTGTGGACCGGTGTCGCGTTCCTGGCCTGGTACGCGATGAAGTCGGCACGCCGTGCGATCGCCGGTGGCGGCGGCATGGGCGAGGCTGACAGCGACGACGGCAGCCGCCGCGCGGTGCTGATGGCCGCAGTCGGTTTCTCGCTGATCAATCCGCACTTCTGGCTGGACATGATGGTGATCGGTTCGATCGCCGAGAACTTCGGCAATGCCCGCATGGCCTTCGCGGCCGGCGTGGTCACCGCCAGCTGCCTGTGGCTGACCGCGCAGGGTCTCGGCGCGCGCCTGCTGGCACCGTTGTTCACCAAGCCCAGCACCTGGCGCGTGCTGGATGGCACCATCGCCGTGATCCTCAGCATCCTGGCCCTCACTCTGGCGGTGCGCGGGGTCCATTGACCCGGCGCACGCCCCCCGAACCCACGTCCTGACTCTCTCTCCAAGGTAGTGGTAACGACGGCACCGGCAACGGTGCCGTCGTTTTTTGTGGGGCCGCTTCGTCCACCTCTGGCGGGAAGCATCGGGGCCTGCCTAGAATCGGCGACCAGGACAAGGTGTCCGAAGGAGCAGGGGGAAGGATGCGCAGGACGATGTTGGCGGCTGCACTGGCCGCTCTGGGGTGCGTTGCCATGGGCAGCGTGGGTGCGGTGGATCTGTCGCAGTACGTGCGGCAGGAAGCCTTCACCGACATCAAGATTTCACCGACTGGCGAGTACGTCGCGGCGACCGTGCCGCTGGAGGATGCCACCGCGATCGTGGTGCTGCGCCTCAAGGACAAGCAGATGGTCGGCAATTTCCGGCCACCGGACAAGAATCACGCCTACCAGTTCGATTGGGTCAGCGACGAGCGCCTGCTGATCGGCCTGGCCCAGAAGTGGGGTTCGCTTGACCAGCCCAACCCGACTGGCGAGCTGTACGCGATCAATGCCAATGGCAACCGCGGCGAGCTCTTGGTCGGCTATCGGGTGGAAAGCAAGGGGCCGGGCACCCTGATCCAGCCGAAGAAGGTGGAGGCCGTTGCCGCATTCCTGGCCGATGACCTGCCAGGCGACGAGCGCAATGTGCTGGTTACCGTGTGGCCGCTTGCCGAAGACCCCTTCACCCGTGTCGATCGGATGGACGTGACCAGCGGCCGTCGCTCGCGGGTGGCGTCGTCGCCGGTACGGCGTGGCGAGTTCACCACCGATGGTGCCGGCGAAGTCCGCTTCGTGCACGGCGCCGGCAGTGACAACGTCAACAAGCTCTACTTCCGTGAGCGTTCCGGCGACAACTGGAAGCTGATCAATGACGAAGCGGTCAGCAAGCGCATCGAAACCGCCATCGGTTTCTCCGCTGGTGACGGCCTGGCCTATCTCAATGTCGAGCAGGCGCAAGGGCCCAACGCGATCGTCAGCTGGAATCCGCAGACCGGTGAGCGCGCGACGCTGCTGCGCGACGAGGTGGTCAATCCGTACCGGATCATCCATCGACCCGGGACCCATGTGCCCGTGGGTGCGCTGTACCTCGGGGACAAGCCGCGGACCCGCTTCTTCGACGACAGTTCGGCCGAGGCGCGCCTGTACCGCAGTCTGGAGGCGGCATTCGGAAGCGCGGTCTACATCACCTCCAGTACCCGCGATGGTCGCGTTGTGCTGGTGGAGACCTGGTCGGGCGCGAACCCCGGCGATTTCTATCTGTACGATACAGTGGCACGCAAGGCCGAGCACCTGATCAGCCGCAGTGAGTGGATCGATGTGGACCGCAGTGCCAGCGTGCGCCCGGTTGCATTGAAGGCTCGCGACGGACTGCCGCTGCATGGCTTCCTGACCCTGCCGGCCGGCAGTGACGGGCGCAACCTGCCGATGGTGGTGATGCCGCATGGCGGCCCCTTCGACATCTTCGATTCGGGCCAGTACGACCGTGAAACCCAGATGCTGGCCGCTGCCGGTTATGCCGTGCTGCAGGTCAATTTCCGTGGCTCCGGCAATTACGGCCGTGCGCATACCCAGGCCGGTGCGCAGCAGTGGGGCGCGGCGATGCAGGACGATGTCACCGATGCCACGCGCTGGGCGATCACCGAGGGCATCGCCGATGGCCGTCGCATCTGCATCTATGGCGCCAGTTACGGGGCCTACTCGGCGATGATGGGCGCTGCCCGCGAGCCAGGCTTGTACCAGTGCGCGGCCGGCTATGTCGGTGTCTACGACCTGCCGATGATGTACACCCGCGGCGATATCCAGGACCGCGGTTCAGGTGTGACCTACCTGCGCGAATGGCTGGGAGATCCGGCCAAGCTGGGCGCGGTCTCGCCGGTGAACCTGGCCGAGCGGATCAAGGTACCGGTGTTCCTCGCAGCGGGTGGCGAAGACAAGCGCGCGCCGATCCAGCACACCGAGCGCATGGAAGCAGCGCTCAAGCGCGCTGGTACCCCGGTGGAAAGCCTGTACTACAAGACAGAGGGCCATGGCTTCTACACCGAGGCCCACCGCAGCGAGTACTACGGCAAGCTGCTGGCCTTCCTGTCGCGCAGCCTGGGTGGCAAGACCGCGACCACCGCACCCGCGGCCGGCAAGGACAAGGCGCCCTGACGCAAAGGGCGGCGGATGCTCGATCCGCCGCCCTGGCTTTCCACACGCGCGGAAATTATTTCACCCCGTGCATCATCCGCTTCAGTAGTGGCGCAGCAATGAAGGCCAGCACCGCGCAGCCCAGGCCGATCCACATCAGCAGCCAGAACAGGTGGGCATAGGCGCCGGCCGCGGCCACCATGTCCAGCGATTCGCCTTCTGGCACCTCGATCGCGGCCAGCTTGCCGAACAGCGCGGCCAGCGTCTCCGAGAATGCGGTGGCCAGGAACCAGGTGCCCATCATCAGGCTCATCACCCGCGGCACGGCCAGCTGGGTCACCGCCGACAGGCCGACCGGCGACAGGCACATCTCACCGCTGGCCAGCAGGAAGTAGGCCAGCACCAGCCACCACACGCTGGCCATCTCGCCGGTGGCGCCGACCTGCTGTGCGGCCAGCGCCAGTGGCACGAACGACAGCGCGCCGATCACCAGGCCCCACGCTGATTTCACTGGCTTGCCCGGCTCCCAGCCGCGGCGGTCCATCCAGGTCCACAACGCCGCGAAGGCCGGTGCCAGCAGCACCAGGAACAGGCCGCCCAGGTAGGTCAGCGAACCGGCGGTCTGCGGAATCACCAGGCAGTCGCGCACCAGCAGCACCAGCATCAGCGCAACGATGCCGATGAAGAACGCACGCGGTGCGGTCGAGCCGGGGCGTCGTTCGGAAAGGCGCGCGCTGACCACGAAGCCCAGCGGCGCCAGCAGCAGCGAGATGATCGACCACGGCAGCGGCGTGCCGCCGGTGATCACCAGCGAGGGCACGATGTCCTTGGTCAGCAGGCGGTCGGTGAAGGTCACCCACGAGCCGTAGGACTGCTCGTACATGGTGAAGAACACCAGCGCCATGAAGATCAGCACCATCAGCGCGATCATCTGCTGGCGCTGTACCGGCGTGCACTTGCTGCCGGTGAACCAGGCGAACCAGACCAGTACGCCGCCCAGCACCACCAGCATCAGCATCAGCGCCAGGCTGATTTCACCGCCCAGCGCGAACGCGCCGTTGCCGGCCGCCCACATCAGCCACGCGACCGGCAGCACACCGAGCACCGCGCACAGATAGATGAGCCATTCGCGCGGCAGGCCCAGCACCTTCTGCTTCAGCGCGGCCGGCTGCGGCGGTTCGGCATGGCCCTGCAGGTACTTCTGGCCCCACAGGAACATTGCCAGGCCGGCCAGCATGCCGATGCCGGCGGCACCGAAACCGTACTTCCAGCCGTAGGCCTCGCCGAGGAAGCCACACACCAGCGACGAGAACAGCGCGCCAAGGTTGATGCCGGCGTAGAACAGCGAGAAGCCCGAATCACGGCGCGGGTCGTCCTTGGCGTACAGCTTGCCGACGATGGTGGAGATGTTCGGCTTGAGGAAGCCGACGCCCATGATGATCAGCGCCAGCGACAGGTAGGTCACCGCCAGTGCCGAGGTATCGCGCACCACTTCGCCGTTGACCCGATAGGCGGCGTGACCCTCGAAGGCCATGCCCAGATGGCCGAGCACCAGCAGGATGCCGCCGAACAGCACTGCCCGGCGCATGCCCAGCCAGCGGTCGGCCAGCATGCCGCCGAACACCGGAATGCAGTACACCAGGCCGCCATAAGCACCGAGCAGGTCCAGGCCGGCCTTGTCGCCGAACAGGTGGTACTTGGTCAGATACAGCAGCAGCAGCGCCTTCATGCCGTAGAAGGAGAAGCGCTCCCACATTTCGGTGAAGAAGCAGACGTAGACGCCCTTGGGATGGCCCAGGAAGTCGTTGGAAGCAGTAGCGGCAACGGTCATCGACGGCAGGGACAGCAGGAAAGGGCGCGATTATAGGCCCGTAACCGGCGCCGCACCCGGTAGCGCCGGGCCATGCCCGGCGAACGGAGTCACAGGTACCGCAGCCACGCCAGATCGCGCCTTCGTGCCTTGAACCGCGCGAACGCCCGCGTCGGCGGATACATCACCACCGCCAGTGCACAGGCCACCAGCAGCAGGCCGCTGACCGAATCCAGCGCATACAGCTCGCCGTGGGTCGGGCCCCAGGCCGCCAGCGCCGCCAGGTACAGCCCCTTCAGCACATACAGGTGCAGCAGGTAGAAGAACATCGGTGCTGCACCAATATCGGCCAATGGCTGCAGCGCACGTGCCAACGGCGGCCATTCGTACAGGCGCAACAGCAGCAGGCCCACGCCCAGCGTCAACAGCAGGAACTGCAGCGACGGCGGGTACTTGGTGAGGTTGAAGATGCTCAGCCAGGTACGCAGCGCGGTGGTCTGGTACTGCCAGGGGGAATCGCCGTATTCGTTGGCGAAGCGCAGCAATGCGAACAGGGCCAGCGCCCCCGCACCGGCCCTGAACAGCCAGCGCCGCCGCTGCTCCGGCGCGCGCTCGCGGGCGAACCACGGTCCCATCAGGTAACCCAGGGCGATCACTCCGATCCACGGCAGCACCGGGTAGGAGGTGCGCAATCGCAGTGTCCCGGCCTCGATCCAGTCGCGCTGGTGCAGCACCTTCCACAGTACTGCCAGCGCGCCATTGCCTTCCACGCGCACGCCGTCGAGCAGGTCATGGCCGGCCACCAGCGCAATTGCCAGCACCAGCAAGGCCGGGCGCGGCAGCCATAGCAGGCCGGCCAGCGCGATCATGCTGAGGCCGATAGCCCAGATCACCTGCAGGTACAACGTGTCCGGCGGCAGCTGGAAGGTCCAGGCGAAGTTGACCAGGGTCAGTTCCAGCACCACCAGGAACAGGCCGCGCTTGAGCAGGAAGGCGGCCGTGGCCCGTCGTGGATCCGGCTGGCGCTGGCCGTACAGCCAGGCCGACAGGCCGGTGAGCAGCACGAACGCTGGCGCGCACAGGTGGGCCAGCAGGCGGCAGGCGAACAGGGCGGGAGAGACCGTGGACGCATCCATCGGGTCGCTGACCTGGTACTGCAGGAAGAAGGTCTCGCGGACGTGGTCGAGCAGCATCAGCAGCATCACGGTGCCGCGCAGCTGGTCGATGGAGGCCAGGCGCGGGGCGGGGGAAGGGGGCATGCGATGCAGGATGTGAAGGGGCAACAGAAAGATATAACATATCAATTGAGTTCATGCCCACTCCGGCTTTGCTGCATCGGTCGGTTGCCCGTGCATGTGCGGGTCCATCGCACCGCAGCATCGGGCCCCATCCTTTGGCACGCTGGACTTGCCGGAGCCTGAACGCTAGCGTGGCAGGGATTTTTTGCCAGCAGGGGCTTTCATGAACCATGACGCTGCGCCCAAGCAGCTCACTTTCCGCGCGGTGGTCCTTGCCATCGTGCTGGCGGTGGTGCTGTCGGCCGCAAACGCCTACCTCGGTCTGTTCGCAGGCCTGACCATCGCCACCGCGATTCCCGCCGCGGTCATTTCCATGGGCGTGCTGCGCCTGCTGGGTGGCGGTTCCATCCTTGAAAACAACATCGTGCAGACCGGTGCCTCGGCTGGCTCGTCGATCGCCGCCGGTGTCATCTTCACCATCCCCGCGCTGGTGATCATGGGCTACTGGCCGGACTTCAAGTACTGGTGGGTGCTGGGCATCGCCGGTCTCGGTGGCCTGCTGGGCGTGCTGTTCTCGGTGCCGCTGCGGCGCTCGATGATCGTTGAAGACCCGCTTCCGTTCCCGGAAGGCAAGGCCGCGGCCGAAGTGCTCAAGGCCGGTGAGAACCCGGGCCCGGGCCTGAAGATCCTCGGCCTGTCGGCGGTGATCGGTGCCTTCGTCAAGCTGGCCGCGGAAAGCGGCATGCGCCTGATTCCCGATGCCTGGGCTACCTCGGCCTACGTCGGCAGCTCCAAGGTCACCGCCTTCATCGGCACCAACCTGTCGCCGGCGCTGCTGGGCGTGGGCTACATCGTCGGCCTGAACGTCGGCATCGTGGTGGTGTCCGGCTCGATCCTGACCTGGCACATCGCCATTCCGATCTACCAGGCGTTCTTCATGAACACCGATCCGGGCCTGGCCGCCTCGGTCGCTACCGCATCCTCCACCGAGGCGGCGTTCGCCATCTGGGGCGCGAAGATGCGCTACCTGGGTGTCGGCGCGATGCTGATCGGCGGCATCTGGACCCTGATCTCGCTGCGCAAGTCGCTGCTCAACGGGGTCAAGAGTGGCTTTGCCGCTGCCCGCAAGAGCGGTGGTCCGGTACTGGCGCACACCGAACGCGACCTGCCAATGAAGTGGATGCTGGTGGCCCTGGTGGTGTTCACCCTGCCGCTGCTGGCGCTGTACCAGGCCATCGTCGGCCAGTGGCACGTGTCGATCCCGATGACCCTGATCATGATCGTCGCCGGCTTCCTGTTCGTGTCGGTGTCGGCCTATCTGGCCGGCCTCATCGGTTCGTCCAACAACCCGGTCTCGGGCATCACCATCTCCACCATCCTGTTTGCTTCGGCGGTGCTGGTGCTGCTGCTGGGCAAGGATGGCCTGCAGCCGGTGGGTGCCTTCGGCGCACCGCTGGGTGCGGTGGCCGCAATCATGATCGGTGCGGTGGTGTGCTGCGCCGCCGCCGTCGGTGGCGACAACCTGCAGGATCTGAAGGCTGGTTACATCGTCGGCGCGACCCCTTGGAAACAGCAGTTGATGCTGGGCATCGGCGCATTCTCGTGCGCGCTGATCATGGCCCCGGTGCTGAACCTGCTGGCCACCGCCTATGGCATCGGCGTCAAGTCCGAGCTGCACCCGAACGCGCTGGCCGCGCCGCAGGCCAACCTGATGGCCTCGGTCGCAAAGGGCCTGTTCGGTGGTGAACTGCCGTGGACCTTCATCGGCATCGGTGCAGTGGTCGGTGCGGCCATCATCGCCTTCGACAGCTGGCTCAAGTCGCGCAATGCGCGCTTCCGCGTGCCGGTGCTGGCCGCCGCGATCGGTATCTACCTGCCGCTGGAGCTGATGGTGCCGATCTTCCTCGGCGGCCTGATCTCCTACCTGGTCGAGCGTTTCCACAAGGTGCGCGCCGATGATGAAGAAGGCCGCGACCGCGTGCACAAGCCGGGCGTGCTGTTCGCTGCCGGCCTGATCACCGGCGAGGCACTGATGGGTATCGCCATCGCCGTGCCGATCGTGGTCAGCAGTCGCGCCGACGTGCTGGCCGTGCCGTTCCACCTGCCGGCCGCGCAGTGGATCGGCCTGGCCGTGCTGTTCCTGGTCGGCTGGCTGATCTACCGCACCGGCAAGCGCGCCGTGGCGTAAGGGCCATGGGGTCGGATCCCTTCCCGCAGGGAAGGGCTCTGACCCCATGCTGGCAGCGTCTGGGGTCAGAGCCGATTCCCATGGAATCGGATCCGACCCCGACCTCCGACAAGCCGCGCTACGGCGCGGTTTGCTTTTTCTGGCGGCAGCTCAGCCGCGGCCATGACCGATGGCCTTGGCAGGCCCGCCCGCACGGGCCTAACATCGGTTTTTTGCCGTCCTGCGGAGACCCCGATGAAACTGCATCATGCCCTGCTGCCACTGAGCCTGCTGGCTGCCCTGCCCAGCGTTGCCGCTGCCCGTGGCCTGGAAGTCCGCGACATGGTGGCCATGGACCGCGTTTCCGCGCCGGTACTGACCGCAGACGGCGGCACCGTGGTGTTCGCCAAGCGCAGCGTGGACGCCAACCTGAAGGCCTCTACCGCACTGTTCGCGCGCAACCTGCGTACCCGCGATGCAGCGCCGCCGAAGCAGATCACCCCGGCCGGCTGGAACGTCAACTCGGCGTCGCTGTCGGCCGATGGCCAGACCGTGTACTTCCTCAGCGCCAAGAACGGCAGCCAGCAGCTGTACGCGCAGCCGATCAGCGGCGGCACCCCGCGCCAGCTGACTGACTTCCCGGTGGACGTGGACAGCTACCACGTGTCGCCGCAGGACGACCGCGTGCTGTTCAGTGCCGGCGTGTTCCAGGCCTGCGCCTCGGACCTGGCCTGCACCGAAAAGAAGCTGAAGGAAAAGAAGGACGCCAAGGCCAGCGGCCAGGTGTGGGATTCGCTGTTCGTGCGCCATTGGGATACCTGGAACGACGGCCGCCGCAACACGCTGTTCGTGGCGCCGCTGCCGGCAGGCAAGGCCGGTGCGGTCAAGGGCGCCTCGGCGCTGAGCGCGACCATCGATGGTGATGCGCCGTCCAAGCCGTTTGGTGGCAACGATGATTTCGCGTGGTCGCCGGATGGCGCCAGCGTGGTGGCCAGCATCCGCGTGGCCGGCAAGCAGGAGCCGTGGTCGACCAACTTCGACCTGTACCGCTTCGACGCTGCGGGCAAGCAGGCACCGGTCAACCTGACCGCCTCCAACCCCGCCTGGGATGCCGGCCCGGTGTTCAGCGCCGACGGCAAGACGCTGTTCTACCGTGCGATGAAGCGCCCGGGCTTCGAGGCCGACCGTTTCGGCCTGATGGCGATGGACGTGTCCAGCGGCAAGACCCGCGAGATCGCGCCGCAGTGGGATCGTTCGGCGGGCGGCATCACCCTGTCCGCCGATGGCAGCAGCATCTACACCACCGCCGATGACCTCGGCGAACACCCGCTGTTCCAGATCGACGTGGCCAGCGGCAAGGCCACCAAGCTGATCGGCGACGGCAGCGTGACCTCGGTGGACGTGGCCGGCACCAGCGTGGCGATCACCCGCAACAGTCTGAAGAGCAACGACCAGGTGCTGGTGGGTCTGCTGCCGACCGCAGGCGAAGCCATCGGTGAACTGCGCGCGCTGACCCCCGCCGCCGGCGAGGTGCTGAAGGACGTGTCCTTCGGCGACTACGAGCAGTTCGAGTTCAAGGGCTGGAACAACGACACCGTCCACGGCTATGTGGTCAAGCCGCACAACTACCAGGAAGGCAAGTCCTACCCGGTTGCGTTCCTGATCCACGGCGGCCCGCAGGGCAGCTTCGGCAACGGCTGGAGCTACCGCTGGAACCCGCAGACCTACGCCGGCCAGGGCTACGCCGTGGTGATGATCGACTTCCACGGTTCCACCGGCTACGGCCAGGCGTTCACCGATGCGATCAGCCAGCATTGGGGCGACCGCCCGCTGGAAGATCTGCAGAAGGGCTGGGACGCCGCGCTGAAGAAGTACTCCTTCCTCAACGGCGACAAGGCCTGTGCACTGGGCGCCAGCTACGGCGGCTTCATGGTCAACTGGATCGCCGGCAACTGGAACAGCCCGTTCAAGTGCCTGGTCAACCATGACGGCGTGTTCGACCAGCGCATGATGGGCTACGCCACCGAAGAACTGTGGTTCACCGAGTGGGAGCAGGGCGGCACGCCGTACCAGAAGGCCGCGAACTACGAGAAGTTCAACCCGGTCAACCACGTGGCGGACTGGAAGAAGCCGATCCTGGTCATCCACGGCCAGCAGGACTTCCGCATCCCGGTCGAGCAGGGCCTGGCCGCGTTCACCGCCGCCCAGCGCCAGGGCATCGAATCGAAGTTCCTGTACTTCCCGGATGAAAACCACTGGGTGCTGAAGCCGAACAACAGCATCCTGTGGCATGACACCGTCAATGCCTGGCTGAAGCAGCACATCGGCAACTGATGACTGCAGCGCCGCCCTCCGGGGCGGCGCTCTGCTTTCTGGTAGTGCCGGCCGCTGGCCGGCAACCGCTTGCTGCTTCCCACCTGAACGAGATTGCCGGCCAGCGACCGGCACTACCCAGAGCACCTGCATGATCCAGAACGACATCGTCGTCTTCGGTTTGATCGCCGCCACCCTCGGCGCCGTGTTCTGGACCGCCTCGCGCGAGCAGGGGCTGTGGAAGCGTTTCTACACCTTCGTGCCGGCACTGCTGCTGTGCTACCTGATTCCCGGCATCTACAACACCGTCGGCCTGATCGACGGCCAGAACACCAAACTCTACAACCCGATCGCGCGCGACATCCTGTTGCCGGCGGCGCTGATCCTGCTGACCCTGGCGGTGGACATCAAGGGCATCCTGCGGCTCGGCCCGAAGCTGGTACTGATGTATCTGGGTGCTTCGGCCAGCATCATGCTCGGTGCGGTGGTGGCCTTCCTGCTGATGCGCGCCGTGCATCCGGAAACCGTGGCCGGCGATACCTGGGCCGGCATGGCCGCGTTGGCGGGCAGCTGGATCGGCGGCGGTGCCAACATGCTGGCGATGCGCGAAGTGTTCGACGTCAACGCCACCACGTTTGGTCAGTTCGCGGTGGTCGATGTCGGCGTGGGCTATGTGTGGATGGCGGCGCTCATTTTCCTTGCTGGGCGCGCGGCGAAGATCGACGCGCGCAGTGGTGCCGATACCTCGGCGATCGATGAGCTGAAGGAGCGCATCGCGCGCTTCCAGGCCGAACACGAGCGCATTCCCAGCCTGACCGACCTGATGCTGATCGTGGCGGTGGCTTTCGGCGGCGTCGGCCTCTCGCATGCGATCGGTGCGCCGTTGGCGGCATGGTTCAAGCTCAACGTCAGCTGGGCCTCGCAGTTCAGCCTGGACGCACCGTTTGTCTGGGTGGTGGTACTGTCGACCACGCTGGGCCTGAGCCTGAGCTTCACCCGCGCACGCACGCTGGAAGGCGCGGGTGCCTCGCGGCTGGGCTCGCTGCTGCTGTATTTCCTGATCGCCTGCATCGGGATGCAGATGGATCTGCTGGCGTTGCTGGACCGCCCGTGGCTGTTCCTGCTTGGCATCATCTGGATCAGCGTGCACATCGTGCTGCTGTGGTGCCTGGGCAAGCTGCTGAAAGTGCCGTTCTTCTACTTTGCCATCGGTTCGCAATCGAATATCGGCGGACCCGCGTCGGCGCCAGTGGTGGCGGCCGCGTTCCATCCGGCGTTGGCACCGGTGGGTGTGCTGCTGGGCACGATGGGCTATGCCACCGGCACCTACCTGGCCTACATCGTCGGCATCACCCTGCGCGCGCTGGCGGGGCAGGGTTGATGGGTAGTGCCGGCCGCTGGCCGGCAACCAGGTGATGCTTCACTGGTTCATGAGGTTGCCGGCCAGCGGCCGGCACTACCGATGATTCAGGACGAAGGGATCTGACCCCGGTTCACGGTGGTTCACGCTACCGGCAACCCGCGTTCGATCAACCATGCTTTCGCGTCTTCCGCGTCCTGCTCGAACCACGCCTTCGTAGATCCCAACCGATACGTATACCCCCACGCATCCATGTCAGCCATCAGCTGTTCGCTGCCGACACCGGGCAGGTGGCCGGCCAGCACGATCTGCAGGTAGCAGGTGGCGTCCTCTTCGGGCACCGAGTCGGTGGCATCGGTATGCACCTGCGCGCGGCGCTCGGGCGGCAGCACGATCAGGTGGCAGGCCTCGTGCAGCATCGAGTGCACAGGCGTGTCATCGCGCACGTACACGTCGCTGGCGATGATGCCGGCCTCGGGCTCGCCCCAGTAGCTGCCGGGAATCGGCGCGCCGGCGGCGACCCGGTGCAGCCGCAGGTCGTGTGCGGCGAGCAGGCGCTGCGCATCGGCGAAGGCGATATCGCCGACGCGGGTGACGTTCGGTTCGGGCGTGGTGTCGGTCATGCAGGTCATGCAGCCCCGCCCATGCAGGCACGGGCGGGGCAGGGGTCAGGGTTTGTCCGGGCCTTCCGGCAGCGCCACGGAGATGTCCAGCACATCGTGCTGGCCATCCTTGACCAGGTCGACCTTCACCGCATCGACGTCGATGTTGACGTACTTCTTGATCACTTCCAGCAGCTCGCGCTGCAGCAGCGGCAGGTAATCGGGACCGCCGCGGTTGCTGCGTTCCTGCGCGATGATGATCTGCAGGCGGTTCTTGGCGGTTTCGGCGGTGGTCTTCTTCGCTTTGAGGAAATCAAACAGGCCCATGCTTACCCTCCGAACAGCTTGCTGAAGAAGCCCTTCTTCTCGACGTTGGTGAAGCGCATCGGGCGTTCTTCGCCGAGGATGCGCGCGACGGCGTCGTCGTAGGCCTGGCCGGCAGCGGACTCGACATCCAGGATGACCGGCTCGCCTTTGTTGGAGGCGTTGAGCACGTCACCCGACTCGGGGATCACGCCGATCGCCTTCAGTCCAAGCACTTCCTCGACGTCGGCGATGCTGAGCATCTCGCCGCTTTCCACGCGCACCGGGGTGTAGCGGGTCAGCAGCAGGAAGGCCGGCACGTCCTGGCCGGACTCGGCCTTGTGGGTCTTCGAGTCGAGCAGGCCGATGATGCGGTCCGAGTCGCGTACCGAGGACACTTCCGGGTTCACCACGACCACGGCGCGGTCGGCGAAGTACATCGCCAGGAAGGCGCCCTTCTCGATGCCGGCCGGGGAGTCGCAGATGATGTAGTCGAAGCCGTCGGCGGCCAGGTCCTTCAGGACCTTGCCCACGCCTTCCTGGGTCAGCGCATCCTTGTCGCGGGTCTGCGAGGCAGCCAGCACGTACAGATTGTCGAAGCGCTTGTCCTTGATCAGGGCCTGCTTGAGGGTCGCTTCGCCGTGCACGACGTTGACGAAGTCGTACACCACGCGGCGTTCGCAGCCCATGATCAGATCGAGGTTGCGCAGGCCGACGTCGAAGTCGATCACCGCCACCTTCTTGCCGCGCCGTGCCAGGCCGCAGGCCAGGCTTGCGCTGGAAGTGGTCTTGCCGACGCCGCCCTTGCCGGAGGTGACTACGATGATTTCAGCCAAAGGACTTCTCCTGATGATTCTGTTTGGGTGCTGCGTCAGTCCAGCGCAGCGATCTTGATCTGGTCCTGTTCCAGCCACACCTGCACGGCCTTGCCGCGCAGGGTGTCCGGGACATCGTCCAGTACCTTGTAGTGGCCTGCAATGGCGACCAGTTCCGCATGGAAATCACGGCAGAAGATGCGTGCCGCGGTGTTGCCCTGGGCCCCTGCCAGCGCGCGGCCGCGCAGGGTCCCGTAGATATGGATGCTGCCGTCGGCGATGACTTCGGCGCCAGCGCCGACGGTGGCCATCACGGTCAGGTCGCAGTTTTCCGCGTACAGCTGCTGGCCCGAGCGCACGTTGCCCAGCTGCATGCGGCCCGGTTGCGGTGCGGCCGCATCGGCGACCTTGGCTACCGGCGTGGCCGGTGCCGGCTTCGGTTCGGCGCGCGCGGCCCGGCGCGGTTCCGGTGCGGGCGGTGGCGGAGCCGGTTCGGCCTCGGCACGTTCGTACTGGGCACGGAACTTGGCCAGCAGCGGCAGTCCGAGCTGCTGCGAGAGCAGGTCGACCGCGCTGGTGCCATAGGCCAGTGCCACCGGCAGCACGCCGGCACTGCGCAGGCCATCGACCAGCGCCTGCGCGGTGGCCACGTCCGGCACCTGGCTGAGGCCGCCGAAGTCGAGGATCACCGCCGCGCGGCCGAACAGCTTCGGCGCGCGGGTCACGCGCTCGTGCATTTCCTGTACGAGGCGCTCGACATCAAGGGTGCGGATGCGCAGGTTGGCGATGCCCACCTGGCCGATCTTCAGTTCACCGGCCTGTTCGTAATCGAAATTCACCGCCACGCTCAGGTCCCCGTCGGCCGCTGTGCCTGTGCCGGCAGCTGCCGGGCACGTGTCCATGCCACATCCGGCAGCTTGTCACCGTAGGTCTCCTGGACCCACGGGTAGCTGCACAGTTCCTTGGCCAGCATGCTGGCGCGCACATCGACGTGCGGCATGGTGTTCTGGCCCAGCTCGCGGAAGCCGAAGCTGCCGTGGAAGAGCAGGGCGGCATCGGCGCCGTGGTCGAGGAAGACCTCGCAGGTCATCTGCGGATAGCGCAGCTCGGCGAAGCTCTGCGCGTCGGCATAGAACGCACGGCCGACGCCACCGCCGCGACGGCGGCTGGCGACCACGATGCGGTCGATATAGAAGAACGGGGTGTCCAGTTGCTGCTTGAACCAGGCGAAGTTGCTGCTGTCGTGCTGGCTGTCGCTGCCGAAGCCGATCAGGAAGCCGGCCAGGTTGCCGTCGCGCTCGGCGACGCGGAAATATTCAGCAGTTTCATAGAACAGGCGCAGGCGTGCCGCATCCAGGGGAAGGATGGCCAGGCCAGCGTTGTTGTTCAAAGCCAGGACGGAATCGAGCTCGTGCTCGCGCACGTCGCGGATGACAATCGACATTGTGACTCCGTGGGGTAACGCGGTTGGTCCATCAAAGGACCCTGCGCACGATTATTGCATGCCCGGGGTGGGCTGCGGCATGAACAGGCGACCGGGCGGGCATGACTTCCGTGGGGTGCGGGACGCAGGCTGGGCCCGTAGAGTGCTGGCATGTTGGGAGTCCTCAGCCATACACGCGTCCTCCGCCTGGCCGGCCTGTTCACCTGGGTCATGGTCGGACTGCCGCTGGCGTATTCGCAGTTCGAGAACCTGCACAGCCGCAACGACATGGGCGGTTGGGCGATCCTGCTGTTCGTCGCCTATCTGTCCTTCGGCACCGCCTACTACTGGCTGACCCGCATTCTGCGCAGCGACAGCCATACCACCTGGCTGGACCGCGGGCTGCTACTGCTGTTGACCGTCTCGGCGCTGGCGGTGAGCTTCCTCAGTGGATCGGGCCTGGGCAGCATCCTGATGATGGTCGCCGCCGGGGTCATTCCCTGGATGCTGTCGGTGCGGCTGGGCGTGCTGTGGCTGCTGGTCAGCCAGCTGGCGGTGGCCCCGGTCTACTACATGCTGCTGCGCTTCCCGCTGTTCGAGGCGGTGATGCAGTCGCTGCTGTACGGCGGCTTCTCCATGTTCATCTTCGTGACCAGCCTGGTCGCCCGCCAGCAGACCGAGGCCCGCGACGAGCAGCGCCGGCTGAACGCGGAGCTGCGCGCGACCCGCGCCCTGCTGGCTGAAAGTGCCCGGGTCAACGAACGCACCCGCATTTCGCGCGAGCTGCACGACCTGCTCGGCCACCAGTTGACCGCGCTGACCCTGAACCTGGAAGTGGCCAGCCACCTGGCCGAGGGCCAGGCACTGGAGCATGTAAAGCGTTCGCATGGCCTGGCCAAGCTGCTGCTGGGCAACGTCCGCGAGGTGGTCAGCCAACTGCGCGAGACCGGTGCCATCGACCTGGCTGCCGCGCTGCGGCCGCTGACCGAGAACGTGCCCTCGCTGGACATCCAGCTGGAGATCGAGGACTCGCTGAACGTGGAGGACCCGCAGCGGGCCCACGTACTGCTGCGCTGCACCCAGGAGATCATCACCAACGCCGTGCGCCATGCCGGTGCGCGCCACCTGTGGATCAAGGTGTACCGTGAAGCCCCCGACCGGGTCGTGATCGAGGCCCGCGACGACGGTGTCGGCGCGGAAATGGTCAATGTCGGCAATGGCTTGCGCGGCATGCGCGAGCGCCTGCAACAATGTGGTGGCCAGCTGCAGGTCGAGACCCGTCCCGGCGAAGGCTTCCGCCTGCGGGCGACGGTGCCGGCAACGGTGCTGGTGGCCGCCCTTACCAAGGTTCCTGAAGGAGTGCGTTGATGATTCGCGTCTGCCTGGTCGACGACCAAACCCTGGTGCGGCAGGGAATCCGCTCCCTGCTGGCGCTCGACGACGGTATCGAAGTGGTGGCCGAAGCCGGCGATGGCCGGCAGGCGGTTGAGCTGATCCCGCAGGTGCGCCCGGACGTGGTGCTGATGGACATGCGCATGCCGGTGATGTCCGGGCTGGAGGCGCTGCAGATGCTGTCCCGGCAGGAACAACTGCCGCCGACCATCATCCTCACCACCTTCGATGACGATCAGCTGGTGCTGGCCGGGCTCAAGGCCGGTGCCAAGGGCTACCTGCTCAAGGACGTGACCCTGGCACAGCTGGTCGGCGCCATCCGCACGGTGGCCGACGGGGGCTCGCTGGTGCAGCCGGCGGTGACCCAGCGCCTGTTGTCCGGCCTGGAGCACATGCGCAACGACTTCGTCAGCCTGGATCGCCCGGATCCGTTGACCGACCGCGAGACCGAGATCCTGCGGCTGATGGCCAGTGGTTTCTCCAACAAGGAGATCGCCAATTCGCTGGGCGTGGCCGAAGGCACGATCAAGAACCACGTGTCCAACATTCTCTCCAAGCTGGGCGTCCGCGACCGTACGCGTGCCGTACTGAAGGCGTTCGAACTGCAGCTGGTCTGAGGAAAATCGTTCCCGGACAACGACTTGGACCGCAACCCCGGACCCTGGCCGGGGTTGACCCCTACATGCCGGGCACCGGTATGCGTTACCCTTCGAATTCTTTGTCCATACAAATACGCAGCCGGCAGGGAAACCGGTGCGCCAATCCCGATAAACAATGCCCGCGAAGCCTGCTAGGATTGGCGCTTCGCTTCAATCAACCCGGCCGTGGGATCGGCCCCGGAGACTCTCTGAATGACCCGTATTATCGAGTTCCTGATCGCCTTGGGGATCGTGGCTGGCCTGTTCGTCATCATTGGCGTATGTCTGCCGGGCGAGCGTCACATCACCGAAAGCATCGAGACCAACCGCAAGATGACGATCGTGTACGACACGGTCAGCAGTCTGCGCCGCTTCAAGGACTGGAACCCGCTGGTACTGCGCGATCCCGCCGTTGAACTGAAGCTGTCCGGCCCGGTCTCCGGTACCGGTGCCACCCTCGACTTCACGTCCAAGGACCTGGGCACCGGTTCCTGGAAGATCACCGAAGCCGAGGAAAACAAGCGTGTTGTGATCAACATCGACGACGCCACCAAGGGTCACGACAAGGTCACCACCTTCACCCTGGAGCCGACCGGCAAGGGCGGTCGCAACGTCAAGATCACCCAGGACTACTCGGTGAAGTACGGCTTCGACCTGTTCGGCCGTTACGCCGGTCTTTATGTCAGCCGCCAGATCGGCGACGACATCAAGATGGGCCTGTCGCGCATGGCCAACATGCTGGCCAGCGTTCCGAACGTGGACTACCGCACCCCGGAAGCCCCGCTGACCGATCTGGCCATCGTCGATGTGCCGGCTGAAGACCTGCTGGTCGTCAACGCCGGTAACGTGGACCGCGGCCAGGACAGCATCACCAAGTCCATCAAGGACAACCAGGAGTGGATCAAGCGCGTGATGGAGGCCAATGGCCTCGAAGCCGCCGGCCCGTTCCGCATCATCACCACCGACTTCGGTGCTGAGAAGTACGCCTTCGACATCGCCCAGCCGGTGAAGAAGAAGGGTGCTGAAGGTGCAACTGCTGAAGCCCTGACCGTCAAGATCGACGGCGGTGCTCCGGTCAAGTACGTGCACGTTGCTCCGCACCGTTCGGCACATGCGGCCTACACCGGCCACATGGCGGGTCTGGACGTGGCGCGCAGCGGCCTGCGTGCCTGGGCCGTGACCTCGGGCAACGAAGTCATCGACCGTCCGTACGAAACCTGGAAGGACGGCCTCGACAAGTCGTTCACTCCGGAAGCCACGTACGACATCTACTGGGCCGTCAAGTAAGCCTCGGCTGACCCATGTAGTGCTGGACACGAAAACGCGCCGCTTCCTGCGGCGCGTTTTTTTTCATCCCGCGCCCGGCATCGGGCGCTGCGCAAGGAGCAGTCATGTTCAATGTTGAACGACGCGCACGTAAGCCCTCGCTGCTGGCCTGTCTGGGGGCGTTGCTGGCGGCGGCTTCGATCGGTCTGTCCGCCTATGCTTCGCACGGTGTTGCCGATCCGCTGGCGCAGCAGCATCTGAACATGGCGGCGTTGTATGCGTTCGCGCATGGCGCGGTGCTGGTGGCGCTGGGGCCACGTGCGCAGGGCGCGATCGCGCACCTGGCGCTGTACGTGCTGCTGCTGGGCGTGCTGCTGTTTTCCGGCAGCCTGGTGGGCGGCGCGTTGTGGCAGTGGCCGACGCGGCTGGCGCCGATCGGTGGCACCAGCATGATGGCCGGATGGGTGCTGCTGGCGATCAATGCGTTGAGGCGGTAACTGAGTCGAGATTGTCGCTTCAATCCATGCTGATGCGATCTGCACCGTTCATGGGCGTTACTTTTCTTTTCGCGCGAAAAGAAAAGTAACCAAAAGAAACGCGCCGCCGGCGGCGAGCCGGTGCTGCGCACCGGTGCCCTGTGCTCCTCGGCCCGTCGAGGGGCGGTGCGGGAACTCGCTGCGCTCAGACACCCGCACCTCTTCGCCCTCGCCGGACCTGCGGTGCTCGGCTCGCTTGAAGGCGGACCCAACAGCCGCGTGCTGATCCGTTATAGAGGCTTCGAGCAAGGCGACCCGCTTCTGCCTGTGCTCTCTTGTTCCATTCCGTGGCGGACGCACGCGGAATCTGTCCGTGGCCGGGCGGGTGGGTTGCGCAGGAGCGCAAGCGCCATGGATGGGGCGCCCGAGCCTACAGGGACGTATTGACTGCGTCTCCTGCGCAGCCCATTCGCCCGGACAGCTCCATGGAGTTCGCCTTGCGGCCGCCACGAGGGGCTCAGCCGTTGGCCGGTCCCCAGCACCAATGCCACGGTTCGTAGACGATCCCGTGTGGGTTGTCGCGCGGGTAGCTCAAGTGGAAACCATGCTCGCCGGCATGTGCCTGCAGCCACGCGAACGCGTCGGTGGCTTCGAACGATTCTTCGGCCGGCGCATCGCCCGGTGTGCCGATGTCCAGAGCGTGGCCGCTGTGGTGTTCGCTGAAACCCGGCGCGGCGTTGACCTTCAGAATCTCCGCCACGCTCAAGCCGCGCGCCAGCTTCCGTTCGAAGATGCCCAGCTGGTAAGCATGGCTGCGGAAGCCGGAGATCGCGTCCAGCGCAATGCCGTCCCGCGCGGCGTGCAGGCGCATGCGGCGCCAACCCTGCGCGGCACCGCGGCGCAGCCACAACGGGCGGGCGAAACGATCACGGCCGGCGAAGTGCAACAGGCAGGGCTCGGGTTCCAGTGGAAGGCCGCTGTCGTCTGCATAGCGCTGTGCATCCAGACCCAGCTGCTGCAGGCGATGCTGCAGCCCGGCCAGCGGCAGCCATTGCTCTTCCAGCGCAGCGCCGAACGGGCGTGCCACTGCCGCGTCCAGCAGCGCCAGCGCTTCCTCGACCCCGGGCTCGCGCGGCAGGCTCGGTACCAGCGAGTGCACGCCATGCGCCAGTACCGCCGCAAGGTAGCGGCCATCGCGTTTGCGTCGCAGCACCCAGCGCGCACGCGCCAGCAGGCGTGCATCGAGGTTGCTGCGCGCGCGCAGCAGGTTGGCGGGCCACAACTCGATGGCTTCGGTATTGATCAACAGCGGCGTGGTGCGGTGCATCGATCCAGCTTACTGCGGCAGCGCGGTGGCGGCCACCTTGCGCAGGGCATCGAGCAGCGCCTGCGGCCGGTCCAGGCTGAGCAGCAGCGTGCTGCCATCGCTGACCGGAAGAGCGAGAACACGTGCACGGTCGGTGACCAGCGCGAAACCCTTGCCACCGCCCTGCAGGCGGAAATGGCCGGAATGGAAGCCGGGCATCGAATAGCCGTTGGTCTTGAAGCGGATGCCATAGCGACGATCACGGCTGAGATCGACCACCTCGGCCTGGTCCAGCCGCAGCTGTGCCACCGGCACACGCCGACGGTACATCGTCGAGCGCACATCCAGCACGTCACCGGCCAGTTCCACCCGGCGCCGGAAGAAGGCCGTGCCCAGCCCGATGCCCATCAGCGCGATCACCACCAGGCTCCACGCTGCGCTGCCACCCATCCGGAACCAGGGCGGGGAGAGCGTCACTTCGATCCAGGGTGCAGTGGCCGGTGCCTTGTACAACTGCGCATACACGCAGGCCACGAACGCCGCAAGCAATGGAAGGACCACCCAGAGCACGCGCAGTGGCGAGCTCTCGGCCACTTCAAACGGTTTCGGATCGCTGCCGCTCATGGCTCAGGATTCCTTCTTGAACACCAGCATGGCCGGGCGCATCGGCGCGGGGATGATGATGTTGACCAGTTCCCAGCCCAGCTGGCCCTGCCGGCCCAGCTCGGCCTGGACATCCTCGGCCTTGAGTACGCCCATCATGGAGGTCTTGACCTCGATCGTCTGGTAGCTCCAGCGCTTGCTCATTCCTTGTCCTCCGGCGATGCCTTGGGTTTGGGCAGGCGTCCTGCCTTGCGCAGCGCGTCGCGCAGCACGTATTCGATCTGTGCGTTGAGGCTGCGCAGTTCGTCATCAGCCCAGCGCTGCGCCGCGGCCAGGACCTCGGCATTGATGCGCAGCGGATAGGCTTTCTTCTCACTCATGGGGGCTCCTGGCGGGGCGGTGGGGCGCCCCGTTGCGAGGGTGGCTCAGTACAGCGAGCCGGCGTTGACGATCGGCTGGGTGCCGCGGTCCGAGCACAGCACGGTCAACAGGTTGCTGACCATGTGCGCCTTGCGTTCCTCATCCAGCTGCACCACGCCATTCTTCTGCAGTTCGGCCAGTGCCATCTCCACCATGCCGACCGCACCGGCAACGATGCGCGTACGTGCGGCGATCACCGCATTGGCCTGCTGGCGCTGCAGCATCGCCTGGGCGATTTCGGCGGCGTAGGCGAGGTGGCTGATGCGTGCGTCGATCACCTGCACGCCGGCATCGGCCAGGCGCTCGGCCAGTTCGTTCTTCAGGTGCTGGGAGATCTCGCTGGCGTGGCTGCGCAGCGCGAGCTGGCCTTCTTCGTGCTGGTCGTAGGGGTAACTGGTGGCCATCGCACGCAGCGCCGATTCGGACTGGATGTGCACGAAGCTCTCGTAGTCGTCCACGTTGTAGACCGCTTCAGACGCATCGACCACCTGCCACACGATCACCGCAGCGATCTCGATCGGGCTGCCATCGAGCTCGTTGACCTTCAGCTTGCCGCTCTCGAAATTGCGCACGCGCTGGCTGACCCGGCGCTTGCTGTAGAAGGGGTTGTTCCAGCGCAGGCCGTTGTCCTTCACCGTGCCCACGTATTTGCCGAACAGGCTCAGCACGGCCGCCTGGTTGGGCTGGACCGTGTACAGGCCGGCCAGAGCGAAGATCGCCAGCGCCGCCACCAGGATGCCGACCAGCATCAGCAGCAGGTTCGGGGAGCCGGTGCTGGCCTTGGCTGCCACCCCCAGTACGAACAGGGCGCCGCCGGCGAGGGCGACAAGCAGGGCGCCGGCCAGCGTGCCGAGGCCGTTGAGGGAAGACAGCGACTTCTCTTTCATGGCGGTACGTCCTTGAGGGTTCGAAATGAAGATATCAAAGTGATATCACATAAGGGCGACCGTTCGTCGGATGCCATGGCCTGGGTGCCCGGCCAGCTAGAATGCCCCCCCGCCTTCACATTGCTGCTGGAACCGCCATGGCCAAGCTTGGAACTCCGTTGTCCCCCTCTGCCACCCGCGTGCTGCTGCTGGGCTCGGGCGAACTCGGCAAGGAGGTGGCCATCGAGCTGCAGCGGCTGGGCGTGGAAGTGATCGCCGCCGACCGCTATGCCGATGCCCCGGCCATGCAGGTGGCGCACCGCTCGCACGTGATCGACATGCTGGATGCGATGGCCCTGCGTGCGCTGATCGCCCAAGAGCAGCCACACCTGGTGGTGCCGGAGATCGAGGCCATCCACACCGAGACCCTGGTGCAGCTGGAACAGGAGCAGGGCCTGCGGGTGATCCCGACCGCACGCGCCGCACGCCTGACCATGGACCGCGAGGGCATCCGCCGCCTCGCCGCCGAAACCCTGGGCCTGCCGACCTCGCCGTACCGCTTCGTCGATACCGAAGCCGAGTACCGTGCAGCCGTGGCTGCCATCGGCCTGCCGTGCGTGGTCAAGCCGGTGATGTCGTCCTCGGGCAAGGGCCAGAGCACCCTGCGCAGCGAGGCGGACATCGCCCCAGCGTGGGAGTACGCACAGACCGGTGGTCGTGCCGGTGCCGGTCGCTGCATCGTCGAGGGCTTCATCGACTTCGATTACGAGATCACCCTGCTGACCGTGCGCCATGCCGGTGGCACCTCGTTCTGTGCGCCGATCGGCCATCTGCAGAAGGACGGCGACTACCGCGAGAGCTGGCAGCCGCAGCCGATGTCGAGCAAGGCGCTGGCGCGTGCCGAAGAGATCTCGCGTGCGATCACCGATGACCTCGGCGGCTGGGGCCTGTTCGGCGTCGAGTTGTTCGTGAAGGGCGACGAGGTGTGGTTCAGCGAAGTGTCGCCGCGCCCGCACGACACCGGCCTGGTGACGCTGGTATCGCAGGAACTGAGCGAGTTCGCGCTGCACGCGCGCGCCATCCTCGGCCTGCCGATTCCGGTGATCCGCCAGAGCGGACCGTCGGCCTCGTGCGCGCTGCTGGCGCATGGTGAGGGCGTGCCGTACTTCAACAACGTCGCCGCCGCACTGCAGGTGCCGGATACCGCCGTGCGCCTGTTCGGCAAGCCGAGCGTGCATGGTCACCGCCGCGTGGGCGTGACCCTGGCGCGCGCGGAAACCATCGACGAAGCGCGCGCCATCGCGCGTGATGCTGCCGACGCCATCGGCGTCGAACTGCGCCCGTAAACCGGTAGCGCCGGGCCATGCCCGGCGACCGCATTTCGGTGGGTACCGACCGTTGGTCGGTACCCACCGACACCGGTTACGGCTTCACATCCACCCACACCAGGTGGTGGTCGCTGCCGTCGGCGATCTTCGCTTCCGGGCTTTCATTGGCCGGCCAGAACACGCCGCTGCCGATGTACTCGAAACCGGTCGAGGGAAGCACGTAGTCCAGGCGCATGGTGCCGGACTTCGGGCCGAAATCGCCGGTGGCGTGGAACGGTGCGCCCTTGCGCTCGATGCCCTTGGCCGCATAGGCCAGGCTGGTCTGTTCGGCACCGACGCTGCGCGGGGTGGGGTAGCGCAGCACGCGGGCGTTCTCGATCAGTTCGACGATCGCCTCATGGCGGCCATCACCATCCACCGGGTCGTTGTTGAGGTCGCCGAGGATCACGAAGCGCGCGTCCTGCGCCAGGCCGCCGCACTGGCCCTTGTCGTCGCACAGCCACGGCTTGTCACCCTTGGACAGGTATTCCTGCCACAGGCGCAGTTCGTCGTGGTTGCGCGCGGCATTGCGCTTTTCCGGGCCATCGAACACTGGCGGCGTCGGGTGCGAGACCAGCGCGTGCACCACGCCGGCCGGGGTCTTCACCGGCACGTCCCAATGCGACTTCGACGACAGCCGCAGCTGCGACCACACGTGGTCGTTGTAGAAACTCTTGCCGGTGCGCGGATCGACCGGGCGGATCGCGCCTGGCATCGCACTCCACCTCAGCAGCTGGAAGCTGCGCACCTTGGCTTCATCGATCGGGTAGCGCGACAGCACCAGCATGCCGTATTGGCCTGGATGCAGGCCGTAGCCCCACGCGTCGTTGCCGCGGCCTCGGCCTTCGCCGCCGACCACGCCGTTGTTGTCCAGGTCCAGGCCGCTGGGCACGCCGGTGTTGACCGGGGCCAGGTAGCGGTAGGCGAAGTGCAGCGGCTTGCCGCCGCCGGGCTGGGCCACTTCCAGGTAGCGTTTCTGGAACAGGTCGGCGGCGCGGTGGGCGTCGTCGAAATCGAATTCGTTCAGCAGCACCAGGTCCGGGCGCGCCTGCTGCAGCACCGCGGCGATCTTGCGCGCGTGCTCGCTGTCGCCTTCCAGCTCCTTGATCAGGCCACCGGTCTCATCGGAGTACAGCGAGGTGTTGTAGGTGGCCAGGCGCAGCGCAGCGGACGGCTTTTCGGTCATCGCAGGGGAAGTGGCGAAGGCGGGGGCGGTGGCGCCGCAGAGCAGGGCCAGGGCGAGGATCTGGGGTCGGAGGTTCATGCGCCGTATTGTGCACCCGGCCCGGTGTCAGTGGTTTGTCAGCGTCCGTCCAGTTCGTCGTCGAAATCGTGCCAGCGGCGGCCGTCGTAGGCTTCCAGCGGTCGATAGCGCCGTTTGTAGTCCATCTTCTGATGCCCGCGGATCCAGTAGCCCAGGTACACGTGCGGCAGGCCCTCGCGGCGGGCCCATTCGATCTGCTGCAGGATCGCGAAGGTGCCCAGCCCACGCGCGGCATGGTCCGGGTCGAAGAAGGTGTAGACCGCCGACAGGCCATGCTCGGTGACGTCGGTCACCGCCACACCCAGCAGCTGGCTGGGCTGGCCATCTTGGCCCGGCAGGCGCATTTCCATGAAACGGGTGTGTGACCAGCTGCCGATCAGGAACTGCTCGAACTCGTGCGGGCCGTGGTCATCCATGCCGCCATTGGCGTGGCGATGGGTGAGGTAGCGGTGATACAGCGCGAACAGGTCGTCGCGGGCGGTGGCGGCGGTGATCCGCACTTCCAGGTCTTCATTGCGGGCGGCACAGCGGCGCTGGCTGCGGTCGGGGGCGAAGCGAGCCACCGGAATACGCACCGCCACGCAGGCCTGGCAGTGTGCGCAGTGCGGGCGGTAGACCAGGTCGCCGCTGCGGCGGAAGCCCCAGCTCAATGCCAGCGGGTACAGGCCGCCGAGACGACGGTCGTGCGGGTCCAGCACCAGGTCGCGTGCCGCCCGGTCCGACCAGTACCCGCAGGGGTGCTCGCCGGTCTGGAAAAGTCGCAGTTCGTCGTCTCTGTCGCCGTGAATCGCCATGGGCACAGCATAGCCCCAGCCTGTCGCAGTGGCGGCGACTGTCCGCCGGATGAATGGAATCGGCAGCGGCGTCAACCGATGTCGCGCCCGGGCGTTGTTGTCTCCCGAGGGTGAAGTGATCACCCCGACGCAATCCCCATCCCCAGGAGTGACCCCATGATCCGTACCCCCCTGCTGCTGGCCCTGCTGCTCGGCACTTCCGCTACCGGTATCGCGCTCGCGGCCGACACCCCGACCACGCCGGCGCAGCGCCCGGCCAAGCTGGACACCAACGGCGACGGCGTCATCGACCGCAGCGAGGCCGCTGCCAACCCGCGCCTGGCCGCGAAGTTCGACGAGCTGGACAAGAACAAGGACGGCAAGCTCTCGCGCGATGAGCTGCCGCGCTGGCAGCATGGTCGCCGCGGTGGCCACGGCGGTGAGCGCTGGGCCAAGCTGGACGTCAACAAGGACGGCCGCATCAGCCGCGAGGAAGCCAAGGCCGATCCGCGCCTGGCCGCGCGCTTCGATCAGCTCGACCTCAACAAGGACGGTTACCTGGACAAGGCTGACCGCGAGCTGCGCATGAAGCAGCATCGTGATGCCTGGTTCGCCGCCGCCGACACCAACAAGGATGGCCAGCTGAGCAAGGCCGAGTTCGATGCCGCCAAGGGCCCGATGCACGGTGGCCCGCGCCACGGCGGCCCGCGTGACGGTGCCGCGCCGAAGCCGCAGCGCTGAGTTTCATTGCAATGATCGACGACAACGCCGGCGCACTGCCGGCGTTGTCCGCTACAGGCGGCCGCTGCGTGCCAGCGAATACAGCACCAGCGCGATGACCATCAGGTTCATCGCGATGATGCCGGTGCGGCCATACATGGATTCGTACTTCCAGTTGGTCCCGGTGCGCCCGCGCCGTGCCGAATCGCGCGCGATCATCGGTGCCATCACCCGTTGCAGCGGCACCAGGCACTGGTAGTTGACCACCCCCAGGCCCACGGCCAGTACCGTCAGCTGTGCCCAGACCGGTGTCTGCAGCAGTACCGCAAGCAGGATCGCCAGGCACCAGAACATGCCCGTGATGATGTTGAGGTAGAGGAAGCGGCGCACGTCGGCGCGCTCGGACGCCGTTTCGGTGTACGACATCAGGAAGCGTCCGCCCAGATAGCTGCCGATCGCACCACCGACCACGCCGCCAATGACCGCCCCCCAGCTTTCGGCCGGCAGCACGTGCAGTTGGCCCAGCGTGGCGGTCAACGAGCCCATCGCGGTTCCGCCCGCAGCGCTGGCGCCGCCGAGGCCAAGCTTGCTGCCGCCGATGCCGACGCCGGTGCCGAGCAGGATCGCGGCGCTGGCCGTGCCGGGCGCGGCCACCAGCACCATCGACACCACGGCGGTGGCGAATGCCGCGCTCGGCGCACTGTTGCGGGCGAATTCGCCGAAGCGCTGCAGCAGGCCATCGCGCACCAGCGCGCGGGCGCGCGACAGGCGCTTGCGCACGGCCGCATCACTGAGCCCGAGCAGGTCGGCCACCTGCTGCGAACGCTGGCCTTCGCGGTAGTACAGCAACAGCACTTCGCGGCTGTCGGCGGGAAGGGCGGAGATGATGTCCTCGGCGGCGATCTCTTCTTCCACCCGCTGCAGGCGGTCGGCGGCCCCCGGGGTTGGATCGGCGGCCATGCCCAGTGCCACTTCGGCCGCCTCGCCGGTCAGTGGCCGGCCGCGCTGCGCGCGCAGCCAGTCGCGGGCCAGGTTGCGGGTGATCTGCCGCAGCCAGGGCAGGAAGCTGGTCGAGCTGCGCAGCTGATGCAGCTGCTGCCAGCCCTTCACGAACGCTTCCTGGGCGATGTCCTCACTGGCCTGGCGGTCGCGGGTAATGGCCAGCGCGATGGCGGTGACCGTGTTCTGGCAGGCCAGCACGATGCGGCCATAGGCATGCTGGCAGCCGCCAGCGGCCGCAGGCAGTTCGCGTTCCAGGGTCTGGTCGATCGATGCGGCGAAGGTCGTCATGGCGGCGGCTCTCCTGCTGGGATTGTGTCCCATGACGGAGCCGCGTGCCGGTTTGTGACCGGTCATTTGTCACGGTAGCGCCGGGCCATGCCGGCGGCCCTTCTACAGGGCGACACGGCTGCTGATGCAGGCCGCTGCGCTCGCCGGGCATGGCCCGGCGCTACCGCACCCGGTTACTTTGCGGGCTGGATCCGGACCCGCACTTCTTCCTCTTCCGGTGCCGCCTGCGGGGCCGGTTGCGTCGGCTGCGGCTGGGCCTGCGGGGCAGCGGCCGGTGCGACCGGCGCCGGGGCGCCCCGATGGCGCAGGCCGATCACCAGCGCCACGCCGGCGATGATCACCAGCAGGCCGATGCGGATGCGCCAGGCCCAGCCGCGGCCGCCGCTGGGGGCGGCGACGTCATCGCGGAAAGCGAACTCGGCGGTGGGATGATCGCGGCGGGTGGTGTCGAGCAGGCGTGCGTCGCGCAGGATCTCGCGGGCGCGCGGCTGGTCGTCGGCACGCACGATCCACACAGCGGGGTAGGCGTTGGCGTTGCCCAGTTCGGTATAGCTGAACTGGCCACGTCGACGGGTCTTGTACGAGCGCCCATTGGTCACCTTGACCTCGATGCCATGCTCGCGCAGGAGCTCGGCGACGCCTTCGACGGTTTCCACGCGCTGGCTGCTGAAAATCTGACGCATCGGATCAATCCTTGGCCGGCACGGCGGCCGCTGCTGCCTGGTCGGGAACGACGCGGATCAGGCCTTCCTGCGCGGTGCTGGCGACGAGTACGCCGTTGCGGGTGAAGAACTGGCCGCGGGCCAGACCGCGCGAATCCTGCGCGCTGGGGCTGTCCAGCGAGTACAGCAGCCAGTCGTCGGCGCGGAACGGGCGGTGGAACCAGATCGCGTGGTCGAGCGAGGCCATCTGCACGTGCGGGTGGTAGTAGCTGATGCCATGCGGGAACGTGGCGGTGCCCAGCAGGTGGAAGTCCGAGGCATAGGCCAGCAGCGCCTGGTGCAGCTCGGGCGCATCGCCGACCGGCTCACTCAGGCGCAGCCACACCTGGTGGTAGGGCGGGCGCTTGGGCGGATTGAGTTCATCGCGCGGATAGACATGGCGGAACTCGAACGGGCCGCCGCGCGACAGCCAGCGCTGCACCTTGATCGGCAGCCGTTCCAGCACTTCAGCCGGCAGCGGGCGGTTCGGCTCGATGTCTTCCGGCTGCGGTACTTCGGGCATCTTGTGCTGATGCTCGGCACCGGTTTCGGCCTGCTGGAACGAGGCCGCGCAGAAGAAGATCACCTTGCCGTGCTGGATCGCAGTGACCCGGCGCACCGAGAAGCTGCCGCCGTCGCGGGTACGGTCCACGTCGTAGACGATCGGGTGGTCGATGTTGCCGGCGCGCAGGAAGTAGGCGTGCAGCGAGTGCACGTGGCGGCCGTTGTCGACCGTGGCCTGTGCCGCAGCCAGCGCCTGGCCCAGCACCTGCCCGCCGAACACGTACTTGGTTCCGATGTCGCGGCTCTGCCCGCGGAACAGGTTGTCCTCCAGCCGCTCCAGGGTGAGCAGGTCGATCAGCTCGGAGACGACGGGTTCGGGCGTGTCGTTCAAGGGGGCGGCCACAGCAATGAAGAAGGCCCGATTATACCGGTCAGGGGTCAGATCCCTTTCGCATTGCGAAAGGGATCTGACCCCGGGCGCCACCCCGGGCGCGGGCGACCGTTACTTGCCCAGCCGGGCGACCAGCGCCTGCAGGGCGTTCTGCGCATCCGGGGCGAACCAGGCCTCGACGAAGCGGTCGAGCTGGATCAGGTCCGGTTGCAGCGCCACGTGCAGGTCGGCACGGGCAATCGCGCGGGTCAGCAGCATCGGCTGGCGCGGTTGCTTGAGCAGGTTCTGCAGCCAGGCCACCGCACGTGCCACCACCAGGTCGCCCTCGGCCAGTTCATCGACCAGGCCGATCTGCACGGCCTGTTCGGCAGGCACCAGCGAACCGGTGGTCAGCAGGACGCCGGCGCGGTGCACGCCGACTGCGCGGCGCAGCAGGCGCTGGATGCCCTCCGGCGCGATCAGGCCCACCTGCACTTCGTTCAGGCCGATCGCATACGGGCGCGACGGATCGGCGCTGCGCGCCATCACCCGGTAATCGCAGCACAGGGCCAGCACGCAGCCACCGGCCGGCGCGTGGCCGGTGATCGCCGCGACCACAGGAATGCGGCTCTCGGCCAGCGTGCGCACGGCGCCGAAGAAAGCGTTCCAGGTGTCCAGAAGCTTGTGCTTGTCATCGCCATGCGAGAGCAGGTGCGGCACGTCCATGCCGCCCGTGAAGACGCGCTCGCTGCCCGACAGCACTATGCCGTGCGCGTCTTCAGCCATGGCCAGCTCGATGGCATGGATCAACTGCCGGCACAGTTCGGTGTCCAGCGCGTTGACCGGCGGCCGCGCCAGGCGCAGTTCGCGGATGGGGCCATGGTTGATCACCTCGATGAGCGTCGTCATGCTGCGGTCTCGTTGCGAAGAAGGAACCTGGGCGATGATAACCAAACCATTCGTTGGCGTACTGTTGGTTCTGTGTGCGGCCGTAGCATCGGCGTCGGCGTCGGCGTCGGCGTCGGCGGCGGCACCGGACTGCGTCAAGGTGGAGCAGGGCTGGGCGCGGCTGCCGCCGAACCCGGCGATGCCGATGACCGCCGGCTACGGCGTGATCCACAACGGCTGCAGCAAGGCGGTGGCGATCACCGGGGCGACCAGCAGCGGCTTCGCTGATGTGTCGCTGCACGAGACCACGATTGTCGATGGCGTCAGCCGGATGCGCGCGATCGAGCGCCTGCCGCTGGCACCGGGCGCGCGCGCCGAACTCAAGCCCGGTGGCCTGCACCTGATGCTGATGCAGGGCAAGGGCCCGTTGAAGGAAGGCCAGGCGCTGCCGCTGCGGCTGCAACTGGAAGGCGGCAGTGAAGCGAGCGCGACGCTGACCGTGCGCAAGGCTGCCCCGTGATGCGCTGCCCCGTGATGCGCTGCCCGTTCCGCCGGGCCATGCCCGGCGAGCGCGTAGCGCGGTGAGGCTTTACGACCAGTCGTACGAGAACAGCACCGTGCGGCTTACCGGCTCGTACAGCATCACGATCGCATCGGCGCCAGTAGCGCACCAGTTGTAGCCGGCCACTTCGGCCACTGCGAAGAACGTGTTGCCATCGCGGCGGATGATTGCCAGCTCCGCATCATCCGGCGCATGCCGGTCGTTGGCGGCGTCGGTGAATTCCAGAGTGAAGGCGCTCGGGATGTCAGCCGTCTCGATCCAGTTGCCGCAGGAAATCTGTCCCCCCAGCGTATCCAGATAATCGCGCTCGCTGGGCTCACCCTTGCCGTAGCGCGAGTAGCAGGCGAGGCGACCGTGCGTGGCATGGTAATCGCGGGCCTTGGCGTAGCTCTCGCGCATCTGCGCGATGTGCTCCTGCGCATCCTTGTCCTGCACCGCATCGCCGATGAAATAACCCTCGTTGCCGAGGAAGCGCATCTCGTTGCAAGCGGTCAGCTCGAAGGCGATCCAGTTGGTGCCGGTGAACGCGTTGTGGTGCTCTTCGGTGGTCTCGCCGATGCAGCCGTCATACGGCTCGATCGGGCACAGCATCGTTGCCACCTGGCCGGCCAGTTCCGGTCGCAGTACGCCCAGGTCGATCTTCAGCAGCGGCAGCAGGTGCTGGCCGAGCCAGGCCTGGTCGGCAGTGAAGACGTCGGTGGGGAAGGGGACCATGCCGGGCAGCAGGTCGCGCAGTTCAGTCTGGTGGATCATGTCAGTCCTTTGAACGGGATCGGTAGCGCCGGCCGCTGGCCGGCAACCTCATTGCCGCCGAAGCGTGCCGACCAAGGTCGGCACCTACCAGGGCATGTCAGCTGGAGGCGCTGCGGATCGCGTCCGGCAACGGTGCGCTCTTGCCGGTCTGCGTATCCATCCACACCACCACCACGTTGCCATCCGAATACAGCTTCGACTCGTCCTGCTGGTCGACGATGCGGTGGCCGATGGTCACGCTGCTGTTGCCCAGGCGCTCGACGAACAGTTCGACCAGGATGTCGTTGGGCCATACGATCGGCAGCCGGTAGTTGACGTTGGTCGCGGCCACCACCGGTGCGATGCGGTCGGTCATCGACACGCCTTCCACACCCAGCATCCAGCGCACGCGCGCTTCTTCCAGGTAGGAAATGTACTTGGCGTTGTTTACATGGCCCATGCTGTCCATGTCACGCCAGCGCACGCTGATCGGAACGCGTGCCAGGATCTTGTGTTCGTTGCTCATCAGGCATCCTTCTTCTTGCGGGGCGAAGCGGTCTTGCTGGCCTTGCCGGTGCTCTTGGCAGCGGCCGCCTTCTTCGCCGGCTTCTCCGGCTTGACCTTGCGCGGCGGGCGCGCATCGGGCTTGTTGGCCACGGCGGCGGGCTGGTCCGGGCGGGCGCTGGTGGAGGGCAGCATGCGGGCCAGGAACTGGCCGGTATACGACTGCGGGCAGGCCGCCACGTCTTCCGGCGTGCCAGTGACCAGGATGGTGCCACCGCGATGGCCACCTTCCGGACCGAGATCGACGATCCAGTCGGCGGTCTTGATCACGTCCAGGTTGTGCTCGATCACCACCACCGTGTTGCCTTCGTCGCGCAGCTTGTGCAACACGCCCAGCAGCGCTTCGATGTCGTGGAAGTGCAGGCCGGTGGTCGGCTCGTCGAGGATGTACAGGGTGCGCCCGGTATCGCGGCGCGACAGTTCCTTGGACAGCTTCACGCGCTGCGCTTCACCGCCGGACAGCGTGGTCGCGCTCTGGCCCAGCTTGATGTAGCTCAGGCCGACGTCGACCAGTGTCTCCAGCTTGCGCGCGATCGACGGCACGGGCTCGAACAGCTTCAGTGCATCCTCGACGGTCATTTCCAGCACGTCGCTGATGTTGAAGCCCTTGTAGACGATCTCCAGCGTCTCGCGGTTGTAGCGCTTGCCGTGGCAGACATCGCAGGGCACATACACGTCCGGCAGGAAGTGCATCTCGACCTTGATCAGACCATCGCCCTGGCAGGCCTCGCAGCGGCCACCGCGCACGTTGAAGCTGAAGCGGCCCGGCGAGTAGCCGCGTGCACGTGCTTCGGGCACCTGGGCGAACAGTTCGCGCAGGGGGGTGAACAGGCCGGTGTAGGTGGCCGGGTTCGAGCGCGGGGTGCGGCCGATCGGCGACTGGTCGATGTCCACCACCTTGTCGAACAGGTCCAGGCCATCGATCTCCTTGTAGGGGGCGATCGGGTGCGAGGCACCGTTGATCTCGTTGGCAGCCAGCGAGAACAGGGTGTCGTTGATCAGGGTCGATTTACCCGAGCCGGACACGCCGGTCACACAGGTCAGCAGGCCCGACGGAATCGCCAGGTCCACGCCCTTCAGGTTGTTGCCGCTGGCGCCGCGCAGGTGCAGCGTCATCTTCGGGTTCGGCTTGTGCCGGCGCGCCGGGATCTCGATCGCACGCTTGCCCGACAGGTACTGCCCGGTCAGCGATCGCGGTGCCTCCAGGATGTCCTGCAGGGTGCCTTGGCCGACGATCTCGCCGCCATGCACGCCCGCGCCCGGACCGATGTCCAGCACGTAGTCCGCCAGGCGGATCGCGTCCTCGTCATGCTCGACCACGATCACCGTGTTGCCCAGGTCGCGCAGGCGGGTGAGGGTGCCGAGCAGGCGTTCGTTGTCGCGCTGGTGCAGGCCGATCGATGGCTCGTCGAGCACGTACATCACGCCGACCAGGCCGGCGCCGATCTGGCTGGCCAGGCGGATGCGCTGCGCCTCGCCACCGGACAGGGTGTCGGCCTTGCGCTCCAGGGTCAGGTAATCCAGGCCGACATCGACCAGGAAGCCGAGGCGTTCGCCGATCTCCTTGACGATCTTCGCGGCGATCTCGCCACGCCAGCCCGGCAGGCTCAGTTCACTGAAGAACTTCAGTGCCTCGTCGATCGGCAGCACCACCAGCTCGGGCAGCGGGCGGTCGGCCACGAACACGTTGCGCGCGGCCTTGTTCAGGCGCGCGCCGTTGCATTCCGGGCACGGCCGTTCGCTGATGTACTTGGACAGCTCCTCGCGCACCGCCGGCGACTCGGTTTCCTTGTAGCGGCGTTCGAGGTTGGGAATGATGCCCTCGAAGCGGTGCTTGCGCTGGGTACGGCCACCGGCTTCGGTGAAGTAGGTGAAGGTGATCGCTTCATCGCCGCTGCCATACAGCACGGCTTGCTGCACGCTGTCCGGCAACGAATTCCACGCCGCGTCGACATCGAACTTGTAGTGCTTGGCCAGCGAGGCGATCAGCTGGAAGTAATAGGCGTTGCGACGGTCCCAGCCACGCACGGCGCCGGCGGCCAGCGACAGCTCCGGGTGCACGACCACGCGCGAGGGATCGAAGAACTCGGCCATGCCCAGGCCATCGCAGCCGGGGCAGGCGCCCATCGGCGCATTGAACGAGAACAGGCGCGGTTCCAGCTCAGGCAGCGAGTAATCGCAGACCGGGCAGGAATACTTGGAGGAGAACAGCGTCGGCGTGCTGTCGGCGGTGTCCAGGCTCTGCACCGAGGCCATGCCGTCGCCCAGCTTCAGCGCAGTCTCGAAGCTCTCGGCCAGGCGCTGCTTGATGTCCTCGCGCGGGCGGAAGCGGTCGATCACCGCTTCGATGGTGTGTTTCTGGCGCAGTGCCAGCGCTGGAACCTCGTCGATCTCGTACAGCTCGCCATCCACGCGCACGCGCACGAAGCCCTGCGCGCGCAGCTGGTCGAACACCTGGGCGTGCTCGCCCTTGCGGTCGCGGATCACCGGCGCCAGCAGCATGTAGCGCTGCTCCGGATCCAGCGTCAGCACGTGGTCGACCATCTGGCTGACCGTCTGCGCTTCCAGCGGGTAGCCATGGTCCGGGCAGCGCGGAGTGCCGACGCGGGCATACAGCAGGCGCAGGTAATCGTAGATCTCGGTGATCGTGCCGACCGTCGAACGCGGGTTGTGCGAGGTCGACTTCTGCTCGATCGAGATGGCCGGGGACAGGCCTTCGATGTGGTCCAGGTCTGGCTTTTCCATCACGCTCAGGAACTGGCGCGCATAGGCCGACAGCGACTCGACGTAGCGGCGCTGGCCTTCTGCATAGATGGTGTCGAACGCCAGCGAGGACTTGCCCGAACCGGACAGGCCGGTGATCACGATCAGCTTGTCGCGGGGCAGGTCGAGGTCGAGGTTCTTCAGGTTGTGCGTCCGCGCGCCGCGGATGCGGATGAAATCCATCGCCATGGGGGATCCGGTTGTGGGGGCGTTGGCTGGATGCCGGGCCAGCAGGGAACGGCAATCGGTCAGCCTACCGAGGTGACCAGATGGGGGCAATGGGCGACAATGCCAGCCCGGAGTCTCACCTGCTGAGACCGCCCGACAGGCGGGGGTCAGATCCCTTTTCACGGCGTGAAAAGGGGATCTGACCCCATTTGCGGCCCTTCCGCGCCGTTCAGGGGTTGACTTGACCCGCCCTGTCCCCTCTGCGTAGAATTCCGCTCCTGTCCGCCCTCGATGGCGGCAGTCCATAGACCACAATAACTACAGAGGAAGTCTGGTCATGTACGCAGTACTGGTCACCGGCGGTAAGCAATACCGCGTGGCGCAGGGCGAAAAGCTCCGCATTGAAAAGCTCGAAGTCGAAGTCGGCAGCGAGATCAAGTTCGACAACATCCTGCTGCTCGGCGACAGCGATGGCATCAAGATCGGCGACGCCCTGAGCGGCGCTGCGGTCACTGCCACCGTCCTGTCCCAGGGTCGTGCTGACAAGGTCCGGATCATCAAGTTCCGTCGCCGCAAGCACCACATGAAGCGTCAGGGTCACCGTCAGTACTACACCGAAATCGAGATCACCGGCATTGCCGGTGGCAGCAAGTAAGGAGATAGGTCATGGCACATAAAAAAGGCGTAGGCTCTTCGCGCAACGGTCGCGACTCCAACCCGAAGTACCTCGGCGTCAAGATCTTCGGTGGCCAGGCCATCGAAGCCGGCAACATCATCGTGCGTCAGCGCGGCACCCAGTTCCACCCGGGTTCCGGCGTTGGCCTGGGCCGTGACCACACCCTGTTCGCCCTCGTGGACGGCAAGGTGGAGTTCTCGGTCAAGGGCGCCAAGAAGCGTCGCACCGTCAGCGTCGTGTCGGTCGAAGCCTGATAAGGCTTGGCTGGCTGCCATGCCCCGGCATGGTGCTGCTGGTCGAATCGCACGCTGCATGAAGAGCCCCGCTTCGGCGGGGCTTTTCGTTGGAATCAGTGGTACAACGGGCACGGCCCGATCGCGGGGCGCAGCCCCGGCAGCCGGAGCACATCCGGCCCGACATTCAAGCAAGGCGGCGGCACGCAGGCCGCGCCCATCGCAGGCATCGAAACAATGAAACTGGTAGACGAAGCAGAAATCGAAGTGTTCGCCGGCAACGGCGGCAACGGCTGCATTGGCTTCCGTCGCGAGAAGTTCATTCCGCTCGGCGGCCCGGACGGCGGCGACGGCGGTGCGGGCGGCAGCGTGTACATCCGCGCCGACGAAAACCTGAACACCCTGGTCGACTTCCGCCATGACCGCATCTTCAAGGCGCAGCGCGGCGAGAACGGCATGGGCCGCCAGGCCTATGGCAAGGGTGGCGAAGACCTGACCATCACCGTGCCGGTTGGCACCGTGATCATCAATGTGGCCACCGACGAAGTCATCGGCGACCTGACCCAGCATGGCGACCGCCTGCTGGTGGCGCAGGGCGGTCGTGGTGGCCTCGGCAACATGCACTTCAAGAGCTCGACCAACCGCTCGCCGCGCCAGGCGCTGCCGGGCGAGCCGGGCGAAGAGCGCACGCTGAAGCTGGAGCTGAAGCTGCTGGCCGATGTCGGCCTGCTGGGTTTCCCCAACGCTGGCAAGAGCACCCTGATCCGTGCCGTTTCGGCGGCGACGCCGAAGGTGGCCGATTACCCGTTCACCACGCTGTACCCGAACCTGGGTGTGGTGAAGGTGGAGAACTACCGCAGCTTCGTGATTGCCGACATTCCGGGCCTGATCGAGGGCGCCGCCGATGGTGCCGGCCTGGGCGCGCAGTTCCTGCGCCATCTGCAGCGCACCCGCCTGCTGCTGCACCTGGTGGACATTTCCCCCATGGAAGGCGGCGTGGAAGGCATTTCCCCGGTCGAGCAGGTACGTGCCATCGAGCGTGAGCTGGAGAAGCATGACCCGGAGCTGCTGCAGAAGCCGCGCTGGCTGGTGCTGAACAAGGCCGACCTGATGTTCGAGGACGAGGCCAAGGCTGCGGCCGAGCAGATCGTCGCTGAGCTGGGCTGGAAGGAGCCGTGGTTCCTGGTTTCCGCGCTGGGCCGCGAAGGCACCTTCCCGATCATGAGCCGGATCATGGCGTTCTTTGATCGCCAGAAGGAAGATGAGCTGGAAGCTGCCCGCAACGCGTAACGATGACGTTGTGGTTCCGCGTGAAAAACCCGGCTTCGGCCGGGTTTTTTTTGTTGTTGGGGTCAGATCCCTTTTCCGCTGGAAAAGGGATCTGACCCCGGGCGTGCAGGCAACAAAAAACCCGGCCGAAGCCGGGCTTTTGCGTGCTGCCGGAACCGAAGCCCCGGCAACCAACCGGATCAGGCGGCCGCGAGGGCCTTGATGCGGTCATTCAGGCGGCTCTTGTGGCGGGCAGCCTTGTTCTTGTGGATCAGGCCACGCGCGCTGAAGCGATCCAGGATCGGCTGGGCAACGGCGAAGGCGGCTTGGGCGCCGGCGGCATCGTTGGCGTCCAGCGCCTTGATCACTTTCTTGACAGCGGTGCGCAGCATCGAGCGCTGAGCCACGTTGCGCGCGTTGCGCACGACGGTCTGCTTGGCGCGCTTCTTGGCGGACTTGATATTGGCCACGGTGGTGGTTTCCTGAAAAAATCGGTGTTATGGGAACAGCTAGCTAGCTAGTATGATGGCCCGAGAAATGCACGTCAAGTCGATTGTCAAGAGGGACGCTGAGTGAGTTCACCGAAGATGTTGCGAGGCCTGCTGTCGTTCAGCAGCATGACCATGGTCTCGCGGGTGCTCGGACTTGTCCGTGACCAGGTGATCACCACCACGTTCGGCACCAATGCGGTCACCGATGCGTTCTGGGTTGCCTTCAGGGTACCCAATTTCCTGCGGCGATTGTTCGCCGAGGGCTCCTTCGCCACCGCATTCGTGCCGGTGTTCACGGAAGTGAAGGAAACCCGCAGCCACGCCGAGCTGCGCGAACTGATGGCCCGCACCGCCGGTACCCTGGGCGGCATCCTGATGCTGGTGACCGCGCTGGCGCTGATCTTCGCCCCGCAGCTGGCCTCGGTCTTCTCAAGTGGCGTTGATACCGACCCGGTGAAGCAGGGCCTGCTGGTCGACCTGTTCCGCCTGACCTTCCCGTTCCTGCTGTTTGTCTCGCTGACCGCACTGGCCGGTGGTGCGCTGAACAGCTTCCAGCGCTTCGCCATGCCGGCGCTGACCCCGGTCATCCTCAACCTGTGCATGATCGCCGGTGCGCTGTGGCTGGCCCCGCGGTTGGGCGGTACCCCGGAAAAGCAGATCCTGGCCCTGGGCTGGGCGGTGCTGGCCGCAGGCATCCTGCAGCTGCTGTTCCAGCTGCCCTCGCTGAAAGGCATCAACCTGCTGACCCTGCCGCGCTGGGGATGGACCCATCCGGGCGTGCGCAAGGTGATGACGCTGATGGTGCCGACCCTGTTTGGTTCCTCGGTGGCACAGATCAACCTGCTGCTGGACACCGTCATCGCCGCCAAGCTGACCGACGGCTCGCAGTCCTGGCTGTCGCTGGCCGATCGCTTCCTGGAGCTGCCGCTGGGCGTGTTCGGCGTGGCGCTGGGTACGGTGATCCTGCCGGCGCTGGCTCGTCATCACGTGAGCACCGACCGCGAGGGCTTCTCGCGCTCGCTGGACTGGGGCCTGCGCATGACCCTGCTGATTTCGGTGCCAGCCATGCTGGGCCTGCTGCTGCTGGCTGAACCGCTGATCGCGACCATCTTCCAGCACGGCCAGTTCAGCGCCTTCGATACCCGCATGACCGCGCTGTCGGTGTACGGCTTGAGCTTCGGCCTGCCGGCGTTCGCCTTGCTGAAGGTGGTGCTGCCGGCGTTCTATGCGCGCCAGGACACCAAGACCCCGGTGCGCGCCGGCGTGGTCGCACTGGTGGCCAACATGGTGTTCAACTTCGCCCTGCTGGCGGTGCTGTACCAGGTGATGGTGCCCGACGAACTGAAGGCGCAGGGCGTGATGGCCGCCATCGGCAAGCAGCCGGGCCTGCACCTGGCGCTGGGCATTGCCAGCGCGCTGTCCAGTTACCTGAACCTTGGCCTGCTCTGGTACTGGCTGGGCAAGACCGATGTCTACCAGCGTCGGCCGGGTTGGGGCGGCTATCTGGTACGCCTGCTGCTGGCCTGCGCGGCCATGGTCGGCGTACTGCTGGCCCTGCTGTACTGGCTGCCGGGCTTCTCGGCAATGGGTGCATGGGAGCGGATCGGCGCACTGGCACTGCTGGTCGGTGGCGGTGGCGCGACCTATGCGGTGGCCATGGTGGCGATGGGCTTCCGCCCGCGCGACCTGCGCGGGCATTGATCACGGCCCGTGGCGGCTATACTTCAGGGTTACACCATTGAAGCGGCGGCCCCGGTTGGGCCGGAACGAGAGTTGATGAGCAGGCTGTTCAGAAGCGTCGAGGGCGGGGAGCTGTTCCCCAACGGAAGCGTGGTCTGTATCGGTGCATTCGACGGCCTCCATCTGGGCCATCGTGCGCTGGTCCGCCACGCGGTTGCCCGCGCGCGCGCCTTGGGCGTGGCCGCGGTTGCCGTGGCGTTCGAGCCGTTGCCGCGTGAATTCTTCGCCCAGGGCACGCCGCCGCCGCGGCTGACCCTGGCGCGCAGCAAGGTCGAGATCCTGCGCGAGCTCGGCGTCGATGCGATCGGCCTGCTGCGTTTCGACGCAGCGATGGCGGCGATGCCGGCCGAGACGTTCGTGCGCCAGCTGCTGGTCAATCGCCTGAGTGCGCGTGAGGTCTGGATCGGTCCGGAGTTCTGTTTCGGCAACCGCCGTCGCGGCGACCTGGCCCTGCTGCAGAAGCTCGGCGCCGAGCTCGGTTTCAGCGCTGGCGAGATCGAAGCGGTCGACCTGCATGGCGAGCGCATTTCCAGCACCCGCATCCGCCAGCTGCTGCAGGACGGCGACTTCGCCCGTGCGGGCGACCTGCTCGGCCGCCCGTATGCGATCAGCGGCCGGGTGGTGCGTGGGCGCCAGCTTGGCCGTACGCTGGGCTTCCCCACTGCCAACCTGCGTTTCCCGAAGACCCCGGCGTTGTCGGGCATCTACGCAACCTGGGTGCACGGCGTGTTCGACCAGCCGTGGCCTTCGGTATCCAGCTTCGGCACGCGGCCGACAGTGGAGGGTGTGGAGCCGTTGCTGGAAGCCCACCTGTTCGATTTCCAGGGCGATCTGTACGGGCGCCACATCGAAGTCGAATTCGTCGCCAAGCTGCGCGACGAAGAAAAATTCAATGATCTGGCGGCGCTGACCGACCAGATGCACCGTGACGCCGAACAGGCGCGCGCCATCCTTTCCGAACATAGATTGCGAGCCACTGCGTGAGCCAGGACTACAAGACCACCCTGAACCTGCCAGCCACCGAATTCCCGATGCGCGGCGACCTGCCCAAGCGCGAGCCGGGCATTCTGGCGCGGTGGGAAGAGCAGGGGCTCTACCAGCAGCTGCGCGACAACGCCGCCGGCCGCCCGCTGTTCGTGCTGCACGACGGCCCGCCGTACGCCAACGGCCGCATCCACCTGGGCCACGCGGTCAACAAGATCCTGAAGGACATCATCGTCAAGTCGCGCTACCTGGCCGGCTTCGATGCGCCCTACGTGCCGGGTTGGGACTGCCACGGCCTGCCGATCGAGATCGCGGTCGAGAAGAAGTGGGGCAAGGTCGGCACCAAGCTCGACGCCGTCGAGTTCCGGCAGAAGTGCCGTGAGTTCGCCGAAGAGCAGATCAACATCCAGCGCGTGGACTTCAAGCGCCTGGGCGTGACCGGTGACTGGGACAACCCGTACAAGACCCTGAGCTTCGACTTCGAAGCCAACGAGATCCGTGCGCTGGCCAAGGTCGTGGCCAACGGCCACCTGCTGCGTGGTGCGAAGCCGGTGTACTGGTGCTTCGACTGTGGCTCGGCGCTGGCCGAGGCCGAGATCGAGTACCAGGAAAAGGAATCGCCGGCGATCGACGTGGCCTACACCGCGCGCGACGCGCAGGCCATCGGCCAGGCGTTCGGCGTGAGCGTGCCGGCCGATGTCGAAGTGGCTGTGCCGATCTGGACCACCACGCCGTGGACGCTGCCGGCTTCGCTGGCCGTTTCGCTGGGCGCGGACATCCGCTACGTGCTGGCCGAAGGCCCGGCCAACAACGGCAAGCGCCGCTGGCTGGTGCTGGCTGCCGCCCTGGCCGAGCGCGCACTGCAGCGCTACGGCGTGGAAGCGGTGGTGCTGCACGGTGAGGCGGACGGTTCGGCGCTGGAAAACCAGCTGCTGGCGCACCCGTTCTACCCGGAGCGCGGGATCCTGGTGCTCAACGGCGAGCATGTGTCCGATGAGGACGGTACCGGTGCGGTGCACACCGCCCCCGGCCACGGCCAGGAAGATTACGTGGTCAGCCAGAAGTACGGCCTGCTGGACAAGTACAACGCCGGCCAGGTGACCCCGATCGATGGCCGTGGCGTGTACCTGGAATCGACCCCGCCGGCCGGTGACGTGGTGCTGGCCGGCCAGCACCTGTGGAAGGCGCAGGAGGCCATCGTCGGCGTGCTGCGCGACAACGGCGCGCTGCTGGCCTTCCACCCGATCCGCCACAGCTACCCGCATTGCTGGCGCCACAAGACGCCGGTGGTGTTCCGCGCCACCCCGCAGTGGTTCATCTCGATGGACAAGGCCAACCTGCGCAACGATGCGCTGGCCGCCATCGACAACGTGGGCTGGTTCCCGAGCTGGGGCAAGGCACGCATCCAGAGCATGGTCGATGGCCGCCCGGACTGGACCATCTCGCGCCAGCGCACTTGGGGCGTGCCGATCGCACTGTTCACTCATCGCCAGACCGGCGAGATCCACCCGCGTTCGGTGGAGCTGATGCAGCAGGTCGCCGACCGCGTCGAAGCCGAGGGCATCGACGTGTGGTATTCGCTGGATGCCGCCGAACTGCTGGGCGCTGAAGCGGCCGACTACGAGAAGGTCACCGACATCCTCGATGTCTGGTTCGACTCGGGCGTGACCCATGAAGGCGTGCTTGCGGCGCGTGGCTTCGGCAAGCCGGCCGACCTGTACCTTGAAGGTTCCGACCAGCACCGCGGCTGGTTCCAGTCCTCGCTGCTGACCGGCGTGGCGATCGACAAACGCGCGCCGTACAAGCAGTGCCTGACCCACGGCTTCACCGTGGACGAGCACGGCCGCAAGATGTCCAAGTCGCTGGGCAACGGCATCGAGCCGCAGGACATCATGAACAAGCTGGGCGCGGACATCCTGCGCCTGTGGATCGCCTCGGCCGACTACAGCAACGAGATGTCGCTGTCGCAGGAAATCCTCAAGCGCAACGCCGACGCCTACCGCCGCCTGCGCAACACCGCGCGCTTCCTGCTCGGCAACCTGGACGGTTTCGATCCGGCCCAGCACCTGCAACCGCTGGACCAGATGGTCGCGCTGGACCGCTGGATCGTGCATCGCGCGTGGGAGCTGCAGGAGAAGATCAAGGCGGCCTACGACGGCTACAACATGGCCGAGATCGTGCAGCTGCTGCTGAACTTCTGCAGCGTGGACCTGGGCTCGCTGTACCTGGACGTGACCAAGGATCGCCTGTACACGATGCCGACCGATTCCAGCGGTCGCCGTTCGGCACAGAGCGCGATGTACCACATCGCCGAAGCATTCACCCGCTGGGTCGCGCCGATCCTGACCTTCACCGCCGACGAGCTGTGGGGCTACCTGCCGGGCGAACGCGCCGAGCATGTGCTGTTCACCACCTGGTACGACGGCCTGGCGCCGCTGCCGGCCGATGCCCAGCTCAACGCCGCCGACTTCGACCAGCTGCTGGCCGTGCGCGAGCAGGTGGCCAAGGTGCTCGAGCCGATGCGTGCCAACGGCGCCATCGGTGCCGCGCTGGAAGCGGAGATCACCATCGCCGCCAGCGAAGAGCAGGCCGCGCGCTGGCAGCCGCTGGCCGATGAACTGCGTTTCCTGTTCATCAGCGGCGACGTGCAGGTGCGCCCGGCAACCACCGACGAGGTATTCGTCAGTGCCCAGCCGACCACCAAGGCCAAGTGCGTGCGCTGCTGGCACCACCGCGCCGACGTCGGCAGCAACGCCGACCATCCGGAACTGTGCGGCCGCTGCGTGAGCAACATCACCGGCGCCGGTGAAGTGCGGAGCTGGTTCTGATGGCCGCGCCCCGTCCGCATCCGAACGCCCTGGTCTGGCTGCTGCTGTCGGCGGCCATCATCGGCCTGGACCAGTGGTCCAAGGCGTGGGTCCTGTCGAGCCTGCCGGAGTTCCAGCCGGTGGTGGTCATCGACGGCTTCTGGAACTGGTACCGCACCTACAACACCGGTGCGGCGTTCAGTTTCCTGAGCGACGCCGGTGGCTGGCAGAAGCACTTCTTCACCGTGCTGGCGATCGCCATCAGTGGCCTGATGGCCTGGTGGCTGCGCGGCACCGCCCGTGGCAACTGGAAGGCGGCGGTGCCGTATGCGCTGATCATCGGCGGCGCCATCGGAAACGTGATCGACCGCCAGGTGCACGGCCACGTGGTCGATTTCATCCAGTGGTACGTGGGCAGCTACACCTGGCCCTCGTTCAACATCGCCGATTCGGCCATCGTGGTCGGTGCCGTCGGCATCGCCCTGTTCGGCCTGTTCGACGGCAAGTCCGCCAAAAAGGCGGATAATGCCAATCCGAAACCGTAAGCCGGCCGCTGCCGGGAGACTGAACTGATGGATGTGCTGCTCGCCAACCCGCGTGGATTCTGTGCCGGCGTCGATCGTGCGATCGAGATCGTCAAGCGCGCGATCGAAACGCTGGGCGCGCCCATCTATGTCCGCCATGAGGTGGTGCACAACCGCTTCGTGGTCGATGACCTGAAGCAGCGCGGCGCGATCTTCGTCGAGGAACTGGATGAAGTGCCGGACAACAACACGGTCATCTTCAGTGCGCACGGCGTGTCCCAGGCCGTGCGCCAGGAAGCCGAACGCCGTGGCCTGAAGGTGTTCGACGCCACCTGCCCGCTGGTGACGAAGGTCCACTTCGAAGTTGCCCGCCACTGCCGTGCTGGCCGTGACGTGGTGCTGATCGGCCACGCCGGTCACCCCGAAGTGGAAGGCACCATGGGCCAGTGGAACCGCGAAGCCGGTACCGGCCAGATCTATCTGGTGGAAGACGTGGAGCAGGTTGCCACGCTGCAGATCAAGCAGCCGGAAAACTTCGCCTACACCACCCAGACCACGTTGTCGGTGGACGACACGCGCGGCATCATCGATGCGCTGCGCGAGCGCTTCCCGGCAATGCAAGGGCCGAAGAACGACGATATCTGCTACGCCACCCAGAACCGCCAGGATGCCGTGCGCGACCTGGCCAAGCGCTGCGATCTGGTGCTGGTGGTCGGTTCGCCGAACAGCTCCAACTCCAACCGCCTGAGTGAGCTGGCCCGCCGCGAAGGCGTGGAGTCGTACCTGATCGACGGTGCGCACGAGATCGACCCGGCGTGGGTGGTGGGCAAGCAGCACATCGGCGTGACCGCTGGTGCCTCGGCGCCGCAGGTGCTGGTCGATGGCGTGCTGGCGCGGCTGGCCGAGCTGGGTGCCAACGGCGTCGGTGAGCTGGATGGCGAGCCGGAATCGATGGTGTTCGCACTGCCGAAGGAACTGCGCCTGCGCCTGGTCGACTGACCGGGCCTGACTCTGGTGGGTGCGAACCTTGGTTCGCACTGCCGGATGGCGTTTTGCCACATCAGGCCGGAGCGCCACCGACCATGACCTTCGGCCATGGGGCCGCGCACTCGACAGGCCTAGCATCAAAGGTTCTACCGCTGCTGGAACCTGCCCGATGAAGACCCGTGCCCTGGTGATGTCCGTGCTGTTCGCGCTGGCCGCCACGCCTGCGCTGGCGCAGACCTCGCCACAGGCGAACGCGGCGGCCCCCGGCCTGCTGCGCATCGATGTGGACGCGCGCGATCTGGCCCGGCGCATCTTCAAGGTGACTGCCACGGTGCCGGCCAAGCCCGGCCCGATGACCCTGCTGTACCCGCAGTGGATTCCAGGCAACCATTCGCCGACCGGCCCGATCGACAAGCTGGCCGGCCTGCGTGTGACTGCCAACGGCAAGCCGCTGGCCTGGCAGCGCGACCAGTTCAACGTCTATGCGTTCAAGGTGAACGTGCCCGAGGGCGTGAGCGAGATTGTCGCCCACTTCGATTTCCTGTCCTCGCAGGGCGGCAGCCAGGGCCGGGTGGTGATGACCCCGGAAATGCTCAACCTGCAGTGGAACGCCAACTCGCTGTATCCGGCCGGTGTCGATGCGCGGCAGCTGCAGGCGCAGGCCAGCGTGACCCTGCCCAAGGGCTGGTCGTTCGCCACCGCGTTGGAGACCGCGCGCCGCGACGGTGACACCGTGGTGTTCAAGCCGATCTCCTATGACCACCTGGTCGATTCGCCGCTGTTTGCCGGCGAGCACCACCAGCGCATCGACCTCGACCCCGGCGCGAAGGTGCCGGTGCATCTGAACGTGTTCGCCGACGACGCCAAGTCGCTGAAGCCGACCGACGAACAGATCAAGCTGCACCGCGCGCTGGTGCAGCAGGCCGACAAGCTCTATGGCGCGCGCCATTACAACCACTACGAGTTCCTGCTGGCGTTGACCGACCGCCTCGGCGGCATCGGTCTGGAACACCACCGTTCCAGCGAAAACAGCGCCGAGCCGGGCTACTTCACCGAGTGGGAAAAGAGCGCGTGGATGCGCGATCTGCTGCCGCACGAATACACCCACTCCTGGAACGGCAAGTACCGCCGCGGCGCGGACCTGGCCACTGCCAACTTCAACGTACCGATGGGCGACAGCCTGCTGTGGGTGTATGAGGGGCAGACCCAGTTCTGGGGACAGGTGCTGGCCGCACGCTCGGGGCTGTGGTCCACCGACCAGGCACGCGACATGCTGGCCAACGTGGCCGCGACCTACGACCGTGGCCGTCCGGGCCTGGCCTGGCGCCCGCTGCAGGACACCACCAACGACCCGACCATTGCTCAGCGCCGTACGCTGCCTTATCGCAACTACCAGATGAGCGAGGACTACTACTCCGGCGGCCAGATGCTGTGGCTGGAAGTGGAGGGCAAGCTGCGCGAACTGAGTGGCAACCGGCGCAGCCTGGACGACTTCGCACGTGCTTTTTTCGGCGTCGGTAATGGCGATTGGGACGTCAATCCGTACACCTTCGATGATGTGGTCGCGACTTTGAATGGCATCGCGCCGTACGACTGGGCCACGTTCCTGCGCGGGCGCCTGGACGGCCATGGTTCGTTGACCGGCGGCCTGGAACTGGCGGGCTGGAAGCTGGTTTACCGCGATACCCCGAACGATGCCTACAAGGCGCAGGAGAAGCGCGCCAAGGCGGCGCTGCTTGCGTATTCGCTGGGTGCCGCCGTGCTCGACAACGGCACGGTCGGTGACGTGATCTGGGACAGCCCGGCGTTCAACGCCGGTCTTGCACCCGGCATGAAGGTGATCGCGGTTGGTGGCCGCGAATACAGCAGCCAGCGCTTGAAGGATGCAGTGGCGGCCGCAGCAAAGGACAAGGCGCCGATCGTGTTGCTGGTGAAGCAGTTCGATCGCATCGAAACGATGAGCATCGCCTACCACGGTGGCCTGCAGTACCCGGTGCTGGAGCGCATTGCCGGCAAGCCTGACCGCCTCGCAGAGCTGTGGAAGGCGCGATGAAACCGCGCGCCCGCGATGGTCTGATCCTGCTGATGGCGATCCTCGCCATCATCGGCGTGTTCCTGCACGGTGACGGGCGCTGGCTGCACTGGCTGGCCAAGCCGGCCACCACGCTGCTGATCGCTGCCATCGCCTGGCGCGTGCACGATCCCGCACAGCCGTTCTACCGCCGCGCGGTGCTGGCCGGCATGCTGCTCTCGTGCGTGGGCGATATCGCGCTGATGCTGCCGATGGACGCGTTCGTGCCGGGGCTGGTCGCGTTCCTGCTGGCGCACCTCTGCTACATCGTCGCCTTCCGCGATGGCCTGCGTGCCGGGCGTGGGCTGGTCGGCGCCAGCGTGCTGCTCGGTGCGTTCGCTGTACTCAATGTATTTGGCCTGTGGCCGCACCTGCCCGCACCGATGCGTATTCCGGTGCTGGCCTACGTGGTGGTGCTGGCCTCGATGGCGGTGCTGGCGCTGGCACGGCAGTGGCGCAGCCCGCAGCCCGATGCCGTGGAAGCCCGCAGCGCGCGTTGGGCGGCCGCCGGTGCGCTGCTGTTCGTCGCCAGCGATTCCCTGCTGGCCTGGGACCGCTTCGCCGGTGGCCTGCCGCTGGCCAGCCTGCTGGTGTTGTCCACGTACTACGGCGCGCAGTACGCCATCGCGCGCTCGGTGAAGTAGCAGAAAGGGGACGGAGGGGATTAAGTCGTATGTGGCATCAGGTCGTATGCGACTTAATCCCCTCCGTCCCCTTTTTTTGCGTCGGCTACCGGCGGCTCACACCGCGCAGGGCACCCTGCGCATCGAACTGCAGGCGCACCGATTCGCGGTCTCCGGCGATTTCATCCGGCAGCCACACCAGCTTGCCCGCCTTGCGTACGACCACGTAGACATGGCCGACTTCGGAGGCTGGGTTCTGCAATGCGTTGCGTTTTTCCTGAAGCGCCTGGGCTACGCGTGGCACCGCATCGAAATCGATGTGGGCCAATGGCGCGCTGCTGCGCTGCAGGCTGATGGTCGGCGCGAACTGCTGCGGGTTGACCGGGTTGCCCTTGCGCCACTGGCCGCGTTCGAAATGGTAGCTGTCGACGTGGGTTGGCTGTTGGGGGTCGACCAGATCGAGGTTGATGCGCCCGTCGTCGTAGAAGTGGATGCTGTGGAACACGGTCAATCGCTGTCCGGCCAGCGCCGGCAGCTGCTCCAGCGCCTGGCGTGCGGCCTGCAGGTAGTCTGCATCGAACAGACGGTTGCTGCGTTCGGGAATGGAAATCGGCCGTGAATCGGGAATCGGCGCAAGCGATGCGGGATTCTCGCGCGACGGCTGCGTACCGGTGGGGGCTGGCAACCGGTCGCGCTGCACCGAATACCCCAGCGTTTCGCTGATCGTCTGCAATCCGCCGCCAGCAACGGCCACGCCCGCCAGTACCAGCAGCACCAGCGAGAACACCAGTCGGGTGGGGGGAGGCTGTTTCATACCTCCTCCATGCGTACGTTTCCACGATCATCCGGGTCGTACAGCAGCGTCACGTGCTCGCGCGGGATGTTGGCCAGTTCGATCAGCGGGATGAAGCGACGCACGCTGGCCTGCCGCACAGCGCCTTCGCGGTCGGTGTACTCCAGCTGGAATTCCACCTGCGGCTGTTCGTTGAGATAGGTGCCGGTCTGGCGCACCTTCAGCACCCTGGCCTCCACACCGATGCCACGGTACTTCAGCGCATCGCCACGTGCATCGGCGTGCAGCAGTCGGCCGAGCAGGCGCAGGCCCAGTGCGTAGCCGCACAGCACCAGCGGGCACACCAGCAACGGATGGCCGAACGACAGGAAGGTCCAGCCCAGGCCTTCGCTCTGCAGCCGGTAGGTGAATACATAGGCACTGGCAACCACCACGATGGCGATGCCACCGCCGATCCCACGCCGCCACAGGCTGGCAACATCCAGCTCGGGATGGGCGCCGTCGAGCACCACGTTGGGGAATTCGCCTGGCGTGCGGCTCAGGCGTGCATCGAGGTGATTGCCGACGACGAAGCGCTGCAGCTGGGGTTTGCTGTCGACCACCAGCATCTGCTCGCTGATCGGCGTGCCGGACAGGTTCTGGAAGGCCAACTGCAGCTTCCACTGCGCGAAGCCACGCACATGCACGCCGGTCTGTTCGGCCTGCTTGATCAGTGTAGTGCGTGGCTCACCGTTGGCGAGGATCGAGCGCACCCGATGCAGGGCACGTGGTGGGCCGAGCAGCAGGTAGTGCAGGAAGGCGAGCAGCAGGACCAGCCACAAGGCCAGCGACAACGCCAGCAGCAGCACTGCCAGCCACGGTGCACTGCGATCAGCCAGCGCCACCGGCCATGACGTGCCGAAATAGAGGATGCAAGGAAAAGGCAACGCGAAGAACAGCAGGAACGCGCCCCAGAACCAGAGATAGGCCTTCATGGGGTGGAGGTGGCAGACCGGTGGAGCAGGGCGCGTAGGTTACTACGCTTCAGCGGAATTGCAGGGTCAGCAGATAGTATTGGCCGAGTGGGTCGTCCAGCCCCGGCATCTGTCCGCCGTTGCCGACCAGATAGTTCACCGGCTGCGTGTCGAGCACGTTGTGCACATCCACCGCGGCGACAATGCGGGGGCCCAGCCGGCGTGCGAGGTGCAGGTTCCAGCGAAGCTGCCGCGGGTTCATGCAGTGGCTCAGTTCGATCTGCTCCTGCGGGCACTCGGCACCGGGCAGCCACGCACGCGTGCGTCCGGTCTGGTTGCCACGCAGCGCGATATCCCAATTGCTGTTCTGCCATTGCACGTTCAGTACGGCGGCGATCTCCGGCGTCACATGGCCGCGCAGGTCCACCGCAGGCTCATGGTCGCGGCGACGACGCAGTTCCTGCTGCTTCAATGCATCGAGCGAGAACAGCCACTGGCCGTTGCTGCCGGCATCGATACGGTACTCGCCGCGCAGCACCCAGTTGCGGGACGTGGTGCGCCCGATGTTGTCGAAGGACAGGCGCAGGCTGCGCAGCTGGCCGTCTTCGTCCAGCTGCCAGGTGCTGCGGTTCCAGACTGCGTCGGATGGCTGCAGGGCCAGGATCTCGTTGCGCAGCTCGACGATGTTGTGGGTCAGCGACAGTGAGAAGGTGTCGTTGGGTGTCCAGGTGGCGGCCAGCGAATGACTGCGCGAGCGCTCGGCTTTCAGCGCGTCGTTCTCCACCACCTCGGCGGTGACGCTGCAACGACCATCACTGATGGTCATCGCGCATTCCGGCAGCGCGCTGGAGGCGGGCAGCGTGATCGAGCCGAAGTAGCCGGGCGGTCGCCGCTGTTCAAACAGGCTGGGAGCGCGATAGCCGCGTCCGCTGGCCAGCAGGAATGACCACTGCGGCGTCGGGCTCCAGCGCAGGCCGGCCCGGGGCGAGAACGCCATGAAACCGCCATCACGATCCCAGCGAGCGGCCAGATCCGCGCGCAGCGTGGGCGCAAGCGGCAGGCCGAGCTCGGCGTAGACGCCGCTGCTCTGCCGCGACAGGCGACGTTGCTGCTGTGGCAGCCCCAATGCGAGGTCACCCTGGCTGAGCAGCGCGTCGGGACGCGATGTCCAGCGCTCATGGCGCAGGTCGATGCCGGTGGCCAGCTGCGCAGGGCCACCGGGCAGCGGCATCAGTTCGCGCTGCATACCCCACCAGCCCTGCCATTGTTCGGTACTGCCGCGGTTGCGGATCGATGGGAACAATGTCTCTGCTTCGGCGGCAGGTGGTGCGTCGAAGCCGGGCAGGAACCGTCGCGACTGCGTGGCTTCCAGCAGCCGGGTCGCACGTACGGTGCCTGCGGTGGACAGCGTGACTCCGCTGCGTTGGCCGCTGATTCCCGCTTCCCAGCTGCGCCGGCCCTGGTCGCGGCCGATGCCGAAGGTGACATCCGTATCGGTGGCGCGAACGCTGGGGCGCACATTGCCGGCTTCATGCATGACGCTGTTGAAGGTGATTCCGCGCGCGACCACGGCGATGGCGGTTGGACCCAGGTCGAAGCGCTGCCGGTTGTGGCTGGCGCGTGCTTCGACATAGGCATAGCGTCCTTCACCGCGTTCGTGCCGGTAATGCAGGTAGGCCGATGCGGTATCCGAGGCCGGTTGCAGCGAGCGCGGGCGGGCACTGTCGAACCAGCAGCCATCCTCGCGGCGCTTCAACGGGGGCTCGCAGCGCCGGGCCGGCACGTACCAGTTGCCGAAGATCGCGCCGATCGGATACAGCGAGGTTTCCGCATGCCAGTCGCGGCGATCACCGGCCACATGTTCGACACGATGCAGGTCAAGGCCCGCAAACCAGCGGTCGCCGTTCTCGCGCAGGCTACCGGTGGCTGCCTGCACCCGGTACTGCCCGGCATCGCCGCGGCTGCTGAGCCCGGTCTGCAGCATGGCTTCGGGACCATCGGCCTGGTCGCGCAGGATGATGTTGACCACGCCGGACATCGCGTCGGCACCGTAGATGGCGGAGGCACCACCGCGGACCAGTTCGATGCGATCGACGAAGCTCAGCGGAATGCCGCCCAGATCGGTCAGTCCGCCTTGTTCCAGCGACACCATTGGATAGCGGGGCAGGCGCCGGCCATTGACCAGGAACAGCGTCGCTCGCGGTCCCATGCCGTCGAGACTGGTTGTCGCGGCCGCTCCTACTGGCAGGTACTGCGAATCGCCGCTGCGCGAGGTGCTCATGGCCGGATGGCCGTTCATGCCCGGCAGGTGCCGCAACAGGTCGAACAGGTTGCCGTAGCCGCTGCGCAGGATGTCGTCGCGGTCGATGGTGGTGACCGGCAGCGTTGTCTGCACCGAGGTGCGCGGCAGGCGGCTGCCGGTGACGTGGATCGGTGCCAGTTCCACCTGCGGTGCTGCATCGGGCGCGTTGGGCACGGTGCGTATGGCGTGGGCCGCTGCCGGGGCTTTCGATACCTTGGCCGGTAGTTCGGCGTGAACGCGGCGGATGACAAAGGCGCCTGAGGATGTGCGCAGGATGTTCACCGGCAGGCCGCCGACCAGCTGTTTCAGCGCGGTTGCCGTATCACGCTGGCCATGGCTACCGTTGGTGCGCAGCCCCTCCAGCTCACGTGCGTCGAACAGCAGGGCGGTACCGCTCTGCCGTGCCCATTGCTGCAACGCCGGGACCAATGGTCCGGCGCCCACATCGATCTCCAGCGTGCCGGCAGGCTCGCTGGCATCGGCCACCGGTAATGCCGCTATACCCACTGCCAGATAAAGCAAGGCGCGGAGCAGCCCCCACTGCAGCGCACCCGGACCTGCCTTCACTGCCGGCCTCCTCAGTACGTGCGGCGCAGTTCCAGCGCGCCATCCTGGCGCGTCTGGCCAGCAACGGACCAGCCCAGTTCCAGTGCGGACAGCAGCTCCTGTGCATCCCCCGCGCGGAACGTGCCACTTACCGCCAGATCGGCGATCTCCGGATCGGCGATCACCAGCGGCGTGCGGCCATAGCGGTTCATGCGCTCGACCACGATGGACAGTGGCGTGGCATCAAAGACCAGTTGCCCGTGCAGCCACCCTTCGGCGGCCGCGTTGGATGACAGCGCCGGGCCAGGCTGGATGCGCCCGGAGGGCAGCACCTGCAGCTGCTGGCCAGGTGCCAGCATGTGCTGGGCCGTGCCGCTGCTGACTTCCACTGCGCCCTCCAGCAGTGCGACCTCGACCAGGCCATCGTGCAGGCGCTCGACCTGGAAGGTGGTGCCGATGTCGCGGATCGTGCTGTTGCCAGCCTGCAGCCGCAGTGCCTTGCTCGATGGCGCCACCTGCAGCTGCAGGCGTCCGCGCTCCAGATCCAGTTCGCGATGTCGCCAGCCAAAGCTGGCGCGCAGCGTGGTGCCAGCATCAAGCGTGGCCACGCTGCCATCGGCCAGGGTCAACTGGCGCGGCAGGCGGGTGTCATTGGCGTACAGCTGCGGTGTCGGATTGCCATCCACCGCAACCATCCAGCCGATGCCGATGGCCAGGCAGATGCCGGCGGCCGCGGCCAGGCCGGGCAGCAGGCGACGGCGGGCAGGTCGCGCGGCGCGCGCTGCGGCGGTCCGCAACCAGGGGTCGGTGGCCAGCCCTTCGCCCTGCTGGAACAGGGTCTCGGCCTGTACCCAGGCTTTGACATGGGCAGGGTCCTCAGCCAGCCAGTCTTCGAACGCTTCACGCTCGTCCGCTGTGCAGTCCGGGGCTTCCAGCCGCGCCACCCAGGTGCTGGCGCGTTCGAACACCGAGGCGTCTTCCATGTGCCGGTGGCGGCTCATTCAGCGTCCCTGTCGTTGTGCAGTGGATCCGGCCCCAGTTCCTGGCGCAGGCCCTGCAGGGCGCGGGCAATATGTTTTTCCACGGTCTTGGCAGTGATTCCACAGTGCCGCGCAATCTGTGTATAGCTCATGCCGGTGATCCGGTTGAGCAGGTACACCTCGCGCGCGCGCTCGGGCAGTTTGAACAGGGCCTGCCGCAGCAGGGAAAGCATCTGCCCGGACTCGGCCTGGCGCAATGGATCGGGCGAGGTACTGGAAGGCTCGTCGCTGCCATCGTGCTCGGCCAGCGGCAGGTGCGGCCGCGACTGCGGCGAACGGCCGCGGTCTGCCAGGCGGTTGCGGGCGATACGATACAGCAGCAGGCGCAGTTCGTCCGGGCCCTGCGCGCGATAGCGGATCAACCGCTCCATGCAGTCCTGTGCGATGTCCTCCGCATCTTCCGGCCCGACCCCTCGCGTGCGCAGGAACGCGCACAGCGGCGCGCGTTCTTCGCGTACGAACGCGATGAAGGCATCCGCAGGCGCGGGCAGCTGCGGCGCGCGATGGAGCAGGGGGGACGGGGTGGACAGGGCAGGCCTCGCGTGTCGGTGGCAGATGCGTCATCGAGTTTTACGCGACGATGACCGGATGGGGAAGAGTGTGCATCGATCGAATTCTCATTGTGAATATATTCATCTTTCGGCGCCGGATCCACTGGGGGAGATCGCCCCGCTGCGGCGTTGATCGTTCTACCCGCGTGTTGCGGGTGGAGAGAGAACACATGAAGTATTCGAAGTTGAGCCTGGCCCTGGCCGGGCTGATGGGTGTCGCCACCATGTCCGTGGCTGATGACGTCATGGCAATGAATTATCACGTGCTGGGCGATCGCATCTTCCTGAGTGGCGATGTGACCTACGCCGACGTGGTGTCCCTGCCGGCACTGCTGGCCAAAGCGCAGGCCGAAGGCCGGCCGATCCGCGAAGTGGTATTGCGCACCTCCAATGGTGGCGCGTTGATCGCCGGCGAGTGGCTGCAGGGAGTGATCCGCACATCCGGCCTCAACACCATCGTGTCCGGCAACTGCATTTCATCCTGCTCGATCATGCAGTCCGGTGGTGTCGAGCGCTATCTGGCCGGCGACCTGCCGATCATCGACTCGGTGCAGATCCACGCGGCCAGCAGCGGTGGCAAGGTGATCTACACGCCGTCGCCGCGCATGACCCAGATCTACACCGGCAACTATGGCGGCGGCATGGATGCCGGCCTGCTGCACAAGGCCATGTATGAAGTGGTACAGCCGAACGGGCTGCTGGTGTTCCGCGATCCAGCCCGCAGCACGGGGGCCTCCATCACCTTTGATCCGGATGGCAGCGGCAGCAAGCTGGAATCATTCCCGGGCCAGGACATCTACAGCAACAGGATCATCACCGCCAACGGGTACCGCGATCCGGGCGACACGTTGAATGTGAGCGCGAACGTGAGCGGCGATATCAATCCAGGCTACCTGCGTACCGGACGCCAGCTGCAGGCCTTCGTCGATGATGATTTCGCGCGCTGGAATACCGACTGGCAATCCACCTACATCAACCTTGCGCAGAGCATCTACAACGCCTCGAGCCGCGGCCCGCAGGGCATCGGCCCGCTGTCGGTGCAGGGTTACCTGAATGACCCGGATATCCAGGACCTGCTGCTGTCCAAACTGCGTCTGGCGGATCTGGATGCCTCTACGCTGGACAACGCCATGGGTGTGATCCGCGTGACCAATGGCGCCACCTGGCGCACGTCCGCTACCACGGGTGCGGACTTCATGCTGGTGGACAACGGCACCATCGCCCTGGAAGGCGGTGCCCTGCGCGCCTCGGAAGTGCGCGTGCTCGGGGCTGGCATGCTGGTTGGCCACGGCGACGTTGCCGGCACGGCGATGGATCTCAATGCACTGGGCGAAGGCACTGGCCCTTCCTACCGTGAAGACGGCTTCAATCGCCTGCGCGTGTTCGGCACACTGATGCCGCGCGGTGGCGATCTGGTCACCCATGGCTACGTCAATATCATGCCGGGCGGCAAGGTGCTGTTCGATGTGACCGAGGGCGGCGGCACGGCCACTGGCCGCCTGCGCGTGGGCACCTTCTTCGATGACGAACAGACCGACGGCGCGCTGGTGATCTCCAAGGGCGCCTTCCTCGAACTGAACGTGGCACAGGGCTACTACGGCCAGGACTTCCGTCGCGATCTGGTGGAAGGACCGATCTACCAAGGTGGTTTCGAAGAAGCCGTGCGCTTGGGGGATACCGGCTACAGTGCCAGCATCACTGGTGGTGATGTGTTCCGCCCGCGCCACAACTCGCTGTTGAGCTTCAATGTGAAGCAGACCGCCGATGGTCTGTGGTTGACCGCCAACCCCGGCTTCGACCAGGTGGGTCTGTTCGCCAACGGCACTTCGGGCGATGGCCTGGGCCGCGCATTGGCAACCGCCTCCGATCGCCAGGACAAAGGCCTGAAGTCGCTGCTCGGTGCACTGCAGTTCGCTGATCGCGACGTAATCGCACAGCAGGCCGGAGCCCTGCGCGGTGATGCGCACGCCAGCCTGCGCCTGGCCGACACTGCGCTGGTGGGCAGCATCGGCAACGTCGTGCAGCAGCACCAGGCCGCGATGCGCAGCGGCGGGGACGCCGACGGCCTGGCTTCGCAGGCCGCGCAGTCGGTCTCATCTCAACCGGGCATGCGCCATGGCAGCCTGTTCAACCAGCTCGCCATGCATCTGGTCGAGCCGGCGTCGGGCAGCGCTGCGGGCAGCGGTGATGCTGGACGCAACCATGGCATCTGGGCCCGCGGTTTCGCCAGCCATGGCCGCATCGATGCCGACGGTGGCGTGGCGGGGCTCAGCCACAACATCGGCGGCATCGTGATCGGTGCCGACACCCGCGTGGCCGATGACCGCGTTACCCTCGGCGTCAGCGTGGCAGCGGCCGACATGTCGACCAAGGCCATTGACGGCTCCGGGTTCACCGGCGATGTGCGCGCGCTGGACGTGGGCGGCTACCTGGATGCGACCTACTCGCGGGGCTACCTGTCGGCAGCGGTGCGCTACACCGACCTGCGCCACGATACCCGCCGCAGCATCGGCGGTATCGATGGCCTGCAGCAGCCACTGCGCGCCAGGTACAGCAACGATGCGATCTCCGCACGGGCGGAGCACGCGTTCTCCTTCACCACCGGCAAGGGACTGGTGATCCAGCCGTTGCTGCCGGTGGTGGATTACGCGCGCACCTCGGCCACCCGCTTCAATGAAGGCCAGGGCGCGGGTGCCTTGGTGGGTCGCAGCGGCAGCCTGGAGAGCATCCGCGTGGGCGCAGGCCTGCAGCTGTTCAAGACCTTCGAGGGCAACAACGGCGAGCGCATCACGCCGCGCGCCCGCGTGGTCTGGCAGAAGGAACTGGGCGACTCGCAGGCCCGTTACAGCACCGGCTTCGCCGCTGCACCTGATCTGGTGTTCGGTGCAAGCAGCCAGGCCGTGGGCGAGCAGGTGCTGGCCTGGAACCTGGGTGTGACCAGCCGGGCCAGCGAGCGTCTCTCGATCATGGCCGATTATGTAGGCGAGCGCCGCGACGGGCAGATCCAGAATGGCGTGATGCTGGGGCTGGGCTACAAGTTCTAAGCGGTACACGGCACCGGCGATGTGGACATCGCTGGTGCCGTCCCCAGAAGGCGGGTTGCTGCGGTATGGTCGGCGTGGCATCCCACCCAGGCTCTTCCATGCAGATCGCCGTCTTCAGCGCCCGCCCTTACGATCGTCGTTTCCTTGAGGAAGCCAACCAGCGCGACGCCGCTGGAGAGGGCTTCGTGTTTGTCTACTTCGATGCGGCCTTGGATGTGCATACGGCTGCTCTGGCCCAGGATTGCGCGGCGGTCTGTGTGTTCGTCAATGATCGACTTGATGCACCGGCGCTGCACGCCCTGCATGCAGTGGGTGTGCGGGCAGTGCTGCTGCGCTGCGCGGGCTTCAACAATGTAGATCTTGCAGCGGCAAAGGCGCTTGGCCTGTTTGTTGCCCGCGTTCCGGCCTATTCGCCAGAAGCGGTGGCCGAGCATGCACTGGCACTGGTGATGACCCTCAACCGTCAGACCCACCGCGCCTACAACCGCGTGCGCGAGGGCAATTTCATGCTGGATGGCCTGCTTGGGCGCACCCTGCATGGCCGCACGGTCGGCATCGTCGGCACCGGCAAGATAGGCTTGGCCACCGCACGCATCTTCAAGGGTATGGGCTGCACCGTACTGGGGCACGATCCGTATCCGTCGGCAGGCTTTGCGGATGTGGGCGAGATGGTGGGCATGGAGGAACTGCTGGCCCGCGCAGACATTGTGTCGTTGCATTGCCCTTTGACACCGGACACCCAGCATCTGATCAACGACACCTCACTGGTGCGGATGAAGCCGGGCGCGATGCTGGTCAATACCTCGCGCGGCGGGCTGGTCGATACCCATGCGGTGATCCGCGCGCTGAAGTCGCGCCGGCTGGGTCATCTGGCCATCGATGTGTACGAGCAGGAGAGCGCGCTGTTCTTCCAGGACCTGTCCGGCGAGATCATCGACGATGAGGCCTTCCAGCGGTTGATGACCTTCCCCAACGTGCTGGTGACCGGCCACCAGGGCTTCTTCACCGTAGAGGCGCTGCAGGAGATCTCGGCGATCACGCTGGGGAATCTGCGGGATTTCGCGGCGGGGCGGGTGTGTGCGAACCGGGTGGAGGCAGGCTGAGCCGGGTGGATTGACCGCCGGGGCGCCCAGCCCGTAAAATCGCGGGCTCAGCCGGAATAGCTCAGTTGGTAGAGCGGCGCATTCGTAATGCGTAGGTCGTAGGTTCGATTCCTATTTCCGGCACCATGTACATCAAGCACTTAGGCCGCCTTTGGGCGGCCTAAGTGCTTTTCAGGGATGTGCGCGAACACGGTTTGAGCACGAATGCTCAGTTCCCGTGCGACTTCTTGCCTTTGCGCGCCTTCGCTGAAGACTTGCCGCCGCGCAGATCCAAGTACTCGGCAAGTAGGTTTTTCGGTGCAATTCCAAGTGCCTCGGCGAACTCGACCAGCTCCACGGCGTCAATGCGTCTCTCACCGCGCTCGCACTTTGAGACGAAAGTCTGTGTGTTGCCCAAGCGGATAGCCAAATCGACCTGCGACACTCCCGCGCGCTTACGAGCCGCTTTGAGAACGGCTAGCAGAAGCTGGTAGTCGGAGTTGTGCGTCGATTGAGGCATCGTGCGATGACTTGATGGTCATCACACGCTAAAGTTCGGATTGGAATAGTCCAAAATGGACTATTCATCAAAGCCGAAGGGAAGCACATGAAGCGCGTAGCGGTTCTACTAGTTGTCCTTGTTGTCCTGGCCTGGATCGGGTCGAAGCGGGTGCCGCGCAGCGAGCGCTCTGTCGCCGTCGCGCCCGCCGCAGTGGCCGAGCGGCCGCAGAAGCAGGCGCAGCAGCCCAAGGCGTCGAAGCCAGAGCCGGAGCGCCCGCTGACGTTAGCGGAGAAGAAAGCGCAGCATGAGAAGTGGTTCGGCGCTGAGATGATCGTGGCGGCCGAGCGCGCTGTTAGGGCCGAGCTGAAGGACCCGGACGCCGCACAGTTCAAGGAGGTGCGCGCCAACTACACCGAGGAGTTCGGCGTTGTCGTCTGCGGCCGGGTCAACGGCAAGAATGAGCTCGGCGGGTACACCGGCTTCCGGCGCTTCGTGTCCGGGGGCAAAAGCGTCATTCTTGAGGGACGGGATAACGTCGTCGACGCATGGGTTGGCGCTTGCCTGTAGCACCTTCACCAAATGGGAGGCGCGAGGCACCTCCCGAATCATCATTCTGGTTTTTGGCCGTTACGTCTTGACTCCACAAGCTCATCGAAGCGCGCTAGCTGTAGATTGAGCAATCGGCTCGGAAGCATCAGTGAGTACATGAACGCGAAGGCAGCGAAGCCGAGATAAAGCGCTTCCAGGCAGGTGACCAGTCGCCCGTCCGGCTCGCGCTTGGCCACGATGGTCGTTAGAAAGACCAAGGCAAGCACAATCAAGTAAGAGATGAAAAGCCACTTGTGCCGGACGAGCCTCTGGTAGACGTTGCTTCGCCTGACAGCGTCCGAACGCCACGTACGTCCTCGATATAGGCCGGGCTCGCCCAGAAGCGTCATCACTGTGATGAGAAAGCCGGCCAGGATCGAGAATACGTTGACGATCACACCGCGGGCTTCGTCGTTACCGTGGACGAACGGCTGCCCATACCAGCCGATCACCGCCGAAACGGCGGCGATCGCGGCGAACAGTCCGATTCGGCTCCAGTCAACTTCGAGGCGACGCACGTCATTGCTCCAGCAGGTTCCCCTGCGTTATCTGGTCGAAATAGGTTCCCATCTCACCCCATACGCTGGTGTGACTGACGGAATTATCCTTCGTTTCCACTTTCACGCCCGTCTGAAGTCGGATTTCCCCGGAAGTGATGCGCTCGTTCTTCTGGGTGATGATCGTGAACTCGCTTACGGGCGTCTCGGTGTCCTCATCAAGTACCGTCTCTGCGAGATCCTCGATAAAGTCCTGAGAGCTCTGGATCGCACGGGTGTTGCCATCCAGCTTGACCTCAACATTCACAATGAGGTCCTCCAGCGCCTTCTGTTTGGTCAGCGACTGGTCCTTACCTACTAGCGCGCCAAGCTCATCGCCGAGAGAACCGAGAGACTTTGCGATCCAGCTGGTGCGGCGCGCCTTCGGCAAGCTCAGATCGAAGGCGCTCACGGCCAGTTGAATGGACTTGACGCCGTGATCCTGGATCAGTTGCAGTTTGTCCAGGTTGCTCGCAGGAACGAGATCGAAGCCGCTGGAATCGTCATGGAGGTCAGCTTCCCTGAAAAGCAGGGACAAGTACAAGGACGCTTTGCTTTTGCTAATGCCGTGTCCACAGTAAAGGACATGGTGATCCTTCAGGAAAAGGAAGCAGTCCCCGTCCTTGAACTCCTTGCCCCTCGGCGGCGGCTGTGCCCCTTCATCATCTTCAGCGGTAGTTGCCTTGGGCTGAAGCGTTGATGCCTGAACGCCAGGAACATATCGCGTTAGGTGCATCAGCGTACGCCCGTTGGAATTGCTGAAGTGCTGAATCCGCACCACGTCGCCGCCTCCAAGTTCGATCTCGGTGGCATCGCAGGTGCTCTTCTTCTTGCGCGCCTTTTTTGCGATCGACTGAAGGTCAAAAGGCTGATCGTCGCGCCTGGCGCGCAGGTAGTAAACCGTCTTGGTGGTTTGGTCTGCTGGCATTGTCCATTTCCCCCTGTGTTGGCATTCCTGAATGGATATTCAGGGGCGGGAGGTTCAAAGTCAAAGTCTGCTCCTGCTGCGTCGCAGCGATTAAGACTGCCCAGGCTCGCCAGGCTGCCTGTGTCGCGTCCGTGGCCGCGCGGCCTGATACCGAACAGCCCGGACCGAACCGGGAGACTCGGGCTCACCGGGGAGCCCGGGCACAACGTTGGTGTCAGCATGCGAGTCGTCCGGGTACAGTGTGGTTAATCGAGCTGTTGACCAGCGGCCCGAGGATCGTCGGCAATGGCTATGGCGATCAGAAGTGCTTTCGGTGGCAAGAACAGCCGAGGCCAGCCCAGCATGACGAACTGAGCAGCCCATCTCTGCGACGCACAGCAGGCCCAGTCCCCCGGTGGCATTCCGCCTCCGTGGGAATTTGGAGATGGAGCACGCCTGTGACTACCCCCGAACCCAAGAAGCTCACCCCCGAAGAGCTGGCCGAACTGCACGCCCTCCCCGACGAGGCGATGACCAAGCCCGAGGAGGCCGCCGCATACCTGCGGCTGAAGCCCGCCACGTTGGCGTGGTATCGCTGCCACGGCGGCGGCCCGAAGTACGTCCGCGTCGGACCGAAGCTGATCCGCTATCGCATGGGCGATCTGCGCGAGTACGCCAAGGGCGAGCCGATGAGCGAGGGCGTCCGCAAGGTTGCCGCCGCGATGCTCGCCGCCCGCACCGCCAACGCGGAGGGCTGACCGATGGCCGCAAAAGAAAACGCCCGCATGCAAGGCGGGCGCAAGGTTACAACTGACCAGGAGATGGAGCTTGCCGAAGCTCACGGGATCAATGATGCCGCCCGTCGCCCCGTCGATACGCCATCATTCGACGACGTCGAGTTCCTGGCCCGCGCCGGCTACGAGCTGATCCCCCTGAGGCACGGCGGCAAGGCGCCCAAGGACAAGGACTGGCCGAACCGCCGCTACGCCACCGCCGCCGTTATTGCGGAGGCGCGAGCCCGAGGCAGCAACCTGGGTGTGCGCCTGGGGCCGACGGACCTTGTCGTGGACGTGGACCCGCGCAACGGCGGGGACGCCTCGCTGCGTGCACTGGTCGCCGACTGCGGCCTGGACCTGGGGCGCTCCCCGCACGTCGCCACGGGCGGGGGCGGACACCACTACTATCTGCGCAAGCCGGAGGGGCTCGCCACCGTCGGAAGGCTGCCGCAGTACCCCGGCATCGACTTCAAGAAGCAGGGCGGGCAGGTTGTCGCGCCTGGATCGGTGCATCCGGAGACCGGGCGCAGGTACGAGTCGGAGTTCTGGATGCTCGGCCCCGACGAGACGCCCGACGCGCAGGCCGCATTGCTCGAACTGCTGCGCGTCCGCCAGGTCGAGATGCCTGCCGGGACGGGCGACGCCGACAGGTGGGGCGAGGTCGCACCGTCGCAGCTTGCCGCCGCGCTGGCCGGCCTGCCCGCCGACGACTACGGCGAGGGCACGCACGACGACTGGTTCCAGCTCATGTGTGCCTGCCACCACGCCACCGCAGGCGCTGGCCGGGAGGAGTTTATCGCCTGGAGCACGCAGGCCGCGGGCTACGGTGACCACGCGGAGTCCATCGGCTACCGCTGGGACTCGCTCGCGTCCCGCACGGGCCAGGGGGGCAGGCCGACAACGGTGCGCCACCTGCACCAGGTACTCGCGAGGCACGGCGCGGGTATACCGCACGGCGCGCCGGAGGAAGACTTCGACGCATACGAGGACCCAGCCGAACTCGGGCGGGGCGTGGACGACGCGATGCTGCGCGAGCCACCGAAGCCCGAGGGCAAGGCCGCCGTGCTGGAGGAGATGAATGCCCAGCACTGCGTCGTCATGGAGAACGGCAAGTTCCGCGTCTTCACCGAGGAGTTTGACCCGGTGCTGGGGAGGCACTTCTACCAGCGCTCCACCAAGGAGGACTTCCAGAACCTCTACTGCAACAGCTTCGTCGAGCAGGTCAACGACAGGCCGACGACGCGGGCGCAGTTCTGGCTGAAGCACCCGCAGCGGCGCCAGTACAAGGGCGTCATCTTCGACCCCTCGGGCGACCACGCTGGGTGGCTGAACCTGTGGCGCGGCTGGGCGGTCGATCCGGCGCCGGGCGACTGGTCGCTGCTGAACCGCCTCATCCGCGAGGTGCTGACAGACGGCGACCCGCAGGGCTACCGCTACGTGCTGAACTGGATGGCTGCCATGTTCCAGCGTCCGTCCGAGGCCGCCGAGGTGGCTATCGCGTTCAGGGGCGCGAAGGGTACAGGCAAGGGCACGCTGGGCCGCGTCCTACAGCATATCGCCGGGGCACACGGCCTGCACATCAGCTCGCCGGAGCACATCACAGGGCGCTTCAACTCGCACCTCCAGAACTGCATCTGCCTGTTCGCCGACGAGGCGTTCTGGGCGGGCGACAAGTCCGGCGAGGCGAAGCTGAAGGCGCTCGTGACGGAGCCGACAGTCGCCTACGAGGGCAAGGGGCGCGATGCGGTGATGGGGAAGAACCTGATCCACATCGTCATGGCCTCCAACTCCGACTGGGTCGTGCCCGCCGGCCTGGACGGCGAGCGGCGCTTCGCTGTGTTCGAGGTGAACGACTCCCGCAAGGACGACCACGCGTTCTTCCGCGCGCTTAACCGCCAGCTCGACAACGGGGGCCGCGCCGCCTTCCTGCACGACATGCTCGCGCGCGACATCCGGGGGTGGCACCCGCGAAACGACATCCCGCAGAACGGAGCACTCGCCGAGCAGAAGCTGCGCGGCATGGACGCCGAGTTCTCCTGGTGGTACTCGCTACTGTACGAAGCCGAGCTGCCGGGCTACGACGAGGAGAGGGACTGGCAGGCCGGCGAGGTCGTGCTCGACAAGGTCGACATGTACGAGAGCTACCTGGCCTTCGCCCGCAGCCGCACCCGGCACCCGAGGCCGCTGCCCGGCCTAGCGAGGGTGCTGCTCACTAAGGTCGGCGTTGAGTCGCGGCAGATCAGGAGCGGCGCCCGCAAGGACAAGCGCGTGTACGTCGTCCCCGCGCTCGACCAGGCGCGCGCCGCGTTCGCCGAAATCGTCAAGGCAAGGCCCTCGCAGCTCTGGGGTTAAGGGAGGACAGCATCGCGGCCGTTCGACGCCTGACGTGTCGAACGGCTTCTTTCTGCTCGTTTCGCTTTACGGATCATGCGCTTATGAATCGGCGAACAGCCCGAACGCGTTTTTCGACTCCGAAATCGTTTTAGGATTTTCGGCGCCACGCAGACCTCGCCGACACGCCACTCTGTTGCGGGGAGACTTTCGATTCGTCGTCGGTGAGAAATAAGCTGTACAAGCTGTTCAAGTTGTTCATAGATCAATAAAGCTAAGTAAAGCAAAGAAAAAACAGCGAACAGCTTTGCGCACGGCTTCGGAGTTGCCCTTGAGAACGTCGTGCTGCGCGCCGGATGCGCAAGTCGGCGTGGACTGAGCCTGGCCGAGCGCGGCGGGCGTGACGACTGACGCGGGGAACGCGGCTGATCGTCCTTCCGACCGTGTGCGTTCTGTCCCTCGCGCGCGAGGCGAACGGCCCAGGTCGTCCCACCGATGTGCGCCACCTAATCGAGCATCAGAGGACCGACGCCATCCAAGCCGTTGATCCGACTGCTTGAACGATGGCGTGCCTGAGCGTGTAAGCACGACACCATCACAACGTAAGCCACTTTTCATCCCGGAGACCGCAGCCGTGCTTTCCATCCCGAACATCTTCACGCCCGAACGTCGCGAGCTGTTCTTCCAGGTGCTGGAGGATACGTGCTCGCCCAAGCAGGCCGCAGCAGCGGCGGGCATCAGCAGGCAGACGGCCTTCTACCACAAGGCCAACGACATCGAGTTCCGCACGCGGTGGGAGAAGGCGATCGAGGTCGCTCTAGATGCGCTGCTGGACGAGGCGTACAGGCGCGCCGCGATCGGCTACGACGAGCCGGTTATCCACCAGGGGCGCCTCGCCACCACCGCAGACCCGACGACCGGCGAGGAAAGGCCGCTCACCGTCAGGAAGCACAGCGACAGGCTCCTGGAGGTGCTGCTCAAGTTCCGCTACGGCGAGCAGATGGCGGATAGGCTGCGCGTCAGGGTCGAGGACACGGGCCTGTCGGCCGACGCGCTGCTGGCGATGCCCGCCGACGAGCGCGCCCAGCTGGTGACGCTCTTGGGCAAGTACAACGCTGCGCGGCCGCTGGAGGAAGACGATGAGTGAGAACCTGAGCGTGGCCGAAGTAGTACAGAGGGCGGCCCAGATCGACGCCATGCTAGACGCGATCAACGGCACCGCGCCCGATGCGGTCCAAGCGATGGGCGGTCGCGACGCCCTGGCCCGTCGCAGCGAGATGACCTGCGTCGGCCCGGTGCCGCGCCTGGACGCAGGCGAGTGGGAGCGCATGTCGCTTGAGTACGAGGACCGGCGCGAGCATGGTAGCGTCAACCGGGGAGACGAACCACAGTCGCCCCGGTCGACGTTTACTCACTTGTGCCACTGGTCCTTTACATGATCGGAGACCTTCTCATTCAAGTTCTGCCACGCGGCATTATTGTTGGTGGTGTCAACAATAAATAGTGAGTCGTTGCGATCCATTGCTGCCCAGACCTTATCGACAGCTTGGGATGCCGTGTAGCTGGAGTTGACGTACCAGACGGACTTGTGAACCTTTGCCCACGAGCCCAAGGATTTGATCGCATCAGTAACCTTCGAGTAATCCTGTCCTGGGCTGTACAGGTCATAAGACACAACTAGATTGTTGGCCATGGGCCATTTCCCCTGAAAGCATCTGGTTGATGCCTCTTAATCAGAGCATGAATAAGTCTCACGCGCTGCGACAATTATTGTCCTCTTACATTCCATCAGCGGGTGGCGCGATGCCAAGCCCTTGATTCGTAACCCGGGGCGACGTCGGCAGCTTCGACGGAAACACGTTCGGAGAACGATGGCGTTCGCGCCCTACGCTCCGCGACACATTGCAGGCATCCGGTCAGCGCATTGGCGCGCAGACCACCCCGAGGCCGGGGACGCGCTCGTGACAAGCGACCGGAGGACCACGACCCCACCGGAGCACACGAGCATGAAGATCACCCTCAGCGACACCCCGCTACTCAGTCCCCAGCAGATCGGCGAGCTCGCCTCGCAGCTGGACGTGCTCCACAAGCGCGCCCTCGCCACGATCGAGCGACTGAACAAGGACGTCGCGGCCCGTAAGCAGCAGATCGCTGCACGCTGGAAGAGCGCGCCGGGCCTCTCCTCCGGCGACCTCGCTCGCTTCGCCCAGAATGAGACCCTCGCCACCGTCCGCGAGATCCGCGACAACTCCAGGGCCGAGCTCGACAAGATCCTCAAGGACGCCGGCGCACCGCACGCGCAGCTCGTCGGTCAGCGAGATTTTTACGATTCCCCGGCCAAGGTCCTGGCACGCGCCGCGCTGGGCGACCCGAAGCGCACTGAGTACGTCCAGCAGCTCCAGCACGCTGGTCCCGCCGAGCTTGGGCACATGGCCCAGGTCGCCGTCGGCACGGCCAACGTTGCACTCGCGTCCGCCGTACTCTCCCTGATCGACAGGCTGCCCACGAAGGACCGGCCTGTCGGTCCCGCCGAGTTCGCGGGGGCCATGAGGCAGGACGACTACCTGAAGGTGCGGGAGTACATCAAGCTGGGCGACGCTCGCCTCCAGGGCATCCTGGTGGCCATCCGTGCCTGGACCGCCGGCAAGGCGAACCCGCTCAGCACGGTCTCGCTGGCCATGCGCGAGCAGCAGATCGATCGCGCACTTATCGGGGACGACGGCGATGCGTAGGCTGGCCCACTACTCAGCGGACCACCCGGCGGCCATCGCGCTCGCAGGCATGGTGTCTGCCCTGCGCACCGGCCGAGATGTCCTCGAGTCCTTGGCCGAGCGGGCCGAGGCGGCGGGCGTGCGGCCTTATTCCGAGTACTTTGACGACGCGGCCCGCTTGGCAGGTGTTCCGTACTGCCGCGCACTGGACCTGTACGTGGACCGCGAGACCAAGCGCCGGGCCGATCGGCTGGGATACGGGCAGGCGCACCTCGCGCTCTGCTGACTGGGCAAACGCGGCCGGAACGATGGGTGCGCAAAGGGGCGATGGGTGTTCCGGCTATGTATCAAAGGGGATGCCTCAATGGCATCCCCTTATTTTTCATGCGTTTAGGCGATTTCGCGCGCCGACGGCCAGTTAGGTGGCCCAATCCCTCGGTCTTCCCTAAGTGGTTTGCCGATCATCTTGCATAGGTATATCGTCATATGACTACTAACCAAGGGATGGAGGGTATATGGCTAACTACGCGATCGCGTTTGACTTGAATACTGTCGGCATGCGCGCTGCCGGCTTCACGAACGCTCAAATCACTCGTGTGTACCAAGTTGAAATCCCACAGGCACTGGCGACCTGCGGTTTCACTGCACACCCTCAGGGATCGCTGTATCACACCGTCAGCGATCAAGATCCAATTACCGCGTTGATGACCTTGCAAGGAGTTCTGCAAACTCAGGCCCCAAACTTCTGCGCCCATGTGAATAGGGTGCACGTATTCCGTATGGAGGAGTGGAGCGATGTCACAGCGTTGATCGCGAATCGTCCTGCCGCGTCGAGCCCGACAGCCGAGGAGGAGCTTGAAGAGCAGGACACCCTTGCTATGGCGGCTAATCAATAAGGGGGGGGGCTCCCGAGTCCAGCGAACCACGACCTAATGCCTACGTGCCCACCAACACGTAGGAGAACGTCATGAAGCTGGAAGGAATGCCCACCAAGGAACTGCTGGCCCTGCACAACCGGATCGCCGACAAGCGTGCTGGTCCCAAGACCTTCGCGACCCGAACCAAGCTCGTCGCCCGGATCGAGCAGGTCGCGGCCGACAAGAACATCGACTTGGCCTCGTTCGGGCAGCCGAAGAAGCCCAAGGCGACCGCGCAGCGCGCAGAGCCGAAGGTTCAGGCCGCCGAAGCGCCGGATGCCACCGAGAAGAAGCCGCGTGGCCTTGGTGTCGGCGCGCTCGCACGCGCCATCCTGATGGACCCTGCGGGCTACCCGCACGCGCTCATCGCGGAGATGGTCAACGCACAGGCTGCGGGCGCGGCCGCCACGGCCAAGTCGGTGCGCTGGTACGCCAACGACATGCGCAAGAGGGGCGTCGAGGTGCCGCCGCGTCAGAAGCACCACCCGGCCGACATGGACGAGGAGCAGTCCGCCGAGGCGCTGTCCACCGTCCGGATGGTCGAGCCCGCGCCATCCAACGACTGACGCCGTTCTCCCGCCGTGCACGAAAAAGGGCCACCTTCGCGGTGGCCCTTTCTTTTCATTCGTTTGTGCGCGATCACGTCCCGACGGTGGATTAGGAGATCAGTGTCGGGGGCCATTCGCCCTTGGCCCATTCAAGGCCGAGCTGTTCGAGGATGTAGCGCGACGCCGCCTCCTGATGCTTTCGCAGGTGCTCGGGTCCGACGTGGATGTAGCCCATCGTGACGTTGCTCGCCGCATGGTTGAGCAGGTACTTCAGCTCAAGCAGCGGGACGCCCGCCTGCACCGCCAGCGTGGCGAACGTGTGCCGCAGGGCGTGGCCCGTCAGTCCGTCGAGCTCGTGCTGCGCGATCTCGGCGACGTGGCCCGACTTAGACTCGGCGGGGAACAGCCACGGCGTCTTGCGGTGGAGGCGCGGGTTCTCCTCGACGCGGTGGCCGAGCAAGTCGGCGAGCGGCCCGGACAGCGGCAGGTCGAACGCTCGGGTCGATCCGCCCTTGGGCTTGGGCACGTGCAGTCGCCCGGAGGCGACGTCCAGGTCGGATGCTCGTGCCTCGCAGGCAGACGTGCGCCGCATGCCCGTCAGCACCATGAAGAGGTGCAGGTCCCGCCGCACCGGGTGGAGACCGAGCACCGCCTTGCCCCACGCCTTGAGCCTGTCCGTCGGGGCGTCGACCTTGCGGCGCCGCAGCCCGTGGTAGTCCACATTCCCGCAGGGGTTCGGCGGCAGGTCGGGGTGCTCGCGCAGGCCCCGGTTATACACGGCCCTGAAGATGCGGAAGGCGTTGTCCGCCGAGGGCGCGCCGTGCCGCCCGGTGATGCGGCGGTGCCTGTCGCGCACGCCCGAGCGGTCCGCGCCGAGCTCGGCCAGCGGGCGGTCGAGCCAGTCGGACAGATACTGCTCGCAGTTATAGCGGTAGTCGTCCTTGGTCCGCGGTGACAGCGGCTTCGCGGCCAGGTGGAGGTCGAGCGCCTCGCGCAAGGTGATCCCGCGCGCACGCGCCCGGCGGCGCTCCTCGTTCGGGTTGGTGCCGCCCCGCATGCCGACCAGCGTCTGCCGGGCGGCATCCCTGGCCTGCTTGGCGTCCATCGCCGGGTGGTCGCCCATCTTCGTTCTGACCTGTCGGCCGTTGACAAGGGACTGCACGTAGAAGCTGCGCTTGGTGGGGGTGACGATGAGGTAGAACCCCCTCATCTCGGTGTCGGCGTATAGGGCCGACTTGCCCGGCTCAGGCTTCGGTGCCCTCTCGACGAGGGACTGGGTGATCTTCGACTTCATGCTGGCTCCGTGGGTGGCGGGGCCACGGCACGGACACGGTTTCGCACCACAAGATGCCGTGTTCAGACGCGCCGTAAGTGGCCCTGAAGCCTCATTAGGTCGCGGTTCTCCCTTGCTGTAAGCGCACTTAGGCCATCTGATACCAAATCATGGCACTATGCGCGCGCAGCGATTCGTAATGCGTAGGTCGCAGGTTCGACTCCTGTTTCCGGCACCAGTTGCAATGAAAAGCCCCGGCCTTGGTCGGGGCTTTTTTTGTGCTTTGGTAGCGCCGGGCCATGCCCGGCGGAATGCCGGCCCCAGTAGTGGCAGCCCATGGCTGGCAGCCCCTAATTTCCGAATCTCGCGGCCAGCCCGGCTTCCCAGGCGCTTAGCGCCGCGCCCTGTTCCCGATCTGGAAACCGCACCCGGCCATTCCTGTGCTATGAATACACGGCCTTGCTTCAAGGCACTTTCAGGGATTGGAAGGATGCGCAGGTTCGGGGGAACTGCAGGCGGTGTGTCGACCAGCTTCAGGGGAGTTGAAGATCAAATTCACAAGCTGGGTGCCTTAGGCGCTTGGCTGTGCTGCGTGCTGCTGATCGGCCTTGGCGTGTCGCCAGCCGCAGTTGCCCAGACGACGGTCACGTACATCCACACGGACGCGTTGGGCTCGGTCGTGGCTGAAAGCGATGCCAACGGCAACGTGATCAAGCGCTATGACTACGAGCCCTACGGCGCCGTGGTAGGCGGTCAGGTCACGGACGGACCGGGGTATACCGGGCATGTGAGCGATGCGGCCACCGGGCTGAGCTACATGCAGCAGCGGTACATGGATCCGCAGCTGGGTGTGTTCCTGTCGGTGGATCCTGTGACGGCGTATGAGCAACCGGTTGGGCAGTTCAATCGCTATCGGTACGCGAACGGGAATCCGTACAGGTTCACGGATCCAGACGGGCGGGAGAGTGGTGCAGCCTTCAAGGTAGTCAACGACGCCACGAATGGGCAGCCGATTACTCCACCGCCCAAAAATCCAAGCGACAGACTCGGGCCGGCAATTGGCGCTGCACTGACAGCAGTTCTGGCCGCTCCAGTGCTGGCAGAGGTAGGTCTGGTCGCAATGGCAAATCCAGGAGCAGTTGCCACGGCAGCCGAAATTGGTGCAGGAGCTGCTGGTGTCACGGGCACCTCTGGCGCGGTGGCGGGAAAGATCACCGGATACACGAAGCATGGGTTGAATCAGGCGATCTCCCGCGATGGTGGCAGAGGTGTTTCTGCAAAGGCCATACTATCGGCGGTAAAAGACCCTGCGAAGGTCGCCGAGCAGGTCGGTGGCAGGACTGCTTACACCGGGAAAGATGCGAAGGTAGTCCTGAATGGTGAGGGGAAGGTCATAACTGCCATTCCAAGAAGCAGCGATGGGTTGAGAGACCCGAAGGTGAAGTGAAATGAAACGGTCTATCTCGTCCCGTCTGCATTCTCTGTTGGTTGAAATCGCAGCGAAGCACAGCCTTCACTTGCCTGAAGAGGGCATCAAGCACCTTGTCAAACAGGACCGCGAGTCGCTGATCGATGCATTAGTGCAAGAGTTTTCGGAGACCGGTTTGGGATCTGACGATGAGCCTAATCAACGAGGCGTCGAGATCGAAGAGATCATCGATTTCGTTGGCGCTATCGCTAATCAGACTGATGCGTCCAGCGACTAGGCAATGGTTTATTTGGAGTCGTAGGCGGCTGGGTCGCAGGTTCGACTCCTGTTTCCGGCACCAGTTGCAATGAAAAGCCCCGGCCTCTAGTTGGGGCTTTTTTTGTGCTCTGGTAGTGCTGGCCGCTGGCCGGCCCCCCAGTAGTGCCAGCCCATGGCTAGCAGCCCGCGATTCCCGAACCTCGCGGCCTGCTGGCCCCCCCCGGCTTCTCAGGAGCCTAGCTCCTAGCACTGTTCCTGAACCGGAAACCGCACCCGGCCATTCCTGTGCCATGAATACCCAGCCTTGCTTCAAGGCACTTTCAGGGATTGGAAGGATGCGCAGGTTCGGGGGAACTGCAGGCGGTGTGTCGACCCGCTTTGGAGGATTTGAAGATCGAATTCGCAAGTTGGGGGCATTTGGCACCTGGCTTTGCTGCGTGCTGCTCATTGGCCTTGGCGTGTCGCCAGCCGCAATTGCCCAGACGACGGTCACCTACATCCACACGGACGCCTTGGGCTCGGTTGTGGCCGAGAGCGATGCCAACGGCAACGTGATCAGACGCTATGACTAAGAGCCCTACCGGGCAGTGGTAGGCGGTCAGGTCACGGACGGGCCGGGGTATACCGGTCATGTGAGCGATGCGGCCACCGGGCTGAGCTACATGCAGCAGCGGTACATGGATCCGCAGTTGGGGGTGTTCCTGTCGGTAGATCCGGTAACGGCGTATGAGCAGCCTGTGGGGCAGTTCAATCGGTATCGGTATGCGAACGGGAATCCCTACAAGTTCACTGATCCTGATGGACGGCAAGCGATTCCTATGCCGGCCCCTTACATCCTTCCCATCCCGGTTCCCAACCCCGGTGGAAACATCCAGCGCAGTGAGGATACATCCGGGGGGAATCGCGAGAGCGGGCCAAGTGGAAGGCCAACTTCGAGGCCCACTGAACGTCCCGCAGGTCGGGATACAGTTCGGCGGGGGCGAGACGGGCAGCCAATACCCAATCGTTTCCCCGACCGACCACTACCCACGAAGCCCAATGGTGAGCCTGCACCAGAACCGGATGCGGCTGGCCCGCATACGCAACTGGGTCAGCGAGATGGTAGAAATGGAAAGTACGACCAGGCGAGAGAATTCGACGGTCAGGGGAGGCCGGTAAAGACTATTGATTTTACTGACCACGGCCGGCCGGGCAGTCATACGAACCCGCACGAACATCCTTACGAGCCGAGTGCTACCGGGGGCACTCCTTCACGCGGACCCGCGCGGCCGCTTAACGGAGGCGGATAGTCATGACCGTAAACGCTTGGGACTTTCCAATCACGGGAGACAGGGTAGTTGAGGCGTTAAGAGAGAGCTTCAGCACGAGTGATATTTGGCTGCTATCGCATTTGGATGTCCCTTCGGGAGCGAAGTCAAAAGCGACCTTGGGTCATCTTCGAGAGCGGATGGTGAACAGGCCGTTAGAGGTGTCTACAGGTGATCTGTGCGATGCGCTTGCTGGCGCGCCGCAAGTATGGGTACTGGACATCCGGCTATCATCCGACCACGAAGTTCAGCTCTACATTGAAGATGGTGAGGTATTTGAGGAGAGTCTGGACAGGATGGTCGGAACCGGAAATATCGCTGGACCGACAGACCCGGGACTGAGATGAAATGCAGGTTCGACTCCTGTTTCCGGCACCAGTTGTAATGAAAAGCCCCGGCCTTGGTCGGGGCTTTTTGTTTTGGGGGCGTTGGAACTCTTTGATTGGCGAGGGATTCGCTGCAGTGGTAGGCGGTCAGGTCACGGATGGCCCGGGGTACACCGGGCATGTGAGCGACTCGGCTACGGGGCTGAGCTACATGCAGCAGCGGTATATGGATCCGCAGTTGGGGGTGTTCCTGTCGGTGGATCCGGTGACTGCGTATGAACAGCCTGTTGGACAGTTCAATCGATACCGGTATGCGAACGGGAATCCTTACAAGTTCAAAGATCCTGACGGGCGCATCGTCGAAACCGTATGGGACGTTGCAAACATCGCAATGGGCGCGACCAGTGCCTACTCGAACTTTAGCCAAGGCAATGTTGGGGCGGGTATTGTCGACTCAATCGGCGTGGCGATTGATGCGACGGCAGCTGCAGTGCCCTTTGTTCCCGGAGGCGCGGCTGCGGCAATCAAGGCCGCCAGGGGGCTTGAGAAGGCTGTTGACGGTGCGCGCACAGCAGACAAGCTCGGCGACGCGGGCAAGATGGTTGGAGATCTTCCAAAGCCACCCACGGGGCCGGGGTCAGTTCCAGTAGCACAACGAGACCTACAGCGGTTGTTCACTGATTCCGCACGAGAATCCAAGCGAGCTGAACAAGGTGGAAAGTGCGCGACGGGCTGCGGGACGTCAATTGATCGGAGCAATTCCGCCGGGCATCATGTCGAGCGACACGCCGACGGTGGTCCTACAACATCCTCCAATCATGCCGAGGTCTGTTTGGACTGCCACAAGCAATTGCACGGGAGAGATTAGCAATGAATGAGGTGACCATAGCTAAAGATGGTGAGAACGAGATTGCGGTGCCGCAAGCTTGGCGGCCCACGCTCGCAGCCATCGTTGATGCGCTGATCCAAGGGGGCGAACCATCGCTACCGCGGGTAACCCTTCAGGCCCCAGGTGTGTGGGCAAGCGCGCAAGAGAGCATTCGCGCGTATGGCGCACACTTGAAGAGGTTGCCAGACGAATCCTGGAACTCTTCCGTATGCATTTGGTATGGAGATTTTTGGAATGTTCTGGTTGATCTTTACACAGAAGAGGAGGGGAGGAGTGATCTAGTGCTTCAGGCTCATGTGTACGAAGTTGGCGATGGATATCGATACGAGGTGGTTTTGGTATACGTGCCGTAGAACCTGCGAGTCCGTTTGAATTTCATCGGTTTTCAGATTAAGTGATGACTGAACCGGCGGCTACATGGAGTGTTGTGGTTTCTGCCGGTGCCCAGACGGTCACATACATCCACACGGACGCGCTGGGCTCGGTTGTGGCCGAGAGCGATGCCAACGGCAACGTGATCAAACGCTATGACTAAGAGCCCTACGGGGCAGTGGTAGGCGGTCAGGTCACGGATGGCCCGGCGTACACCGGGGATGTGAGCGACTCGGCTACGTGGCTGAGCTACATGCAGCAGCGGTACATGGATCCGCAGTTGGGGGTGTTCCTGTCGGTGCATCCTATGAGCAGCCAGTTGGACAGTTCAATCGCGATCGGTATGCGAACGGCAATCCGTACAAGTTCACGGATCCGGATGGGCGCACCCCGACCATCCTTGCACCGGTTGTAATCGGTCCGCTTGTTGTTGCGACGGTCTACTATCTGAGTACGACGCCTGAGCAACGTCAGCAGGCAGGGCAAGCGATAGATCGAAGTGTAAAGAGACTGTTCCAAAAGAGTGAGGCTGGTAGCTCAGACGGAGCAGGAACGGGTAATGGTGGTGTCAGGGCTCCGGCCCTTCCAACTGATCTCGTGGGTGATCAGGGTAGCCCCTTGGCAGGCCCGAACAAAAGTGGCAGCCGCCATACGAGCGGAAATCTGAAGCCGGAGTTCGGTGGTACCGGTAACTATGACGATGATCTCAAAGCGCTCGCCGGAGATACCAGGCCCACAGTTCGCGGGAACAGCGCTCCTCCTGGGGCACAGATCGGAGAGAATGGCGTCTTTGGTCGCGAGACGAACAGCTCGGGCGGCAAGAGCATCGACATCTCGGCAAATGGTGACAAGCCACATGAAACCCTACACTACGATTGATGTACTTCCGGACGGCACGCGTTATTTGCCGATGCAGTGGGATGGTGCGAAGCCGAGTGAAGTGGCTCAGCTGCTCCAGGGGCGTCGGCTTCTGACCTGCAGGGTTCCCTCTACGCAGACAGCGAGCCTGGCTTGGCAAGTAGTCTTGAGCTTTGATTCCAATGTGTTTCTTGAGTTGACATCTTCCCGTACCGTTGTTCAGGGGTGGGACGAATTTGGAACCATTAATGTTGAGATCTTGTCGGGTGCTCTGGCTGAATCGAAATGTGAGTGGGTCAATTTAGAGCTTTCGGAAGCACTTGACGTTACGTGTGTTGAAATCGTTCGTTGGCAAGGTGCTGGATTGATCGTTGACTCTGGTATTCGCCTGCACTTCTCTGATGACCGTATCCTCTCGGTCGTTGCGGTGGACGTGCCGGGTGCACTGCTCTTGACTTTGCCGGGAGATGTAGCCCCTTGTTCGTGGCAATTTCCGGCAAATGACTACGTCTTCGTATCGATCGAGGGGGCGGGCTGACTCTCTCACTGGGTATGCCCAATCTTCTCAGTCATGTCTTCCGCCTGACAATGCGTGGGTCGCAGGTTCGACTCCTGTTTCCGGCACCAGTTGCATGAAAAGCCCCGACCTTGGTCGGGGCTTTTCGTTTGTGCGTTTGGGAGATCGTCGGTGGCCGCGGCACCGGTAGCGGCGCGACCTTATCCACGCCCCACAATCACCGCATCCCGCGCCAACCACCATGCGAGCTGCCGCAGGTACCCGCCCACCGCACCGGCCATTACACCCAGCAGCAACCGCCGCAACACACGCGCAGATCGCAGGCCAGCCTCCCGCAACCAAGGCAGCATCGCCATCACCTGTGCACCCAGCAGCAGCGCCAGCACATCCAGCCCCAGCGCATCCATCACCGGCAACAACGGCAGCAGATCCGGATTGCAGGCCAATACGATCACCAGCAGGGTACCGAGCACAGCCATCACGCGGCGCCCAGCGGGCAGGGTGGTCCAGTGCAGCAGTCTCGCAATCAGGCGCATGGCGTTCCTTGTGTCATGGGCGTGAGCCCTCACCAGAGCGCAAGCGCACCGGCTGCCGCAGCACGGTCTTCAACCGAGCAGCTTCGGTCCTGCGCGGGTCGCTCAGGTAGATCTCGTGATGGGGGCCGGCAAAGGCATATCCCAGAGCAGGCATCAGCTCGTCATGAAGATGCGCCAGGATCGGCCCTTCGTCATCGTAGGCACCCACATGCAGGGTCTGCAGGCAGAGACCTTCCTCGAGCGTTTCATGGCGAAGGCTGGCCGGCGCCTCACCCAGCTTCTTCCGCGCCTTGCCGAGGGCAGCCTCCAGCTGCTCTGGACTGATCCCCTCCGGCGTACGGATCATCACCGTCCACACCCACTCATCCTTGCGGCGTGCCACGAAGCTGGCGGGATCCTCGGCCGTCCACAGCGCTTCCAAGGGCGGCACCACGTAGTCCTGTCCGTCGGCTTTCAACGCGAACTTCAGCGCATAGCTCACCGCGTACAGCCACTGCACCGCCTGCAGGTAGGCCGGGGCGGTGTTCGGGTCGCCGTGGCCGTCGACCATCAGGTAGGGCAGCGGCGGTACGTTCACCGTCACGAACCGGCCCGCCGGGGGCTGGTACAGCGCGCGATCGCGTCGCTTGAAGTCGATCTTGTCCATGGGCCTTCCTCCTGCGTGGAGCATCCCATGTCCATGCCCCGGCAAACATGCCTGAACAGGTTCAGTCGACTTTGCCGAACCCGGTCGGAGCCCCCGCCATCGCCCGGTGCCAGGATGCTGCGCTCGGGCGTTCTGCCCGCCATGCCACGCAGTGCGACAACGTGTCGCAGTCAGAATCAGGCCTTTCCTGCGCTCGATCATTGTCAATGCCTTTCTTAAATGGTGCGTGACGGCCTAAAATTGAAAGGCTGACTCGACCCCACCTCCCTGCCTGTCTTCCGGACAGGTGGGACCGGCTTTGGCCGGAACAGGCAGGACGGGGAACGGCATTCCCTCGCAATTGGATCGACCGATGATTCCGTTGAAAACCCTTGGGCGCTGGTTGCGCCCGGGCCTGCTGCTGTCGTTGCTGGTGATGCTCACCGGCTGCGATGCCGTGGCCATCCTCAGTCCGAAGGGCCAGATCGGCCAGGATGAGAAGACCCTGCTGATCACGGCTACCGTGCTCATGCTGCTGGTCGTCATCCCGGTCATCATCATGACCCTGACCTTCGCGTGGAAGTATCGCGCCTCCAACACCAAGGCCCGCTACGAGCCGAAGTGGTCCCACTCGACGGCGATCGAGGTGGTGGTGTGGTCCATTCCCTGCATGATCGTGCTGGTGCTGGCGGTCCTGACCTGGCGTTCGTCGCACGCGCTGGACCCGTACAAGCCGCTGGAATCGGACGTCAAGCCGGTCACCATCGAGGCGATCTCGCTGGACTGGAAGTGGCTGTTCATCTATCCGGAAGAGAAGGTGGCGGTCGTCAACGAAATCAAGTTCCCGGTCAACACGCCGCTGAACTTCAAGATCACGTCCGATACGGTGATGAATGCCTTCTTCATCCCGCACCTGGGCAGCATGATCTACTCGATGGCTGCGATGGAGACCAAGCTCCATCTGATCGCCAACGAGACCGGTGAATTCCCGGGCATGTCCTCGCACTACAGCGGCGCGGGCTTCGCCAAGATGCATTTCACCGCCTACTCGGTCACCGATGCCGAATACCGCCAGTGGCTGGACCAGGTCCGCGCCGGCGATCAGACCCTGGACAAGGCTTCGTTCAAGGCCCTGGGTGATGCGCGCAACGCCGAGTGGTATCCGGTCACCTACTTCGGCAAGACCGAAGAAGGCCTGTTCGACTGGGTCCTCGCCAAGCACATGGGCGACAACAAGCATTACGGCATGAAGCACTCGCACGCCGGTGCCGCCGCTGCCGATGCCGCCAGCCATGAAGCGCACGAGGGCCATGCCCCCAGTGATGCACATGATTCCAAGGAATCGGGTGAAAACCTGGATGCCAACGAACACGAACACGCAGGCCATGCCGGCCACGCGGGCTCGGGAGAATGAACATGTTGGGAAAACTCTCTATTGAGTCGATCCCCCACGATCCGATCGTCCTGACGACGTTGATCGGCGCAGTACTGGGTGGCCTGGGCGTGATGGCCCTGATCACCAAGTTCAAGCTGTGGGGCTATCTGTGGAAGGAGTGGTTCACCTCGGTGGATCACAAGAAGATCGGCGTGATGTACCTCATCGTCGCCTTCGTCATGCTGCTGCGCGGTTTCTCCGACGCGATCATGATGCGTACCCAGCAGGCGCTTGCCGTCGGCGGGTCCGAGGGTTACCTGCCGCCGCACCACTACGACCAGATCTTCACCGCCCACGGCGTGATCATGATCTTCTTCGTGGCGATGCCGCTGATCACCGGCCTGATGAACCTGGCCGTGCCGCTGCAGATCGGTGCGCGCGACGTCGCGTTCCCGTTCGTCAACTCGCTCAGCTTCTGGCTGTTCGTGTCCGGCGCGGTGCTGATCATGCTGTCGCTGTGGATCGGTGAGTTCGCTGCCACCGGCTGGCTGGCGTTCCCGCCACTGTCTGGCATCGAATACAGTCCAAGCGTAGGCATGGACTACTACATCTGGGGGCTACAGGTCGCAGGCCTGGGTACCACGCTGAGCGGTATCAACTTCTTCATCACCATCCTGAAGATGCGTACCCCCAGCATGAAGCTGATGCAGATGCCGGTGTTCACCTGGACCGCCCTGGTGACCAACGTGCTGATCGTCGCGGCTTTCCCGGTACTGACCATCACCCTGGTGCTGCTGACCCTGGACCGTTACCTGGGTACGCACTTCTTCACCAATGACGGTGGCGGCAACGCCATGCTGTACATCAACCTGATCTGGATCTGGGGTCACCCGGAAGTCTATATCCTGGTGCTGCCGGCGTTCGGTGTGTTCTCCGAAGTCATCGCGACCTTCTCGCGCAAGGCGCTGTTCGGCTACAAGGGCATGGTCTACGCCACCGCCTGCATCGGCGTGCTGTCGTTCATCGTGTGGCTGCACCACTTCTTCACCATGGGTTCGGGTGCCAACGTCAATGCCTTCTTCGGCATCACGACGATGATCATTTCGATCCCGACCGGCGTGAAGATCTTCAACTGGCTGTTCACCATGTTCCGCGGTCGCGTGCAGTTCACCACGCCCGTGCTGTGGACCATCGGCTTCATGGTCACCTTCACCATCGGTGGCATGACCGGCGTGATGCTGGCGATCCCGGCCATCGACTTCGTGCTGCACAACAGCCTGTTCCTGATCGCCCACTTCCACAACGTCATCATCGGCGGCGTGGTGTTCGGCATGTTCGCCGGCATCACCTACTGGTGGCCGAAGATGTTCGGCTTCCGCCTCAATGAGTTCTGGGGCAAGTGCGCGTTCTGGTGCTGGTTCATCGGCTTCTACGTGACCTTCATGCCGATGTACGTGCTGGGCTTCATGGGCATGACCCGTCGTCTGCAGAGCACGGTCAACCCGGCCTACGAGCCGCTGCTGCTGGTGGCTGCCGCAGGTGCCTTCATCGTGGGTGCCGGCATCCTGTGCCAGATCATCCAGGTGGCCGTGTCGATCCGCGACCGCAAGAAGACCGCCGACCTGACCGGCGACCCGTGGGATGCCCGTACGCTGGAGTGGGAAACCTCTTCGCCGCCGGCCTTCTACAACTTCGGCAGCCTGCCGGAAGTCACCGAGCTGGACGATTTCTGGGAGCGCAAGCAGCGTGGTGAAGCCTGGCCGAAGCCGGCCAAGTACACCGACATCCACATGCCGCGCAACACCGGCACGGGCGTTGTCATCGGTGCCTTCAGCCTGGTGTTCGGCTTCGCGATGATCTGGCACATCTGGTGGCTGGCCATCGTCGGCTTCGTCGGCATGATCGCCACGTTCATCTACCGCACCTTCGACCAGGACGTGGACTACTGGGTCCCGGCTGCCGAGGTGGAACGCATCGAGAACGAACACCGCAAGCACCTGGAATCCCAGGGCCTGGTGAAGTCGGAGCTGAAGGCATGAGCACCAATACCTCGACCCTGAGCCACGGGCACGCCGCGCAAGCGGCGGCCCATGGCCATGACGACCACGAGCACCACGACACCGGCGGCAACACCGTCTTCGGTTTCTGGGTGTACCTGATGAGCGACTGCCTCATCTTCGCCTCGCTGTTCGCCACCTATGTGGTGCTGGCCGGCGGTACCGATGGCGGCCCGACCGCGAAGGACCTGTTCGAACTGCCGTTCGTGGCATGGGAAACCGCGCTGCTGCTGACCTCCTCGCTGACCTTCGGCCTGGGCATGATTGCCATGCACCGCAAGCAGATGGGCCAGATGTACCTGTGGCTGGGCATCACCTGGCTGCTGGGCTTCGGCTTCATGTGCATGGAAGTGTGGGAATTCCAGCACCTGATCCATCAGGGCTATGGTCCGGACCGTAGTGCCTTCCTGTCGGCGTTCTTCGCCCTGGTCGGTACCCACGGCCTGCACGTCAGCGCCGGCCTGCTGTGGCTGCTGGTGATGTTCGTGCAGCTGAAGAAGTACGGCCTGACCCCGACCAACAAGACCCGCATGGCGTGCCTGAGCCTGTTCTGGCACTTCCTGGACCTGATCTGGATCGGCGTGTTCTCCGTCGTCTACCTCAATGGAGCGCTGTAATGGCACATGACAACCATGCACACGACCATGCCGCCGGCGGCGAAAGCCATGGCAGCGTGAAGTCGTACCTGATCGGCTTCGTGCTGGCGGTGGTGCTGACCGTCATCCCGTTCTGGATGGTGATGTCGGGCGACTTCTCGCGCACCGTCAACGGTGTGGTGATCGCGATCACCGCGGTACTGCAGATGCTGGTCCACCTGGTGTTCTTCCTGCACCTGGACCGCTCTTCGGAAAGCCGCTGGAACGTCAACGCTGCGGCCTTCACCGTGGTGGTGATCGGCATCATCGTGGTCGGTACCCTGTGGGTCATGCACAACATGAACGTGCACATGATGCACTGACGTCTTCGCGACGTTGCCACGCAGAAAGGCCGCCCTCGGGCGGCCTTTTTGTTTACTGGTAGCGCCGGGTGATGCCCGGCGACGCATCAATGCCGCCGGACATGGCAGGTGTGTGGTGGTAGTGCCGGCCGCTGGCCGGCAATTGCGGGAAGCCGGCCAGCGGCCGGCACTACCCGTAGATTCACGGCATGCGTGGATGAACCGCCGGCTCAACCCACCCGGCGCAGGAACTCGTCCGCTTCCATCGGCCGCCCCAGGTGGTAGCCCTGCAACTGGTCGCAACCCAGTTCGCTCAGGTACTCACGCTGTGCCTGGGTCTCCACGCCTTCGGCCACCACCTGCAACTGCAGGGTGCGGCCCAGCGCGATGATCGACGACACGATGGCGGCGTCCTCGTCGTTGCGCTCCAGGTCGTGCACGAACGCATGGTCGATCTTGAGTTCGGTGGCCGGCATCCGCTTCAGGTACAGCAGGCTGGAGTAGCCGGTGCCGAAATCGTCGATGGCGATATGCACGCCCATCGCGGTCAGATCGTTGAGGATCGCCAGGCTGGCGTCGACATCCTTCATCGCCGTGGTCTCGGTGATTTCCAGGGTCAGCCGCGCCGGTTCGATCCGGTGCCGTTGCAGCACCTCGCGCACGCTGTCCAGCAGCGCCGGCGAGGCGAACTGCAGCGGCGACAGGTTCACCGCCATCGACCATTCCGTATGCCCGGCCTCGTGCCATGCACGCAGCTGCGCACAGGCGCGGTCCAGTACCCAGTCGCCGATCGGCAGGATCAGGCCGCTGCGCTCGGCGATGGGAATGAACACATCGGGCGCCAGCAGGCCCAGTTCCGGGTGCTGCCAGCGCAGCAGGGCCTCGGCGCCGGTAGCCGGTGCGCCAGCGGCCGGGAACTTCGGCTGGTAGTGCAGCAGCAGCTCGTCACGCGCGATCGCCTTGCGCAGGTCCTGCAGCAGGCGCAGCTGGCGGTTGGCACTGAGCTGCATCGACGGAGTGAAGAAGGTATAGCCGTTACGGCCGGTTTCCTTGGTGTGGTACATCGCCGCGTCGGCGTGCGCCATCAGCTCGCGCTCGTTGCTGGCATCGTCCGGGTACAGGGCGATGCCGAGACTGGCGCTGACCTGCAGTTCGGCCGCATCCAGCGTGAACGGCTCGCCGGCGGCGGCGATGATGCGTTCGGCCACCACCACCGCGTCGTCCGGGATATCGATGGCCAGCACGATCACGAACTCGTCGCCGCCGAGGCGGGCGAAGGTGTCCTGCGGCCGCAGCAGGCCGCCGATGCGCTGTGCCACCGCCACCAGCAGGCGGTCGCCCAATTGGTGGCCGTAGGCATCGTTGACCGCCTTGAAGCCGTCCAGGTCGCAGAACATCACCGCCACCGCGCGGCCACGACGGTGCGCCTTCTCGATGGCCTGCTCGATGCGGTCCTGCAGCAGCATGCGGTTCGGCAGCTGGGTCAACGGGTCATGCAGGGCGGCCTGGATCAGCTTGTCGTTGGCGTGCGCCAGCGAATCGGCCAGCAGGCCGGTGCGCACGCGCATCTGCCGGTCGAACAGCGAGGCGACCAGAGCGATGCCCAGCGTGGCCACGGTGGTGACGATCACCAGCACCGCCAGCCAGCGGGTGTCGATGCCGCCACTGCCGACCGCGCCGCAGATGCTGCCTTCAGGGAAACGTGCGGCGGCCATGCCGGTGTAATGCATGCCAACGATGGCCAGGCCCATCACCAGCGAGGCCAGGGCGCGCAGGCGCAGCGTGTTGCGCTGCTCGGCCCGCAGCCGGAAGGCGATCCACAGCGCCGCACCTGCGGCACCGATGGCCACCGCAATGGAGGCGGCGAACCAGCCTGGGTGATATTCGATACCCGGCTGCATGCGCATCGCGGCCATGCCCAGGTAGTGCATGGTGGCGATGCCCAGCCCCATCAGCACCGCCCCGGCCAGCAACCGTCGCCAGGGCAGGCTGGGCCGCGACACCAGCCATAGTGCATAGGCCGAAGCACCGATCGACACCGCCAGCGAGTACAGGGTGATGCCGAGGTCGTAGCCGACCGGGATCGGCAGGTCGAAGGCGAGCATGCCGATGAAGTGCATCGACCAGATGCCCAGGCCCATCGCCGCCGCGCCACCGGCCAGCCACCAGCGCGCCACGCGGCCTTCGGCCGTGGCCAGCCGGCCGGCCATGTCCAGCGCCGTGTACGAAGCAAGAATGGCCACCAGCAGGGAGATGGTGACCAGGCTCTGACTGTAACTGCCAGTCATTTCGGATCCAGTGGGGGAGGGAGGGGCGCCCGCAAGGCGCACGCCCGCGACCCCTATCGGCGCAGGTGGGCGGGACTTGAGCGGTCGCAGCAGCTGCGACCCGGCTCGGCTATCCTGCCACGCCTGTTCCCGTTGCTGGAAATCATCCGATGGCTAAAGCCCGCACCGCCTACGTCTGCAATGAATGCGGCGCCGAATTCAGCAAGTGGCAGGGCCAATGCACCGAGTGCAATGCCTGGAACTCGCTGTCGGAAATCGTGCTGGAAAGCGCGGCGGCGGCCAAGGCGCCGGCCTCGCGCCGGGCCGGCTGGGCCGGCAAGATCGACCCGCCAAAGATCACCGCGCTGAAGGACGTCGAGCAGACCGAGCATCGCCGGGTCTCGACCGGCATCGGCGAGTTCGATCGCGTGCTGGGTGGTGGCTTGGTCGAGGGCGCGGTGGTGCTGGTCGGTGGCGACCCGGGCATCGGCAAATCGACCCTGCTGCTGCAGGCGGTGGCTAGGATGGCGGCCGTGCTGCCGGTGTTGTACGTCACCGGCGAGGAATCGCTGGCCCAGGTAGCCGGCCGCGCGCATCGCCTGGAACTGCCGCTGGACGGCGTCAACGCGCTGGCCGAGACCGGGGTCGAATCGATCCTGCAGCACGCGTCCAAGGCCGGCCCGCGGCTGATCGTGGCCGACTCGGTGCAGACCCTGTGGACCGAGAGCCTGACCGCCGCGCCGGGTTCGGTCAGCCAGGTGCGCGAGAGCGCGGCACGGCTGGTGCGCTTCGCCAAGGAGACCGGCACCGCCGTGTTCCTGGTCGGCCACGTGACCAAGGAGGGCGGCATCGCCGGCCCGCGCGTGCTGGAGCACATGGTCGATGCCGTGCTGTACTTCGAAGGCGAGAGCGGCAGCCGCTTCCGCCTGCTGCGCGCGTTCAAGAACCGCTTCGGTGCGGTCAACGAGCTGGGCGTGTTCGCGATGGGCGACAAGGGCCTGAAGGAGGTCTCCAACCCGTCGGCGATCTTCCTGTCTGGTGGCAGTACCCACCAGCCGGGCAGTTGCGTCATGGTCACCCGCGAGGGCACGCGGCCGCTGCTGGTGGAAGTACAGGCGCTGGTCGATGCCTCGCCGCTGTCGAACCCGCGCCGTGTCGCGGTCGGCCTGGAGCAGAACCGCCTGGCGATGCTGCTGGCGGTACTGCATCGCCACGGCGGCGTGCTGGTCGGCGACCAGGACGTGTTCGTGAATGTCGTGGGTGGCATCCGCGTGCAGGAAACCGCGGCCGATCTGCCGGTGCTGCTGGCGGTTCTGTCCTCGCTGCAGGACCGCCCGCTGGCGGAAAAGACGATTGCTTTTGGCGAAGTCGGCCTGTCCGGCGAGATCCGCCCGGTGCCCAACGGCGAGGACCGCCTGCGCGAAGCCGCCACCCATGGTTTCAAGCGCGCCATCGTGCCCAAGGCCAATGCGCCGAAGGGTGGTTCGGTGAAGGGCATGGAAGTGATCGCAGTGGAGCGCCTGTCCGAGGCCATCGACGCGGCGTGACCGCGCCGGTAGCGCCGGACCATGCCCGGCGCTACCGGCGCGGATCTGGAATACGACCTCAAACACGGCAACGGTCAGCCTCCCTGTGCTAGTTTTTCCCGCTCGACGAAGGCGCCCTCTGGCGTCTTTCCGTGCCCAGGAGTAACCGATTACATGCAGGACACCGCACTCACCGCCCCCAACGCCGAAATCCGTCGCGCCGGGGTCGATCTCAATGGACTGATGACGGTGCTGGGCAAGCACCTGTATTCCACCCCGGTGGTGGCGCTGCGCGAGCTGGTGCAGAACGCGCACGACTCGATCATCCGCCGTCGCATTGAACAGCCTGGCGTCGAGGTGCCCTCGCGCATTTCGGTGCAGGTCGATGCCGCCGCTGGCGTGCTGCGCATCAGCGATACCGGCGCCGGCCTGACCCGCCAGGAGATCCATGATTACCTGGCCACCGTCGGCGTTGGCTACACCCGTGGCCTGCGCCAAGGCGGCGAGGACGATGAAGGCCTGATCGGCATGTTCGGCCTCGGCTTCCTGTCGGCGTTCGTGCTGGCACGCCGGGTCAGCGTGCGCACCACCTCGTACCAGACGCCGGAGCTGGGGCACCTATACGTGTCCAGCAACGCCGAGCAGTACACCGTCAGTGAAATGCCTGCGCGTGCGGTTGGCACCGAGGTGGAGCTGGAGCTGCATCCGGATTTCCTGCCACTGGCCAACGAAGCGCGCTTGCACGAGGTGCTGGGCCGCTATTGCGCGCTGCTGTCCGAGCCGATTTTCATCGGTGCCGGGGCCGAGGCGCTCAACCCTGAGCCGCCGCCCTGGCGCGGCCAGGGAGAGGTCGCCGTGCATCCGGTGCAGGCGCGGCGCCAGGCGCTGCAGTTTGCGGCGCGCTTCGAGCATGATTTCGAGCCCATCGTGACTGTGCCGTTGCGTGCCGATGGCGACAGCGATGCCACAGGCATGTTGTGGGTACAGGACGGTGCCACTTACGGCACCAGTGACAACCGCAACCTGTCGGTGTTCGTGCGCGGGATGCTGCTGGACGATGATGCGCGCGATCTGCTGCCGCCGTGGGCCGGCTTCATCGGCGGTGTGATCGAATCCTCGCGGCTGACGCCCACTGCCAGTCGCGAGGACCTGCAGCGTGACGACCAGTACCGCGCCGTGCAGCATGCATTGCTGGAAGCGCTGATCGATGGCCTGGCCGACGTCGCACGGCAACAGCCGGAAGCCTGGCGGCGCGTGCTGAGCCGCCACAACGAGGCACTGCTGGGAGCGGCGCTGTGTGATGACCGCCTGTTCGAACTGCTGCTGGAGCATGTTCGCGTGCCGACCTCGCAGGGCGACCTGCCGGCCAGCGCGTTGCCGGCACGTGGCGCGGTGCACGTCATCCTCGACAACGGCGGCGGCTTCGAGGAAATGCTGTTCCGCGCGATGGGCGTACCGGTGGCGCACGGCCATCGCTATGCGGTGGTGCCGTTCCTGCGGCGCTGGGCCCAGGCCAAGGGCCTGCGTCTGGTCGAACTCGGCACCGAGCAGGGCAATCGCGCGCTGTTCCGTACCGATGACACCCTTGATGAGACGCAGCTGGCGTGGCTGCGCGAGCAGCTGGGCGATGGTGAACAGCTGCTGCCGGCACGCTTCAGCCCGGAGGCGCTGCCGGTAGTGGTGGTGCCCGACCGCGAGGCCGAGCTGAAGCAGCGCCTGGAAGACGACGAGAACGACAAGCGCGTTTCAATGGCGGCGCTGCGCCTGGCCCGGCAGTTCACCGCGCGCATCGAATCGCGCGCGCCGTCGCGGCTGTACCTCAATCTCGACAACCCGGCGGTGCAGGCCCTGCTGCGCGCCCAGCGCGACGGACATCCGCAGGCCGAAGCCGCTGCACGCCTGTTGCGTTCGCTGAAGATCATCGTCGCCGCGCAGGGCCGTCCGCTGGCCCGCACGGCTGCCACGCCGGGCCCGGATCTCAATGGCGCCTTCGCCGATATTGCCGGTGCCCTGCAGCAGATGCTGCGTTGAGCACCACCCCTTCTCATCCAGCCTTCGCTAGACAGGAGCATTTACCCCATGGACATCTGGAACTGGGTCGAAAAACTGCAGGGTGACCTGCGCCAGGCCGGCCAGGCGCAGAACGCGCACCTGCTGAACCGTCTCGCCGACGAGGTCAGCGAACTGCAGGTCGACCGCGTCGACGCACTGCTGCCCGAAGCACGTGCGCTGGGCAAGGCGCTGGACAACCCCTGGGTCGACGTCTACGTCGGCCACTGGGCACTGCGCAACCGCGTCGGCAACCGCGTCGAAGGCGAAAGCGCGCTGGGCGAAGCCGTGGCGCTGTTCGAGCGTGCACACCGCGAGGACACGCTGGAGTGCCCGCAGTCGATCTGCGTGACCCAGGATCTGGCTGCCTGCTACGGCAACATCGATGGCCCGGGCTGGGTGCCGGAACGTATCGAGGTGTGCGATGAAACACTGGGTCGCATCGACCCGAGCTGGGCCTGCTTCCAGTGCCTGAGCTGCGAGAAGGCCGATGCACTGCTTGATGATGGCCGCGGCCAGGACGCGCTGGACTACCTGCAGGTGCAGTCGGATGCGATCGAAGCCTGCGGCAAGGAAGTGTTCGACAGCTTCCCGGAGATGCAGATCAAGATCCTGCTGGGCATGGGCCGCGCCGAGGAAGCGCTGGTACTGATCGAGAAGCGCGAGGCCGAAGTGGCCGCGTCCGGCGAGTACGAGCCGGCCAACTGCACGGTGCCGCGCCGCCTGTCCAAGGCGTGGGCGCTGGCCCAGCTCGGCCGCGACGAAGAGTCCGTGCAGCAGCTGGTGCCGTGGAGCGAGCTGACGCCGACATACTGGCGGCTGTGGGCGAACACAGCTGCCGCACTATGCCAGCGTGATCCGACGCGCAATACCTGGGACCTGGGCACGCGCTTCAATACCATCATCGAACACTTCGCCCGCGTCGGCTCGCACCGCCTGCTGATCGAGGTGGCCGCGCTGAGCCTGGAGCTGGCCCTGCAGCGTGGCGCGCGCTGGGTCGCGCAGCGCCAGCTGGAGCTTGCCCGTAGCCATCTGGCGCAGCTGCGCCAGGACCGCGGTGCGGCTGCGCTGGTGGCGGGCCTGGCTGCGCGCATCGATGCGTTGCCGGAGGTCGCACCGCTGCCGGTGCCGGCCGCTGAACTGCTGGCTTGGCTGAACGAGCAGGGGGAGCAGAATCAGTCGCGCGATCCCGAACGTGAGGCGCAGTGGCTGCTGCAGGCACAGGCGCAGCTGCCAGATGATGAGGCGCTGGCAGAAATGGCCGCCTCCGCGCTGAGCGCCTGTGGTGCACAGACGGAAGCGCGCGCATTGCTGTGGCGCTTCGTGCGCGCGCACACGCAGGATGATGGCCCGGCCGCCTACACGCTGATGCGCTGGCTGGCCGAGCAGGGCGACGACGACGGCCTGCGCCTGCTGGCGGATACCTATCGCGGCAGTGTGCCGGTGTTTGCGCACTGGTGCGAGGTGCAGCGCGCCCGCCGCGTGTCGGACTGGCCGGCGCTGGAGCAGGCCGCGCAGGCGCTGCTGGCGGCCTCGCCGGGCTCGCATGGCGCACGCGGCACGCTGGCGCGGATGTACATGGAAACCGGTCGCTTCAGCGAGGCGCAGGCCAGCTATGCGCAGCTGGTGGAGTTGCTGGAAGAACCCAGCGCCGCGCACTGGGACCACATGAGTGCGGCCAGCGCGGCACGCGACTGGGACGCGGTGCGTCGCTCGGCGGCGGCGATCGGCATGGAGCTGTCCAGCCAGGACGGCGTGGTCGAGGAGCCGTGGGGCTGGGTGATCATCCGCAGCGAAGAGAACGGCGAGCCGATGGAGTACTACGCACGCCGTAGTGGCCCGGTGACCGCACGCATCGTCGAGAACGCGCCGGCCAATCGTGCGCAGCAGGTGGGCGACTGGGTGGTGTTCGACGCCGCGCTGGTGCATCCGGCGCCGGAGGAAGAGGAAGCGCGCGAGCATTTCATCCCGACCTATGCGCAGGTGCATGTGCTGGAGCGCGGCGGCTTTGCCCGCAGCTGGCTGGTCGATGGCGCGCATCCGGGCGAGGACGCGTGGAATGCCTTCGTCGAAGCCGCCGAGGCGCAGGGCTGGAAGGTGTGGTCGCACAGCCGTGCGGACTACACCGTGACCGATCCGGACATGGAGGAGGGCACCCTGCCGGGCGTGCTGTTCACCGTCGCCCAGCCGCAGGATCATGCGCCGCTGGCGCTGCACCGCCTCCTGCAGCAGGAGACCGCGAAGTGGCCGCACCCGCACTGCTGGCTGCGCCTGGCCGAGGCCTGTGACCAGGATCGCCAGCCGCACCTGGACGTGATCGAGCGTTACGGGTTGTAAGCGTGATATCGGGCAGTGCCGGCCGCTGGCCGGCAACGCCATGAGATCCTGTGTTGCCGGCCAGCGGCCGGCACTACCTCAAGGAGATATACATGCGAAAGACAGGGATGTTCGTGATCGCCGGGCTGCTGCTGGCCCCCGCCGTGCAGGCTGCGCCGGCCTGCCAGGAACCAGTGGCTGTGGCCCGTGCCTTCTACGAGGCAACCACCGGCAATGGCGATCTGCTGGAACCGCCGCCGGCGCTGGTCAGCCCGGCCTTCGTCAAGGCCCTGCGTGGCGAGCGCGCCTGCCAGACGCGTGAGGAAGGCATCTGCACCATCGATTCCGATCCGTGGCTGGACGCCCAGGATGGTGACATCGACAGCCCGGTGCGATACAGCTGGAAAGAGATCTCGGCCACTACGGGCCAGGTTGAAATGCGCTATTCGGTATGGAATACGGCCTACCTGACCCGCCTGCCGATGGTGCGCGAAGGCCAGGGCTGCTGGCAGGTGGACGACATCCTCACCAACAGCGGTCGTTCGGTGCGCAGGATCCTGGCCCAGCCGGTGCCCTGAACTGCCGACGGCATCCACGCATGGCGTGGAGCTACTCCATGTGCGATTGCCGGCCAGCGGCCGGCACGCCTTTATCGCGAATGCCCGAACACCAGTTCGATCACGAACTGGCTGCCGAAGAACGCCAGCAACAGCAACAGCATCGCCGCCAGCGTCCAGTGCACCGCTTTCATGCCGCGCCAGCCGTTGCGTCGGCGGCCGATCAGCAGCACACCGAATACGATCCACGACAGCACGCTCAGCACGGTCTTGTGCACCAGCTTCTGCGCCAGCAGGTCGTCGACGAACAGCACGCCGGTGACCAGGGTCAGGGTCAGCAGCGCGAAGCCGACGGTGATCACCCGGAACAGCAGCGATTCCAGGTCGGCCAGCGGCGGCAGCGCCCGCAGCCACGGGCGGAACTCGCGGCGACGCAGGGCGCGCTCCTGCAGCCACAGCATGATTGCCAGCAGCGCGGCGATGCTCAGCGTGGCGTAGGCCAGAAGCGCCAGCCAGGCGTGGCTGGCCAGGCGCCAGCCCAGCACCTTGCTCGGTTCGTGGCCGTAGCCGTGGTAGGCCAGCAGCAGTACCGCGGCCAGCGGGAACACCACCACGCCCAGTGCCGACATGCGCCCGCGCGCGCCGACCAGCGAGGTCAGCCAGGCCATGCCCAGGCCGACCAGCGACAGTGCGGCGAAGAAGTGCATGTCCGGCCCGCCGTTGGTGCGCATCGCCACCATCACGTGGTAGCCGCCATGCAGCAGCATCGCTGGCAGGGCCGGCCACAGCCAGACCGGGGAGCCGGTGGTTTCATCGCGGCCGAGCGCGCGCACCAGCAGGACACTGGCAGCCAGGTAGAGCAGGACGGCGATGAGAACGATTGTCATCGTTGCAGTTTCGCATACCCCCGCGGTGGTGGCGACGGCCGCAGCGTCGCAGTCCGGCGGGCAGGGCGGACCCGCTATACTGTGTGCCTTATTGTCCCCCGTTTTCAGACAGGTCGTACCGCATGTTCGAGTCCCTGACCCAGCGCCTTTCCGGCACCATCGAGCGCCTGCGTGGCCGCGGCCGCCTGACCGAAGAGAACATCCGCGAGGCGACCCGCGAGGTCCGCATCGCGCTGCTCGAAGCCGACGTCGCGCTGCCCGTGGTGCAGGCCCTGATCGAGCGCATCAAGGTGCGTGCGGTCGGCCAGGAAGTGCTGAAGTCGCTGACCCCGGGCCAGGCCCTGATCAAGGTCGTGCGCGACGAGCTGACCGCGGTGATGGGCGCCGAAGCCAGCGACCTGAACCTGAATGTCCCGGCCCCGGCGATCATCCTGATGGCGGGCCTGCAGGGCGCCGGCAAGACCACTACCGTGGGCAAGCTGGCCAAGCACCTGAAGGAAAAGCGCAAAAAGAAGGTGATGGTGGTCTCGGCCGACGTCTACCGTCCGGCCGCGATCGAACAGCTGAAGACCCTGGCCGAGCAGGTCGGCGTGCTGTTCTTCCCGTCCAGCGCCGACCAGAAGCCGGAAGCCATCGTCCGCGCCGCCATTGACGATGCGCGCAAGTCGTTCGTCGACGTGCTGCTGGTCGATACCGCCGGCCGCCTGGCCATCGACGAAGCGATGATGGCCGAGATCAAGGCCCTGCACGCGGCGGTCAACCCGGCCGAAACGCTGTTCGTGGTCGATGCCATGACCGGTCAGGACGCGGCCAACACCGCCAAGGCCTTCGGCGATGCGCTGCCGCTGACCGGCGTGGTGCTGACCAAGACCGACGGTGACGCGCGTGGCGGTGCCGCGCTGAGCGTGCGCTACATCACCGGCAAGCCGATCAAGTTCGTCGGTGTCAGCGAAAAGCCGGAAGGCCTGGACGTGTTCCATCCGGACCGTATCGCCAGCCGCATCCTCGACATGGGCGACGTGCTGTCGCTGGTCGAGCAGGTCGAGCAGCAGGTCGACAAGGACAAGGCCGCCAAGCTGGCCGAGAAGGTCGCCAAGGGCAAGAAGTTCGACCTGAACGACATGCGTGACCAGCTTGAGCAGATGCAGAACATGGGCGGCATCGGCGGCCTGATGGACAAGCTGCCGGGCCTGGGCAACATCCCCGACCACCTGAAGCAGCAGGTCAGCCAGGGCAAGGAAGTGCCACGCATGATCGCCATCATCAGCTCGATGACCAAGAAGGAGCGGCGCAACCCGAACCTGCTCAATGGCTCGCGCCGCGCGCGCATCGCCAAGGGCTCGGGCGTGACCCCGGCTGACGTCAACAAGCTCATGAAGCAGTACATGCAGATGGAAAAGATGATGAGCAAGATGGCCGGCGGCGGCATGAAGGGCATGATGCGAAGCATGAAGGGCATGATGGGTGCCATGGGCGGCCGCGGCATGCCGTTCCGTTGATGCGGGCCCCGTCTGCACTCTGATGTAGCGCCGAGCCCATGCTCGGGCGGCGGCGCCGAGGCGCCGCATCAAACAGTCGAGCAAGCTCGACTCTACCCCCGTCCTGCGCGCACCATGGAGGCCTGTCCGAAACGATGGGCCGCCATGCAGATGTCCGCTGTTGCTTCCCGCGCCGAGGCGTTCTGCCAGCGCTTCGACGTTTCCGTTCCGATCCTGCTGGCACCGATGGCCGGTGCCTGCCCGGTGCCGTTGTCGGCCGCGCTGGCCAATGCCGGCAGCATGGGCGCGATGGGCGCGGTGTTGTCGTCGCCAGCCGATATCGGCCGCTGGATGGATGACTTCCGCGCCGTCTCCACCGGCCCGGCGCAGGTGAACCTGTGGTTGCCGGACCCGGCAGCGACCCGTGACGTCGCCGCCGAGGCAGCCAGTCGTGCTTTCCTCGCGCAATGGGGACCGGATGTACCGGCCAGTGCTGCCGACGCCACGCCCGCCGGTTTCGAAGAACAGTTCGCAGCGCTGCTGGCCGCCTGCCCGGAGGTGGCCTCGACCATCATGGGCGTGCTTTCGCCGCGCCACGTGCAGCAACTGAAGGATGCGGGCATTGCCTGGATTGCCTGTGCGACCACGCTGTCTGAAGCGCGTGCTGCACAGGATGCTGGCGCCGACGCGGTGGTGGCGCAGGGCGTGGAGGCCGGTGGTCATCGCGGTTCATTTGATCCGGCGATGGCCGAGCGTCAGCTGGTTGGACTGTTCGCGCTGCTGCCACGCCTGGCCGACCACCTGCAGATTCCGGTGATCGCCGCCGGTGGCATTGCCGATGGCCGTGGCATTGCCGCCGCGCTCACCCTGGGTGCCAGCGCGGTGCAGATCGGCACTGCATTCCTGCGCACGCCCGAAGCGGCGATCGCTTCGGCGTGGGCCGATGGATTGGCGGCCAGCGAACCAGAAGACACCTGGCCGACCCGTGCTTTCAGTGGCCGCCTGGGTCGCGGCCTTGCCACGGCCTACGTGCGCGCTGCCGCCGCCGAAGGTGCGCCGGCGCCGCGCCCGTACCCGGTGCAGCGCGGCCTGACCGCGCCGATGCGCAAGCAGGCAGCGCAGGAAAACCGGTTGGCCGCAATGCAGGCCTGGGCCGGGCAATCGGCATGGATGGCGCCGGCACGACCGGCCGCCGATGTGCTGCACGACATGTGGAGCCAGGCGCAGGCATTGCTGAAATGACGGTGACCTGCAACGGCCGGCCAGCACAGGTCGAGGATCTGCTGCCAGCGCTGGTCAACTACGGCCACTTCACCTCGCTGCAGGTGCGGGGTGGGGCGGTGCAGGGACTGGACCTGCATCTGGCGCGGTTGTCGCACGCTACCCGTGAACTGTTCGGCAGCGAGCTGGTTGTGGCGCAGCTGCAGGCCTGGATGGCGCAGGCCCTGCAGCTGGCTGGGCTGGCTGATGCCTCGCTGCGGGTGACGGTGTACTCGCGCCACTTCGATTTCCGCAATCCGCTGGCCGTGGTACCGGTGGACGCACTGGTAGCGGTGTCCTCGCCGGTGACGCTGGCCGCACCCAAGCGTGTGTGCAGCGTGGCCTGGCAGCGCGAACTGCCGCACATCAAGCATGTCGGCACCTTCGGCCTGTTCGCCGAGCGCCGCGCGGCAATGGCTGACGGTTTCGACGATGTGCTGTTCGTGACCGCCGATGGCGAAATGGGTGAAGGCAGCACCTGGAACCTGGCCGTGCACGATGGTGAGCGGCTGCTCTGGCCGCAGGCGCCAGCCCTGCGCGGTACCGCCGAGGCCTTGCTGAAGCAGCACTGGCCCGGCCCACAGGCCACGCGACCGCTGGCGCTGGCTGAACTGGGGGGTGTGAAGGCGGCCTTTGCCTGCAACGCCAGCGGCCTGTGGGCGCTGGACGCCATCGACGGGCATGCCCTGCCGGGTTCGCAGGCGCTGGCGGAACAGGGCAGGGCGGTGCTGGCGGCGGTGCCCTGGCGGGGATTGGGGTCAGATCCCTTGTCCCCTGCAAAAGGGACCTGACCCCGGCTGGCCAACCCCGGGGTTGGCTCCGGCCGACACTGCCGCTATAATCGCCGGCTTACCGCGCCATCCTGGCGACTGGGCAATAGGAAAAAAAGACCATGGTCAAGATTCGACTGACCCGCGGCGGCGCCAAGAAGCGTCCGTTCTACCACATCATCGTGACCGACGTTCGCAGCGCCCGTGATGGCCGCAACATCGAGCGCGTCGGCTTCTACAACCCGGTTGCACAGGGTGGCGAGAAGCGCATCGAGCTGGATCTGGCCCGTGTTGACCATTGGGTCAAGAACGGCGCCCAGCCGACTGAAAAGGTCCGCAACCTGATCAAGGAAGCGGCCAAGTCCCAGGCCGCTGCGGCCTGATCCCGAAGGGCTGCGCCTGGCGCGGCCCGTCTGGTTGAACGCAGATGAAAGATAACGAGCGCCGCATCCTGCTGGGCAGGATTGTCGGCGCTTTTGGTGTGCGCGGCGAAATAAAGCTCGAGTCCTGGACCGAGCCGCGTTCCGCTATTTTCCGTTACCAGCCGTGGATCCTGCGCAGCCCCAACGGGCAGGAATCGACGCTTGAAGGCGCCCGTGGCCGCGACAGCGGCAAGCATCTGGTGGCCCGCTTTCCGGGCATCGAAGATCGCGATACGGTCGAGGCGATGCATGGCACCGAGGTCTACGTGGCCCGCAGTGCACTGCCACCGCCGAATGCCGATGAGTATTACTGGGTCGACCTTGAAGGCCTGGATGTGAAGACCACCGAGGGCGTTGCCCTGGGCCAGGTCTCGCACCTGTTCAGCACCGGCGCCAACGATGTGGTGGTCGTGCGCGGCGATCGTGAGCGGATGATTCCGTTCGTGTTGCCGGAGTTCGTCAAGTCGGTCGACTTCGAGGCCAACCTGGTCGTGGTCGACTGGGACCCCGAGTTCTGAGTGTGAGCATGCGTTTCGACGTCATCACCCTGTTCCCCGAGTTCCTCGCCCAGTCCGCCGGACTGGGCGTGGTCGGGCGTGCGCAGGAGAAGGGCCTGTTCAGCCTGCACGGCTGGAACCCCCGTGATTACGCTGAAGGCAACTACCGCCGGGTGGACGACCGTCCGTTCGGCGGTGGCCCGGGCATGGTGATGCTGATCGAGCCGCTGCAGGCCTGCCTGCAGGCGATCCGCGATGCTGATCCGACCCCGGCGCGGGTGATCCATCTCAGCCCGCAGGGTGCGCCGTTGACCCAGGCCAAAGTGCGGGAACTGGCGGCGTTGCCGCGCATGGTCCTGCTCTGCGGCCGCTACGAGGGCATCGACGAGCGCTTCCTGGAAGCCAATGTCGACGAGGAGATTTCCCTTGGCGATTACGTGCTGTCCGGCGGTGAGCTGGGCGCGGCGGTGATCATCGACGCCGTGGCCCGTCTGCAGGACGGTGCCCTGAACGATGCTGAATCGGCCGCCCAGGACAGCTTCGAAGGTGACCTGGGGCTGCTCGACTGCCCGCATTACAGCCAGCCGGCCCAGCATCCGCTGGGTGACGTGCCGGAGGTGCTGCGCTCGGGCAACCATGCGGCCATCGCCGCTTGGCGCCGCCAGCAGTCGCTGGTCCGGACCGCGCAGCGGCGCCCGGACCTGCTGGATGAACAGGCACTGGGCAAGGCCGACCGAAAACTGCTCGACCAGGCCCGCCAGGCCCGGAAACAGAAGGCCAGCCCCTAGCGCAGGGCTGGCTTTTTCGGCTATCATGGCCAATTACCGCCAGCTTCGGCCGGCGCGCGCAGTACCCACAACAAACGTGCAGCACAGTCCAGTGACTGCATCAGCCTACGTTGTCGAAACGACACGCCCACCCGAACAAGAATCGGTGTAACCCATGAGCAAGCTGAACAAGTCCATCGTCGCGGAATTCGAATCCGCCCAGATCACCCGCGAACTGCCGAAGTTCAGCCAGGGCGACACCGTTGTCGTCAACGTGAAGGTGAAGGAAGGTGCCCGCGAGCGCGTGCAGGCCTATGAAGGCGTTGTGATCGCGACCAAGAACGGCGGCCTGAACTCCTCGTTCACCGTCCGCAAGATCTCGCACGGCTACGGCGTCGAGCGCGTCTTCCAGACCCACAGCGCCATCATCGACTCGGTCGAAGTGAAGCGTCGTGGTAAGGTCCGCGCCGGCAAGCTGTACTACCTGCGTGGCCTGGAAGGCAAGGCTGCCCGCATCAAGGAAGACCTGGCTGCCGCTGCTGCCGCCAAGGCTGCCCGTCTGGCCGAAAAGGCCTGATAAACAACTTCGGTTGTTGCCGCGACGGCCACCTTCGGGTGGCCGTTTGCGTTTTCGGCATCGCATCGGCCACGATCAGGCGATGAACGAGATCAACCCACGCTATCCCGCCGTGATCCAGGCCGCGCTGCGCTTCCTCGACGGCAAGGGGCTGGCGCGGGTGCAGTCGGCACCGTTGCTGCACCGGTTGTTGTGGCGGATGGGCATCGCACTGCCGCCACCGATCCTGGCCGGCTTCGCCACCAACGCGCTGGTGCAGGGCCTGCTGTTCGGGCTGTTCTGGACCGGCCTGATGTGGCTGATGTTGTGGCAGGGCAGCGAGCGCCCACTGGTGCTGCTGTTGTTGGCCGGTCTGTTGGCCGGTGCCCTGTTTGGTATCGTGATGGCGGCCCTGATGCGCTCGCTGCGACGTCACCGCAAGCTACCGGACTGGCGGCAGTTCCTGGCCCGTCAGGCGGACTGAGCCGATGGCGCACCGCGCCGTGACCGACAGGCACCCGTCGCGCTAGGCTGGCGCTTCATCCTGATGGACGTGCCGTGCGATGCCTGCCAAGCGAACCGCACCCTCCACCGCGCCCAAGCTGCTGTCCGGTGGTAACCCGCAGATCGCCAAGGGCGAGGGCGATGCTACGGTGCAGGCCTATATCGCGGCGATGCCGGACTGGAAACGACCGCTCGGCGCGCGGTTGGATGCGCTGATCGAGCAGGCCGTGCCCGGCGTGCACAAGGCGGTGAAGTGGAATTCGCCGATGTATGCGGTTGCCAAGGGCGAGGGCTGGTTCCTCAGCTTCCATTGCTTCACCCGCTACATCAAGGTGGCATTTTTCCGGGGCGCCGCACTGAAGCCGATACCGCCCGAGCCGTCCAGGAGCGCAGACACGCGCTACCTGCACATTGCACAGGACGGCGTGCTGGATGAAGCCCGGTTCCTTGACTGGGTGCGCCAAGCTGCGGCATTGCCCGGCGAGCGCATGTAAGCCCACCGTTCCGATCTGCTTGCCGACGAGAACCGCTGATGGCCACGCACGCGCCGAATCCTACCGATGCCGGAACCCCGGCTGCCGAACTGATCGATGCACGCATCGCCGAGCTGGGCGACTGGCGTGGCGAAACGCTGGCGCGCGTGCGCGCGTTGATCCATGAAGCGCTGCCCGACGTGCAGGAAACCTGGAAGTGGCGCGGCACGCCGGTGTGGGAGCACAACGGCATCCTGTGCACTGGCGAAACCTACAAACAGGCGGTGAAGCTGACCTTCGCCCATGGTGCGGCGCTGGCCGACCCGAAAGGCCTGTTCAATGCCAGCCTGGAAGGCAACACGCGACGTGCGATCGACATCCATGAAGGCGCGATGCCCGATGCCGCGGCATTGAAGGCGCTGCTGCGCGAAGCGGCTAAGTTCAACGCGGCGAAAAAGAAGCGGTAGAGCCGGCCGCTGGCCGGCTGTTGCGCGATGCTTCCGGAGAGGCATGAAGCTGCCGGCCAGCGGCCGGCACTACCGTGGTAATCACCGGCGATCAGTACTAACGTGGCGGCGCTGACTCCAGTGCGGCATCCGGGTCGGCCACCGGCGAGGGTGGGCAGGCCGGGATCTCCGACGGCGTGGCCAGTTCCTCGGCATGCGACGGCTTGCCGATCATCGTGGCCTTGCGCCAGCCACCCCAGCGGTAATACGCCAGCGACAGCAGCATCGACACCAGCGAGCTGACCGGGAAACTCCACCAGATCGCATCGGCGCCCCAGTACGGCTGCAGCAGCTCGGCGAACGGTACGCGCACGCCCCACAGCGAGCCGGCCAGGATCAGCAGCGGCGGAATCACCGCGCCGGTGGAGCGCACCACGCCGGAGATCACGAAGCTGACGCCGAAGAACAGGAACGAACCGATCACCACATGGTTGAGGTGGCGGGCGATGTCCAGCGCCTCGCTGGCCGGCGGCAGGAACAGCGCCAGCAGTTGCCGATCGAACAGCACCAGCGGCAGGATCAGTGCGCCGGTCAGCAGGAAGTTGAACAGCACGCCCTGCCGCGCGGTGCCGCGCACGCGGTCCCACCGCTGCGCGCCGACGTTCTGCGCGGCCATCGTCGAGCACGCCGCACCGATCGCCATTGCCGGCATCTGCAGGTAGTTCCACAATTGAAGCGCGGCGCCGTAACCGGCGCCGGTGTCGGTGCCGTACTGGTTGACCATGGTCATCAGCAGGATCACCGACAGCGAGATCAGCACCATCTGCAGGCCCATCGGCACGCCCTTGATCACCAGCGCCTTGAGAATGGTCAGGTCGAGCTTGAGCAGGCGCATGTCGGCGCGGCCCAGCCACAGGGTGTGGCGCTTGTGCCGCATGTACAGCAGCAGGCCGGCCAGCGACAGCGTCTGCGCGACCAGCGTGGCCCAGGCCGAGCCGGCGATGCCCAGCGCGGGGAATGGTCCCATGCCGAAGATCAGCACCGGATTCAGCACGATGTCCAGCGCCACCGACACCATCAGGAAACGGAACGGCGTGCGTGAATCACCGGCACCGCGCAGCGCGGCGGTGAGGAAGGCGAACGCGTACAGCGTCGGCATCGCCAGGAAGATGATCTGCAGGTAAGCCTCGGCCAGCGGCAGCGAGGCAGCCGGCGTGCCCATCGCTGCCAGCAGCGGATGCGCCATGAACCAGCCGGCGATGGCGATGATCACCGACAGGCCGATGAAGAAGGTGGCGCTGGTACCGACCACGCGCCGCGCCTGCGCGATGTCGCGCGCACCGATGGCCTGGCCGATCAGGATGGTCGAGGCCATGCCGAAGCCGAACACCGAGCCGATCAGGAAGAACATGATGTTGTTGGCGTTCGCGGTGGCGGTCAGTGCCGCCTCCCCGAGGAAGCGCCCCACCCATACGGCATTCACCGAACCGTTCAGCGACTGCGCGATGTTGCCGGCCAGGATCGGCAGGGAGAACAGCAGGAGATTGCGGCCGATCGGGCCGGAGGTCAGGTCAAGCGGCGCTTTGGCCATGGAGTGGTGATCGAATCCCGGGAGGCGCACACTAGCACCAAGCCGGTTTGCGGGATGTGGCAATGCATCAACGACTGCGGGTGAAGCGGAGCATGGCGTTGGCCTTGATCGGCGTTGTACTGGCCGCATGTTCGACAGGTGACCGGCTGGGCGATACCCAGGTGCGGCCGACCGACCGTCCCGAGTGCCTGGTCGGCAGCCAGCGCCAGGACCTGTCCGCCGGTGTACCCACGTTGATCGGGGGCAGCGGCTGCCGCACCGACCCCGACCATCCGCGCCCTCTGAACAAGCCACCGGAGTAGTCCGCACCGATGCCTGAGCTTTCCCCGTTGTCGCCCAGTGTCCGCCTGGACATCTGGTTGTGGGCGGCCCGTTTCTTCAAGACCCGCAGCCTGGCCAAGCAGGCCATCGAGACCGGCAAGGTCAGCGTGGCCGGGCAGCGCCCGAAGTCCTCGCGCGCGGTACGCGTGGGTGAGCAGCTGCAGGTGGATCGTGGCGAGGAGCATTTCGAGATCCAGGTGCTGGGCCTGAGCGACCAGCGCGGGCCGGCGCCAACGGCACAGCAGCTGTATGCCGAGAGCGAGGCTTCGAAGGCGCGCCGTGCCGAACAGCGTGCACTGCGCATCGCGGCACGCGATGGTTTCCAGCCGCCGGAACACAAGCCGGACAAGCGCGCGCGGCGTTTGATCCGGGCGTTGGGCGACATCGACGCGCTGTAGCGAAATCCTGATTCCAACGGATTGTTCCTATCGCGGTGCGAAAGAGGGCGCCGGTCACGGTGCGTTCGGATTGCGCTGGGCAGGCTGGTTTTTCATCTATCGGAGGCCTGCCCATGCGTCGTCTGCTGTTATGCCTGTCCCTGCTTGCTGCTGCGCCACTGCACGCTGCCGACATCACCTTCTGGGACGTACCGCAACGCGGTGGCAACAGCATGAACATGTCGCCTCCGGACCAGAAATACTTCGAGGCGCTGCGTGCGACCGGTGCGACCTGGGTGCGGCTGGTGCCGGACAAGTGGAAGGGGCGGGGCGGTCGTGACTTTCTGATCGGCAACGCCGATGACTATCGCGGACTGGTTCCAGCCGACCTGGCCACGCTGCGGCGGGTGCTGGATGACGCCGATGCGGCCGGGCTGAAAGTGGTGCTGACGCCGCTGTCGCTGCCGTTACTGCGCTGGAAGCAGCACAACGGCGATGTCGTCGACCAGCGCCTGTGGCAGTCCTTCGACAACCAGGAGCCCGCCCGGCGTTTCTGGCACGATCTGGCCACGGCGCTGAAGGATCATCCTGCCTTGGCCGCCTACAATCTCATCAATGAACCGGTGCCCGAATACGGTGCAGGCCTGGCCGAGCATGCGTCCAGCGAGGCGATGAAGCAGTGGTATGCCGGTGTGCAGGACGGCCCACGCGACCTGCGCCGCTTTTATTCCGGGTTGATCGCCAGCATCCGCGAGGTCGACGCCGCGATGCCGCTGATGCTGGATGCGGGCTGGTACGCTGCCGCCGACGGTTTCAACTACTGGCCGGCACCGTTGGCGGATTCGAAGCTGCTGTACAGCGTGCACATGTACGAGCCGTACGCGGCAACCAGTGCGCCGAACCAGACGCGCGCCAAGCCCTGGCGTTATCCGGCACAGGTGCCGTTCGGTGGAGGCAGCGAACGTTGGGATGCGGCGCGTGTACGCCGTTACCTGCAGCAGCCGATGACGTGGGCCGCCTCGCATGGTGTCGGTGCCAACCGCATGGTGGTGGCCGAATTCGGCTGCATGCGGCGATGGCCGGACTGCAGCCGCTACCTGCAGGATGTGCTGCAGGTGCTGGAACAGGACAAGGTGCACTGGGCCTTCTACGCCTTCCGCGAGGATGGCTGGGACGGCATGGACTACGAACTGGGCGACAAGCCGCTGCCGTGGTCGTACTGGCAGGCGCAGGAAAAGGGCCGCCATGTCGAGCCGCCGCGCTTGATGCAGGCGCCCTTGTTCGCACCGATCCTGCAGCGTTTGAAGGCGGGCAACCAGTAAGCCGCCGGGCATGGCCCGGCGCTACCCATGGAGATGCCGATAGCGCCGGCCCATGCCCGGCGAGGCTTTCCGTCAGCGCTTGCCGCCGAGCAGATTGCCGCCCAGCTTGAACAGATCGCCCATGCCCAGCTGACCATCACCGTCCTGGTCCAGCAGGCTGCCGAGCAGGCCACCAGCCAGGCCACCCTGCTGCTGCACCTGCTGCTTTTCCTGGCCCAGGGCCTGGCTGAGCGAGCCGGCATCGGCCTGGCCGCCGCCCAGGCGCTGTGCCAGGAAGGCCATCACGATGGGAGCAAGGATCTGCAGCAGCTGGCTGGTGCGGCCACTGTCGAGTTGGGTGGCCTGGGCCAGGCCGGTTTCCACCTTCTGCTGGCTGCCGCCGAAGATGTGGCCGAGGATACCGGCGCCATCGCTGGCCGCACCGCCGCCGCCGCCGCCCAGCACCGAACCGAGCACGCTGCCCAGGTCCAGGCCGCTGTGATTGTTCTGCAATGCGCCGAGCAGCGCCTGTGCGCCCTGTGGCTGCGAGGCGTTGTTGCCCAGCGCGCCCATCAGCACCGGCAGTGCGGCACTGATCGCGCCGGAAGCCTGGGTATCGCTGATGCCAAGCTGCTGCGACACCTGTTGCAGCGGGGCGCCCTGCAACTTGGTCAGAAGTTCATCGGTCAGGCTCATCTGGGGAATCCTCGATTGGGGTTGGGCGTGCAGAAGGTACGACGCGGACCGTTAAAACGGCGACGCCGCCTCACGGGGAGGCGGCGTGCCGTACGCAGGGGAGGGCGATCAGAGCTCGATGTCTTCCGCACCCGGGGTCGCAGCGGGGAAGTCCGCGTCCGGCTGTGCAGGCTTGAACGGGTCGGACGGTTGGCCGGCCAGCGCCTTCAGGGCCGCAGCGATGCCGGCACCATAGGCCGGGTCGGCCTTGTTGCAGTTGTCGATGTGGCGCTGCTTGATGAAATCGGGCGCATCGCCGAGGGCGCGGGCGGTGTTGGCGAACAGGCGTTCCTTCTGTGCCTGGTTGTAGCTGCGGAACAACGCACCGGGCTGGCTGAAGTAGTCGGCGTCGTCCTCACGGAAGTTCCAGAAGTCGGCGTCGCCCCGGATCTTCATCGGCGGCTCGCGGTATGCCGGCTGCTCCTGCCACTGGCCGTAGCTGTTCGGCTCGTAGTGCGGCAGGCCACCGTAGTTGCCATCCACGCGCATCGCACCATCGCGGTGGTTGCTGTGCACCGGGCAGCGCGCCGCGTTCACCGGAATCTGGTGGTGGTTCACGCCCAGACGGTAACGCTGCGCATCGGAATAGGCGAACAGGCGTGCCTGCAGCATCTTGTCCGGCGACGGGCCGATGCCCGGCACCAGGTTGCTCGGTGCGAACGCCGACTGCTCCACGTCCTGGTACCAGTTGACCGGATTGCGGTTCAGTTCGAACTGGCCCACTTCGATCAGCGGGTAGTCGCTCTTCGGCCACACCTTGGTCAGGTCGAACGGATGCACGCGGTAGGTTTCCGCATCCAGCTCCGGCATGACCTGGATGAACAGCTTCCACTTCGGGAAGTCGCCCTTCTCGATGGCGGCGAACAGGTCGCGGCCGTGGCTTTCGCGGTCATGGCCGACCAGAATCTGCGCCTGCGCGTCGGTCAGCGATTCGATGCCTTGCTGGCTGACGAAATGGAACTTGACCCAGAAGCGTTCGCTGTCGGCATTGGTGAAGCTGTAGGTATGCGAGCCGAAGCCGTGCATGTGGCGGAAGCTGCGCGGGATGCCGCGGTCGCTCATCACCACGGTCACCTGCAGCAGGGCTTCGGGCAGCAGCGTCCAGAAATCCCAGTTGTTGCGCGCGCTGCGCAGGTTGGTGTGCGGGTCGCGCTTGACCGCCTTGTTGAGGTCGGCGAACTTGCGCGGGTCGCGCAGGAAGAACACCGGGGTGTTGTTGCCGACCAGGTCCCAGTTGCCTTCTTCGGTGTAGAACTTCAGCGCGAAGCCGCGGATGTCGCGCTCGGCGTCGGCGGCACCGCGCTCGCCGGCTACCGTGGTGAAGCGGGCGAACATCTCGGTCTGCTTGCCGACCTTCTCGAACAGCCTGGCGCGGGTGTACTTGCTGATGTCGTGGGTGACAGTGAAGGTGCCGAACGCGCCCGAGCCCTTGGCGTGCATGCGGCGCTCGGGAATGATCTCGCGGTTGAGGTTGGCCAGCTTTTCCAGCAGCCAGACGTCTTCCATCAGCAGCGGGCCGCGCGGGCCGGCGGTCTTGCTGTTCTGGTTGTCCACCACCGGTGCGCCGAAGGCCGTGGTCATCGGCGTGACCGGATCGTCACCATGCTTCTGCTTCGGCGTGGTGCTCAGCTCGCGCTGCTGCTGGGCGCCTTCCTCAGGCGACGGGGCGCTGTGGTAAGGGCACTTGGCGTTGTTGTTGTCGGACTGGCTCATCGGCTGGCTCCTGGTGGCGGTGAAGACGTGGGAGAAACATCTTCACTCGACTTTAGCTATGGCCAGATGAAATGAATAATCGAATGATTCATTCAGGTTGATAGATTCTGTCAATTGGAACGCAGAATCAGATTTGCGCAACCTTTCGATGGGCCTCCCGCAAGGCGGCGGGAGGCCATGGGCGTGCGCTGCGGTTACAGCAGCGCCTTCAACCGGTACAACGCTTCCAGCGCCTGCTTCGGGGTCAGTTCGTCGGGGTCGATCGCGGCCAGTGCTTCCTGTGCCTTGCTCGACGGTGCCGCGAACAGGCCAAATTGCTGCGGTGCATCCAGCGCCTGCGGCGCCAGCTCGGCGGCATGGCTTTCACCGCCGCGCTGCTCCAGCTCGGCCAGGCGGCGCCGTGCCTGCGCCACGGTGGCGCGCGGCAGACCGGCCAGCGCGGCCACCTGCAGGCCGAAGCTGCGGTTGGCCGGGCCATCCTTCACCGCATGCATGAACACCAGCGCCTCACCGTGCTCGACCGCATCCAGGTGCACGTTGGCGATGCCGCTGCGGCCGCCTTCGTGCTGCTCGTCGGCCAATGCGGTCAGTTCGAAGTAGTGGGTCGCGAACAGCGTGTAGCAGCGGTTCTCATAGGCGAGGTGGCGCGCCACGGCATCGGCCAGGGCCAGCCCGTCGTAGGTGGAGGTGCCACGACCGATCTCGTCCATCAGCACCAGCGAATGCGCGGTGGCGTGATGCAGGATGTAGCTGGTCTCGGCCATCTCGACCATGAAGGTCGACTGCCCGCGTGCCAGATCATCACCGGCGCCGATGCGGGTGAGGATACGGTCGATGGGGCCGATCAGCGCACGGCTGGCCGGCACGAAGCTGCCGATGTGGGCCAGCAGCACGATCAGCGCGTTCTGCCGCATGTAGGTCGATTTACCACCCATGTTCGGGCCGGTGATGACCAGCATGCGACGGTCCGGATGCAGGTCCAGGTCGTTCGGTTCGAACGGCTGCTCGCGCACCGCCTCGACCACCGGGTGGCGGCCACGCTCGATCTTCAGGCAGGGCTCGGCCTGCAGTTCCGGGCGTGCCCAGTCCAGCGCCTGCGCGCGTTCGGCGAAGCCGGCCAGCACGTCCAGTTCGCTCAGCGCGGCAGCACACTGCTTCAGCGGTTCCAGCTGCCCGCCGAGGGTATCCAGCAGCTGCTCGTACAGGTACTTCTCGCGCGACAGCGAACGGTCGCGCGCGGACAGCACCTTGTCCTCGAAAGCCTTCAGCTCTTCGGTGATGTAGCGCTCGGCATTGGTCAGCGTCTGCCGGCGGGTATAGTGCACCGGGGCACGATCGGACTGGCCCTTGCTGATTTCGATGTAGTAGCCGTGCACGCGGTTGTAGCCCACCTTCAGGGTGGCAATACCGCTGCTTTCGCGCTCGCGTGCTTCCAGGTCGACCAGGAACTGGTCGGCATGGGTGGACAGGCGGCGCAGTTCATCCAGCTCGGCATCGAAGCCGTCGGCCAGCACGCCACCATCGCTCAGCTTCAGCGGCGGCATCTCGGCGATGGCGCTGGCCAGCAGGTGCGCGCATTCGTCGTGCTCGCCGAGTGCGGCGTGCAGGGCCTGCAGGCGCGGCGAATCCAGCGGTGCCAGCACGTCGCGCACGGCTGGCAGCAGGCCGAGGCCATCACGCAGGGTAGAGAAGTCGCGCGGGCGCGCCGAGCGCAGGGCGACGCGGGTGAGGATGCGTTCGAGATCGCCGAGGCGACGGAACTGCTCGCGGATGTCAGCATCGCTGCCGCGGTCGATCAGCGTTTCCACTGCGTGGTGGCGCTGTACCAGTACCTCGCGCAGGCGCAGCGGGCGATGCAGCCAGCGCCGCAGCAGGCGTCCGCCCATCGGCGTCACCGTGCTGTCGAGCACGCCCAGCAGGGTGTTGCGGGTATCGCCGTCGACGCGCGTGTCCAGTTCCAGATGGCGGCGTGTTGCTGCATTCATCGCGATCGCTTCGCCGGCGGTTTCCATCGCGATGGAGGTCAGGTGCGGCAGGCGCTGCTTCTGGGTCTCCTCCACATAGCCGAGCAGGGCGCTGGCTGCTGCAGTGGCGCGCGGCTTGTCATCGATGCCGAAGCCGCTCAGATCATGCAGCTTGAAGAAGGCCAGCAGCTGGCGGCGCCCGCTGTCGGCGTCGAACAGCCACGGTGCGCGGCGGCGCACGCCGGTGCGCTGGCGCAGGAATTCCGGCCAGTTTTCCTCGTCGGGCACCAGCAGTTCGGCCGGTTCCAGCCGTGCCAGCTCGGCTTCCAGTGCGTCGTCGGTTTCCACCTCGTTGACCAGGAAGCGGCCACCGGCCAGGTCGGCCCACGCCAGGCCGTAACCCTGCTTGCTGCGCGACAGCGCCATCAGCAGGGTGTCGCGGCGTTCATCCAGCAGGGCCTCGTCGGTGACCGTGCCGGGGGTGACGATGCGCACCACCTTGCGTTCGACCAGGCCCTTGGCCAGGGCCGGGTCGCCGATCTGTTCACAGATCGCCACCGATTCGCCCAGTGCCACCAGCCGTGCCAGGTAGCCTTCGTAGGCATGCACGGGTACGCCGGCCATCGGGATCGGCGCGCCGCCGGAGCTGCCGCGCTGGGTCAGGGTGATGTCCAGCAGCCGTGCCGCCTTGCGGGCGTCATCGTAGAACAGCTCGTAGAAGTCACCCATGCGGAAGAACAGCAGCAGGTCCGGATGGTCGGACTTGGCCGCGAAGAACTGCTTCATGAGGGGCGTGTGCTCTGCGCTGGACTTCGATGCAGACGGTTTCGCTTTTGAATCAGTGGTTTGCAAGAGAACTTCCTACGGGTTGTAGCGATCAATCCAGGCGACTTGCGGCAAGTAACGGGGTTCTTCGTTGCGCCGCGGTTGCGCCAGTCACTCAAAGAGGATCAAATCGATGTTGCGACGGACAGACGGCGGATCGACCATGGATACGGTTGTTGCGGCCCCGCGCCGCCGAGGCACCAAGTTTAAGCTTACCTACCGGCAAATCTGCGAGTTGAGCGTGGCGCGAGGCCCGGTCGAAGGCAAGCAGGGAAGGGTAGTCATCGCCCCTCGACTGCCCGAAGACGTCGGGAAGCCTTACCGCGTCCTGGACGGCAATCAGGGCGCGCCAACGGGCTTTGGCTTCTACGTGGGCACCACCCGCACCACTTACGAAGTCGTGGTCCGAGGCCCGGCGGGGGTTCGTCGGTTCTCCCTGGGCAGCGTCACCGACATCGGACCGGAGCAAGCCTACGAGCTGGCGCGGCGGAAATTGGCCGTGGTTCGAGAAACGGGCGAGCATCCTTCGAGGGAAGAGGCCCGAGCCGAGCAGCTGGTGGAGCTGAAGGGGCTCACGCTGGCGGATTGCTTTGCGACCTACGTTGAGGACCTGCAGAAGCGCGTCCGCAACAAGAAAGCCAAGCCCGCCAGCATCCGGGCCATCCAGGACAGCTTGGCGCGGTTCGCTCGCCCGGAAGTCGGGCTGGCGGACAGGCCGATCCTTCAGCTTTTGGACAAGGACATCCACCGTGCGTTCGACGGCCTGCGGCGATCATCCATGGTGCGCTCCAATCGAATCCCCACCTGGATGCGCCAAGCACTGGCCGACCAGCCGGATTGGGCCGCGCTCTCCACGCAACAGCTCGAAGCATTGGGCGTGACCGGGAAGTACATCCAGCGAGTCAAAGCCGCCGGTTTGGCGTCGACCGAGCACGCGTTCACAGACGCGAAGAGGGCGGTCGACCTGGTGCTGAAGCGGGAACGCAAAGCGGCCGCTCAGCAGCAGCGGGAACCGGTGCTGCGCTACAACCCGTTCCAGGTCATCCACGACGACGACATGCTGCGGGACTCGCAAGCGCTGCGCCGGCACTACGAGCGCGCGGAAGTGCGCAATCCGTTGGGGGACGAGACGCTGCCTACGGTCCTGAAGGTGATCTTGGCCAGGCGGGACGAGCAGGGCGGCTTGAACGCCACTGGCGCGGACTACTTGCTGCTGACCTTGCTGTGGGGCACCCGCCGCGGCGAAGCTGCCCCGCTGCGCTGGTTCGACCGGTGTTCCCCAGGCGAGTTGCGCCAGTCGGAGGTGTCCTGGGTCTGGTTGGCCGGGCCGGATGAGGTCAACCCTTACACGAGGCGAGCGGGCTCTCAGGTTTACTTGTTTGACACCAAGAACGGCGAGGAGCGCTACCTGCCGGTCGCCTATTTTGCTGAAAAGATTTTGCAGCGGCGTTTCGACGAGCGCGCGGACGAAACCAAGCTCAAGCAAGACTTGGCGGACGCGCAAGAAGTGTTGGACGTCGCCCGAGCCAGGCGGGCACGCCGGGATCTGCTGGACCGGCTGGAAAAAGAGGTGGAGAGGGCACGCCGCGCGCTGGTCAAAACCATGTTCGTTTTCCCCGCCCGATCGGACCGAAGCACGACGGGGCACTACTCGGACAGCAAGAGCATCGTGGCAAACGTGCGCCGGGACGCGGGGTTGCTCGATCTGCGGGCAGAGGTGGACATTGGTCTGACCCTCCACGACCTGCGCCGGACGCTCGGCCGCTACGCCGCCCTCCTGTTCGGCGAAAGTCGAATCGTGTCCCAATTGCTCCACCACAGAACGTTGGGGCGAGGTGAGGATCGAATGGCCGCTGTCTCGGAGCGCTACACCGAGCAGGAGTGGTCCAAGCTCCGCGAGGCCATGGGCCGGGTTGAAGAGCACATGGTGGCCACGAGTCCCCGTGTTTGGAATCGATTGAAAGGCACGGACAAGCCCCGGCTGGACGAGTCCGGCGATGCCCCAGTCTCCATTTTCTCAGCAAGAAACCGACGCGACGCCCAGTAAGGAGCGACCCAATGGAATGCCAGCGTAAAGAAGAGGACTACCTGGAGCAGCGCTCTGCGGCACTGGATGCTGAGCTGAACAAAGCCGCCGCGGGCCTCCCGCCTCCGACCATCAGCAGCAAGGCAGCGGCGCGTTACCTGGGAGTGCACTTCGACACGCTTGGCGAGTGGCGCCGTCGAACGCCTCCGGCCGGGCCGCCTTTCGTCAAAGGTGCCGGCCGCGCTGCTGGAGGGGCCAACGAGCACGTTCGTTACCCTTACATCGAACTCGTTGCTTGGCAGGCCTCACGCGTGGGGCGCAGTGTCAAAGAGCGTCGCCTTATCGACGAACTGGACGCAGCCCAGCAACGGGTCCGTGAGCTGGAAATCGAATTGGCCTTGCGGCAGGCGCGGGACGACGCAAGCAGGTTGCAGAAGAAGCTGGGCCGCATCGCAACGCTGGCCACGCTCGATGACATTGCCCTGGTTCCCCATGAGTGGGCACTGGTGGATGGCCGGGTGGCTGGGCATGTCCTGGTGGTGAGCGACCAAGTGCTCAGCGGTGCGCTTGAACGGGGTGACCTATGGGACGCCACGGTTGAAGCTGCATTGCAGGCGCCTTGGGTCAACGGGGAGACGCGTGAGCCCTACCATGCCGCCTTCGCAAAGGTGTTGCAGGCGGCGATGCGTGAACTCTGCGAAGCGCAAGCCGTCCAGCGAGCCAATGATCTGGAGGCGCGTTGGGCACCAGGGGATGCGATGGGTGTGCCAGTGCGGCCTTTTGCCCGAGACAAAGAAGTGTCGTGACGCGGCAGATGGGCCTGGGGGAGGCGACTAAGGGCACGTTTGACAGACAGCGCGCAGTTGGCCAAAGCCGTAGTCGTAGCGCGTAGCACCCACTTGGATAGGTGATGGTCCTTCAACCTTAGAGAGGAAGAGATATGAACGCACGCATTGCAGCCGCCATGGGCTTCGACGACCTGTACAGCGGAAATGAGGCCTTCCGTGAGCGCTTCGATGAGATGCTGGATGCGGTAAAGGCGCTGCCAGAAAGCCTCCAGGAGCGTGGGCGGTCACTGATGTATCCCCAACTGCACAATGCCTGCGCGATGGGGGATGCCGAACTGGTGACGGCGCTCTTAGCTACTGGCCTGGACCCCGATGCCTATACCTACACAGACGACGATGAGGATCAGCCTCCATTGGTCTGGCTGGCCCGTGACACCGAGCTTGGTTTCGAGGTGAAGCGTCAGATCGCCGAGGCACTCTTTGCTGCAGGGGCGGACGTTCAAGAAGGAGGGGCGGCTGAGGCCGCTCGCTCGGCGGGCGACTATGATTTAGCAGATTACCTACAATCCAGATGATAGTCTCAGAGTTGGAGTCGCAGCAGCTGGGTCGATTTAAATTTTCTTTTATTTAGTTGGGTGGCGTGTCCGAGGTGTGAACCTTGAACGATAAATGGGGCTGAATATGGAAGATGCGAATACTGAGCCGGTAGACATGGGTGCTGAGTGGGAGATTCGCGCAGCACAAGGCAGGCAGATGGCGGGGAAGTGGGCCAAAATAGAGCTGGTGGCAAATTTCCTTGGTAGGTACACCTGGATAGTGGCGGGCATACTTTCAATTGCTGTCGTTGTGTACGGAAAGTATGTCCATTCCCCGCGGACGATACAGGATGCGCAGCTCATTCTCACATTCGCCGGTGGTCTTCAGATCCTCTTGGGTGTCTATGTCGGATTCTGGAAGAGAAATTATCTTAACCGGCTGATAGATAACGAAAAAGAGCATCCGACAGTGTATGTTAGAGAGGTCATGCAGAGCCGGGCCTTTGTCAAGTTGCTAGAAGGTCTGCGCAACTGTGATCCCTGCTCGCTTCAGCAGTGGCGCTCAGATGTTGATGATTTAATATCCAACTACGAACAGGCCGTCATGGAGCAGTCTTCCAAAAAACAAAGGCGAGAGTGGCTGTCTCAGAAAGATATAGCCGAAGGCCTACTGTCTGCCTCATACAATACGTTCTATGGAACTGCTATGGTTCTTGCGGCGGCAGCGCTTCCTCTCATTTAGCTGGCCATGATCTTATCTGCAAGAACAATGGCTACAGCAAGCCATGCGAGAGCAACGGCAATAATTCCTCTAGCTTGGGAGTGCTTCTTCATTTTGGAAAGGTATGCTGAATTTCTAGCCTGTCAAGGCCCCTCGGCTGCATGAGGAGCTATCGCTCTGGAGAATATGCCCTTCGTTAGTAGGTCTAAATCCTGTTGGCAACAACCTGCAGCGGGACCTCGAAGTCGGATCGCAGGAACTGAAGGCTGGGTGAGCGAATGCTGGAGGAGGCGGCTGGCATACAGGCAACGACCCGCATCCGTGGCGTCACCGCGCGCAGGCGACTGAAACCGACAGAACGATCGCTATCGGCTATGTGAAGTCTGCCAAGAGTCGGTCAATGGCTTGCTTCCGCTTGCCGGGTGGGAGCGCGGCGAGCCCTTCGAGGGCTTGAGACAGCTTGGCCTGCTGGGTCTCGCTTTGAACGCCCAGTGCCAAAATCGCGTCGGCCATCGCCGGCGTCGTCGCCAGCAGGTAGGCCGGCGGCACGTCCAGTGCCTGCGCAAGCTCAAACAGTGCTTCCAGGCTCACCGTCATCGACTCGCTTTCATATCGACTGATGCGAGCCGATGCGGTGTCTTTGTCCAGGCCCATCCTGACCCCCACTTCGCGCTGGCTGAAGCCTCGAAGGATCCTGGCTTGGCGCAAGCGCGCGGCCACGATCGCTCGCGGAGTTGTCGGCGTAGTCACAGGCTGAACGGATGCAGTGCAAGCATGCACCGATCATGACGCAAGGCCTACGCCCCGGGTAGACTCTACGTGCCACGTAAGTATGTGGCAAGTCCATCCAAAGGAACGAGGGGCTGTATGAAGAACGGGGCAGTTCTGGCTGGCGCGATCGCGCTGGCCTTATCGACGGGTGCCAGCGCCCAATCCACGACCCCATCGGGTTTGCTACGGCAGGTTGGAGGGGCCCTTTCTGGAAAGTCCGGATCACAGGCCAAGGTATCCCATCCCCTGTACGCCGAGCCGGCCGGCATCTACTGGGACCTGGACGGGGACACCCTTGAGGGTGCTCAGCACCTGCGCGAAGGGCTGTCCTCCACGGGCGCGCAAGGGATCGACATGTGCGACATGGGCCTGTTGGCCATGGCCCATTCCTCCTATCAGTTGCCATCGGAAAAGCGGCAGTGGTGCTTACGGCAGGCGTGGGTGGCTGCAAAGAGGACGACCGGCAGCCAAGAGGCGGAGCCATCCGCGGCGGCGATCGAGAAGCGTTTCGGGCCTGCTTTCGACGCCCGGCTGGAGCGGTTCAAAGGGATTCGGCGGTATGCCGTACGCCCGAATTTCAAGGCACTGGGTGGGGTCAGTTACAACCCGGATCGGGGCGTCATGGAAGTGTTCGTGCCGATGCCGCAGATCTCGGTTGCTGGCTTGAGTGTCACCGGAAAGAACTTCGTCCCCTGGATCCGCAAGACGCCGACGGGCGTGTCCAGTCCTCCGAACGCGGGGCGCTACCGGTTGCTGATCCGGATGGACCCCGCTGAAGCGGCCAACCTCGCGCGGCAAGGCCGGTCGTTCCAGGACGACCGCGTGGTCTTCTCGGTCAATCGGGTTTGGATCGACGGCACGGAGCCCAAGATGGACGTGACTGTCGAGAAGGTGAGCCTGGGCTATCGGAACGAAACGATCGAAGTGGATGTCACCAGGAACCAAGGAGAAGGTGCATGAAGCGTGGAATGGTGGTCGCCGCGGTAGCAGCCGTTGCCTTGAGCGCATGCGGTAAGGCGGAGCAGGGCCCGTCGGTAGAGCAGGTGGCGAAGGGGTACGAGCAGTATTTCAACGCGAACTTGGTGGCCGAACTGGGGCAGCGCGTGGAAGTGCGAGGCTGGGACAACTTGAGCGCCGACTGTAGTCAGACCGGGCCCGAGCGAACGACGTGCGTCACGGGCGGCACCCTCGATGTGATTGGTTTCCAGGGTGGGCGCCAGCTGAAGGAAGAGCCTGCGCCTGTGCCTGCCCGGGCAGACCTGGTGTTTGAAAAGCGGGCAGGGCAGTGGGTGCTCATCGACGCACAGAAGAAGCCCTGATCCGCCTCTGTAACCCGCCCTCGATTTCGCTCATTTGGAGGTTCCATGAATGCCCATGTCGGCTCTCACTCAACCGCGTCCCATATGCAGTGGGGCCTGCTTGCACCCGCAACGGTCCTCCTGGGCGGCGCTGGCCTGCTCGCCTTTGCAGGCGGTGCAGAAATTTCTGGAGAGCCGGGGCTTGCCTGGCAGGCTGTGGCAGCGTTCTCGGCCGGTGTCGGCGTGCTGGCGCTTCTCCTGCTGCTTTACATGCTGAACTGGCGGGCGGCGCGCGTTCGGGCAGCCAAGGCGGTCAATCCCTTCTTGGAACCGAGGCGCGGGGGCTTTTGGAAGGGGGCACTGATGGGGACGCTGGTCGTGGTCGCGATCCAGCTGGCGAGCATCGGTGTGGGAATCTTCTACCCCGGTCTGATTGAATCGGAACGCAATTTCTTTGTTTCCGTCCCGCCGCTGGCGCTGGCCGCCCTCTACACCGTCTTCCCGATTGCGCCACTGGTGGGCGGGTTGATCGGGCGCGCGTGGCGCGCCACCAGTCTGTAGGGCGGGCCACGAACTTCTAAAAACCGTCAAAGGGAGGGGAAATGTCGCCTTTGGGCGGTCCGCAAAAGACGCCGCGACGATGGCCGCCTACGTCCCTCGATGCTCGATCAGCGCCGTCCGGTAGTTCTCGCAGGCGTCCCTGAGGCCCGTTTTGGCCGCAGCGATCAACGCGTCGGTGCCCATGCGGGCGGTGCTCCGACACGGCTGCAGCCGCTGGAAGGTGGCCTGGCGTTACCCGGGGAACCATTGCGCGGGCGTCCGGGCAGCTTCGAACTTGACGCCGTATTGGAGGCCGGCCGGCTGCAGGCGGCCTACCTCAACAAAAGCGTGGGGCGGACCGTTGCCGGGGGACGGATGCTGGTCGCTGTCCTTGTAGAAGCACAGGTAACCATTTCCGAGATCGGGACTCTCTGACGTCCTTTTGCGGCGCTCCACTATTTATCGACCTGCTATGGCTGACCAAGGTCAGCCCAGGGCTCCCTAGGTGGTTCAGGGCTAGACCTGAACAAGCTGAATGAAAAGGCCGCGAGTCTTTCTTGACACCCATCGATCATCGGCATAGCCTACCAACCACTAGGTAGGCATAAGGGCCAATCAGATGGACATCAAACAGTTCGACGGTCGCAAGTTGTTGGTCGTGGGTGGCAGCAGTGGGATCGGCCTGGAGGTCGCCCAAATGGTGGCCGAGCAGGGCGGCGCGGTCGTTGTGGTCGGCAATCGCCCGGAAAAGGCAGAGGTTGCGCGCCAGCAGTTGGCGGCCGTAGCGGGGGAGGGCAAGGCAGCTGCTTTCGCCGCAGATCTCTCGAACCCGGAAAGCGTGCAGACGTTGCTTGCAAAGCTGGCGGCGGAACACAGCGACATTGACCTCCTCGTCAACACGGCAGGCATCTTCTATCCGAAGGCATTCTTGGAGCACTCGATTGAGGACTACAACAACTTCCTCGACCTGAATCGCTCGCTGTTCTTCATCACCCAGCAGGTGGCCGCTTCGCTGGTCGCGCAGAAGAAGCCGGGTTCGATCGTCAACGTCACCGCTGTTGCGGCCCGCCAGGCCATCGAAACGGTGAAGGCGCCCGCCTACTCGATGGCCAAGATGGGCTTGGATGCCATGACCAGGCATGTCGCTGCGGAACTGGCGGAGCACGGCATTCGCGTGAACGCAGTCAGCCCCGGCATGGTGGAGACCAAGATTTTTGAGCGGTTTATTCCTGGCGAGCAGCTTGCGGGCGCGTTGGATGGCTTCAAGAACTTCCATCCGCTCGGCCGAAATGGCACGCCGCGCGATGTCGCGGAAACCGTCATCTTCCTGCTGTCCGACAAGGCCTCTTGGGTCACCGGTGCGGTCTGGGACGTGGACGGCGGCGTCATGGCTGCACGCAAGCTCGGCAACTAATCCAAAACAAAGAGGTGATCGAAATGGAAAAGAAATGGACCGAAGAGCTGAAGTCGCTCATCAAGCGGGTCAGCAGCTTCAACAAGGCCAATGCTCCTGTGGCCAGCGCCTTCCATAAGCTGGAACTGGCCACCCGTGAGGGCAACGTGCTGGACGCCAAGACGCATGAGCTGATCTCGCTGGCGGTGGCCGTGACCACCCGGTGCGATGGCTGCATCGCCGCACACGCCGGCGCGGCCAAGAAGGCCGGTGCGACCAAGGAAGAGATTGCCGCTGCGTTGGGCACCGCCATATCGCTCAACGCCGGCGCTGCTTACGTCTACTCTTCCCGCGCCCTCGAAGCGTATGGAGAGCTTGGCGCCTAAACCGGGGCCCAACGACCAAAAGAGGTGGGTCGTTGGGCGTTGACTATCTACCATGTGGTAGGTAGAGTTGCTTTATCGAAGAGTTGAGGAATTGACATGCCTGTTGGCACACGCGACGCCTTGGTTCAGACCGCTGAAAACTTGATGCGAACCCGCGGCTACAGCGCTTTCAGTTACGCGGACCTGGCCGAGGTGGTGGGCATTCGCAAGGCAAGCATCCACCACCATTTCCCGACCAAGGAAGACTTGGGCGGGGCAATCGTGGAGGACTACATTGAACGTGTCCGCACCGAGTTCGATCGTGTTGAGGTTCAGCACAGCGATGTGGTTGCCCGCCTTGAGGCGTTCTTCCAGATCTTCAAATCTGGTGACGAAGGCCGCTTGCTCCCCCTATGCGGGGCGTTGGCGGCAGAAATGTCCGCCTTGCCGCCGAGTATGCAGCAGTTGACGCAGCGGTTCTTTGAGATGCAGTTGACCTGGCTTACCCGGATGCTTGAGCAAGGCATCAAGCTCAAGCAAATCCCCAAAGGCAGTGGGGCCAGGCAGAAGGCGTTTCTGCTTCTCAGTGTCTTGGAGGGATCCAGCTTCATCAACTGGGCCACCAAAGACGCCGACACGTTGAAGCCCGGCGTTATCCGGCTGATCGTCGAAAACGCCTGATCTTATCGCGGTGCCCCCTCAAGCAATGAGGGCTCGCACGGTATTCTTCTAAATGCGAAACCTACCAACTGAATGGTATGGCGAAGCTGTTTTGATCTACGGAGAGCTTCATGAAAACGGTCAAGGTGGACATCTGGTCGGACTACGTCTGCCCGTGGTGTTGGATTGCAAAAAAGCGCTTTGAAAAGGCGGTGGATGCGCTGGCAGGACAGGTCCAGGTTGAGGTGACTCACAAGGCCTATCGCCTTGCGCGAGGTGTCAAGCCGATGGACTACAAGACCGCGTTGTATCAGAAGCTGGGCGGTCCGGCGGGCGCAGATCGGATGATGGCGGCCGTCAGCACGAATGGCATCCTGGAAGGCTTGGTCTACAACTTCGACACCATGCGTTTCGGTGATACGACGGTTGCGCATGCGCTGGTCAAGAGTATCCGCTCCCCGGTGGTGTCCCAGCTGCTGAGCGAGCGCATCTACAAAGCAGCGACCACCGATGGCATCGACATCTTTGACCAGGACGTCCTGGCATCGCTTGCCAAAGAGGTCGGCGTGACGGACACCTTGTTCGAGTTCGACTCTGAGCGCATCGCCGCTGAGATCGGACGCGATGAAATGGATGCAAACCAGATCGCCAATGGCGTTCCGTTGTTCTTGTTCAACAACAAGGTGTTTGTCTCCGGTGCTCGAGAAGTGGATGTGTTCGAACGCGCCATCCTTGAAGCAGCCCGTGAGATGCCAGCGCCAATGAGTGTCGCCGGCGAAGGCGAAAGCTGCGGCATCGACGGCTGCCATTGAGCCTTCCGGACACGCAACGAGATATCGATAAATCTAAGGAAGTGGCTCGATGCCCTTCCGATGCACTCCAACGCGCCAAGGGCGCATTCTTGAAAGGACCATTCAAATGACCACCAACCTCAACGGCATTGACGTCTCTGCTCTTCAGGCTGTCGCACAAGAAGTCGCCGCAACCACTGAGCCTGCAAAGCGTAGTGCCCGTTTCAACGTGAAGACGAAGTGGGAGAACCAGACCCGCAGCGTTGCGACCGTGAGCCGGTATTCGATCCGCGGTGAAGAGTACAAGCGCCACTTCGAGATTGCCGCGGATGAACCGCTGGAGTTCCTGGGTCAGAACACGGCGCCGAATCCGCAGGAACTGCTCATGGCCGCCCTCAATGCGTGCTTGTCGGTGGGCTATGCGGTCAATGCTGCTGCCATGGGCATCACGATCCACAGCTTGGAAATCGAAACCGATGGCGAGCTCGATCTGCGCGGCGTGCTGGGCCTGGATGAGAGCGTCAATCCTGGCTACGACGAGGTGAGCTACGTGGTTCGGCTGCACACCGATGGATCGCGTGAGCAAGTGGAAGAGCTGCACAAAACCGTGACTAAAACCTCGGTGAACTACGCCAACTTCTCCAAGGCAATCCGCATGGTTCCGAAGCTGGAAGTCGTCGAGGGCTGAGCCCTGTCTCCATTCACAGCACCTGTAGCAGCAGCCCCTTCGCACTGCGTATTCAATAAAGAGAGACCATCATGAGCAAGCTGTTCACTACCTACGACCTTTCCGGCTTGCCGCTGGCAAACCGCGTCGTCATGGCCCCGATGACCCGGACCCGCACGCCGGAGAACATCCCGAGCGAGCTGACGGCGCTCTACTACGGCCAACGCGCCTCGGCCGGTCTGATCATCACGGAGGGCCTTCCGGTTTCCGACGAGGGCCGTGGTTACCTGTATACCCCAGGTCTCTACACCGACGAACAGACCGAAGGCTGGCGTAAAGTCACCGATGCGGTGCATGCCAACGGCGGCAAGATTTTTGCCCAGCTCTGGCACGTCGGTCGGCTGTCGCACGTCTCGCTGCAGCCGGGCAACGTCGCGCCGGTGTCGTCGGGCGACGTGCCGGCGACCACCACGATGGTCTATGCGTGGGTCGAGCCCGGCAAGGAAGGCCCAGTGTTGCCGAGCAAGCCGCGCGCCCTGACCACCGATGAGGTCAAGCGTGTCATTCAGGACTTCGCCTCGTCTGCGCGTCGTGCGATGGATGCGGGCTTCGATGGCGTCGAACTGATGGCCGCCAACGCGTTCCTGTTTGACCAGTTCCTGAGCAGCAAGCTCAATACCCGCACCGACCAGTATGGTGGGTCGATCGAGAACCGTCAGCGTCTGCTGCTGGAAACCATCGACGCGGTCGCGGCTGAAATTGGCGGCGACAAGGTAGGTGTTCGCGTGTCCCCGTTTGGTCGCATCTACGATATGGAGGCCTTCGAAGGCGAGGCTGAAGCGTGGGCAAGCATGGCCTCGGCGCTGAACGAGCGGACCCTGGCGTTCGTGCATCTGAACTACCAGACCACGATCTCGGCAGCGGGCACGCCTGCCGGCTTTGGCGCCGCGTTCCGGAAAGCTTACCAGGGCACGCTGATCGGTGCAGGCGGGTTCACCCAGGAGCTGGCCGAGGCGGAACTGGCCAAGGGCGAGCTCGACCTGATTGCGTTCGGCACCAACTTTATCTCCAACCCCGACCTGGTGGAGCGGATGAAGAACGGCTGGCCGCTGGCAAAGCCTGATCCGTCGACCTTCTACGGCGTGATCGGGGCAAAGGGCTACACCGACTATCCGACCTACGATGGCGCTCGCGCCGACGCAGCAGTCGTCTGATCAACCACCCCGCACGTGCGGGCCACAGATGAGGTGTGACATGGCAACCCGTAGCACAACGACTTTCGACTTCGAGTCCGACGTCCTTGAAAGCAAGACGCCGGTGCTGGTGGACTTCTGGGCCCCGTGGTGCCCACCTTGCCGAGCCATCGCGCCTTTCTTGGAAGAGATATCCGATGAGCTTGAAGGCAAGCTCCAGGTGGTCAAGGTCGATATCGATCAGAACCCGGAGTTGGCTCAGCGATTTGGGGTGCGGTCCATCCCTACCTTGAAAGTGTTCGTGGATGGCAAGGTCGCCAAGGAGATCGTCGGCGCGATGCCTAAGCAGGCTTTGCACGAGCAGATCGCTCCGTTCGTAAAGGGCGAGTAAGCCACAACCAAGCGGGCGTCCTCTATGGGGCGCCCGCGTAGCAAAGAAGGTGAAGCGATGAACACGTCCGTGCCTTCATGGGTTGGGAAGGTGGAAGAAGTGAACGCCATGGGATTCAACCGCATTGCGCGCTCCACAGCCGATCCTCTTCTGCTCTACATAGGGGCACCATGGTGTCCTCCCTGCAAGACGATGGAGCCTGCTTTCGCTACCGCCGCCGAGGCAATGGGCACAAAGGCCCGGTTCCTCAAGGTGAATGCAGCGACGGATCCGCAGCTGTTGGACTCGTTGAAGGTCGCTGCTGTGCCGATGCTCCTGATGTATGACGAGCAAGGTCAAGAAGTAGGCCGGCTCCTGGGCTCGTTGTCCGCACCGCGTATCGCGCAGTGGGCTCAGAAGCGACTCGATAGCGCACGCCAATAGTCGACAACCGAATACTCCCAAATGTTTGAATCGGCCGTTCACAAGTTGAGGTCGATTCATTCTCCGCCGATCGGGCTGCAATCCACTGCAATGCACTGGCGAAAAGAGGTATCAGATGACTCGTATCAAGGTTGATGTTGCAATCATTGGCGCCGGCAGTGCTGGCATGACGGCCTACCGCGCGGCCAAAGCGCATACCGACAGCCTTGTGGTGATTGAAGGTGGCGTCTATGGCACCACCTGTGCCAGGGTTGGCTGCATGCCAAGCAAGCTGCTCATCAGTGCCGCAGATGCTGCTCATACGCTGACGTTGGCGCCGAGCTTTGGCGTCATGCCTGGAGCAATCAAGGTCGACGGACGGGAAGTAATGGCTCGGGTGCGCCGCGAGCGCGATCGCTTCGTCGGCTTCGTTGTGGAGTCGGTAGAAGCGTGGCCGGAGGAACACCGGCTGCGCGGCAAGGCGACGTTCCTCTCCGCTCATGAGCTTCTGGTCGGATCATCTACCATCGTCGAAGCTGATCGCATCGTTGTAGCGACAGGGTCCAGCCCCTTCGTTCCGGAGGGATGGCGTGAGGCGCTGGGCGACAGGCTTCTTGTGAACGATGACGTTTTTGAGTGGACTGATCTGCCCAGCTCAGTGGCCGTTGTTGGCAGCGGGGTCATCGGCCTTGAGTTGGCACAGGCCCTGCATCGCCTTGGAGTGACGGTTCGCCTTTACGGTCGCAGTCGCTTCATCGGACCGCTGAGCGACCCAGTGGTTGCGGCGGAGGCCACGCGCATCTTCTCTGAAGAAGTTCCTGTGAGCCTGGGCGCAAAGGTCACACCCTCGCTCACGGAGGATGGTCGCGTATTAGTGGTCTCCGAGAATTCTGAGGGTGTTCGCAGCACCGAGACGTTCGACTTCTTGATTGCCGCGACAGGTCGTAAGCCCAACATGCTCGGAACCGGCTTGGACAAAGCCGGTATCGGTTTGGACAGCTACGGGCTGCCCATCGTCGACCGTGCTACCGGTCAGAGCACCTGCCCGCACATCTTCGTTGCCGGGGATGCCAATGGGATGGCCGATATCCTTCATGAGGCCGCAGACGATGGCCGCATCGCAGGCGACAACGCGGGCCGCTATCCAAACGTGCGCCCACGCCCGCGCAGGGCGCCTCTGGGGATCGTGTTTTCCAACCCCCAGATCGCGATGGCGGGCGCCACCTTCCGGCAGTTGACCGAGAGTGGCGCGGCCTTTGAGGTTGGAGAGGCATCGTTCGCTGATCAGGGGCGCAGCCGGGTCATGCTGGAGAACCACGGAGTGATCCGTGTCTACGCCGACAGCGCCACAGGAACCTTCTTGGGTGCGGAGATGGTCGGCCCATCGGCCGAACACATTGGCCATCTGCTGTCGTGGAGCGTTCAGCGGCGAGATACCGTCCAGCAGATGATCGACAGCCCGTTCTATCACCCGGTTGTCGAGGAAGGTGTTCGGACGGCTTTGCGTCAAATACAGCGCAAGCTGGTCATCCCACCGCCGCCGCCGGAAAGTTGCTTGGACTGCTTGCCAGGCGCGTAGGTTGGACCATAAATGGCCGTCAAAGTTGGGGGCAAGCAGATCGCTACACGGCCCCCTGCGTGGTGGTTACACATGATTAGCGAGGATCGCTGTCCAGCGCCCACCCAAGCCGGTATCCCATTCCCCTGGCTGTGCTGATGGCTTCGCTTCCCAGCTTTCGGCGCACATTGTGAATATGAACATTGAGGGTGTTTGTGCCGGACTCGGTTGCCAAACCGAAGAGTTTCTCAACCAATGCTTCGGGAGAGATCCACCTCCCGTCCGCACTAGCTAGCTCGGTGAGCAGGTCAATTTCCCTCCGCGACAGAGTGACCGGGTTGCCGTCCAGCCACGCCAAGCCGCTTGCGGGCTCCAGTTTGAGGGGCCCAGCAGCGACAGTCTGCGAGGTGCGACCTTGCGTGCGTCTGACAAGTGCATAAAGGCGCGCAGCGAGCTCCCGCAAGTCGAAGGGCTTGACGAGGTAATCGTCGGCACCGCCCTGTAGCCCAGAAACACGGGACTCGATGGCATCACGCGCAGACAGGATCAGCACCGGCAGGTGCGTCTCCACCGATCTAAAGACACTGATCAGATCCAACCCTTCGGCATCCGGAAGTCCCAGATCCAACACCACCGCAGCAAAGGAGTCATCAACGTAGATGGCTTCAGCATCTGACGCAGTGACCGCGTGCGTCACTTCAATGCCGAAGACTCTCAGCCCACTGCAAATTCCGTTGGCAATCAGCACGTCATCTTCGACCAGCAACACCCTCACGCGGCACCTGTATGGAATAGACCGCCGTCAGTATGCCCAAATGCGCTCTCGTAGCGATCGGTATCTGGGGCGAATCGCACTTAATTCTGGCTTAAGTGGCTGGTGGCAATCTCGGGCGTTGAAGAAGACTCTTGGAAGCGCATGCTGTTGTTCCGAACCATCGTCGTAGTGATTGTGCTCGCGTCTGCGAGCATCGCCGCCATGGGCGCCCCTGGCCTGAGTTGGCAACCTGGCCAGCAACAGGCGGACTTCCTGCCTGCGGAGTCAGTCTTTCGGGTGCAGCCGGCAACGACCGATGGAGTGGCCGGCATCAGAACCCTCGCCCGGGTCGCGGAAGGGTATTACGTCTACCGCCCCTCCTTGAAACTGATCGACAGCGCTGGGCGGGAGCAGACCCTGCGGTTGCCGAAGGGCGTGACCAAGCAGGACGAGTTCTTCGGCGAGACCGAGGTTTACACAGCGGGCGATCTGCACATTGAGTTGACCGGCGCCGCATCCGGGCCGGCGACCTTGCATTGGCAGGGCTGTGCGGACCAGGGCATCTGCTACCCGCCGCAGACAGTGGCGCTTGAGGTGCCCACGACTGCGCAGATGCCAACTGCTTCGGTGGATGAGGCCGTTTCAGAACGATCCACTGCACCGCCGGCAGGCAAGCGCATGGAACCGGCCGCACCCACTGTCACAACGCCCGCAGCAGTTGCCCAAGGTTCGCCGGATCAGACGGCCCCGAGCTTGCCAGCGGCCGATGGCACCCCGGTCCCCGTTGATGCCGCAGCGGATAGATTGCTCACAACAACTGTGCAGGACCATGACGGTGCTGCCGAGGACCAACGGACTGCCTCGCGCCTTGCGTCGCTGGGGCCAGTATCGGCTGCGGCGTTGTTCTTCGGGCTTGGACTGTTGCTGGCGTTTACGCCGTGCACGCTGCCCATGATTCCCATCGTCTCGACCATCGTGGTCGGCGTGCAGGCCACGCCACGTCGCGCCGCGCTGCTGTCCAGTGCCTACGTCCTGGCAATGGCCGCAACATATGCAGCACTGGGGGTCGCTGCGGGTCTTGCCGGGTCAAACCTACAGGCAACGCTGCAATCGCCGTTGTTGCTGGGCGCCTTCGCGCTGCTGTTTGCGGTGCTTGCCGCGTCGTTGTTCGGTGCATTCGAACTTCAGCTCCCGGCATGGCTGACTCGTCGCCTTGACCGGGCGGGGCAGCGGCCCGGAGGCAGCGTGCCCGGTGCTGCGGTCCTCGGACTGCTGTCGGCGCTACTGGTGGGGCCATGCATGACCGCGCCACTTGCCGGTGCGCTGCTCTACATTGGCCAGACTGGCAGCGCCTTCCACGGTGGGCTTGCGTTGTTCGCGCTTGGCGTGGGCATGGGACTGCCGCTGGTGCTGATCGCCGCGTTCGGCGCCCGCATTCTGCCAACGCCTGGGCCTTGGATGGAGCGCGTCCGGATAGCGTTTGGTTACCTGATGCTGGGGATGGCGATCAGCATGCTTTCGCGCTTCCTTCCTGCGTGGAGTGCGCTGATTCTGTGGGGTCTGTTGGCGGTCGCCGTGACCGTGGGGCTGGTCGCCTGGGGCGCGACGACGCAACGCCCGCGGCTCGCCTGGCTCGTGAGGTCGGTCGCCGCCTGTGTGGGCGTGTGGGCGGTCGTGCTGGTGGCCGGTGGTGCCTCGGGTGGCACATCGGTGCTACAGCCATTGGAGCACCTTGCCGGCGACCGGAGCGGGGCTGTAGTCGCCGGCAGTCGCCTGGAGTACAAACTGGCCAAGACGGTGCAGGACGTGGAGGCACACATCGCGGCCGCCGGTAGGCAAGGACAGTGGACCCTGATCGACTTCTACGCCGATTGGTGCGTGAGCTGCCACGTGATCGAGCGCAACGTCTTCGGCGACCCCGTCGTAGGCACGCGCTTGTCGTCGATGCAGATCGTGCGGCCGGATGTGACCCGCAACGATGCTTCCGACCAGGCGCTACTGAAGCGGTGGGGCGTGATGGGGCCGCCGACACTCATCCTGATTGATCCGGATGGTCAAGAGCGACGCGCGCAGCGCGTGGTCGGGGAGATCTCGGCGGCCGGCTTCCTCGGCCGCCTGGATGCGGCGGGCGTGCCGTGAACGGACTCGGTCCTGTATCGATGAAGATCCTGCTGGCGGTGGCGGGCATTCTCGCGGGATGGTGGGTGGCGCGACGGCTCGGGCGCTCGCCGGCGTCGGCGCCGCCGCGTGCCGCAACGTCGCTGTTCTTCGATGCCTTTTTGGTCGGTGCACTGTCGGCACGACTGGCCTACATCGTTCGCTGGTGGGACGAGTACGCGGCGGCGCCATGGAGCATGCTGACCGTCGGCGATGGCGGATTCGTGTGGTGGGTAGGCGCGCCCATGGCGATCGCTTTCATTGCGTGGCGCGCAAGACGCGCGCGCTCCACCGGAATTGCAGCGGGAGCGGGAGTAACTGCCGCGCTCTGCGTATGGCTGATGCTCTCAGGCGTTCACGGGCTGCTGCTGCGTTCAGCGCCGCCGCTACCAGAGCTGACCCTCGTCGATGTTTCCGGACAGCCGGTGTCGCTGCGCGATCACGCGGGTGCCCCGGTGGTGGTCAACCTATGGGCCACATGGTGCCCGCCTTGCCGGCGCGAAATGCCGGCGTTCCACGCAGCGCAGGCCCGCCATCCCGAAGTGACCTTCCTGATGGTCAACCAAGGCGAATCTGCGGCGGATGCAGAAGCATTTCTGCGCAACAGCGGCCTGCATTTCCCGCATGTGCTGCTGGATTCCAGCTCCTCCACGATGCAGGCGTTGAATACGCGGGCGTTGCCCACCACGGCCATGTTCGACCACGACGGCCGCTTGCTGGACATCCACCTGGGAGAGATGACCCGTGCTGGCCTGGAGGGAAAGCTACAGCGCTATTTCCCTTCGCATTCCCGTTCAACTACCACCTCCAAGGAATCCAAATGAAGCCATCTCAGTTTTTCAGCCTAGCCGCCGTGGCACTCGGACTCGGCCTGCTCAGCGGGTGCTCGCAGGCGGCGCCAGCGGGATCAGGCTCTAATGCGCCCACGCAAGGCATCAATCGTGAGGCCAAGCACGCTGGAGCTGGTCGTCCTGAGGTGCTGTCTACCCTCGAAGGCCAGGGTATCAATATCGTCGACAGTTTCGATGCAGGCCCTGGGCTTCGGGCGTTCGCTGGGTCGGCTGGTGATCGCCCAATCGGCGTCTATGTAACCGCCGACGGCTCTGCGATTGTGGGCACCCGACTCACGCCGCAGGGACAGCCGGCTGACGAGGAGACGTTGCAAGCGCTAGTTGCCCGTCCCATGGGGGAGAAGGCATGGGCGGAGCTGGGCAAGTCGGCATGGGTGCTGGACGGGAAGGCAGATGCGCCCCGGATCATCTACACCTTCAGCGATGCCAACTGCCCTTACTGCCATAGGTTCTGGGAGGCGGCCCGGCCTTGGGTGTCCGCCGGCAAAGTGCAGCTTCGGCACATCATGGTTGGCATGATCAAGGCCGATAGCCCAGGGAAGGCTGCGGCCATCATGGGGGCAGGCGATCCGTCGGCGGCGCTCCTGGAGAACGAGCAAAACTATGATCGCGGCGGGATCAAGCCCGTCGCTGCGGTTCCAGCTGGGATCAAAACCAAGTTGGACGAACATCAGTTGCTGATGTTTGCCCAGGGGTTCCGTGGCACGCCAGGGGTAGTCGTGAAGCTGCCCGATGGCAGCTTGAAGAAGATCAACGGGATGCCGCAAGGCGAAGATCTTGTGGACATCTTGGGGCCACGCTGACAACGGAGGGGAATCCGGGGCGGGCGGATAGCCCGATGGGGGAGTTCACGGCGGCAAGGTCGGCGCGTGCGCGGGCAGGTCCAGCAACACCTCTAGGCCGCCGCCGTCGCGGGCAACGAACTCCAACCGCCCACCGAAGCGCTCGACGATCGTGCGAACGATGGAGATTCCTAGACCCGAGCCTTCGGCGCCCGCCCTTTCGTGATCGCCACGCCAGAAACGCCGACCAATCTGTTCCGCTTGGTCGGCACTCAGCCCCTGGCCGCGGTCTAACACTGAGAGCAGGCAGCGGCGGCGATCCTTATCCCAGGACATTCGAAGAGCCACCTTGGTATCGACCGGCGAGTAGCGAAGCGCGTTGTCGAGCAGGTTCTTGACGGCGGTTTGCAGCAAGGGCCGGGGCATGGCAACGGTGATGTCCTCGCCGTGATCGCCCAGCTCGATCCGCGATCTCTGCTGCGGCGCTACAGCAAGCACGCTGTCGGCCAAGACATCGGCAAGCGAGACAGACGATTGTTCGAGCATGTCAGGACTGTCGGCACGCACCAACGCGAGCATTTGGTCCAAGGTGTGCCGCAGGCGCCGCACGCCATGTTGGGCATTGTCCAATGCGGGGGCGACCGCATCGCCTGTTGACTGGCGAGCCACCTGTAGGTGTGTGTCGATGATCGTTAGCGGTGTGCGTAGCTCATGAGCGGCGGCGTCTGTGAATGCCCGCTGGTTGTTTACCGTCTTCACCAGGCGTGCCACCAACGCGTTCAGGGATTGCAGCATCGGCTCAAGTTCGGTTGGGTAATGCGCAGCGTCGACCGGGACGACACTGTCGGCGTCTCGTGATGTCAGCTCCTGGGATAGCCTGGTCAGTGGTGCCAAGCCACGGCTGATGCCGATCCACAACACACCAAGTCCACCGATAACCGCGATCAGGAACGGCAGACCAGCGGCAATCAGCATCCGATCAGTCAAGTCCGACCGTTCATCGATTCGATCGGCTGTGGTGACCTGATACGCATCGTCTCGGAGCACGTAGATCCTCCACTCGGTGCCTGCAACGACTTTCGTGGAGAATCCAGTGGGAAGGCGCGCGGCCGAGTTCGTTGGCGGCTCGCCACGGCGAGACAGAACCTCTCCTTGCATGGTGCGGACCTCACAAGCAATGCCTTCATGCGCGGCGCTCTTCAACGCATGATCGAACTGGACTGCTGAGGCGGGGATGTCCAAAGATGTGCGAGAAACCAGCCCTGCTACCATCCTTGCCGACATCGCCAGTCGACCATCGAGGGTGTGTTCCAGCTTTGTCTGGATGCCACTGAGCATCCAGGTTGCCGCGCCTGCCCACAGCAGAAGTAGGGCGAGGCCGGTTAGCATCACAACTCGAAGTCTCAGACTCACGGATCGAACTCCTGACCAACAACGATCACGTCGACTCTCCTTGTTTTGTGAGAGTCAGCGCATGGCTCTCGACGATCTCCAGCCTCCGTCAGATGATATACGGCTCAATGCCAGTGTGTTCCCAGCAGTAACTGAGCGGGGTCCAACCTGCTTCGATTGAGTGGCTGGGTTCGAGCTTTAGGCTGTCATTGATCCCAAGGGGCCTGCTGCCAGCGCCTCAGTAGGAAGTCGCTGAAGGCCGTCAGTCGGCGGGGCACAGGCTCTCGCCGCACCCGCACGATGCTGATCTTCGAGGGGACGGCCTCCCAGTCCGGCAAAACGCGCACCAATCGCCCATCGCGGAGTTCCTCGTGGATGTCCCAGGTTTCGCGCAGCGAGACGCCCAGTCCGGCAAGGCACCAAGCGTGTAGGACGTCGCCGCTGTCGCTACAGAGCGTGCCGCTGACCGTGACAGACTTCTCCCGCCGGCCCATACGCAGCGGCCAGGTGTTTTGCAACAGCCCCGGATAGGCGAACACCAAGCAGTTGTGCCGCTCCAGATCTTCCGGCTGAGCGGGCTGTCCATTCACTTTTAGGTAGGCGGGAGACGCCGCAAGAATCCGCCGGTTGTCGGCCACGCGCCTCGCCACCAGGCGTGAGTCGGCCAGTTCGCCCATGCGGATCGCCAAGTCCAGATCGCCGCTATACAGGTCCTGCACCTGATCGGACAGGCGCAGGTCGAAGCCGACTCGGGGATGTAGACGACAGAAATCGTGGATCGCTGGGGCCACGAACTTGCGCCCGAACGGCATGGGGGCCGTCAGGCGGATGGTGCCGCTTAGTTCTTGGTTGCCGCCGGTCGCCAGTTCCTGCACTTCCTCCAGCACCGCTAGGGCCACGCGGGCACGCTCAGCGATAGCCCGCCCTTCGTCGGTGATGCGCAAGTTGCGGGTGTTGCGCTCGAACAGCGTGGTGCCCAGCGCCTGTTCTAGCCGGGCGATCTGCTTGCTGACCGTCTTGGGCGCGAGGTGCAGGTCGCGTGCGGCGGCGGAAAAGCTGCGCCGGTCCACCACATGCACGAACACCGCCAGATCATCGAGATTGCGCAGAGCCATTTGGGCCATTCCGGGGAAAGTGTTTGTCTATTTTGGTCATTTGAAGGATATATCGGATTCACCAGAATGAGGTTCCTTACCTCGCATACCGCAACGCGCACGCTCCCCTTGGAGGTGCCTGGCGGGGTGCACGACCCGCACCCAGGAGCCTTTCGATGACCCAACGCATTCTCTTCGTCCTGAGCAGCCACGACCGCAAGGGGCCGACTGGCGCCGCCGACACGGCTCCTGGTGGTTTCCGTGTTTCCAAACCCTCGCATCCGCATCGAGTGCTGGCTGACGCGCGCTATTACGACATCCTGCCGCTCCCGCTTGCCGATGCCGTGCAGGAACGCGGTATCCGGCAATGCCCGAACCGAATCTTCAGCAGAAGGGGGTTAGCCAGCGAGAGGCTGGTGCTGGACCAGAACCCGGCTTCGGCCAAGGGTGTGGCCGAGGCGATGCTGCCGCTGCTGGCAGCGGCATCCGTGGGTCGGATCTAAGCCATGAACGAGCGCATGCCTTTCGTCATCTACGTCTTCGCGCTTTGCGCGTTCGCACTGGGTTTCACCGAGTTCGTGACCATCGGGCTGGTCTCCACCATCTCCAGCCACCTGCATGTCAGCGTGGCCCAGGTCGGCACGGCGGTCACGGCCTATGCGCTGGGCGCGGTAATCGGTGCGCCGGGCCTGACCGCGCTGGCGAGCCGCTGGCCGCGCAAGCCGCTACTGCTGATGGCGATGGGGCTGTTCACGCTGGGCAACGCGGTGGTCAGCTTGTCGGATGCGCTGACGCCTTTGCTGATTGCTCGCTTCGCCTCGGGCCTGGGGCACGGCGTGTTCCTGGCCGTGGCCTCGAGCGTTGCCACGCAATTGGCGGGCCGGCATCGGGCCGGGGCGGCGGTGGCTGTAGTGTTCGGCGGCCTGACCTTGGCCCTGGCGTTGGGCGTTCCTCTTGGCACCTACCTGGGCGCCGTGCTGAGCTGGCAAGTCATCTTCATGGCGGTCGCCGCGAGCGGCGCGATTGGTTTCCTCGGCCTGCTTGCCCTGATGCCGACGGATCGGAACGACGGCTCGGCGCAGGCCAACGCAATGGATGGTCTCAAAGCCATGTTCAATCCGCGTCTGCTGGCCGGAGCCGGCATCACTGTGTTGGCCTATGCCGGGTCGTTCGCGCTCTACACCTACATTTCCCCGATCCTGCTGCAGGTGACGAACGTCAGCGAGAGCAGGGCCAGCCTGTTGATGCTGGGCTATGGCGTGATGGCAGCCATTGGCAACATCTGGGGCGGACGCCTGACCGACCGCAAGGGTGCGGACTTTGCCGTGATGATCGTACTGGTCGGCTTGGCAGTGGTGCTGCTGGCGATTTGGGTATCGGCACCGTCGTTGCCATTGATGGTGTTGTTGACGGGCTTGCTGGGTGCGCTGACCTATGCTGCGGTGCCGGCTTTGCAGGCGCGTGTGATCGGTCTGTCGCAGGTCCACGCGCCGCAGGCGCCGGCGGTGGCAGCTGGGCTGAACATCGCCGGCTTTAATGGCGGTATTGCGCTGGGTTCGCTGCTGGGCGGTGCCAGTCTGGAGGCGATGGGGCTGACCAGCACGGCGTGGGTGGGGGCGGTTGCCGTTGGCCTGGGGATCCTCTGGATGCTCTGGCAGATGCGGCGTCCGGCATTTCAGGTTGAAAGACTTGTGACCTGATCATTCCGCTGGCACCGGTTCGTGCCGGCGGGCAGCGTAGGCATCTACCCCGCCAGGAGCCACAAATGGGGCTGTCTTCATGGGATAGCTCATGGCGCGAGCCCTCATTTTCCGGTGCGAGTTGTGAAAGCCGAAGCCCAGCGTTCCTTCATTGGGCTGTTTTTCTGGATTATCTATCCAGTCAGTGACGGATTATCGCTTGGCAGGAGCCGCCTAAGCTCAACTCTCCGTGACTCGTGAAGGAGATTTTCCATGGCAGACCATTCCATCCGGGGCAAGGTTGTCCTCATCGCCGGCGGCGCCAAGAACCTCGGCGGCCTGATCGCCCGCGACTTGGCCGCGCAGGGCGCCAAGGCCGTGGTGATCCACTACAACAGCGCCGCATCCAAGGCAGATGCCGATGCCACCGTCGCCGCGGTGCAGGCCAGCGGTGCGCAGGCCGTGGCGTTGCAGGGCGACCTGAGCACGGCCGGTGCCGTCGAAAAGCTGTTCGCCGACGCTGTCGTGGCGGTCGGCAAGCCCGACATCGCCATCAATACCGTCGGCAAGGTGCTCAAGAAGCCCATGGCCGAGATCAGCGAGGCCGAGTATGACCAGATGACGGCCGTTAATTCCAAGACCGCCTTTTTCTTCCTCAAGGAAGCCGGCAGGAACCTCAACGACAACGGCAAGATCTGCACAATCGTGACCTCGCTGCTGGGCGCCTTCACCCCGTTCTATGCCGCCTACGCAGGCACCAAGGCGCCGGTGGAGCATTTCACCCGCGCGGCCTCCAAGGAGTTCGGTGCACGCGGCATCTCGGTCACGGCCATCGGCCCGGGCCCGATGGACACGCCCTTCTTCTATCCGGCCGAGGGCGCCGATGCGGTGGCCTACCACAAGACGGCCGCAGCGCTTTCGCCTTTCAGCAAGACCGGCCTGACTGATATTGAGGACGTAGTGCCCTTCATCCGCCATTTGGTGAGCGACGGTTGGTGGATCACCGGCCAAACTATCCTCATTAACGGTGGATATACAACCAAGTAAGCGTCCACGCCAGCCGCCGGGGCCCAGGTCCGGGCGACAGTTGAACTTTGGAGGGCACAGCCATGCCAGCATCTGACCTGAAAGTTGAAACCCGCATCGGCGTGAAGCGCAAGCCGCGCCGCATCCTGTCGATCGTCTCCAATACCGCCCAGCTGAAGGGCTTTGCGGTGGGCTTCTTTGGCGAAGAGATGACCCGCGCCTTCCTGATGTTCACAGAAGCCGGGCATCGGGTGGACCTGGCGTCTCCGGAAGGCGGCGAGGTCATGATCGACACGCACAGCGACCCGCGCACGCCCGGCGGCCCCTACGCCGACGACCTGGTCACTCTGGGCTTCGTCCATCACGCCGGGTTTGGCCCGTTGCTCAGGCAGACGCTGCCGATCAGTGCGGTGAACGTGGACGACTACGACGCGGTGTGGGTTGCCGGCGGGGGCGGGCCGCTGCTTACCTTCAAGGACGCCCCGGCGCTGCACGCGCTGATTGCCGACTTCTACGAGAAGGGGAAGATCGTCGCCTTGATCTGCCACGGCGCTTGCCTCCTGCTCTGGACGCGGCTGTCCGATGGCAGGTTGCTGGCCGAAGGCAAGACCTGGACCGGCTTCAGCGACGAGGAGGAGGACGAGGTCAACAAGGCCTTTGGCATGACCCTGAACGACTACACCATCCAGGGCGAAGCCGCCCGGATCCAGGGCACCACCTACCGCTGCCGGGGCGCGAACGAACCGTTTGCGATCCGCGATGGGCGCTTGATCACCGGGCAGCAGCAGTACAGCAGTGGGCTCACCGCCGAGCTGGTGCTCGATGCCTTGGACGAGTAGGGTCCTTGGACATGACGAGCACTCGCATGTGTGGGGGCCGTCGGTGTTATTTGGTGGTTGCGCGATCGTGGGAAAGGATGAATGGACAAACTCGGTCAGTACCGCATCTTCGTTCAGGTTGCCGAGATGGGCAGTTTCATCAAGGCCGCCCATGCGCTGGACGTGCCGCGCGCATCGGTGTCTGCTGCCGTCCAGCAACTTGAGTCAGCCATGGGCTCGCGCCTGTTGCACCGAACGACACGGCAGGTGCGACTCACTGCCGATGGCGTGCAGTTGCTAGAGCGCGTCCGCCTGTTCCTCTGCGACGCCGAAGACATCGAGCAGCTGTTCCATGCCAGCCAACGCAAGATTTCGGGACGGCTCAACGTGGACGTGCCCAGCCGCATCGCGCGTCGGCTGATTGCCCCTGCACTGCCCGGCTTCTTCCGTCGCTATCCCGGTCTCCAGCTGGCATTGGGCTCGACCGACCGAGCGATCGATCTCGTGCAGGAAGGCGTTGATTGTGCCGTGCGGATCGGCGCGCTGCACGACAGCAGTCTGGTCGCTCGTCCGCTGGGGCATATCGCCCTGGTCAACTGCGCCAGCCCGGGCTACCTGCGTGAGCATGGCATGCCGACTAGGCCGGAGGATCTGCTCCAGGGCCACTTGTCCGTGGGCTATGCCTCGCCTTCCATCGGGCGCAAACTTCCCTGGGAATACGTTGTGTCGGGCCAGGAACGGCTGGTCGCCGTAGCCAGCCGGGTGGTCGTCAACAACGCCGAAAGCTACATCGCCTGCTGCGTGGCGGGGATGGGATTGATCCAGATTCCCCGGTTTGATGTCCAGCACCTGCTCGACAGGGGCGAACTTGTGGAAGTCATGCCCGGCTTTCGCGCCGCGCCCATGCAGGTATCGCTTGTCTACCCCAACCGCAGGCAGCGTTCTCGCCGACTCAATGCCTTCATTGAATGGTTTGAGGCGCTGATGCGGCCCCACCTCGACCTGTGAGGCCTAGCCAGGTCGGCGATGGGATGGCTGGAACCAACCTTGGCCGGCTGTCAACGCAGCAGCGATGGACGCGTTGGATCAGACGTCCCCACCAATACGCCAGCGCGGCCGTATCAGATGCGGAGGTCTTGAACACGCCAGCGCTCGTGATGAGGAGGGGCGAGCACTCCTGCCATCGCCTCCATCGGGAGAATGAAGTGGCTTGGAGCGTTCCGCGCAAAAAGTAATATATATGTTTGCAAATATGCGGATTTAAGTAAGCTATATGTTTATGTCAAAGGCTTCCCGCGCAATCCAGTAACTTCCATGGTCTACCGCAGCTGCAATTTAGAAGCTTGGGGCGGATTCGGCTGTGGCCAGATTGAGGCGCGGAGAGTCCCTTAAAGCATGGGCCTAGCGACTGGGTGTTTCAGTGTCTACGTTGCTTCGCCTTGAGGCCGGTGACCCCTCCGTAAGAGTGGGCATCGTGGCCACAGCTCTGTGGCTTATTCAGCGAGACGATGATCCAGGGTGTTGGCCAGCCCGGAAAGAGATCTGGGGGGAGTTGAGCGTACGGGACGCGGTCGGGCTAGGTCGTGCACGTGCCCAGGCATCCGCCGAGGCTCGGGTGAGCAGGCGGAGGAAGGAGGATGAAGATCAAATTTGATCAGCTTTATCTGAGGATTCCGGATGATCTACAGCGCTTTCCGGCCATGGCTCTCCAGAGGACTCTGTTGCCGAGTTTCTGAGAGCACAGTTCCCAGCACAGTTGGATGTGACGAAGTTCGGCCACATGGTCGTCTAAGTGAATCATTCAACGAAGGGGCGCCTGCATAACCCTCTTAGCGGTAGGCCAATGCTGTCATTGCGAGCGCTCCTACGGCGTGGTCATCAAGTCAGTTTTCCATCCGAGCCGCGCGGGCCTCTTCCTGCAACCAGTGTGCAAACGCTTGCACTGGACCGGCAGTCAAACCGATCGGTTCGGACAGCACCAGGCAGAACGTCTTGGACACCGCCTCGCCTTGCGGCCATGGCGCCACTAGCCGACCTTGCTCCAGCTCTGTGTCCACGTAGAGGCGTGGCACCAAGGCGACCCCGAGGCCTGCAAGCGCTGCTTCAATCAACATCGCATGAAGGTCGAAGCGTGCCCCCACCGCTGGGTTGGTGAGGGGTATGCCTGAGTCCTTGGCGTAGCGGTGCCAGGCATCGGGGCTTTGTCGTCGGTGTAGCCGCGGCAGTTGGTCCAGCGAGACGCGAGCCTTTGCGCCATTGATGAGCGCGGGATGGCACACCGGCACCAGCACTTCCTGCAGCAGCGGGTATGTGCGCATACCTGCCCAGGCTGGGTGCTCGAAGTGCACGGCGGCATCGAATCCGCTGCCGGCAAGCGCGAACGGGTCAGTGCGCTCGGAAAGGTGCACGGTGATGTTCGGGTGCGCGCGACTAAACGCGGGCAGGCGAGGGATGAGCCATCGCAACGCGAAGGTGGGCGTGACGGCAATGTCCAGGCTTGCAGCGTCCTTCGGCTGGCCCATCAGGTATTGACTGTCGCGGTCCAAGCGGTCCAGCGACTCGCGGACTTGGGCAGCGTATCGCTCGCCATTGGGCAGCAGGCGGACGCGATTGCCGACCCGCTCAAACAGGGGGACCCCTAGGAAGGACTCCAGCCTGCCGATCTGGCGGCTGATCGCCCCCTCGGTGAGGGAAAGCTCTTCCGCTGCCCGCGCGAAGCTGCCGTGGCGGGCGGCGGCCTCGAACGCGGTCAGGGCGGTGCTGCTGGGAATCTTCCTGCGCATGGGGATTCAACGTGACCTTTTGTCACTGAAGCATACCGAAACATCGATTTGGTGGGAGCCAATGCAGGCCTAGCATGATGGGACATCAACAAGGGGCACGCGCACAAGCCGGCCCAGGAGTGTTCCCATGATCTACACCGTCGAATGCAGCTATTCCGACTCCGCCAGCGAGGATGAATGGAACGATTTCTACAGCCTGCACAAATTGCCTGCGCTCATTTCCGTGCGTGGGTTCCACACCTCGCAGCGCTTCCGGGCATGTGGTGCAGGGTGCCCGACCTACCTTGCCCTTCACTCGATAGACGGCCTGGAGGTCCTGCAAGGGGAGGAGTACGCCCGGAAAGGAGGGGGCAACTTCGCGCGCTGGCAGCAGCACATCACCGACTGGCATCGCAACCTATACAGTGGCTTGGATCGGGCCTTCGCCGTCGAACAGGGCGATTACCTCTTGGTGAGTCGCGTCGGCCCTGAGCCGCTCATTGCGATGGGGCTCCCCCCCGAGGCCATGCATGCGGTTGCGCTGGATCATGCGCCCGCAGCGCTCTGGCTTGCGCGCCTTCCGGCCGGGATAGCTCCAGCTGAGGAATTCCTTCCGAGTGGGGTGTATGCGTATACGCCTATGACAGCACAACTCAAGAGCGAGGCGATTGAAGGTCAACAAGGATCGGAGCAGCGCTCACATGCCTAGACTCACGATCTACTTCACCGAGGAAGGGATGCCGGCGGACAAGAGTCTGGTGGAGCTCACTGAGCGATGCGCGATGCTATGCACGGAGGTGCTTGGTGCTGCGTTGGACAACGTCCACATTCTCTACCTGGCTGCGCGCCAGGGACGGGGCCATCCGGCGTCCGCGGAACTGGCCTATCGACTGGGACCGGGGAGGACGCCCGAGCTCATGGACGAATTCATGCGGCAGCTCGACCTGGCCATCCAAGACCATGCAGGACTGACGGCGCGCATCCGTTGCTTTGGCTACGCCAGTGATTCCCTCCACGCACGAAACTGACGAGCGGCCATGAACGCATCCATCGTTGAACGGGCTCTGCCCACCCTCCAGATCGGTGGCTTCCTGATCCAAGCGATCAGCGATGGCCATCTGACCGCCAGTTTGGATCTGCTCTCCCACATTGATCCGGCCGAGGCCGCGCAGCTACAGCTGAAGGCAGGGGTCAGCGACCCGTCCTCGATCCACATCAACACCTACCTGGTGCGTGGGAAGGACCGCACGATCCTCATCGACGCCGGTGCCGGGGGGATCAAGGGCTGGGGAGGGAAGCTGAGGGGCAATCTGTTGCGAGCCGGTGTGCAGCCCGCGGATGTGGATACGATCCTGCTCACGCATGCGCATCCTGATCATGTTGGCGGTCTACTCGATGCTCAAGGTCACCCCGTCTTCCCCAATGCGGAGCTGCTCATACACCCACGCGAGCTGGCGTTCTGGGAGGACGACGGCAACCTTGCCCGCAGCAATGATCGTGCCCGGGGCAACTTCCTGCTCGCACGGCAGGTGTTCGCCGGATACCGCCGCAACTTGCGCTTGTTGGCCGAGGACGATGTGCTGCCCGGTATTAGTATGGTCCCGCTGCCGGGCCATACGCCCGGGCACACTGGCTATCGGGTGGAATCGGAGGGCCGCAGTGCGTTGATCTGGGGTGACATCGTGCATTTCCCCCACATCCAAATTGCCAGGCCCAACGTATCCATCGCGTTCGACCAGGATCCGCAGCGGGCTGTAGCGGCCCGTTCAGCGCTTTTGGATATGGTCAGTGCAGATCGGTTGATCGCGGCCGGCATGCACTTGGGTGAGCTGGGGTTTGCTCGCATCCAGCGCATCGGAAGGAGTTATGCCTTCACCTACGCCGGATGAAGAAGGACTGGTTGTTGTAAGGGCAGCGTCCGCTCCTGGCCGAAAGCAGCCGTCCAGGACGGCGCCTAGAGTCGGAAACAAACTATGCGCTAAGCCGAGCACATTGCGAACCGCGATCCCAACAGGGCTAGTCGTTCCTGCTGGCCAGATAGTGCTCCCCCCAGGACTTCATTGCTTCCAGCGTCGGTGCCAGCGTGGTGCCTAGCGCCGTCAACGTGTATTCAACGCGTGGTGGAACTTCTGCGAACACTTCGCGTCGAACGATGCCGCTTGCCTCAAGCTCGCGCAGCTGCAAGGTCAGCGAGCGCTGGGTCACTCCGCCGATCAGTTTTCGCAGTTCCCCAAACCGTTTGGTTCCGCTCAGCAGGTAGTGAACGATCAACGGCTTCCACTTGCCACCCGCGATGTCCACGGTGATTTCTACGGCACATCGGTACTCGGGAGGGGCGCTACGGGGCATGACTGCTCCAATGGGATACTTTGTATCCCTATATATACAAAGTGTGCCTAGTTGTAAAACGGATGCTTGCCTCCGATAGTGCTGACCCCGAAGGAGTCCCTTCGCAATCAGAGAGAAAGCCCGTGAGAGCTGCGTACTACGACCGCCAGGGCCCGGCCGATGTGGTGCTTCGTGTCGCCGAGCTGCCGACCCCGCAACCCGGGCCAGGCGAAGTTCGGGTTCGGGTCCACATGTCGGGGCTGAATCCCACAGACCTCAAGGCCCGCACAGGGTTCTCTTCGCCGATGCCGTTTCCACGCATCATTCCCCACCAAGACGGGGCGGGTGTGATCGATGCGGTTGGCGACGCGGACGAGGTGGGCCGTCTAGGGCAACGGGTCTGGATCTATGAAGCCCAGCATGGCCGGGCGAGCGGGACGGCAGCAGCGTTCGTGGTGGTGCCATCAGGGCATGCCGTGCCGCTGCCTGACGATGTCTCTTTCGAGGTGGGTGCATCCCTGGGCATCCCGGCACTGACAGCCCATCGCTGCCTCTTCGCCGATGGCGCCATCGACGGCCGAAGGGTGTTGGTGCAAGGCGGGGCGGGCGTGGTCGGCACCGCCGCCATCCTTCTGGCGAAGTGGGCGGGAGCCTGGGTCGCGGCAACGGTGATGAATCCCGAGCAGGCAATCATTGCCCGGGCGGCCGGAGCAGATCTGGTGCTGGACCGTCTGAACGACGATGTCGCCGGCGCGATTCAAGCGACTACCCGGAATGCGGGCGTGGACCGCATCGTAGACGTCAATGTGAAGGCAAACCTCGATCTTGACCTCGCATGCCTCGCTTCTGGTGGGGTTATCAGCGCTTATGCAACCGTAGGGGCAACCGATGCGCTTTCACTGCCGCTGTTGCGTGCGATGGTGCACGGTTGCGTGCTCCGCTTCGTGTACATCTATTCGGTCCCTCAAGAAGCGAAAGACAACGCGATCAGGGACATCAACGCATGCCTTGCCAGCGGCGCCTATTCGCCCCATGTCGGCCTTAAGGTGGGGCTGGAGAAGATCGCCGAAGCGCACGGGGCACTTGAAGCGGGATCTGTCATGGGTAAAGTCCTCATCGCCATTTGAGCCAAGCCCTCGCCGGTGCATATGCGGGTCGGCTTCTGGCCGGAAGCGGACCTTGACCCGATGATTCAGAATGGCTAAAAAGGCTCCACGCCGTCCTGGGCTTTTGTGAATCAGTCAGGATTGGCGTCGCACTTCCCACTGCTGCGCCAACCTTGCTGATTCAGTTTTGGTAACTTCTTCTGCTGATGGGGGCGACAAGGAGCAGTGGGTGCCAATTCGGGCGGTGGCGTATGTGAGTGAAGCTTCGGATCTTCTGACTGGAGACAAGCTGGGGCTGCAAGGTTCGAAGCTGGACGATCTGGTGGATGACGCTGCGCGCTTCAACCGCGACGCGGGCGTCAGCGGGGTGTTGCTCTTCGACGGTGCCAGGTTTCTCCAATACCTAGAGGGCCCGGCGGATGGGCTCGACGTTGCCTTCTCCCGCGTGCTCGGGGCCTCGAGCCACCTCCATCTGATTGAGTTGCAACGGGGCGCTGTGGCAGACCGGCGTCTGCCCTATTGGCCGATGAGGTGGCTACCCGTTGAAACGGACGAACTGAGCCGGGTGGCGGCCAGCGACTGGACCGCGTTCAAGGTACGGGGAGATGGCGAAGCACTCAACGCGACGGCAATTGACCGTCTGCTGTTCCTGGTCAGCCGGCGAGCGCTTGTCGACTAACAGGCGCACTGATGGCCGGAGCCCCGGGCTCCCGCGAACCTGTACTGTTTAATTTCTACAAGCTAACAACTCTCTCTGGGATGTTAGTTTAGTTCTGTACGGCTGTTAAACGGCGTGGTCAGTTGATGGCTGAGAAACCACTTGGGAGGTGGAGCTGTGGCGCAACGACTCGGTCCATTTGTTAGTGATTGCGATCCTCTTCGCGCCGCTGGGAGCCAGCGGTGGGACGCCCACTGACCCCGAGCTGCGCGGTGAGCTACTGCGGATGAAGGATGCCGATCAGGCGGTGCGGGACCTCCCGCTGACCACCGAGGGTGAGGAGAGGGTGCTCAGTGCCGTCGATGCGGTGCACAGCGCTCGGCTGAAGGCCGTTGTTGCGGCCCATGGCTGGCCGACCGTGGCGCAGGTGGGCCAGGACGGGGCGGACGCGGCTTGGCTGCTGGCCCAGCATGCCGACAAGGACCCGGCGTTCCAGCGCTCAGTTGCGGAAGCCATGGAGCCCTTGGTAGCCCCTGGGCAGATCAAAGCGTCCAATTACGCCTACCTTTGGGACCGCACCCACGACCCCCAGCGCTATGGAACGCAGGGGCGTTGTGCGGATAAGGGGCGTTGGGTGCCCCGCACGGTCGAGGCACCTGAGAAACTTGAGGAGCGTCGTGCTCAAATGGGCCTGACGCCTATGGCGTAGTATCAAGCGATGGTCTCCAAGCACTGCGAGCAGTTTGGGCGTTAAGATCGAATCAGCAGCTGCTGCGCTGCACGGGGAAAGGCAGGGGTGAGGCCGGTTCTCCGGCATGCGGTGTTGAGAGTCACAAGCAGTCCCGGCGGGCGGCAGACGCCATGGCGGAGATTCAGCGCGGGATTGCGAGGTCCGCCAGCAGGTTGACGTGGGTCGTGGTTGGGGACTTGTCCCGTGTCGAGGTGTCAGTGCGTGCCTTGGGGCTGGGAGAGGTGATCGTGATTGATTCGCAAGGTGCGCCCCTGCAAAACGGGAAGCCCCGGTCGGGCGGGAGTGGAGTGAACTAGGCGTGGCAATGGGGTCTAGATTGCTTGCAAAGCTCTCAGGTAAGAGGATTTGTGTGTAATGCGTCTTAAGTGTTCCGGCGGGCGAATGGGCTGATCTAAGTAATCAGTGACATTGGTCGCCTGGCCACGAGTGGTGGCACGAAAGTCGAATTGTTTGTCCAAGGGAGGGGTATGAACAATTACACGGTCTACTTGCTGCGTGAGGACATCAAGACGGACTGCGATGCGATCGCCGTCCAGGTCGCTGGCATTCCTATAGTCGATGGTGCGTCCCACTACGGGACACTGTTCGTAAAGCCGACGGCACCACGGGAGCCGAAGTGGTCTCCTTTGTTCACGCCCTTTGTGGACAAGAAGAAGCTTGGATATGTCCAGTCCTCCGCAGCGGTCCTCATCGTCCCCGTGGACAAGCGCCTTTTCGCCGTTACGTTTGGTCAAGGAAGACATCTACTAAAGCCCGAGGCTTTTGAAGAGCGGTTTGGGCTGCTCGTAACACTGAACTCCGTGCGGCAGGATGCTCTCCGTAGTGTGGATAAGCGCGCCTTCGTGGATGACCAAAACAGCCGTGTGCAAACCAGTCAGGCATCTGCTGCGTTGGAGTTCGGCATCGATATCGAACGCGACCTTATTCGGGGCATTGTTGGCTATCCCGATGCGCCTGAGATGGGGCGCCGGTTGTCCGGATCGGATGCCCTCAACTTCACCAGCAAAGCGGATATCCCGGAGCTGAAAAGGCAGCTGCGCCGCTATCTTCGGGCCTACTCTTCCACCGATTACAAAGAGAAGTTTCCTTGGGTTGATCAGGTTCGCCAGCTAAGGCCCAAGGGTCAACGTGCAGTCGAGCTAGATGCCCTGCTGGTGGAGAAGCTAAAGATCGCTTGGCAGCAAGGCGGGCGGGTTGAGGGCTGTTGGCTTGCTATTCCTGATGTGGTGGACTGGACCCGCATCGCAGGCTTCAAGTTCACCCGCAAGAAGAACGAAGGCATGTCTTCGGATCTCCACCTGCCTGGCCTCGTACAAGCATATCCAGACGCAGAACCGAGCATTGAGTTCTTGCGATCCCGGCAGGCATTCGCGGTGGATGAGGAGCAATGGACCGTAGAGGACTGGCAAATCTACCGCTGCATCCACTGTGAGCTGGAGGATGGTGGGAAATCTTACGTCCTCTCCGCAGGGAACTGGTTTGAGGTCCATGATGATTTTGCCGCAAGCATCGAAGAATTCTATGCGAACATCGCGAAGTTTCCCTTAGAGCTGCCGATCTACAACCACGACGATGAGGCGGCTTACAACCAGGCCCTTGTAGACGAGGGCAATGGAGCCTGGTGTTTGATGGACCGCAAGCTTCTCAATGTGGGCGGGGTGCACGACAAGGTTGAGTTCTGCGATGTCTATGGGGCTAAGACTCTCTTGCACATAAAGCACTACGGTAGCTCCAGCGTGCTCGGGCACCTGTTCAATCAGGGGTTGGTGTCAGCCGAGTTGCTTAAGTCAGACAAGAGCTTCGTGCAACTCGCCAACGAGAAGATCGATCCGGCTCATGCGCTTGACCTTCCGTTTGACGTCCCGCGTGACGTCACAGATTACAAGGTGGTGTTCGGTGTAATAAGCCAGTCTGAAGCGCCAGGACTGCATCTGCCATTTTTCGCCAAGGTCGTGCTCAAGTCTGTATGCACGCGCATCCTCGAGCGTGGCTTTGGAGAGGTCATGCTTGCCAAGATCTCCGTCGATCAAGACAAAGTTAAGGTGAAGAAACTGCCGCCAGGTAAGAAGCCAGCGAAGCGCGGGCAAAGGATGGCACGGGGCGGCCACTGAGTCGCTTCAGCTGCCAGTGTTGCCCTGTTCGGGCCTATTCGGAGTGCATTGTTCGAGGAGCGATTATGACCAGGGGAAACCAAGCTGTGCAGAGGTATGCCGGCCCACCTGAAACGAATCTCGAGGGCCATCAATGGCCCGATGAAGTCCGTTTCATCCCGTATTGGGGTGACCTCTACTGGGGCGGGCTGGGTGGCCGGCGGGTGCTCTTGCTTGGCGAGTCGCACTATCGGAGGGAGGGGGCGAGCGATTCGCTGGAAGTGACCCGTCCTTTCACTCAAGACCATTTCCGAGAGATGGCCTTGCCCGCCCGGAACGGTCGCGACGGACCCTTCTTCAAGGCGCTCGATCTGATCCTCACCGGGCGGCAGGACTTCCGACTCCAAGACGCCGCCGAGACTTGGAGACGCGTGGCATTTCTGAACCTTTCCCAGGCGTTCGCAGGTTCCCAGGCAAATCACCGGCCGCGAAATCAGGCGCTGCGCGACGGCGGGGACGTATTGGTTCGACACATTCTGCCGGCGCTTCGGCCGGATGTGGTGCTGGTGCTCGGTCGCACCGCTTGGCGGTTCTTTCGTCACGGCGAACCGCGACCGGGCTTGGAGCCCTTCATCGCCCAACAGGTGAATCGAGGGGCGGGCAAGCGACGCTACATTGAATCTCGGGAAGTCTGGTCGCTGGACTACACGGGAGGGTCTGTCCTGATGACGTGGGTCTACCATCCATCGTGGAACGTGGATACGTGGCAGGATCGGGCGCGTGCGCTGCGCCACCTCATCTCACTTGCGAAACAGAACTGAGGCTGTCGGGCCTCTCTGGGCAGAATAGGGAAGGGCAGACAAAGGAAATCTCGAATGAGTTATTTAATCTCGTTAGGGTGTATTGACAGTTGTGGTGCGATGTTGCAGCTTTGTGTGGCTGTTCCCTCTTAATGAAGGAGTCAAGTTATGTCGATTAAGCCTGGCCCGAAGCCAATAGCTCCGTCTACCGGAGAACCGGATAAGCGTCGACGGGATAACAAGGATACCCCAGGGAATACTCCGGGCTTGAAGCCTCACAAGCATAAGCCCGGCAAATGACTTAAAGCGGAGCTGTTCTTGGGGCAAGAAAGCAACAGGACAGAAACGTGACAAAAAGGCCGACGCCGCTGTGGCGTCGGCTTTTATCAGTGCGGCCGGGTTCGTCGAACTGGATAGCCGAGCTGATCAGAGCTGCGCGGCGATCTCTCCGTGCAAAGGACGCCATTAGGTGGTCCGAGCCTTCTGGTGATCGACGAGGGCTTGGAGAGGGCGCTCAGTGGCACTGACACGGTGCACGCCACTGATGCGGCAAAAAAAGATGCGCGAGTGGGGACGCTAGTCTGTTGGTGTGTGAGCTCCGAGCCCGGCACCAGGTAGAGGCGCGCCGGAACCTAAGCTGGTGGCGAGCGGGACGAAAGGGCCGTCTGGGTCTTCGTGGAAGGGACTGATACGTTCCGGCGAACGGCTAGGGAAGTGCAGCGATGGGCGTGGCATTGTGCGGCGAAGTCCTGGAGGAGACGCAGCCTTTCAGCGTCCGGCTCCTAGGGTCATCCTTGAAGGTACTAAATTTTCTCCGACACCCGCCGCTCTGTTAGAAATGGGCATAGACTTTCAACGACGCTGAAGGCTCCTTGCAGCCCCCGAGTAGGCACGCTGGGGGCTGGCATAGTTGTGGCCAAGCATTGCACGGATCGAACTCTGACCCGGAGCATCGGGTGCCCATAGCCCACCCACACTCTATGAATGAGACAAACTATGGAAAACTGGCTGGCACAGGGGCTCGCTGTTTTTGTCATCTCGAGCATCGTTACGTCACTAGCGAAATGGGCCTATGCCAAGGCCGGCTTTTGGAATGAGAAGTTAGGTCTTGCTATGAACAGGGCCGAGCTGAGGAAGGTTCAGCACCTAGCTTCGGACAGGTCGAATCTCCTGCAATTCTTGCTGACCCAGCTTCTGTGGTGCTTCTGCTTCCTGGCAATTGCCGCGATGGTTGCGCCATTGGCCTATTCGACCGGCGGGCTTCACTGGTTGGGTGTGATCGTCACAATTGGGGCTCTTGCGATCTACGGTTGCGTGATCTTTCCGTTAGGTATGATTGTTCGCATTCGCAAGGGTGATTCGTATATTCAGCGCCAGATAGCGCGGATTGAGCGTGGCGAAAAATTCTTTGAGACAAGAAGGTCGAGTCGTAGGTCATCAGATGACTCCACAAGCTAGTCTCTGAGCCGGCCTAACAACGGAAGGGCGCGTGCGGGGCGAGTAGGCGCCAATGCGGAAGCTTCGCTAGAACTGGAACACTATCCGAACCTAAGAGCGAGCCAAGCGGTAGCCTCTTCCAGGTTCAGCTTTAACGATGCATAGGAGCGTCGCAAAAGGCGTGGAGGAAGGAGGCCGTCCCACTTCTGCGTGACCAAGTTGTTTGCAGAGTGAAGAAGCGTCTCTGGCGATGGCAATGGCATCTTTGCCACCCGCCCGAGCACCTTGATCACATCATCGAGACTCCTAGCCCCCTTGGAGATTTCCACGCCCAGCCTACCGGCCTGAGAAATGAATCCCTGAGCGTTTAGGAGGCAGGCGATGGCTTCATTCGAAGAGTCTCCCAGCCACGTCAGCAGCAAGGCATCGCTGCCCTGGTCGAGGAGAACCTTCCCGTCCAGGCTCAATTGACGGTAGGCGCTCTGCGCCTCCTGCAGGAAGCGAGAGGCAGTGGGATCCAAGAAGTCTGGTTTGATCTCTTGCTGATACAGTCCACGCATCTTTTGACGGACCTGGGTGTGGATCTGCCCGCCCGTTCCATTGAAAAGAGGTGGGGTGCCGCCCTTCGCTGCGGCCACGTAGATCGTCTTTTGGGCGTCGTCGATCTGCTCGACGAGCCAAGTGCGGCCGCCAAACAATATTCGCTGGCCGACGGTCAGCAGTTGGGAAACGGGGAGCGTGCCTAGTGCCTTTCCGGCGGCCACGATCCGGAACTCTTCGTCGACGCTGAAAGCGGCGTAGAAGGTGTAATGGTTGACCAACTTGTCGCCGACCGGGCCGTGGAGCAGCAAGCCGGAGCCATCTTGAATCAGAACCTGTTCTTGGCCAAGGTGGCGAAGCAACTCTGCGAACGCGTCTTGGGATAGGCCGTGAAACGGTCCCTGATCTGCGCAGAGCAGCTGATACGCTTGAGCTGCCTTAAGCCCGCCGTATTGGGCGATGGAAGAAAGCAACTGCTGGACGAGCGTTGAAAGGTGTAGGCCGTTGACCGAAGGCGGTTCAAACCACCTCTCCAGCAATAGCAGCACGCAAGCAGTGGACTGAACTGTGTCCAGTCGAAGCCTTGTCTTCAACGTCGACTCAGCGTCGATTGAGTCCTCGATAACGTAGCCGCGCAACACCGCTGGCTCTCCAGGGCGGCGCCCGGAGCGACCAAGGCGTTGGCGAAGGCTAGCCACGGAAGGTGGTGGGCCAATTTGCGCGATGCTCTTCACCGCTCCGATATCGATGCCCAGTTCCAGAGTGTTCGTGCAAATTGCGCTCGCTGGACGACCCTTTTGTTTCAGGGCCGCTTCCGTGTCCGAGCGTATTTCCTTGGACAGGCTCCCATGGTGTGGCCAGAACTCTCTCGGCCGGCCGTCCTGTTCGCTCAGCAGGTTGAGGAGGTGCGTGTAGCGTTCAACCTCCCTTCGGCTATTGGGGAAGATCAGGTTGTTCGTCCCTGAAAGCACCCGGTAGAGGTGCTCGGCCACCGCAGCGGGAGCCGCGGGATTCTCGTCGGATCCGCCCTCAGATGCGGGTTGCTCGTAGCCCTTGATGATCAGCTGGAGATCATTTCCAGCTGATGGGGCGTTGACCAGCGCGGGGGCAGTCCCAACACCCGGGCGTAGGAAGGCCCCGGCACTCGAAAAATCCCCCAATGTTGCCGACAGGCCCAAGCGGGGAGTCCGCCGCCGTAATAGCACGTCAATCCGGTGCATCAACGACTGAAGCTGCTTTCCGCGCTCGCTCCCAATGAACGCATGGAGTTCGTCCACGACAACGTACAGGAGTCTGGAGAACGCGGCGGCTACGGAGGTCCCGCGGTTGCAGAGCATCGCCTCCATGGACTCCGGTGTGATCAGGAGCACGCCACGGGGGTGCTTAAAGAATCGCTGCTTGGTCGAGCCCGATATGTCTCCGTGCCAAGGCCACACGGGGACTTCAAGGTCCTCGCAAAGCCGCTGCAGCCGTTCAAATTGGTCGTTGATGAGCGCCTTTAGAGGGCTGATGTAGACAATCAGGCCCTCCTCGTCGGTGTTCAGAAGGTGCGTGAGCGCAGGAAGAAAAGCGGCCTCGGTTTTTCCCGAGGCGGTGCTGGCGGCGATGATCACGTCATGGTCGGCGGTCAGGACGAGGGGAATCGCCAATTCCTGGACCTCACGCAGCGCCTCCCATTGTTCGGTCCAGAGGTAGCGCTGGATTCGAGGGTGCAGCGATTGGAAGGCGCTGGAGGCAGTCATCGTTAGAGCCTGAACGACGCCAGCTCGTCGTCCTCTTGAACGACCAATTCGCCGTCGCCCCCGTGGTCAGCTGCCACCTCGACCGATCCAATCAGGTCCTGCCAGCCCACGCCCGGGTTCTGCTCCAAGACGGCCAAGAGGTTGATAAACGCGGTGATCGTCGTGCGCGGGGTGCGGAAGAAGCTATCGCCGATTCGATTGGCGCAGTGGGTCATGAACTGGTGAATGGCATCGTCGGGCAAGAGATACTTGCCCGTGTCGCCGGCAGCGTAGACATGGCGAATCTTGGTGAGCAGGACGTAAAAATCTTCGGCCGTCAGGCTCGACAGTCGAACCACAGGGCCGCTGAAATCCACCAGTCCGTTGGTGGCAAAGGTATTCTGGGCCAGGCGGCTCTGAAGAGCTTCATAGCTGTAGACGCCGCGGCGGGTATCCATCAGGAAGTCCGGGGTGCCGCCCAGAACAAAGCCAAGGCCAACCGCAGAGCCCTGCAGGGAGTCGTTTAGCATGCGCAGGAGCTGCTCGTAGTTTGCATTCCGGGCCTGGGCGTTGGCCAATTTGTAGAGGTTGACCAGTTCGTCCAGGCAGACCAGTAGGCCGCTATAGCCCGCCAGTCGAACAAAGCGGCCCATGAGCTTGAGCTGGTCGTAGACCGATGCGTCGTTGACGATGGTTCGGACGCCCAGCGCTGCACGCGCATCCGTACGGGTGGAAAATTCGCCACGCAACCAACGAATGGCATCGGACTTGAGCTGCTCGTTGCCTTGCTCGAACCCTCTCCAATAAGCGGCGATCACGTCGGCAAAGTCATAGCCGTTCACCAGTTCGCTCAGCTGCTCGAGCTTCGCGCGAATGACCTCCTCGGTGGATACGCCTTGCGACTTGGATTCGGCCACTGCGGTCGAAATGAACTTCTCGACCACCCCGGGCAGGGCGCCTCCGTCGGGCTTGGTCCGAGTGGCCAAGTTCCGCATGAGCTCCGCGTAGAGCGACCGGGCCTGCCCCCCTGAAGCATGCAACCGCCTGTCGGGATTCAGATCCGCGCTGGCCACGACGAGCTTTCGCTCCATTGCAATGGCGCGAACGAGGTTCAAGAAAAAGGTCTTGCCTGCGCCGTACTCACCCACCACCAGGCGGAAGGACGAGCCGCCATCGGCGAGCCGATCGATGTCACTGACCAGGGTTTGCACTTCACGGGCGCGCCCGACTTGGATCAAATGCTGACCGGCGCGTGGAACGACGCCGGCGCGCAGCGACTGGATCACCGCGTCGCGGTCCCTGGAACGGATTGGGCTGCTCATTGCTCGATCTTCTCAATGAATTCGGGATTGATCTCCAACGGGTCGTCGCCGTCGGAAAATGGGATGTCGTATGCGTCGAACGACGCGTCGTTGATTTGTTCAAGCGCGCCGTCGAGCATCAGCTCCATGTCTGCCGCGCCATCTTCCAGTTCGGCACGGGTCCAAACCGGGCGCGACAGCATGAGGCGCAGCAGCGCGCTGTGTGCCTGGTCAAGCCCTAGCAACTGACCAGCACTCTCCACCTCGGCACCCACCGCTTCCGCCGGCGCGTGATCAGGGGGAGTCGCTTCCTCGTCGGTGAAAATGTTGGCGAGCAACGCGGAGACTTGGGCTGTGTCCCGCTGAAGAGCAGCGATCCGGTCGGGATCGAGTTGGAATGCGCCAGACGCAGCCTTGGGCAATGCGCTTGGGGCTTTGGACGGGCGTGGGGCATGGACGTCGCTGAACACACGAGTGGGATCCACGCCCAGCGCTTTGTAGACGCGCTCCAAGAACCGGACCTCCTCTGGAGAGACCATTCCGTCGACCTGGGCGAGGGTGGCCATGGACCCGGCGATGGCGTCCTTGATGTCCTCGCTGAGCGGATCCAGCTTCTTGCGCAACGTAGGCAAGGAAAGCGGTGCCATCGCCAAGAGATCAAGGTGCGCGCGCAGCCGCCGTCGGTCCCCCTCGCTGAGGTGCGTCCAGCTCTCGATTTCGTGTGAAAGGTGCTCAAGTTCGTGGGCGCTGAACGTGCCATCAGACTGAGCGACCGTCGAGCCGAGTTGCAGGGTCAACTGGGCCGTTTGATAGGCCTGAGCGTCCGTTCGATGGGTTTGGTCGGGAAGCAGGGCGAAGAGAACGATGGGGTCGTTCTCACCAGGCACCCGCGCGCCTTCGAGCACATTGGGTTCCATGCCGACCTTAGACTGCTCCAGTGCTCGTGCGAGTTCCCGAATCCTGTCCTTGCCCAAGGTGGTTCCGACTGCCCCAAGCCTTCCCAATAGGTCAGTCAGCTTTATCGACAAATTGGCGGTTTGAACATCCGAAGCAACTTCGGCCAATGCTGTCCGCGTGGCCAGCGGCCAGATCTCTGACGGAAGCAGCAAGGTGCCCTCAATGGATTGGCGGGCCTCGGGGTTCTTGCCCACGAGCCGGCTGAAGGCTCCAAGGTCCTCCGTGCACTGAGAAACAAGTTCCTGCAGCGCCTTCAGGGGCGCTCGCAATGCGGTGACATCAGGAATGTCACCGAATGCCTTGGTGCCGGCGTCAGTTCGGTCCAGGGCCGGGTTAAAGGGGCGGTGTGTGAACTTCAGCTTGGTGCGGTTTTTTGGCAGCACCATTCCAGGGCCGAATGTTTCTTGATACCGCAGAGCGAAAAGGCGATCAAACTCTTCCGCGCAACGCGTTGCGGCCGTTCGCAGCGGAATCTCTGGATTGAGGCGCACCCAAGCCGTGGCCAGCGCGGCGGGCACGGGGATTCGATCCAAGGAGCATTGCCCCAGGGCCAAGCGGATGTAGAAAGGCAGTTCGTAAGTTCGTTCGAACGCGGGAAGCGGCGCGTTGTAAAGCTGGTCGCCTGCTTCGGTCAGAGCCATCCAGTCGAGCAGGCTGTTGACATGGCCGTGGACGTTCGGAAGCACGGCAGCATAAGCAGACGACAAACGGCGGAGCATCGCCTCGATAGCGGGCCAGTCTTGCTTGGAATCCGGATCGTTCACCGAATCCAGCAAGATGCGACGCTCCAATCCAAACAGGAACAATCGAACATACTGGATTGCGCAGCCGGGATCGGTACGGTCCGAAGCGAGCCACTTCAGATAGGCGTGGCGTTCAGCGGGTTCAAAATCTGCGTAGCCTCCCCAGTAGCGCGTCGTGGACCGGTAATCCCCGTATCGCCCAACGGCAAGAACGCCATTGACCAAGCTGGGCTCCTTCTCACGCGTGCCAGGGGTGGTCAGCCGCGGACCTGTGTAGAACAGGCCGCCCCGGATAACGATGCCCGCGATCTCGATCTCGTCCTGGGCGCCGAGCCAGCGGGTTTTGTCCCAGCCCTCGGGCGGTCGGGGCACTGTGTATTGCTTTGCCGGCTTTTCGGAGTCCATGGCCACCTGCCGGAGCTCATCGGGCAGGGAGGGAGGCGAAGCCCGCGATGGAAGCGGGGGCGGCGGCGTCATTGCACTTGCGTCGCGGGTTCCGTTCGTGTGGGGAGGGTTAGTCTGCTCTGCGGCTCTTGAGTCCGGGTACGCTCGCCCATCTATGGTGCCCGTCAAGGTCTCTCCCGAGGTTGTGTCCGCGTTTGTGGCGGACCGGATCAGAGGCTCGACCAGCTCATCTTGCGAAGTCGCAGCCAAGCGCTGGGTCACGGCAAGTTTCGCCGCAGCGAGGTTGCCTGGGCGCGCGCGCTCAATGCGTTCCTCGTCAGGTTGGTAGGGGTAGGGGGTAGAAGGGTTTGCGGAGCCCACGGCCGTCAGCACCCGTGCGGCGGACTCGATGGCGAGGCGCATGCTCACCGCGGCTTTGACGTCTTCCAAATTGCCAGGACGGGGCGGCGATAGAGTCTCTGGGCGCGCTCTGCTCGGGGCCTGCGCCGAGGTCAGCGCCGAGCGACCCTCAGAGCCAACCGGGTGCGCATTTTCTGACACGGCAGCGCCGACCGATCCCGAGGAGGTGCCCGATTCAATATTCGGGGGTCTCGCCGGTTGGGCAGCTTCTGGGCGGGGCTGTCTCTGTGCCGCCAGCCCAGATGGAAGAGCGGATGCCTTGATCAACTCTGCCAAGGTCGGCTCTGGAGCGGGGACCGGCTTGGCGGAAGAGGGTGTCCTTTTCGGGCGCATCGCCTGCCACTTGGCCCAGAGCCAAACGGCAGTGGCCACCGCAAGGACGATACCCAATCCGATCCAGACTTCCTTTGGCACCAATGCTATGACGACCAGGATTGCGACGATCCAGCCGCCTGCGGTTTGCTTCCTTCTCGCCATGTGGCCCCCTGCCTTTGGCGCTTCCTTTGGGGCATTGTAGCTCGCCCACTCCACGTGAGACGCGCATAGCGAGGACGGGGCGGGGCACCGGGATGGCCAGGGTTTCGCCCATTCAGTATTGGCGTCCAGGGCGCTGGAGTGTCTGCCCCTGGCCATGACGTTGATGGCCGTACGAGTGAGCAGGGGTGATCAGTGGGGCGGTGAGAGGCGTGTTTCGTTCACCGCAAGCAGGTGCCGCTGCAGGGCTGCGACTATCTCGTTGTCTGGCAGGTTCTGGGCCCCGGCCAGGAAAACGAGTTCGGCCACTTGTCGTCTGCGCTTGGCGTCGTCGCGGCGCTTGATGGCCTTCTCCCTGGCATCCTGCCGCTGATGCGCCAGAAGCTCCCTGGCTTGAAGCTGGGCCAGCCGATGGGTCGCCCTTTGGATCTGATCGCGGTAGTGATTGGTGGATGACATGATCTTCTCCTAGTGAGTCTCCCTCAGTGAAGCAATGATTTCTCATCCGTCAACTATTGATGGCGACATCGCTTTCGAACTTGAAGCAATTCAGAAAATCAGGAAAGGAAGATGCAAAAGCAAAGAGCGAAAAGCGCACTTAGGCATCACAAGTGATGCGTGCGCAAAGGGCTTCGCCCCTTGAACCCCAAGCCGCTTTGCGACTTGCCAACGGCAAATTCAAAGGCATAAAGAGTTCAAAGAACTGGAGCTCTCTGCATGGCGATCTACCACACCCGTGTCAAAACCTTCTCCCGTGCCAAAGGCCATTCGGCCGTTGCCGCTGCGGCCTACCGGGCCGGACTCTCGCTCGTCGACGAGCGCACGGGAGCGCGGCACGATTACTCTCGCAGAGGCGGAGTGGTCGAGAGCCGCTGGGTGGTGCCTTTGAAGGCGCCCGACTGGTCGCTCGACGCCGCCAAGCTCTGGCAAGCGGCCGAGGCGGCAGAGAAGCGAAAAGACGCGACCGTGGCCCGCGAGTTTGAGATCGCGCTTCCGCACGAGCTGGATGGGCCTGAGCGCTCGGCCCTTACGGCGGACATCGCCCGGGCCTTGGTTGATCGCTACGGCTTTGCAGTCCAAGCGAGCATCCACTCGCCGGGCAGCAACGACGGACTAAACTGGCACGTGCACATCCTCGCCACCACCCGGCGCTTGGATGCCGAAGGTCTTGCGGACAAAACGCGCGAGCTCGACGGTGGACCCTCTGGGCGTAGCGAAGTGGAGTGGCTCCGAGCGATGGTGGCCCAGCTGACAAACCAGCACCTGGCCGCTGCCGAGATCCCAGCGTCCGTCGATCATCGAAGTTTGGAAGCTCAAGCGGAGGACGCGCTTGAACGCGGCGACATCGTCGCAGCTGCGGTTCTCGGGCGGCGCCCAACCATCCACCTAGGCCAACAAGCCTCAGCGCTGGAACGGCGGGGAGTGGAGACCGATGTCGGGAAGGTTCTGGCCAACATTGTTGCGGACAACCAGGGTGCTGTGCATCGGGCAGCGATACGGTTTGAGAGGGCAGCGACGGATACAGACCGTGCCCACAGACATGCGTCGACGCCACCGAACTGTGTCGAGCTGGGGGCGAAATCAGGTGAAAGCTACATCGAGGACGTCAAGGGATTCGGTCGGCGAGGAGTTTTGGCCATCCGCACTCTTCCCAATGCACCCGAACCCTCGCTGCAATCCCTGATGGAGAGCGCGTGGGGACTTTGGCGTGACGTGGTGGCTGCGGGGCTTGAGGGGGCGCTTCGCTCCACACTCGTGCTTCTACGTCGCTTGGACTCGGCCATTGGCAACGGGAGCGTGGGAACAAGGGTGCGCAAGGATGTCCAGCGAACGCTGAGGGGCTTGGCCGCAGTGAGGAGACGAGCGACGGAGTGGATGCGGCGGGTGGAGGCTGAACGTCGGGCAGCATCGCTTCTGACGCGCGCCGAGAGGTCGTTGGAGGACTTCGTCGAGCAGCAGCCCCGACCAACAGGCGCTGGACTGGTGGCCTGGGCCCGGCGTCGCGGACGTCGTTTGGCAGCAATCGAGCAGCGTTTGGATGCCCTGAGAAAAGCTCGTACAAAGATCGAGGACGGTCAGGAAGAGGCCTGTGCGAATCAGCTGTCAGCCGCCGTGGCAGAGTTGGAAGCCGGCAGCAGGGGGGCCTTGGATCAGTTGGAGGATGCGCTCCACGAAACGGGAGACCCCGCAAAGCTGACTGTATCCACGCAGCAGGCCACGCCTCGGCCAAGGCTTCACTGACAGGAATGAAGAGCCCCCGCTGTGGCGGGGGGGGGGGAGTTCAATGAAGCGTTGGCCGTTTGGTCGTTGGCGGCTTGGCCGAGGGCCTGATTCCCCGCCGATGAGCGAGCAGTTGGTCCAACGGAGCCAGATCCTCTTTTACCTCGACGCGTTCCTTGGTTGTAGGAGCGGGCCGTGGGTGAAGGTGAGGCCTGTCATGAATGAGGTCGACTGGGTTTCCGCCTGCGCGCTGGCGCAAAACCTCGGCGGCGACCTCCAAGGCCACTCGAACATCTTCTGAGCGCTCGTGCTGTGTACGCTGAGCCGCTCGTTCGATGGTGCCGCTTAAAACCAGCGCGGCGATTCGGGTTTGTGGATCAGTCATGGTTCCTCCGTCGTTGGTGTGTGCCCGTCGTCGGTCAACCGAGCATCGATGGGTTGGATCGGGCTTTTTCCTGAAGACCTGCCCAGGACATGCTCCGCGAGCTCCAGAGCGGCTTGGATGTTTCCCAAGCGCTCTTCGCGAGTGCGATGGACGGTGGGATTGAAGCTGCCGCTCAGGATTAGCGCGGCGATTTGGGTTCGTGGATCTAGCAATGTGCGTCCTCGGTTGGTGTGTGCTCGTAGCCAAACAGTTAAGTGAAAATTAGCAAGAGCACTCAGCAGGGAATTGCGCACACAATTGCTACTTAGTCGAAAAGAACTTGCTGGCGGGGAAGCGGCCCCTGGAAAGTCACCTGCAGTCGCGCAGTCGGCCCCACAAGCGGGGCTGACTCCGCCGGCGTTGGATGACGATGGCCCCAAGTTAGCTCTCTAAAGAAATTCGCAACGGGGTCGATAGCCGCATAAGAGGGAGTTGCCCAACTTTTGCGACGAGGACAGGATGTCAATGAAAAAAATGGTTCTAAGCAGTGCGTTCTTGCTTCCTGCACTCGTAGGGTGCGGGAAGCCCGGAGCGCCGGAGTGCGGCGATGAGATGACCCTGGACCTGGTTCGCAGCATCATCCAGCGGGAGCTGGGGGCGGCAAGTGCTGCTGCCAACTTGAGCGCAGAGCAGCTTCGCAGTGTTCTTCCCATCTCTTTGGCTCATCCGACGAGCTTTGATGAGAAGATCAGCCGCTACAGTTGCGAAGCTGACCTGGCCGCGCCATTCAACAACCCTGGGCAGGACGTTTACAAGCTACGGCTTGAATACACCTCTCAGACGGTCAATGGACAACACTTGGCCGAGGTCCAGGTGCTTCCTGGAGATCTTATTGGCATCGGAGCGGCTATCAGCTCCAATGTCCGGAGCCAAACACAAGCCTTGGCTCCCGCAGCTGCGGCCCCAGTGGAAGAGTCACAGGCAGTGGACGTTGATCCTGCTTATGATTCAGCGATGTCGACGAAGGCGGACGATTACCAAGAGCCCAACTCGGACGAGCCGCTGGCGGATGCCGCTTCGACTGGGCCCAGCTTTGACTGTGGGAATGCGTCGTCGGCCGTAGAGCAAATGATCTGTGCCGATCCGGATCTGGCCCGGTTGGACAAGCAAACTGCAGAGGTGTTTGGTGCCGTCCGGACCCGCTCGATGGATCCGGGCGAGGTTGCGGCGAGTCAAGGACGGTGGCGCAGGACGGTGCGGGACGTCTGTACCGACGAAGCCTGTGTGGAGCAGGCTTACCAAGCGCGATTGGCCGAGTTGAAATAGCTCCTAAGGAAGCTATGGCTGGCCGTGACTGCTCAGGGCACGGGCCTGAGCAGTCCATGGGCGACCAGATCAAGAACGCTCCGGGCGACATCGGTTGCGGCCGATATCCACTCATTGTCATCGCCCGGAAACGCCTCTTCAAGCGGATCTTCTTTCCCACCGTGAAAGAGGTTGTTACGAACCCGGCGGGCGGCTTGCATCAGCGCCTTCGGGTCTGACGCGCTCAGGGCTTCGGCCCGGAAGGAGGTGATGTTGTGGCCGGCGTGCACGATCACCACCTGGACCATGGGACGATCCCGTTTCCCGCCCAGAATCTTCTGCTTGGTCGAGTCAGACACCGCCAACGTGAGTCGCTCTGGTTGCATCACTTCAAGTGCAGTGTCGACGGCTTGCCAATTCACCTTGGCGGATCCGTTTGAGTAAGCGCCGGTGAACCCGGGAACTTGTTTCAATGCGAACTCAAGGGCACCGAACGCTCGGAGCAGGCGAAAGGCACGGAGTGCGGAGGCGGGCATGTTGGACCTGTTTTGTTGGGCTATTTGGCATCGCCGGCAGGGCTGGTTGCCAGCCCAACCGACCAGTTGCCGCCGGGTTCCTGCTGCGGCGAGAGCAGGTCGTAGGTCTTCACCATGTTCAGCAGCCCAGAGTGGCCGTATGCATTCGGGGTAAACGATGGGTTGGTTCGTCGCAAGTATTGCCCCAGTGCGCCCAGCCCCACTTTTCCCTCGGAGGTCTCGCCTGCAAGCAAGGCCACCGCATCCACCAAGAACCTAGGCCGACGTTTGGGGAGGGGGCGCTCCACTTTGCCGGGGGCTGTGCTCGCTGATTCGTTGAGACCAGTGGTGTCACGTGTCCCAGCAGCCGAAACGCTCTCCCAGAGGAAGAATTGGTCACATGCGTTGCGCAGGGCGAGTGGTGTCTTGGCCTCGCCAACAATGCAAACGGTTGCGCCGCGCTCGCGGAGTTTTCGGCAGAGATAGGCAAAGTCGGAGTCGCTGGTGACCAGGCAGAACGTATCCGCCCTGCCATCGAACATGGCCTCTTGTGCGTCCAAAGCCAGAGCGATGTCCGAAGTGTTCTTCCCCGCAGCGTACTGATACTGCAGGCAAGGTGTGAACGCCTGTTGGACCATCACTTCCTGCCACCGGTTGGCGAGGGTGGCGTGATTCCCGTAGCCTCGACGCAGCACGACCCTGCCGAACTGGGCACCCATCAACAGCGCATGGTCAACGATGTCAGGACTTACGTTGTCGCAGTCCACCAAGACAGCCACTTTGCAGTCCTGGGGGGCATTTCCGTTTGCCATAGGTTTCCTTAGGTTTTGGTTTTCCAAGACCTGCTCTCGCCTCGCCAGCGGCTTCAACGGGAAGCTTGGTAAGCCGATCGTGGAAGCATCTTACACGCGTGCTGACGCGCGGTGATTAAGGCCTGAGTGAACCATCTGGCCGTCGACCAAAGCCCGACGCCCATTCAATGATGGGCGTAGTTCGCACATTACGTTAACCGTCTTCTCCTCGCATTGGGAAGCCGCTACATGAATAGACGATATGGATAGCTGTTCCCGGGAAGGTCCTTAACATTGGAGATGGTCCTGGCGAGCTTCTGGGAGTAGCGGATGCTGACGGGCACTGGGTCGTAGAGTGCGTCGTTGTTCCAGTCCATCTTGGTCAGCGCCAGTGTTTCGTGGGCGATCGTTTCCAGTGGTCCGCTGCCCGCGTGACGGGTCAGTAGAAGTGGACGTGGGATGCTCTTCCCGCCTTGGTAGTAGTCTGATTTGCTTGAAACGTCTGAAACATTGCCTGCAGCCCAAAGAAGAGCGGACGTGCCCGACCGGGGGACGAAGGTGCCGCGGGGGACTGGGTATCTCGCTGGCTGGGTGCGCGCCGTCCCACCAGAGGATTTGACCAGCCATACTCCCCGCCAAGTCGGTCTGGAGCTGATCTCGATGCATTCCACCTCGGGGACGGCCGTCAAGGCGTCGCGAGCACCAAGAACCTCCTCTTCTTTGAACGCATTGCTCTTGTGAATGACCATTCGCCGGGGAAGAATGCCTCCATTGCGCTGTTGGTAGATCGATAGACTACGGGCAATAACGGCTCGCATGTCTTCTCGTGACAAGAACGGATTCCTTCGTGCTTCGCGCACGTCCTTGACCGGATCCTTTGCCTCGAACGCCACGAACTGCATGCCGCCCCCGTCCATGTCGAACACCTGCGAGCAGCAGGTGACAAAGTGGGTTTCGTCGTTGACCTTCTTCAGCGCGTATGCCAAACCAATGTAGGCAGTGTCCGCGGGCACTCCCGCCAGAGGGGCGAGCTTCCAAGGAATGCCGCCGGCTTTGACATAGAGCGCGATCGACAGCCTCCAAGCCAGCTGAGCCTTGTTGGAGAAGCTGAAGGTCCGGTCGTTGACCACTTGGGTTGGGATGCCGTGCTTTGCTCCCAATGCCTTGAGGACATCATGCGCGTCGAACCCGTCCCCGGACGTGTGAGGAAGCCACGCCTCTGGGAGATGGACTAGGACCACGTCAAACTGTTCGTGTCTTGTGCTTAGTTGCGAGAGAGCTGCGTCGAAGGCGGCCACCAGGCGATGCTGAAGCGGGCCAGATCCTGGAAGATCGTTGATGGAGTCGGGCCAGCGGATGTGGTTGGCCTTGTCCGAGGAAGCCAAGTCCACGCCGAATACGCTGGCGAAACCGGGAAAATCTGGGGCGTAGCCGCTCCTATCGCTAGCCCCATGTCGCTCTTTCAGCGATGCCATAAGTGCGCCCCGAGTCCAGAACGCACTTGCTGGGCCCACTGTGGCGATGCGAACGGTGGGCGTGAACTGGCTGAATGTCTGGGACGAGAAGGGGCCGTAGTGCGCCAGCCCGCGAAGGGGGTGGACGTCTCGCCCCCCGGAGTGCTCAGGAGAAAAGGCCAGCTCCGGTTCCGAAAGCAAGGACAGCGGCGGTAGCTGCGAGCGAGAAACATCTACCATCACTGCCTCCGGTCAAAGTATTTGTCGTGATGTCCAGGACGACTGAAGCCGGTGAGCGGTGAAATGCGAAAGGCTGCATCGACTCCCTCTTGATCTTCTATTCCGAACGCGTGAAAGGTGACGCCGTGTGGGGACGTGAGCAAGCTCGCCCACGCGTCGATGATGTTGGCCCAAGCACCGTTGTACTTGGTCGCCCAGCGCTCTCGTCTCCAGTCAGCGGTCGGATCTGGCTTGCGCTGCGTCGACCAGCCCAGCGGGTCGCCTTGGGCCGTGTCAGAAGGAGCCAGTCGCTCATCTTGCGGTGCTTCTACGGCAGTGTACGGGTCAAACCCGCACCACCAGCGTCCCTCAATCTCTTCCAGCCGAACCGAGATGGCTTCGTTGTAGTTGCGACCGAACTTATTCCCCGTGAGCTCGCTTCCATAGGCCGCCTTGAGCTTGGATAGTTGGCTTTCGCGGCGATGTCGCTGCTCGTCTGTTTCGTTGACCCTTGCGCTGGCAACCATAAGCGAGTGCCCGGAACGCTTAAGTCTCGGAATCAACGGTCGTCGCCGGGCCAATGCGCGAAGGAGGGCATCGTAGATGAGGCCTAGCGCCCAGCTGTCTTGGACGGGGTCCAGCGTCCAATGCCCGTTTAGCACTGGTTTCAGACTGTGCAATGAAGCGAGGATTTCTGCATCTTTGCCGAAGGCTGCGAGCTCATTCCCAACCATTGCCACCGCCGACCGGCACTTCGTGGCCTTGAGCATTTCCCGCACCTCAACGATGGAGGATGGGCGGCCCAAGGCTACTCTTCTTGCCGTTATGGGGAGACTTTCAACCAGCAATGCGGAGAGGCGCAGCACGGGGAACTTCCGTGCTTCCGCCGTGCGCACGGGGATGGGAGCTGCGAGCTGGGTCGGCTGGAACGACAGGACATGGTCCAGCAGCGGGCTGGGAAGGCTGATTTGGTTGAGCAGATCGCCGGCCAACTCGTCGAACGTCGCGGACTCGATGATGAAGACGCTGACTCCCGCAGACACAGCCTTCTGCAAAAAATCATTCACAGCCGGCAGGAGCTTGGAGCGGGAAGACGCACACCAGTAGAGGCTGCTTGGGAAGGGGTTCTCGTAGGCCAGGACCGACTCAAGCGCCTCCATCACGGAGGAATCGCGTCCGCTGTAGCCGACTACGACCAGACCGAACCGCTTGCAGGCTTCAACCATAGCCCGGCGCAGATCATGGTCTTGGGAAGCCAGCTCGCTCGTGGTGTTCTTCAGGGATGTTGAACGGTAGTCGCCATGAAGTTTGGCGATGAGGGGCCAGTCAGACTCATCCAGGCAGCGCGTAGCCAGGTGTGCAGAGTCTAGAGTCGCCACCGTAGGCTTGCTCGCGGCACCTGGGGGCATTAGGGATGCCGCCAGCAGGCTGGATTCTTCAATCAGAGGATCAAAGTTGGTCGTGAAGACGCAGGGAGCCTTTGAGGCGCTTATCAGACCGGCCAGCATGCGGTGCCCAAAGCAGGGGGTGCCCTTGCTGATGGCGTCAGCGATGTATTGGCGACGATGGGTCTCTTGCGGATAAATCGCCTCGAACGCGGCCGCATACTCGGTCGGATCGTTAGGAGGCGGAAGGAGCGGGGTGCGAGAGAAGAACTCGTCAATGCGCTGAACCCACAGCGGATCGCTCGGATCAACGTTTCGGCGAGGGAACCGGGTCTCTTGGCAATAGAGCCTGGCTTTGAAGTCCAGGATCATGTCGTAGCCGGTCGGGATGCCAGAGGCCGCAGAAGCGCCGGCACCGAGAAGCCACGCGTGAAGCTCGGGTCGGAGGGCAAAGGTTGTAGCGAACTTAGATGCAGAAATAACCTGGATGGATTTCGTCATCAGGCAGCTGTTGAGTGGCCAGGTGAATGGGACAACCCAATCCTACTACCGCTCGTGTCTCATCTCCTTAGACTCCGAGATTGGAATCGATTCCAATCAACAAAAATGGGTCGGGCTTGCTGCAGGGGGCTTGTTGCGACGGTGTTGCGTTTTGAGCGGTGTTCCGCCGCCAACGGGCCAGAGTCATTGCTGCAGAAGGCTTTGCTTGCATATGATTCCGATGAATCCATCATGCTTCATCAGCGGGGTGTGGTCCTTGGACGCCTTGGCGTTGCTGGTGTTGTCTTTTGTATCAGTCACTTGGGGCGTTTCGCGTCTTGGGCAGGGCGTCGGGGCGTGGCCATGCGACCACGGCCGGCAGGGCCGTTAGTGTAGCGACCTGGGGCGGTCGGTGATCCGCAGCGTCGGTGCTCCGGGCAGGGCCGTTGGCCGGGCTGTCTGCAGGCCAACGCCACACGCCCATACACCTGTGGTTTGGTTGATTTCCGTAGGCCCCCACGGTAGTGTCAGCCCCGGCGATTTCCGCCAAACGGCCTCCATGGAAACCGGGGCAACTCATCCCCGGGCGGGCGTTGATGGAAAGAACAAGCATGACTGCAGCCAGCACGGCCGCCGAACCTCGTTACACCTGGCGTACCGTCCTGCTCAGCATTCTGGTCGCACTTGTCCCGCTTGCCGGATCCGCACCCTACAACCTGCTGAAGGCGGTGCTGCTGCTGGCCCTGCTGGTCACCGGCGTGGTCCTGATCCGCCGCCAGCCCGATGTCCGACTGCGCTACCACATCGCCCGGTTCATCGTGATCGTCTGCTTGCTGCGCCTGGCCTACGCCTTCTACAGCATCGGCTGGCACGGCCTGCGCTGGAACGAACTGGACCTTCCGGCACAGACACTGATCTACCTGGGCACGGCCGCGGTGTTCGCCACCGCCCTGGACTGGCGACTGATCTGGAAGATCTTCGCTTTGTCGACCCTGATCTTCGGTGGCTCGTGCATCGTGCAGCACCACATGATGGGGCTGGAACGCGCACATGGTTTCAGCGGTGGTGAGTGGACGGCCATCGAGTTCACCATGGTCACGCTGTGCATGGCGCTGTTTTCGGTCATCCGGCTGATCCAGCCGAACGTCCATCCGGCCGAGCGCTGGCTGCACGGCATCGCCATCACGGTGGGCGTCTACGGTTCGATCCTGGCGCAGAGCCGGGGGCCGATCCTGGCGTTCATTCCCGCAATGCTGATGGTGATCGCCGTGCACGTCCGGCGCACCCGGCGCTGGCGCGGCGCGTTGGCCTTTGTCGGGGCGCTGGTCATCGGCGTGGCCGGTGCCACCAGCGTGCTGAACCACCAGGTCATCCAGCGCTTCGGTGAGGTCAGTGGCGAAATCTCCGGTTTCAGCCAGGAGAACGAGGTCGGCTCGGTCCGCGAGCGCATTGCAATGTGGGGCGTGGCGGTCGACGCCTTCGCGGAGCACCCGTTGGCCGGTGTCGGCCTGAACCAGTTCGGCACCTATGCACGCGAAGGTATCGCCCGCGGCGAGGTCTCCGATTCAATCGTACGTTACAACCACCCGCACAACGAATACCTGGAAGCGGCGGCGACCGGTGGTGTGCCGCTGTTGGTGATCATGCTGCTGATCTTCATCCTGCCCGGCATCCACTTCGCGCGACGTCTCGGCCATGCCGATGAGACGACCGCGATGATCGCCACCGCAGGACTCGCAGTGGTCATTGTCTACGCACTCTCGGCGTTCACGGACAACGTGTTCTACCGGGCGATGCCGCATTCGTTCTATTTCTACCTGGTGCTGGGCTTCATGCTGGCGACCGCATTGCCTGCGCGCAACCTGCACCGGGAAGGGAGTGCCCGCTGATGGCACATATCCATCTGCTGGCCGCCGACAACCAGCGTGGCCTGTCCCATGACATCCAGGTGATCGAGCGCTCGCTGCAGCAGCTCGGGCACGAGGTGACCGTCAGCCGTCTTGATGCAGTGCGCAATGGCGGCGCCTGGAAGCTGCGCGGGATGCGCCTGCGCAGGCTGCTGGCCTCGTGGCTGAGCCTGGGCCGGAAGCCGGCACGGTTCGACATCAACATCTCGCTGGAGCATGTCCGGCCGGCAAGCTTCGGCCTGGCGAAGGTCAACCTGCTGATTCCGAATCCGGAATGGGTGTCCGCACGCAGCCTGCGCATCCTGCCGCGGTTCGATGCACTGCTGACCAAGACCGAAGAAGCCACGCGCATCTTCAATGCACTTGGCCTGCGCGCGCTGGAGGTCGGCTTCTGCAGTCGTGACCGTCACGACCCTTCGGTGCCGCGCAAGCCGCGCAGCTTCCTGCATGCAGCCGGTACCAGTCGCATGAAGGGCACGGCAACGCTGGTCGAGGTCTGGAAGCGCCATCCGGAGTGGCCGTTGCTGACCGTCCTGCGGGGTGGTCCTTCGGACGAGGACGAGGGCGGTGCCGCGAACCTGCGGATCGTCCGCGAGCGCCTGCTCGATGAGGAAGTGCGGCGCCTGCAGAACGAACATGCGTTCCACCTGTGCCTGTCGCAGACGGAAGGCTGGGGCCACTACCTGGTGGAGGCGATGAGCTGTGCGGCGGTGGTGATCACCTGCGATGGCGCGCCGATGAACCAGATGATCGACGACAGTCGTGGCATCCTCGTTGCTGCCCATGAGGGCCAGCCCTGCCACCTGTCCAGGACCTGGCACGTGGACGAGGCGGCGCTGGAACAGGCCATCGAGCGTGCCTTGGCGATGGATGCGCTGGAGTGGAGCCGTTTGGGCGCGGATGCGCGCGCGTGGCATCTGGCCAGCGAGGTCGCGTTCCCGAAGCGGCTGGGTGAGGCCCTGGCCAAGCTCTGAGGCGAACACGCTGTGGTTGGTGCGTGCTCAGGCGGGGACCAGCGTGACCTGCGGGTGGCCGTTGAAGATCTCCATCACGATCTCGAAGTAGGTCTGTCCCTGGCCCTGTTGCAGCGCCGCCAGCTGGTCGGCGATCACCGCGGTGTTGAAGGTGCCGGCCTGATCGAGTTTTGACTGCAGCCAGGCCTGGGTGGTCCTGCGGCCCAGTGCTTCGCGGCTGTGCTCGATGTCGCGCCACACAACCGTGGTGGAGGCATGACCAGCGAGAGCGCCGTAGCCACCCCACAGCAGATCATCCAACGCGTCCAGGCTGGGTCCCAGCTGCCAGTCTTCGTCGGCCATGAACACGCGATTGATTTCCACGTAGAGACTGGCGATGTCGTTGATGGACGCGCCTTCGATGTGCAGGATCCGGGTCATCTGCCGACTGTAGCCGTCCCGGGCGTCGCCATGCCATGACATGCCCGGTCCGGGACAGTTCTGTCATGTGCAGATAATCCAGGGTCATCGTGCACAGGGCCTGGCGTGATTATGGCGTTAAATCCATGTGATTTTCATCGGGCACTGGCGTGTCAGCGGTATTCGATAAATGATATGGCGCCATTATCCGCTTCTTTATTTTCTGACTACCTGCACAGTTTCATGTATTTGGATCGGTCCATATATAAAGTCCCGTAAAGTTTCCCGTCGCTGCGCCGCCATCGAACGTACGGCCACGATCAAGGGAATTGAGATGCTTGCCTTACGTAATCTCCGTGTGGGATCCCGGCTTGGCGCCGGCTTCGGTCTGCTGCTGCTGTTCATCATGGCCATCGTCGGCCTCGTGCTGTATGGAAATCACCTGAAGTCCGCCCAGTTCGAGAAAGTGGTGGACGTCAACATGGTGAAGATGCGTTTGTTGAATGACATGCTTGATACCAACAACGCGGTGCTGATGCATCGCCGCCTGATGGTGATCAAGCGTGGTGACGAGTTCGACAAGGATTACCAGCGTGCCCAGGAGTTGTCGCGGACCTATGACGGTATCTGGGCCAAGTACATCAAGATTCCGCGTGATGCTACCGGCGACACCCTGGTTGCACGCATCGAGGCCGCCCGCAAGGCCACCGATGCGTCAACCCAGCAACTGCATGAGCGCATGAAGTCCGGGGATTTTGATGGCGCAGCGAAGGAGCTGCTGGCCGAGCACGGATTGGCAACGGCCTGGAATGAATCCATTTCGGCCCTGCTGCGCCATCAGGAAACGCTGACCGAACGCAGCCGCGAAGAGTACCGCGCAACAGAATCGTGGACCGGCACGCTATCGATCGCGTTCGGGGCACTGAGCCTGTTGCTGGGCACGTTGGCGGCCTGGGCGATCACCCGCAGCCTGACCCGCCCGCTGGAAGGAGCGGTGAAGCTGGCCGATGGCATCGCCAATGGCCGTCTGGACAGCAGCATCGACGCCACCGGCAATGACGAGGTGACCCAGCTGCTGAAGTCGATGCAGCGCATGCAGGCACAGTTGCAGTCGGTGATGGCGGCACAGGGCGAGCTGGCCCGCCAGCACGATGCCGGCAGCCTCAGCTACCGCATGGATGAAAGCGCGTTCCCCGGCGACTACGGGCGCATGGTGCACGAGACCAATGCGCTGGTCGGCTCGCACGTGCAGGTGCAGAACCGCTTGATCGAGGTGATGAAGCACTACGCGCGTGGCGACCTGTCGGTGGACATGGATCCATTGCCCGGCGAGAAGGCGGCGATCACCCAGGCGATGGATGAGACCAAGAGCAGCCTGTCGGCGATCAACAGCGAGATCCGCCGCTTGGCAACCGCCGCTGCGGCAGGTGACTTCAGCCTGCGTGGTGACGAGGATCGCTTCGCCTACGATTTCCGCGACATGGTGGCGGGGCTCAATCGCCTGATGCAGACCACCGACGAGAACCTGGTACAGGTCTCGACCCTGCTGCAGGCCATCTCGCGCGGTGACCTGACCGTGCGCATGCAGGGCGATTTCCATGGTGTGTTCGCGCGCATGCGTGATGACTGCAATGCCACGGTCGATCAGCTCAAGCAGATCGTCGGTCGCATCCAGGCCAGTGCATCCAGCATCAACCTTGCGGCAGGTGAGATCGCCTCGGGCAACACCGACCTGTCGCGGCGTACCGAGCAGCAGGCGGCGAACCTGGAAGAGACGGCGGCATCGATGGAGGAGCTGACCTCCACCGTGAAGCAGAATGCCGAGCATGCACGCCAGGCCAACCAGCTCGCCATCGGCGCGCATGGTGTCGCCTCGCAGGGCGGCGAGGTGGTTGGCCAGGTGGTCACCACGATGACGGCCATCGAGGCGTCGTCGAAGAAGATCGCTGAGATCATCTCGGTCATCGACGGTATCGCGTTCCAGACCAATATTCTGGCGTTGAATGCCGCGGTGGAAGCCGCGCGTGCCGGCGAGCAGGGCAGGGGGTTTGCAGTGGTTGCCAGCGAGGTACGCACACTGGCGCAGCGTTCGGCAGGCGCGGCCAAGGAGATCAAGGGCCTGATCGAAGACTCGGTCGGCAAGGTCGCCGACGGATCGGCCCTGGTCCGCCAGGCCGGCACCACGATGGGTGAGATCGTGGCCTCCGTGCAGCGGGTGACCGACATCATGGCCGACATCTCCGCCGCCTCGCAGGAGCAGAGCTCGGGTATCGAGCAGGTCAACCAGGCGGTGGTGCAGATGGACGAGACCACCCAGCAGAACGCGGCCCTGGTGGAAGAAGCGAGCGCCGCCGCACGCTCGATGGAGGAGCAGTCCAACCTGCTGGCCGAGGCGGTATCGGTATTCCGCACCGGCGCAATGACGGCCGCAGCTGCGGTACGCCCGGCCTTGGCTGCAGTGGCTGCCACCGTTACCCCGGTGCGCCGTTCTGCACCGCTGTCGCCACGCATCGAACCGACGCTGGCGGCCAATGCGGGCGGCTGGGAAGAGTTCTAGCAGGGTTGAAATGCCGGCAGGGAGACGGCGCCCATCGCGATGGCTGATCGCGATGGGCGCGAATTTTCTTCCTGAACGGCTGATGGCCGATGAAGTGGCGGACACATGCATTTCACTTCCGGTTGCCAACCGCGGGAGGAAACTTGTGCCATACCGGACCTCAGGAGATGGCCATGAAGACTTCGACCCGATTGCTTGTGCTGGGCACGCTGCTGGCGGCATCGTCCGTTGCCGGCGCACAGACCTACGGACCACGTGATGAAGGACGCAAGTTCAATGACGGCAGCCGCGTGGTCTGCAAGAACGTGGAAGTGCAGCGCAACTCGCGCGACCCGAACCGCATCACGGGTACCGCGACTGGCGCCGTGATCGGTGGCCTGCTCGGCAACCAGGTCGGCGGCGGCAACGGCAAGAAGCTGGCCACCGTGGCGGGTGCCGTCGCCGGTGGTGCGGCGGGCCGCCAGATCCAGGGCAACAGCCAGCAGAAGAATGGTGATCGCGTGGTTGAACGCCGCTGTGAGCGCGTCTACCGCTGATTGATCGACCCGTCACCCCTTCCACACTGCAGTACTCGGACGCCGGCCCCACGCCGGCGTTCGTCGTTATGCAAAAAGGGGACGGAGGGGATTAAGTCGCAATCCCCCAACCGGCCGCTTACGACTTAATCCCCTCCGTCCCCTTTTTTGCGAGGAGGCGCCAGGCGGCGAGGGCACCGTAGAGCAGTAGCAGGGTGCTGAGGGTGATCAGCTCGTGGCTGACTTCCGCAAGACTGGCATCCATCTGGTTCAGGCGCACCATCAGGTTGATGCCCGAGGTGGTCGGCAGCAACTGCGCCAGCCAGACCAGCGGTTGCGGCGTCATCACCGCCGGCCACGACAGGTTGGCCAGGAAGAACAGCGGGATCGAGGTGGCAATGATGTACTGGAACGCACGCTCGCGGGTGCGGAAGAAGCTGCCGACGAACAGGCCGAACGCCACCGTGGCGGCGATGAACAGGGTGCCGCCCAGCAGCTGGCCCAGCGGGTTGCCGCCGCGCGGATAGTCCTGCACCCAGGCGGTGAAACCGGCGTAGTAGAACAGGCCGAACAGTCCGATCAGGCCGAAGCCCAATGCCATGCCCCCCAAAGTCGGGAGGTCGAAGCGCAGTCGCCGACCGAGTGCGAGGCGGCGGCCGCCGAGCAGGACGCCGATGCCCATCAGCAGCGTCTGGTGCACGATCAGCTCGGCCACGCCGGGCACGATGGCGCTGCCGTAGCCTTCCTGGGTGTTGTACAGCGGGCGCTGCACCAGGGTGATCGGTGGTGCCTGCGGCGCGCCCATGAAGGCGGCCTGGCCGACCACGGCGTCACGCCCGAAGGCACCCAGTGCATCGGCCACGCTGCCCAGCACCCAGCTGGCGCGGCCCAGGTAGGCACCGTTGCCGAGCAGCACCAGCTTGGCAGGATGGCCGCGCAGGATGTCGCGCTCCAGGTTGGCCGGGATCAGCACGACGCCTTCGGCGTGGCCGGCTTCCAGCTGTTGGCGTGCGCTGTCGATGTCGGCCGGTTGCCCGACCACGCGCGCGACCCGCAGTGCATCGAGCTTGCGCAGCAGTTCGCGGCTGGTCGCGCTGTGGTCTTCATCCACCACCAGCACCGGCAGGTTGCCGGCCACCTGGTGGCGGTATGCGGCCGGGTAGAAGAACGAATACAGGATCACCGCGCCGACCATCACCACGATCGCATAGCGGTCGCACAGCACCGCCATCAGGGTCTGCCGCAGGCTGCGCCACAGTGCGCTCATGCGTCGGCCCCTGCCGGTTGTGCGGCCTCGGGCGCACGCGCGAAGGCGATCAGGCGCAGCCCACCGATGCCGCCGGCTACGACTGACATCAGCAGCAGCGTGGCCAGCGGCCACGACGAGACCAGCAGCGGCGAACCGATGAACTGCTGCTGGGTCTGCAGCTTGATGTAGGCGCTCAGTGGCAGCAGCTGGTGCCAGATGCGGGTGAACAACGGGCCGTCCAGCACCGGGAAGGTCGCGCTGGAGAACGCCAGCGCGGTGCCGATGCTGAGGCCGACCGCGGACAGCGCGGTGCCCATGTCGCGGGTGACGCCGACGAAGAACAGCGCGTAGGCGGCGGTAGCCAGATAGAACAAGGGTTGTGCGAGCAGCAGCAGGAGCACGCTGCCCGCCACGCCATCGCCGCGCAGCCAGGCGAGGTAGCCGATGCCGAGTGCGCCATACACCGAGAACAGCAGGATGTATGGCGCGACCTTGCCGGCGATCGCCGGCCACGGCGTGCGGCCCAGCCAGGCGCGCAGGGTGCCGTCGCGGATCTCGCGGCCGAGGCTGCCGGCCACGGCAAGCGCCAGTACCAGTGACAGTACCGCCGGGAAGATCAGCGGCAGCAGGAACAGTTCGTAGCTGCGTGCAGGGTTGTAGAGGATGTCCGACTGCACCGCGATCGGCGCCGCACGCAGCTTGCCCGGGCCGACCTGCAGGCCGATGCGCTCGCGTAGCAGGCGCGCGTTCCAGGCCGAGACCGCGTCGCCGATATCGCGCGCAGCGGATTGTCCAGTGGTCATGTAGGTAGCGTTGTAATAGGCGAACACCGTGCCCTGGCGGCCACGCAGCGCCTGCCGGGTGACGTCGCGCGGCACCAGCACGATGGCGAACACGTCCAGGCTGCGCAGCTGCGAGCGTGCGTCTTCCAGGTCCGCCGGCTGGCTGGCGATGCGCACGCCGGGACTGGCATCGAGCATGCGCAGCAGCAGGCGGCTGTCACCGCTGTGGTCGAGGTCGACCACGGCGATGGGTATGTCGCGCATCACCGAGGGCGTGAACATCCACGCCATCACGGCCAGCATCAACAGCGGCAGCAAGGTGACCAACATCAGATCGGCGCGGCTGCCGCGCAGCGCACGCAGTTCGCGCCGCCAGGAGCCGGCGAAGCCGCCGCGGTCGGGGCTCAGTGCTGGGGCCATGCGAACAGCACGCTCATGCCCGGGCGGAAGCCCTCGATGCGGCGTACCGGGCGCACCCGCACCTCGAAGCTGCGGACGTCGTAGCCGGACGACTGGCGGGTGGTGCGCCAGGTTGCATAGTCGCCGGCCGGGTTGATGAAGTAGACCTCGAATTCGCCGTCCTGGCCGAGCGCCGGCACGCTGCCGCGCAGCTTGCTGCCGACCTTCAGGCCCTGCATCTGCGATTCGCGCAGGTTCATCGCCACCCACATGCGGTCGATGTCGACCAGTGTGAACACCGGGTAGCCGGCCGGCACCAGTTCGCCCGGGTCGGCCATGCGCTTGTTGATCTCGCCGGCCACCGGTGCGCGCCCTTCGACCTCGACACGCGCAGCGTTGACTTCGGCCACCGCGCCCTGTGCCTGCTGCACCTGGCCCTGCGCGGCACGCTTGTCCTGCTCGCGTGCGCCGGCCAGTGCCATGTCGTACTGCGCACGCGCGGCACGCGCCAGTTCCCGGGAACTGGTGGCCTGGGCATGCGCCTCATCGCGCTTCTGCCGGGTCATCACTCCTTCGTTGAACAGGTTCTGCACGCGCCGGTAGGTGGCTTCAGCCAGCGTCGCACCGGCTTCGGCCCGCTTCCAGTTCGCTTCGGCGGCGCGGATGTCTTCGCTGCGCGCGCCTTCGTCGGCCTTGTCGGCCACCGCCTGTGCGGCGGCCAATGCACCGTGCGCCTGCTGTTCCTTGGCGGCCACTTCGGGGCTGTCGAGCAGGAACAGCACCTGCCCGGGCTGCACGCGGTCGCCCTCGCGCACCTTCAGCTCGGCCACGCGCGCGGTGATCTTGGCGGCCACGTTGATGGTGTCCGCATCGGCCATGCCCTGGATCTGGTCGCCTGGGCTGCGCCAGGCCAGCCACAGGCCGAGCACCACCACGACCAGCAGCACCACTATCAGGATCGGTCCCAACCGGCGCTTGCCCGGGGGCGTCGTCGCATCGTCGTGCAGCACATCACTCATGGTCGATCACCTCGTCCGCACGGCGCCGGAATTCTTCGAAACGGTCCATCTGTCCACTTATCTCCAGCAACTGTGCCAGCGCAATATCGTATTGATAGGCGGCCTGCGCGCGCTCGACGCGGGCGCCGCCGAGGCCGAGCCGTGCATCGATCACATCCAGCGAGGTGGCCTGGCCCTCGCGGAACGCCAACTCCTGCAGGCGCAGGTTTTCCTGTGCCTGGGCAATGCTGCTGTCGAGCAGCACGTACTGCTGGCGCGCGGTTTCCAGCTCGTTCCAGGCCTTGCGCACGCCCAGCGCGACTTGGTTCTCGGCCTCACGCAGGCCCGCTTCGGCCTGGTCCTGCTGCGCACGCGCGGCGCTGATCTGCGCCGGTCGCGAGTTTGGCGACAGGAAGGTGTACTTCAGGCCGATGCCGAACGCCCAGTCCGGATCGGTCAGCATCTCGTCGCGGCGACGGAAGTCGTACTGGCCGAAGGCGAAGATCTGCGGTTTCAGCTTGGCCTGCTGCACGCGCACGCCCTGTTCGGCCTGCGCCACCATCGCCCGCAGGCGTGCGATCTGCGGCTGGCGTGCCTGCGCGGTGCGCTCGAAGCTGGTGACCGGATCCAGCGGCACGCGCTGCACGAACAGCGGTGATACCGGCTGTACTTCGCCACCACTGCGCAGCAGTGTGGCCAGCGCCGCCTTCAGCGTGGCCAGGTCATTCATTGTCTTCTGGTACTCGCGCTCGGCCTTGTCGCGGGCCACGGTGGCCTGCAGGCGCTGTGCACGGGTGGCGAAGCCCTCACGTTCCAGCTTCTCCGCGTCGGACAGGTGGCGGTTGAGGCCATCGCGCACCTCGCGCCGCACATCCACCGCCTGCTCGGCCAGGCGCTGGCCGAAATAGGCCTGGGCCAGCTGCACGGTCAGCGATTGGCGTTGAGCCTCGCGCTCGGCGCTGGCCTGCTCGTGGGCAGCGCTGGCGGCACGTTGCGCGGCCGGAATCACGCCGCCGGTGTACAACGGTAGCACCGCAGTGACCACGGGCCGGGTACGCCAGTCGCGTTCGGTGAATGACAGCGGCGAGTCGATGCCATAGGCCTCGGCCACCGGCGCCAGCGAACCCAGTGGCAGGGTGAGGGTCTTCTGGAACTGCAGGCGGCGTACCTCGCCGGTGATCTCCGGCAGGCGCAGCAGGCGCGTGGCTTCCTGCAGGTCCTGCTTGTTGCGTACGGCGGCATCGGAGGCGGCCAGTGCGTCGGAGACCTGCTCCAGCCGCTGCCGAGCCTGTTCCCAGTCCAATGCGGGTGCATCGGTGAGAGTCTGCGCCGCTGCAGCCAGTGGCAGGCAGGCTGCCAGTGCCAGCGCGGCCTTCGCGCAGTGCATCCTTGTACGTCGGCCGATCACGCCCATGCCGTCCCAATGGTGAAGAAGTGCGCAAACGGTAGTGCGCGCGGCGTGAAGCCCGGGTCTGCGGTCATTGGATTGTCCTCATCGTAGGGTGCCGCTGGCCGCAGTGCGCAGCGCCTGGGTGATGTGCTGCAGCGTGCTTGAGCGTACGGCGGCATGCTGCCAGTACAACGGCACATCGAGCCAGCGGCGGGGTTCCAGTACCACCACGCGGCCCGCGCGCACGGCGGGCGCGACCAGGGTTTCCGGGGCCATGCCCCAGCCGAGTCCGCACGCAGCGGCTTCGACGAAACCGGTGGAGGAGGGCAGGTAGTGTAGCGGTGGCTGCAGGCGGGCGCGGGTCAGGCGCCGCACGAAGCGCCATTGCAGTTCATCCTTGCGGTTGAACACCAGCATCGGTGCGCGCGCCAGTGCCGCAGCCTGCATGCCGTCGCTGAAGTACTGGCGGGCGAAGCCGGGCGAGGCGACAGCGTGGTAGCGCATCGCGCCGAGCGGGTGCACGTTGCAGCCTTTCACCGGCTGGCTTTCGGCGGTGACCGCGCCGAGCACGCTGCCATCGCGCAGCAGCTGCAGGGTGTGATCCTGGTCGTCCATGCGCAGGTCGAACAGGTAGCCATGGCGCTGGTGCAGTTCGGCGATGGCCGGCACGAACCAGGTATCAAGCGAGTCGTCATTGACCGCCAAGGGGATCGGTGTGCGCGCGGCATCGCTGCCGCGTTCGGGCAACAGCTCGGCCAGTGCCTCGGCCTCCAGCGCCTGCATCGGCCGTACCCGGCGCAGCAGCGCTTCACCTGCGGCGGTGGGCCGGCACGGTGCCTGGCGCACGACCAGCACCTGGCCGAGCCGATCCTCCAGTGCCTTGATCCGCTGCGAAAGTGCCGACGGGCTGATCGACAGGCGGCGTGCCCCAGCCTCGAAGCTGCCCTCTTCCAGCACCGCAGCGAAGGCGGCAAGTTGCGGATGTACCAGGTCCACGCGGAAGCCTCTTCAGTTTTTCTGCACAGGATAAAGAAAAAACAGATTGTCTTAACAGGACCGTTGGCCGCACCCTGCGCGTCCCTTCACTGCCTGGCCCGTCCCTGATGTGGATTGCCGCTACCGCCGCCGGCCTGTTCGCAGGTGCCGGCCTGATCATCGCCATCGGCGCGCAGAACGCCTTCGTGCTGCGCCAGGGCCTGCAGCAGCGCCATGTGGGGAGGGTGGTGCTGGCCTGTGCCGGCGCGGACATCGCGCTGATCCTGGCCGGCGTGGGCGGGATGGGCGCGCTGGTGCTGCAGTGGCCGCTGCTGCTGCAGGTGCTGCGCTTCGGTGGCGCGGCATTCCTGCTCTGGTACGGCCTGCAGGCCGGGCTGCGCGCGTGGCGCGGTGGCAGCGCGCTGGCCGCCGCCGAGGCGCAGGGCGGCAGTGGACGGCAGGTGCTGATGACCTGCCTGGCCTTCACCCTGCTCAACCCGCACGTCTATCTGGATACCGTCGTGCTGCTGGGCAGCCTGTCCACGCGTTACCCCGGCGATCTGCGCTGGGCCTTCGCCGCCGGTGCCTGCGTTGCCAGTGTGGCCTGGTTCTGCACGTTGGGCTATGGCGCGCGCATCCTGCAGCCGGTGTTCCGCAGGCCGGCTGCGTGGCGTGTGCTGGACGCAGGCGTGGCGGTCTTCATGTTCTGCCTCGCCACGCTGCTGCTGTTGCGTCCGCTATCGCCATGAGTGCATGACGCACGCCGGTGTTGCGTGTGTGTTCCACCTATACGGTTCACGCGGCCGGGTGCTGTGCGTTTGAGTTGTACCCCGTGCATATGCTGATCACAGTGGGAGCTCCCATTGCAGGCGAAGACCGGGCACGGAACGTCGGGTGTTGCGAAGTACCTGCGATCCGCCTTCGTCGAAACGCCACTGGCCGGTCTCGAGGTCCTGCGCCAACAGGTTCGAGGCGGTCAAGCGCAGCTTGCCGCGCCGTTCGCTTGCGTACTGCGCCCAAGCCTCCAGCTCGCGTCGATAGGACGTGATGTCCAGCTCGCTCAGGCTGTAGCGTATTCTGCCTCCGCTGCGATGGGTGTACGCCAGGCCACTGCTCCAGCGCGATGAAATGCGGTAATCGAGCGACGCACTGGCGGTGAATGGCACCTGGTCTTCAATCCGATTGTCAGGCCCGGGAAGATCCCTGACCCGGGAGTGGTTCCAGGTGGCGTTGCCGCGCAGCTCGATATCCGGCGCTCTGCGGTACAGACGTGCCAGCGGCATCCTGCCATCCATTTCGATGCCCCAGGCCGTGGCGCGGGTACCGTTGACCGGCGTCGATACCCAACGCCCTTCACGCAGGATGGTTTCATTGCGGATCGGCGCGTCGATGCGGCGCATGTAACCGCCGATGCTCCCCTGTGTACCTTCACGGCCGTGCATTTCCCAGGCCGCATCCAGACCCCATGCCAGTTCCGGACGCAGCGCTGGATTCCCGATCTCGTCGGGGTTCAGTGGGCGGTTGTTGGTGGAGGTATACGGCCGCGGGACCAGTGAGCGCAGTGCCGGTGCGCGGAAGCTGCGGCTCAGTGATACCCGTAGCTGGTCCTTGCCCTTTGCGCGCTTCCAGAGACCCTGCAGGACCGGCGTGAAAACGCTGGCCCGGTGACGCATCGCAGCGAAGCCACTCCCTTCGCTGCGGGTCTGCAGTTGTTCCCAGCGACCGCCGACATAGAAGGCGCTGCGCGTTCCCAATGGGAACTCGTCCTGCGCATAGACGGCGATGCGGTGCAGGCGCGCATCAAAGGAAAGGTCGCTGATCGTCGATGGCTCATCCGGGGAATAGCGGAGTTGCTGCAGGCGTGATTCGCGGCGCGAATCCATGCTGCTTTCGGCACCGACCTGAAATGTATGGCGACCCCACGCCGGCAGAGTCCACTGCACGCGGGTAGTGCCGCCCAGCACATGCAGCTGCGCATCGGTGCGATCGAGAAGGTTGTCCTGCTGCCCCGCATCCTGTCCCTGCTCGCGGAAGCGGTAGTTTTCGCGGTTGCCATCCAGTGCCAGACGCAGGTTCAGGCTGCCGCCGTCCGGTAGCTTCTTCTCCCACTCCGCGCTGGCCTGGCCCTGATCAAGGCGCAGACGCGTGCGCTGCCGGTAGTGTGGAGTACGCAGTTCCGCACCCAGCGCCGTTTCCCAATCGATGTACATGTCGCGACGGAAGTCGGATGCATCCACCAGGGCCTGCAGTGAAAGAGTGGTGTCCTCGCTGGTTCTGAGTGTCAGTGAGGGGGCGAGCGAGACGCTGTCACGATGCCCGGTGGCGCGCAGGCGGGATTGTCGATGCAGCAACGGCGCGCCAACACCATCCCAAGCATCTTCTCTGCTGCGTTCCTCCACCAGGAAGCCACGGGCAGTAGCTGTGGCAGTCAGTGCATGATCTCGGTCCAGGCCGGCATGGGTCTGCCGCCAGCTTGCCGATGGGGTGCTGCGCCCCTGATTGTTGGCCCATGAAAGTGTCAGCCGCTGGCTGTCTTTTGCAATCGGCGCGCGGGTGACGATGTTGAGTGTACCGGCGACGGCACCCATGCCCTGGTCAGCAGTAGGCGCGCGCAGGATTTCGATGCGCTCGATCAGATCGGTGGCCAGCGAGTCCAGGCTGAAGCCGGCGGGCGTACGCTGGCCGTCCAGCAGGATCTGCGTGTAGCCGGCACCCAGGCCGCGTAGTGACACGCTGCCTGGGCGGCCCGGTGCACCACTGGAAACGCTGATGCCGGGCAAGCGCTTGAGTGCCTCCAGCAGGTCGGTGTCGCCATGCCGTTGCAGTGCCTCGCGGTCCACCACGATGCGACTCGCGGTGTCGTCACGGCGAGCATCGTAGCGCTCGGCCTGGACGTGCACTGCATCCAGATCGGTCGTGTTTGAAGAGGCGGCTGTGTTTGGTGGAAGGGCCACAGCATTCGCTGGTGCCATCAGGCAGCCAATAGTGAGCCACATGCCAGCGTGTGGCCGCAGCGTTGTCGGGGAAGGCGATGATCGTCGCATGGTCGTGCAGTTCCTTTGTCACGGCGGGACAGCGGGCCGCAGCAGGTCCTCCCGCGGCCGGGTATCGAAACGATGCATGGAGGCGGCGGCAGAGCGCCGATCAGTGCATTACTGCAGCCAGTCCTGGGGGTCCACTCGTGTTCCGTTGCGCAGCAGTTCCATGTGCAGGTGTGGGCCGGTGGTGCGCCCCGTGTTGCCGCTGCGGGCGATGGGATCGCCCCTGCGCACGCGCTGGCCTGGCTGTACGGCGAAGTCCTGCAGGTGCGCAAACAGCGACTGCCAGCCAGCGCCATGATCAATCACGACAACCGTGCCGTAGTTGGCGCCATCGGGATAGGCGTGGGTGGCAGCGATCACAGTGCCGTCGGCGGGGGCGAGCACGGCGGTGCCTCGGCGCGCGGCGAAGTCGGTGCCGCGATGGGCGCGCTGGCGGAAGTCAGAAACATGACCGAACACGCTGGTAACCCGCGCATTGGACAGCGGCGCAGCGAATGAAGGGGCTGGCGGCAGCGCGGCTTCCAGAACTGTTACTGATGTGACCGGCAATGGCAGCGGAAGAGACGGCGGCCCTGCCATCGCGGCGGCATGGACGGTGGCCAGGCCGAGCGTGCAGGCGGTACCCAGCGCGACCAGCAGCAGGACGCTGGTGATACCGGGGCGGCGACCCGCATCGCCCTGCAGCATATGCTGCAGGCGTACCTGGTGGCCGCCGAAATCGCGATGGGTCAGGGCACTGGCTGGTTGCTCTCCCGTAGCATGGCGAAGTGTCTGGATATAGGCGTGGGCCAACAGGCGGCCATCGTTGCTGGCGCCCCCCTCGGCCAGTGCACGCGCATCGCATTGCAACTCGGCGGCAAGCTGCACGCGCGCGGCAATGTGTCGTACGAATGGATTGAACCAGTACAGCGCACCGACCAGTCGCATCAGCGCAGCGCGCTGGGGATCGCGGCGCTGCAGATGAGCCGCCTCATGGGCAATGACCAGGCGTAGCGTTCGATCCGGCAGGGCAAGGCTGGCTGCCGGCAGGATGATCTGTGGTTGCGGCCTGCACAGGGCAAACGGCGTGCCGTTGCCGGCTACAAAACGCAGCGCGACCCCTTTCTGCTGCAGCTCCCGCATGACCTGGCGCGATTGCGGGCCCGGCAGTTGCATTGTCTGCAGCAGCTGACTGTAGCGCAGCAGGGCGCGCAGCCGGCGGCTGGCCAACGCCCACCGAGCGAGAGCCAGCAGGGCCCCTGCGATATGGACGGTCAGCAGCAGTGGCGTCAGCCAGGCCATCAAGGGTTCGGTGGCCGCGAGTGCAGGCAGCTGCACTGGCAGCAGTGCGCCGCTGCCGCTGTCCAGCGCAACCGGCAATGCGCTGGACAGCTCCTGCAACGGCGTGGCCTGCATCGGCAGCATCAGCGCCAGCAAGGGGGGCAGCACAGCGCACAACCACGCCCCCAGCCAGAAACGCGCCGACGCATGCGAGAGCCCGAGCTGGCGCTGCAACAGTTGCGCGCCGTACCAGACCAGGCCAGCCCCCAGTAGGCTCGCAGCGAGGCTGATCATCCACAGGCCGGTTGATGGCAGGCTCATGGCTGGTCCTCGTCGCCCTGGAGCAGCAGCGCCTGCAGTTGCTCGATTTCCTTGTCGCTCAGCAGGCGGCTTTCGGCGAAGGCCTGGGTCGGCAGCGGCCCGTCGATCTCCAGTACGCGGCGAGCGAAGTCGGCACTGAGTGCGGCCAGGGTGGCCACCTTGCCGACCTGGGCGCTGTAGACATTCAGGCCGTGCTGGCTGCCCTCTTTCACCAGCCCCTTGTCGACCATCCTTTCCAGCGTCTTGCGCGTGGACGAATACGACCAGTCCAGTGCAGCAGCTGCCGCGTTGTGCAGTTCACGCGCACTGCAGGCGCCATCGCGCCACAGGCACTTCAACAACTCCAGTTCGGCGTTCGAAGGTGTTGGGGGGCGGGGCATGGCCAGACCTGTGCGTGCGATTGATGTCGCGAGTGTGCGACATCTGTCGCATGCCATGCAAGAGGGGCATCGAGGCGAGGAAGTACTGAGGTCAGTCGATCGCCATCCGGTCGATGTCGCACAACGGCGTTTCGCCGGGGCGCAGGGTCAATACGCGCACGCCGCTGCGGGTGACCGCCACGGTGTGCTCGAACTGCGCCGACAGCTTGCCGTCGCGGGTGTAGACCGGCCATTCGTCAGGCTGTTGGCGGATGGCCGGCTTTCCCTGGTTGAGCATCGGTTCGATGGTGAACACCATGCCTTCTTCCAGCACCATGCCGGTATTGGGATGGCCGTAGTGCAGGATCTGCGGTTCCTCGTGCATCTCCTGGCCGATGCCGTGGCCGCAGTATTCCTTCACTACGCTGTAGCCGTGGCTGCGCGCATGGCGGGCGATGGCGTGGCCGATGTCGCCCAGCCGCGCACCAGGACGCACGGCGGCAATGCCTTTCCACATCGCCTGGTAGGTGGTCTGCACCAGCCTGCGCGCGGCGTAGTCGACCTCACCGACCAGATAGGTGGTGCTGGAGTCAGCGATGTAGCCGTTCTTTTCCAGGGTGATGTCGAGGTTGACGATCTGGCCGTTGCGCAGCACGTCGGTGGTGCTGGGCACGCCGTGGCAGATCACGTTGTCGATCGAGGTGTTGAGCACGTAGGGGAAGCCGTACTGGCCCTTGCTGGCCGGCCGCGCCTGCAGTTCATCGACGATCATGCGTTCGACGAAATCGTTGATCTCCATGGTGCTACGGCCCTGCAGCGGCAGCCGGTCGAGTGCGGCGAACACCTGCGCCAGCAGGCGGCCGGATTCGGCCATCAGCGCGATCTCGTCGGGATGCTTGATGATCGCCATTGGCTCAGGCCTGGCCCGGCGACAACAGCGGCGGCTGCACGCCCGCCGCCCGCAGTTCGCTGGCGACGATGTCCTGGAAGCTGAGCGTGGGGTTCAGCTCGCACAGCATGCCGACCCTGATCCAGAAATTGGCCTGGGCATTGATCGAGCGGCTGGAAACGGTGCAGGCACGGCGCAGCTGGTCGTGCAGGGTGTCATCGATGTTGACGATGCCCATGGGCGGTCCTGGAGGAGTTGATATACGAAGCGTATACGTTTCGTATATCCACCTCAAGGCCAAGCGGTTCAGCTGGCGTCGGTGGCAAAGCGCAGGCGGTTGCCGTCCGGGTCGTGTAGCAGCATCTCCCGGCTGCCCCATTCGGTGTCGTGTGGCGGTTGCTCGATCGGCACGTTGGCGGCACTGAAGGCGCGGTGCAGGCTGTCGACGTCGTCGACGATGAAGTACACCGCGCCGCCGACCTCGCAGTCACCGCTGTGTTCGGTGAGGAAGATCGTCTGGCCGTCGCGGGTGAGCTGGGCGAACAGCGGGAAGCCGGGTTCGAAGCGGTGTTCCCAGTCAACCACGAAACCGAGCCCCTGTACGTAGAACGGCACGGTGGTATCGGCGTGGCGCATGCGCAGCTGGGGGATGACGGTCTGGGGCATGGCGGCGGCTCCTGGGGTGGGAACCCAGTGTAGTGTCGGCCGCTGGCCGGCATCCTCGTGGGACTGGGAACAATGAGGTTGCCGGCCAGCGGCCGGCACTACCGAACCGAAGCCACGTCGGCCAGCGGCCGGCACGATCAACGCGGTCAGCAGGCCGTCGGCACCGAGGCCATCGCCGCCAGCAGCTCCCGGTTCACCTGCTGGTGCCGCGCCTGCCACACCGGCAGATCCCCGGCGCTGACGTCAGGCTGGCCATCCAGCGACGACAGCCAGCGCTTGAAGCGGCTCTGGTAGTGGGCCAGCGACACTTCGCCGGTGATGTCACTGCCGGCCAGGCCACCGGCGCGCAGCGCTTCGATCACCACCAGTGCGTGTTCCAGCTGGAAGCGGCCCTGGTCCCAGTTGCTGCGGGCGACGTCCTCGGCGAACACGTCCTTGTCGATCGACAGGTAGGTCGGCTGCGGCGACTTGGCCTGCTCGGCGGCGAATGCGGCGACCAGCGCCTCCGGATGCTCGAAGCGGCGGAATGCATGGCCCATGCCCAGGCGGTGACCCCAGCCCACGTCCACGTCCATGCACCAGTACGTCAGCCGGCCGCTCATCAGCGGGCGCCAGTGGTTCTCCCAGGCATGGCCGAGGCCGATGTCGCTGGAGGTGATGCCGAGCACGTGGATGTGCGAGATCTGTGGCAGCTTGCTGGCGGCGTTCACCCACGAACCGCAGTGCATGCCGAACGGGAAACGCATGTTGTCAGGATGGTTGTCCAGCACCACCAGCTGGAACGGCGCCTGCGTGCGCATGCGCTGCAGCAGCGGCAGGCTGAGGTGATGGAAGTCGCCACTGCCGAGCATTACCGTGCCGAGCTGCGCGGGCAGCGGTGCCAGCACTTCAGTGGCGAAACGCTCCAGGGTGGCATTGCTGCAGGCGAAGCGCAGCGGGTCGTGCCACTGCGACAGGGCCAGGGTCTGCGCTTGTGGCAGCGGCAGCACGCCACCGTCCAGGTCCAGGATCAGCGGGGAACGCAACGGCATCGTTCAACCGCCTCCGTCCGGTTCGCCCTGCAGGTACGGGGCCAGCCTGCGCAGGGCTGCACGCAGCAGCGGAGAACGGGCGTGGATCGCATGCCGGGTGGAGGTGAAGCTGGCACCCAGTTCGGCCTTGATCCGCGAATCGGTCCAGCCGGCCACGTAGTGGCTCAGGCCGTGCTGCAGCGCGTACTCGAGGTTGTGCATCCAGCTGATCGCGTACAGGTTGTGCTCGCGCGATTGCGGATAGGCCAGGCCGATGTACTTGTCCACCAGCTTGCCGGCATGCACGTAGCACAGGTTCCAGCCGATCAGCTGGCCCTGGTGGTGGTACAGGAACATCCGTCCCTGGCCCTGGCTGTCGGCCAGAAGGTACTGGAAATAGGGCAGGTCGAGCTGGTCGAAATGCACCGCGCTCTGCGCGAACACGCCCAAGTACAGCGCGTACAGTTCGGCCTGCAGCTGCGGGTCGGCCAGCGCCGGATCACCAGTGGCGACGCAGTCGATCTGCAGGTCATCACGCGAGCGCAGCTTGCGCCGGATGTTCTTGCGGCGCGAGGACGACAGGCGGCCGAGATAGCCGTCGAGCGAATCGAAATCGATCGCCACCCAGGCCAGTGGCATGCCTTCCAGTTCGACGAAGCCGCGTGCCAGCAGCGCCTGCAGGAAGGCATCGCTGTGTGCGTTGGCTGCATCGTCCAGCAGCGGTGAATCGATGGCCAGGTCCTTGACCACCAGCAGGCGCGTATCGCCGATCGCGTGTCGCATCACGTCCTCGGCCAGTGCCTCCGGCGCGACGTGCGCCGGCAGCGGGGCGTACTCGGTGCTGGTGGCACCGATGAAGCGGGTCTGCCAGGTGATCCACGGCCGCCACAGGCGCGACAGCGGCAGGCCGAGCAGCTTGCCGCGGAGTGCGTCGTCCATCGTGGTGGTCAGGTCCAGCGGCGCACGGAAGGTCGGCAGGCCACTGGGCAGGCGGCCTGCCTCGAAACCGAGCGGCGGGTGGGCCAGGAAGCCTTCCAACAGCGCGGCCGGTTCCAGCGCAGTGCTGGATGCACGTGACGTCATCTCCATCGGCACGGGAACCGGCAGCGCATCCGACCTCAGCCCTTGGCCTTGGTCAGCGCCTGGTCGAGCAGGGTGATCGCCAGGTCGATCTCTTCGTAGCTGATGTCCAGCGACGGCGCGAAGGTGATCACGTTCTTGTACCAGCCACCCACGTCGAGCACGAGGCCCATGCGCTTGCCGTCGTGCAGCAGGTCACCGGCCAGGCCGATGTCGACCATGCGGTCCAGCAGTTCCTTGTTCGGGGTGTAGCCGTCGGTCTGGCAGATCTCCGCACGCAGGGCCAGGCCCAGGCCGTCGACATCGCCGATTTCCGGGTGGCGCTTCTGCAGGCCACGCAGGCCATCGAGGAAGTACGCGCCCTTTTCCGGGACGGTGCGCTCGTAATCCATTTCCTTGCCCAGCTTCAGCACTTCCAGGCCCAGGCGCGTGCCCAGCGGGTTGGAGTTGAAGGTGGAGTGGGTGGAGCCCGGCGGGAACACGGTCGGGTTGATCAGCTCCTCGCGCGCCCACAGGCCCGACAACGGGTTCAGGCCGTTGGTCAGCGCCTTGCCGAACACCAGCACGTCCGGGGTCACGCCGAAGTGCTCGATCGCCCACAGCTTGCCGGTGCGCCAGAAGCCCATCTGGATTTCATCGACGACCATCAGGATGCCGTACTTGTCCAGCACGCGCTTGAGGCCGGTGAAGAAGTTGCGCGGCGGGATGACGTAGCCGCCGGTCCCCTGGATCGGCTCGACATAGAACGCGGCGTACTCGGCCTGGCCGACCTTGGGATCCCACACGCCGTTGTATTCGCTTTCGAACAGGCGCTCGAACTGCCACACGCAGTGGTCGGAATACTCGTCCGGGGTCATGCCCTTCGGGCGACGGAACGGGTACGGGAACGGGATGAACATCGCGCGCTCGCCGAAGTGGCCGTAGCGGCGGCGGTAGCGGTAGCTGGAGGTGATCGACGACGCACCCAGGGTGCGGCCGTGGTAACCACCTTCGAAGGCGAACATCAGGCTCTTGCCGCCACGCGCGTTGCGCACGATCTTCAGCGAGTCTTCAATGGCCTGCGCGCCGCCGACGTTGAAATGCACGCGGCCGTCGAGGCCGAACTTCTCGTGCATGTCCACGGCAATGGTCTTGGCCAGCTGCACGCGGGTCGGGTGCAGGTACTGGCTGGCCACCTGCGGCAGGGTGTCGATCTGGTCCTTCAGCGCGTCGTTCAGGCGCTTGTTGCTGTAGCCGAAGTTGCAGGCCGAGTACCACATCTGCAGGTCGAGGTAGGGCACGCCCGCACCGTCGAACATGTAGCTGCCTTCACCGCGCTGGAAGATCTTCGGCGGGTCGACGTAGTGGACGGTGTCGCCGAAGGAGCTGTAACGGGCTTCGTCGGCCAGCAGCTGCGCGTCGGAGGCGGCTGCGTCGGCGTTCTTGTCAAAAATGTTCATGCAGTTCGGTTCCGTGAAGGACGTTCGAAAGAGGACAACAGGGGGCGTGCTTGGAAGGGAGTGCTCAGGCGGTGGCCAGCAGCAGCGGCAGTGCTGCTGGCTGCGGGCTGGCGTCGATGCGACGTGGCTGTAGCAGGCTGCCATCAAGCAGGCGCGGCAACAGCGCGATTGCATCGTGGAAGGTGTCGATGGCGGCATGCTCGATGCCGGCATTGCTGCAATGGGTGATCAGGCGGCGCTTGGCGAACACGAAGTCGGCGTCTTCGGAGACGCAGAAGTCCGAGCTGCCATCGCCGATCATCAGCACGCGCGGTGCTTCGTTGGCGCGTGCCTGTGCGGCGCAGGTGCATTTGCAGGTGCCGCTGCGGCAACCTTCGGCCTGGTAGGGCGATTCCAGTTCCCAATGGTCATCGCACCAGCGCAGGTGGTTGGCCACCACCGGCAGCGGCGGCAGGCCATGGTTGGCGAGGATGCGGTGGATCGCATAGTCCAGACCATCACTGACGATGCGCAGCGGCAGGCCGAGCTGGTCGGCACGGGTGACGAAGGCGGAGAAACCCGGATCGATCTGCACCTGGTCCAGGTGTGCGTCGAGCGTGGCCGGGTCGAGCTTCAACAACCGCACCTGGCCCTGCATGCATTCGCGCGAGCCGATCTTTCCCGACTTCCACTGGTCTTCCAGCGCCTGCCAGCCCGGCTGGCCGTACTTCTCCAGCAGCGAGTCGATGACATCTTCGAGGCTGATGGTGCCATCGAAGTCACACAGGATGCTCCAGCGCATGGGCAGGTCCGTCGATGAAAGAAACGTCCGGCGCGATGCCGGGGCAGGCTCAATGTAGGCAGGCAGCCTTTCTCGTTCCTTTCCTGTTGAAAGCTCGCATTTCCGGCCGGGGAAAGCGTTCAGGAAGGTGCAGGGATGAATGCGTGTGGCGCAGGTCATGCCTGCGCCTGAAGGTCAGGCCCGGGCGAGTGCCTGCAGGATTTCGGCGGTGTCTTTACGGGTCTGCCAGGCGCTGTTGCCGAGCGTCAGCATGCGTGCGGCGAAGTCGCGCGCGTTGGGCATCGGGTCACCCGGCACGATGCCGCGCAGGTAGGTGTAGTCGGGCAGGGCATGGATGAACATGCGGCTGACTCCGAGCCCGCGCGGCCACAGCTCTTTCAGCACGCCATCGCGGGCCTGCTGGCTGGGCAGCAGCAGCATCAGCATCGGCCAGGTGCCGCCGGTACCGGCCAGTCCATCGACCACTTCCACCGCCGGCAGTTGCGCCAACTGCACCCGCAGTTGCAGGGCGCGCAGGCGTCCAGCCTGCAGGAAGGCAGGCAGGCGCCGCGCGGCATTGGCTCCGATGTTCTGCCGCCATCGGCTGACCCGGTGCTGCGGGATATCCAGCGCGAAGATGTCACCCACCGCTTCTTCGAGATCGCCACGCTGCAGCGCACGGCGTAGCGGATTGCCATACACCAGCGACAGCAACGGCGGGCGGTAGCAGGCGGCCAGGCCGAGCAGCTGAACGCTGCGCAGCAGCTCCCACCGAAGGTTGAAACGCGTCTGCTCGGCGGCATGCTCGGCCAGTGCCGCGCGCAACGCATCGTCACGACTGACCAGCAGGCCGCCTTCATGCAGGCTCAGGCCCTTGCCAGCGGCGAGGCTGAAGAATCCGATATCGCCACGCAGGCCGACACTGCTGTTGCCGACCCGTGCACCCAGCGCCTGTGCGGCATCTTCGATCACCCAGGCGCCCGCGGCGCGCGCCACTTCATTGGCCAGATCCACATCGGCAATGCGTCCTCCCAGGTGGGTAGGCAGGATCGCAAGCGTGCGCCCATCGGCCAGCCGCTTGAGCTGGCCCGGATCGAAGTCGAAATGACCGCGACGGGTGTCGCACAGCTGCACACGCAGGCCCAGGCTGTGCACCGCGATCGGTACCAGTGGGCAGGTATAGGCCGGCATGATCACGGTATCGCGCCTGGGCGCGCGCCTGCGCAGCGTACGCAGCGCGATCAGCAGCGCGTGGGTGCCGGAGCAGGTCAGCTGCAGCGGAGGGGTACCCAGTTGGCTGGCCAGGATCTCGCGCAGGTCGCCACCGCCGGGAAGGAAGTCGCTGGCCTGCATTGGCAGGCCAGCAGTGGGCGGCAGTTCGCGCGCGAACAGGCTCATCGCAACGCGCTCACGTCGTGGCTTCGGTAGGGCTGTGCGGGTCGTCCGCCTCGGCACGGCCGAGGCAGACGATGCCGGTCACGATCAGTACCGCACCGAGCAGATGATGCAGCGTCAGTGGTTCATTCAACAGCCACGCCGACAGCAGCAGCACGCTGATCACCTCCAGGTGCGAGGCCGCGAAGGCAGGTCCGATCGGCGCGTGGCGCAGCAGGCTCATCCAGGTGAAGAACGCGCCCACGTAGCCGAGGATCGCGCCGTACACCCAGGGCTGCGACAGCACGCGCAACAGCCAGGCGGTATTGGCTTCGACCGGCAGCGCGGCATCGCCGGCGTACTTGAAGCACAGCTGGGCCAGCGTATCGAAGGCCATCAGCAGCGGGAAACCGATCACATACAGGCGCCTCACGAGCCGGCCCCCACCACCGCCACGCCGGCAGTGACCAGCAGCATGCCGGTCACCCGCAGCGGTGTCAGTTTCTCGCGGAACAGTATGCGGCCGGCGATCATCAGCGCGACGATGTTGATCGAGCCGAGCAGCACGCCCTTGGACAACGGCACCAGTGACAGGAACGCGATCCAGGCGACGAACTCGAGCACATAGCAGGCGATTCCCAACCACAACCAGGGCCGGCTCAGCATGTGCTTCCAGCGCTGCAGGCCCTCTGCTTCATTCGGGTCGCTGGCGGCGGCCTTGAACGCAAGCTGGCCACCGGTATCGAGCACCACGTTGACCAGCCACAACAGCGTGGCGAGTGACCCCATTTCAGGCCACCGCCTTGAGGACGCCGCTGCGTTCACCGATCTCGCTGAAGAAGCGCGCGCTGCGACGGATCACGTCGCGCCGTTCGCGATCGATGGTGATCATGTGGTAGCTGTCTTCCAGCACCACCAGTTCCTTCGGGCCGCTGACCCGCGATATCACCAGCTCGGCGTTGCCCATGCTGGCCACGTCGTCCTCGCGGGCGTGCATCACCAGACAGGGGGCGGTGACCTGGTGCAGGTGGCGGCGGGTCCAGTTGCTCAGGGCGCGCATTTCGGCCAGGGCATGCCAGGGGTTGCCCGGCAGGCCGGCGGCGGCGCTGTCGCCGGACAGCATGGCTGCGCTGACCTGCGCGCGCAGGCGCTCGTCACGCAGGCCGTAGGGCGGCTCTTCCATGAACATGCGATCGCGGCCGATGTTGAAGCGCTTGAACCACGGCAGCAGGAACGAGAAGCGGGCCACGGCCGGAATGTTCCAACCGTCGTAGCGGAACGTGGCGCCGTATACGCCCACGCCGGAAACCCATTCCGGGCGGCGCGCAGCCAATGCCAGCGACAGTACCGCGCCCATCGACAGGCCGCCGACGAACAGCTGGTCAACCTTGCCGCGCAGGGTCGCTGCCGCATCTTCCACGCCCTGGTACCACTGTTCCCAGGTGGTCGCCAGCAGGTCGTCGACGCTGCCGCAATGGCCGGGCAGCTGCACGCCGTGCACGGTGAAACCGGCATTGTTCAGGCCCTTGCCCAGCATGCGCATTTCCGCTGGCGTGCCGGTCAGGCCGTGAACCAGCAGCACGCCCTGCGGGCCACCGGGGAGGAAGAAGTCGTGCGTTTCGGTCACCTGGCGGCTCCGGGGCGGCAGTGGGGATGGTCAGGATCGCAAGCGCGATTTTCACCAGCCTTTCAGCGCCCCGGACCGGGTCAGGGGGCCTTCAGCAGCGGCAGCGTGATGGTGACCTTCAGTCCGCCGCCGGCACGGTTGAGGAAGCCCAGGCGTCCACCGAAGTGCTCCACGGCCTCGTGGGCGATGGCCAGGCCCAGGCCGGTGCCGCTGGACGTGGTGCCCGGGGCGCGGAAGAAACGCTCGCCCAGCCGTGGCATCACGTCCTCGGGCACGCCGGGGCCGTTGTCCTCCACGTACAGCTCCACATCATTGTCGTCCAGCGCCTGCACGCCGACCGTGACGGTGGCGCCGCGGCCTGCATAGCGCAGGGCATTGTCGATAAGGTTGTCCAGCGCATCCTGCAGCAGGGCGCCGTTGCCGAGCACACGCAGCGGCTGGCTGCTGCCGCGGTAGCCGAGGTCGATGCCATCGCGGATCGCTTCCGGCACGCGGGTGCCCACCCATTGCGGCAGCAGGGTGCCAAGATCCAGCGCTTCGACGGTTTCCGGCACGGTCTGCGCGCGGCTCAGCGCCAGCAGCTGGGTGCTGACCCGCGCGGTGCGCTGGTTGAGCCGGCGGATGTGTTGCAGCGCCTCGCGCACGGTGTCCGGGTCGCCATGTGCCAGCGCCTGGTCCACGTGCAGGGCCATGCCGGCCAAGGGCGAGCGCAGCTGATGCGCGGCATCGGCGATGAAGCGGTTCTGCAGCGTGATCATCTCCGCCTGGCGGGCGAACAGGCCATCGATGGTGCTGATCAGCGGTTGGATTTCTTCCGGCACGTCGGCATCGGAGATCGGCGCCAGCTCGCCACGGCGCTGTGCCAGGCGGGTGGTCAACGGGGTCAGGATGCGCAGGCCATAGGTCACGCCGAACCAGACCAGCGCCGCGGTACCCAGCGCCAGCATGGTCATCAGCGGGATGATGATCATCAGGATCTCGCGCGCACGCTGCCGGCGGTCGGCCATGCTCTCGGCCACGGTCACCGCCAGCTGGTCCTGCGGGTCGTTCATCGCCTGCGTGCAGACGGTGGCCATGCGCACCTGCTGGCCGTTGAGGGTACCGTCGTAGAGCGCAGGATGCACACCGGTGCAGTCCTGCGAAGGAGCGTACGGGCTGAAGTCCGCATTGCCGCTGAGCGTACCCATGCGGCTGCTGTCGACGTTGAAGTAGCGATGGCCGTCGGGGTCGTACTCGATCAGGAAGCGCGCCTGCGGAGACAGGTCGCTGGTCACCGGCATGGTGCTCAGCATCTGTGCGAACGAATGCGTGTCGTCGATCAGGTTGCGGTCGTGGATGCGATTGGAATAGTCCAGCGCAACGTAATAGGCAAGGACCGTGTTGAAGATCAACAGGCCCAGCATCGGCAGCGCCAGGAAGGCGAGCAGGCGCCGGCGCAGGCTGGGCGGGCCACTGATCACGGCGTGCTGTCGTCCTGCGCGTCTTCCAGCATGTAGCCCAGCCCGCGTACGGTGCGGATGCCGATGCCGCCGGGTTGCAGCTTGCGGCGCAGGCGATGCAGGGCGATGTCCAGGCCGTTGTCGGTCAGGTCCTGGCCCCAGTCGCACAGCGCTTCGACCAGCTGTGCGCGCGAGACGATGCGTTCGGCACGCACCGCCAGTGCGGACAGCAGGCCGAATTCGCGTGCGGTCAGCTCCAGCGACTGCTCGTCGATCCACACGCGGTGTCCGGCCAGATCCAGCCGCAGGCGGCCGATGCGCAGGTCCGGGTTGCCATTGCTGGTGACCCGGCGCAGCTGCGCACGCACGCGCGCCTCGAATTCGTCCAGCGCGAACGGCTTGACCAGGTAGTCATCGGCGCCAAGGTCGAGCACCCGCACGCGTTCGGCCAGGCCGTCACGGGCGGTCACCACCAGCACTGCCAGGCCATCACCGCGCTGGCGCAGGCGCTGCAGCACGTCACGGCCGTCCAGCTGCGGCAGGCCCAGGTCCAGCACCAGCAGCGCGTACTGGGTCGAGCCCAGCGCGGCATCGGCGTGCGCGCCGTTGTCGACGTGGTCGACCACATGGCCCTGCCGGCGCAACGAGGCGCACAGGCCGGAGGCGATGTCCGGGTCGTCTTCAGCAATCAGAACGCGCATGCGCGTGGGCTCCAGTAGCAGTCAGGCCGGCCGGATGATCGCGGTGGGCCTCTCGGCTGCCGAGGGTAGCCGCAAACCGGGTGAAGGGGGAGCGCGCTGGCGCTTGCAGGCGCCGCCGCGCTGTCCTTCCATTCAGTCCTGCAGGCCGGGCTCGCCCTGCGCCAGCGGCACCCGCGAGCCATCCAGCAGGCCCCGGCTGAGCGTGCCGTTCTCGATGAACAGCAGTTCGCCGTTTTCACCGTTCTTGATGCTGCTGTCGATGGCGATCACGCGGTCGTCATGGAAACTGCTGACGTGCGGCATCGAGGTGTGGCCGACCACGATGCGCTTGAGTTGCAGGCGATCCAGCACCGCCTGTACGCCCTGCGTATCGAGGCGGCCATCGAAGTAGCCGCGGTACCAGATCGGGCTGGTCTTGCCGTCATACAGCGGCGCGGTGGCCGGGTCGGCCTTCACTTCGGCCTTGGGCAGGCCCAGCGACGCCTGGTAGGCCGCATTGGTGCGAGCCGGTTCCAGCGCCAGCTCCACCGCCTCGGGCGAGATGCCGCCATGCAGGAACAGAGTGTCGCCGATCTTCAGCAGTACCGGGCGGGTGCGCAGCCACTGCCCGATCACCGAATCGGCACCGTACAGCTGCGGGTAGCTGCGGCCGAGCAGCTGCGCGCTGCGCAGGTACTTCGGATTGACGTAGCGGAGGTCGTCGTACAGCACCATGGTTTCGTGGTTGCCCAGCACGAAATGCACCGCGCCGCCGGCGGCGGCCGCCTGCTGCTGCAGGCCGTACAGCAGCCAGAACGCCTCGGTTACCTGCGGGCCGCGGTCGAACACATCGCCGGCGACCACCAGCGTGTCCTTGCCCAGTGCCCAACGGTCCTGCGCATCGATGACCTGGTGGGCGCGCAGCAGGCGCACCAGCAGCCCGTACTGGCCATGGATGTCGGACAGCGCGACGATGCGCGGCGCAGCCGGAAGCACGGAGGCCGAAGGCGCGTTCGGTGCCGCCACATGCACGGTGTGCCCGTAGCCACAGCGCGCTGCGATATCGGTGCCTGCAGTGCCCATGGCAAGTGTGCGCGACTCGACCTTGTCGGCGCAGATCCACTTGGCTTGCAGTTGCTCGCCCTGGCGGAACACATAGGGGCCATCGGCGTCCACATGGGCGGCGGGGGCCGCGACCTCGCGTGCCTGCGTGGTTGCTGCGGCGCAGGCCAGCACCGGCAGCAGCAGGGCGGTCAACAGGGAAGGGCGATAGCGCGACATCGGCAGCGTCCGGCAGCGGAAAGGCCTGATCCTAACCGGCGTGGCCGGGCGGCGGTGTGCGCGAACGGGCGGGTCAGCTGCTGCCGCTCCCGTCCTTGAGCTTGCGCACACGGGTGGCAGAGGCTGGCAGCGGTTCGCCATCGCGACCGCGTGGCTGCATGTAGGGCAGCGGTCGCCGTGTGCTCGACTCGATCAGCTGGGAGTGCGCTTCACCGGCGCCGAAGCGGTGGCGCTCGCCCCACTGGCGCAGGGCGACCAGCAGCGGGAACAGTTCCAGGCCAGCGGCGGTGAGCACGTATTCCTGATAGGCCGAGCCGTCGGAGGCGGGCTGCAGCCGCAGGATGCCTGCTTCGACCAGCCGGCGCAGGCGGTCGCTGAGGATATTACGGGCCGCACCGAGGCTGCGCTGGAAATCGCCAAAGCGGGTGACGCCATCGAAGGCATCACGGATGACCAGCAGCGCCCAACGGTCACCGAGCAGATCGGCGCTGCGGGCAACGGGGCAGGGGCTGTCGGCGTGCATGGTGGACCTCTCTGATGTGGTTGCAGTTTAAAACCAATGGCAGTAGCCTGCATCAAGTTTCAAATTGCAACTACATCATGACTGCAGCACCCATCCCACGCCCCCTGCTGGTCCTGCTCGCGGTTGCCGCAGGTGCCAGCGTTGCCAACGTCTATTACGCACAGCCATTGCTGGAACGCCTGGCACAGGCCTTTGCGCTGGACCCCGCGCTGGCCGGGGCGGTACTGGCAGCGACCCAGGCGGGCAGCGTGCTGGCCTTGCTGGGCCTGCTGCCATTGGCCGACAGGGGCGATCGCCGGCGCCTGCTACGCCTGCAGTTGATGGCGCTGGTGGTCGCATTGCTGTGGTTGGCGGCCGCGCGAACGGCCGTGTGGCTGTTGTCGGGCATGCTTCTGGCCGGCCTGCTGGGCACCGCGCTGACCCAGGGGTTGATCGCCTACACCGCATCGCTGGCACCGGCTCAGCAGCGCGGGCGCGTGGTCGGCATGGTGCAGGGCGGTGTGTTCATTGGCCTGCTGCTGGCGCGTGTAGTGTCCGGCGTGGTGGCGGCCGCTGTTGGCTGGCGCGCGGTCTATCTGCTGTCGGCGGCGCTGATGGCGGCGTTGGCAGTGCTGCTGTGGCGGCGTCTGCCGGCGGTGCCGGTACCGGTGGTGCCGCCGGGCTGGCGTGCCTTGATGGGGTCGATGCTGGGCATGCTGCGCGATGACCGGACGCTGCGTGAGCGCGGTCCGTTGGCACTGTTGCTGTTTGCCGGCCTCAATGTGTTCTGGGCGGCAGCGCCACTGCCGTTGTCGGCGCCACCGCTGCACTGGTCGACTGCCGCCATCGGTGCGCTGGGCCTGGCTGGGGTGATCGGTGCGCTGCTTGCGGCGCGGGTCGGGCACTGGATGGACCGTGGATTCGCGCATCGGGTCAGCCTCGGCGCGCTGCTGCTGATGCTGGTCGCGTGGTGGCCGCTGCTGGGGTTGCCGCATTCGGTGGGCATGCTGTTGCTGGGCGTGGTCGTGCTCGATCTGGGCGGGCAGGCGCTGCATGTATCGAACCAGGCCCTGTTGCTGCGCGCGCCGGGCGAACAGCATGGGCGCCTGGTGGCGCTGTACATGCTGTTCTATGCGCTGGGCAGTGGTGCCGGTGCAGCGGCCGGGCCCTGGATGCAGGCGCGGAATGGCTGGCAGGCGGTATGCCTGCTGGGCGCCGGCATCGCGTTGCTGGCGCTGCTGTGGTGGGCGGCGTGGCGGGTACCGCGCCGGGCCGCAATGTAGCGACGTTCGCGCCCGGGGTTGCCGCTACCGCTGCAATGCCCGCCGCCCGGGGGCTTCCTGCAGTGCATCGCTGGCCACCACCACTCGGTTGCGGCCACTGCGTTTGGCCTCGTACATCGCCGCGTCGGCACGGGCCATCAGCCGCTCGTAGTCCGGATGACCATCATGGCCGGCGACACCGATGCTGGCGGTCAGGCTCAATACCTGGCCGTTGGCCAGCGGTACCGGCGATTGTGCGATCTGCCGGCGCAGGCTATCGGCAATCACTGCCGCCTGTGATTCGCTGGCGGCGACCAGCACCACCACGAATTCCTCGCCACCGTAGCGGAACAGATAATCGCTGCCACGGGTGAGCTGGCCGAGCACCCCAGCCACATGCTGCAGTGCGCGGTCACCCGCATCGTGGCCGTGGCCGTCGTTGATCGCCTTGAAATGATCCAGGTCGAGCAGCAACAGCGAGAACGGCGTACGGTTGCGTGTAGCCAGCTCGATTTCCCGGCGCAGCACGGTCGGCAGGAAGCGGCGGTTGAGCAGGTTGGTCAGCGCGTCGCTGCCGGCATCGAGTTCGCCGATGCGCTCGAACAGCAGGGTCATCAAGGTGCGGATCGCGGCCAGGTCCTCGCGGATCGCTGGCAGCACTGCAAGCCGCTGCGCAGGATCATCGGCGGCGGCCCGCTGCAGGCAGCCGTCGATACGCGCCATCAGCTGGTCGACCTGCTGTGTCTCGCTGCTTTCGCCGAAGCTGGGAATGCCCTTGTGGGTGAACCACAGGCCAAATTCGGAAGTGGCCAGGCTGGCGCCGTCGCTGCCCTGCACATGGCCGGCCAGGGCGTAGAGTAGCGCGTTTTCCCAGTCCAGCAGCAGCGCGCGCTGGCGCTCGCGCTCGGTGCTGACGTTCTGCACCAGCGAGAACAGCCGGTACGCAGCATCGGCGCGGGTGGAGCGTTCGCGGGCATGGGTGTAGGCCAGGGTCATGCCTTCCATGGCGATATCCATGATCGCGCTGAGGCAGTCGATGGCGGCGAACGCAGTGTCGCTGTCCGGCGCATCGTCGCGCAGGCGCACGAACAGTTCATGTTTGAGCACGCGTGCGCCACGGGTGACCAGGTCGACCGGAATGCCGACGCGGGCGTGCACGTCGCCGATGATCCGTTGCGAGGCCACCGTGTTGGCGATGCCGCTGGCATCGGTGGTCAGCAGCTGCGCCAGCCAGCGCTGCATGGCCGGCTGCAGGCGCTGCTTGACCTGGTCGTGGGAAAGGAAACGGCGCGCACGGGTGTCCTGCAGCAGCACTTCGTAGAAGCGTTGGGCCAGGGCCGGTGGGGCATCGGCGGCCGCGGCATGCAGCAGCGCGGTGGCGGCAGGGCCGGCCTGCAGCAGGCACTGCTGCCAGGCCTCGGCCAGCGGCTGGCTGGCGTCGTCCAACTGGGGTGGTTCCACGTCGATCTCTGATTGCGTACGGCAAACCACGGGTATCGGCCGTGGCGGCGTGCGGTTGATGGCGGGCTAGCCGACCAGTTTAAGCGCGATGCAGGCTTGCGCGGTGCGCAAAGCACATCGGCACGGCTGCGGCAATGCGTGAACGCATTTGAGAATCACTCGCATTGATGGGAGAATGCGCGCACGGATCGGGCTGTGGCTACCTGCAGCGGCGCTCCGCCTCCCCCTCGTCGTTGCCTCAAGCCCTTTGCCAGAGGCCCCGTTGCCCTGCCAGAAGGTCCAGATCATGTCCCGAGCCGTTGTCCCTTCGCCGCGCCCGCTGGCGCTCGCCGTTGCCGCCCTGCTGGCCGGCAGCGCGCTGACCGCCCACGCTGAAACCGACGCCACCGATATCGACACGGTGCATGTCACCGCTTCACAGATCGCACGGCAGGCGCTGGGCACCTCGACCATCACCGCCGAGGACATCGCCAAGCGGCCGCCGGCCAACGACATCGCCGAACTGTTGCGGACCATGCCAGGTGTCAACCTGACCGGCAACAGCGCGTCGGGCCAGTACGGCAACAACCGCCAGATCGATCTGCGTGGCATGGGCCCGGAAAACACCCTGATCCTGGTCGACGGCAAGCGCATCGGCGCGCGTGATGCTGTGCGCATGGGCCGCAGCGGTGAGCGCAATACCCGCGGTGATACCAACTGGGTGCCGGCGGAAATGATCGAGCGCATCGAAGTGCTGCGCGGCCCTGCAGCGGCGCGCTATGGCTCCGGTGCTTCCGGTGGCGTGGTCAACATCATCACCAAGCGCCCGACCGGCGATCTGACCGGTGCGGTCGACCTGTATGGCCTGGTGCCCGAGCACAGCGCCGAAGGCGGCAGCGAGCGCGTCGGCCTGCAGCTGAGTGGGCCGATGACCGACACCCTGTCGTTCCGCTTGTACGGCAATCTCAACAAAACCGATGCCGACTCACTGGACCTCAACCGCCAGTACGCCACCAACCCCAACGCAGTGCCGCCAGCCGGCCGCGAGGGCGTCAAGAACCGCGACGTCAACGCGCTGCTGCGCTGGGACGTAACCGCCAACCAGGTGGTCGAGTTCGAAGCCGGCACCAGCCGCCAGGGCAACATCTATGCCGGCGACCGCGCCGTCAGTACCACCGGCACCTCGACACCGATCGATCTGGGGGCTTTGGCCGAGCAGCAGGCCGAGACCAACCGCATGTACCGCAATACCGGCGCGATCACCCATCGCGGCCGCTGGGGAGACGTGACCTCGCGGGTAACGGCGGCAGTGGAAGCGGTGAACAACTCGCGCATCAATGAAGGCTTGGCCGGTGGCCCGGAAGGCAGCTTCAACGGCACCGACTGGTCGACCTCGCGCCTGCGCAATTACCAGCTGGACGGCGAAGTGAGCTTCCCGACCACGCTGGGCGGTGCCGAGAACATCTGGACGCTGGGCTTCGAGTACCTGGACAGCCGTCTGACCGACCCGTATTCGATGAGCCAGTCCAGCAGCAGCGGCGGCGGCTTCCCGGGGCTGTCGGCCGACCGTGCGCGCGGCAAGGCCGATGCGCAGACCACCGCTGTATTCGTGGAAGACAACATCTATCTGGGCGAGCGCTGGATCGTTACCCCGGGCCTGCGCTTCGACCATCACAGCCAGTTCGGCAACAACACCAGCCCCAGCTTCAACGCGCAGTTCCGTATCAACGGCGACTGGGTGGTGAAGGGCGGCATCGCGCGTGCGTTCAAGGCGCCGAACCTGTACCAGTCGAATCCGGACTATCTGTACTACACCCGTGGCAATGGCTGCCCGAACGCACTGCCGAGCCTGGGTGCCGGCTGCTACATGCGCGGCAATGCGGACCTGAAGGCGGAAACCAGCCTGAACAAGGAACTAGGCATCGAGTGGGCACCGCAGAGCGGCTGGCAGGCGTCCTTGACGTACTTCCACAACGACTACAAGGACAAGATCCAGGCCGGCTACACCCAGATCGGGCTGACTGCCGATACAAAGGGCCGCATCTTCCGCTGGGAGAATGCACCGAAGGCGATCGTGCAGGGGCTGGAAGGCAACCTGGTGATTCCGCTGCTGGGCGAGCAGGGCAACCGCCTGAAGTGGAGCAACAACTTCACCTACATGGTGGAGAACGAGAACAAGAGCACCGGCCAGCCGCTGTCGGTGATTCCGAAGTACACGATCAACACGATGCTGGACTGGCAGGCCACCGACAAGCTGTCGCTGCTGCTGACCGGCACGTTCTATGGCAAGCAGAAGCCGGCTACCACCAACATCAACAATGATCCGCGTTGCACCGGCACCTGCGATCCGTCGATCGCACTGCAGGATCGCGGTGCGTACAACATCTGGGGCGTGAGCGCACGCTACAAGGTGACCGAGACGGTCAGCTTCGGCTTCGGCGTCAACAACCTGGCCGACAAGCGCCTGTTCCGCGAGGCCAACAGCAGCGATGCCGGCGCGGCCACCTACAACGAACCGGGCCGCGCCTACTGGGCCAGCCTGCGATTCGGGTTCTGAGCACACGCGGGTAACGGCCCGCTGCGTTCGTCAGGCATGGCCTGGCGCTACGGGGTAGCGCCGGGCCGTGCACGATGGTATCGCCCAGCAATCCGCGCCCCGGTAGCGCCGGGCCATGCCCGGCGAAGGTATCGGTGGCCTGCAATGTTATAAACACCGTGATAGTTTCCCAACGCCCTCCGGCGTAGCCTGCCTCCCATCGCAAAGGAGCTGTTGCCATGGGCCACGACCACGATCACCTGCCATCCGAGATCCGCCACGAGAAACCCTTGTGGTGGGCACTCGGCCTGACCTCCACCTTCCTCGTTGTCGAAGTGGTGGGTGCGTTCTGGACCAACAGCCTGGCGCTGCTGTCCGACGCCGCGCACATGGCCACCGACGCTTTGGCGCTGATGATCGCGCTGGTTGCGGTGAGGCTGAGCCGGCGCCCGCCGGATGCGCGTCGCACCTACGGCTATGCACGCCTGGAAGCGCTGGGCGCGATGATCAACGGCGCGATGCTGTTCGTAGTCGCCGGTTACATCCTGTGGGAGGCGATCGGACGTTTCCGCGAGCCGCAGGAGATTGCCTCCTCCGGCATGCTGGTGATCGCCGCCGCGGGCCTGGTCATCAATCTGATCTCGATGCGCCTGCTGCAGGCGGGCAGTGGCGAAAGCCTCAACGTGAAGGGCGCCTACCTGGAAGTGTGGGCGGACATGCTTGGCTCGGTGGCGGTGATTGCCGGCGCGTTGTTGATCAAGTGGACCGGCTGGAAGCCGATCGACCCGATCCTGGCGGTACTGATCGGCCTGTGGGTGCTGCCACGCACCTATGTGCTGATGCGCGAGGCGATCAACGTGCTGCTGGAAGGCGTGCCCAAGGGCATGGACGTGGCCAAGGTGCGCGACAGCCTGTCAGATCATGCCGCCGTGCTGGACGTGCATGACCTGCATGTGTGGGCGTTGGCCTCCAGCACCCCGGCGCTGACCGCGCACATCGTGATGCGTGATGGAACCGACGCTGATTCACTGCGTCGAGAGCTGGGCGGCCGCCTGCACGATGACTTCGGTATCGAGCACGTGACGCTGCAGATCGAGGCGGATCATTGCGGTGAAGCCTGTGGCGAGCCGGCGCCGGCCAAGGGCGGTGAGCACGAGGGCCATGAAGGCCACGACCACGGCGAGGACGCGCAGGGCCACCGCGGCCACGTGCATCGCTGATCGAGGATGGCGACCGCGCTGGATGATGCCCGGTGCGGTCATTCGCCCCGCCGTGAGGCCAGCCGATCCGCCAGCCGGGTCGGCTCCGGCAGCCGGTAACCGCGCAGCGTGCGCTGCACCCAGTCCAGCGCAGTATCGGCGCTGACCCGATGGCCACCGGCCACGAACAGCGGCTTGCATTTCACCTTGCTGCGCAGCACCCAGCCGAGCTGCTCGTTACCGTCCAGCAGCGGCGTATGCGCGCCGGCGTCTGTGCCCGGTTCGACGAAGCGGCCCACCAGTTTCGACTTGGCGACGCCGATGCTTGGCAGGTCGGTGACCACACCGAGGTGAGCGGCCACCCCCAGCCGGCGCGGGTGGCTGATGCCATGGCCATCGACGAACACCAGGTCCGGCGTGCGCGGCAGCAGCGCCAGCGCGGCCAGCAGCGCCGGCAACTCGCGGAAGCTGAGCAGGCCGGGGATGTAGGGCATCACAGTAGGGATGCGCGCGATTTCCTGCGCCACAGGCAGCAGCGTCTTCGCATCCAGAAGTACCGCCGCAGCACGGGTGGTGGCGCCGTCATCCTCGAAGCCAACATCCAGCCCGGCCAGCCAGCGCACCGTGCGTGACAGCCGGTCCTGGCGTTCCACGCGACCGGCCAGCTGGATCTGCTGCTCGCGGGCGGCGGCGACGCTGCCTTCCCAGCGTCCGGGGTCGATCACCGTATTCATTGGTTGCAGCATCGCATGTGTGGGGCCACGGCGCGGTGAGCGGCGCCCGGGGCTACAATGGCGGCCTGCCTTTCCTCGCGTTGGAGACCCTGCAGTGACCCGTAAACTCGTACTGTTGCGCCATGGCCAGAGCCAGTGGAACCTGGACAACCGCTTCACCGGCTGGGTCGATGTCGACCTGACCGAACAGGGGCGCGGGGAAGCGGCCGCCGCTGGTCGCCTGATGCGCGAGGAAGGCCTGCAGTTCGACGTCGCCCACACCTCCGTGCTGAAGCGCGCCATCCACACCCTGCAGGGTGCACTGGCCGAGCTGGAACAGGACTGGCTGCCGGTGAACAAGTCCTGGCGCCTCAACGAACGCCATTACGGTGGCCTGCAGGGCCTGGACAAGGCCGAGACCGCCGCCAAGCACGGCGAGGATCAGGTCAAGGTGTGGCGTCGTTCGTACGACATCCCGCCGCCGGCCATGGACCTGGAAGATCCGGGCCACCCGATCCATGACCGCCGCTACGCCGGCCTGGATCGCAACGCGCTGCCGGGCACCGAATCGCTGGCGACCACCCTGGATCGCGTGCTGCCGTACTGGCACGACGCCATCGCGCCGCAGCTGAAGGACGGCAAGACCGTGCTGGTCACCGCCCATGGCAATTCGCTGCGCGCGCTGTACAAGTACCTCAACAACGTGTCGCGCGAGGAAATCCTCGAGCTGAACATCCCGACCGGCATTCCGCTGCTGTTCGAGTTGAACGACGACCTGACGGTGAAGTCGTTCCGCTACCTGGGCGACCCGGAAGCGGCCCGCAAGGCCGCTGAAGCCGTGGCCAACCAGGGCAAGGCGAAGTAACAACGAAGGGCCGGCGCAAGCCGGCCTTTCGATTTGTAGAGTCAGGCCATGCTCGATTGCTCTCCGTTCCGGGTTCATGACCCCTGCGGCAAGAGACCAGCAGCAGTCGAGCACGGCTCGACTCTACAGAAGCGGTGCCCTGTGACCTTTGGCGGTCCCCGCCGCGGGCCTGCCCGGCTACCCTGTGAAATTACCCGCAGGAGAGCCTCATGAACTTCCGCAACCTGGCCCCGTTGGGCCTGACCATCGCCATCGCCGCCTCGCTGGCTGCCTGTGGCAAGAATGAAACCGCGCCGGCCGCCAACGCCGACGCCAAGCCGGCCTTCGACCAGTCGCAGATCAAGACGCCGCTGATCTCGCTCAACAGCGCCGACCTCGATCCGGCCATTTCGGCCTGTACCGACCTCAATGGCTTCGTCAACAGCAAGTGGCTGAAGGCCAACCCGGTGCCGGGCGACCAGACCACCTGGGGCAGCTTCGAGATCCTGCGCGAGCGCTCGCTGGAAGTGCAGCACGCACTGGTGCAGCAGGCCGCCGCCAGCCAGGCCAAGGCCGGCTCGGTGGAAGCCAAGATCGGTGACATCTGGAAGACCGGCAACGATGAAGCCAAGATCGAAGCCGCTGGCCTGGCCCCGCTGCAGCCGCAGCTGGACAAGATCACCGCGCTGAACGACACCGCCGCCATCACCCAGTACCTGCGCGACAGCCAGGCCGAGGGCAAGGGCGTGCTGTTCTCGCTGTTCGCCAATGCCGATTACAAGGATTCGGCCAACGTCATCGCCTACGTCGGCCAGGGCGGCCTGGGCCTGCCGGAGAAGGGCTACTACTTCGACGACGCGCAGGCGAAGATCCGCGACGCCTACGTGGCCTACATCGCGCAGGTGCTGACGCTGTCCGGCGTGGACGCGGCGCAGGCTGCCGAACAGGCCAAGGCGGTGATGGCCTTCGAAACCCGCCTGGCCAAGGCCTCGATGTCGCGCATCGAAATGCGTGACCCGGCCAAGCGCTACAACCCGCTCAGCGCCGCCGACGCCGACAAGCTGACCCCGAACTTCAGCTGGACCGCGCTGTTCGACACCCTGAAGGTGCCGGCCGCGCAGAAGTTCTCGCTGGCGCAGCCGGGCTTCTTCGGTGAAATGGACAAGATGCTCGCCGACGTGCCGGCCAGCACCTGGCAGGCGTACCTGCGCTTCCACACCATCGACGACGCCTCGCCGTACCTGAGCAGTCAGTTCGAGAAGGCCAACTTCGATTTCTATGGCACCACCCTGCGTGGCCAGAAGGAAATGCAGCCGCGCTGGAAGCGCGTGCTGGAGTCGGTCAACGGCGGCATGGGTGAAGCCCTGGGCCAGCTGTACGTCGACGCCGTGTTCCCGGCCGAGTCGAAGGTCGCCATGCAGCACCTGGTGGAAAACCTGTCGCAGGCGCTGAAGGCGCGCCTGGAGCAGCTGCCGTGGATGGGCGAGGAAACCAAGAAGAAGGCGCTGGAAAAGTGGGCCAGCTTCACCCCGAAGATCGGTTACCCGGACAAGTGGCGTGAGTGGACGGGCCTGCAGACCAGCGGTGACAGCTACCTGGGCAACATGCAGGCAGCGCGTGCGTTCAACTACCGATACATGCTGGACAAGATCGGCAAGCCGGTGGACAAGACCGAGTGGGGCATGACCCCGCAGACCGTCAACGCCTACTACAACGCCACCAAGAACGAGATCGTGTTCCCGGCGGCGATCCTGCAGGCGCCGTTCTTCGACGCCAAGGCCGATCCGGCGCTGAACTATGGCGGCATCGGTGCGGTCATCGGCCACGAGATGATGCACGGCTACGATGACTCGGGCAGTCAGTTTGCCGCCAACGGCAACTTCGACAACTGGTGGACCGACGCTGACCGCAAGGCCTTCACCGAGCGTACCGACCAGCTGGTCGCGCAGTTCGATGGCTACGAGTCGGTGCCGGGCGTGTTCGTCAAGGGCAAGCTGACCCTGGGCGAAAACATCGGTGACCTCGGTGGCCTGACCGTGGCGTATGACGCGCTGCAGATGGCGCTGAAGGAAGACCCGAAGGCGAACGTGGAAGTCGACGGCCACAGCCAGGACCAGCGCTTCTTCATGAACTGGGCCACCGTGTGGCGCCGCAACTTCACCGATGGTGAGCTGCGTGTGCGCCTGAACACCGACCCGCATGCCCCGGCCAACTTCCGTGCCAACGGCGCGCCGTCGAACATGCCGTCGTACGCCGCTGCATTCCAGTGCAAGGCCGGTGACGCGATGGTGCGTGCCGACGACAAGCGCGTGGTGATCTGGTAACCGATCGCAGGTGATGCGTGAAGCAGAAGGCCCGGCGAACGCCGGGCCTTTTTTTGTCTGATCGGTAGCGTCGGGCCATGCCCGGCGGATCTCAGGCCAGCGCCGGTTCCTGCGCCAGCATGCGATGGAAGCGCTGCAGCACGTAGGGATCGATCAGGCCGCCGGATTGCTCGTCGATGATCCGCAGCACCTTTTCGTGCTCCATCGCGGTGCGATAGGGGCGCACGCTGGTCATCGCGTCGTAGGCATCGGCGATGGTGACGATGCGTGCACCGAGTGGAATGTCCTCGCCGCGCAGGCCGTCGGGATAGCCACTGCCATCGAAGGCCTCGTGATGGGTACGGATCAGCCGTGCCACCGGTACGGCATCGCTGCGGCCGGTGGCCATGAAAATATGCTCGCCACGCACCGGATGCTCGCGCATGATCGCGCGCTCCTCGTCGGTATGCCGGCGCGGGGCCAGCAACACATCGTCGGGAATGCCGATCTTGCCGATGTCGTGGAAACGGGCGGCCAGGCCGATCTGCGCGCAGGCTTCATCGTCGAGGTCGCAGCGTGCGGCCAGGCGCTGTGCGAGCAGGCCGACGCGGTCGCAGTGGTGGCGGGTGTAGGCGTCGCGCATCTGCAGCGACATCGAGAGGGCATCGATCAGGCAGGCCTGCGCATGCAGCAGGTCGGGGGCGGGTACGGCGTCAGGGAACATGGTCATCCGCCCGCACCGGGTGGGGGCCGGTGCGGGGTGTTCGGGGGGCGATCAACCCGGGGCGAGGGTGGTCAGAAGGGCGCGGGCCGCATTGAAGCGGTCTTCCGGCAACGGCAGGGGGTGCTTGATGCGCAGCTTGTCAGGCCCTTCCATGGCGTAGAGGTTCGGTTGTTTCTGGATCAGCTGGATCACCGCCATCGGATCGATGTTCGGCTTAGACTCGAACACGATGCGGCCACCGTTCTCGCCCAGATCCAGCTTGCGGATGCCCAGCGTGTTGGCTTTCAGCTTCAGCTCGGCAATGGCGAACAGGTGCTTGGCCGCATCCGGCAGCAGGCCGAAGCGGTCGATCATCTCCACCTGCAGTTCGCGCAGCGCATCACTGTCGCGCGCGCTGGAGATGCGCTTGTACAGGGTCAGGCGAGTGTGCACGTCCGGCAGGTAGTCTTCCGGAATCAGTGCCGGCACGTGCAGTTCGACCTCGGCACCGCGCACTTCCTCGCCGGCATCCAGGTCGGGGAGCTTGCCCTGCTTGATGCTGCGTACCGCGCGTTCCAGCAGCTCGGTGTAGAGGCTGAAACCGACCTCGGCCATCTGCCCGCTCTGGTCTTCGCCCAGCAGTTCACCGGCACCGCGGATTTCCAGATCGTGCGTGGCCAGGGTGAAGCCGGCGCCGAGTTCGTCCATCGAGGCGATCGCTTCCAGGCGCTTTTCCGCGTCAGGGGTGATCGAACGACGGTCGGGGGCGACCAGGTAGGCGTAGGCACGGTGGTGCGAACGACCGACGCGGCCGCGCAGCTGGTGCAGCTGGGCCAGGCCGAAGCGGTCGGCGCGGTTGATGATGATGGTGTTGGCGTTGGGGATGTCGATGCCCGATTCGATGATCGTGGTCGACAGCAGCACGTTGAAGCGCTGCTTCTGGAAATCCAGCATCACCTTTTCCAGTTCGCGCTCCGGCATCTGTCCGTGGGCAATGCCGATGCGCGCCTCCGGCACCAGCTCGGACAGCTCGCGCTGCATGCGGCCGATGCTTTCCACGTCGTTGTGCAGGAAGTACAGCTGGCCGCCACGCGCCAGCTCGCGCTGGAAGGCTTCGCGCAGCAGCGCGTTGTCCCACTGGGTGATGAAGGTCTGCACCGCCAGCCGGTTCGGCGGCGGCGTGGCGATGATCGACAGGTCGCGCAGGCCGGCCATGGCCATGTTGAGGGTGCGCGGGATCGGCGTAGCGGTCAGGGTCAGCAGGTGCACGTTGGCGCGTAGCGCCTTCAGGGCTTCCTTCTGGCGCACGCCGAAACGCTGCTCCTCGTCGACGATGACCATGCCCAGGTCCTTGAACTTCACGTCCGGCTGCAGCAGGCGATGGGTGCCGACAATGACGTCGATGGTGCCGGCGGCAACCTTCTCCAGCTCCGCTTTGATTTCCTTGGTGCTCTTGAAACGTGACAGCACCTCGACCTTCATCGGGTAATCGGCGAAGCGGTCGCGGAAGTTGCGATAATGCTGTTCGGCCAGCAGCGTGGTCGGCACCAGCACGGCGACCTGCTTGCCGGCGCTGGCGGCGGCGAACGCGGCGCGCACTGCGACCTCGGTCTTGCCGAAGCCGACATCGCCGCAGACCACGCGGTCCATCGGCTGGCTGCTGGACAGGTCGCGCAGGGTGGCGTCGATCGCAGCCAACTGGTCCGGGGTTTCTTCGAACGGGAAACCGGCGGCGAACGGCTCGTACATCGCGCGGTCCACCTGTAGTGCGAGGCCGGCACGCGCCTGGCGACGGGCCTGGATCTCCAGCAGCTCCGCAGCCACATCGCGCACCTTCTCGGCGGCCTTGCGCTTGGCCTTGCTCCACTGCTCGCCACCGAGCGAATGCAGTGGCGCGGTTTCCGCTGAAGCGCCGGAGTAGCGGCTGATCAGGTGCAGCTGGGCCACCGGCACATACAAGCGGTCGCCCTTGGCGTATTCGATTTCCAGGAATTCGCCGGGCATGCCGCCGACGTCCATCGCGATCAGGCCACGGTAGCGGCCGACGCCATGGTCCTCGTGCACGATCGGCGCACCCTCGGTCAGTTCACCGAGGTCGCGGATGATCGCTTCCGGTTCGCGGCCGGCACGGCGCGTGCGGCGGGTGCTGCCGGCGCGCTCAGGGAACAGCTGGCGCTCGGTCAGTACCGCGATGCGCGGATCGTCCAGCGCAAAGCCATCCTCCAGCGGCGCCACCGCGATCGCGAAGCGCGCGTCGTCGGCGAGGAAGCTGGGCAGGTCGGCCACTACCGGTGGTTTCAGTTCGGCGGCCTGCAGCACTTCCAGCAATGCCTCGCGGCGGCCGGGTGAATCGGCAGCGATCAGCACGCGGCCCGGGTAGTGGCCGAGGAAGGACTTCAGCGCATCGCCGGCCGGTGCTTCGCGCGCGGCCACCGGCAGCGGCGGCAGCGGCTGGTCACCCAGCGCATGGGCATCTGCGATGCGCGCGTGGTCAGCCGACCATACCTCGATGCGAGGAGTGTCGTTCAGTCGCTCGCGCAGCAGCTCCGGCGACAGGTACAGCGCCGATGGCGGCAGCAGCGGCCGTTCAACGTCGTGGCGGCGCTGCTCGTAGCGCTCGCCGGTCTGCGCCCAGAACGCCTCGGCAGCTTCGCCGGCCCCGGCGCAGACCACCGGCAGGCTGCCGTCGGGCAGGTAGTCGAACAGGGTCGCGGTGCGCTCGAAGAACAGCGGCAGGTAGTACTCGACACCGGCCGGGGCCAGCCCGGACTTCAGGTCCTGGTACAGCGCACTGCGCCGGGTATCGACATCGAAGCGCTCGCGCAGCGTGGCCAGCACGCGGGCGATGCTGGCTTCGTCCATCGGCACTTCGCGGCCCGGCAGCATGTGCACCGCCTCGACCCTGTCCAGCGAGCGCTGGCTTTCCGGATCGAAGGCACGGATCGAGTCGATGTCCTCGTCCAGCAGCTCCACGCGCAGCGGCTCGTCGGCACCCATCGGGTACACGTCGAGCAGGCCGCCGCGCACGGCGAAGTCACCCGGATCCATCACCTGCGGCACGTTGCGGTAGCCGGCGCTTTCCAGGCGGCGCTTCTCGGCTTCCAGGTCCAGGCGCTGGCCGACCTTCAGGTCGAAGCTGCCACCGATCACGTAGCTGCGCGGGGCCAGCTGCTGCAGCAGGGTCTGCACCGGCACGATCACCAGGCCGCGCTTCAGCGCGGGCAGGCGGTGCAGGGCGGACAGGCGCTGCGAGATGATGTCCGGATGCGGGCTGAAGCGGTCGTAGGGCAGGGTTTCCCAGTCCGGGAAGGCAACCACCGGCAGGGCAGGGTCGCCGCCGAGCAGGGTGTGCAGGTCGGCTTCCAGCTGGTTGGCGCCGTGGTTGTCACGGGCGATCACCAGCAGCGGGGCGTCGTGCGCACGCGCGGCCTGGGCCAGATACCAGGCCAGGGCGGTCGGCGAGGCGGGGGCGCGCCACCAGGCGCGGAGCTGGCCGGCGCGCGGCAGCGGCGGGGCGGGGTATGAGGTACGCGACATGGACCCCGGATTTTAGCAGAAGCCCGATCGAAGCCCGGTGGGTCGCGCCGGCCGATGGCCGGCAGCCTCATGTGCCGTTGGGGGAACGCAATGCCGGCCAGCGGCCGGCACTACCGGAATGCATCGCCGGGCACGCCCGGCGCATCCTTCAGTTGTCCAGTTCCAGCACCATCCGCACCAGGCCCTCGGCGCCGGTCGGGTGCGGGACCGGCTTGAAGCCCAGCGAGGCGGCCAGCTGCTTCATCGGCTCGTTCTCGGCGGCAACGTCGCCGTACAGGCGGTCCAGGTACTTGCCACGGGCCCATTTCACCAGCTTGCGCATCAGCTGCCGGCCCAGGCCCTGGCCGATCAGGAAGCGACTGATCAGGATCGCGTACTCGGCTTCACGGGTACCGGGGATGATCGAGGCCCGGGCGACCGCGCCGACTACCGCCTCACCGGCGGGCAGGGATTCGGCAGCGACCAGGGTGATCTCGGTCTTCGGATTCGGGTGGGTCAGGCGCTGGGTGGTTTCCGGCGAGAGCTCGGTCACCGCCTGCAGGAAACGATCACGGATTTCTTCCGGCCCGAACAGGCTGAACGCTGCTTGCAGCGGCGCGCCATCTTCCGGGCGGATGGGGCGGATCAGCAGCTCGTGGCCGCTGGGAGCCTTGAAGATCTCATGCCAGGGCGGCATGCGGTTGCGAGTGGCCATACCGGGTGATTCCTTGGTGGTCCATCGATTGTGGCATCACCGGGGCTGCATTCCGTGAACGAAAGGCTCACGGCGGTACAGCCTCGTGAAGGCCGTTATTCGGGTGCTTTGAGCCAATCCAGGCGGGTGCTGGCACCGGGCTCGCCCAGGTGCTGGCGCAAGGCCGGTAGGGCCGGGCCGACCACCCGGTCGAACTGCCAGGGTGGGTTGAGCAGCAGCATGCCACTGCCGTTGAGGCGCAGCGGTGAGTCGTCCGGGCGCACCAGGAATTCGATCGTCATCGCCGATTTCACCGGCAGCGCGCTGGCCTTGCGCAGGAAATGCAGGATGGTGCGGCGCTGCTTGATCGGGAACCAGACCGCACAGGTGGCCTGCGGCCAGCGCGCCAGGGTCTCGGCCAGGGCGGCCAGGACCGCCTGGTATTCGGCATCCTGGGCCTCGTAGGGCGGATCGATCAGCACCAGGCCGCGGCCGATCTTGCTGCCGTTGAACTTCGGTGGCAACAGCGAGCGCAGCAGCGCGTAACCGTCGCCCGGATGCACACCGACCCGGCTGTCATGGGCGAACAGCGCTTTCAGCGTGGCCGTTTCGGCTTCCTGCAGCTCACAGACCGCCATGCGGTCCTGTGCGCGCATCGCCTGCGCGCTCAGCAGCGGCGAGCCCGGATAGGTGGTCATCGCGCCGACCGGATTGCCGGCCTGTACCGCCTTCAGGTAGCGCTCGACCACCTCCGGCAGCTTGGGCTGGGCCATCAACCGCATGATCCCGGACTCGGCCTCCAGGGTCTTGCGGCTCTCTTCGCTGGCCAGCAGGTAGCGGCCGGCACCGCCGTGGGTGTCGAGCACGAAGAACGGGCTGTCCTTGCGCTTGAAGCTGTCGATCAGGGCCAGCTGCACGATGTGCTTGAGCACATCGGCGTGGTTGCCGGCATGGAAGGCGTGGCGATAGTTCATGGGCGGCAGTGTACGGGGCGGCGGCCGCAGCGGCTATGCTGCGCGCCATGACAGCTCCCGTTGCCCATGTCCTGCTGGTCGAGGACGAAGCCGCCATTGCCGAAACCGTGCTCTATGCGCTGCGCAGCGAAGGCTATGCCGCCAGCCACTGCCTGCTCGGCGGTGAGGCTCTGCTGCGGCTGCAGGCCGGCGGCATCGACGTGGTGGTGCTGGATGTCGGCCTGCCCGACCTCGGCGGTTTCGAGGTCTGCCGCCGGCTGCGCGCCTTGCCGGGCACCGTGGCGCAGCTGCCGGTGATCTTCCTGACCGCCCGCAATGACGAGGTGGATCGCGTACTCGGCCTGGAGCTGGGCGCCGATGACTACATGACCAAGCCGTTCTCGCCGCGCGAGCTGGTGGCGCGGGTGCGCGCGCGCCTGCGCCGTGCGCTGCCAGCGGCATCGGCCACAGCCAGCACCGAAGGTGGCTGGCAGGAGCGGGGCACCTTCGCCATCGACCGCGAGGGCCGGCGTATCCGCTTCCGTGGCCAGGCATTGGACCTGACCCGCTACGAATATGCGCTGCTGGAGGCGCTGCTGCAGCGTCCCGGCGCCATCCTCAGCCGCGCCCAGCTGATGGACCGGGGCTGGGACAGCAGCGCCGACAGTGCCGACCGCACCGTCGATACCCATGTCAAGACGCTGCGCGCCAAGCTGCGTGCGGCCGGTGCCAGCGACGATCCGATCCGTACCCACCGTGGCCTCGGCTACGCGCTGGAGGTCTAGCGATGCGCCTGGTGCTGAAGCTGTTCCTCGGCTTCTTCCTGATCACCGGCATCGCCGCGTTCTTCGTGATGCGCGTGTTCGTCAACGAAGTGAAGCCCGGTGTGCGCCAGGCGATGGAATCGACCCTGGTCGACGCGGCCAACGTGCTGGCCGAGATGGCTGCCGCCGACGTCAAGGACGGCACCATCCGCAGCGGCAGCTTCACCCGCAATCTGGCCAAGGCGCGGCAGCGCGACCTGAAGGCGATGGTCTGGCGCTTCCCGAAGCGCTCGCTCGACTACCGGGTGACCATCACCGATGCCAAGGGCGTCGTCATCTACGACTCGCTGGGCCGTGACCTGGGCCGCGACAACTCGCGCTGGAACGATGTCTACCGCACCCTGCGTGGCGAGTACGGCGCCCGTTCCAGCCCCGAGATTGCCGGTGAAGAGGGCGATACGGTGATGCACGTGGCTGCACCGGTATACGACCCGGTGGATGGCCGTACGCTGATCGGCGTGCTCAGCCTGGCCCAGCCCAACCGCAGCATCGATCCGTTCATCGCCGCCAGCCAGCGCGCCATCATCGAGCGTGGTGCGTGGCTGATCGGGTTGTCGGCGCTGGTCGGTGTGCTGGTGACGATGTGGCTGACCACCGGTCTCGGCCAGCTCAGCCGCTATGCGCGCGCGGTCACTGCCGGTGAACCGGTGCCACCGCCACGCCGCCGCCGCGACGAGATCGGCGATCTCGGCCAGGCGCTGGAAACCATGCGCCGCAAGCTGGAAGGCAAGGCCTACGTCGAGCAGTACGTGCAGTCACTGACGCACGAGATGAAGAGCCCGCTGGCAGCGATCCGTGGTGCCGCCGAGCTGCTGCAGGAGCCGCTGCCCGAGGCCGACCGCATGCACTTCGCACGCAGCATCGTCGACCAGCAGGAACGCCTGACCGAGACCATCGACAAGCTGCTGGCGCTGGCCGAGGTAGAGCAGCACGGCTGGCTGCAGACCCGCGACCCGATCGCGGTGCCGGTGCTGCTGGCCGATGCTGCTGCGGCGGCGCAGGTGCGCGCACAGGCGGCCGGGGTGCAGGTCCGCATCGGCAGCGTGCCCGACCTGCGCGTGCAGGGCGATACCTATCTGCTGCGGCAGGCGCTGCACAACCTGATCGACAACGCAATTGCGTTTTCTCCGGCCGGCGCGGAGATCGCGCTGCAGGCCGAGGTGGACGGGCAGGGCGTGCGCCTGCAGGTGGCGGACCGCGGTGCCGGCATTCCCGACTATGCGCGCGAACGCGTATTCGAACGCTTCTACTCGCTGGCCCGCCCCGGCAGTGGCCGGCGCAGCTCCGGGCTGGGGCTGCCGTTCGTGCAGGAGGTTGCGCGCCTGCATGACGGCCGCGCGAGCGTCGACGACCGCGAGGGTGGCGGCACCGTGGCCAGCCTGTGGTTGCCGCTGGCCGTGCCGGGCCAGCGCCCGCGGCGCTGACTTCACACTCGCTTCAAATTCGCCACAAACCCTGCTCACCGCAGCGGTCCATCCTGCAGCCCTCTCCAACGAGGATGGACCATGAAATCCCTGAAGATGCTGCTGAGGTTTGCCATTGTCGGCGGGCTGATCCTGCTGCTGCTGATCCCGCTGATGATGATCCGCGGGGTCATCAACGAGCGCAGCCAGTACCGCGATGAGGCGTTTGCGCGGGTGGCCGACAGCCGCGCCGGCGTGCAGCGCCTGGTGGGTCCGGTGCGTGTGGTGCCGTGGGTGGAACGCAAGGAAGTTGAACTGGTCGACCCGCTGGGAGTCAAGAAGACCGAGGTGCAGGTCACCGAGGGCCATTGGCTGCAGATGCCGGCGTCGCTGGAGGTCGGCGGCGAGATGCTGCCGAGCCAGCGCGAGGTGGGCCTGTTCAAGGTGCCGGTATACAGCTGGAACGGCCAGATGAAGGCCACCTTCGCCGCTGACGACTATCCGGTGAAGGCCGGCCGCAGTTATGGCCAGCCGTACGTGGCGCTGGGCATTTCCGATGTGCGTGGCCTGGTTGGCACACCGAACCTGCGCGTGGATGGCAAGCAGCTGCGCCTGTTGCCGGGTGTGGGCGCGGCCAGTGAGGTGGGTCGTGGCCTGCATGCAGCGGTAGCCGGTTTCGCCGAGGATCACGGCGGTACCCTGGCCGGCAGTGAGGTTGAACTGGAGCTGCGCCTGGACGGCAGCCGCATGCTGTCGGTGGTGCCGGTGGGTGATGACACCAAGATCGCATTGCGCTCCAGCTGGCCGCACCCGTCATTCAGCGGTGCCTTCCTGCCCAACGAGCGTCGTGTCGATGCACAGGGCTTCGATGCACGCTGGGCGGTGTCCTCGCTGGCCTCCGATGCCCAGCGGCAGCTGCGCAGCGACGGTGCGATCGATTCGCAGGCGGTGACGGTGTCGCTGGTTGATCCGGTCGATGCCTATACCCAGGCTGATCGTGCTTCGAAGTACGGCGTGCTGTTCGTGGTGCTGACCTTCGTCGGCTTCATCCTTTTCGAGCTGATCAAGTCGCTGCGCATCCATCCGCTGCAGTACCTGATGGTCGGCCTCGCACTGGCGATCTTCTTCCTGCTGCTGATCAGTCTGTCCGAGCACATTGCGTTCTGGAAGGCGTACCTGGTATCGGCGGTGGCCTGTATCGGCCTGCAGGCGGTGTACCTGGCCAACGTGCTGGGTCACTGGAAGCGCGGCCTTGGCTTCGCTGCGCTGCTGACCGTGTTGTATGGCGCGCTGTATGGCCTGCTGGTATCGGAAAACAACGCGCTGCTGATGGGCTCGCTGCTGCTGTTCGTGATCCTGGCGCTGGCGATGTGGGTGACCCGCCGGGTCGACTGGTACGCGCTTGGCGCGGACCTGAAGTAAGGAGCAGGCCATGAGCTGGCGCCAGGGATTGCGGCAACGGGCACGGCAGGGCATTCCGGCCCTGCTGGAAGTGGATGCGCTGCTGCAGGCACATGGCGTGCTGGCGGCCCTGCCGGGGGCACGGATCGCCCCTGGCCTGGTCCGCTTCCAGCTGGCAGCGGTGACCTGCGAGGGATTGCAGGGCCAGGGACTGGCCTGGCTGCAGGGCGCGCGGCAGGGACGCGGCGCGCTGGCAGGCAGGGTGCCGCGCTACCGGCCATGGAAGGCCGGGGCACAGGCGCTGGCCGAGATCGGTATCGGTGGCCTGCCAGGTGACTGGCCCGCACATGCGGCGGTGTATGGCTGCAGCAGCATCGACCGGCGGCACTGGTTGCTGCTGCTGCCGGAACGGGCGCAGTTGTGGCTGGGATGGAGTGGATGAGGTGGCTGGCAGGTGCGAACCAACCACTCTCCCGTGGGTGCGAGCCTTGGTTTGCACGCTTCCATGCCGCCCATGACCGATGGGACGGTATCGCCGCGCCCCTGCTGGCTAGACTCGATGGGTTGATGATCGAGCCGAAGGGCAGGGGTGTGGCGTGTTGAAGTGGAGCGGGCTGAAGTGGGGCATGCTGGCCGCAGCGCTGGCAATGGGTGGCAATGCAGGCGCGCAGCAGCGCGAGACGGTGGACCTGGACATGGTCAGCCGCATCCGCCAGGAGGCCTTCCATCGTTCGCAGGTGATGGACACCTTCAGCTACCTCACCGAACGCATCGGCCCGCGCCTGACCAACTCACCGGCGATGGGGCGCGCCAACGCCTGGACCCGCGGCAAGTTCAACGAATGGAAGCTGGACAACGTCCACGACGAAGCCTTCGATGAGTTCGGCCGTGGCTGGGAGTTCACTTCAGCCAGCGTAGAGATGCTCGGTGACCGCGTGCAGCCGCTGCATGCGCTGCCCAAGGCCTGGACCCCCGGTACCAAGGGCCCGGTCGAAGGCGAGCTGGTGCAGGTCGAAATCAAGAAACCCGAAGACATCGAGAAGTACCGCGGCAAGCTGCGCGGCAAGATCCTGCTGCTGGGCGAGGCGCGCGAGTACAAGCGTGGAACCGAGGCGGATTCGCATCGCCACGATGCCACCTCGCTGGAGGGCCTGCAGGAGTTCACCCTGCCCAAGGACAAGGACGCCACCGCCGAGCGTGCGAAGCGGGTCAAGGAGTACCAGGAGCGCCAGCAGCTGGCGACCAAGGTCAATGCGTTCTTCGTGGAAGAGGGCGCGCTGGCCTCGATCAGCATCAGCAGCTGGGACAATGGCATCATCCGTGTCGCCGGTGGTGGTTCGCGAAAGGCCAATGAGTCGGTGGGCATCCCCGAGCTGGCGATGATCGCCGAGCACTTCAATCCGCTGGTGCGCGCACTGGAGGCCAAGCAGACCGTGCGCCTGCGCGTGGACGTGGCCGCGCGCTTCACCGACGAGGCCGACCAGCCCGGCTACAACACGCTGGCCGAGATCCGTGGCAGCAGCAAACCCGATGAGGTGGTGATGATCGGTGCGCACCTGGATTCCTGGCACAGCGGTACCGGTGCGGCCGACAACGCGGCCGGTGTGGCGGTGATGATGGAGGCGATGCGCATCCTCAAGGCCACCGGCGCCAAGCCCAAGCGCACCATCCGGGTGGCGCTGTGGAGCGGTGAGGAACAGGGCCTGATCGGCTCGCAGGCCTATGTGGCCAAGCACTTCGGCCGGTTCCCGGAACCCACCGACCCGGCACAGAAGGCGCTGCCGGCCTCGCTGCGCGAACCGACCGGCGCGCTGCAGAAGACCCGCGACTACAGCAGGTTCCAGGTCTACTTCAACATGGACAACGGCTCGGGTCGCTTCCGTGGCATCTATGCGCAGGAAAACCTGGCAGCGATGCCGATCTTCGAAGCGTGGCTGGCGCCGTTCCATGACGTCGGCGCCACCACCGTGGCCACTCGCAACACCGGCAGCACCGACCACATCAGCTTCGACCGCATCGGCCTGCCGGGCTTCCAGTTCATCCAGGACCGGCTGGACTACTTCACCAACGTCCACCACAGCCACCTGGACACCTGGGATCACGCCGAGCCGGAAGACCTGAAGCAGGCCGCCGCCATCGTCGCCTCGTTCGCCTACAACGCCGCGACGCGCGAGCAGTCCTTCCCACGCAAGCCCGAACCGCAGCCGTGACAAAAAGGGGACGGAGGGGATTAAGTCGTTTCTCCCCTCCGTTTCCCGGCCGCAGCCCCAGGAACTGGGCAGTCGCGACTTAATCCCCTCCGTCCCCTTTTTCCGTAGGCGGCGGTGGGCTGGTAAAATCGGGGAATTCCCGTTCCTCGAGCCGTCCATGACCTGCCGCACCCGCTTCGCCCCCAGTCCCACCGGCTACCTGCACATCGGTGGTGCCCGCACTGCGCTGTACTGCTGGCTGGAGGCCCGCCACCGTGGCGGCGAGTTCGTGCTGCGCATCGAGGACACCGACCGTGAACGCAGCACCCAGGGCGCGATCGACGCCATCCTGGAGGCGATGGAATGGCTGGGCCTGGACTATGACGAAGGCCCGATCTACCAGACCGACCGTGTTGCCCGTTACCTGGAAGTGGCCGAGCAGCTGGTGGCCGACGGCAAGGCCTACTACGCCTACGAGACCCGCGAAGAGCTGGACGCGATGCGCGAGGCGGCCATGGCCAAGCAGGAAAAACCGCGCTACAACGGCGCCGCGCGCGAGCTGGGCCTGCCGCGCAAGGACGACCCGAACCGCGTCATCCGCTTCAAGAACCCGCTGCAAGGCACCGTGGTGTTCGACGACCTGATCAAGGGCCGCATCGAGATCGCCAACAGCGAGCTGGACGACATGGTCATCTTCCGCCCGGACGGCTACCCCACCTACAACTTCGCGGTGGTGGTGGATGACTGGGACATGGGCATCACCGAGGTCATCCGCGGCGACGACCACATCAACAACACCCCGCGCCAGATCAACCTGTACGAAGGCATCGGCGCGCCGGTGCCGAAGTTCGGCCACATGCCGATGATCCTGGACGAGCAGGGCGCCAAGCTGTCCAAGCGCACCGGCGCGGCCGACGTGATGCAGTACAAGGACGCCGGCTACCTGCCTGATGCGCTGCTGAGCTACCTGGCCCGCCTGGGCTGGTCGCACGGTGACCAGGAGCTGTTCAGCCGCCAGGAGCTGATCGAGCTGTTCGACGTGAAGGACTGCAATTCCAAGGCCTCGCGCCTGGACATGGCCAAGCTGGGCTGGGTCAACCAGCACTTCCTGAAGACCGAGGAGCCGGCCAGCATCGCGCCGCACCTGGTCTACCAGCTGCAGAAGCTGGGCCTGGACGTGGCCGCTGGACCGGCACCGGTGGACGTGGTGATCGCCCTGCGTGAACGCGTACAGACCCTGAAGGAAATGGCCGAGAAGGCCGTGGTCTGGTACCAGCCGCTGAACGAGTACGACGAAGCAGCGGTGGCCAAGCACTTCAAGGCCGGTGCCGAGGTGGCGCTGGGCAAGGCCCGCGAGCTGCTGGCGGCCCTGCCGGAATGGACCGCCGAGGCGGTGGGCGTGGCCCTGCACGACACCGCCGCCGCGCTGGAGATGGGCATGGGCAAGGTCGCCCAGCCGTTGCGCGTGGCCATCACCGGCACCCAGGTCAGCCCTGACATTTCCCATACTGTGTATCTGGCCGGACGCGATCAGGCCTTGAAACGCATTGATGTGGCCATCACCAAGGTAGCAACGGCCTGAGGCATCCTTGCCAGGCCCGAACCGGAGAACACGCATGCCCGCCAAGACCGCCACTGCTTGTACCGCCCCGCACCATCACGTCCACGACGCATCGGATTTCGTGGCGGTGGTCGAGCGTGTCTCGCGCGAACGCGGGCTGCGCCTGACCCCGATCCGCGCCAATGTGCTGAAGCTGATTGCCGAGGCCGGCAAGCCGGTCAAGGCCTACGAGCTGCTGGAATGGGTGCGCAACGGCAAGGGCGTGGGCGCTGATGCCCCGCCTACCGTGTACCGCGCGCTGGACTTCCTGATGGCCAATGGCTTCGTGCACAAGCTGGAATCGGTGAATGCCTTCGTGGCCTGCCACCACCCCAGCAGTGCCGCGCACTCGGTGCCGTTCCTGATCTGCAACAGCTGCCACAGCGCGGTGGAACTGGAAGACCGCGAGATCGTCACCCAGCTGGAAAAGCGCGCCAAGGAGCTGGGCTTCCAGCCGCAGGCGCAGACGTTGGAAGTGCACGGCCTCTGCGCGCGCTGCGCCGGGTGACGCAACGGTAGTGCCGGCCGCTGGCCGGCATGAGGAGCGGGGGTCAGATCCCTTTGCCATTGGCAAAGGGATCTGACCCCGTTTCATGACAAGGCTAGTCCATCGGCTTGCTCGCCGTATCCACCCGCACGATCACCGACATGCCAGGCCGCAGCTGTGCTGCCAGCTTCTGCTCCCCGTCAATTGAAATGCGCACCGGTAGCCGTTGCACCACCTTGGTGAAGTTGCCGCTGGCGTTGTCCGGGCGCAGCACGCTGAATTCCGAGCCGGTGGCTGGCGCGATCTCCTGCACGCGGCCGCGCAGCACCTGGCCCTGGAACGCGTCCACCGAGAACGAGGCAGGCTGGCCGATCGCCATCCCCCAGGTCTGGCCTTCCTTGTAGTTGGCCACCACCCACAGCGTGTCAGGCACCAGGAACAGCAGCTGCGAACCGGCTGCGACGTACTGGCCCACGCGCACGCTGGCTTCGCTGATCTGGCCGTCGCGCGGCGCGTGGATCACCGTGTTGGCCAGATCGATGCGCGCCAGTTCCAGCTGCGCCTGCGCGCTTTCCACCTGGGCCTCCAGGCTCTTGCGCGCCACCTGGGTCGATACCAGCGTTTCCTCGGCGATGCGGATCTGCGCCTGCGACTGCTGCACGCTGGCTTGTGCCGAGGCCTGGGTGGTGCGGAACTTGTCGCGGTCGTTGATCGATACGAGCTGCTGCGCGGCCAGCTCCTCGTAGCGCTTCAGCTCGTTGCGCGAGCGTTGCAGCTCCGCCTGGCCGGCTGACAACGTGGCCTGCGCGGAGGCGATCTGCGCACGGTTCTGCGCCTGCGACTGGTCCGAGTTGGCCAATGCTGCGCGTGCGCTGTCCAGCGTCGCCTGCGCCTGGGCGACACGTTGCGTGTAGATGCGGTCATCGATGCGCAGCAGCGGCTCGCCCTCCCTCACGTGCTGGAAGTCCTTCACCAGCACTTCGGTCACGTAACCGTTCACCTGTGGCGCCATCACCGTGATCTGTCCGCGTACATAAGCGTTGTCGGTCACCATCACGCTGCTGGTGAACGGCCACAGGTGCCAGGCGCGCAGGATCAACGCGATGCCCAGCAGCGCCACTACCACCATCACCACCACGCTGCGCGCGCTGGGCTTGAGATATTTCGGCGCGGCAGCCGGTGCCGCCGGCGTGGGCGCAGGCGCCGCATCGGTCGGCGGCGGTGGAGTGACGTTGTCGGCGTCGATGTCGTCGGGGCGGGGCGGGACGGGAGGCATGGAGGAGGACTCAGCGGGGCGCGGCCGGCGTGGCCGCAGCGAGGGAGGTGGGGTGGCGCTTGCGCCATTGCTTGAGCACGGCGGTGCGCAGTGACAGCAGCAGCAACCAGCACAGGAAGCCGATCGCCAGCCAGCCGCTGAGGGTGAACACGTCGTTGAAGCCGCGCACGTTGGCTTCGCGGCGCGTGGTCTGCGCCAGCTGCGCGCTACCCTGCGCACTGCGCAGCACCGGGTCGGTGATCTGTGCGCTGTACAGCTGTTGCTGGATGCGCAGGCGCTGCGCCACCACCGGGTCGGCCGGGTCGAGTTGGCTGGTCAACGCGCTGGAGTACAGCTGCTCGCGGTGCAGCTGGAAGGTGCCCAGCACCGCTGAACCGGCCAAGCCGCCCAGGGTCTGGGTGATCGACAGCGTCACCAGGAAGGTGATCATGTGATCCACACCCTGCTTCAGCGCAGCGGAAATGCCGAGCATGATCAGCGGGCCCATGAACATGCCAGCGCCCACCGAAGCCAGGAACTGGCTGACGTAGAAATCGTGCGGTCGATCCATGCTGGTGCGGTGCTGATCGAAGAAGGCGGCAGCGCCCAGCAGCAGGATCGCCATCAGCAGCTGGGCGATCAGCCGCTTCGGGCCGAAGGTCAGCGATGCACCGGCGATGCCCGTGACCACGCCCGCGAGGATCACCACGAACAGCGGGCGCATCTGGTCCGGGCCCATGCCCAGCGTGCGCATCAGGTTGACCACGCCATAGGACTGTTCGGTGGTCAGGAAGCGGATCAGGAACGCGCCGACGATGAAGTGCAGCACCGGCAACTTCGATAACCAGCGGATCTGCAGCAGCGGATTGCGCCGGTAATGTTCGATGATGAAGGCGGTGGTGGACAGCGCGATCGAGGCGACCAGCGCCCAGCCCAGCCACGGTGTGTTGAGCCACCAGCGGGTGTAGCCCTGCGCCAGCACGATCACCAGCAGGGCGACGGCGGGGGCGAGCAGGGCGAAGGTGAGGAAGTCCAGCGGCTCGAAGGCCTTCACCTGGATGCCGGGCGGCAGCTTCAGCACCACAACTGCCGCGAACGCGCACAGGGCGAGCCCGGCTTCGAACGAGTACAGCTGGTGCCACTGGCCGGTATCGACCAGGCCTGGCGAGACGATCCAGGCAATCGGCACCGCCAGCTGCGACAGGCCCACGCCAACCACCAGCAGGTTGCCGGTGAAGCGGCGCGGCAGCGCCTGCAGCATGTACAGCGTGCCCAGTGTCGAACAGGCCGCGCCGGCGAAGCCACTGGCAGCACGGGTCAGCATCGTGGTCTCGAAGCTGCCGACGAACAGATGCAGGACGGCCAGGGCTGCGTACAGGCCCAGCCCGATCTCGGCGAACAGGCGGATGCCGTACTGCTGGCGGAACTTGAAGGCCAGCAGGTTGGCCGTGACGTTGACCATTGCATAGGCAGCCACCAGCCAGCTGCCCTGGGTCGGGGTCAGTGCCAGCTGGCCCTGCAGGAATGGCAGGTTGGCGGTGACCAGCGCATTGCCGAGGCCACCGGTGATCGCCACGAGCAGCGACACCAGTGCATAGGCCACACGTCGATACGGTGGGTGCCAGGGCATTGAAGCCGAACCCGGCATGGTCGGCTTCTCGTGCTCCTCCCAATCCGGAACCGGCTTCAGATACGGCTGGACCATCAGCGGGCCTCGCTGGTTGCTCCCTGGAGACCCCCGCGCAGCAGCTGCAGGGCACGCCCGGCCAGGTGGGCGCGCTCGTCGCGGGTCTTGCCGCGCAGGGCTGCGCCCAGCATGCCCGAGATCAGTGAAATGTCCGTCTTCTCCAGGTCGGCACGGCACAGACCGGCGGCCTTGGCGCGGGCGATCGGTGCTTCCAGCAGATCGCGCACGGTCTCGCGCGCGGTGCGCATGGCTGGCACATCCGAATCGACTGCACGCCAGTAATCGGCCAGTGCCGGCGAATCGATGATGCGCTGGGCCATACCCTCGAACACTTCGAACAGGGCATCGTCGCGGTCGCCGAGCTGTTCGACCTGGCGCCGGATGCGGTCGACCGTACGCTGCAGCAGCGCCTGGATCAGCGCGGTTCGGTCGGGGAAGTTGCGGTACAGGGTGGCGCGGCCCACCTGGGCGCGTTCGACCACCAGGTCCAGCGGGGCGGTGACACCGTGTTGGCCGAACACATGATCGGCGGCGTCGAGGATGAGGGCACGGCGGGCAGCAGCATCGGCACGTTGGGCAGTCATGGAATTATTTTCGGACAAAAATGTCCGATTGGCGAGACTTTGAGTGACGGGATTGTCCGCTTGTTGTGGTACGCACATCTTTGTGACGGGTGCGTGATGGAGTCGGCCGAAACAAAACCGGGGGCCCGAAGGCCCCCGTGGGATGGCGTGGGGTCAGAGCTCCTTCCTTCGGAAAGGGATCCGACCCCGCCGTGCGCGATCAGAAGAACGCGCGGATGCCGAATGCGACGCCACGGCCCGGCAGCGGCGAGTAGTCGCGCAGCAGCGAGGTATGCGGGCGCACTTCGCGGTTGGTCAGGTTGCTGCCATCCAGGAACACCTCGTAGCTGTTGCTGGCGTTGCGATCCCAGCGGTAGGCCAGGTGCGCGTCGACCAGGGTGTAGCCGTCGCTCGGGGCTTCGTTCTGGGCGACATCCTTCTGGCGGCTGTAGCGCACCGCACCGACCGAGGCGCGCCAGCCGTCCTTCGACCAGCGCAGGTCGGCGCCGACGCGGGCCGGGGCGATGCGTGGCAGGTAGCCGGTGTTGGCCAGCTCCACGCTGTAGTTGTGGCTGTGGTCGCCATGCGGCACGGCAATGTCGAGGTTGCGGCTGCCGCTGCCATCCAGCTTGGCCTTCACGTAGTCGCCGAACAGGCGCAGATCCCAGTCACCGGCGCCACCCTCGAACAGGTGCACCAGCGCTTCGGCCTCGGCACCGCGGAACACCGCGTCCTGCTGGGTCCACGCACGAACCGGCAGCCCCTCGGTAACGCCGGTGTCGGCCAGGTAGATGAAGTCCTTGAACTTCGTCTGGTAGACCGAGGCGGAGAAGTCCAGGCGTTCACTGTGGGTGTGGATGCCCAGTTCCACGCGCTGGCCGCGCTCGGTCTTCAGGTTGGCGTCGCCGATTTCCAGCGAGCGGGTGGCAATGTGCGCGCCGGCGGCATACAGCTCTTCGTTGGTCGGTGCACGCTCGGAGCTGTCCACGCCGATGCGCAGGTCAACGGCATCGTTGAGCTTCCAGATGCCGGCGGCAGACAGGTTGGTGGCGCCGAAGGTGCGGCGGCGATAGTCACCGGTCGGGTCCAGCTTGACCTGGTCGTGGCGGCCGCCCAGTTCCAGCTTGAAGGGGCCGAACTGCTTTTCCTGCAGCACGAACAGGCCGATGTTCCTGGTGCCGGTGTCCGGAACGAACGCCTCTTCGCCCTTGGCGCCGAAATCACTGTTGCCGAACTGCAGGCCGAAGGCGCCGTCCCAGCCACCGATCTGCTGCTGCACGGCTTCCAGGCGCGCCTCGATGCCACGGTTGGTGAAGCGGGTGGACGGCGTGCCGGCTTCCAGCTCCACGTGCTCGTAGTCGGTGTAGGCCACGCGTGCGTTGATGTTCTTCAGGAACGAGACCGGGTTGTAGATGCCGGCCTTGGTCTCGAAGCGGTTCTGCACCATGTCGATGCGCACGTCATGCTCGTCGCCGCCTTCCTCTTCATCGCCATGGTCGTGACCGTGGTCATGGCCATGATCATCACCATCGGCGTGCACGTGCGCGCCGTTGGGAATGCCGTAATTGGTGCGGTAGGTGCTGGCCGACGCACCGAAGTAGCCGCCTTCGCCCAGCCACGTTGCGCCGACGCCACCGGCGCGGGTACGGATCGAGCTGTTGTCGAGGCGGCCGCGACGCGGCTCTTCGCCTTCCTCGCCCGCGTGGTCATGGTCGTGATCGTGATGGTCTTCAAGGCTGTCGATCACTGCATAGCCGGGAATGCGGTAGTCGTCGCCATTGCGCACCAGGCCGTCCACATGCAGCACGACATTGCCGCTGACGCCATCGAGGCGGAACATGCCGCTGCGCTCGTTGTTCACCGAATTGCCGCGCAGTTCGGCGCGGCCGCTGAGCGGGCGCTCCGGCAGCTCGCGCGCGATACGGCCATCCACCACATTGACCGCACCACCGATGGCGCCGCTGCCGAACAGCAGCGTGGCCGGGCCCTTCAGTACTTCGATCTGGTCGGCCAGGAACGGCTCGATGCTGGTGGCATGGTCGGCACTGACGGTGGAGGCATCCATGTTGCCCATGCCATTGGACAGCACGGCCACGCGCGGGCCTTCCTGGCCACGGATGATCGGGCGGCCGACGCCAGGGCCGAAGAAGGTGCTCTGCACGCCGGGCAGCTTGGCTACGGTATCGCCGAGGGTGCCGGCCTTCTGCTCGTCCAGTCGTTCACCGGCCAGCACATCGACCGGGCGCGCCAGCGATTCGGCATCGCCCTGCAGCGGCGAGGCAGTCACCTGCACCGACGACAGTTCGGTCAGGTGGCGGTCACGATGAGCGCTGTCATCGCCGGCGGCAAAGGCAACCGAAGGCAGCAGGGCGGCGAGGGCCAGGGCCAGGGAATGCGGCTTGAGCCGCGGGGTGTGGGCGGGCATGAAAGAGTCCTTTGTTACTGTATATCAATCGCTGGGCGCACGAATCCCGTCAGCGGGACAGGGGGAGGGAAACCGTGCGGGTCGGGAACAGATGTTATATTATTCCATAACGATTCGCCGACCCTGCTGGAAGTCATGTCCCTGTCCTCACGCCTGCGCCACCTGCTTGACCGTTTCGGCGCCACTGGTTCGATGCTGTGCGCGGTGCACTGCGCAGTGATCCCCGTGCTGCTGGCGGCGGCGCCGTCGCTGGGCCTGTCGTTCTGGCTGAGCGATGGGGTGGAACAGGCACTGGTGGTGTTCGTGACCCTGCTGGGGCTGTTCAGCCTGGTCTGGGGTTATCGCCGGCATGGCGCACTGCGTGCGCTGGGCTTCCTGATTCCCGGCCTGGTCGCGTTGTGGGCTGGCGTGCTGTACGACCCGCTGCACCACAACGCGGTGCCGCATGCGGTGGTGATGACCATCGGCGGCCTGCTGGTCGGTGTCGCGCATTTGGTCAACCTACGCCTCAACCACGGCCACGTGCACGACGCCAGCTGCGCGCACTAGGCGCTCCGTGATAGGCTTTCCGATCGTGCGCGGGGGCGCCCAGCAAGGCGGCCCCGCCGAACCCGTGTCAGTACGGGGTAACCAGATTTCACATTTGAGGAGTTGAAGACATGGGTAAGGGTGACCGCAAGACCGCCAAGGGCAAGCGCTACAACGCCAGCTACGGCAACGCCCGTTCGCACACCGCGAGCAAGGTCGCCGTAGGCGCCGCCGCTCCGGTTGCCAAGAAGACCGTGGCCAAGGCTCCGGCGAAGAAGGCTGTGGCGAAGAAGGCCGTCGCCAAGGCCTGATCCGGCCGGTCGACTGCTTCGAAGAAAAACGCGGCGCTTGGCGCCGCGTTTTTTTATGCCCGTCGTTCCGGTTGCTGCGTTCGCCGGGCCATGCCCGGCGGATGACGCTCGATCAGCGCAGCGTCTTCTTCAGCGTTTCCGCATTGCCGTCGTTCGGCGCCGCCGGTACCTGCAGCAGGTGGGCCAGCAGCGGGTAGACGTCGATATTGTCGAAGCCGTCGATCACCAGGCCCTGGCGGAACGACGGGCCGCTGGCCACGAACACTGCACGCATCGACGGCAGGGCATTGTCATAGCCGTGCGAGCCACGATCCTGATGGTCGCGCTTGGCGATCTTCTCCTGATGCAGGGCATCCCAGCCTTCATCCATCACGCAGACGATGGCGGGAATGCGCGGGTGAGTGCCGTAGTGCAGGCGCGCCGGCAGGTTCTCTTTCTTCCAGCACTCGTACCGGTCGTGACGACCGAGCAGGGCGCGCTCGGCGGCGGCTTCGTGACCGGCCAACGGCGCAAAACCCACCGACTGGCCCTGGCTGACATTGCGCGCGATGGCCGGGTCGACCATTGATTCGGTGGAGATCACCTGGCCGACCGGGACGCTGGCCATGCCATGGTCGGAGACCACGATGACGTTGGTGGTCGCGGCCAGGCCTCGTTGCAGCAGGCCGTCGAGTACCTGCCCGATGATCTGGTCGGCGCGCACGATGGCGTCGGCGTACTGCTTCGATTCGGGGCCGTGATTGTGGCCGGCCTTGTCCACGTGCTCCATGTACAGCGTGGTCAGGCGCGGTGCGTCGGCATCGGTCTGTGCAAGCCAGTCCAGCACGGTGCCCGCGCGTTGTTCCAGCGGTTCCTTGCCGTCGTACACGCGCCACTGGCTCGGGCGCACGCCACGGATTTCCGATTCGCTGCCCGGCCACGAGGTGGTGGCCGAACGTACGCCGGCGTTTTCGGCGCCGACCCAGATCGGTTCACCGCCCCACCAGCCGCTGGTGGTGACCGCCTCACGGTTGCTCAGCTCGAACCTGCCCAGCGTTGCATCGTCCATGCTGTTGTTGACGATGCCGTGGTGGTCCGGGCGCAGGCCGGTGACGATGGTGTAGTGGTTGGGGAAGGTCAGCGACGGATAGGACGGGGTCATCCAGCGAGCACGCACACCGCCATCGATCAGTCGCTGCAGGTTCGGGGTCAGGCCGCGGTCCAGCGCATCGGCGCGCAGGCCGTCGATGGAGATCAGCAGCAGCTTCGGCGGCACAGCCGCAGCGACGGAAGTGGAAGCGGAGGCGGAGGCGGAAGGGGCGGGCGCGGTGGTGGTGCAGGCGGCCAATGGCAGCAGCAGCGCCAGCGCGCAGGTCAGGCGTACGGAAGTCATCCGCCCATGATAAGCCGGTGCAATGACGCGCCCAAGACACGGCGCGCTATCGCGCGCCGTGTCCGCGCATTTTTCCTTGTCCCCGCGCCTGTCTGCGCGCCGTCCTCAACAAGAAGGGGCTTTTCCTCAGACATGTTCCTGATGCTTCCATCCACGCATGGCGTGGATCTGTCGTGTCGACCAAGGTCGACACCTACCCACAGCCGCGGGAATCTGTCGAAGGTGGGGCGGTATGGGGAGGCAGGACCGTTGGCGCCATGGATGGCGCCATCGAGCCCCCATGGACGGGTTTACGGCGTGTCCTGCCCACCCATACCGCCCCGCCCAACGCGTAGAAAATCGGAGCTGTATTGGCTATTGACCTTGCCCTTGCCTCTGCGGGTGCCGGGCGCAGCCCTGCCAGCCCTCTCAGGCGAACAGTGGAGCCTGGCGTTGTTCCAGTCGCAGCAGTGCGGCCTTGGTTTCCAGTCCGCCACCGAAGCCGGTCAGCGCGCCGTTGCTGCCTATCACACGATGGCAGGGCAGGATGATCGGCAGCGGGTTGCGTCCATTGGCGGCGCCGACGGCACGGGTCGCGCTGGGCTGCCCCAGATGCTGCGCCAACTGCAGGTAGCTCCAGGTCTGGCCGAACGGGATCAGCGCCAGCGCCTGCCACACGCGCAGCTGGAACGGCGTACCGCGTGGCGCCAGTTCAAGGTCGAAGCTGCTGCGTTCGCCGTGCAGGAACTGCAGCAGCTGCTCGCGTGCTTCCGGTAGCGCATCCGGCGCGTAGTGCCAGTCGTCGCGGCCGCGTGCCGGGTGACGGTTTTCCGGGAACAGCACGTGCGACAGACCACGCTCGTCACCGGCGATGGTCAGCACGCCGATCGGGCTGTCGAAACGGTCGAACAACAGGGTCATGTCGGTTCTCCAACGAATGTGCCGGACAGGTGCCAAAGATGCAGCACGGCATAGGCGCGCCAAGGGCGCCACGGTTGCGAGCGTGCTTCGGTGGCACGTTCGCTCAGGCGCTGGCCCTGCGCATGGCCGAGCACCTGCTGCAGTACGAGGTCGCCGGCGGGGAAGGCATCGGGCTGGCCGAGCCCGCGCAGGGCGATGTACTGCGCAGTCCACGGTCCGATGCCAGGCAGTGCCACACAGCGGGAAACGAACTCTTCCAGCGCCTGGCCCGGGCCGAAGTCGAGCGCGCCACTGGCACAGGCGGCGGCAAGCGCACGTACGGTGGCGGCGCGGCTGCGTGGCAGGCCGATCGATTCCAGCGGCGCTTCGGCCAGAAGCTCGGGGGCCGGGAACTGGCGATCGAATTCCGGCGGCATGCCCGGCAGGTGCGCGCCATAGGCATCCACCAGCCGCCGCGCGAAGGTAGTGGCCGCAGCCACGCTGACCTGTTGGCCGAGCACTGCGCGCACGCCTACTTCGAAACCATCCCAGCCGCCGGGCACGCGCAGCCCGGGGCGTTCGGCAATGCCGCGCGCCAGCAGCGGCTCTTCGCCGAGCGCGGTGTGTACCTGCTGCAGGTCGGCGTCCAGATCGAACACGCGACGTACGCGGCGCACGATGTCCGGGATCAGTCGCGGATCGACCGCGCCCAGCTGCAGCCGCAGTTCCGGGCGTTTCGGGTCGGCGGTGACGCGCAGCAGGGTGGGGCGCTCCGGTGTGCCGAGCACGCGCTGGTAGTTGTCTTCGCCGATCAGCTCGATGCCGGGCAGGCTGCGCTTGCGCAGGAAAGCCAGCATGCGCGGGAAATCCAGTGGTGGCCGGTATGCCAGACGCAGCACCAGGCAGCCATCGTCGGTGGCCAGCGGCTGGTGCTGGCGACGCAGTGCGGTCGGCGCCATGCCGCAGCCTTGCAGGAACGCGGTATTGAAACGGCGCAGGCTGTTGTAGCCGGCGGCCAGTGCGACATCGGTCACCGGAAGCGTGGTTTCGGTCAGCAGCTGCTTGGCCAGCAGCAGTCGATGGGTGGCGTGGATCTGCCCTGGCGTTGCGCCCAGATGTTCGACGAACAGGCGCTGCAGCTGGCGCGCGCTGAGTCCGATCTTCTCTGCGAGGTCGGCTACTGGCTGCTCCTGCAGGAAGCCGCCATGGATCAGGGCCAGTGCGCGCTGCACGGTCTGCCCGGCCAATGCCTGCTGCGCCTGCGGTGCCAGCTCGGGGCGACAGCGCAGGCACGGGCGGTAACCGGCTGCCGCAGCAGCGGCCGCCGTCGGGTAGTAGGTGATGTTGCGCGGCTTCGGTGGCGGTGCCGGGCACACAGGGCGGCAATAGATGCCGGTGCTGCGCACGGCGGTGAAGAACACGCCGTCGAAGCGTGCGTCGCGGGCCAGGCGGGCGCGGTCGCAGGCGGCGGTGTCGAGGGCGAGGGCGGTGTCCATGGCGCCAGTCTAGGCGCGTGCGGGCGGGGATACTCGCCGGATTCGGACATGGATGCTGAAGGGGGGTTCTGGCAGGGCCGCGCCCTGCACCCGCCGAGGCCAGAGCAACAGCAACAGCGGACTTCCGGGAGGGCGGGGTGGGTCCGGTTGCAGGGGGCGCTGCAAGACCCACCCCGCCTTCGACAGGTTCCTGCGACCTGTCGGGACGGCGTTCTGCACTGCTGTTGGTGGGTGTCGACCTTGGTCGACACGCTTTCCCAAGGGTCAGAAGGGGTTCAGTGCCACGCGCTGAATGCGCGTCGTGGACGGGTAGACTGTGGCTCTTGTTTACATGAAGACCGGTTGCCCGATGTCCGCCAAATTCCGCTGGTTGCCCCTGTTGTGCCTGGCCCTGGCGGGCTGCAGTCAGTTGGAGAATCCGGGCAATGTGACCGCTGCCGACAAGGCGGCGCGGGCGCCGGCCAGTGATGGCGAGAACATGGTGTCGATCAATGCCGCCGATGCACCGCCGCCGCCGGCGCCGCCGCGCAGCCGGGCGGATCGGCCGTGGCCGCAGGCGCAGCTGGAGAATGGCCGCGCCTGGGTCAGCTGCAGCACCGAGTATGCCGGCGATGCCGGCGACGGCACCGAGCTGGAAGGGCTGCAACGCGACCAGATCAGTCAGGCGCTGGCGCCGTGCGCCGAGCGAGGCCTGTTACGCGTGCGCTACGCCGGCAAGATCAATCCGGGCTTTGCCGAGATGATGTGGCGTTTGGCCGTGGTCGCCGACGAACAGAAGATCCACAAGCGCATCCTTGACCTGGACTCCAGTGGTGGCCAGGTGGAATCGGCGATCGTCGCCGGCGACAGCATCGGTGAATCGGGCTGGACCATCTGGGTGCGCGAAGGCTCGATCTGCCACAGCGCCTGCGTGTTCGTGCTGGCCGCCGGTGACAACCGCCTGCTGTCAGGCAAGGTCGGCATCCACCGCATGATGCGCATCAGTTCCAGGGCCACCTCGCGCGCTGAGCTCAACCGCGAGCTGCACGAGGTCTACGACAACGTGAAGGATTACCTGCAGCGCAACGGCGTGGCGGTAGGCGTGGCCGACCTGATGATGACGGTGCCCAATCGCAGCCTGCGCCTGCTGACGCCGGACGAACTGCGCCAGTACGGCCTGGACGGCACCAACGCGGTGCAGGACGACCTGGAGCGGATCAAGCAGATGCGTGCCTGTGGTGACGACTTCGTGCAGCGCAAGGACGCGTTCCTGATCGCCTTCGACCAGCAGTGCAAGCACGAAGGCGCCGACATGGAATCGATCAACAGCTGCGGCCAGGCGTTGAAGCAGCGCTTCGGCTTCCCCGATGCGGTGTGCCCGGAAGAAAGCCCACTGTCGGAGATCGATGTAGCAACGCTGCCGCCCGCGCCTTCGGAGCCACCGCCGGTGGCCGAACAGGCACCGGTGAATACTACCGCGCCCGCTGCACAGGCCGATGCAGCAGTGGTGGAAGGCAACGCCCCGGCACGCTGACGGCGTAGTCACTGCGCTGGCGTAGACTGCGGTTCTTTCCCGAGAACCGGCGGTGTCCATGAAGCGCGTGCTCCTGCTGCTGTCCTTGCTGCCCCTGACTGCATTGGCGCAGGCGCCTGCGCCCGCCACGCCTGCACCGGCGCCCGCCCGCCCGGCACCTGCTTCGCCAGCAGCAGCAAAACCGGCCACGGCCGGCGCACCGGCGCTGACCGCCGCGCAGCAGGCGCAGGTACAGAAACAGGACGCGGAAATGGGCGCGGCCGCAGTGAAGGCGGCGCAGCTGGTCGATGCCAACCGCGCCGGCGAATTGTGGGATGGCGCTTCGGCCGTCGCACGCCGTGCTGTACCGAAGGCGGCCTTCGTCAGCCAGTTGGCCAGCGAGCGTGCGCGGCTGGGCGCCCTGGCTGGCCGCGGCCAGCCGACCATCACCCGGGTCAAGTACAACGCCGGTGCGGCGGTACCCGAAGGCCTGTACATCAACGTCAGCTTCCCGACCCGTTTCGCCAACAGCGCACAACCCGTACGCGAACTTGTGTCGTTCCGTTTCGACGAGGACCATGTGTGGCGCCTGGCCGGTTACAGCCTGCGTGCGTCGGCACCCTGAGGAGATGAACGATGGCAACTGAACTGACGATGCTGGCCTGGTCGGTGCTGCTGGGCTTCGTCTACATCTTCGCCACCTCCACCGTAGTCACCCGCGAGCGCGGGATGAAGTGGAATGCCTCGGCGCGTGATGGCGAAGCCAGGCCACTCAGCCCGCTGGCCGGTCGCCTGCAGCGGGCCCAGGCCAACTTCCTGGAGACTTTCCCGTTCTTCGCCGCTGCTGCGATCGCAGTGGTGGTGGCCGGGCGCGGCAACGACACCACCGCATTGGCGGCGCAGGCCTACTTCTGGGCACGGGTGGTCTACCTGCCGCTGTATGCCGCAGGCGTGCCCTACGTGCGCAGCCTGGTCTGGGCGGTATCGCTGCTGTCGATCCTGGCGCTGGTGTTCGCGCTGCTGTGATCGTGGCCTGATCCAGATCAAGGCCGCTCAGGTCCGCAGCGCTATGCTGGCGGCGACTGAATCAACGGCAGGAGGCGCGCATGCGCAGGATGGACGTGGTGGTGGTCGGCGCCGGACCGGCGGGTCTGTGCTTCGCGCGCGCGCTGGCCGGCAGTGGCCTGCAGGTCGGCATGGTCGAAGTACAGCCGCGCCAGGCGCTGGCCGAGGCTGCCTTCGATGGCCGTGAGATCGCGTTGACCCATGCCTCGCGGCAGAGCATGGAACAGCTGGGCCTGTGGCAGCGACTGCCGGACGCCGAAGTCGCCGAATTACGCGATGCCAAGGTGATGAACGGCAGTTCGCCGTTTGCGTTGACCTTTGCCAGCAGCCAGGTCGATGGCCAGCCGTTGGGCTGGCTGGTGCCCAACCATCTGATCCGCCGCGCTGCATGGGATGCCGTGCAGGACCAGGACGGACTGGAACTGTTTGACGGGCGCAAGGTGCAGAGCGTGCAGGCCGATGCGCAGGGCCATGTGGTCACGCTGGATGACGGCAGCACGCTGCACGCGCGCCTGCTGGTGGCCGCCGACAGCCGCTTCTCAGCAACCCGCCGCATGCTCGGCATCGGCGCGCAGATGCGCGACTTCGGCAAGTCGATGCTGGTGTGCCGCATGCAGGTCGAGCGTGATCACCACCACACCGCATGGGAATGGTTCGGCTACGGCCGTACCATGGCACTGCTGCCGCTCAACGAGGGCCAGGCGTCTGCGGTGGTCACCTTGCCGCCGCGCCAGATTGAAGCGCTGCTGGCGATGGACGAAGTGGCCTTCGGTGACGCCATCAGTGACTGCTTCGAGCACCGTCTGGGCCGGATGCAGCCGGTGGCCACGCCGCAGGCGTATCCGCTGGTTGGCGTCTATGCGCACCGTTTTGTCGGCGAGCGTTCGGCGCTGATCGGCGATGCCGCGGTGGGCATGCATCCGGTCACCGCACATGGCTTCAATCTGGGCCTGGCCAGCGCGCAGCGGCTGGCGCAGGGCATCGTCGAACAGCAGCGTCGAGGTGCCGACATCGCCGCCGCCGGCATGCTGGCCAGCTACCAGCGCGGTCATCGGCTGGCATCGCGGCCGCTGTACGAGGCCACCAACGCGATCGCCAGCCTGTATACCGACGATCGCCGCCCGGCGCGGCTGCTGCGCGCGGCCGGCCTGCGTCTGGCGCAGGGCGTTGCGCCGTTCAGGCAGCTGATCGCCTCGCACCTGACCCAGCGCGTGGCCTGAACCGGTTCAGATCAGCCCGTTCAGATCAGCCGGCGGCCAGCACGCGGATCTGGCTGTCGGCGAATTCAACCACCTGGCCTGCGCGGATCTTGCAGGCCTTGCGCAGTTCGACCTCGCCGTCGACCAGCACCTGGCCGTCGCTGATGACCATCTTGGCCTCGCCGCCGCTGGTGACCAGGTCGGCCAGCTTGAGCAGCTGCTTGAGCTCGACGTAGTCGCCGTCGAGGTCGAATTCGAGAATCTGCATGGAACGGGTTTCCTGGGAAGGGGCGCCGGATTCTGGCCGGGCCGGGAGAGGGCGCGTATTGTGCGCCAGCACAGGGCATGACGGCACACGCACGGCAACCTGTATGCATGGTTCAGGATCAATGCGGTATGATTCCGCTCTGAGCGAGTGAAATCTCCTCCAACCGAGCAGCGCCAGGGCACGCGATAAGAAGGGCGCCCAAAGCGCGGACCATCACCTTTTTTATCGCACTGCCAGGAAGACGGCAGTGTCTTCGGAGTTCCCCATGTCCCAAGAATCCCAAGCGCAGCTGCAGTTCGCGCAGCTCGGCCTGTCCGAGTCTGTCATGCAGGCGGTCACCGCCATCGGCTACGAAACCCCGTCGCCGATCCAGGCTGCCACCATCCCGGCGATGCTGGAAGGCCGTGACGTGCTGGGCCAGGCCCAGACCGGCACCGGCAAGACCGCCGCCTTTGCGCTGCCGGTACTGTCCAACATCGACCTGCAGCAGATCAAGCCGCAGGCGCTGGTGCTGGCCCCGACCCGCGAGCTGGCCATCCAGGTCGCTGAGGCGTTCCAGTCCTATTCCTCGAAGATCCCCGGCTTCCGCGTGCTGCCGGTGTACGGCGGCCAGCCGTACGGCCAGCAGCTGTCGGCGCTGCGTCGCGGCGTGCACATCGTGGTCGGTACCCCCGGCCGCGTCATCGATCACCTGGATCGCAGCACGCTGGACCTGTCCGAGCTGAAGACGCTGGTGCTGGACGAAGCCGACGAAATGCTGCGCATGGGCTTCATCGACGACGTCGAAGCCGTGCTGAAGAAGCTGCCGGCCAAGCGCCAGGTGGCGCTGTTCTCGGCCACCATGCCGCCGCAGATCCGCCGCATCGCGCAGACCTACCTGCAGGATCCGGTGGAAGTGACCATCGCGGCCAAGACCACCACCTCGGCCAACATCCGCCAGCGCTACTGGTGGGTGAGCGGCATGCACAAGCTGGACGCGCTGACCCGCATCCTGGAAGTCGAGCCGTTCGACGCGATGATCATCTTCGCGCGCACCAAGGCCGGCACCGAGGAACTGGCCAGCAAGCTGCAGGCCCGTGGCCTGGCCGCTGCCGCCATCAACGGCGACATGCAGCAGGCGCAGCGTGAGCGCACCATCGCCATGCTGAAGGAAGGCAAGCTGGACATCCTGGTCGCCACAGACGTGGCGGCCCGCGGCCTGGACGTGGAACGCATCAGCCATGTGCTGAACTACGACATCCCGTACGACACCGAAAGCTACGTGCACCGCATCGGCCGTACCGGCCGTGCCGGCCGCAGCGGCGAGGCGATCCTGTTCGCCACCCCGCGCGAGAAGGGCATGCTGCGCCAGATCGAGCGCGCTACCCGCCAGCCGATCGAAGAAATGCAGCTGCCGAGCGTGGAAGCGGTCAACGACAACCGCATCAACAAGTTCACTTCGCGCATCACCGAGACCCTGGGCCAGGGCGGCCTGGACTTCTACCGCCAGCTGCTGGAACGCTTCGAGACCGAGCAGAACGTGCCGGCCATCGAAGTGGCTGCTGCACTGGCGAAGATGATGCAGGGCGATACCCCGTTCCTGCTGCAGCCGCCGGTGCGTGCACCGCGCGAAGAGCGTGCGCCGCGTGAGCGTTTCGAGCGCAGCGAGCGCCCGGAACGTGGCGACCGCAACGAACGTGGCCCGCGCTTCGAGCGTGGCCCGCGTCGTGACGATGCCGAGGGCGGCTTCGAGCAGCGCCCGCGCCGTGACGTGCCGCCGCGCGGTGCACCGGAGCAGGGCATGGAAACCTACCGCATTTCGGTCGGTCACCAGCATGGCGTGAAGCCGGCCAACATCGTCGGCGCCATCGCCAACGAAGCTGGCCTGGAGAGCCGTTTCATCGGCCGCATCGACATTCACGACGACTTCTCGCTGCTGGACCTGCCGGCGCAGATGCCGTCGGACGTGCTGACCCACCTGCAGAAGGTGTGGGTCTCCGGCCAGCAGCTGCAGATGCGTCCGCTGGCGGCCGGTGAAGAGATCAATCCGGCGCCGCGTCCGTTCAAGCCGCGCTTCGACAAGCGTGGTCCGGGCGGCCCGGGCGGCCCGGGTGGTCCGCGCCGCAGTGGCCCGGGTGGCCATGGTGGCGACCGCGGTGGTGACCGCGACAGCCGCCCGCCGCGCCGTGACGGCTTCAAGCCGCGCGGCCCGCGCAGCTACTAAGCCACACCTGCGGTCCTGAACAACGCCAGCCTCCGGGCTGGCGTTGTCCGTTGTGGGCCCGGAAAAGGGGACGGAGGGGATTAAGTCGCTTATGCCCGGCAGTGCGCTTATGCCGAAAACGACTTAATCCCCTCCGTCCCCTTTTCGCATGGCAAACACATTGGCGGTCATAGGCTGGCTCGGTTCCAAGGGAGGTTGTCACCGCAGCACATTCGGGGGGATCCGGGATGGGTAGGAGTGGCACGGACCAACACAGCCGGCGGGTGCCGATGACCCGTGGGCTGGGACTGCGCTTTGCGTTGCTGACGGGCATGGCGATCGGATTGGTCGCCTTGTCCGCCCTGATCCAGGAGCTGCAGGCGGCGTCCACGGCCTGGATTGCCGGGCAGGGCTACTGGTCACGGGGGCAGCAGGATGCGACTGCAGCGTTGAGCCGTTATCTGGCGCGCGGCCATGCCCAGGATCTGAACGACGCGCGGCAGGCGCTGCAGGTGCCCCTGGGCGATCTGCAGGCAAGGCTGGCGCTTGAACAGGCCGAGCCCGATGAGTCTCGGGCGCGGCAGGGCTTCCTGCAGGGCGGCAATGCCCGCGCCGATATTCCGCGGTTGGTGTTCTCGTTCCGCTATGCGCGGGACCTGGGTGCGTTCCGCGAAGCGACCGCGCTGTGGCGGCAGACCGATGGCGACCTGATGGCGGTGCAGGACCTGGTGGCGGAGCTGCAGCGGCGGCACGGCGGAGGCAGCTTGCCATTGACCGATCGTGATCGCTACCTGCAGCAGCTGCGGGATCTTGATCGACGCCTGCAGGTACAGGCGCAGGCGTTCTCGCAGGCGCTGCTGCGGATGGCCACGATGGTGCGGGTGGCGACGCTGATGGTCGGCGGCCTGTCGGTACTGGCGATCAGCCTGATGGCGGTGGCCCTGGCGCGTCGCGTCGGCAAGGACCTGACCGAGCATGAGAGCCGCTTCCGTGCCGCGTTCTACCAGGCCAACGTCGGCATGCTCAAGCTCGACACCGATGGCAAGGTGATGGAGGCCAACCAGGCGATGGCCGATATCCTGGACTATCGCCGTGACGTGCTGCTGCAGATGTCACTGGGTGACCTGCTGATGGAAGGCGAACTGGTCATCGATGGCGTGGGCCGCATCGACTGGGACCGGCAGCTGCGACCGAGCGAGCTGCGCTTCTGCCGCCGCGATGGCAGCCTGGTCTGGGGGCGCTGGAGTGGTACCGGCGTGCGCAGTGCCGGGGGTGGGCTGTCGGTGTTCGCGATCATCGAGGACGTCAGCCAGAACCATGCACTGGCGCGCGAGATCGAGCATCACGCCAGCCACGATCCGTTGACCGGCCTGATCAATCGTCGAGAGATCGAGCGGCTGCTGGAACGCTCGCTGCTGCAGGTGCGCAGCGAGGGCGGCACGCATTCGCTGTGCTACATCAACCTGGATCACTTCAAGCTGGTCAACGACAGCTTCGGCCATGCTGCCGGTGACCAGATGCTGCGCAGTTTCGCCGACTACCTGGTGGCCGCAGTGCGTGATGGCGACTGGGTGGGCCGGCTCGGTGCAGATGAATTTGCGGTGTTCCTCGCCCATGCCGGGCAGGACGAGGCCAAGCGGGTACTGCAACGGGTGATCCGCAACCTGGGCCAGGCCACGTTCCCGATCAGCGAGGGCAGCCCGCAGTTGAGCTGCAGCATCGGCGTGGTCGAGGTCAGTGCCGAGGCGCCGGACGCGAACTGGTTGATGAGCGCCGCCGACAGCGCCTGCTATGCGGCCAAGCAGGCCGGGCGCAACCGTGTGCACTGCTTCAACGAGAACCGCATGGCGCTGGAGGAGCGGCGCCAGGAAGCCGAGCGCCTGCAGGGCGTCAGCCTGGCGATGGCCGAGAACCGCATGCTGTTGTATGCACAGCGCATCGCCCGGGTGGGGGATCCGTCCTACCTGCACTACGAAGTGCTGGTGCGCATGCGCGGTAGCGATGGCAGCCTGCACCTGCCCGGCCAGTTCATGCCGGCCGTGGAGCGTTATGGCATGGCCGTGGCGCTGGACCGGCACGTGCTGGGGCTGCTGTTCCGCCACCTGCAGGTCTGCCCGGCACACGTGCGCCAGCTGGGGCTGTGCAACGTCAATGTGTCCGCGCAGTCGATCGCCGAGCCCGGCTTCCTGGCCTTCGTCTGCGATCTGCTCGAGCGCAACCGCGCGCTGGCCTCGAAGCTGTGTTTCGAGATCACCGAGACCGCGGCGATCAGCAACCTCAGCCAGGCCCGCGCTTTCATCGATGCGGTGAAGGCACGCGGCTGCCGGATGGCATTGGACGATTTCGGCTCCGGCCTGTCCTCGTTCGGCTACCTGCGCCAGTTGCCGGCCGACATCCTCAAGATCGACGGCGCATTCGTGCGTGACATGGATACCGACCCGATCAGCCACGCCACCGTGCGTGCGATCAGCGAGCTAGGGCGTGAACTGCAGATGGAGGTGGTGGCCGAATGGGTGGAGACCGCCGAGGTGGCCGCCGCGCTGACCCGGCTCGGCGTGCAGGGGTTGCAAGGGTATGCGATCGAGCGACCGCAGCCGCTGGAACGGATGACCCTCAGTGACCTGAGGCCGGTGCGCCTGGTGGCGGTGAAGGGGCCTCCGGCAGCTGGCTGAACGGCCGGTGGCGACTTTGGTCTACACATGCGCTGCGCGCCCGGCTGCGATAATGCGCGCCAGGGGCGACGCGCAGTGGGCGCGGACGTAAGCAGGAACAGGATGTGGCGTGGGCGTCAGGCAGTGGCGGTACGAAACAGGGACGCTGCTGGTCGTCCTGCTGATGGGATTGCTGTTTCCCGATCCGGCGCGCGCGCGCATGGCCGAGGCCGGCCGGGATTTCCTGCTGGTTGGCGCACCTACGGATGAACCGACGCCGCATCGTGGCTGCACGCCCGCGATGCTGGCCGGGCCACGCGAGCAGGTAGAGGTACCGGCGCCGCCCGGGGGGTGGTCGGGGCAACCCCAGGCCCTGGATGTGTTCAACGTGTTCGCTGGTGAAGTCCGCGTACAGCATGGCGACCGCGAGATCTGCGGCAACATGCACGATGCACGCACCCGTGATTCACGCTTCCGTGCCGGCATCGGCCTGGTGGCGGTGCCGGCAGCTGGCAGCCATGAGCCGTTCCTGGTGTCGTGGCAGGCGCCGCTGAAAGCGCGCTGGGTGCCGACCTTGCGGCTGGGTGCGCCCAGTCCGGTCCAGCAGAACGATACCGCCCGCCTGCTGGTGCGCGCGGCCTGCATCGCGGTGGCGATCGCGCTGGCGCTGTCGGCATTGATGGCCTACCTGACCACCCGTGACCGCAGCTTCCTGGTCTACATCGGCGCGACGTTCGTGGTGGTGGTGTGGCAGGCGATTCTTGGCGGCTTGAGCGGCTACCCCGAACCCTGGCTGCCGGTGGGGGAGCGTGGCGCATGGTGGCTGCTGGCGCTGACCGCTGCGACCCAGGCGCTGGTACTGCCCGCTCTGTGGCGCCTCAACGGCGGGGACCGCCTGCTGCCACGCTCACGGCCGGCACAGCAGGGCGTGCTGTGGGGCCTGATGGGATTGGCCGCGCTGGTACCGTGGCTGCGCTGGGAAACCCTGGCGCTGGTCGCGCAGGGCCTGCAGCTGAGCTTCATCCTCGGTTGCCTGCTGTCACTGGCCGCCGGCATGCGGGCGTGGTTGCGTGGTGACTGCTGGGCGCTGGCAGGCCTGGCGGCGCTGGTGCCGCTGCTGGTGATGATCGCCGCCGATGCCAGCAGTGCGGAGTGGCTGCTGGAGTACCGGGTGGAAGCACTGCAACTGTCGGTGACCTGGCTGCTGATGATGGCGGCCTATGCCCTGAACCAGCGGCTGGGGCGGCTGCGCCAGCAGCGTGATGAGCTGCGCCAGCTGGCCGAGACCGACGGCCTGACCGGATTGCCCAACCGCCGCGCCGGCCTGCAGCAGCTGGCCCGGCACCTGGAGCGGGTCGATCGTGAGCGTGGCCCGCTGGTGATCGGCTTCCTGGACATCGATCTGTTCAAGGACATCAACGACCGCCACGGCCATGCGGTGGGGGACCAGGTGCTGGTGGCGGTGGCGCGCGCGCTGCGGACTGCGGTGCGCAGCGAGGATGAGGTGGTGCGGATGGGCGGCGAGGAATTCCTGCTGCTGATGCCGGGCATGCCGCGCGAAGCGGCGTCGGCGCGGCTGGATCGGCTGCGCCAGCGCATCATCGAGGCTGGCCAGGCATTGCAGGTCCCAGGGCTGGAGGTCACGGCCAGCATCGGCCTGGCACAGTGGCGTCCGGGCGAGGATGACCTGGCCGCGCTGCTGCGCCGGGCCGACCATGCCATGTACGTGGCCAAGCGGGCGGGCCGCAACCGCGTCTTCGACGGCGAAGAACTCGATCCACCCGTGCCGGAATGAAGCGCAGCGGGCGGCGATGCCGGATAATGGGCCGATGACCACCCGACTCAACAAACATATCGCTGACACCGGCTTCTGCTCCCGCCGCGAGGCCGATCGCCTGATCGCCGCCCGCCGGGTCACCGTCAACGGCCACCCGGCCGGTACCGGCGCGGTGGTGGGCGAGGAAGACCAGGTGCTGGTCGACGGCCAGCCGCTGCGCGCGCGCGTTGCACGCAAACCCGGTACCCGCCGCCACGTCTACATCGCGCTGAACAAGCCGGTGGGCGTGACATGCACCACCGAAACCTCGGTCAAGGGCAACATCGTCGACTTCGTTGGCCATGAACAGCGCATCTTCCCGATCGGCCGTCTCGACAAGGAGTCTGAAGGGCTGATCCTGATGACCAGCAACGGTGACATCGTCAATCAGATCCTGCGTGCCGAGAACGGCCATCAGAAGGAATACCTGGTGGCGGTGAACAAGCCGGTCACCGACGAATTCCTGCGTGGCATGGCCCGCGGCGTGCGCATCCACGACCAGATGACGCTGCCGTGCAAGACCTCGCGCATCGCCAAGTTCGGTTTCCGCATCACCCTGCAGCAGGGCCTGAACCGGCAGATCCGCCTGATGGCTGCCGAGTTCGGCTATCGCGTGACCCAGCTGCGCCGCGTGCGCATCGACAACATCAAGATCGGCGCGCTGAAGCCGGGCCAGTGGCGCAACCTGACCGAGCAGGAACTCCAGGGCCTGCTGCCGAAGCAGCTGGACTGGTAACGCGAGGTAGTGCCGGCCGCTGGCCGGCTGCACCAGGCATCGGATGAGCGCGGGATGCCGGCCAGCGGCCGGCACTACCCGTTGCGCGGATTGCGGACCGGCATCGGCTAGACTCCGCAGTGACCTGCCGGAACGTGACGCTGCATGATCAAGCCCGACAAGCCTGCCAACGAAGCCCTTCGGCTCGAGGCGCTGTACCGCTACCGGATCCTGGATTCGCAGCGTGAGAAATCCTTCGACGACCTGGTCGCGATCGCCAAGGCGGTCTGTGGCACTTCGATGGCGGCGGTGACCCTGATCGATGTGGAACGGCAGTGGTTCAAATCGATCCAGGGCATCGACGCGGCGGAGAACCTGCGCAGCGATTCGATGTGTGGCCACGCCATCCTGCAACCGCAGCAGATCATGGTGGTGGAGGACGCGTTGCAGGACGCCCGCTTCCATGACAACCCGGTGGTGACCGGCGACCCGCACATCCGTTTCTATGCAGGCGCGCCACTGATCAGCTCGGATGGCCTGCCGCTGGGCACGCTGTGCGTATTCGACGCGCATCCTCAGCACCTGCCCAGCGACAAGGCCGAGGCGCTGGCGGCGTTGTCGCGGCAGGTGATGCTGGTGATGGAGCTGCGCCGCTTTGCGCTCGACATCCAGAAGCACATGCTGGAACGTGATGATTACGAGCGCCTGCTGTCGGAATACCAGGACGTGCTGCTTGCGCAGAATGCCGACCTGGCCGAGCAGAGCCGTACCGATGCGCTGACCGGCCTGCCCAACCGCCGCGCGATGGCGGCGGCGCTGGAAGAGGCGGTTGCGGTGGCGGATGGTCAACCGGGCGTCGCCTGCGTTGCGCTGCTCGACATCGACCATTTCAAGCACATCAACGATTTCCAGGGCCACGCCACCGGTGACCGGGTGCTGGCCGAGCTGGGTGTGCTGCTGCGCTCGCACTTCACCGGCCGCGGCATGGCTGCGCGCTACGGCGGCGAGGAGTTCGTGGCGGTGATGCCGTCGACCGACCTGCACACGGCCGAACTGCAGTGCGAGTTCCTGCGCCTGGCGGTGGCCGACCTGCCGCTTGGATTCCCGGTCACGGTCAGCATCGGTGTTGCCCAGCACCAGCCAGGTGAAAGTGTGGATGACACGCTGGCTCGCGCCGACAAGGCGCTGTACCGGGCCAAGGGCAATGGCCGCAACCGGGTGGAACGGGCGGGCTGAAGCACCCTCAGGTAGATCAACGCCACGCGTGGGTGAAGAATCCATTCGAATGCCGTGCGCGTCGCATTCCCTGCGATCCACGCGCTGCACCATGGCGCTACTATTCCCACGGACGCCGACCATGCTGCAGACCCTGGCCATCGCCCACTACCGTTCGTTGCACGGGTTGGTGCTGCCGCTGCAGCAGCTGAACGTGGTCACCGGCGACAACGGCAGCGGCAAATCCAGCCTGTACCGCGCGCTGCGCTTGCTGGCGGAGACCGCGCAGGGCGGCGTCGCGGCGGTGCTGGCCCGTGAAGGCGGCCTCGCTTCGGCATTGTGGGCGGGTCCGGAAAAACCAGATCGACGGGTCACTGCCGGTGAGATTCCATTGCAGGGCGGCCCACGCCAGGAATCGGTGGGACTGAAGCTGGGCTTCACCACTGACGAATTCGGCTATGCCATCGATCTGGGCTACCCGCCACCGAGCCGTTCCGCATTCGCACTGGACCCGCAGATCAAGGCCGAGGCGATCTGGGCTGGGCCCTTCCTGCGCAGTGCCAACCTGCTGGTCGACCGCCGTGGTGCAATGGTGCGGCAACGCCATGCGCATGGCTGGGATCTGGTTGACGACCACGTGTCACTGTTCGACAGCCTGTTCACCCAGGTCGGCGATCCGCAGCGCATGCCGGAGACCATCGCCCTGCGCGAGTACATCCGTCGCTGGCGCTTCTACGATCATTTCCGCAGTGATGCCGACGCACCGGCGCGGCAGCCGGCGATGGCCACGCGTACGCCGGTGCTGCATCACGACGGCCGCGATCTGGCCGCAGCGTGGGTGACCATTCTCGAGATCGGGGATCCGGGCGCACTGGCGCGCAGCGTGGACGATGCTTTCCCGGGTGCCACGGTCAGCTTCGAGCCGCTGGATGGCCGGCTGGCCCTGCGCTTCCACCAACCCGGCCTGCTGCGGCCGTTGTTGATGGCCGAGCTGTCCGACGGCACGCTGCGCTTCCTGCTGCTGGCCGCTGCGCTGCATACGCCGCGTCCGCCACCGTTGCTGGTGCTCAACGAGCCGGAGACCAGCCTGCACCCCGATCTCCTGCCGGCGCTGGCGCGGCTGATCATCGCCGCCAGCGCACGCAGCCAGGTATGGGTGGTTTCACATGCCAGCCGCCTGATCGCGGCGCTGGAACAGGCGCCCGGATGCCACTCGCTGCACCTGCAGAAGGAACATGGCCGCACGCTGTTGAGCGGGCAGGGCCTGCTGGATGCACCGGCATGGCATTGGCCGCAGCGTTGACACGGCCATCCACGCCCGGGGTGACTGCGCTCAGTCGGCGATGTTGCGTGCTTCGGCGGTACCGAGAATCTCCGGGTGCTGCACCGGCCTGCGGCGGTTCAACAACGGGTGCAGGAATACCGCGCCCACGATGATCGCCACGCCCAGGTAGAACCACGGGGTGACCTCGTGCTGTTCACGCAGTAGCACCACCGCCAGCAGCACGGCATAGACCGGCTCCAGGTTGGTCACCAGCTGCACGGTGTAGGCGCTCAGGTGGCGCAGCGCGACCAGCGCCAGGGCGAACGGCAGCAGCGTGCAGAACCCGGCCAGCACCAGCAGCAGGATGCCGTCGTGCAGGTCCGGTACCACCCAAAGCGGGCTGGCCAGCGCCGGCAGCAGGTAGGGCATCAGCGGCGCCAGCAGGGTCAGGGTGAGGGTACCTGCACCCAGTTCCAGTGCCGTGACCGTAAGCGGATCGGCGTGGCTGACCATGCGCTTGTTGAGCGAGCCGAACACCGCCACCAGCAGCGCCGATATCGCGCCGATCAACACACCCAGGCGCATGCCGTCGGGCACGCCACCGACCACCAGTGCCACGCCCGGCAGCACGGCCAGGCCGAAGGCCAGTTCACGCAGCTGGAACGGCCGTTTGGCAACCCAGGGTTCGATGATCGAGGTGAACACCGGTGCCAGCGCGATGCAGGTGGCGGCCACCGAAGCGTTGGCCAGTTTCACCGCACCGTAGAAGGTCAACCAGTGCAGGGCGACCAGCGCGCCGATGCCGGCATAACCTGCCACCAGTCGCAGTGGCAGGGTACGCAGCCCGCGCCAGACCCGCGGCAGCAGGGCCAGCATCGCTGTCACCAGCAGCATGCGCCACCACACCAGCGGCAGCGCGGGCAGGGTGATCAGTTTGCCGAGGATGGCGGTGATGCCCCACAGCAGGACACAGAAGTGGATCTGCCACAGCGCTTTGCGGGTGTCGGGTGTGCTCATCGGCCTATTGTGAGGCAAGGCGGCGCCCGTCGCGCATCGGTCGTGCTATGCGCCGCCGTCTACGTGCCGCTGCAGCGCCATTGCCGCCGCAGGATTGCGCGCTTTGGCAGCGCCTATGCACAGCAGGTAGACCTCGCGCGGTGTTTCCGTGGCTGCCGTGGCGAGGCAGGGCAGGTCGGCCACCGGCTCGCCGCGTGACCAGCGTCCTGCGCGCTCCGCCCAGCGCTGCTGCACCGGGGCCGGCAGGCCCTCGTTCAAGCGTGCCTGGCTGCGCTTGATCCGCGCGTAGACGAAGCCGGCACTGACATCTCCATGCAATGGCGCCTCGTCGCTGTCCTCGATCACCAGCGCCACGCCATGGCGGCGCGCGGCGGCGACCAGTGCCGGGCCATGTGCTTCGGCGTTGCGAACCTCCAGCGCGTGCTGCAGCGGCACGCCGTCCAACTGCCTCGGCAGCTGTTCCATCATTGCGCCCAGCGCTTCGGCATCGGCCGGATGGCGTGGGTCGAACTGCCACAGCAAGGGGCCAAGCCGGTCACCCAGCGCGAGCGCCGCCTGCAGGAACGGCGCTGCAGCTTCCACGGTGCTGGACAGGTCGCGACGTTGCACCAGGTAGCGCGGCGCCTTCATCGAGAAACGAAAGCCCTCCGGCGTCTGCGCGGCCCATTGCGCGCACTGGGCGGCAGTGGGCGTGCGGTAGAAGGTGCCGTTGATCTCGATGCAGCGTAGCGCGCGGCTGGCATGGGCCAGTTCCTCGCGTTGCGGCAGGCCCGGCGGATAGAACATGCCGCCGCGCCATTCGGGAAACACCCAGCCACCGATGCCGCAGCGGATCGCGGCCTGCGTCGTTGCGGCAGTCACTGGCCGTGGTCCACGCGCCACGGATCGTAGCTGCCGAACCACCACAGGTAACCTTCTGGGTCGGCACAGGCGTAGCCACGGCCACCGTAGTCCTGGTCGGCAATGTCGATGACGATGCGAGCGCCGGCGGCCTTGGCCCGCGCGTAGTGCGCGTCGGCATCGGCAACGATCACGCAGGCGCTCTGGGTCTGGCGGCCGCCGACCTCGTCCGGCATCACCGCCAGCTTGGACCATTCGCCGCTACTGCTGCTCGAGCCGAGCATGATCATGCCGCTGCCATATGTGAGCTGCGCATGGAACACGATATCGCCGTCGGCATACACCGCCTGGACGTGAAAACCGAAGGCGCGTTGCAACCACTCGATGGCGGCCTGCGCGTCACGGTAGCGCAGGCACGGAATGATGGTCGACCCGTTGCTCGGTTGTCCGTTCTCGCCCATGACACCCCTCCTATGGCACAGGGCAGGCTGCGCCCGGGGCCGTTACCATCGCGCGAAACCCCGGTGACGGCCTGCACATGGCCGCCACCCCTGTTCGGAGATCGTGCTGGATGAAAACCTGGATTGGAGGAGCCGTGCTGCTGGCGTGCACGACCATGGCGAACGCTGCGACCCCGGAGCAGCTGCAGGACCTGGATGCCACCGTCGAGCGCGTGCGTGCACAGTTCGACGTGCCCGGCATTGCCGTGGCCGTGGTCAAGGACGGCCAGGTGGTGCTGGAACGCGGCTGGGGCGTGCGCGAGCAGGGCAAGCCGGAGCCCGTGCAGGCCGATACGCTGTTCGCCATCGCTTCCAACACCAAGGCATTCACCGCCACCTCGCTGAACCTGCTGGCCGAGGACGGCAAGCTGAAGATGGACGACAAGGTGATCGACCACCTGCCGTCGTTCCGCATGTCCGACCCGTTCGTGACCGGCCAGATGACGATCCGGGACCTGCTATCGCACCGCAGCGGCCTGAGCCTGGGTGCCGGTGACCTGCTGTTCTGGCCGACAACCTCCTACAGCAACGCTGAAGTGGTGGAGCGTCTGGGCAAGGTGCCACTGAAGGGTGGGTTCCGCGAAAGCTACGCCTACGACAACATCCTGTACGCGGTCGCCCAGCAGGTGATCGAACATGTCTCCGGCATGAGCTACCAGCAGTTCCTGCAGACCCGCATCTTCGACAAGGTGGGCATGGCCGGCACGCGCTACAACGCCGATCACCTGAAGCCGGGCGATAAGGCGGCGGTCGGCCACGCCAAGTACGATTTCAAGAACCTGCGCACCGTTGCTCCGCTGACCTGGTCGAACAATGCCGGCGCCGGTGGCATCTATTCCAGTGCGCACGACATGGCGCGCTGGATGCAGGTGCAGCTGGCCGAGGGCAAGCTGGCCAATGGCACGCCGCTGTTCACCGACAAGAGCCAGCAGCAGATGTGGCGGATGATCACGCCACAGTCGATCCCGGCGCCGAGCGTGCCGGAGCTGGCACCGGCGCGGGCCAACTTCGCCGGCTATGGCGAGGGCTGGAGCCTGAGTGACTACCGCGGGCAGAAACTGGTCTGGCACACCGGTGGCTGGCCGGGCATGGTTTCGCGGCTGACCCTGGTGCCGGGCGAGAAGCTGGGCGTGGTGGTGCTGACCAACCAGGAAGTGGGTGCGGCGTTCAACGCGATCACCCTGAGCGTGCTTGATGCCTATCTGGGCGGCGAGAAGCACGACTGGGTGGATGCCTATGCCAAGGCCGTGGCCAAGGGCCAGGACAAGGCCGACGAGGCCTGGGCCAAGCACCAGGCGGCGCGCGACAAGGGCAGCAAGCCGTCGCTGGCAATGGCCGGCTACAGCGGCACCTTCCGCGACCGCTGGTACGGCGACATGCAGGTCAGCGCCGAGGGCAAGGGGCTGCGCCTGCGCTTCATGAAGACCGCGCAGCTGAGCGGCCGGCTGGAGCATTGGCAGCACGACACCTTCATCGTGCGCTGGGACGACCGTTCGCTCAACGCCGATGCGTTCGTGAACTTCAGCCTGGACCCGGACGGCAGGGTGCGCGAGGTGCGCATGCAGTCGATCTCCGACCTGACCGATTTCAGCTTCGATTTCCAGGACCTGCTGTTCACCCCGGTGGCCCGGTAGGTGCCAACCTTGGTTGGCCTGCGGTAGGGCGCCCACCAAGGTGGGCGACTACCGGGGGGCTCAGGCGATCATCGGCTGGCGTACACATCCGGCGTGGGATACTTCGCCGCTTGCAAGAGGCGAGGGAATGCGATGTTCCGTTGGTTTGAATCCCTGATTCCGGTGTTTCCGCCCGTGGACGGGCGCATGCCGCCGCGCAAGGTGGTGCCGTTCTACCTGCACTACCTGCGCCCGGTGTGGCCGGTGCTGCTGGCCACGCTGATTGCCGGCCTGCTGCTGGCGCTGGTGGAAGTGGCGATGTTCGATTACCTGGGCCGCATCGTCGACATGGTCGCCGAGCAGCCCGGTGCCGGCTTCTTCCAGCGCCATGCCAACGAGCTGGGCTGGATGCTGTTCATCACGGTCATCGCTCGGCCGATCCTGGTCGGCCTGCACAACCTGCTGGTCAACCAGGCGATCGTGCCAGGCCTGAGCAACCGCTCGCGCTGGCTGATGCACAACTACGTGGTGCGGCAGAGCCTGAACTTCTTCCAGAACGACTTCGCTGGAAGCGTGGCCAACCGGGTGATGCAGACCGGTACCTCGCTGCGCGAATCGGCTGTGCAGATGGTCGATTCGCTGTGGTACATCGTGGTCTATACCGGCACTGCGCTGTACCTGTTCGCACAGGCCGACTGGCGCCTGATGGTGCCGTTGATCCTGTGGCTGCTGACCTATGCAGTGATCCTGATGTACTTCGTGCCGCGCGCGAAGGAACGGGCGTGGATCGCTTCCGAAGCACGTTCCAAGGCGATGGGCCGCATCGTCGACGGCTACACCAACATCCCTACGCTGAAGCTGTTCGCCCATGGTGGCCGCGAGCAGGCCTATGTGGCCGAGTCGATCCAGGAACTGGCGGTGAAGCACCGCGCGCAGACCCGGGTCACCACCGGCATGGACCTGGCCATCGCCATCGTCAACGGTTTCCTGATCGCCGGTACCTGCGGCCTGGCGCTGTGGTTGTGGAACGGCGGCCACATCACCGTTGGCGCGATCACGCTGGCGACCGGCCTGGTGATCCGCATCCACAACATGTCCGGCTGGATCATGTGGACCATCAACGGCATCTTCGAGGACATCGGCACGGTACAGGATGGCATCACCACCATCGCCCAGCCGCTGACCGTGCAGGACCGCGAGGATGCGGTGCCGCTGCAGGTGACCCGTGGTGGCGTGCACTTCCAGGACATCCACTTCCACTACGGCAAGAAGGGCGGCGTGATCGCCGGACTGGACCTGGTGGTGAAGCCGGGCGAGAAGATCGGCCTGGTCGGCCCTTCCGGTGCAGGCAAGTCGACCCTGGTCAACGTGCTGCTGCGGCTCTACGACCTGGAAAGCGGGCGAATCCTGATCGACGATCAGGACATTGCCTACGTTACGCAGGAAAGCCTGCGCCAGCAGATCGGCGTGGTCACCCAGGACACCTCGCTGCTGCATCGTTCGATCCGCGACAACCTGCTGTATGGCCGCCCCGATGCCACTGACGAGCAGTTGCATGCCGCCGTGGCCAAGGCGCGCGCCGCAGCCTTCATCGATACGCTGGTGGACGGGCAAGGCCGGCGTGGCTACGACGCGCACGTGGGCGAGCGCGGCGTGAAGCTGTCCGGTGGCCAGCGCCAGCGCATCGCCATTGCCCGCGTGCTGCTGAAGGACGCACCGATCCTGGTGCTGGATGAGGCGACCTCGGCATTGGACTCGGAAGTGGAAGCAGCGATCCAGGACAGCCTGGACCAGTTGATGGGCAACAAGACGGTGATCGCGATCGCGCACCGCTTGTCGACCATCGCGCGCATGGACCGGCTGGTGGTGATGGACCAGGGCCGCATCGTCGAGACCGGTAGCCACGCCGAGCTGATCGAGGCCGGTGGACTGTACGCGCGGTTGTGGGCGCGACAGACCGGTGGTTTCGTCGCTGCTGATCAGTGATCGTTTCGGGGTCGGAGCCCTTTCCGGTGGAAAGGGCTCCGACCCCACATCACGTCCCCCAAGGACGGAACCTTTTCCGCAGGAAAAGGCTCTGACACCGAGCCCTTTCCGGAAACCAGCATGATCCGATTCCTGTGCCCCCTGTTTCTGGCGCTCACCCTCGCCGCAACGGTTGCGGCCGCTGCGCCGGCGCCAGTGGAAGGCGACCACCTCGAGCAGGTTGTCCTGCTCAGCCGCCACAACCTGCGCGCTCCGGTGGTGGCATCGGGTGCTTTGGCCAATGCCACACCGGAGCGCTGGCCAATCTGGGACGTGGGTGCTGGCGAGCTGACCACCAAGGGCGGCGTGCTGGAGGTCTACATGGGCCGTTACATTGGCCAGTGGCTGCGCCACGCACAGCTGCTGCCGGTATCAGGCTGCCCGCAGCCGGCTGATTTCCATGCCCATGCCAACAGCCTGCAGCGCACCCAGGCCACCGCACAGTTCTTCATCGCCGGTGCGTTCCCGGGCTGCCATGTCACGGTCGAGCAGCGCATGCCGCTGGGAGTCATGGATCCGTTGTTCAACCCGGTGATCCACAACGGTGATGCGGCCTTCCGCGAACGCGCGTTGTCGGCGATGCAACAGGCGCAGGTCGCATCGTATCTGGCACCGGCGTTGGCAGTGGTGGAGGCGATCACCCGCTACCCGCAGTCGGCTGCGTGCGCAGGCCGCAGCGAATGCCACCTGACGCCGGCCGATTCCATTCTCAGCGCAGAGCCGGGCAGGGAACCGCGTACTACCGGTTCGTTGGCCCTGGCCAGCGGGCTGGTCGATGCCTTGCTAATGGAGCACTACCAGGGCAATGGCATCCCCCGCGAAGGCTGGGGCCGATTGAACACGGAGGCCCAATGGCAGGCGCTGGCGCAGATCCGCAACCGCTACCAGGACATCCTATTCGGCACCCCCGAGGTCGCCCATGACGTGGCCGCGCCGCTGCTGGCAAGAGTGAATGCGTTGTTCGAGGACCCGGCATCGCCGAAGGTGAGCCTGCTGGTCGGCCACGATTCCAACATCGGTTCCGTGCTGGCGGCGCTGGGAATCGCGGACTACACGTTGCTGGGCCAGTACGAGAAGACGCCGATCGGCGGTCTGCTGCAGTTTGAACGCTGGCGTGATCATGGGGCAGGCGAAGCGCGTTATCGGTTGGTGTATGTCTATCCCACGCGCGGGCAGCTGCGTGGTGCTATCCCGTTGACCGACGCGCAGCCGCCGGGGCGGGTGGAGCTGATGCTGCCGGGCTGTGGGCAGTCGGGTTGCAGTGAAGCGCAGTTCAAGAAGCTGCTGCATTCACCTTGAATCCGGGGATGGATGGCAGCGTCGCATTGTGATGAGACGGAGGCAGCTTCGCGTCCCGTATGCTCGGATTCGGGTAGTCTCCAGCGATCAACCAAGCGATCTCGGTGAATCATGAACATTACGGGCTTTCTTGTAATGGACGGTGATGGAGATGAAATAAGGGCGGATCCCCATGGCAGCAACATTGCCTTTACGTGTTTTGATTGTGGATATCCGGTGGTGGCCGATGCCTCGGAGAACCAACGTGGGAGCGACGAGGATTGTCCCGCTGCCTGCCGCGGGTGTGGTGTGGAGTACTTCCTCGATTTGAGACTGAACTCGAGGAAGCTGTATATCCACATCGTCTGATTGAGTGGTGGCAGAAGCGGTGCGAACCAAGGTTCGCACCCACCAGGATGGCAGGTCGCAACTGCCAGAACAGAAAACGGCCCGGGTCTTCCCGGGCCGTTCCATTTCCGACTCACACCTGATCGATCACTCGATCGGCTGGTCCAGCATCAGCTGGCGTGCGAAGCGCACCGGCGGTGCGCCGTAGGACAGCATCTGGTCGTGGTAGGCCTTCAGGTTGAACTTGTCACCCAGCTTGTCCTGCATCGCCTTGCGGGTGTCGAAGTGTTCCTGCGCACCGACGAAGTAGGTCGGCAGCTGAGCCGAGGTCAGCTGCGCACGCACCCACTTGCCCGAGGCTTCGCTTTCCTGCTGGAAGGCGTCGTGGGTCATCAGGTGCATCGCCTTCTCGCGATCCCAGTTGTCCACGTGCACGCCCTGGTCGAGGATCGCGTTGGAGATCGTGCGCAGGTAGAACTTCAGCTGCACCAGGTGGAACAACGGGTCGTTGTTGAGATACCCCTGCTCCTGCATCATGCGCTCGGTGTAGACCGCCCAGCCTTCGGCGAACAGGCCTGAACGCAGCACCGCGCGCAGGGTGGAGGGGAACTTGGCCGAATGCCAGCCTTCCAGGTAGTGCCCCGGGGTGCCTTCGTGGATGCTGAGCAGGTGGATCATGCGCGAGTTGTACTCACGCAGGAACGAGTCGACCTGCTTGTCGTTCCAGTCCTCCGGAATCGGCGAGACGGCGTAGAAGGTCTTCAGGTTCTTGTCCAGCGGGCCGGGCGAATCGCAGTAGGCCACTGCCACGCCACGCTGGAATTCCGGCATCAGGATGATGTCCACCGGCGCGTCGGGCAGGGTCATCAGATCGTGTTCGCGCACGAACGCGGTGGATTGGTCCAGCGCGGCCTTGGCATCGTCCACCACCTTGTCGCGTGCCGGCTTGTCGGCGTAGGCCAGTTCCAGCGCGACCTCGATCGCCTTCTGCTGCTGCTCGTCGGTCGGCTGCGCCGGCATTTCCGGTGCGCCGGGCTTGTCCTTCAGCACGGTCTGCGCGATGCCGTACATGTCTTCGCGCACGCGCTTGAGTTCGGCGCGTGCCCGCTCGCCGATCTCCTGCCGCGACAGCGAGGAATTCAGCGCGAACTTCAGCTTCTGGTCGTACTTCTCCGCACCGATGCGGAAGTCGCCCTTGGCGTTGGGCACCAGGGTCTTGTCCAGCCAGGTCTGCTGCTCGTCCACGGCCTTCTTCAGGCCATCGATGGCGGCCTGCAGGCGCTGCTGGTCGGCCTGCGGCAGTTCGCCGATGTGCGGGGTGATGAAGGTATCGACGATGCTGAGAATGCCCTTGTTCTGCTTGGCCACCGTCTCGGCATGGATCTTTGGCACGCGGGCCGGATCCAGGTTCTCGCGGGCCTGGGCGAAGATCGCCGGCAGCTTCTCCATGCGCGCGGTGGCCGCCTTCAGGCGCTCGGGCAGCGGTGCGAATTCACGGGCCATCAGCCCGTAGATCGCGCTGCCGGCCACGCCGTTGTACAGCTGCGGGTCCCACTTGCCGGACTGCATGACCTCGGCATTCCAGATCTCCGACTGCAGCTGGTTGCGCAGGATCGCCGCGTCCACCTGGTTCTCGCGGCCCAGCTTGGCCACCTCGATCTTGTCCAGCTCGCCCAGCAGCGCCTTGTAGGCGGCCACGGTCTTCTGCTGGCCGGCGGCACTCAGATCGTCGATATCGCTGTCATAGCGGTGGTCGCCGATCTGGGTGGCGCTGACCGGCGAGAGCTGCATCCAGGTGTCCAGGGCGCGCTTGGACAGGTCGGCGAAGGCGGCATCAACCGCTGCGTCACCGGCCTGCTGGCTGGCGGCCGGGGTGGAACCGTTGGTCGGGGCGTCGGCCGGCTGGCAACCGGCCAGGGCGGCGACCAGGGCGAGGGCAAGAAGATGCGGGCGCATCGGCGTTCCTGTACTGGGGTCAATTCCCGAGCATAGGCCCCCGGAGCTGCTTTGTCCCCGTGCCATAGGATTACCATGGGCACTGACAAGGACCCTCCAGCGGAGCGCAGGACATGGAATACCAGGGAAGCTGCCATTGCGGCAGGATCGCATTCACCGTACAGGCCGAGGCGCCGATCAGCGACGTCATCGACTGCAACTGCTCGATGTGCCGTCGCCGCGGCAGCCTGCTGTGGTTTGCCCCGCGCGAGGCGTTCCAGCTGAGCACCAATCCCGCGGACGTGGCCACCTATCATTTCAACAAGGCCCACATCGATCATCACCATTGCCGCGAGTGCGGCGTTGCCCCCTACAGCGAAGCGGTGGACCCGCGCACCGGCACGCCGATGGTGGCGGTGAACGTGCGCTGTGTACCGCAGGTGGATCTGGCCACGTTGGCGGTGATGTCCTACGACGGAGCGGCACTGTGAGGCCGGTGCACGTGTGGATGCGCGTGGTGACGATGCCGGTGCTGCTGCTGGCGCTGGTGGCCTGTGCCAAACACGGCGATGTGGCGGCCGATGCAGGCGCCACCGCCGCCGAAGCTGCCGTTGCTTCACCGGAAGGCGCATTCCTCGCCTACGAACACGACGTGCAGGTGCAGCTGGAAGCGGCGCAGATCGCACCGCGCATCCAGCAGGTGGCGCAGGCCTGCCAGAGCGCGAGGTTCGGTGACTGCGCGGTGCTGCAGGTCGATCAGCGCAGTGGCGAGCAGCCCAGCGGCGAGGTCAAGGTGCGGATTGCACCGAAGGGCACTGAGCCGTTGATCGCGTTGGCCGGTGAGGGCGGCAAGCTGCAGTCGCGTAGCACGCGCGCCGAAGATCTCGCGCAGCAGGTCGCCGACACCGCACTGACCAAGGCGCGGCTGGAGAAGGAACACGCGCGGCTGCTGTCCTACCAGGACCGCAAGGACCTGAAGATCGAGGACCTGATGGCGATCACCACGCGCCTGTCGGAGATCGAAGCGGGCGTCGAACAGGCCAACAAGGATTCGGCGCAGCAACGCCGGCGCATCGATACCCAGCTGGTCACGATGCACTTCGATACCACATCGGGCCAGCGCAGCCGCAGCGAGATCGGTGAGGCGCTGAGCGAATCGGGCAGCATCTTCAGCACCAGCATTGCGTTCCTGATCCGCGCTGCCGCCGCGTTGTTGCCGGTAGCGGTGCTGGCGTTGATCGCGACCTGGGGTGTGCGGGCGTGGTGGCGTCGCCGACGCCGCAAGCCCTGATCGAACCGCGCCCGGTGTTCGCCGGGCATGGCCCGGCGCTACCGGAACAGACGGTGCATGGCCCGGCGTTACCGGGGTGCTTCGAGCATCGGGTAGCGCCGGGCCATGCCCGGCGAGTCCTCAGCCCTCGTCCGTCTCGTACTCGACGAACACATCAAGCTCCAGCGCAAGCTCCTGCACTGCATCGCGCACCTTCTGCGCAGTGCTCTCGTTGCCCACTTCCACCTCCAGTTCGTGGGTGCCCGGGCCGATGTCATCGGACAAACCGGCCGAACTGGAATCGTCGTCGTCCATGTGCGGCATCAGGTCGTCGGTTTCCTCGACATGCTCGATGCCGTCCAGGCCAAGCAGCAGATCGCTGATCGCACGGGCGTCGTCTTCGGTTCCGGTAATACGCAGTCGTAGCAGGGCCATGGCAGAAGCACGTAGGGGAGTTCGCCTGCAGACTAGCCAGCCGCGGGCAAAGACCGGGTGAGGGCACGGTCAGCCGGCTGTGGGCATGCGCCCCAGCAGGCTGTCCGGCAGCGCCGGGATCGGCGTGCGTTCGTCCTGGGCCTGTTCCAGCAACCAGTCGATGAACAGGCGCGCGGCCGGGCTCGGCGCTTGTCCTTCGGCATGCACCACGTAGTAGGCATAGCGTGCCTTCAACGCTGGGCCAGGCAGGCGCAGCAGCTCATAGCGTTGCAGATAGGGCTGGGCGACATGCGTGCGGGCCAGTACCGCGCCCATGCCGTACACCGCCGCACGCATCGCATCGGTGCTGTCGGCGAAGGTGTGCATCGGCGGCATGGGCGAGGGCGGACGTACACCGGCGTGGCGGAACCAGTCGCGCCAACCCTGCGGTGACAGATCACTGAGCAGCGGCAGCTCGGCGATGCGTGCCGGGTCCTGCAGCGTTTCGACCCCGGCCAGCGCCGGTGAGGCGACCGGGAACAGGTTGTCGTCCATCAGATGCTGCGCATGCAGGCCGGGCCATTGGCCCAGGCCGTAGCGGATGCCGACCTCTGGCCCGTTGTCGTCGTAGCGGTCCAGGCCGCTGCCGGTGTGCAGCTCGATGCGTATGTGCGGATGGGCCTGGGTGAAGCGCGGCAGCCGTGGCAGCAGCCAGCAGTAGGACAACGAGCGCAGCGTGGTGATCCGCAGTGGCACGCTGTCGGCGTCAGGCTGCAGATGATGGGCGACCGCGGCCACATCAGCGAAGGCCGCACTGGCGGCATCGGCCAGCTGCCGTCCCTCGGCGGTGAGGCGAACGCCTCGCGCATGACGCAGGAACAGCCGGGTCTCCAGCACCTCTTCCAGGCGTCGCACATGGTGGCTGACCGCGCTGGCGGTCAGGTGCAGTTCCTGCGCGGCCTGGGCGAAGTTCTGATGGCGCGCAGCGACCGCGAAAACGGCCAGGGCAGGAAGCAGGGAAGGGCGTAGCAGCATGTCGAGCCTCAAACCATATTTGTGGCTGGCAGCGATACTACGCGCTTGTGTGGCGGTCGTCTGCGGCCGATCCTGTGAGGCCGGACGAGGAATGCAGTGATGGTTGGAGAACGGATATGAATGCGGTGCCACAGGCGGCCGAGCGCGACTGGCGCACGCCGCTGGAATTGACCCTGCTGGGCGCCATCTGGGGCTGCTCGTTCCTGTTCATGCGGGTGGCGGTGCCATCGTTCGGCCCGTTCGCGCTGGTCGAGGTGCGGCTGGTGCTGGGCGCGCTGGTGCTGCTGCCATTCCTGTGGCAAGCGCGGGCGCAGTTTCCGCCGCGGCGCTGGCTGTGGCTGGCACCGATCGGCCTGGTCAATTCGGCATTGCCGTTCGTGCTGTTCGCCTACGCGGCCGAGCGTGCACCGGCAGCGATCGGCGCGATCTGCAATGCGATGACGGTGCTGTTCGCTGCGTTGATCGCCTTCCTGTTCTTTGGCGAGAAGATCGGTGCGCGGCGTGCGGGTGCGCTGCTGGTTGGTTTTGCCGGCGTAGTGGTGTTGGCCACGGCCAAGATCTCGGGCCTGAGCATCGGTACGGCCGTGCTGGCCGGCGCGGCCGCTTCGCTGTTGTACGGTCTGGGCGTGAACCTGGTGAAGCGGCACATGACCGGATTGCCTTCGGCTGCTGCGGCCGCCGCCACGCTGTCGTGCGCCTCATTGTGGTTGTTGCCGATGGCGCTCACCCATCTGCCGCAGGGCCCGATCCCGGGCAAGGCCTGGGGCGCGGCAATCGCGTTGGGCGTGGTCTGTACTGGATTCGCCTTCCTGATGTTCTATCGTCTGATCGGCCGCATCGGCCCGTCGCGTGCATCGACGGTGACCTATCTGGTGCCGTTGTTCGGCGCAGCGTTCGCGTGGCTGTTCCTGGGTGAAGCGGTCACGGTGCAGATGTTGATTGCCGGTGCGTTGATTCTGGGGAGTGTGGCGGTGAGTCAGAAGGGCTGAGGTGTTTTGCACGTGGTGCGTGCTGAAGGCGCTTCATTGTTCATGGGCGTCACTTTTCTTTTCGCGCGAAAAGAAAAGTAACCAAAAGAAACGCGCCGCCAGGTCGCGAGCCGCCGTGCTTCGCACGTCGGTCCCCTGCGCTTCTCGGTGAATCAGGGGACAGTGCCGAACTCGCTACGCTCAGACATCGGCACCTCTTCGCCCCTGATTCCCCTGCGATGCTCGGCTCGCTCAAGGCGGATCCAGATCAAAGGCCACAGCTGCACCCAGTAGATCCACGCCATGCGTGGATGCTTTTGCGGTTGATCTTGACCTTCCAGTCCGCCTTGAGCGAGCCGAGCACCGCAGGTCCGGCGAGGGCGAAGAGGCGCGGGTGTCTGAGCGTAGCGAGTTCCCGCGCCGTCCCTCGACGGGCCGAGGAGCACAGGGCACCGGTGCGCAGCATCGGCTCGCGGCTGGCGGAACGTTTCTTTTGGTTACTTTTCTTTGCGTACAAAGAAAAGTAACGCCCATGAACAGTGACGCACCTTCAGCACGCGCCACGCGCAGAACCCGCGACGGCGTTACTTCACCGGCACCGGAACATTGCAAAGATCGATATGACCCGCCGGGCGCTTGTAGAAATCATCCACGCGATTGCGTCGCGCTTCGACCGTATCGGCGAACGTCTTTGAATCAGTGCGCAGCACCTGGATTGGCGTGCGCTCGGCCGCCGGCACGTCGCTGGCGCGGCGGATCGACACGATCGGCGTGCGCAGCTTCGGGTCGGCATAGAAACCCATCGGCGCCGGTCCGCGCGGGGTCGCGCTGAGCAGTTCCATGCCCTTCAGCACGCGACCGACCAGAGTGATGTTGCGGTCCAGCTGACGCGGCGACTGGCCGGTCACCACATAGAGTTCGGCACCGATGCTGCTGTCCTCTTCGTTGCTGCGGCCCGCGCCCAGCATGCCGTAACAATGCGCCAGCCAGGCCTTGCCGGCCTGCGGGTCCTGGCCGACCGGGAAGCCGTCGAAGAAACCGGTCTGCGCGGCCCAGCCATCGCGATCCGGCAGCACGCTGACCTTCAGGCCAGCGCTGGCGCGCTCGAACTCGGCCGGCAGCTTGCGCGCGGCACTGCCGAACGGCTTGGCCTTGGCCGCGTCATCGGCGTCGGCATCACCGAACTGCACCACGAAGTTGTCCTGCGAACGGTAGATGCTGGTGCCGTCCCAGAAGTGTTCGTGGGCGAAGGTCTGGATGTTGGCGACATGGCGCGGGGCGAATTGCGGAGCCAGCTCGATGATCACCCGTCCGGCCGGCAGGTCCATGTACAGCAGGTTGGCCGGGTCCGGCGTGCGCCAGTCGCTGGCCGCCGAGGCGTCGAGGATCTGCTGCGGGCTTCTGTAGGGCGAGGCCGCGCTGGCCATTGCGGGCAGCAGGCAGGTCAGGGCGAGGGCGGTCAGGGCAAGGCGTCGACGGTGCGGCATGGGATCCCCGGAACATGAACGAGGGTCTGATTCTGCGCGAGAGTACGCGCCTGCGCCACGGTGGCGTGCTGGCCCTGTCCATGCAGGTGCGGCACGATGGCCATTGTCCTTGATGGAAGCAGATGATGGTGATACCGCATCCGGAAGCGCCCGAAGCCGCACTGCGCGCGATGATCGACCAGATCCTGAAGGGGTTCGTCGATGAGGGGGTGGATCGTCTGCATTGGTTGCAGACGCTGTCGCCACGAGGGTTGTTCGATCTTGATGAGCGTCGACGCAGCTGGTGGGCCCCCAACGGAGATGGCCTGCTCGACTGCCTGAAGGCCTGCGCAGCGCCGCCGGTTGATGTGCAGACGGCGGCACTGTTCCTTGCGGGCTCGGACGGCAATGGTCACACGCGCGAGGCCGCGTTGCAGAAGATGCGCTCGGTGCCCAGCCATCTGACGTTGTCCTGTGCCTTGCTCCGCTGCAATGATTGGGTGGCCGAAGTGCGCGCGGTAGCGCGGGATGTTGTGATGTCCCTGCTCGAGCAGTGTGCTGTGCACCACGTGCTGAAGGCTTGGCCGATCGCTGTCCGCTTGCGCGATGCACAGCGCGTGCAACGGGAGTGGCTCGACGGCGGCCTGTTCGCCTGGCTGTCGTCGCCAGCCGCTCACCCCGTTCTTGAAGGGCTGCTGGGCCACCCCGAGGCAAGAACCCGGCTGGCCGCCTTCACCATCGCCCTGCAGATCCATCCAGACCCGGAGGAACTGCGCTCGCTCGCGCTGCTGGACAACAGTCCGCAAGTCTCGCACCTGGCACTTACACATCTCTTGGCGAACGGCGTGCCTGGGGAGATCGAAGAGAAATGTGTCGTGGCGTTGGCCGCGCCGTCCAGCGGGGTGCGTGCCGGCGCGTTGCGGGCACTGGTCGAACGTAACGTGCCGGGTCTCGATGCACACATCGAAGCTGCCGCATTTGACCGTTCGCGCAGCGTGCGCAGATTGGCGGCGTGGCTGCTTCAGCAGCGCCATGCTCCCCCCGCGATCACGTTGTGGCGCGATGAACTTCAGCAGCGTACCCGCGGGCGCTGGCGCGAGGCGTTGGAAGCGTTGGGCGACCACGCCGAGGCTGCAGATGCGACCGCGCTGCGCGCGTTGTTGCCCGAGGTGTCGGCGCGCCATCGACGCAGCTGCCTGCGCGGTTGGCTGAGGGCTGGGGACGGCGCCAGTCTGGAATGGTTGCGTGCCGCACTGGAAGAGCCTGGGCGGACAGTGAACGAGCTGCTGGCCCGTGCGACGCCCCTGTGGGCCGGCGAGCTGGATCCGGTCCGGCTGGTGGCGTTCTGCCACGATGGTCCTTCGCACGTGGCACAGGTCGGCCTGCTGAGCCAGTTGCGCAGACTGCCCCTTTGGCAGCACCTCGATCTGCTGCTGGACGCGGTGCCGCAGCGCGAGGATGAGCGGGCTTGGCACCTGCGACTGGTGGAGAACTGGCTTCGGGCGAGCCAGCATTACTCACCACTGGGGGCCGCGCGCCGTCAGGCACTGGTCAGCCGGCTAGAAGAGGGCAGGCACACGCTGCCGGAGGCGGCCACCGCGCAGGTGCTGGAGGCGATACGTCGGGCCTGAATGCGCCTCGCCAACCGTCAGAGTGACTAACGACACATTCGCTATACCGAACTTCGCACTACTGTGGACTTCAACGTAGTGGAGGGCCGGTCATGTCCGAGGACGATGTCCACCTGAAGAAGTTCCAGAAGGAGCTCAGCGCCGGAACCGTGTCGCTGGCCCTGCTGGCAGTGCTGGCCCGGGCCGGCGAGCCGCTGTACGGCTACCTGATTGCCAAGGAGCTGGAGCGGGTGGGCGAGGGCGTGCTGAGCGGCAAGCAGAGCGCGCTGTACCCGGTGCTGCGGAACCTGGAGGGTGCGGGCCTGCTGGAAAGTCATGTGGAGCCGTCCAGCAGCGGGCCGCCGCGGCGCTACTACCGCATCAATGAACGTGGCCGCGAGGTGTTGGCGCAATGGCGCCAGGCGTGGCAGGCCACCCGCGATTCCGTCGATTCCGTGTTGGAGGGGGTACCACAATGAACGACCCGAGCCTGGCAGGCAGTGCCCTGCCGACCACCATTCCGCAGTATCTGGCGCAGCTGCGCGCGGCACTGGAAGGCGCCGACCCGGCGATGGTGCAGGACGCACTGTACGACGCCGAGGAGTATCTGCGCTCGGAGCTGGCGGCGCAGCCCGGGCGCAGCGAGACCGAAGTGATCGCCGACGTCGCCGGCAGCTATGGCGCACCGGATGAAGTGGCCGAGATCTACCGCGAGACCGAAGTGACGGTGAATCGTGCGTTGCGCTCGCCGCGTGCGGATACCGCGCCGATGCTGCGTGCGGCCGCGCAAGCGAGCGGCGTGGAGCCTGCCGCGCCGCCGCCGACGCCGGTGCAGCGCTCGCTGCTGGCGCGTTTCTTCGGCGTGGTGGCCGATCCGCATACCTATGGCGCGCTGTTCTACATGCTGCTGTCACTGGCCACCGGCATCTTCTTCTTCACTTGGGTGGTGACTGGTCTGTCGCTGTCGCTGGGCCTGCTGATCCTGATCATCGGCATCCCGCTGACGGTGCTGTTCTTCGGCTCGGTGCGCGGGCTGGCGTTGCTGGAAGGGCGGCTGGTGGAAGCGCTGCTGGGCGAGCGCATGCCGCGTCGTCCGCGCTACACCGACCGCAGCCGCACATGGCTGCAGCGCATCGGCGACATGTTCACCGATGGTCGCACCTGGCTGACGCTGCTGTACTTCGTGCTGATGCTGCCGCTGGGCATCATCTACTTCACCATCGCGGTGACGCTGCTGTCGCTGTCGCTGAGCCTGATCTGGGCACCGGTCGCGGCGGTCTTCAGTGGCGACATCCCCGGCGTGTACATCAACGACGTGAACGTGTTGCCGATGGCGGCCTCGCCGCTGGTGGCGATCGCGGTTGCCGCAGTGGGTGCGCTGCTGCTGGTGCTGACCCTGCATCTGGCACGCGGCATCGGCAAGCTGCATGGCTTGATCGCCAAGAACCTGCTGGTGCGGCTGTAAGCGTGAATCCACGCTTTGGCAGGTGCCAACCTTGGTTGGCACGATCCATCGGATATCGGGATTCATGGTAGAGCGCCAACCAAGGTTGGCATCTACCAGGGGCGAGTTACCCCGCCTTGCGGCGCAACGGGGTGACGTTGCTCTTCTTCTTTGAGGCCTTCGCTGCCGGTGCTTCGGCATGCGCGGCGAAGAAATCGCGCACCTTCGGGTACACCACTTCGCGCCAGCGACGGCCGCTGAAGATGCCGTAGTGGCCGGCGCCTTCAACGATGAAATGCTCGCGACGGTCCGCGCCGATGCCAGTGCACAGCGCCTGCGCCGCTTCGGTCTGGCCGAGGCCGGCGATGTCGTCCAGCTCGCCTTCGATGCTCAACAGTGCGGTATCGCGGATCGCCGACGGATCGACCTTCTCGCCGTTGACCACCCACTCGCCACGCGGCAGCAGGAAGTCCTGGAACACCACGCGGATGGTATCCAGGTAGTACTTGGCCGGCATGTCCAGCACGGCGTTGTACTCATCATAGAAGTTGCGATGAGCGTCGGCGTCTTCCAGATCGCCCTTGACCAGGTCGGTGTAGAAATCCCAGTGCGAGCTGAAGTGGCGGCTGGGATTCATCGACAGGAAGCCGGCGTGCTGCAGGAAGCCCGGGTACACGCGACGGCCGGCGCCGGGATAGCTGGCCGGCACGGTGTGGATGACGTTGTTCTCGAACCACGACAGCGGGTTCTGCGTGGCCAGGTTGTTGACGGCGGTCGGACTGCAGCGCGCATCGATCGGACCACCCATCATCACCAGCGTGCGCGGCGTAGGTTCACCACGGCTGGCCATCAGCGAAACCGCCGCCAGCACCGGCACGGTCGGCTGGCACACGCTCACCACGTGCAGGCGCTCGACGCCGAGATGGCGAATGAACTCCTGGATGTAGGCGATGTAGTCGTCGAGGCCGAACTCGCCTTCGCTGGCCGGCACCATGCGTGCGTCGACCCAGTCGGTCACATACACGCGGTGGTCGCGCAGCAGGGTGCGCACGGTGTCGCGCAGCAGCGTGGCGTGGTGGCCGGACAGCGGCGCCACCACCAGCACGAACGGCTGGTTGAGCATGGTGTGCAGCTGGTCGGCTTCATTGCTGTGGCGCTTGAAGCGCAGCAGCTTGCAGAACGGCTTGCTCACTTCCTCGTGCACGACGATCGGCACGCGCTCGCCTTCGACATCGATTTCGTTGATGCCCCATTCGGGCTTCTCGTAATCCTTGCCGATGCGATGGAACAGCTCATTGACGGCCGCCAGTCGATCGGCGCCGGGCATCTGCGACCACCAGTGGCCCTGGTTGGCGAAGAACTTGGCGTTGGCCTGGGCCTGGTGCACCCAGGGGGCGAGCAGGTTGCGGGTCAGTTCGTGCAGTTGATAGAGCATGCCGACCGAATATGTATGGTCATATGTTGCCGCGCAGCATATCCCATCCGGGTGTCCCGCAGGTTAAGTTGGCTCAAAATAATGAATCCGGATTCACATCCGCTCCAACGCCGCCGCATCGCCTGCCAGAGCGGGGCCGAGCCAGCAATGCGACCCTGCCGGCTGCATGCCCTGCCGGGCCAGTTCACGCCGGTACCAGCGCGCCGGGCGGGCCTGGAAGCCATCGTGGTCGCCTTCGAACGCATCCTCGGCGGCGAAGGTCTCCAGGAAGGCCACCCCCGCGGTCAGTTCAGCCACGCCGGCCAGGCCTGCGCGCAGTTCGCGATTGGGTACGTAGTGCATCACGTCCGAGCAGATCAGCAGGTCGACCGGGGCACAGGGCCGCAGCCAAGCGAAATCACCGAAGCTGGCCAGGTGCAGGTTGCGGGTCCGACCGTAGCGGCGCACAGCGTACTCGCTGCTGTCGAAGCCGAGGTATTCGACCTTCGGACGCAGCTTCAGCAGCGGTGCGCGCCAGGCGCCTTCGCCACAGCCGATATCCAGCACGCTGCGGATCGGCCGTTCCAGGTAGTACTCGGCGCTGGCCACGGCCAGAGCGACCTTGCGCGCCAGTCGAGCGCTGCCGCCGATGTCGGCGCTGCGGTACCAGCGTTGGAAGTAGGCGGCGTCGTAGGTCTTGTCCATGGGTCGGTCGCAGTGGTGAAAACGGCGCTTATCGTACGGCGTTGCGGCGTGCCATGCGTCGATGTGTCGCGGCGCTGGCGCGAGGGGGGGCCCGGCCACGGCATGCGAGAATGGCCGCCAACCTACGCCAGCCGCCGGAGCGAGCGCATGCAGAGCTACTACTGGGTCAAGACCTTCCACATCGTGTTCGTGGTGGCGTGGATGGCGACGGTGTTCTACCTGCCGCGCATTCTGGTGAATCTGGCCGAGACCGCTGGCCAGCCGGCGGTGACCGAGCGCCTGCAGCTGATGGGCCTGCGCCTGTACCGCTTCGGCCACTCGATGTTCGGCCTGGCGTTCCTGCTGGGTCTGGTGCTGTGGCTGGGCTACAGGGTCATCCCGGATTTCCCGACCATGGTCGCCCCCGGTGGCGCTGGTTGGCTGCACGCCAAGCTGGGCCTGGTAGTCTTGCTGCTGGCGTACTTCATCTGGATCGGGCGGCTGCTGAAGGGCGTGGCCAAGGGCAGGGCGCTGCCGTCGTCGCGCGCGCTGCGCTGGATCAACGAGATCCCGCTGCTGGCGTTCATTCCGATCGTGTGGCTGGTGCTGGCCAAGCCGTTCTGAAGTCCCGCGCGTTCGAACATGTCACTTTCTTGCTCGTGCAAGAAAGTAACCAAAGAACTCGCCGCCGAACGTGGGCCGGTGCTGCGCACCGGTTCCCTGCGCTTCTCGGTGAATCAGTGGACGGCGCCGAACTCGCTGCGCTCAGACACCGGCGCCTCTTCGCGCCTGATTCCCCTGCGATGCTCGGCTCCCTCATGGCGGACCCGAACGTCAACGGCCGCAGCTGCACCCAGTAGATCCACGCCATGCGCGGATGCTGTGCGAGGTACAGACAAAAAAAAGCCGGGCATCTGCCCGGCTCTTTTTTTATCCGACGTCAGGTAGCGATCAGGCCGCTTCGTACGTGCCGTAGCTGCGCAGGCGGGTATAGCGCTGTTCCAGCAGCTGCTCGGTGGACAGCTTTTCCAGCGCATCCAGCTCGTTCAGCAGTACCGCCTTCAGGCGCTTGGCCATCTGCGTCGGGTTGCGGTGGGCGCCACCGGTCGGCTCGCGCACGACCTTGTCGACCAGGCCCAGGCTCTTCAGGCGCGGGGCAGTCAGGCCCAGCTGCTCGGCCGCGTCCTTCGCCTTGCCGGCGTCCTTCCACAGGATCGAGGCGCAACCTTCCGGGGTGATGGTCGAGTAGACCGCATATTCCAGCATCACGGTGCGGTCACCCACGCCCAGCGCCAGCGCGCCGCCGGAGCCGCCTTCGCCGATCACGGTGCAGATGATCGGCACCTTCAGCTCAGCCATCTCGATCAGGTTGCGCGCGATCGCTTCGGACTGGCCGCGCGATTCGGCGTCGATGCCCGGCCAGGCGCCGGCGGTATCGATCAGGGTCAGCACCGGTAGGCCGAAGCGCTCGGCCATCTTCATCAGGCGCAGCGCCTTGCGGTAGCCCTCCGGCTTGGGCATGCCGAAGTTGCGCTTGATCTTTTCCTTGGTGTCGCGGCCCTTCTGGTGGCCGATCACCATCACCGAACGGCCGTTGATGCGGGCCAGGCCACCCATGATGGCCTTGTCGTCGGCGAAGGCACGGTCGCCGGCCAGCTCCTGGAACTCATCGAACATCACGCGGAGGTAGTCGGCGGTGTACGGGCGCGACGGGTGACGGGCCAGCTGCAGTACCTGCCACGAGGTCAGGTTGCGGAAGATCTGCGCGGTGCGCAGGCGCAGCTTGTCCTGCAGCGCGTGCACTTCCGCCTCGACATTGACCGCCGGCCCGGCGCTGGCGTTGCGCAGTTCCTGGATCTTGGCTTCCAGGTCGGCGATGGGTTGCTCGAAGTCGAGGTAGTTCGGATTCATCGGAAGCCGTCGTGTAAAGAAGGGGGGAATTCTAGCCGAATGCGTGCAAAGCACCCGTACGCCTTCGTCTGGAAGGCGACGGTAGCGCAGCCGGGCAGGGCGCGCCAGTCAGCTCAAGGCACCACCAGCGCGCTGCGGCCCATCAGCTGGCTGCGCTGGGAAACGAAGTCGTTGTAGGCCTCGTTGGCCTCACGGCCCAGCCCACTGCCCAGAGTGGCGGTGGCCGAGGTGAAGGCCATCTGTGCGGCGAAGTCCTGCTTGCGCAGGGCCTTCTGTTCATCGGCGGTGGTCGCCTTCAGCCAGCGCGCATAGACCTCGCGCAGCGGCGCGGCATGCGCCTCGAAGGCCGGCACCAGCGCCGGCAGGCTGGCCGGGGCCGGTTCCAGGCCGAACGTCGGGGCCACGTAGCCGGCCGGCTGCTCGCGCTTGAACGCGCCGGGCTCGCCCATGCCTTCTTCCACGTAGGTGATGAAATCCGGCGCGGTGAACACCTTGGCCACGATCTGGCCGCCGCTGGAATCGACGTGGGCGACCACCTTTTCCTCGGGGAACGGTTCGCGCACGCCGTAGGTCCAGGTCTTGTCGATGAACAGTTCGTGGCTCTTCTCGAACGGGCCTTCGAAGTCGACACCGCCCAGCTCGATGCCGGCCTTGCCGGTGCCGAAGTTCTTCAGCTTGCTCTCGTCGGTGACATAGATCTCGCGGGCGACCACGTACTCGCTCAGGGTCGGGTTGATCAGCCCGCCACGACCGTCGACGTAGACGATGAAGCGCACATCACCGAGCTTGTCGGTGTGCAGGCGATGCTCGCCCACGGCCAGCGAAATCGGGCGCGAGCCCTGTGCGGCCACCGGCAGGTCCTGGCCGTCGATGCTCAACGCCAGCGGCGTGTCGGTCGGGTTGTCGATCTGGAACTCGATCTTCGACGGGGAGCAGGCGGCCAGTGCGAGCGCAGCGGCGAACGGGAACAACAGGGTCTTCATCGGTAATCGTCCTTGATACTTGGAACGGGGAAAACAGAAGTTTCAGGAAAACCAGGGAGCCAGCCTCAGCTGGCCCATGGCGGGCTGTAGCGCACCTTCAGCGTGCGCACGGCCGGGTCGGCGCGCAGCGCCTCCATCAGCTTGGAATCGATGCGTACCGCGCTCTGCCCGGACACATCGAGCATGCCGGCGACGCCGCCGTGCGGCCCTTTCAGCAGCAGGTCCAGGCGCAGCGGCGTGCGGCCGGGGCGGTGGCGGTCGAGCAGGGCGTCGATGCGCTCCCATACCGGGCGCTGCTGGCGCAGGTCCAGGCGCAGCGACAGCCGCGTGGCGTAGTTGGCGCAGACTTCGTCGAAGTCCCAGCACTGGCGGATGCGCAATGCGAAACCGCCGTTGAATTCGTCCTCGCGCAGGCCACCCTTGACCACCAGGATGCGGTCCTTGGTCATCAGGTGGCCGAACTCGGCCATCGCGTCGGAGAACGCGCTGCACTCGACGCGACCGCGACCATCTTCGAGCTGGATGAAGATCTGGCTTTCACCCTTGCGGCGCACGCCGACCACCTGGCCGGCCAGCACCGTCTGCACTTCCGGTCGCCAGCGCTTCTCGCCGCCGCCACCGCCACCGCTGTTGGCGCTCCAGATCTTTTCCACTGAACCCAGGTCAGTACCGACCAGGTCGCGCACATCGTCACGCCAGGGGTCGAAGGGGTGGCCGCTGAGGTAGAAGCCCAGCGTGTCGCGCTCGCCATTGAGGCGCTGCAGCAGCGGCCATTCCTCGGCTTCGGGAAGGTCCAGCTGGATGGTCACCGTGCTCGGGTCGGGGCCACCGAACAGCGAGTTCTGGCCGGAGGCACGCTCGCGCGCCATCTGCTCGGTGGCCTTGATCACTTCCGGCAGCTGCAGCATCAACGAGGCGCGATTGTGGCCCAGCTCGTCCAGCGCGCCGCAGTTGATCATCGCCTCCAGCGTGCGCCGGTTGAGCTTGGCCGAACCGACGCGGGTGCAGAAGTCGAGCAGGTCCTTGTAGTCGCCGCCCTTCAGGCGTTCGTCCACCACCGCCTCGCAGGCACCCTGGCCGACGCCCTTGATCGCGCCCAGGCCGTACTGGATGGTGTCCGGGGTGACCGCTTCGAACATGAAGGCCGAGTGGTTCACCTTCGGCGGCAGCACGGTCAGGCCCAGGTTGCGCACCTCGTCCAGGAAGCCCACCACCTTCTCGGTGTTGTCCAGGTCCGAGGACAGCGTGGCCGCCATGAACTCGGCCGGGTAATGGCGCTTGAGCCAGGCGGTCTGGTAACTGACCAGCGCGTAGGCGGCGGCGTGCGACTTGTTGAAGCCGTAGCCGGCGAACTTCTCCATCAGGTCGAAGATCGCGTCGGCCTTGGCTTCGTCCACGCCATCCTTGGCCGCACCTTCGCGGAAGATCTCGCGGTGCTTGGCCATTTCGGCCGGCACCTTCTTGCCCATCGCACGGCGCAGCAGGTCGGCGCCGCCCAGCGAGTAACCGCCGACGATCTGCGCCATCTGCATCACCTGCTCCTGGTACACCATGATGCCGTAGGTGTCCTTCAGGATGGCTTCGGTGCGCGGATCGGGATAGATGATTTCTTCCTGGCCGTGCTTACGCGCGTTGAAGGAAGGAATCAGGTCCATCGGGCCGGGGCGGTACAGCGACACCAGCGCGATCAGGTCTTCGAACCGGTCAGGGCGCGCGTCCTTCAGCAGGCGCCGCATGCCCGAGGATTCGAACTGGAACACCGCGCCGGTATTGCCGTTGGCGAAGATGTCCTTGTAGGTGGGCGTGTCGTCCAGCGGAATCGCGGCGATGTCCACCGGCGGAATGCCGGCGCGCTCATGGCGCTTGTTGATCGCCTTCACCGCCCAGTCGATGATGGTCAGCGTGCGCAGGCCGAGGAAGTCGAACTTCACCAGGCCCACTTCTTCCACGTCGTTCTTGTCGAACTGGGTGACCGGGTTCTTGCCGAGCCCGTTCTCGTCGTGTTCGGCGTACAGCGGGCAGAACTCGCTCAGCGGCTCGGGACCGATCACCACGCCACCGGCATGCTTGCCGGCGTTGCGGGTCAGGTCTTCCAACTGCAGCGCCAGGTCGATCAGGTCGCGGACATCGTCCTCGGTTTCGTAGCGCTGGATCAGTTCGGCCGAGGCCATTTCCGAGCTGGGGCCTTCCTTGCCCTTGCCCAGCGCATCCTTCAGGTGGATGCCGAGGATGTTCGGGATCAGCTTGGAGACGCCGTCGACCAGGCCGTACGGGAAACCGAGCACGCGACCGGAGTCACGCACCACTGCCTTTGCGGCCATGGTGCCGTAGGTGATGATCTGGCTGACGCGCTCGCGCCCGTACTTGCGCGCGACGTAGTCGATCACCTCGTCGCGGCGGTCCATGCAGAAGTCGATGTCGAAGTCGGGCATCGACACGCGTTCCGGATTGAGGAATCGCTCGAACAGCAGGTTGTACGGCAGCGGGTCCAGGTCGGTGATCTTCAGCGCCCACGCCACCAGCGAGCCGGCACCCGAACCACGGCCCGGGCCGATCGGGATGCCCTGGTTCTTGCCCCACTGGATGAAGTCGGCAACGATCAGGAAGTAACCCGGGAAGCCCATCTTGATGATGGTGTTGAGCTCGAACTCCAGGCGTTCGAAGTACTCCTCGCGGGTCTTGCCCGGCGCCAGCGGATTTTTCTCCAGGCGCTCTTCCAGGCCGTCGCGCGACATCTTCTGGATCCAGGTGTCCAGGGTCTCGTCGTCGGGCACCGGGTAGTTGGGCAGGAAGTAGGTGCCCAGCCGCATCTCGATGTTGCAGCGTTCGGCCAGCGCCAGCGTGTTGTCGATCGCATCGGGGATGTCGGCGAACAGCGCACACATCTCCTCGGCCGACTTCAGGTACTGCTGGTCGCTGTACTCGCGCGGGCGCTTGGGATCGTCCAGCACGCGGCCGGTGGAAATGCATACGCGCGCTTCGTGCGCGCTGAAATCCGTCGGCGACAGGAAGCGCACGTCGTTGCTGGCCACCACCGGCAGGCCACGCTGGCCGGCCGCCATCAGTGCGAACTGGTTGAAGGTTTCTTCGCCTTCGCGGCCGGTGCGGGTCAGCTCCAGGTGCAGGCCGTCGCCGAACACGCGTTGCCAGTCGGCCAGCTGCTGCTCGGCCAGTTCATGCTTGCCGTCCAGCGCCAGGCGCCCGGCCAGGCTCTGCCGGCCAGCGAGTGCGAACAGGTTGGCGTTGCCGGCCTTCAGCCAGTCCGGGTGGATTGCAACGCCGCCTTCGGGGCGATGGCCTTCCATCCAGGCGCGGGTCAGCAGGCGCGACAGGCTCAGGTAGCCCTCGCGGTCGCGGCACAGCAGCGTCATCCGCCACGGGTCCTGCCCGTCCTCGGCGATCAGCACATCGGCGCCGGCGATCGGCTTGATGCCCACGCCTTCGGCCGCCTTGTAGAACTTGACCAGGGCGAACAGGTTGTTGAGGTCGGTCACCGCCAGTGCGGGCAGGCCAAGCTCGACCGAGCGCGACAGCAGGTTGGCCTGCTTGGCCTTCTTCGGGTCGGCCTGATCGGGTTTGGCCGGCACGCGGATGGTCGAGTCCGCCAGCGAGAACTCGGTGTGGACGTGGAGATGTACGAAGCGGGAGTTGGACATGCCGGACCAGGTTGGAGCGCGCGGGCCCCGGGTGCTGACGGGGGAATCGTCGCCGGGGTCGGGAAGCGCTGGAGTGCCTGGTCAGGGTAGCGAGGGCAGGGGGTGGCGACAAGGCTTGACGGTACGGCGATTGCGCGCATGCCGCCGGGCATGGCCCGGCGCTACCGGATGCGTTCATATTGCCGTGTACGTGGATTTCCCGGTCGCCGGGTGCGTCCACGCTGCCGTGGTAGCGCCGGGCCATGCCCGGCGGCCGTTGTTCAGGCGATCGCGATGGCGATGTCAGCCGCCGCGGGCGGCGTTTCCAGGCACTCGCGCACCGGGGCGAAGCTGCGCCGGTGCTCCAGGCAGGGCCCGTGCTCGCGCAGGGCGGCCAGGTGGGCGGGGGTGCCGTAGCCCTTGTGCTGCTCGAAGCCGTATTGCGGGTGGAGGGCATGCACGTCCAGCATGTAACGGTCGCGCGAAACCTTGGCCAGGATCGAGGCCGCCATGATGGCGCGGTCGATGCCGTCGCCTCCGACCAGCGCCTGTGCCGGCAGCACCAGGCCCTTCGGCACCACGTTGCCATCGATGCGGGCGAAGCCCGCCACATGGGCCACGGCCGCAACCACGTCGCGCATACCCTGCAGGGTCGCCTGGTAGATGTTCAGGCGGTCGATGGTGTCCACGTCCACCAGCACTACGTGCCAGGCCAGCGCCCGTTCGATGATGCGATCATGCAGTTGCTCGCGACGGGCCGCGGTCAGCTGCTTGGAATCGTCCAGGCCATTGATGCGTGGCCGCGATGGATCGAATACCACCGCCGCCACCGCTACCGGCCCGGCCAGCGGGCCACGGCCGGCTTCGTCGACGCCGGCGACCAGGCGCTCCGGTTCGATCACCGCGCCGCCGTCGAACAGCGCCAGGCTGGCCGCTGCGGCGTGGCGGCGGCTCATGCCTGGTCCTGTTCGCGCATCAGCAGTTCGCCGACGGCGTCGGCGGCGCGGGCCGAGGCATTGCGGCGCAGGCGCTCATGCAGGCGGGCATAGGTGCCCTGCAGATCGGTCACCCGCTGCGGGTGGTCGAACCATTGCTGGACCGCAGCCGCCAGTTTGTCCGGCGTGCAGTCGTGCTGCATCAGTTCCGGCGCCAGGTCCTGGCCAGCCAGGATGTTGGGCAGTGCGAAACGGTCCACCTTGATCAGACCCAGCGCCTTGACCAGCCGGTAGGTCAGCTCGTTGACGCGGTAGCCGACCACCATCGGCCGTTTCACCAGCATTGCTTCCAGGGTCGCGGTGCCGGAAGCCAGCACCACCACGTCGGCCGCGATCATCGCGTTGCGGGCCTGGCCGTCGAGCACATGCGAGTACGCCACCGGCAACGCCGAGCGCGACAGCTGCTCTTCGATCAGGCGCTTGCAGGCTGGGTTGGCGGCAGGCACCACCACATGCAGGCCGGGGATGCGCTCGGAGACCTGCCAGGCGGCCTCGAAGAACGGCTCACCCAGCCGCGAGATTTCACCCAGGCGGCTGCCCGGCAGCACCGCCAGCACCTTGGCCGAGGTCGGCAAACCCAGTGCGGCACGGGCTTCCTCACGGTTGCCGTGCAGCGGAATGTCATCGGCCATCGGATGACCGACGAAGCGCGCGTCGACGCCGTGCTTGGCATAGATCGGCGGTTCCATCGGGAACAGGCACAGCACCAGGTCGGCACTGCTGCCGATCTTCTCGGCGCGCTTCTCGCGCCAGGCCCAGACAGAGGGGCTGACGTAATGCACGGTGCGCACACCACGCTGCTTCAGCCAGCGCTCGATACCGAGGTTGAAGTCGGGGGCGTCGATACCGATGAACACATCCGGCTGCCAATCCAGCGCACGCTGGCGGAACGCCGAGCGCAGCTTCAGCAGGCGTGGCAGGTGGCGCAGTACTTCGGTCAGGCCCATCACCGCCAGTTCGCTGGCATCGTGCCAGGTCTGGCAGCCGGCGCTGCGCATCGCATCGCCGCCGATGCCGGCGAATTCGGCATTCGGGAAGCGCGCCTTCAGTTCACGCACCAGGCCTGCACCGAGCAGGTCGCCGGAGGCTTCACCGGCGACGAGGGCGATACGCAGTGGGCGCTCGCTGAGCACCCGCTGCGCAGGGACGCTGCCGGCCATCGAGGCCAGCGGGATCACGGCGGCGCTGGCCGGCGCCTGGCCGGTCGCGTTGCTCATCGCAGCAACGGCCTCTCGGCGTGCTCGATGAAGTCCAGCATGGCCTTCACGTCATCGCTGCCGCGCGCCTGTTCGGTCAGCTGCTGCTTGGCCTCGGCCAGCGGCAGGCCGGCCACGTACAGCGTGCGGTAGGCACGCTTGATGGCGGAGATGCGCTCGGCATCGAAGCCACGGCGCTTCAGGCCTTCGCTGTTGATGCCTCGCGGGCGCCCCAGAGAGTCGGTGCCGACCATGGTGAACGGCGGCACGTCACCGTTGGTCAGCGCGCCCATGCCGAGGAAGGCATGCGCGCCGATGCGGCAGAACTGGTGGGCACCGGCGAAGCCGCTGATGATCACGTAGTCGCCCACGGTCACGTGGCCCGCCAGGGTGGTGTTGTTGGAGAACACGCAGAAGTTGCCGACATGGCAGTCGTGCGCCACATGCGTGTAGGCCAGCATCCAGTTGTCGTTGCCGATGGTGGTGATGCCACCGCCACCGCCGGTGCCGCGGTTCACGGTCACGAATTCACGGAACACGTTGCGGTCGCCGATCACCAGCTCGGTGCGCTCACCAGCAAACTTCTTGTCCTGCGGTTCGCCACCGATCGCGGCGTGGCCGACGAAGCGGTTGTCGCGGCCGATCCGGGTCGGGCCGTGGATGCTGCAATGGGGGCCGACCACCGTGCCGGCGCCGATTTCCACATCGGCACCGATCAGGGTGAAGGCGCCCACCTGGACGTCATCGGCCAGGCGCGCGGCCGGATCGATGACGGCGGTCGGGTGGATCCGGGGTGCGTTGTCAGTCATTCCTGCCTCCAGTGGATCAGCCCTTGGCGCCGGCGCACATGACTTCGGCCGAGGCAACGACTTCACCGTTGACCTTGGCTTCGCCGTAGTACCAGCCCATGTTGCGGATCAAGCGCTTCATCTGCACATCCAGCAGCAGTACGTCGCCGGGGACGACCTGCTTGTTGAAGCGGGCGTTTTCCACCTTGACCATGTAGAACAGCTTGGACTGCGAGTCGCGGCCGAGCGTGAGCTGGGTCATCACGCCACCGGCCTGGGCCAGCGCTTCGATGATCAGCACGCCGGGCATGATCGGGCGGCCCGGGAAATGACCCTGGAAGAAGGGCTCGTTGATGCTCACGTTCTTCTGCGCCAGGATGCGCTTGGCCTCGATGTCGAGCTCAAGCACCCGGTCGACCAGCAGGAACGGGTAACGGTGCGGGAGCAGTTCCTGGATCTGGCAGACGTCGATCGGAAGCTGCAGCGTGTCGTTCATTCTTTCTCCTTGCCAGCAGCCAGGACGCGGCGAGCCAATACGTCCAGCTGCTTGAAGCGCGCGGCGTTCTTGCGCCACGTGCGGTTATCGGTCAACGGGGTACCGGACGAGTATTCGCCCGGCTCATGGATGGAGTTGCGGACCACGGACTTGCCGGTGATCACGACCTTGTCGCAGATCTCGAGGTGGCCGACTACGCCGACGTGGCCGCCGAGCAGGCAGTAGCGGCCGATCTTGGCGCTGCCGGCGATGCCGGTGCAGCCGGCGATGGCCGAGTGCGCGCCGATCTGCACGTTGTGCGCGATCTGCACCAGGTTGTCCAGACGAACGTCCTCATCCAGCACCGTGTCTTCCAGCGCTCCGCGGTCGACGCAGGTATTGGCTCCGATCTCGCAGTCGTCGCCGATGCGGACACCACCGAGCTGCGGCACCTTGATCCACTTGCCGGCGTCCATCGCCAGGCCGAAGCCATCGGCGCCGAGCACGGCACCGGGGTGCACGCGGACGCGCTTGCCGAGCTTGACCCGGGTCACCAGGGTAACCCGGGCAATCAGTTCACAGCCGGAGTCCAGGCTGCAGTCTTCGCCGATCACGCTGCCGGTGCCGATGATGCAGTTCTCACCGACCACGCTGCGTGCGCCGATGGAGACGAACGGACCGATATGCGCGCTGGCCGCGACCTGGGCGCTGGGATCGATGACGGCGCTGGGATGGATGCCCGGCGGGCGCGTCGGCGCGATGTCGAACAGTGCAGCGATCTTGGCGAAGGTGGTGTACGGGTCCTTGGCCACGAGCGCGGCGCCGGGGGCGGCCTCGGCGTCTTCGGCACGCAGCACCACCAGCGAGGCGTGGCTGTCGGCCAGCTGCGCACGGTAGCGCGGGTTGGCGAGGAAGGTCAGCTGGCCTGGGCCGGCATGGGCGAGGGTGGCCACGCCATGGATGGCGGTGGCGGGGTCGCCATGGACCTGCAGGCCGAACTGCTCGGCGAGTTGCTGGGCGGTGTAGGTGGGAGTATTCACGGCGGGAGTTTAACGTGTGACGCCATTTCGGTCATGCAGGGTCAAAAGCGGCGCCTGCCTGATGTCCCGGGGTGATGGCGCAGGGGGCTGCCCAGGACACGCCGTAAACCCATCCCTGGGGGCTCGATGGCGCCATCCATGGCGCCAACGGTCCTGGTCAGCCCCCTGCGCCATCGCCAGATGATTTCACGCGAGCGCGGGAAGTAACGGCGGCGGCGAGCAAGTAGAACGAAAACGCCGGGCAATGCCCGGCGCTTCGCACCCCGACTGGTGGAGAGCCCCCCTTTGTTAAGGGGGGCGCGCCAGCGGCGCGGGGGATAGGTGAAATGCGGGGGCAATTCACCGGAGGTGGATCAGTTCTGAGGAACGACGTTCCTCAGAACTGGCCACCGAACGTGAATTGCAGCCGCTCGACCTTGTCGCCGTCTTCCTTCTTCAGCGGGAAGGCGTAGCTGATCGAGATCGGGCCGACCGGGGCGCGCCACAGCAGGGCCACACCGGTGGACACGCGCAGTTCGTTGGCCTTGAAGTTGTCCACGCCGGTGTAGACGTTGCCGAAGTCGACGAAGGCCGACACGCGCGCCGACGGGCTGTCGAACAGGCGCGGGAAATAGGCTTCGACCGAACCGACGGTCTTCAGCGAACCACCCAGCGGCTGGCCTTCCGGATAACCGGCGGTGGCTTCACGCGGGCCGAGGGTGTTGTCCTCGAAACCGCGCACCGAGTTGGTACCACCGGCGTAGAAGTTCTCGTAGAAAGGCAGGCCCGATGCGGTGACCGAACGCAGGTTGCCATCCTTGTCCGGCACCATTGCGGTCTTGTCGCTGCCATAGCTGTCACCGTAACCAACTTCGGCGCGGGTGTTGATGACCAGCGACGGCATGATCGGCCAGTACTTGCTGATCTGGTAGTTCAGCTTGTAGTACTCGATGGTCGAGCCCGGCAGCGTCGTTTCCAGGCCAACGCGCTGGTAGGTACCGCGGGTCGGCATGAAGTAGTCGTTGCGCGAGTCGCGTGCCCAGCCCAGCTCCGTGCGCCAGGCATGGAAGGTCTTGCTGCCCAGTACGTTGATGTAGTCGATGATCGACTGCGGCGTCGAGCCCTGGTAGGTGGTGATCTGGTTGCTGTCGATGCCGAACATCAGCGAGACGGTATCGGTCTCGGTGATCGGCACGCCGAACACCACCTGCGCCGAACCATTGGTGCTGTTGTACTGCGCGGTGTTGAAGTCGGAGTAGTCCAGCTCGCGCCAGGACAGGTTGTAGCCCAGCGACACGCCGTCATCGGTGAAGTACGGGTTGGTGTAGCTGAAGCCGTAACGCTGCAGGTAGCTGCTGCGCGAGGCTTCGACCGACACGCGGTTGCCGCCGCCGAGGAAGTTGTTCTGCGACAGCTGCACCGAGGTGGTCATGCCGTAGGACTGCGAATAGCCCAGGCCGAACACGAAGCTGCCCGAGGTGGTTTCCTTGACGTTGTAGACGACGTCGACCTGGTCGTTGCTGCCGCTGACGGCCGGGGTTTCCACTTCCACCGACTCGAAGTAGCCCAGGCGCTGCAGGCGGATCTTGGAGCGGTCGATCGCGGCCTGCGAGTACCAGCTGTTCTCGAACTGGCGCATTTCGCGACGCATCACTTCGTCGGACGTACGGGTATTGCCGCGGAACAGGATGCGGCGCACCGACACGCGCGGGCCGGGAACGACCTGCATGTTGATGGCAACGGTCTGCTCGGGGCGGTTGGTGGTCGGAATCGGGTTCACCTTGGCGAAGGCGTAGCCGATGTTGGACAGCGAATTGGTGATGGTATCCGAGCTGAATTCCAGCAGCGCACGCGAGAACGTGTCGCCGGATTTCTGGATCACCATGCGCTCGACGTCCTCCTGCGGGAGGATGGTGTCGCCGCTGACCTTGATCTCGGAGATCTTGTACTGCGCGCCTTCGGTCACGCCGGCGGTGAGGAACATGTCGCGCTTGTCGGGACTGATCGACACCTGGGTGGAGTCGATGCTGAAGTCGACGTAGCCGCGATCCAGATACCAGGAGTTGAGCTTTTCCAGGTCGCCGGACAGCTTTTCCTTGGAGTACTGGTCGTCACGGCGGTACCACGACGCCCAGTTGTGCTCCTTGGACTCCCAGGTTTCCAGGATGTCCTTGCTCTCGAACTTCTCGGTGCCGACCAGGTTGACGTGGCGGATCTTGGCCGCCTTGCCTTCCTTGATGGCGATCGCGATGTCCACGCGGTTGCGGTCCAGCGGGCTCACCGTCGGGGTGATCTCGACGGTGTACTTGCCACGGTCGTTGTACTGGCGGCGCAGTTCCTGGGTCACGCGGTCCAGGCTCAGGCGGTCGAAAGTGCCACCCTCGGTCAGGCCGATGTCGGACAGGCCCTTGAGCAGCTGCTCGGACTTGATGTCCTTGTTGCCGGTCACGGTCAGCTTGTTGATCGCCGGGCGTTCCTTGACGGTCACCACCAGGATGCTGCCCTGGCGGTCCAGCTGCACGTCTTCGAAGAAGCCGGTCTTGTACAGGGCGCGGATGGTCTCGCCGACCTTGCTGTCAGTGACCGTCTCGCCACGTTCCACCGGCAGGTAGGTGAACACCGTGCCCGAGCTGATGCGCTGCAGGCCATCGACGCGGATGTCGCTGACAGTGAAGGGCTCGGCTGCCTGGGCAAGGCCGGGGGCGCCGGTGACGGCGGCGAGGGCGAGGGCCAGCAGGCGGCGATTGGGGAGTCGCGTCATGTCACGTCCGGTAGGAAGGTCGATTTCATTGGTGCGGGATGCCGACGCTGTAGACGGCAACAACGTGGAAAAGTTCATCGCGGGACCAGGCCGAGGATGTCGTTGTAGAACGCCAACCCCATCAGCCCGGCCAACAACGCCAGGCCGATGTATTGGCCGGCGGCGATGGCACGCTCGCTCAGCGGGCTGCCCTTGACCAACTCGATAAGGTAATACAGCAGGTGGCCGCCGTCCAAGATCGGGATCGGCAGCAGGTTGATGATGCACAGGCTGAGCGACAACAGGGCAAGGAACTGCAGGAACCAGTCGAGGCCGCGCTTGGCCGAGACATTGGCCACGCGGGCGATGGTGACCGGCCCGGAAACGTTCTGCAGCGAGGCTTTGCCGGTGACGATGCGGCCCATCATGCCGAGCGAATCGGCCGCCAGGCGGCCGGTTTCACGTACCGCGACGGTGACCGAGTCCAATGGGCCGTAGCGCAGCAGGGTGTCGTAGGGTGGGCTGAATTTGGTCGGGAACTGAACGCCGATCTGCCAGGTGGGGTCGCCCTTGGCGTCCTGGCCCTTGCGTGGCGTGACTTCCAGCGCCAGGCGCTCGCCGCCACGCAGGACCTCGATCATGCCCGGGCCGCCGGCACGCCCCAGCGCCTGGATCTCACCGATCACCTGGTCGGCGCCGTCGATGCGCTGGCCGTCGATGGCCACGATCAGGTCGCCCGGCTGCAGTTGCCCGCTGACGACCGAATCCGGGGTCAGCGATTCCACCAGCGCCGGCTGCAGCCACGACTGCCAGTACAGGCCCGCCAGGATCGGCACCCGTCGTTCATCGAAACCGGCTGGCAGCTGCGACAGGGGGAGGGTACGCACGCGCACCTGTTCGGCCGGGTCCAGCACTTCCAGCTTCACGTCACGGCGGTCCATTGCCGCGGCGGTCAGCGCCATGCTGGCCTCGCCCAGGGTCACCACCTGGCGCTCGTCCACGCGCAGCACGCGGTCACCGCTGCCGAGGCCGGCTGTGGCGGCGATGCCGCTGACGCGGCCTATGGTCGGCGAATAGTCCTGCTTGCCGATCACGAACATCGCCCACAGCAGCAGGATGCACAGCAGCAGGTTGGCGATCGGTCCGGCGGCGACAATGGCGATGCGCTGCCAGACCGTTTTGTGGTTGAAAGCCTGGCCGCGTTCGTGCGGATGGACCTCCACCTCGCGTTCGTCGAGGAACTTCACGTAGCCACCCAGAGGGATGGCGGCAATGGCGAACTCGGTGCCGTGCTTGTCGCGGCGCGACCACAGCGGGCGCCCGAAGCCGACCGAGAAGCGCAGCACCTTGACCCCGCACAGGCGGCCGATCCAGTAATGCCCGAATTCGTGGAAGGTGACCAGCAGCCCGAGGCTGACAATCATCCACCAGACCGATCCGATGAAATCAGTCATGCAGGCTCACATTGGCGGGCAGGGGCGGCGTCGTCATGCTGGGCGAGGCGTTCGTTCAGGCGGCGGCGATGGTGTTCAGGGTGAGCTGGCGTGCCCGCTGGTCGGCGGACAACAGAACCTCAAGTGTATCGGCTGCTTGGGTCGGCAGTGTTGAAAGAGCGTTAGCAACCAGTTCCGGAATGGTCAGGAAACCGATCCGGCCCTGAAGAAACGCTGAAACCGCCTCTTCATTGGCGGCGTTCAGCACGGCCGGGGCAGTGCCGCCGGCCTGCATGGCCTGCCAGGCCAGCGCCAGGCACGGGAAGGCTTTGGTATCCGGGGCCTCGAAATCGAGGCGGCCCTGCGCCAGCAGGTCCAGCCCGGCCACGCCCGATTCGATGCGCTGCGGCCAGCCGAGGCCAACGGCCAGGGTGGTGCGCATGTCCGGCAGGCCCATCTGGGCCAGGGTCGAGCCGTCAACGAACTCGACCAGCGAATGGACCAGGCTCTGCGGGTGCACCAGCACTTCGATGCGCTCGCCAGGGATGCCGAACAGGTGGTGGGCCTCGATCACTTCCAGGCCCTTGTTCATCAACGTCGCCGAATCGACCGAGATCTTCGGGCCCATCGACCACTTCGGGTGGGCCACGGCCTGCGCCGGGGTGACCGCGGCAAGCTCGGCGCGGCTGCGGCCGCGGAACGGGCCGCCAGACGCAGTGAGCAGGATGCGGCGTACGCCGGCGCCATCGACACTGGCGTCGCGCGAGCGCAGGCACTGGAAGATCGCGCTGTGCTCGCTGTCGATCGGAATGATCTCGGCGCCTGCCTGCTGGGCGGTACGGGTCAGCAGTTCGCCGGCCAGTACCAGTGATTCCTTGTTGGCCAGCAGGATGCGCTTGCCGGCGGCGGCCGCGGCCAGGGTCGAGGACAGGCCGGCAGCGCCGACAATCGCCGCGACCACGGTGTCGCAGGCGTCGCTGGCGGCCAACTGGTCCAGCGCGGCATGGCCGGCGTGGGCCTCGGTGGACAGGCCTGCCTCGCGCAGGCCGTCGCGCAGCTCGGCGAACAGCGATTCGTCGGCGATCACCGCATGCGCCGGACGGTGCTGCCGGCACAATGCCAGCAGCGCCTGCACCTGGCGGCCGGCGGCGAGCACGGTGGCCTGATAGCGCTGCGGGTGGCGGGCGATCACGTCGAGCGTGGAGGCACCGATCGAGCCGGTGGCGCCGAACACGGCGACCCGGCGCAGGTCTGCGACAGCATTCATGGTCAGAACCCGAAGATTTCCTTGCCCAGCGCGAACACCGGCACGGCGGCAAGAACACCGTCGACACGGTCGAGCACGCCACCATGGCCCGGGATCAGGTGCCCTGAGTCCTTGGCACCGGCATGGCGCTTGATCAGGCTCTCGAACAGATCGCCCAGCACCGAGGCGAACACCGCCACCACCGAGGTGATCAGCAGGCCCGGCAGGTGTGCGATGTCGATGCCGGCCAGCCAGCCCAGGCCGACGGCCACGGCGACACCGGCCAGCAGGCCACCGAACAGGCCTTCCCAGGTCTTGTTCGGGCTGATGCGTGGGGCCAGCTTGTGCTTGCCGAAGTGACGACCAGCGAAATAGGCGCCTGAATCGGCGGCCCAGACCAGCGCCAGTGCGGCCAGCAGCCACAGGTGGCCCTGCTTGCCGGGCGGATCGCCGCCGGCGTGGATCAGTACCAGCGCGGCCCAGGCCGGGACGATGGCCAGGGAGCCGGCCAGCATCTTCACGATCCGCGAGGGTGCCGAAGGCTGGGCACCGAAATTGAAGAAGCGCAGCCAGACCAGCGCCGCCAGCCACCAGGCAACGCCGGCCAGGGTGGTGATCTGGAACAGCACCAGCGTGCTGCCATCGGCCCAGACCAGCAGCACCATCAGCAGCAGGTTCAGCACCAGCAGCACGGTACGCGCCAGGGTGTCTTCGATCCCGGCCAGCTTCAGCCACTCCCACAGGCCGATCAGCAGCACGGCGGCGGCGGCGGCGGCCAGCCATTGCGTCGGCAGCAGCAGGATCGCGGCAATGGCGACCGGCGCCATGATCAGCGCGGCGAGGACTCGGGTCTTGGTCATGGGCTGGTGGTCTCGGTGGCCAGTGCGGCGATCTGGGCGCTGGTCAGGCCGAAGCGCCGCTCGCGGCTGCCATAGGCGTCCAGCGCCTGTTGCAGCAGGGCCGCATCGAAGTCCGGCCACAGCGCCTCGGTGAACCACAGCTCGGTGTAGGCCAGCTGCCACAGCAGGAAGTTGCTGATGCGGGTGTCGCCACCGGTGCGGATGAACAGGTCCGGCGGCGGCAGATCGGCCAGCGCGACCTGACGGCCCAGCAGCGATTCGTCGATCTGCTCCGGCAGCAGGCGGCCTGCCGCGACTTCGGCGGCCAGTTCGCGCGCGGCACGCGCGATGTCCTGGCGGCCACCGTAACTGGCGGCGATCGACAGGGTCAGTGCGGTGTTGTCGGCGGTGCGCTGCTCGGCCAGCTGCATGCGGCTGACCAGCCCGGCGCCGAAGCGTTCGCGCTCGCCGATGAAGCGTACGCGCACGCCACGCCGATGCAGCTCGTCCACTTCGCGGTCGAGCGCGCCGAGGAACAGCTTCATCAACGCGTCGACTTCTTCCTGCGGCCGGCCCCAGTTCTCGCTGGAAAACGCGAACAGGGTCAGCGCCGGGATGCCCAGTTCAAGGCAGCGCTCGATGGTGCGGTTGACCGCGCGCGCGCCGGCACGGTGGCCGATCACGCGCGGGCGACGGCGCTGCTGTGCCCAGCGTCCATTGCCATCCATGATGATGGCAATGTGGCGGGGCAGGGCAGCCGGCAACGGAGGCGGGACTGAAGGCATCGACTTCAGACCGACAGCAGTTCTTTTTCCTTGTCGGCGACGACCTTGTCGACGTCCTTGATATTGGCGTCGGTCAACTTCTGGATGTCGTCTTCGCCGCGCTTCTTCTCGTCTTCGCTGATCGCCTTGTCCTTGTCCAGCTTGGCGATTTCCTTGTTCGCGTCCTGGCGGATGTTGCGGATCGCGATCTTGGCGCCTTCACCTTCCTTCTGCACCTGCTTGGCCAGCTCCTTGCGGCGCTCTTCGGTCGGCGGCGGCATGTTGATGCGGATCGCGGTGCCCAGGGTGTTCGGGGTGAACTCGGCGTTGTAGAGACCCTTCTCGATCTCCTTGATCATGCTCTTGTCGAACGGCGTGACCAGCAGCGAGTGGGCGTCGGCGTTGGAGATCGACGCAACCTGGTTCAGCGGGGTGCTGGCATTGCCGTAGGCATTGACCGTAACCCGGTCCAGCAGGGCCGGCGTGGCGCGGCCAGTGCGGATCGAGGTGAGGGTGTGCTTCAGAGCGTCGATGCTCTTGGCCATGCGCGTCTGCGCGTTGTTCTTGATGTCGTTGAGCATCGCCCGGTCCTGGGTGTAACTGGAATCGGGCGATTATAGGCGAATACGGGACGCTGCCGGGCCTGAATCGACCCGCAGCTCGCCTGGCGCTCAGGCTCAGGCCGGATCGCGGCCCTGGACCAGGGTGCCGATGTTCTCGCCGTTGAGGATCTTCAGCAGCTCGCCCGGCTGGCCCATGTCGAACACGCGCATCGGCAGGTCGCTGTCGCGCGCCAGCGCGAAGGCGGCGGTATCCATCACTTCCAGGCCGCGGCGGATCACTTCGTCGTAGCTCAGGCTGTCGAAGCGGACCGCGTCACTGTGCTTGTTCGGGTCCTTGTCGTAGACGCCATCGACCTTGGTCGCCTTCAGCAGCAGGTCGGCGCCGATTTCGATGGCGCGCAGGGCGGCGCCCGAATCGGTGGTGAAGAACGGGCTGCCAACGCCGGCGGCGAAGATCACCAGGCGGCCCTTTTCCAGGTGGCGGATGGCGCGGCGGCGGATGTAGTCCTCGCACACGTCGTTGATCTTGATCGCGCTCATCACGCGGGCCTTGGCGCCCAGCTTTTCAAGGGCATCCTGCATGGCCAGCGCATTGATGACCGTGGCCAGCATGCCCATCTGGTCGCCGGTGACCCGGTCCATGCCGCCAGCGGCCAGGCCGGCACCGCGGAAGATGTTGCCGCCGCCGATCACCAGTGCCACTTCGGCACCGGCCTGCTGGGCTTCGATGACCTCGCGGGCCAGGCGGTTGATGATCTTCGGGTCGATGCCGTAGTCCTCATCTCCCATCAGCGCCTCCCCGGACAGTTTCAGAAGGATGCGGCGATAGGCGAGCTTGGACATAGGGACCTCGGGTGCGTGGAAATCGCGGGCGATTCTACGCGCATGCAGCGTTGCGCCAAAGTGTTTTGTGCACTGCGGCGCAAAATACCGGCGTTCACCCCGGTCATCCGGGGCGTTCGTTCAGCCCAGTTCAGCGCCGGCGGTGGCTGACAGCTCGTCGTGGCCGAGGGCGCCGGGCGAGCGGGCGATCACCCGGTTGCGGCCCAGGTTCTTCGAGCGGTACAGCACGTCGTCGGCGGCGCGCAGCAGGTCCTGCACGTCAGCGAAGCGCTCGTAGCCGCCCTGGGTGGCCACGCCGGCGGAGAAGGTGACGAACAGCGGGCCACCCTCGATCTCGGCCATCGGCGTGGCAACGATGTTGGCCAATACCCGGCGGATTACGTCCAGTGCCACCGACTCGCTGGTATTGGGCAGCAGTGCGACGAACTCCTCACCGCCAAAGCGGGCCACGGTGTCGCTGTTGCGCAGCTGGCCCTGCAGCTTGCCGGCGAAGGCCCGCAGCACTTCGTCGCCGGTCAGGTGGCCGTGGGCGTCGTTGATCTTCTTGAAGTCGTCGAGGTCGATGAAGGCCACCGACAGTGGCCAGCCCTGGCGGCCGGCGCGCAGGAATTCCTGTTCCAGCACCGCCTCCAGCTGGCGGCGGTTGAGTACGCCGGTCAGTGCGTCGCGGTGCGCCTGGTCGGCCAGGCGCTTGGCCCGGGCCTCGAATTCGTCGGCGCGGCGGCGTGCCTGGTCGGCATCCTGTAGTTCGCGCAGGTTGCGCAGGGTCGCCAGTTCCTGGGCGTGGTCGATCAGTTCGCGCACCCGCGACGGCGAGTTCAGTCCGGCCTCGAACAGGCTGGCGATGTCCGGCAGGGCGGCACTGATGCGGGCCAGCACCTGGTCGAAGCGGGCGCTGTCCAGCTCCAGGCGGTCGTGTACCTGCTGCAGGGCGCGTTCGCGGGCGGCGTCGGCATCGGTATCCAGCCAGATGTCGGCCACCGCGCCGGACAGCTGTACGCACGCCTGGAACGGCGATTCGGCAGCGCCTTCATCCTCGCTGTGGCTGATGCTTTCCACCAGGTAGCGCGGCAGGCCCCATTGTTCGGCCACCCAGGCGCCGACATCGGCGTGGCTGCAACCCAGTTCGCTGCGCTCGCGCGCCACCAGGTCGGTGTTGTCGCCGGCCTCGCGCAGCAGCGGCAGGTAGCGTTCCGATTCGGCCTGGGCCAGGCAGAGTACGCCGAGGTCCTGCAGCAGGCCGGCCAGCATGAGCTCCTCCAGGCGGCGCAGGCCGCGGGCCTGGCCCAGCTGGCTGGCGGCCAGTGCGCTGAGGATGCTGCGCTTCCACGCCCGCTGGCGCAGGTCATGATCGGCCCCAGCGCCACCGGTCAGGCCCTGTGTGACGGTGAAGCCGAGCGCGAGGCTGATCGTGGCGTTCAGGCCGAGCATGGTCAGTGCCTGGCCGAGGTTCTCGATCCGGCGGCGGCTGGCATACAGCGGCGAATTGGCGATGCGCAGCATGCGAGCGCTCAGCGCCATGTCGATGGCGATGATGTCGGCGGCGGTGGCGATGTCCGCTTCCGGGTCCTGGGCCAGTTCGATGATGCGCAGGGCAATACCGGGCGGCGAAGGCAGGTTGCGGCAGAGCGCCAGGGCAGCTGTCAGCTCGGGAGGCATGTCGGATCGTTCAATTCCATTAGGACAAGAATACCTAGGAATACATCACAGTCCGCGACTTTCGTTCCTGCTATGTGACTGTGGATTCCCTGCGCCGAGTATCGGCCTGATTCGCGCGCAACGCAAAGACCCTGGGTGCCGGTATGCGCACCAACGGTGCGCACCCACAGATATGGCAGAGATGGCACCAGCGGTGCGCACCTGTCACCGGGGCGGGCATAAAAAAAGAGCCGCGGTTCCCCGCGGCTCCTTCTGGTCGCATCACAGCCGGGAGGCTGGAATCAGACCTGCATCGCCTTGGCAACTTCGGCGGCGTAGTCTTCCACCACCTTCTCGATGCCTTCGCCGACGACCAGCAGCTTGAAGCCTGCCACGTCGGCGCCAGCGGCCTTGACCACCTGCTCGACGGTGGTGTCGCCCAGCACGTAGGTCTGGCCGTACAGGGTCACGTCGCTGACGATCTTGTTGATCTTGCCGCTGATGATCTTTTCCAGGATCTCGGCCGGCTTGGCCTTGTCCTTTTCGGACATCTTGGCCAGCTCGATTTCCTTTTCCTTCTCGACGAACTCGGCCGGGACGTCCGCAGCCTTGTTGTGCGGCGGCTTCAGGGCAGCCACGTGCATGGCCAGGCCACGGGCCAGCTCGACGTCGCCGCCGACCAGGTCGACCAGCACGCCAACCTTGCCGTTGGTGTGGACGTAGGCGCCGATGGTGTTGTTGCCATCAACCTTCACCATGCGACGGATCTGGATGTTCTCACCCAGGGTCTGCACGGCGGTGGCGCGGGCTTCTTCAACGGTGCGGCCATCGGCCAGCTTGGCAGCCTTCACGGCTTCGACGTCATTGGCGCCCGATGCCAGGGCGGCAGCGGCGACGGAATCGACGAAGTTCTTGAAGTTGACGTCGTTGGCGACGAAGTCGGTTTCCGAGTTGACTTCGACCAGCACGGCCTTGCCGCCATCCTGGGCCAGGCCCAGACGGCCTTCGGCGGCCACGCGGTCAGCCTTCTTGTCGGCCTTGGCAGCGCCGGACTTGCGCATGGCTTCAGCAGCAGCGTCGATGTCGCCGTTGGCTTCGGTGAGAGCCTTCTTGCATTCCATCATGCCGGCGCCGGTGCGCTCGCGCAGTTCCTTGACCAGGGAAGCAGTGATTTCCACGGGATTACCTCACGAAAGAAAGGGGTTGGGCCGGCATGGTGGCCGGCCCGTGTGACAGTGTCCTGTCGTCGCGCCATCGGCAGCGGACAGGACAGGTGGGCGCGTGGCGCCCACCGGGGCCTGGATCAGGCCTGGGCTTCGCCCTTGTCGGCAGCAGCCTTCTTGGCCGGAGCGCGGCGGGCCGGCTTGGCGTCTTCGGCCGGAGCGTCGGCGAACTCTTCTTCACGGACGGTGGCGGCGTGCGGAGCAGCAGCCTTGCCTTCCAGCACGGCGTCGGCGGCGGCGCGCGAGTACAGCTGCACGGCACGGATGGCGTCGTCGTTGCCCGGGATCGCGTAATCCACCAGTTCCGGGTTGTAGTTGGTATCAACCACGGCGATGACCGGGATGCCCAGCTTCTTGGCTTCCTTGATCGCGATGTCTTCGTGGCCGATATCGATCACGAAGATGGCGTCCGGCAGGCGGTTCATGTCCTTGATGCCGCCCAGCGAGGCTTCCAGCTTGTCGCGCTCGCGACGCAGGCCCAGCACTTCGTGCTTGACCAGCTTCTCGAAGGTGCCGTCGGTTTCACCGGCTTCCAGTTCCTTCAGGCGGGCAACCGACTGCTTGACGGTACGGAAGTTGGTCAGGGTGCCGCCCAGCCAGCGCTGGTTCATGAACGGCATGCCGCAACGCTCGGCTTCTTCCTTGATGGTTTCGCGGGCGCTGCGCTTGGTGCCCAGGAACAGGACGGTGCCGCGCTTCTGGGCAACCGACGAGATGAAGTTCATCGCATCGTTGAACAGCGGGACGGTCTTTTCCAGGTTGATGATGTGGATCTTGCCGCGGGCGCCGAAGATGTACGGAGCCATCTTCGGGTTCCAGTAGCGGGTCTGGTGGCCGAAGTGGACGCCGGCTTCCAGCATCTGACGCATGGTGACCTGGGGCATTGCAATACTCCTGATATGGAACCGGCGATTCCGCCCGCGGGATAGAGGTATGCGGGACGCGTGGAAGCGCGGATGGTTCCGGGGTTGGGCTTCCCTGTTGCCTCCGTGGCCGAACTCCTTGCGGAGCACCCCGGCACGGATGGGGGCAGCAGGTGTGGATTCACCGGTGACGTCCGGTGTGGACGGGTTCCCGCGCACGCATGCGGCAGGAATCCGGACGATTATAGCCCGCTCGATGCGCTGGCTGCAATCGCAGGGTCTGGCACGGCCAACTCGACCTCGCGCCCGTCCTGCAGCCGGGCCAGGAACCGGCCACCAGTGTAGCCCTGGGCGCGCTGGGGCAGGGCCCAGCGGCGGACTTGGCCGGGCAGGATGTAGCCGGCCAGCCCCGGCAGCAGGAGGTTGCGGCGACCGCCATCGGTGATGAACGAGAGATCGTGGAGGCGGGCGTGCAAGGCGCCCGTGTTGTTCAGTCGCAGCACGGGTTGCGACATGCCCGGTTCGACGCGGGCATGCAGTCGCGGCTGCGCCACGGGTGCGGCCTGGCCACGGAAAAGCGGCAGCGAGTAACGAGGCAGGTCAGGTACACCTGGAGCCAGCACGATCCGGTAGGCCTGCTCGCCAACACTTGGCGCGGGCTGACGTGGCAGCAGCCAGATGCGTTGGCGTGCCCCGGGGGCGAGGTCCAGCTGCGTGGGGCTGGCCAGGATCTGGTCGCTGGGCCGCAACACTTCGGCATCGGGGTGCTGTTCCCACGCCAGTATGTGCACCTGGCCCTGCCAGCGGCTTGGGCCCGGGTTGTGCAGCCACAATTCGGCATGACCACCTTCGGCCGGCAGCTGCAACGTGGTCGGCATTAGCTCCAGCGCTGCGGCAGGCAGTGCCAGCAGCAACCCAAGCAGGGGCAGCAACAGGCGCATCAGTAGATGACGGTCACGGTGGGTGTTTCGTCGTCATCGGTTGCAGGCGGCACGAGCTCGCGGATCTGTGGCGGCAGCTGTGCTGCGTCGCTGCGCTGGTGGGGTACCGGGCAGCCGGCATTGCCTGTGTCAGCGCTGCAGGCTTCGACCACGGTAAGGCGGATCTGCAACGTGTTGCTGGGATCGGCCCACGCGGGCGTACTGGCGACCAGCATCGCCCCGATCAGAAGTGCGCGAACCACCTGCCATCCACCGTGCTGAAAGACCTGCTGCGCGGTATCGGCCGAAGTGGCCGGATCTGTAGCGAAGACCGTGCTCGGCTTGCCGGATCCCGTGAAATGCAGCCGAGCGCAGGCTCGGCTCTACACATGAATCAATAGGTGATCGTCACCTGTACCAGGTCGTTGTAGGTTCCCGCCGGTGGTTGGCCACTGACCGGGGGCACCCGGCCGTAGATGGTCAGCTGCTGCGCACTTCCGGTGCCGGTTCCGCTGGCGGTATCAACGGTCAGCGTATTGCCCCAGCGCTGGGTCCGTGCCGAGTCCCGGTACAACTCGTAATTGAGGAAGTAGGTACCGGTGCCGATGGTGGTGGCCATGCGCCGGGTGGTAGTGGCAGCGGGGTTGTTCTGGCCGTTGTTGAGGCCGACCTGGAAGGCGGTGTTCTTCAGGCAGGTCAGCGTCAGTGTGGCAGTCTGGTCGATGTTGGCCGGAATGCCGCCGGTGACATTGCCGAAGTTCATGTTGGTGGTGACGTAGCTGCCGCATTGCGGCAGCACGTTGGCGGTGGCGGTGAAGCTGAAGGCGGCGCTGGCGCTGTTGGTACCGGTGGCGCCGCCGTTGCAGGTGGCGGGCACGGTGGCGGTGCCGAGCAGCACTTCATTCCAGGCCCAGGTCAATACCACGTTGGCACCATTGAACGAGCTGCTGTACGCGCCGGAAGCCAGAACCTGGTTGGCGGGGATCTGCGCGAACAATTGCGTGGTCTGCGCGCCGCTGCCGCCTGTCAGCAGCGGTACGTTGTAGGACATGGCCAGTTCCTGTGCCGGTGGCGTGCCGTGTGGAAGCAGGCCGGTGACCTGGCCGAAGCTGGCGTTGTTGTACAACTGGAAATTCATGGTGTCGCCACTGCCGGTGGCCATCGTCCGTGATGTAGTGGCACTACCGCCGCCACTGCCGGCACCGATGCCCACGCAGACGCGCACACCGGTAGTGGCCAGCAGGCTGAGGGCGGCGGTGGTGCAGGTGACCGTGATGTTCAACGTGGCTGTAGTGGGGCCGGGAGCATTGCTGTTGATGTTGCCGAACGGCAGGGTGGGGTTGGCGACGGCCGTACAGGCCGCGGTGGCGCCCGTCGGTGCGCTCGCCAGCAGGCCAGCCAACAGCAACAGGCCGAGCAGCAGCACCCTCACGGCGCCACCTCCGGGATGCACTGCAGCGGTGCCGGCTTCGGCCGCGCGCCGGCTGCCACCACCTTGGGCAGATCTGGCACCTTCACGCGGCACTGTCCGCGGCTGGTGGTGATGTACAGCACGCTGCCGGCGGCGACGTCTTCCAGATACAGCAGGCCGTCATAGCCCACCGTCGTCTGGCGGCCATCGGGCAGTTGTACTTCGCTGCCCACTTCCAGTGGCTGTCCGTCCATCGCCAGCAGGGTCAGGCTCAGAGAGGGCCGCGAGCGCAGCTGGAAGGTCACGCGCGCACCTGCGCGCTGGCGCGGCGTCACCCAGTCCTCGATGCGGTCGGCACGCATGTCTTCGGGCAGGTCCAGAGTGTCGATCGAGACCCGGTTGCGCTGCCAGGACAGCAGCGGGCTGACCAGCAGCAGGCCACGATCATCGGTGACGCCGATCAGGCGGTTCTCCAGCCGCACCGGCACGCCGCCGACGCCGTTGGTGCTGATCACCGCGAACGCGTCCGAGACCTCGCGGGTGGCGAACGCGTGCCCGCCCATCCAGACCAGGCTGCCACTGGCGCTGCCGTAGGCATAGTTGAGCCCGCCCTGGCGCGAGGCGCCGAACGAATAGCGGCCGATGTCATTGAGAATGCCGACCTCGGCCAGGCCACCATTGCCGTCTTCGCCATGGCGTACCTGTGCACGCCAGCCGACACCGCCAGCGCTGCCGTCGCCGGGCACCGGCTGGGTCACGTCGGCCACCCAGCTCTGGCTGTCGCCGTTGCGCTGGCTGGACAGGCTGGCCTGGCGGTTGTTGCCCAGGCTGGCGGTCACCGACAGATAGATGCTGCGGTCGTCGCTCTGGTCCAGGTTCTGGTTCACCGACAGGTAGGCTGACCAGCGCTGGCTCCAGGTGCGCGACCAGAACAGGCTGGCGTAGCGGTTGTCCTCGCCATCCGGGTAGCGCAGGCGCAGGTAGCTGGCGCTGAGCGTACCCAGCCGCAGCAGATCCGTGCCGACCGTGGCCTGCTCGCTGATGCTGGGCGGCAGGTTGCCCTGTAATGCGCCCAGGTCGCGGTAGTCGCCGTGGCTGCGCACGCTACGCAGGTTGAAGTTGACGCGCCGGTTGTTCCAGCTGTAACCCAGCGCCCACTGCCCGCCCTGCAGGCCGTGGTAATCGCTGTGCGCGTAAGCCGCGTTGAACACGCCGGCACCGCCGAGCAGCCACCAGCCGCCGACGCCGGCCTGGGTCAGGCCGCCGCCGCCTTCGGCATGGGCCTCGCCGGTGAACGAGTCGCTGATGCCGCCGCGCCAGCTGGCGTTGGCCACAGTGCGATCATCGTAGGCGAAGGAGCGCTGGCCGAAGTCCTCGCGCAGGCGGCCGACGCCGACCGACCAGTCCGACAGGCCCTTGGCCAGCAGTTGCTGGGTACCGTAGAAACTGAAGTCCAGCGTCTGCATGCGGCCGAACGCATCGGTGACCACCACCTGCGCGCTGCCGGTGCCACTGATGCCCGGCTGCGCGGCCAGCTGGAACGGGCCAACCGGCACCTGACCGCTGTACTGACGCAGGCCATCAACGTACAGCTCGACCGTGGACGGCACCGCCGCCTGGCCGAGGAAGCTGGGCGTGGGGGTCAGGACGCGATAGGGCTGCAGCCCGTAGTTGCGGCCGATCTGCAGGCCGCCCAGGCGCACCGGTCGGGTCCAATCGACGAAGCCGCTGTAGAAATCGCCGACCTCCAGTGTCATCGCCTTGTCGGGGAAATCCAGGCGCCAGCGTGTGTCCAGGCGCACGCTTTCGCCGCGCCAGCGACGGTCGCCGGGCTGCTGGTAGCGACGGCTGATCGCGGTGTTCTCGAAGGTGCCGTCGCCGACGCCGAACAGGCGCAGCTCCGAGCTCAGGCTGAGGTTGCCGAGCGTGTCCACCCGGCTGCCGTAGATGTCGTAGTTGAGCAGCACGCCGGGCGAGGCGCTGCCGGCGGGCGCACGCGTCTGCGGGCGGCTGAGCACGGTGGTCGGCAGGGTCAGCTGGTCCAGCGGCACGTCCAGCGCCAGGGTCTGCAGGTGGGCGTCATAGCGCACCACCGCGCCGCTGATCTGGTCCAGGTACACCGGTGCATCGCCACTGGCATTGAAGCCGAGCTGGCGCAGAACCTCGGGGCTGGCCTGCAGGCGGCCGCGGTTCTCGATGAAGGGAAGCAGCCCGCGCGGCGTGCTGTTGAGCGACACGTCCAGGTACAGCGTCTGGCTGGCGGTCAGCGGGGTGGGGGGCGGCAGGATCGCATCGGCGGAGATGCCTGATACGTCGGCGGCCCCGGTGGCCGTTACGCCGGACACATCGGCGGCTTCGGTCGCCGCAGGAGCCAGGGCAGCAAGCAGCGCGCCCATCAACGCCTCAGCGAGCCGATGGGGGCGACAGCGGCGTCTGTTCCGACTCGCCATTGAGCTTGGCCGTGATCTGGTCGTTGTCGCGGTCGATGGCGGTGCGCTCGATCGGCCAGCGCATCACCTGCCCGGGCAGCACATAGCCCAGCAGCCCGGGGTGCACGATGCGAGGGCGCTGGGCACTGCCCAGTGCGAGGTCGGCAATCTGCGCATAGCTGTTGCCGGCGTTGGCTACCTCCACCCCGTTGCGGCCATCGGCCAGCCGCACCAGCCGGGCCTCCAGCCGCGCGGCCAGCTTGCCCGACGCTGGCTGCACGAACACCGGGATCGAATAGCGCAGCACGAACTGCATGCCGTCGGTGCGAGTGGCCAGGTCGGGCACCTCGTCGACAATCAGCCGGTAGTACTGCTGTGCCGGCGGCGGCTCGCGGTTGGGCCGCATCACCCGCACCAGCTGCTGCTGCCCGGCCGCCAGTTCCTGCATCGGCGGGGTGGCGACCAGTTCATCGGTGGGCAGCAGCTGTTCCTGCCCGCCCTGCTGCACCCAGCGGAAGACGCGTACCTGCAGCTTCACCGGCGAGGTACCGCTGTTGGTCAGCCACAGCTCGCCGGCACGCTGGCGGGCTTCCAGCTGCAGGCTGGTGGGGGCGACCTGCAGGCTGGTGGCACCTGCCATGGAGGTCGCCAGCAGGCACAGGGCGAGCAGCGCCACGCCGGTGGCGCGCCACGGGCGGGGTCCGGCCATGCGGGCGTGCTCCATCAATAGGTGATCGTGGCGGTGACCGTATCCAGGTAGTTACCGGTGGCCGGGTTGTTGGTGCTCAGGTTGAGGATCTGGCCGTAGACGATGTAAGGCACGGCCAGGCCAGTGCCGATGCCGGCCTGCGTGTTGGTGCCGGAGGTGGAACCCCAGACCAGGGTGTGCGCGGCATCCTGGTACAGCTGGTAGCCCACGAAGTTGTTGGCAGTCACCGCGGCGTTGGTGTTCTTCATCCGGCGGGTGGTGACGTCATTGGCGGTGCTGGCGTTGGCACCCGCATTCAGTGAAATCGTGTACGGGGTCAGGGCCGAGCACTGTGCGGTCACCGTACCCTGGCCCAGGGTGGGAGTAGCGGTGGTCGAGGCGGCGGTGCCGAAGTCGACGTTGGTGGCGGCCGCCGCCGTGATGGTGCAGGCCTTGGTAACCACCAGGGTGACGTTGAAAGTGGTGGTGTCGGCGGCCAGGGCCGGGCTGGACAGCAGGACCCCGGCCAAGGCCCAGGCAAGCGGCGAACGAAGCGGGAATCGCATGGACAACCTCCCTGACCCGAAGGTCCGTTGAACAAGGCGAAGGCGGCATGTTCGGCGCCGCGTTGACGACAGTGGCCCCAGCTTAGGTGCCGTAAGTGTCTGTAATCCGTGATAAATAGGCAGGCGAAAGGGCGGACTCCATCACGCTTTCACTTTCCTTGCCGGAACCGTGCATGGCCCGGATCGCCAGTTGGGTGGCGTTCGTTCAGATTGCGGCCGGATCGGCGATAATGGGCGCCATGAGCGTGAATCTGAAAACCCCGCAGGAAATCGAGATGATGCGTGTCGCCGGCCGCCTGGCCAGCGAAGTGCTCGACATCGTCACCCCCCACGTCAAGCCCGGTGTCACCACCGAGGAACTGGACCGCATCTGCCACGACCACATCGTGAACGTGCAGGGCACCATTCCGGCCAACGTCGGCTACCGCGGCTTCCCGAAGACCGTGTGCACCTCGGTCAACAACGTCATCTGCCACGGCATTCCCAGTGAAGGGAAGGTCCTGAAGGATGGCGACATCATCAATATCGACGTCACCGTCATCAAGGATGGCTGGCACGGCGACACCAGCCGCATGTTCTTCGTCGGCACCCCCTCGGTGATGGCGCGGCGTCTGGTGGAAGCCACCTACGAAGCCATGTGGCGCGGCATCCGCGCGGTGCGTCCGGGCGCTACGCTGGGCGACATCGGCCATGCCATCCAGAGCTACGCCGAAGGCGAGCGTTTCAGCGTGGTGCGCGAGTACTGCGGCCACGGCATCGGCAAGGTCTACCACGACGAACCGCAGGTGGTACACTACGGCCGTCCCGGCCAGGGCCTGGTGCTGCAGCCGGGCATGACCTTCACCATCGAGCCGATGATCAATGAGGGCACCCGCTACAACAAGGTGCTGCCGGATGGCTGGACCGTGGTGACCAAGGACCGCAAGCTGTCGGCGCAGTGGGAGCACATGATCGCGGTCACCGAAACCGGCGTCGACGTGCTGACCCTGTCGCCGGGCGAGTCGCAGGTCTCCTGAGCATGTTGCCGGCGAGTTCGCTGCTGGACACGCCGGCCGCGTCGCTCAATGACACGGACTGGGCTGCTGCCGCGCGCCAGGCGCTGCAGCAGGCCGACGCGCGCCTGTACCGCCGATTCGACCAGGGCGACAACATCGAGCGACTGCTGGCGCTGCGCGCGCGCGCTGCCGACCACCTGATCCGCCTTGCCTGGCAGCGATGCCTGCCCACCGACAGCGGCCTGTCGCTGTTCGCGGTGGGCGGCTACGGGCGTGGGGAACTGTTCCCGTGTTCGGACATCGACCTGCTGGTGTTCGGAGAGCCGGCGGCGCAGTTGGCCCACGAGGCCGCGCTGGCGCGCCTGTTCGCGCTGTTGTGGGATTGCGGGCTGGCGGTCAGCCACGCCGTGCGCTCGGCCGCGCAGTGCCGTGAGGCCGCTGCCGACCAGACGGTGATGACCGCACTGATCGAGGCGCGACCGATCCTCGCCGAGGATGCGACCCGTCGCGCGTTGCGCGAGGCCATCGACGACCGTGAGCTGTGGCCGGCGCGTGCGTTCTTCCTGGCCAAGCTGGAAGAACTGCGCAACCGCCACCAGCGTTTTGGCGACACCGCCGATAATTTGGAACCCGACCTGAAAGATGGTCCCGGCGGACTGCGCGACCTCAACACGCTGGGATGGATGGCGCTGCGTGCGTTCGGCGTGCGTGACCTGGAGGCGCTGGTCGGGCTCGGCCATCTGGGCGCCGACGAAGCGGCAGCACTGAAGCGCGAGCGCGCGGTGCTGGCACGCCTGCGCTTTGGCCTGCACCTGGTGGCACGTCGCCCGGAAGAGCGCCTGCGCTTCGATTACCAGAAGACCCTGGCCGCGCGCCTGGGCTTCGAAGACGACGCCGAGAACCTCGGTGTCGAGAAGATGATGCAGGGCTTCTACCGCGCCGCACTGGTGGTGCGCCGGATCAGCGACCGCCTGCTGCAGCGCTTCGAGGAGCAGTTCGATGGCGAGGCACAGCCGGAACCGCTGACCGTTGGTTTTTCCCTGCGTCGTGGCTATCTGGCCGCCAACGAGGCCGAATGGCCGCGTGGCGACATCGGCCAGGTATTCGCGCTGTTCGCCGGCTGGGCCAACAACCCGCAGGTGCGGGGCCTGCATTCATTGACCGCACGCGCGTTGGCCGAATCGTTGCCGCAGCTGCCGGCCTACGACCAGGCCGATACCGATGCACGCGAACATTTCCTGGCGCTGCTGCGCGGCCAGCGCCCGGTCGATACGCTCTCGCGCATGGCGCGGCTGGGCGTGCTCGGGCAGTGGATTCCCGCCTTCGCCCAGGTCAGCGGGCGCATGCAGTTCGACCTGTTCCATGTCTATACCGTCGATCAGCACACGCTGATGGTCCTGCGCAACATCGGCCTGTTCGCCAGCAGCCGTGCCGACGAGCGCTTCTCGATCGCGCATGAAGTGTGGCCGCGCCTGCGCAAGCCGGAGCTGCTGTTGCTGGCCGGCCTGTTCCATGACATCGCCAAGGGCCGTGGCGGTGATCACTCGGAACTGGGAGCGGTCGATGCGCGTGCGTTCTGCCAGGCGCACGGGCTGAGTGCTTCCGATACTGAGCTGGTCGCGTGGCTGGTCGAACAGCACCTGCGCATGTCGATGACGGCACAGAAGCAGGACATCGCCGATCCGGTGGTGATCCATCGCTTTGCGACCCTGGTCGGCAGCCGCGACCGTCTGGACTATCTGTACCTGCTGACCTGCGCCGACATCGCCGGCACCAGCCCGAAGCTGTGGAACGCATGGAAGGACCGGTTGCTGGCCGACCTCTACTTCGCCACACGGCGTGCGCTGCGCGAGGGCCTGGAGCATCCGGTACCGGCCGCCGAGCGCGTGGCCGAAGCGCGCGACAGCGTGCGTGCACTGGTGCGCGAGCAGGGTTACGACGACGCCACCATCGATCGCCAGTTCGCGGTGATGCCCGACGAAGGCTTCATCCGCCTGCGCCCGGAGCAGCTGGCCTGGCAGGCCGCTGCCCTGGTGCCGGTGAAGCAGGGGCAGGCGCTGGTGAAGGTGCGCCGGATCAGCGTCGACGATCCCGCACTGGAAGTGTTCGTGCACTCGCCTGACCGCGACGGCCTGTTCGCCGCGATCGTCATGACGCTGGACCGCAAGGGCTACGGCATCCATCGCGCACGCGTGCTGGATGGCCCGGCCGATACCATTTTCGATACGTTTGAAGTGAGCCCGGCCGATACCTTCGCCGATGGCAGCAGCGCCAATCTGGAGGCCGCCCTGCGTGAAGCGCTCAGCGGCGACCTGACCCGCCTGCGGCCGTCACGCCGCGTGGTGCCACGGCAGCTGCGCCACTTCCGTTTTGCGCCGCGCATCGAGTTCCGCGATGAGCCCGGCGCGACCCGTTTTGCCCTGGTCGCCCCCGACCGTCCCGGCCTGCTGGCCGACGTCGCGTTCGTGCTGCGCAACCAGGGCCTGCGCGTGCAGGACGCGCGCATTGCCACCTTTGGCGAACGCGCCGAAGATACCTTCGTGATCAGTGACGAACACGACCTCCCCCTGACTGAACCCGCCCGGCAGCAGCTGCATGACGCAATGCTCGCCTGCCTGGACCCTGATCGAAACGCCGGAGACCCCGCCTGATGGCCACCAAGCCCGCCAAGAAGACCGCCGCGACCACCAAGAGCGCAGCGGCCCGGAAAACTGCTGCCGCCACGCCGGCCGCGAAGAAGGCCGCTGCGCCGAAGAAGGCCGCTGCAGTGAAGGCCCCGGTGAAAAAGGCCGCAGCAGCGAAGAAGGCTCCGGCCAAGAGCGCTGAAACCACGCGCGCCGAGACCATCGCCCGCAAGTCGTTGCGCAAGCCGGCTGCGCCGGGCGTGGAAGAGCTGAAGTTCGGCATCGAGAGCGCGTTCGAGCGGCGCGCCACGCTGACCCTGCACGAACTGGAAGGTTCGACCAAGCCGCTGGTCAACCGCGTGATCGATGGCCTGGAGAGCGGCGAATTCCGCGTTGCCGAGCCGGACGGCCACGGTGGCTGGAAGGTCAACGAGTGGCTGAAGAAGGCCGTGCTGCTGTACTTCCGAGTCAACGACATGGCGGTGGTCGATGCGCGTCCGGCGCCGTTCTGGGACAAGGTCGAATCGCGCTTCGCCGGCTACGACGAAGCCAAATTCCGCCGTGGCGGCGTGCGCGTGGTGCCGGGCGCGATTGCCCGTCGCGGCACGTACTTCGGCAAGGATGTGGTGCTGATGCCGAGCTTCACCAACATCGGCGCTTACGTCGGCGAGGGCACCATGGTCGACACCTGGGCCACCGTCGGTTCGTGCGCGCAGATCGGCCAGCATTGCCACCTGTCCGGCGGCGCCGGTATCGGTGGTGTGCTGGAACCGCTGCAGGCCAGCCCGACCATCATCGAGGACCACTGCTTCATCGGTGCGCGTTCGGAAGTGGTGGAAGGCGTGGTGGTCGGCCACCACAGCGTGATCGGCATGGGCGTGTTCCTCAGCCAGAGCACCCGCATCTACAACCGTGCCACCGGCGAGATCAGCTATGGCTACATCCCGCCGTACAGCGTGGTGGTGTCCGGCTCGCTGCCGAGCAAGGACGGTACCCATTCGCTGTACTGCGCGGTGATCGTCAAGCAGGTCGATGCCAAGACCCGCAGCAAGACCAGCGTCAACGACCTGCTGCGCGGCCTGGCCGACTGACGGTGACTGCGCCGGAGGATCTGGCGCAGTCCGCGATCTACCGGCATCCGTCCGACACCCTGTTCGGGCGGATGCTGCCGCGCCTGCTGCACGCCCTGCGCTGGACCCGTCTGCGCCGCGGGCTGTCGCGGCGCTGGCCGATGCCGGCCCTGGTCAGCGATGTGCGCGACGTGGTCTACGTGAGCTGGTGGGTCGACGTGCGCCACGCACCAACGCCACCGCCGGGCCATCATTACGTGGTCCATGCCGGACATACGCCTTACACCATCCTCAGCTACCGGCATGGGCACTTTGGGCCGGCGCTGGCTGGGCCGCTGCGTTCTCTGCTGCCGTCTCCCAGGCAGAGCAACTGGCGCTGGTACCTGCGCCGCGACGACGATCCGGACGGAACGCCGGTGGTGCTGTTCGATCGCAACGTGATGGACCAGCTGGCCTTCGTGGCCGGCGCCCGCGCCTTCAGCGATGCCATGCAGCCGCATCTGCCGGCACGCTTCGCGCATGTGCTGGACGCCGAAGGCGGCGGCTGTACGGGGATCGAGGGTGGGGAGGGCAGTGCACCGGACCTGCGCCTGCAGTGGCGGGCCGCAGGCGCCTGGGAGGATGCAGCATGGTCGGCCGCTTTCGGTGGTCACCACGCCGTGCTGAGCTTCCTGACCTGCCAGGACGAGGCCATCGCCCGTACCTGTGACCACCGCTGGGCCAGCACGCGCATTGCGTTGCCGGTGGACGTCGACAGCCTGCTGCCGCTGCGCCTGCTCGGCGAGTTGCATTGCCCTCGTCTGCAGGCGATGGACGTGGCGTTGCATGGGGGACTGGCCTTCCGGCTGCCCCGGGTGCCGTTCCGGGTCGTGTCCGAGCGCCTGTTGTGAGATTCTGGCCCTCTGTTTTCCAGCATCACAGATGGCCATGAGCACCACTGTCTACGGTTTGAAGAACTGCGATACCTGCAAGAAGGCGACCAAGTGGCTGGACCGCTTCGGCGTGCCGTACACCTTCGTCGACTACCGCGACAACACGCCCAGCCCGGAAACGCTGCTGGCGTGGGCGGCGCAGCTGGGCGGCCTGGGCGCGATGGTCAACAAGTCGTCCACCACCTGGCGGCAGTTGCCGGACAACCGCAAGTCCGCCGATTCCGAGGCCGAGTGGAAGCTGTTGCTGCGCGAGTACCCGCAGCTGATCAAGCGCCCGGTGGTGGTCACCACCGATGGCAAGGTCACCCAGGGGTTCAGTGACAACGGCTTCAAGGCGCGCTTCAGCGTGGGCGACGCATGAGCGCGGTGCTCGACCTGACCTGCGAGCTGATCTCGCGGCCTTCGGTGACGCCGGACGATGCCGGCTGCCAGGCATTGCTGGCGGCGCGGCTGAAGCAGGCCGGGTTCCATTGCGACCACCTGCGCCTGGGCGAGGTCGACAACCTGTGGGCGACCCACGGCCAGGGTGCGCCGGTACTGGTGCTGCTGGGCCACACCGACGTGGTACCGCCTGGCCCGCGTGAGGCCTGGGCCAGCGATCCGTTCACGCCGCAGATCCGTGATGGTGTGCTGTACGGCCGTGGCACCGCCGACATGAAGGGCAGCGTGGCTGCATTCGTGGTCGCCGCCGAGCAGTTCGTCGCCGCACATCCCGATCATCCCGGCACGCTGGCAGTACTGCTGACCAGTGACGAGGAGGGCGATGCGATCGACGGCGTGCGCCACGTGGCGCGGCTGTTCGCCGAACGCGGCCAGCGCATCGACTGGTGCATTACAGGAGAGCCATCGTCTACTTCGACGCTGGGTGACCTGCTGCGCGTAGGCCGTCGTGGCAGCCTGTCTGCCAAGCTGCGCGTGCAGGGCGTGCAGGGGCATGTGGCGTACCCGGAAAAAGCGCGCAATCCGATCCATCAGGCGGCACCGGCACTGTCCGAACTGAGCGCACGGCGCTGGGACGACGGTTATGAGAGCTTCCCGCCGACCAGCCTGCAGATATCCAACATCCACGCGGGTACCGGTGCCAACAACGTGATTCCCGGCGAGCTGGAGGTGGATTTCAACATCCGCTACAACCCGCACTGGGATGCGCCGAAGCTGGAGGCAGAGATCATTGCACTGCTTGACCGGCATGGCCTGCAGTACACGCTCAAGTGGCATCGCAGCGGTGAGCCGTTCTACACCCCGGAAGGCACGCTGCGTGCGACTGCGCGCGCGGTACTGGCCGAGCACATCGGCCGTGCCCCGGAAGAAAGCACCGGCGGCGGCACCTCGGATGCACGTTTCATCGCGCCGCTGGGCGCGCAGTGCATCGAAGTAGGACCGGTCAACGCCAGCATCCACCAGGTGGACGAGAACGTGCGCGTTGACGATCTGGAAGCACTGCCGGGGTTGTACCAGCGGCTGGTGGAACGGTTGCTGGTGTGAGCCCTGTGGTGGGGATACCCCGATCCTGCCGAGGTGGGTGCCGACCGTTGGTCGGCACGCCTCCCGCCGGGGCCGCTTCCCAGCAGGGCCGAGCCATGCTCGGCTGTTTATTCCACCAGAAGCGGCCGAGCATGGCTCGGCTCTACTCTGAAAAAATGAAGAACGGCGGCTCGATCGCTTTCTTCCAGTAGCTGGGCGCGGCCATGTAGAAGCGCTGCGCCTCGGCGCGCGCGAACCAGCGCGCGGCAGCATCGGTGTCCTTCTCCACGCCCGGCGCACTGCGGCCCAGCAGCAGCCCGGCGAAGTACTGGCCGAACACATTGCCCCGCTCACCTGCGCGCTGGTACAGCTGCAGTGCACGCGCTGGATCGCGTGGCAGGCCGACGCCTTTTTCCAGCAGTGCGCCCAGATCGACCTGTGCGTCGGCGTCACCTGCAGCGGCACGGCGTTGGATCCTCGCCACCAGCGGATGCACGGTATCGCCTGTGGCCGCTACTGCGCCGGGCAGTCCCGATGACGACGACGCATAGCGCTGGTAGACCATCGCGCGAAGGTCCCAGCGCAGCGCTCGCTGGGCATCGCCGCGCTCGCGATAGGCCTTGGCCAGGTCAAAGAACGCATACGGATTGCCGTGGTTGGCGGCGGCCATAGACCAGCGTTCGCCACGTCGCCAGGACGCGCGCAGCACCGGTGCCGGGTTGATGTGGGGGCTGTCGGCATGCTGCAGCGTGCCGGAGATCCAGATCCGGCCCAGTGCTTCTTCCGCCTTGGTGTTGTGGAAGGTCCAGGGTGTGATCGCTGCGGCACGCTCGTAGTAGGTGACGGCGCGCAGATCGTTGAAGCGCTCGAAGGTCCGCGCGGTTTCCCAGGCGCCGTCGAAGCTGCCGTCGGTTCCGCGTTGCTCCAGTACCTGTTGCTGGTCCAGCTGCAGTGTGGAAGGTGGGGGTAGGCTCTGGCAGGCGGCCAGGCCCAGGCAGAGCAGGGCGGCCAGCGCCCCGGTGCGTCCATTGCGGTGTTGCATTCCTGTTACACGGTTCAGGGTGGGCCATTATGCGCTGGCTGGCGCGGTGGCGGTCCTTCCGCGTGGTTGCCGACGCAACTGTTGCGCGGCGCCGAAAACCGGGGTAGGGTCGATGCCATGTCGATCCGCCTGGCCACCGCCGTCAATAACAACAACCGCAATAATCTGCGCGCGAATAATCGTGCGCGGCCGATGCGGGACTGCGCCCTGGGTAGATAGACAGCAACACACGCCCGGACACCAGAAAACCCGCATCAGCCGATGCGGGTTTTTTTGTGCCCGGGTGCAGTCCCCCCGGGCCTGGTTGCCGGTCGAACACCTTCCCCGTGAAATCCCCACAACAGGAGCTCTGCCATGTGTTCGATCTTCGGAATCTTCGGCCTGCAGGCCGGTGACGATCTTCCCGCCCTGCGCCGCCACGCGCTGGAGCTGTCGCAACGCCAGCGTCACCGCGGTCCGGACTGGAGCGGCGTGTACCTCGATGAAGGCGCGCTGCTGGTTCACGAACGGCTGGCCATCGTCGATCCGGCCGGTGGCTCGCAGCCGTTGTTGTCGGCCGATGGGCAGCTGGCGCTGGCGGTCAACGGCGAGATCTACAACCACCAGCAGCTGAAGGCCACGCTGACCACCGCCTACGACTTCCAGACCGGTTCGGACTGTGAGGTGATCAACGCGCTGTACCGTCAGGGCGGTACGCCAGCACAGTGGCTGGAACAGCTCAATGGCATCTTCGCCTTCGCCCTGTGGGATCGCGAGGCCGGACGGGTGCTGGTGGCACGTGACCCGGTGGGCGTGGTGCCGCTGTACTGGGGCCACGATGCACAGGGCCGGCTGCGCGTGGCCTCGGAAATGAAGGCACTGGTCGATACCTGTGCCGACGTCGCGCAGTTCCCGCCGGGCCATTACTTCGACAGCGCCAGCGGTGAGCTGGTGCGCTACTACCAGCAACCGTGGCGCGACTATGCCGACGTGCAGGGCCGCCAGGCCGACCTGGCCGAACTGCGCCAGGCGTTCGAGCATGCGGTGGAACGCCAGCTGATGAGCGACGTTCCGTACGGCGTGCTGTTGTCCGGTGGCCTGGACTCGTCGCTGGTGGCGGCGGTGGCCGCACGCTACGCGCGTCGCCGCATCGAGGATGGTGGACAGACCGAAGCCTGGTGGCCGCGCTTGCATTCGTTCGCGATCGGCCTGAAGGGCTCGCCCGATCTGGCGGCTGCGGCGATCGCTGCCGAGGCACTCGGCACCGTGCATCACGGCTTCGAATACACCTTCGAGGAAGGCCTCGATGCGCTGCCGGAAGTGATCCGCCACATCGAGACCTACGACGTCACCACCATCCGTGCATCGACGCCGATGTTCCTGCTCGCACGGCGGATCAAGGCGATGGGCGTGAAGATGGTGCTCTCCGGCGAAGGCAGCGACGAGATCTTCGGCGGCTACCTGTACTTCCACAAGGCGCCGGATGCGCGCGAATTCCACGATGAGCTGGTACGCAAGCTTGATGCCCTGCACAACTACGATTGCCTGCGCGCCAACAAGTCGATGATGGCCTGGGGCGTGGAGCCGCGTGTCCCGTTCCTCGACCGCGAGTTCCTCGATGTGGCGATGCGCTTCGATGCCGCGTACAAGATGGTCGGTGCCGGCTTCGGTGGCCGCCGCATCGAGAAGGCGGTGCTGCGCGAAGCGTTCGAGGGCTACCTGCCGGACAGCATCCTGTGGCGGCAGAAGGAGCAGTTCAGCGACGGCGTCGGCTATGGCTGGATCGACGGGCTGAAAGCGCATGCCGAAGCGCAGGTGAGCGACCGCGTGCTGTCGGCGGCCGACAAGCGCTTCCCGCACAACCCGCCGCAGACCAAGGAGGCGTACTACTACCGCCACCTGTTCGAACAGTTCTTCCCCAGCCGCGCGGCGGCCGAGACCGTGCCGGGCGGCAAGTCGATTGCCTGTTCGTCGCCGGCGGCGATTGCGTGGGATGCCAGCTTCGCGGCAGCAGCCGATCCTTCCGGCCGCGCGATTGCCGGCGTGCATGAGCAGGCGCTGGCCTGACGCTGCAATGATGGGGTCAGATCCCTTTTCTTTGGAAAAGGGATCTGACCCTGGTCGTCAACGCGCAGGGACCAGCGTCATCACGTGCTGCGCCTTGCCTGGCAGGAACGGGGTCGGTCGGCCATGCACCCAGTCTTCGTGGCCAGCCGCCCAGTACGGCGACAGCGGATGGCCGCTCTGGCCGCCGGGCATGTGCACGATGCCGTCGGCCTCGTGGCCGGGCGAAACCACCATGCGTTCGGAGGCACCGAAGTTCGGCGTCTGCACGCGTGGCATGTCGCGGTCACCGGGCAGGGGATCGGTGGGCATGCACAGCCAGCGTTTGGCGATGTCCGGCAATGCACGCGCGATGGGATGGCAGATCGCCGCGGTGTTGCGCTCGCCCCAGGTGCGCTGGGCCAGTGGGCCTCGCTTGGCCAGCTCGCTCTCGGTGCGGCGAGCTGCATCAAGCAGCAGCGCGTCCCAGCTGTCGAAGGCGGGAGGCAGCAGATTGGCCGGACGCTCTTGCAGCATCGGCCAGGCCACGCCTTCCAGCTGCGCCAGGCGCGGGTCCAGATAGTCATCGCCCAGTGCCGCGTTGGCCGGTGCCAGCAGTGCATCGGACAACGTCTCCATTACCTGTGTACGGAATTCACGCACCACCCGGTAGCTGACCGAGCTGGCCGAAGCGCGACCGCCCCATTGATGGCTGACCTCCTTCAAACGCTTCAGGGCGGGGTCGTCACTGCGTTCGATGACATCGTGCAGCAGGGCCCACCAGCGCTGCAGGAATACGGCACGATCATCGAGCTGGATCGCCAGCAGGTCGTGCTCGTCGAAGCGCTCCTGGATTGCCAGCAGATCGCGGATCTGCCGCGCCCGGGCACCAAGGTCATAGCCGCCATTGCCGACGCTGGCCAGTGCTTCGCCGTCGAGGACGCGGCCGTTGGCGGTCCACAGGCGATGGTTGGGGGGATCGATCAGTGCCGGCGAGGCATCGCTGCGGATCGGCCACGGCGCGCAATCCTGGTTGCTGGCCGCAGTGAGGCCGGCCGGTGCACAGCCGGGGCCTCGGTCGGGGCGGGCGCCGATCAGGCGCCAGGCGATGCGTCCGCTGCGGTCGCCGACCACCAGGTTCTGCGCGGGGATGCCGGCGCGGTCGGCGAAGTGCAGGGCGCCATCCAGATCGCCGGCGCGGGCCAGGTCACCGAAGTCCAGGCGCACCGCGCCGGGCAGGTGCGCGACCCAGCGCAGGGCATCGCCGCTGCCATCGGCATGGGTGTGCAGGATCGGGCCCCAGGCGGTTTCGCGCACCGGGAACACCACGTCGGCCTGGCCGGCCACCGCAATGCGTTCGTCGTGCACGGTCACAGCGGCGCTGGCCGGTTCAGTCCGGTAGTCGGCAGTATCGATGTAGCTGTTGGTGAAGCCCCAGGCGACGTGTCCATTGCTGCCGACGATCACCGCCGGCAGGCCAGGCAGCGAGAAGCCAGTGACGTCGACCTGGCCGCCTGCAGCCTGCGGGTCGGGGTAACGCAGGCGCACCCGGAACCACAGGCCAGGCGCGCGCAGGCCCAGGTGCATGTCGTCAGCCACGATCGCGCGGCCGTCGGCGGTGAGCGCGCCGGCCACCGCGAAGTTGTTGCTGCCGATGACGTCCGCCTCCTCCTGCTCGGTGCCCGGCTTTCCCTTCAATGTGCGCAGATCGAGCTGGCTTGCATCGGGCAGGGCCGCGTTGCCGGTGGCTTCGCCAAACAGCGGTGCATCCCATTCGGTGCCGTCGTGGGCGATCAGCGCGTACAGCGCCGGCGGCACCACCGCGCGGATGCGGCTCAGGGCAAGCTCGGTCTGGTTGCCTGGGTCCTGCAGGTCGGCGTACATGGCCAGTCCGGCCAGCACGCTGTCGCTGGCCTGCCACGGGTGCGGTGACTGCCGCAGCAGCAGGTAGGCCCATGGCCGCACGGAGAGATCAGCCAGGCCTTCATTGACGCCGTCCACATAGGCACGCACGGCCGCGCCGTTGTCGCCCAGCGCGGTATCCAGATGCGCCTCGGTGCGGGCGCGCAGGCGATGCACGCGCATGCGCTTGTCGGCGTCGATGGCTTTCGGCCCGAACAGCGCCGACAGCTCGCCGGCGGCACTGCGGCGCATCAGGTCCATCTCGAAATAGCGCTCCTGCGCATGCACGTGGCCGAGTGCTCGCATCGCGTCGGCCTGGCTGCCGGCAGTGATGGTGACCACGCCCAGCGCATCGCGTTCGACGGTGACCGGCCTGGCCAGCCCAGGCAGTGCATGTTCGCCATCGAGGTCGGCCAGGCTGCCGCGCAGCAGCAGCCACAGGCCCAGTACGGTAACCAGCACGATGGCGATCAGCACGCCCAGCACCCAACGCCATGTACGTCGCATCGCACGTCCTTTCCGAACTCGTGGGCCGATTGTAGCCGCAGGCGCAACTGCGACTGATTCCGATTAGATCACCGTATTTTGAAATGCGGCACCCTATGTCACATCGATTCACAGGAGCCCCCCATGAAAGGCAACCCGGACGTCATCGCCTGCCTGAAGGAACTGCTGCGCGGCGAACTCGCTGCCCGCGACCAGTACTTCATCCATTCCCGCCGCTACGAGGACCAGGGCCTGTTCGCGCTGTACGAACGCCTGAACCACGAGATGGAAGAGGAAACCCAGCACGCCGACGCGCTGCTGCGCCGGATCCTGTTCCTCGGAGGCGACCCGGACATGCGCCCGCATGCCACCGAGCCGGGCAAGACCGTGGAGGAGATGCTGCAGAAGGATCTGGATACTGAATACGCGGTTCGGAACAATCTCGCCGCCGGCATGAAGCTGTGCGAGGAGAAGGGTGACTACGTGAGCCGCGACATGCTGCTGGCGCAGCTGAAGGACACCGAGGAAGACCATGCCTGGTGGCTGGAACAGCAGTTGGGCCTGATCAAGCGCATCGGCCTGGAGCTGTACCAGCTGAGCAAGATCGACGGCAACGGCGCCCCGGCGCACTGAGCCGGCGCCTCGCGCCGACCCGGTGGGGCCGACTGTTAGTCGGCCGCTTTTGCAGGGCAGCCGACCAGCGGTCGGGTCTACCAGAAGCACAGCGTTCTGTCGCCCGCCAGCACCGGAGCACCGCCAGCCAGCTTTCGCCCGCCAGCTGCTCCACCGCCCGCCAGCCGACAACGAAAAAGCCGGGGAATGCCCCGGCTTTTTCGTGTCCAGGGTCGGATCCGTTTTCAACGAAAACGGCTCTGACCCCATTGGGATGGAAAACGCCAACCGGGGTTGGCGTCTACCGGGGTAAGGTGTGTCAACCAAGGTTGACACCCACCAGGAGCAGGGCCCCAGCCCTTACTCCACCGACAGCCCTTCCACCTTCTGCCAGCCGCGCGGCAGCAGGTGGCCGCGGGTGGCGCGGGCGCCGAGGTAGGCGTCGAGCTCGTTGAACTTCAGGCCCATCGTGCGCTGCCCACTGCGCACCTGAAGGGTCTGGCCCGGGCTGATCGCCACGATGGCGACCACGCGTTCGGTGGCGAGCTTGGCCTTCGGGATCTCGATGATCTTGTTGCCCTTGCCCTTGTCCAGTTCCGGCAGGTCGTTGGCGGCGATTGCCAGCAGGTTGCCGGAACTGGTCACCGCCACGATGCGGTCGGTGGCGACGTTGGCCACCACCGACGGGGTCAGCACGGTCGAACCGGCTGACAGGTTCAGCATCGCCTTGCCGGCCTTGTTGCGGCCGATCAGGTTCTCGAAGCGGGTGACGAAGCCGTAGCCGTGGGTGGAGGCCAGCACGAAGCGGGTGTCCGGCTCGGCGCTGGCCAGGGTCACGAAGCTGGTGCCCGCGGCCGGCGAGAAGCGTCCGGTGAGCGGTTCACCGTTGCCACGCGCGGAGGGCAGGGTGTGTACCGGCGTCGAGTAGGCGCGACCCTCGCTGTCGAGGAACGCGACCTGCTGGGTGCTGCGTGCACGCACCGCGCCCTGCAGGGCGTCACCATCGCGATAGGACAGGGCGGACGCATCGACGTCGTGGCCCTTGGCGGCACGGATCCAGCCCTTCTCCGAGAGCACGACGGTCATCGGCTCGCTCGGCACCAGTTCGGTCTCGTCGATGGCCTGCGCGGCCTGGCGCTGCACCAGCGGCGAACGGCGTGCGTCGCCGAACTTCCTGGCATCGGCGGTCAGTTCGTCGCGGATCAGCTTCTTCAGCTTGGTCTTGCTGTCGAGGATGCCGAGGATCTTCTCGCGCTCCTTGGCCAGCTCGTCCTGCTCGCCACGGATCTTCATCTCTTCCAGGCGCGCCAGCTGCTTCAGCTTGGTTTCCAGGATGTACTCGGCCTGGTCGTCGGACAGGCCGAAGCGCGCGATCAGCGCCGCCTTCGGTTCGTCCTCGGTCCGGATGATGTGGATCACCTCGTCCAGGTTGAGGAAGGCGACCAGCAGGCCTTCCAACAGGTGCAGGCGGCGCTCGACCTTCTGCAGGCGGTGCTGCAGGCGGCGGGTGACGGTGCTGCTGCGGAACGCCAGCCATTCGCTGAGCAGCATCTTCAGGTTCTTCACCTGCGGACGGCCGTCCAGCCCGATCACGTTGAGGTTGACGCGGTAGCTGCGCTCCATGTCCGTGGTGGCGAACAGGTGGCCCATCAGCTGCTCGGCGTCGACACGGTTGGAACGCGGCACCAGCACCACGCGCACCGGGTTGGCATGGTCGGACTCATCGCGGATGTCCTCCAGCCACGGCAGCTTCTTGGCGCGCATCTGCGCGGCGATCTGCTCGATCACCTTCGACGGCGACACCTGGAACGGCAGCGCGGTGACGACGATGTTGTTGGCTTCCTTGGTGAAGGTCGCACGCGCACGCACGCTGCCGTTGCCGGTCTCGTACATGTTCCGCAGGTCATTGGCCGCGGTGATGATCTCGGCGCTGGAGGGGTAGTCCGGTCCCTGCACGTGCTCGCACAGGTCGCGCACGCTGGCCTCGGGGTTGTCCAGCAGGTGCAGCAGCGCGCTGACGATCTCGTTGAGATTGTGCGGCGGCACGTCGGTGGCCATGCCTACGGCGATGCCGGTGGTGCCGTTCAGCAGCAGGTGCGGCAGCCGCGCCGGCATCCAGGTCGGTTCCTGCAGGGTGCCGTCGAAGTTCGGCGCCCAGTCGGTGGTGCCCTGGCCCAGTTCGCCCAGCAGTACTTCGGCGATCGGGGTCAGCTTGGATTCGGTGTAACGCATCGCCGCGAACGACTTCGGGTCATCGCTGGAACCGAAGTTGCCCTGGCCCTCGATCAGCGGGTAGCGGTACGAGAACGGCTGCGCCATCAGCACCAGCGCCTCGTAGCACGCGCTGTCGCCATGCGGATGGTACTTACCGATGACGTCACCGACGGTGCGCGCGGACTTCTTCGGCTTGGACGCGGCATTCAGGCCCAGCTCGCTCATCGAATAGATGATGCGGCGCTGTACCGGCTTCAGGCCGTCGCCGATGAACGGCAGGGCACGGTCCAGGACCACGTACATCGAGTAGTCGAGGTAGGCGCGTTCTGCGTACTCGCGCAGCGGCAGTTGTTCGAATCCGTGGAACACGGGGCGGGCAAGATCGGTCATGCGGCGTTGTTACCTATTGTCGGGAGGCGGCGACGGCGGTCGCCGCTCGCAATCCTGTGATTATCCGGATGCGGCCGGGGATGCCAAGCCGCGCGCAGGGTCCAGTCCGGTTTCCAGGCCATGCCCGGCCCGCGCCAGGTAGCGCCCGGGCGGCAAACCGAAGTGGCGGCGGAACACGGTGACGAAGGCGCTGGCGCTGCTGAAGCCCAGCGCGTGGGCGATATCGGCCACGCTGCGGCCGTCGGTCAGCTGGCGCAGCGCCTCGGACAGGCGGGCCTGCTGCCGCCACTGGGCGAAGCTGAGCGTGGTCTCGTCGCGGAAGTGGCGGGTCAGGCTGCGCGGCGACAGACCCGCCCAGTGCGCCCATTCGGCCAGGCTGCGCTCGTCGGACGGGTCGGCCAGCAGCTGCGAGGCGATCTTCAGCAGGCGCCGGTCGTGCGGCATCGGCAGGTGCATGCGCTGGCGCGGTGCGGTGCGGATCTCGTCCAGCAGTACATCGATGATGTGCTGGCGCTCAGGGGTGGTGGCATAGCCCAGCGGCCATTCGCAGATACGGTCGGCCAGCGCCTGCGCCAGCTTGGACAGGCCCAGCACGCAGGGGTCGGAGGGCAGGGTGGCGCAGGCGGGCGCGGCCAGCGCCATGCCCCAGCCACGTAATGGCCCGTCTAGGGTGACCGTATGCGGCTCCAGCGGCGGCATCCAGCCGGCCGAACCCGGCGCCAGCGACCACGTGCCGTGCGAGGTTCGGGTGGTCAACAGGCCGCGCTCGACACAGATCAGCTGTGCGCGCTGATGGTGATGCCAGTCCACTTCACGGACCAGGCCCTGCGGGCTGTCGAAGCGGAAAGCGACAACCGGAGGGCCGTCATTGCGCTCGAACCAGTCCAGTGCGTCATCACGCAGCAGGCGCTTGGGAGGGGGAATTTCTGCCTTGTTCATCATATCCGCTGGCTGAAATGTGTCATCCATTGGCTGAATTGTACTACCGGGCCAGCTGAGCGGGCCATTAAGGTGAGCGCCTTCACTGATCCAGCCCACTGCTGCAACACAGCATTCGATGCCAGATCAAATATTTCCATTGAGAAATATTTTTTTTGGAAGAGAATGCTCCCCCATGATCTGTCCTGCAACCACTCCCCCCAGCTTCGGCCTGCTGCTGCGCCAGGTGCGCGATGGCCTGGTCCGCCAACTCGACGCCTCCATGGCTGAAGAAGACCTCGGCATCGGCTTCACCCACTACATCGGGTTGAAGGTGCTTTCGAACATGGCGCCGTGCACGGCCAATGAACTGGCCCAGGCCATCGACCAGGTGCCCAGTGCGGTGACCCGTCTGCTGGACAAGCTGGAGGCACTGGGCTGCGTACGCCGCGAGCCGCATGCCCAGGACCGGCGTGCGCTGCAGATCGTGCTGACCGATGAAGGCCGCGCGCTGTGGGCGCGGCTGAAGCTGCGTGGCGACGCGGTGATGGATTACGCCCTGCGTGACCTGTCCGCCGACGAACGCACGCAGCTGCTGTCCCTCCTCACCCGAATCCGCGATTCCCTGACGACCCCATGAACCCGATCCCGCATTCCACTCTCCGCCGGTCCGGGCGCGCGCTGTTGGTATCAGCGCTGGCCCTGGCCTTGGCCGCCTGCGCCAGCAGCCGCGGCCTCAACCCGCAGGGCCACGTGCTCGATGTGGACAGCCTGCACAGCGAACGCACCCTGGCCGACACCGATCTGAGCGCCACCGGCTTCCCGGCGCAGGACTGGTGGAAGGCACTGGGCGATGCGCAGCTGGACGCGCTGGTCGCCGAGGGGCTGGCCGGCCACCCGAGCCTGGACGCTGCCGATGCGCGCCTGCGCCAGGCGCAGTCGCAGGTCGGTACCGCGCGTGCCGATCGCCTGCCCAGCCTGTCGGTGTCCGGTGGTTACACCGGTCTGCGCCTGCCCGAGTCGATGGCCGGCAGCGAGATGGGCGGCCATTACGCTGGCAGCAGCCAGGTCGCGTTTGATTTCAGCTATGGCGTGGACCTGTGGGGCGGCAAGCGCGCCGCTTGGGAAGCCGCCGTGGATGGCGCGCATGCCGCCACTGTTGAAGCCCAGGCCGCGCGCCTGAACCTGTCCACCGGCATCACCCAGGCCTATGCCGACCTGGCCTACGCGTGGCAGCTCAACGACGTGGCCGAGGAAGAGCTGACCCGCTCGCAGAAGTCGCTGCAGTTGACCCGCCAGCGCCGCAGTGCCGGCATCGACAGCGATCTGCAGGTGCGCCAGGCCGAGGCCCGCGTGCCGGCCGCGCAGCAGCAGGTGCTGGCCGCACAGCAGCGCATCGACGCCGCCCGCACCGCGCTGGCTGCCCTGGTCGGCAAGGGCCCGGACCGTGGCCTGTCGATCCAGCGTCCGCAGGCGTTGAATCCGATGGCGCTCCAGCTGCCGGGCGTGCTGCCCAGCGAGCTGCTCGGCCGTCGTCCGGACATCGTTGCCGCGCGCTGGCGGGTGGAAGCGGCCGACAAGCAGATCAAGGTCGCCAGGACCAAGTTCTACCCGAGCTTCAACCTGACCGCACTGGCTGGCGTCGTCGCACCGAACGTGGGCGATCTGCTGAAGAGCAGCTCCACCTTCGCCTACATCGGCCCGGCGTTGAGCCTGCCGATCTTCGAAGGCGGCAAGCTGCGCGCCAACCTGGCCAACACCGATGCGCAGTACGACCTGGCGGTTGCCAACTACAACCAGACCGTGCTCGATGCACTGCGCGACGTGGCCGACCAGGTCAACGCGGTGCGCTCACTGGCGCAGCAGTCGAACGCGCAACAGCAGGCGGTGGACACCGCGCGTTCGGCCTTCGACCTGGCCCAGCAGCGCTATCGCGCTGGCATCGGCAGCTACCTGGACGTGCTGACCGCGCAGTCCACCCTGCTGCAGTCACAGCAGCAGCTGGCCGGCCTGCAGTCGCAGCAGGTGCAGACCTCCGTGCGCCTGAGCAAGGCGCTGGGCGGTGGTTTCCAGCCCAGTGATGCCGATCACGCCGCGCCGCTCGCCTCCCATTCCGATTCCTCGCATTCCTGAAGATCCCTGCCATGAGCCAGACCCAAGACACCGCGGCCCCGGCCGCCCCCAACCGCCGCGGCAACCTGCTGCGCGGCCTTTTCGTGATCGTCGTGCTGCTGCTTGCCGCACTGGCGTTGTGGTACTTCATGTTCGGCCGTTGGTTCGAAGAAACCGACGACGCTTACGTGCAGGGCAACCAGGTGCAGATCACCCCGCTGGTGGCCGGTACCGTGGTCGCCATCAACGCTGATGACGGCATGCGCGTGGAGCGCGGCCAGCTGCTGGTGCAGCTGGATCCGTCCGACACCGCAGTAGCGCTGCAGCAGGCCGAAGCCAACCTCGCCAAGACCGTGCGCCAGACCCGTGGCCTGTACCGCAGCGTGGAAGGTGCGCAGGCGGACTTGAACGCCCGCCAGGTCACCCTGAAGCGTGTGCGCGACGACTTCGCCCGCCGCAAGGACCTGGCCACCACCGGTGCCATCTCCAACGAAGAACTGGCGCACGCCCGTGACGAGCTGGCCGCTGCCGAAGCGGCCGTGGCCGGTTCGCGCGAGACCGTCGAGCGCAACCGTGCGCTGGTCGACGACACCGTGATCGCCACCCAGCCGGATGTGCAGGCTGCCGCCGCGCAGCTGCGCCAGGCCTTCCTCAACAACGCCCGCGCTGGCATCGTCGCGCCGGTCACCGGCTACGTCGCCCGTCGTTCGGTGCAGGTCGGCCAGCGCGTGCAGCCGGGCAACGCACTGATGGCGGTGGTGCCGACCGAGCAGATGTGGGTCGAGGCCAACTTCAAGGAAACCCAGCTGCGCCACATGCGCCTGGGCCAGGAAGTGGAGCTGAAGTCGGACCTGTATGCCGGCGACGTGAAGTACAAGGGCCGCATCGACAGCCTGGGCCTGGGTACCGGTTCGGCGTTCTCGCTGCTGCCGGCGCAGAACGCCAGCGGCAACTGGATCAAGATCGTGCAGCGCGTGCCGGTGCGCATCGCCATCGATGCCAAGCAGCTGGCCGAGCACCCGCTGCGCATCGGCCTGTCGATGAAGGCCGAAGTGAGCCTGCGCGACCAGAAGGGTGAAGTGCTGCCGAGCACCCCGGCCAAGGGCACGGTGTTCGACACCGACGTGTATGCCAAGCAGCTGCATGATGCCGACGAGGTGATCCACACGATCATCCAGGGCAACCTGCCGCAGCAGGCGAAGGTGGGCTGAGGTCGCCATGTCCGCACAAGCTCCAGCCGCGCCCGGTGCTCCGGGCGCCCCGGCGGCGTCGGGTGCGGCCTCCGGGTTCCTGCCGCCCAGCGTCGCCCTGTGCACCGTGGGCCTGGCGATGGCGTCGTTCATGCAGGTGCTCGACACCACCATCGCCAACGTCTCGCTGCCCACCATCGCCGGTAATCTCGGTGCCAGTTCGCAGCAGGCGACGTGGGTCATCACCTCGTTCGCGGTCAGCACGGCCATCGCGCTGCCCCTGACCGGCTGGCTCAGCCGCCGCTTCGGCGAACGCAAGCTGTTCGTCTGGGCCACGCTGGCGTTCGTCATCACTTCGCTGCTGTGCGGCCTGGCGCAGAGCATGGGCATGCTGGTGCTGTCGCGCGCGCTGCAGGGCTTCGTGGCCGGCCCGATGTACCCGATCACGCAGTCGCTGCTGGTCTCGATCTATCCCCGCGAAAAACGCGGACAGGCGCTGGCGCTGCTGGCGATGATCACGGTGGTGGCGCCGATCTGCGGCCCGATCCTCGGTGGTTGGATCACCGACAACTACAGCTGGGAATGGATCTTCCTGATCAACGTGCCGCTGGGCATCTTTGCCGCGCTGGTGGTAGGCAACCAGTTGAAGGGGCGCCCGGAGCAGATCGAGAAGCCGAAGATGGACTACGTCGGCCTGGTCACGCTGGTGATCGGCGTCGGTGCGCTGCAGCTGGTACTCGACCTGGGCAATGACGAGGACTGGTTCTCGTCGATGAAGATCGTAGTGCTGGCGTGTGTGGCAGTGGTCACGCTGACGGTGTTCCTGATCTGGGAACTGACCGACAAGGATCCGATCGTCGACCTGAAGCTGTTCCGGCATCGCAACTTCCGCGCCGGTACGCTGGCGATGGTAGTGGCTTACGCGGCGTTCTTCAGCGTGGCCCTGCTGATTCCGCAGTGGCTGCAGCGTGACATGGGCTACACCGCGATCTGGGCGGGCCTGGCGACGGCGCCGATCGGCATCCTGCCGGTGATCATGACCCCGTTCGTGGGCAAGTACGCCTCGCGCTTCGACATGCGCATGCTGGCAACCATCGCCTTCGTGTTCCTGTCGATGACCAGCTTCCTGCGCTCTGGCTTCAACCTGCAGGTGGACTTCCAGCACGTGGCCGGCGTGCAGTTGATCATGGGTATCGGCGTGGCCTTGTTCTTCATGCCGGTGTTGCAGATCCTGCTGTCGGACCTGGATGGCCGCGAGATCGCGGCGGGCTCCGGCCTGGCCACGTTCCTGCGTACGCTGGGCGGCAGCTTCGCGGCATCGTTGACGACGTGGCTGTGGGCGCGCCGTACCCAGGTGCACCATGCGGACCTGACCGAGCACATCTCGGCCTACCAGCCGGGCATGCAGGACCAGGTAGCGGCGATGGGGCAGGGCGACCTGCAGCATGGCGCGGCGGTACTGAACAACATGATCAACCACCAGGCCTCGCAGATGGGCTTCAACGACATCTTCTTCCTGCTGGGCTGGATCTTCCTGGCGATCATCACCTTCCTGTGGCTGGCCAAGCCGCCGTTCGGTGCCGGTGCGGGTGCGGCCTCGGCGGGCGGTGGGCACTGATCGATCATTGTCGATGAAAAACAAAACCCCGCCGGAAGGCGGGGTTTTTGTTTGCGCGTTGCTGTCAACGCCAGGCCATGTCTGTCAGGTGGCGTACCGAAGGACATCCAGGCCAAGCGCATTGGTGCGAGTCTAGCGTGTGCGATATACGCGCTTGAAAACCACGCGATCGCGGAACAGCTGGGCCAGCGCCCACATTCCTGCCACAAGCACGACGCCGCCGCTGACCCAGCCGGCAGTGGCCTGCAGGTGGCTGCCGATGAATGCGCCGCAGACAAGGGCGGCAACAGAAACAACCGCGTACGCTTCTCTGGAAGCGCCATAGTGGACTTCGGCCTGGCATCCAACGCAGACGCTTACGCCGTGGTTGGAGGCAGTGTGGCAGTGGGGGCAGATGATGCTGCGCTGCATGGAGCGTCCTTTGTTGGGGGAAGGCGCGCAGGGGCAGGGCATGGTGGGGTAGCTGCACCCGGCATCCGAGAATCTGCCTGCCGGGGGCGAGGAATCGCGAGTGGATTCCGTCTAGGAGAAGTACGAATTCGAACGAAACGTGGAATGGATCCCGAAAAGGTTGTCGCTCAGGGCGTGATAGCGACGCGCCGGTGGGAGCTCGCACGAGCAGATGGCTGCCAGGGAGGTGCCGGATACGACACACTGAGCGGCAATCGCAATGCATCGCGCATCCCAAACCGCAGGCATGAAAAAACCCGCTTGCGCGGGTTTGATCATTTGCTGAGTCATGGTGCCCAGGAGAGGACTCGAACCTCCACGAAGTTGCCCCCGCTAGCACCTGAAGCTAGTGCGTCTACCAATTCCGCCACCTGGGCGACTCAGGAGAAGAATTTTGCGGCATGGCAGCGGATGTGTCAACACTGTTTCACACTTTTTTTTCTGCTTCGACGCCGAGGTGAAGCAGCAGGCTGCGCATTGGCGGCGAAAGCGCTTTCCAGTGTGGGAAACAGGCGCACAGGCGACGCTGTGCCCACGCATCGGCAAGCGGCACTGCAACGGTATGCGTACTGCGCCGATGCTGGCGGGCGATGGAGCGCGGTACGATACCGAGGCCGATGCCGTGGCCGATCATGATGCACACGCCTTCGAAGGTTTTCATGCGGATGCGGACGTCGAGGCGGCGACCAATGTCGCGGGCCTGGTCTTCGATGTAGGTCTGCAGTGCGTTGCCGTCGGCCAGCGCGACGAAGGTCTCGCCCGCCACGTCCGCGAACGCCAGCGTGCGCTGCGGGGCGAAGCGGTGATCGGCCGGCAGCAGCAGCATCAGCGGATCTTCGGCAACCACGTGCTGCTGCAGTCCGTCAGCGTCGACCGCGTCGCTGATGATGCCGGCCTCGGCCTGGCCGGCACTGATCGCGCGTACAACCTCAGGGCTGGTGCGTTCCAGCAGTTCTACATGCAGTCGCGGCCGTTCGGCCAGCCAGGGGGCCAGCCGCGACGGCAGGTAGTTGGTCAGTGCGGCGGTATTGGCGTACAGGTGCAGGGTGCCGCGCGCGCCATGGGCGAACGCCTGCATTTCGCCGCGCAGCTGCGCCTGCTGCTGCACGATCAACCGCGCATGGTGGGCGAGGGCGGCACCGGCTTCAGTGAGGCTGACCCCGCGCGGGTGCCGGGTCAGCAGGGCTGTGCCGGCGTCGGCTTCGATGGCGCGCAGGCGTTCGCTGGCAGAGCCCAGTGCCAGGTTTGCCTGTGATGCACCGGCCGTGATGCTGCCCGCTTCGGCGATGGCCAGGAACAGGCGCAGGTCGGCAATGTCCATCCGCATGTGTTGTCCTCCTCGTGACACCAGAGCCTTCGGTTCAACCGAAGGCAGGGTCGGGAAGACCGCATTGTGCGCCGATGGCCTGCCCGATCCAATGACGGCATGAACGAAACGACGTACTTCTATTTTCTGCTGGTGGCGGTGTTCGTGCTGGCGGGCGTGGTCAAGGGTGTGACCGGCATGGGCCTTCCGACGGTGGCGATGGGCCTGCTGGGCAGCGCGCTGTCGCCGGTGGCGGCGGCCTCGATGCTGTTCATTCCCACCTTTGTCACCAACGCGTGGCAGTTGTTGTCGGGCCCGTCGCTGGGGCCCATCGTGCGGCGGCTGTGGCCGATGATGCTGGCCGTGGTGGTGGTGACGCTGGGTTCGGCCGCGCTGCTGGTACGGGTGGATCGCACCTGGTCGCGCGTGGCCTTGGGCATGGCGCTGGTGATCTATGCCGCGTACGCGCTGTTTGCACCGGTGTTCCGCGTGCCAGAACGGCGCGAACGCTGGCTGGGGCCGCTGGTGGGTGCACTGTCCGGCATGGTGACTGGTGCGACCGGCGTGTTCGTGATGCCGGCGGTGCCGTACCTGCAATCGCTGGGGCTGCAGCGCGAAGAGCTGGTGCAGGCGCTCGGGCTGGCGTTCACCGTGTCGACGATTTCACTGACGACAGGTCTGGTGCTGCATGGCGCGTTCGGTATCCAGCAGCTGGGCCTGAGCGCGTTGGCGGTGGTGCCGGCACTGCTGGGCATGTGGCTGGGGCAGGTGATCCGGCAGCGGATCAGCGCACGCGTGTTCCGCGCGTGTTTCCTCGGGTTCCTGCTGCTGCTCGGGCTGGAGCTGGTGCTGCGGCCGTTGTTCTGATGGAGGTCGCCGCGCATGGCCCGGCGAACACCGCGGTCCGCCTTTGTAGAGTTGAGCAAGCTTGACTCTACGCGCCCCGGATCACAGACAAGAAAAAACCCGCTTGCGCGGGTTGTTTTCTTTCTCGACATGGTGCCCAGAAGAGGACTCGAACCTCCACGAAGTTGCCCCCGCTAGCACCTGAAGCTAGTGCGTCTACCAATTCCGCCATCTGGGCGTCGAGGAGGAGAATTATGGGGTGTTGTTACGGGGGTGTCAACACTTCTGGATGAATCCCGCGATGGATTCTGGCGATGGGGCCAGAGCCTTTTCTTCGCAGGAAGGGATCCGCCCCGGTGCCGGGGTCAGAGCCGGATTCCGGGCAAAAAAAATCCCCGCCGAAGCGAGGAGTTTTTTCGTTGGTGCCCAGGAGAGGACTCGAACCTCCACGGTTTTACCCGCTAGTACCTGAAACTAGTGCGTCTACCAATTCCGCCACCTGGGCGTTCCAGAGGCGCAATTGTGAAGATGAATTGGCAGCCTGTCAACGACTTCCCTCAAATTTCTCATGCAGGTTCTTCAAAAGGCGCGCTGACCCGTTCTGCACGCCATCAACGGCTACCATGTAGGGCGATGACTACCAAAAAACCAAGCAAGGGCGGGACCACGTCCCGCAGCCAGGCCCCGAAGAAGGGCGCCAAGGCGGGCGCAGCCCGCACCACCAAGCCGGGCAAGCCGCTGCCGGGCTGGCTCCCGGAACTGGCCGACGGTGGCGCTCCGCCACGTGGCCGCAGGATCCGCAGCACTGAGGCGCCGGGCCCGGCCCCGGGCCGCAAGCTGCCGCCGACCGGCAAAGTGATCGACGATCCCTATGCCGCCCGCGAAGCAGAGAAATACGAACAACCCATCGCCAGTCGCGAAGCCATCCTGGCCCTGCTCGAGCGTTGCGAAGGACCGCAGACTGCCGAGGAGCTGGGTGCACGCCTGGGCTTGGGCGCGCCTGACCGTGCCGAGGCGCTGTCGCGCCGGCTCGGCGCCATGGTCCGTGACGGCCAGCTGGTGCAGAACCGCCGCGGCGGCTTCGCGCCGATCCAGACCCTCAACCTGGTCACGGGTGTGGTGATCGCCAACCCGGAAGGGTTCGGCTTCCTGCGCCCGGTCGAGGGCGGCGACGACCTGTTCCTGCCGCCGTATGAAATGCGCAAGGTGATGCACGGCGACAAGGTGCTCGCCCGCGTCACCGGCATCGACCACCGTGGCCGTCGCGAGGGCAGCATCGCCCGCGTGCTGGAACGTGGCATGACCCGCCTGATCGGTCGCTTCAGCATCGAGATGGGCATCAATTACGTGGTGCCCGATGACAAGCGCATCCAGCGCAACGTGCAGGTACCGCCGGACCAGACCGGTGGCGCACGCGACGGCCAGCTGGTGGTCTGCGAATTGACCCAGGCCCCGGACAGCCGGCGCCCGCCGATCGGTCGCATCATCGCGGTGCTCGGCGACAAGCTGACCGCCTCGCTGGTGGTGGAGACCGCCATCCACGGCCACGAACTGCCGTTCGAGTTCCCGCAGGAGGTGCTGGACGAAGCCGCATCGGTGCCGCTGGTGGTGGAACCGGCGATGATTGGCGACCGCGTCGACCTGCGCAGCACGCCGCTGGTCACCATCGATGGCGAGGACGCCAAGGATTTTGACGACGCGGTGTACTGCGAGCCGAACGCCGATGGCTTCCGCCTGGTGGTGGCCATTGCCGATGTCTCCAACTACGTGCGCCCCGGCACGCCGCTGGACGAGGAAGCGCAGAAGCGTGCGACCTCGGTGTACTTCCCGGGCTTCGTGGTGCCGATGCTGCCGGAGACCCTGTCCAACGGTATCTGCTCGCTGATGCCGAAGGTCGATCGCATGTGCTTCGTCTGCGACATGCAGATCGACCGTGATGGCGTGGTTTCCCACTCGCGCTTCTACGAAGCGGTGATGAATTCGCACGCACGCCTGACCTACACCCAGGTCTGGCAGGCGGTGGGCGAGGACGATGCTGGCGCGAAGGCGTTCATCGGCGACCTGCTGCCGCAGGTGCAGCGCCTGCACCAACTGTACAAGGTGCTGGCCAAGGCGCGCGCCAAGCGCGGCGCCATCGAGTTCGAGAGCAGCGAAGTACGCTTCGTTCTGGACAACCGTGGCGAAGTGACCCAGGCCGGGATGCTGGTGCGCAACGACGCACACAAGCTGATCGAGGAATGCATGATCGCGGCCAACGTGGAGGCAGCGAAGTACCTGCTGTCGCGCCATGTGCCGGCCCCGTACCGTGTGCATGAGAAGCCGCCGGAGACCAAGTACGCCGACCTGCTGGAGTTCCTGAAGGAATTCAAGCTGAGCCTGCCGCCGTGGTCGAAGGTGCGCCCGGGCGATTACACCAAGTTGCTGAAGAAGATCCGCGATCGCCCCGATGCAACGCTGCTGGAGTCGGTGCTGCTGCGCAGCCAGAGCCTGGCCGTGTACAGCCCGGACAACAACGGTCATTTCGGCCTGGCACTGGAGGCGTACGCGCACTTCACCTCGCCGATCCGCCGCTATCCCGACCTGCTGGTGCATCGCGCGATCAAGCACGCGTTGTCCGGCAAGCCGCTGGACAAGTTCACCTACAACGCGCGCGAGATGGCGGCGTTGGCGCTGCAGTGTTCCGAGCGCGAGCGTCGTGCCGACGAGGCCGAACGCGAAGTCGACGAACGCTACCGCGCGGCGTGGATGGAAAAGCACGTGGGTGGCCAGTTCGATGGCGTGATCAGTGGCGTGACCAGCTTCGGTCTGTTCGTTGAGCTGGCCGATTCGAAGGTGCAGGGCCTGGTCCACGTGACCCAGTTGCCGCAGGACTATTACAAGTTCGATGCGACCCGCAAGACGCTGACCGGTGAGCGCCGTGGCAGCAGCTACCGGTTGGGTGACCAGGTACGCATTCTGGTGCTGAAGGCCAGCATGGAGGAGCGCAAGATCGACTTCCGCCTGGTCGAGCACAAGGGCGAGGAAGAAGGTGACGGCCTGCCGCCGCTGCCCGAGCGTGGCAAGCCGACCAAGCGCACGAAAAAGAAGTATTGAAAGGTGTGCCGACCAACGGTCGGCACCTACCTCACCTGGTAGGTGCCAACCTTGGTGGGCACGACGTTACGGAGGAACCCACCATGCAGGGCCAACCCGAATACAGCGGCGGCTGCCAGTGTGGCGCGATCCGCTTCCAGGCGCGCGGTGAACTGACCGACAGTTCGATCTGCCATTGCCGGATGTGCCAGAAGGCGTTTGGTGCCTACTACGCGCCGCTGGTCTCGGTGCGCGGCGTGCAGTTCAGCTGGACCCGCGGGCAGCCGCGCTATTTCCAGTCGTCCAACGTGGTGCGGCGTGGCTTCTGCGCCGACTGCGGTACCCCGTTGACCTATGAAGCCCCCGACGGCGTGGCCGTGGCCGCTGGTGCCTTTGACCAACCCGAACGCCTGCCGCCGACGATCCAGTACGGGGTGGAGCGCAAGCTGGGGTTCGTCGACAGCCTGTCCAGCCTGCCGGCGCGGCGCACGGAGGAGGACATCGCGGCCTTGGAATTCCTGGCCACGATCGTGTCCCACCAGCACCCCGACCACGACACCCCGCACTGGCCGCCACGCAGCCGCTCCGCCGAAGGCTGAGCGGCGGGTAGCGCCGGGCCGTGCCCGGCGAGCGCGCAGCGCGGTCGGCGCCGATGCTCTACCATAGCCACCCCCTATCCGGTTCGGCCCCCGCATGAGCAAGAACAGCCAGTGGATCGTCGGCGTCAACGCCGTCGCCTCCTCCATCGAGAACGACGCCGAGAACGTCCGCGAAGTGCTGGTCGAGGCCGGTGCAAAGAACCCGCGGCTGACCGAGATCGAGGAAAACGCCCGCCGCAAGGGCATCGACGTGCGCAAGGTCAACAGCCAGGCGCTGGACGGCGTGGGCGGTTCGGTACGTCACCAGGGCGTGGCCGCACGCTATGCCGCGGCCCGCACCTACAGTGAGAACGAGCTGGAAGGCCTGGTCACGGCCGCCGAAGGCAAGGCCCTGCTGCTGGTGCTGGACGAGGTGCAGGACCCGCACAATCTCGGCGCGTGCCTGCGTTCGGCTGCCGCGGCCGGCGCCACCGCGGTGATCATTCCCAAGGACAAGTCGGCGTCGGTGAATGCCACGGTGCGCAAGACCTCGGCCGGTGCCGCCGACCTCATTCCGGTGGTGGCGGTGACCAACCTGTCGCGCTGCCTGAAGGACCTGCAGAAGCAGGGTGTGTGGATCTACGGCCTGGCCGGTGAAGCCACCGCCTCGTTGTACCAGCTGGACCTGAAGGGCAACATCGCGCTGGTGTTGGGCGGCGAAGCCGACGGCCTGCGCCGCCTGACCCGCGAGAACTGCGATGGCCTGGTCAAGATCCCGATGCCGGGTGAGATCGAGAGCCTGAACGTCTCCGTCGCCGCCGGCGTCAGCCTGTTCGAGGCCGTGCGCCAGCGCGGTTGATCGGCTTTCCGGTAGCGCCGGGCCATGCCCGGCGGATTGCTTCGCCGGGCATGGCCCGGCGCTACCGGCGATCCGATTCACGCATGGCGTGGATCGGCCGTGTCGACCAAGGTCGGCACCTACCGGTAGTCGCCAACCTTGGTTGGCGCTCCCGCCGCCTTACCCCGCGCTGCCGCCCAGTGCCTTGAACAACGTCACGTCGTTGTTCAGCTGGCCCTGGCGCACACGCGCCAGCGACAGCTCGGCGTCGCGCCGGGTCTGCTGTGCTTCCAGCCAGGTGCGCAGGTCGGTGGCGCCCACGCGGTAGCGCACTTCCTGCGCGCGTTCAACTTCCACCGCTTCGTCGTACGAGGCCTGCGAGGCGGCGACCTGGCGGACCAGCTGCTCGCGTGCCGAGAGTGCGTTGTCCACTTCCGAAAGCGCGGTGTACAGCGTCTTGCGGAAATTGGTTGCAGCAATCTGGTACGCGGTGCCGGCGATATCGGTATCCAGCTGTGCGCGCTGCAGGTTGAGGAACGGCAGCGACAGGCCGGCGCCCAGGGTGGCCACCGGGTTGCGCAGCACGTCACCCAGCGAGGTCGCACTGGAGCCAAGGCTGCCAGTGAGGCTCAGCGCCGGGTAGTACTGGGTGGCAGTGACCTTGATGGTCTTCAGGCTGTTGCGCAGCCGCAGTTCGGCCGCGCGCAGGTCGGGACGGCGGCCAAGCAGGTCGGTCGGCAGGCCCTCGGCAATGCTTGGGCTGCGAGCGCCGAGCAGGTCCTGCGGTTCGTCCTGCTGCGGCCACGGCGTGCCGTCCAGCAGGACCGTCAGCGCATTGCGCACTTCCACACGCTGCTGTTCCAGTGCGCTCTGCGAGGCCCGCTGCGACTGCAGGTTCTGCAGCGCCTGGCGCACTTCCAGGCGCGACACCGCACCGGCGTCGAAGCGTGCCTGCACCAGTTCCCGGGTACGCTCCAGCCGCTCCAGGTTGGCCTGGCCGGTGGCGATCGACTGGTTGAGATAGGCCAGCGTCCAGTACTGGGTGATGCTGTCGCCGATTACCAGCAGCGCGGTGTTCTGGCGGTCTTCCTCACTGGCCTCGGCTTCCCAGCGGGCAATGTCGCGCTGGGTGCGCAGGCGGCCCCACAGGTCGACCTCCCAGCCCAGCGACACGCCGGTGGAATAACTGCGGCGCCAGTCGTCTGTCTGGTCGGTGGCGCGGCTGGCGCTGCCGCTTACGCCCGAGGACGAGGGCTGCGGCCACAGCGCGTTGCTGGCCAGGCCGGCCTGCAGGCGCGAACGCTGGACGGCCAGACCGGCAGCGGCCAGGTCGCTGTTGGCGGCCAGCGCCTGTGCCACCAGGCGGTCCAGGCGCTCATCGCCGAAGCCGGTCCACCAGGTGTCCTGGCGGATGTCGCGGCCGGGGGTATCCAGGCTGCTGCGTGGCTCATCGGCCGGTGCGTTGAGGCTGGCATCGCCACGCCCATAGGCAGCCGCCACGCTGGGGTCTGCCACCGGATAGCGGCCCATCGATGCGCAGCCGGACAGGGCGAGCAGTACGGCGCCCGCCAGCAGCAGGCGCGAGGGAGCAGGGAAGGGAAGTGGGGTCATCATCTTCATTCGCGGGCCAGGGCCTCCACCGGGTCGAGCTGCGCGGCATTGCGCGCGGGCAGGAAGCCGAACGCCACGCCGATCAGGGTCGAGCAGGCGAACGCGGCCACGATCGAGGCGGTGGAGAACAGCACCTGGAAGTCGCTGGCGAAACGGCCGATCATCGAGCCCAGCAGCAGGGCCAGGCCGATACCGAGCAGGCCACCGAGCAGGCACACCAGCACCGCTTCAATCAGGAACTGCTGGCGGATATCACTCTGCCGTGCACCGACGGCCATGCGCACGCCGATCTCGCGGGTACGTTCGGTCACCGACACCAGCATGATGTTCATCACGCCGATGCCGCCCACCAGCAGCGCGATGGCAGCGATGGCGCCGATCAGCAGGGTCATCGTGCGCGTGGTCTGCTCGATGGTCTGGCGGATCTCGGCGCTGTTGCTGAGGAAGAAGTCCTCGGTGCCATGGCGCATCGTCAACAGGCGGGTGATCGCTTCCTGCGCCGCATCCATCGGCGTGGCGTCGTCCACGCGCACGGTGATGCTGGACACGTGGCTCTGGCCGAGCATGCGCGACATCACCGTGGTGTAGGGCAGCCACACGCTCAGGCTGGTGCTGCCGCCGAACCCGAAGCTCTGGCGCTTGGCCACGCCGACCACGCGCGCCGGCACGTTGCCGAGCAGGATCACCTGGCCGATCGGGTCGGTATCGGGGAAGAACTGGGTCTGGGTGTTCTCGTCGATCACTGCGACCTGGCCGAGGCCTTTCACCGCGTCACTGTCGAAGAAGCTGCCACTGAGCAGGGTCACGCCCTTGACCCGGAAGAACTGCTCGCCAACGCCGCTGACCTGGGCGGTGGAGGACTGGTTGCGGTAACGCGCGGTGACCGAGGTCGATACGCTGGGCGTGGAGCTGTCGACGTAGCTCTGCCGGGCCAGCGCATCGGCATCACTGGCCTTGAGCGTCTGCACGCGGGCCGAGCGCATGTCGCCGAACCCGCGGCCGGGGTAGACGTCGATGGTATTGGTACCCAGCGCACTGATGTTCTGCAGGATCTGCTGCTGCGAGCCGTTGCCCAGCGCGACCACCGAAACCACCGAGGCGATGCCGATGATGATGCCGAGCATGGTCAGGAAGGTGCGCAGGCGGTGTGCGTTCATCGCCAGCAGCGCCATGCGGAACGCTTCGGTGAAGCGGTCGCGGGCGGCGCGCCAGCTGTTGCCGCGGGCGACGCCGGTGCTGGCCTCGCGCTGCGCCCGGTAGGTCGGCGCGTTCGGGTTGGCGCGGTCGGCAATGATCTCGCCGTCGCGGATCTCGATGATGCGCTGCGCGTGCTCGGCCACGCTCATGTCATGGGTGACGATGATGATGGTGTGGCCTTCGGCGTGCAGCTCGCCGAGGATCGCCATCACTTCCTCACCCGATTTCGTGTCGAGCGCACCGGTCGGTTCGTCGGCCAGGATCACCTCGCCGCCGTTCATCAAGGCGCGCGCGATCGACACGCGCTGCTGCTGGCCACCGGACAGCTGGCCCGGCTTGTGATGCATGCGGTCACTCAGGCCCAACCGCTGCAGCAGCTGCTCGGCACGCGCGTTGCGCACCGGGCCGGGGCTGCCGGCATACACCGCCGGCACCTCCACGTTGCCACGCGCATCGAGGTCGCCCAGCAGGTGATAGCGCTGGAAGATGAAGCCAAAATGCTCGCGGCGCAGTTCGGCCAGCTCGTCCGGTTCCATCTTCCCGGTTTCGCGGCCGGCCACCTGGTAGCTGCCACGAGTGGGGCGGTCGAGGCAGCCGAGGATGTTCATCAGCGTCGACTTGCCCGAGCCGGATTGGCCGACAATGGCCACCATCTCACCGGCGTGGATGTCGAGATTGACGTCGCGCAGCACGGCGATCACATCGTCGCCGGCCGGGAATTCGCGTCGCAGGTCGCGCAGGCGCAGCAGCGGCGCCATCGTGCTCATCGGCGCCCCATGCCCGGGCCGCCGACCCGCATCTGCATGCCGCCGCGGTTGCCACCGCTGGCGCTGGCACCGGCCGCCCCGGCTTCGCCGACCACCACGCGCTCGCCTTCCTTCAATCCGGACAGGATCTCGGCCGAGGCGCCGTTGTTGATGCCGACGGTGACCTTGCGCGGCTGCGGCTGGCCGTTGCCATCCAGCACCCGCACCATGCGCTCGTCGCCACGACGCTTCGGCCCCAGTGCAACCGCCGGCACCATCAGTACGCCCTTGGCCTGCTTCAACAGCACCGAGACCTGCGCAGTCATGTCGATGCGCAGGGTGCCATCCGGATTCTCCACGTCGAACAGTGCGTTGTAGTAGACCGCGCTGCTGGAACTGGAACTGGACGAGCTGCTGGAACTGGACGAACTCTCGTTGGCGATCGAGGCCGGCGCCGGATTGATCTGGCGCAGCGTGGCGTGGTACTTGCGGTCCGGATCGCCCAGCGTGGTGAAGTACACCGGCATGCCGGCCTTGATCTTGACCACGTCGGCTTCGGAAATTTCGGCATTGACGGTGACCACGTCCAGCCGCGCCAGCATGACGATGGTCGGTGCGGTCTGGTTGGCGTTCACGGTGCGGCCTTCCTCGGCCACCACCGCCACCACGGTGCCATCCATCGGCGCAGTGATGCGGGTGTAGGCCAGGTTGGCGCGGGCGGTGCCCAGCTCGGTCTCGCGGCCCTTGATCTGTGCCTCGTAGGACTGCAGCTGGGCACGTGCGGTCTTCAGCTGTGCTTCGGCGGCATCGTATTCCTGGCGCGAGGTGGCCTCGGCTGCCAGCATCTGCTGCTGGCGCGCGAATTCCAGTTCGGCCTGGCGCAGGGTGGCCTGCTGCACGGCGCGCTGGGCGGTGACCTGGTCCAGCGAGGCCTGCGCATTGAGCACCTGGTTCTGCTGGGTGGTGGCGTCGATCTCGGCGATCAGGTCGCCTTCCTTCACGGTATCGCCCAGCTGCACCTTCAGCGATTTGATCTGGCCCGACGCCTGCGCACCGACGCTGACCAGCTTGTAGGCGTCGATCACGCCGGTGGCCTCCACCGTCTGCTCGATGTCACCACGGCTGACCGGGGTGGCGGCGACCGCCGGGGCGGCGGGCTTGCGCAGCAGCCACCAGGCGGCCACGGCGACGATCAGGGCGAGCAGGGCGATCAGTATCAGGCGGCCTCGGCGGGTCGCAGGCAACAGGCGGAACGTCACGTCGTGGCTTCACTCTCGGGGCCGCGGTGGCGGCGTTGGGGGGCATTGTGAAGACCGGGCGATGGACGGCTCAATCCTCAGGGTATGTCTCTATGTAACACTGTCGGTGAATACGCGTAACCACAGGTATCCCGCCCATGGCTGGATACACTGGTACGCATTGCCCCGGATGCGGTTCAGCTGCCGACACGGGATGATCGCGACATGGAGACTGAAAACCCGATGCATCGACTGCTGATCGTCGACGACGACAACGACATCCGCACCCTGCTGGCCGAGCAGCTCGGCCGTGCCGGCTACCAGGTGAGCACCGCGGCCGATGGCACCGCCATGCGGCAGCTGCTGGACCGTGAGCATGTGGACCTGATCGTGCTCGACCTCAACCTGCCCCGCGAAGATGGCCTGACCCTGTGCCGCGACCTGCGCGCGCGTTCGAACACGCCGGTGATCATGCTGACCGCACGCGCCGAGCCGATCGATCGCGTGCTGGGCCTGGAAATGGGCGCCGACGACTACCTGGCCAAGCCGTTCGAACCACGCGAGCTGCTGGCGCGGATCCGCAACGTGCTGCGCCGGACCGAGGCGCTGCCGGCCAACCTTGAGCCGCTGGCGGTGCGCCGCGCGCGCTTCTCGCGCTGGGTGTTCGATCTGGAACATCGTCACCTGGTGGACCCGGATGACCGCGTGGTGGTGCTGTCCGGCGCCGAATTCCGCCTGCTGCGGGTGTTCATCGCGCATGCCAACAAGGTGCTGTCGCGCGAGCAGCTGGTCGCGCTCAGCAGTGGCCGCAACTACGAGGCGCAGGACCGTGCGATCGACCTGCAGGTCAGCCGCCTGCGCAACAAGCTCGGTGATGACGGCGGCCCGGACGGGCTGATCAAGACCGTGCGCAACGAAGGCTACGTGCTGGCCTCGGCCGTCAACCTGGAATAAGCCGCGATGAAGCGCCTGCGCCACTTCATGTCCTCGATGGTCGGGCGCTTGTTCGTGATCCTGCTGCTGGGCATGAGCGTGGCCGCGATCGGCGCGACCATGCTGGCCACCTCCAAGCGTCAGCAGGAATTCGAGCGGCAGAACCTGAACCGCATCGCCGATCGCCTGCAGGGCTACGTCAACCTGCTCGATGGCAACCCCGAACTGCGCGAGCGCCTGCTCGAGATTGGCGGGCCGAGCGTGCGTGCGCTGCAACCGGGTGCACGCCTGGGGCGGGCCGATACCGCGTTGATGGAAGTGCTGGATGACCGGCCGGGCCCGGTGTCGCGTGCACACGTGCACTTCGCCTCGTTCCGCTCCTGCATTCCCAAGCTGCAGGACCTGTTGCCGCCACCACCGCCCGGGCACCGCAAGCGTCCGCGCGAGCGTGATCCGGCGTTCATCCCGCCCAAGTGCCGCGCGGTGGACGTGACCCTCAACGACGGCACGCTGCTGAAGCTGGCGCTGGATTCGCCGGCCGTGGCGCACAACGGCATTCTCGCCGTCGACCCGTGGTTCCTGACCCTGCTGGTGCTGGCGATTGCCGTACTGGCGTACATCGTCGCGCGCATGGCCAGCGCACCGCTGCAGGAACTGGCGGCGGCGGCCGAAGATCTTGGCGACGACCTGCAGCGCGATCCGCTGCCCCTGCGCGGTCCGCGTGAAGTGCAGCGCGCTGCCGAGGCCTTCAATGCCATGCAGCACCGCCTGCAGCGGCACCTGGCCGAACGCACGCAGATGCTGGCGGCGATCACCCATGACCTGCAGACGCCTCTGACCCGGCTGCGCCTGCGCCTGGAGAACGTCAGCGACGAGACCCTGCGCGAACGCCTGATTGGCGATCTGGCAGCGATGCAGGCACTGGTGCGCGAAGGCCTGGAGCTGGCCCGCAGCGCTGAGAGTGCCGAGCAGCGCGCCGCGCTGGACCTGGATTCGCTGCTGGAAAGCATCGTCGAAGACACGGCCGAGGGCGGTGGCGATGTGGTCTTCGAAGGCGGCAGCGGGGCGGTGCTGATGCTGCGTCCGCTGGCCATGCACCGCTTGTTCTCCAACCTGGTGGACAACGCGGTGATGTATGCCTACCGGGTGCGGGTACGGGTCGAGCGCAGTGGTGGCGCCATCACCGTGGTGGTGGCCGATGATGGCCCCGGCCTGGCCGAAGATCAGCTGGAGGCGGTATTCGACCCCTTCGTGCGGGTGGAGACCTCGCGTTCGCGCGAGACCGGCGGTGCCGGGCTGGGCCTGACCATCGCCCGCGCCTTGGCCGAAAAGGATGGTGCTCGCCTGTGGCTGCGCAACCGTGCCGAAGGTGGGCTGGAAGCGGTGGTGCAGTGGCCGGCCAGCGCGCAGGTGACGCCACCGGGGCGCGGCGGCTGACTATCGCCGTCCCCGAGCGGTGACGCCGGGGGCGGGGTTTCGCCTATCATCTGCGTACTTCCCCAGTTCCTCTTCAATGAGCCAGCCCGTACCCGCCGGCATGCCGTACCGCGTTGCCCGGCCGTTCCCGCACGCTGCCAGGCCTGGCAGCCGCACCTGGCCACCGCCGCTGCGCTGATGGGCGGACAGGGGGACAACGAGCGCTGGGTGGAGCGCTGTGGCACGGGATTCGGTCGGGCATTGCGGCAGGGCCTGCTGTGTCTGCTGCTGATGCTGTCCCTGCCGGCGGTGGCGCAGGAGGGCGCACCGCCGCTGCGCGACTACGCCATCGATGTATGGACCTCGCGCAACGGCTTGCCTCACAACTCGCTCCGGGACATCGCGCAGACCCCTGAAGGCCACCTGTGGTTTGCCACCTGGGAAGGCCTGGTGCGTTACAACGGCCTGGATTTCACCGTGTTCGACCGCAGTACCCGACCGGGACTGCGCGACAACGGCATCGGCGCGCTGCTGGTCGACCGCCAGGGCGGATTGTGGATCAGTGATTCACGCGGCAACGTCAGCCATCGCGGCAGCGACGGCCAGTGGCGGGTCTGGGAGCATCAGGCCGGTACCCCGCAGGTGCTGATCCAGTCCATGCAGATGGACAGCCAGGGGCGGCTGTGGCTGCTGTACGAGGGCAAGGGCATCGGCTACCTGGCCGCGGACAAGGGCATTGTCTATCAGGCGCCGGCGGCTGACCTGCCGTTGGCGATGAGCTTCACCAAGCTGGTGGTCGACGCACAGGACCGGGTCTGGATCGGCACACTCGACGGGCTGGTGCTGCGCGACAACGATGGTGTGCTCAAGCGTGCGCCGGCGGCCTGGGGACTGGGCGCGGGCAGTGGCCTGTCATGGCCATACCGGGCTCCGGACGGCGCGTTGTGGATCGTCGCCGGCGAGCGCCTGTACCGCGTGGAGGACGATCAACTGGTGCTGGTGCATCGCCTGCCGGGCCAGTTGCATCTGACCTCGATGCTGCAGGACCGCCATGGCGACCTGTGGCTGGGCACCGAGAACCAGGGGCTGCTGCGCATCTCCTCACATGGCCTGGAGCGGTTGCCGGCTGGCCTGAACCTGCCGGGCGGACGCGTGGTCAGCCTGCGCGAGGATGCCGAGGGCAGCATCTGGGTGGGTGCCAACGGCGGCTTGTACCGCCTGCGCGAAACGCTGTTCAGCAGCTACACCGAGCGCGACGGGCTCAGTGGCGACTACGTGCGCACTGTGTTCGAGGATCGCGACCGCCAGCTGTGGGTGGGCAGTGCCAGCGGCCTGGACCTGCAGGCGGCGGACGGTCGCTTTCGCGCGGTGCCGCTGCACAACCGCGGTGGCAAGGCACCGTCGGTATTGAGCCTGGCGCAGGGCCCGGACGGTGACCTGTGGGTCGGCACCTTCGGCGATGGCGTCTACCGGCTGGGCCGCGATGGTCGCCTGCGCCACACCTACGCAGCGGCCGACGGCATGCCTGGCGGCAACATCCGTGCGATCAGCGTCGACCCGCAGGGCGTGGTCTGGGCCGGCACGCAGAAGGGGGTGGTACGCATCGACGGCGACCGCGTGCAGGTATCGAGCGTGCCGGGCATGCCCAGCGGCCTGATCACCGCGCTCGAGCATGACCACCAGGGCAATCTGTGGATCGGCACCATCGAAGGCATCCGCGTGCTGCGCGGCGATCGCGTGCAGTCGATCGACCTTGCACCGTTGGGCGGTGGCCGCAGCGTGTTCGGTTTCCACCAGCTGGGCGATGCGATGTGGATCAGCAGCGACCGCGGCCTGTACCGCTGGCAGCACGGAACGCTGGCGCGGGTCGGGCTGGAGCAGGGCATGCCGGTGGACGCGGTGTTCCAGCTGGTGCCGGACCGCCTGGGCAACGTCTGGATCAGCAGCAACCGCGGCGTGCTGCGCACCGACATGGCCACGCTCAATGCGGTTGCCGACGGGCGCGCGCCGCGGGTGGTGGTGGAGCGCTACAACGAGATCGATGGCATGGCCAACGCGCAGGCCAACGGCAGCTCCAGCCCATCGGCGATCCTGCGCCAGGACGGCACGTTCTGGGTGGTCACCGCTGGTGGCCTGAGTACGGTGGATCCGCAGCGCCTGCAGCGTTTCCGCGAACGCCCCTCGCCACCGGCAGCGATCGAAAGCGTGCAGGTGGATGGCGCGCCGGTGCACTGGGAAGGCCCCGAGCGCAACTACATCCCCGGCGGGCGCCGGCTGGCGGTGAGCTATGTCGGCCTGAGCTACCTCATGTCCGATCGCATCCGCTACCGCACCCGGCTGGACGGACTGGATGCCGGCTGGGTCGAGCGCGGCCCGCAGCGCAGTGTCGAATTCGTTGGCCTGCCGCCGGGTGATTACACCCTGCACGTTGCGGCGGCGCATCCAGGCGGCAGCTGGGCGCAGCAGGAAGCAGTGTGGAGCTTCACCGTGGAGCCGTTCTGGTGGCAGCGACGCAGCGTGCAGGCGCTGGGAGGCCTGCTGCTGCTGGCCGCGCTGGTGGCGTTGTACCGGTTGCTGCTGCAGCAGCTGAAGGCCAGCAACCTGCGCCTGGCGCGGCGTGTGGACGAGGCCACTTTCGACCTGCAGGCCAAGACCGTGCACCTGCAGGCGCTGAACCAGGAAAAGACCGAATTGGCCGAACGGTTGGCGCGGCAGGCCGAGGCCTTCGAGCGCCAGGCGCGCGAAGACGCGCTGACCGGCCTGGCCAACCGTCGTGCCTTTGATGAAACCCTGGCGCGCGATTTCGCCCGCTCGCAGCGCAGTGGCCATCCGCTGTGCCTGGTGGTGCTCGACATCGACCACTTCAAGGACGTCAACGACCGCCACAGCCACAGCATCGGCGATGCGGTGCTGGTGCAGGTGGCAACGGTGATCGCCGCCGCCTGCCGTGACTCGGACCTGCCGGCGCGAACCGGCGGCGAAGAATTCGCGCTGCTGCTCAACGACACCCGCCTGGAAGAAGCCGCACAGCTGTGCGCACGCCTGCGCGGCCTGTTCCACGACCATTCCGACTGGGCTGGCGTGGACGGCCTGCGCGTGACCTTCAGCGCAGGCCTGGTGGAGCTGGATGCCGACGACCGGACCCCGGCGCTGCTGTACCAGCGCGCCGACCGCGCGTTGTACCGTGCGAAGAGTGACGGCCGGGATCGCACGAGCATCGGTTGATCCAATGCAAAGCATCCACGCATGGCGTGGATCTACTGGCATTGCCGTGCCAACAGTCGGCACCCATCGAGCGCAGCGACCCGCTGTTGCTCCCGCTTTTCTGATCTTCCCGTGGCGCCCGGGAAACTGTCAAAGGCCGGGCAGGGTGGGTTCGCGGGGGTATCCGCGCCATGGATGGCGCGGCTAAGCCCCCAAGGATGGGTTTACGGCGTCCCCCGCGAATCCATCCTGCCCGGCCTCACCCGCAATGCCGATTCGCCACGAGGGGCTCCGCCGTTGGCTGCTTCACCGCGGCCAGGCGTTGGCGATCGTGCAGAACAGCCGCGCCGTCTGCTCGGTGTCGTACACCGCGCTGTGTGCTTCGTTCGCATCCCAGCCCAATCCGGCGGCATTGGCCGCACGTGCCAGCACCGTCTGCCCGTAGGCAATACCGGCCAGCGTCACCGTATCGAACACGCTGAACGGATGGAACGGATTGCGCTTGTGGCCGGTGCGCGCCACGGCGGCATTGACGAAGCCGAGGTCGAAATGCGCGTTGTGACCGACCAGGATCGCGCGCTGGCAACCGTATTTCTTCATGGCCGCGCGTACCGGGGTGAAGATGTGGTCCAGTGCCGCCTTCTCTTCCTTCGCCAGCCGGAACGGGTGGTCGAGGATGATGCCGGTCACTTCCAGCGACTTCGGATCGATCTCCAGGCCCTCGGCCGGCACCACGTGGGCACTGGCGGTCTGGCCGGGGTAGAGCAGGCCGTTCTCGTCCATCTCGATCGGCACAGCGGCGATTTCCAGCAGCGCGTTGCGCTGGCTGTCGAAGCCGCCGGTTTCCACGTCCACCACCACCGGCAGGAAGCCGCGGAAGCGTTGTGACATCGCGCGCTGCGCCTGGGGGACTGCGGAATCGGGAGCGGCGGCAGGTGCGGGGGTGGGGTCAGTCATGCGTGAATTCTAGCAGAGCGACCCTGAGCGCCCGGCTGGCCCGTGGAGCACGGGATGCCTGGGTGGGGGTGTGTCGACCCAGGTCGACACCTACCGGTGCACCACACGCTCGGGATCCCGGTAGGTGCCAACCTTGGTTGGCGCACGGTGCGCCGACCAGGGTTGGCGATTACCAGACTGCGGGCCGCGCCGTCGTGGCCGAGGGAGACCACCGCGCCAACCACGCATCCACGCTCAGCCTGCCGGCACCGGTGAAGATCAGCGGCAGCAGCATGGCCATGAACAGCACCGGCAGCTTGAAGTTGCCGAAGCCCTGGTCGCTGATCGCATAGCCCATGGCGAGGTCGGCCAGCGAGTTCCATTCCATCGGCCAGTGCACCGCATAGGTGGCCACCACGGTCAGCACCAGCAGGCTGGCGGCAGCGAAACGGGTGCCGAACCCGAACAGCAGGCAGGCCGCGCCGATCAGTTCGAACCAGGTCGCCAGCTGCCAGTTCAGCGCGGCCGGCAGCTGGTCGAACGGGAACGGGAAGGCGTCCTGCAGGTCGGCGAACCAGTTCTGGCCGTGCAGTTTCTCGCGGCCGGATTCGAAGTATTCCCAAGCCAGCAGCAGGCGCAGGCCGAGCGGAGCCAGCCAGGGGGCGAGACGGTCCAGCTGGCCGCGCGCGGCGGCCAGGGTCGGAAGGTTCATCAGGGTCTCCGTAGGAGGGGCGTCAGGGAGGAGCTGTGAGCGGGCCGATCACGCCGGCCTGCAGGAACTGCTGCAGCAATGCGGCTCCGGGTCCGGCCAGTACGTCTTCGGCCAGACCATGCGCACTTGCCAGTTGCTGCAGATAGGCATGTCCATCGAGGCCAGGTTGTTCGCCGATGCTGGACAGCAGGTACACCGCCAGTGGACTGAGTGCGGCGAACCGAACTTCACCGTCAGCTTCGCGGCGCACCAGCAGGCCGGTCGGTTCGGCCGGCGGCTGCGTTGGTGCATCCTCTGCACCGAGTCGATGCACCGGCCACTGGTACAGCAGCGGCCAGGCCAGTGGTGAGCGCTGCAGCGGTACCTTCAGCGGATCGAAGTTGCCGGGTGCCGGCAGCGGCTCGGCCTGCAGCTGGTACAGCGCGGTCTCCACCCACTCGTAATGAGCAAGTTCGGCCAACGCCGGGTGCGGCAGTTGTGGCTGCGCCTGCAGCCACTGCACGAATTCGGCGGCCAGTTCGGTGAACAGCGGCGTCTGGCAGCGATGGGTGGCGAAGTACTGGCGGACCAGCGCACTCCAGGCCGGTTCTCCGAGCAGGCGCACGCAGACCGGGAAGCCGTTGCTCAACAGGCCGAGCAGGTTGTTGAAGAGCAGCCGCTGGTACACCGCCACCCGCCGGGGTTCCAGCCCGGCCGGTGCGGCCACCGCCTGCGGATCACGCAGGTGCGCGGTGAACGCGTGCTGTTGTGCGCGCAGACTGTCGGGAGCATCAGCCATGCGCTTTCTCGGCGTGCGTGGCCTGCAGGCGGCGGATGGTCTGCAGCTCAGCCTGCAGTTCTGCATAGGGCGGGAAGTTGAAATCGCGTTCGAGCAGGGTCGGGCGCGCGCCGATGCGTGCATAGGTACGCGCCAGCAAATCCCAGACCGGGTCGATCACAGCACTGCCATGGGTATCGATCTTCAGGTCCGGGGCTTCGTCCAGGTGCCCCGCCACGTGCAGGCAGACGATGCGCTGCGCGGGCAGTCCGGCGATGAAGGTGTCGGCGTCATAGCCGTGGTTGCAGGCGTTGACGTAGACGTTGTTGACGTCCAGCAGCAGGTCGCAGTCGGCTTCGGCAAGTACCGCGTTGGTGAAGGCAAGTTCGTCCATCGCCGGTTCCGGTGCCAGGTAGTAGGAGACGTTCTCCACCGCGATGCGGCGGCCGAGAATGTCCTGCACGCACGCGATGCGTGCCGCGGTATGGCGCACGGCTTCGTCGGTGAAGGGAATCGGCAGCAGGTCGTAGAGGTGGCCGTCGTCGCTGCAATAGCTCAGGTGTTCGCTGTACAGCGGCACGCGGTGCGTGTCGAGGAACTGGCCGACCTGCTCCAGCAGCTGCGTATCCAGCGGCGCGCTGCCGCCCAGTGACAATGACAGGCCATGGCAGCTCAGAGGATGGCGCTGTGCCAATTCGGCCAGTGCATCACCGGCCGGGCCGCCGACATGGATCCAGTTCTCCGGCGCACATTCGAGGAAGTCGAAGTCACCGGCCGGCGCATCGCGCAGATCCTGCAGCAGCGCCCGGCGCAGGCCCAACCCGGCGGCCGCCGCACGAAGCGGCGACCGCGGGTGGACGACGCTGGCGCGGACGTCAGTGCTTGGCACCGCACTTGCCTTCGCCGCACTTGCCTTCGGCCGACTTCTTGTCGCCGGCCTTGGTCTTGGCACCCGCGGCAGCGCCGGTAGCGGCCTTGCCCTTGTCGGCGCCGCACTTGCCTTCAGCGCTCTTGCCGTCGGCACCACATTTGCCTTCGGCGTGCTTGGTCGCATCAGCGGCCATCTTGGTGTCCGCTGCCTTGGCATCGGTGGTGGCCTTGGCGGCCTGGCCAGCGACCAGATAGCCCTGGGCCAGGTCACTCATGCTCAGCGCCGAGGCGCTGGCGGTCATGCCCAGGCCAGCGGCCAGGGCGGTAGCAGTCAGCAGGGACAGGGTCTTGTTGGAACTGCTCATCGGTGGTGCTCCTGGGTGGTGTGGGCGGATGCCCGGGTAGCCGGCAGGGATGCCGGTGGAAGCGATGGTGCAGCGATCCTACTCAACGAATCCTCGCCAAGAACTCAAATTTTCGTGAGGTTTGTTACAGAAGGGGAGACCAGCGGCCCGGTAGGCCACGCCATGCGGGGATGAACCGCCGGAACGCCCAAAACAAAAAGGCCGCTGTCAGCAGGACAGCGGCCACCTTGGAGTCAACTCCGGTGTTGCAGTGCAGTATCAGATCTGGCCGGTGCTGGACGTCTCGTCGCGCTTTTCACGCGGCGGCAGCGGCTGCTCGCCATGCACCAGGAACCACACGTTCTCGGCGATGTTGGTGGCATGGTCGCCCACGCGCTCCAGGTTCTTGGCCATGAACAGCAGATGGGTGCACGGGGTGATGTTGCGCGGGTCTTCCATCATGTAGGTCAGCAGCTCGCGGAACAGCGCGGTGTACTGCGCGTCCAGGCGGGCGTCGTCCTCGCGCAGTTCCAGCGCGGCGTCGGCGTCATTGTCGCGGTAGGCGGCAATGGCACGGCGGACCTGCTGCGCGGCCAGGCGGCCCAGCGCACGCAGGCCTTGGATCTGCGGCAGCGGCGGCACCTTGCCCAGCGCGATCGAGCGCTTGGCGACGTTGGCAGCGTAGTCACCGATGCGCTCGATGTCGGCCGGAATGCGCAGGCCGGCGAGGATCTCGCGCAGGTCGCGCGCCATCGGGCCACGCAGCGCCAGGCGCATCACGTCGTGGCTGATCTGCTGCTCCAAGGCATCGATCGCTTCGTCGTTGGCGATGATGCGATGGGCAGCGTTCTCGTCGCGCTTCTCGATCACGTCCATCGCCGCTTCCAGCTGGGCGACGGCCATCTCGCCCATGCGCACGATTTCGGCCACCAGGCGCTGCTGCTCTTCGTCGTAGCTCTTGACGATGTGGTCGTTGGGAAGATTCATGTTCATTCCACTCTGTAGAGTCGAGCCTTGCTCGACTGACGTTGTCTGTAGAGTCGAGCCATGCTCGACTGACGTTTCAGCCGAAGCGACCGGTGATGTAATCCTCGGTCTGCCGCTGCGACGGCTGCGAGAAGATCACTTCGGTGCGGTCGTGCTCGATCAGGTCGCCCAGGTACATGAAGGCCGTGTAGTCGGACACGCGCGCGGCCTGCTGCATGTTGTGGGTGACGATCACGATCGTGTACTCGTGCTTGAGCTCTTCCACCAGCTGCTCGATGCGGCTGGTGGAGATCGGGTCCAGCGCCGAGGTTGGCTCGTCCAGCAGCAGCACCGACGGGCGCAGGGCCACCGCACGGGCGATGCACAGACGCTGCTGCTGGCCACCGGACAGGCCCAGTGCGCTCTGCCCCAGCTTGTCCTTCACTTCGTCCCACAGCGCGCCCTGGCGCAGCGCCTGCTCGACGCGGTCGGCCATGTCGGCCTTGCTCAGCTTCTCGTGGTGGCGGATGCCGTAGGCCACGTTCTCGAAGATGGTCATCGGGAACGGCACCGGCTTCTGGAACACCATGCCCACCTTGCTGCGCAGGCGGTTCATCGGGTACTTCGGCGACAGGATGTTCTCGCCGTCCAGCAGCACTTCACCACGCGCTTCCAGCTTCGGGTACAGCGCGTAGATGCGGTTGAAGATGCGCAGCAGGGTCGACTTGCCGCAGCCGGAGGGACCGATCAGCGCGGTCACGCGCTTTTCCGGAATCTCCAGGTTGATGCCCTTCAGGGCATGGAACTTGTCGTAGTAGAAGTCCAGTCCACGCGCAGCCAGCTTCACCGGCGACGGCGTGTGCAGGCTCTCGTGCGAGGACGGCACGGCGATGCGCTGCATCGGCACGGCGTTGGAAAGGTCGTTCATGGCGTTATCCACGGAAAGGTCAGTCATGGGAGATACGGTTGCGCAGCAGGATGCCGCGGGCGGCAAGGCTGACCAGCAACACGAAGACAGTCAGCACCAGGGCACCGGCCCAGGCCAGGACCTGCCAGGATTCATACGGGCTGCCGGCGAACTGGTTCATCACCACCGGCACCGAGGCCATCGGCTGGAAGATGTTGTTGTTCCAGTACTGGTTGCCGAAGGCAGTGAACAGCAGCGGTGCGGTCTCGCCGGAGATGCGGGCGAGTGCCAGCAGGATGCCGGTGATGATGCCGGCCGAGGCACTGCGGTACAGCACCTGCACGATCACCTTCCACTGCGGGATACCCAGCGACAGCGCCGCTTCACGCATCTGCGAGGGCACCAGGCGCAGCATCTCGTCGGTGGTGCGCACCACCACCGGCAGCACGATGAAGGCCAGCGACAGCGCACCGGCGAATGCCGAGAAGTTGCCGCCGGTCTGCATCACGTACAGCGTGTAGACGAACAGGCCGAGTACGATCGACGGCGCCGACAGCAGGATGTCGTTGACGAAGCGGACCACGGTGCCGGCCTTGCGGGCGTTGCCGTATTCGGCCAGCCAGGTGCCAGCCAGCACGCCCAGCGGGGTGCCGATGCCGATTGCCAGCGCACACATCACCGCGCTGCCGAAGAAGGCGTTGGCGAGACCGCCTTCCTGCATCGGCGGTGGCGTCATCTTGGTGAACAGATCCAGGTTGATGCCGGCCAGGCCCTTGGAGGCCAGGGTGAACAGGATCCAGCCCAGGAAGAACAGGCCGAACAGGGCGGTGGCGCAGGACGCGGCAATGGCGATGACATTGCCGATGCGGCGGCGCAGGTACAGCGAATCAGCGGTGCTGGACATCAGTTGCCCTCCTTGCGGGACAGGCGCATCAGCATCAGGCGGGCGATGGCCAGCACCACGAAGGTGACGATGAAGAGGACGAAGCCGAGCAGCAGCAGGGCCGAGCGGTAGGTTTCAGTGGCTTCGCCGAAATCATTGGCGATCAGCGCGGCGATGGTGGTGCCCGGTTCCAGCAGCGACGGCGACAGGCGCACGCTGTTGCCGATCACGAAGGCCACCGCCATGGTCTCGCCCAGGGCACGGCCGAGGCCGAGGAAGATGCCGCCGATCACCGCCGAGCGGGTGTAGGGCAGCACGATGTCCCAGCTCACTTCCCACTTGGTGGAACCCAGCGCATAGGCCGATTCCTTCAGGCGGGTCGGCACGGTCAGGAACACTTCGCGCATCACCGAGGAGATGAACGGAATGACCATGATGGCCAGCACGAAACCGGCGGTGAGCATGCCGATGCCCAGCGGCGGGCCCTGGAACATGGGACCGATGATCGGCCATTCGCCCAGGGTCTCGTTGAGGAACGGAGTGACGTACTCGGTCATCACCGGCACCAGCACGAACAGGCCCCACATGCCGTAGATGATCGAGGGAATACCGGCCAGCAGTTCGATGGCGGTACCGACCGGGCCCCGCAGCCAGCGCGGCGCGACTTCGGTGAGGAAGAAGGCGATGCCGAAGCTGACCGGCACGGCGATGACCATCGCGATGGCGGCGGTGACCAGGGTGCCGTAGATCGGTGCGAGGGCACCGAACTTGTTTTCGACCGGATTCCAGTCGGCAGAGAAGAAGAAGCTCAGGCCCTGCATCTGCAGGGCATGGCGGCCGCCCCACAGCATCGACAGCGCGGCGCAGGCCAGGGCGATGAGGACGAAGATGACGGTGCCGACCAGCACCCATCGGAACAGTTTGTCGTTGCGGGCATCACGCGCATCACGCGTGGACGGGGCGGCTAGAGGCTGGGCGATGGCATTCATGGGGACGGCGGGGCCAGGAAGGGGCGGGGCGGCACGGCGTGGCAGAGGCGGTGCCCGCGCAGGGCGGGCACCGTCATGTCCATCACTTCAGGTCGGTCGCCCAGTAGGCCTCGATCTGCTTGACCAGGTCGGCCGGCAGCGGCACGTAGTGCAGCTCGTTGGCCTGGGCCTGGCCGTTCTCGAAGGCCCACTTGAAGAAGGCCAGGGTGTCCTGGTTGCGCTTGGCATCCTTCGGCTGCTTCTGCATCAGCATGAAGTTGGTGGCGGTGATCGGCCACGCCTGCTCGCCCGGGGCGTTGGTGATGACCAGGTTGAAGTCCTTGGCGCTGGCCCAGTCGGCGCTGGCGGCCGCAGCGGCGAAGGTTTCCGCGCTCGGCTCGACCCAGTTGCCGGCGGCGTTCTGCATGGCGGTGTACGGCATGCCGTTCTGCAGCGCGTAGGCCAGTTCGACGTAGCCGATCGAACCCTTGATCTGCTTCACGTACGAGGCGACGCCTTCATTGCCCTTGCCACCGACGCCGTCCGGCCACTGCACCGAGGTGCCTTCGCCGACCTTGGTCTTCCACTCCGGGCTGACCTTGGACAGGTAGTTGGAGAAGTTGAAGGTGGTGCCCGAACCGTCCGAACGGTGGACCAGGGTGATCTTGCCGTCCGGCAGCTTCACGCCCGGGTTGGCGGCGACGATGGCCGGGTCGTTCCAGGTCTTGACCTTGCCCAGGAAGATGTCGGCCAGCAGGGCGCCGCTCAGGCGCAGCTTGCCGCCTTCCAGGCCTTCGATATTGACCACCGGGACCACGCCGCCGATGGCGGACGGGAACTGCGCCAGGCCGGCCTGGGCCAGCTCTTCGCTGCTCAGCGGCTTGTCGGAGGAACCGAAGTCGACCGTGCCGGCCTTGATCTGGGCGATGCCGCCACCGGAGCCGATCGACTGATAGTTGATCTTGGCACCGGTGCTGGCGTTGTAGTCAGCCGACCACTTGGAAACCAGCGGGAAGATGAAGGAAGCGCCGGCACCGGACACTTCGGCGGTCACCTTGGCACCGGCAGCGGCCGGGGCGGCGGCACCGTCGGCAGCCGGCTGCTGCGCGGCCTGCTTGTCGCCACCGCAGGCCGACAGGCCCAGGGCGATGGCCAGGGAAAGGGCGGCGAGGCCGGCCGAGTGCAGTTTCATGGTCACTCCATAGCGGGGTAGAGCCGACGGCGTCGGCGGATGCGGCTATGAAATGATGTTTTTGTTACAGCCGTATTACGACCATGACAGAGGTGTCCTCGATCACGTTCCGACAAGGGTTTCACAGGGCTGGCTCCGACCCGGCAGGGGCCCGGAGACCCCGGATCTGCGCACCGACTCAACTACGGACCAGCGACAGCGCAGCGCCTTTCACGACCAACCCCAAAAAACAAGAAGAGCGCGAGATCTCGAGGATCTCGCGCCCGGGTGGGATCGGCGGGGGAGAGAGGGCCCGCCGATCCCATTCCTGCGGGGGAACGCGCTTACTTCAGGTTCTGCGTCCAGTAGGTCTCGATCTGGCGCACCAGGCTGTCCGGCAGCGGCACGTAGTCCAGCTGGCGGGCCTGGGCGTCGCCGCTCTTGTAGACCCAGCGGAAGAACTCCTGGGTGGCCTTGCCGTTGGCAGGGTTCTTCGGCTTCTTGTGCACCAGGATGAAGTTGGTGGCGGTGATCGGCCAGGACTCGGCGCCTGGCGCGTTGGTCATCACCAGGTAGAAGTCCTTGGCGCTGGCCCAGTCGGCGCTGGCAGCGGCGGCGGCGAACGAGGCGTCGCTCGGCTGCACGAACTTGCCGGCAGCGTTCTTCATGGCGGTGTACGACAGCTTGTTCTGCAGTGCGTAGGACAGTTCGACATAGCCGATGCCGCCCTTGATCTGCTTCACGTAGGCAGCAACGCCTTCGTTGCCCTTGCCACCGATGCCGGCCGGCCACTGGACCGAGGTGCCTTCACCGACCGAGGTCTTCCACTCCGGGCTGACCTTGGACAGGTAGTTGACGAAGTTGAAGGTGGTGCCCGAACCATCCGAACGGTGCACGACGGTGATCTTGGCGCTCGGCAGGGTCACGCCCGGGTTCAGCGCGGCGATGGCCGGGTCGTTCCAGGTCTTGATCTTGCCCAGGAAGATGTTGGCCAGCACGGCGCCGTCCAGCTTCAGCGCGCCCGGGGCGATGCCGGCAACGTTGACCACCGGCACCACGCCGCCGATCACCGACGGGAACTGGGCCAGGCCCGCAGCGGCCAGTTCTTCCGGCTTCAGCGGGGCGTCGGAGGAGCCGAAATCAACGGTCTTGGCCTTGATCTGGGCGATACCACCGCCGGAGCCGATCGACTGGTAGTTGACCTTGTTGCTGGTGGCGGCGTTGTAGTCGGCCGACCACTTCGACATCACCGGATAGATGAACGAGGCGCCCGCGCCGGTGATTTCAGCGGCGTTGGCGGCGAACACGGACGACGCTGCGAAGACGGCAACGGCAACGCGCGACTTGAAGGCGTGGATCACGGGGTGGCTCCTGGGTTGATTGGGATGCGGGGTTACCCGCCCGGCGCACATTCCATAACGGTTCGATGACAGCGCAGGGACCGTTGTATGACGCAACCGTTACAGCGTTGTCCGGCATCCGCACAGCAGGGGTGTGAAGGTTCTGCGTACCGCTGGCAACGCGATGACCGATGCGCCGGAGACGGGAGTGGTCCGGTTGCGATCACGTTCTATATGTCGCTGATGGCCTGTCCGGAGTGGTCGTCAATGCCGTCGCGGCCTGGCATTCCGCAGTGATGCCGCGTCATCCACGCGAAACCAGCGGTGCCGGTGAAGGTCCCGCAGCGACAGGTCCGCGCATGAACGCTGATACGTGACGCCATATGCCGCAAGGGATCGACAAACATGCCGCCTCGATTGAGTCGTACGCATGACGGCACGAAGAAATCTGTGGTTGGTGCTCAGGTTGTCATTCGGCTGTCATGGTTTTAACGGAATGTTCGCAAAACGCTTGACCGGCCTGCCGGCGTGGCGTTCTGCCCAAGCCATTCCAACCCTCTGGAGAAATCCAAAATGCGTTCCCATTTGCTCGCCGCCGCGGTCGTTGCAAGCCTCGGTCTGGTTTCCGCCGACGCCTTCGCAGCTCCCGCCAGCACGGGCGTATCCCAGGCACAGCTGCAGCAGCTGCAGGCGCAGATCGCTGCCCTGCAGGCCCAGGTCCAGCAGTTGCAGAACGATTCGCAGGCGCTGCAGGCACAGTCCGATGCGCAGTCCGAAGTGAACATCACCCAGGCCCAGGCTCTGGAAGGTGCACAGAAGACCCAGACCAGCGTCGACAAGCTGGCCAAGCTGGTCAATGACAACAAGATCGGCGGTCGCATGTTCTTCGACCTGACCAACATCGACAAGACCAGCAACGGCAAGGACACCGCCGCCAGCGGCACCGGTCTGGACGTCAAGCGCTTCTACCTGACCGTCGACCACAAGTTCAACGACATCTGGTCGGCCAACCTGACCACCGACTTCCAGTACAGCTCGGCCATCGGCAACACCGAACTGTTCGTCAAGAAGGCCTACGTGCAGGGCAGCTTCGACCCGGCCTTCAACCTGCGCGTCGGTGCCGCCGACATGCCGTGGATCCCGTACGTCGAGAAGTTCTACGGCATGCGTTATGTCGAGAACACCCTGACCGACCGCCTGAAGTACGGCAACTCGTCCGACTGGGGCCTGCATGGCTTCGGCAACCTGGGCAACAACTTCAACTACGCGATCTCGGTCGTGTCCGGCGCCGGCTACAAGAACCCGACCCGCAGCAAGGGCATGGACGTGGAAGGTCGCGCGGCCTATACCCCGAACGAGAACTTCGTGGTTGCCGTCGGTGGCTACAGCGGCAAGCTGGGCAAGGAAACCGACATCCAGAGCGCCGAGAACACCTACACCCGCGCCAATGCGATGGTCGCCTACGCCAGCAGCGACTTCCGCGTCGGTGGCGAGTACTTCCAGGCCAAGAACCTCAACAACGTGATGACCGTTGCTACCGACAAGACCAGCGGCTGGTCGGTGTGGGGCAGCGTGCGCGTCACCGACGGCGGCATCAACGTGTTCGGTCGTTACGATGACACCGACGTCAGCAAGACCCTGGACCCGACCCTGAGCGACAAGTACTGGAACGTCGGTGTCGAGTTCCCGGTCATGAAGAACCTCAAGCTGTCGACTGTGTACAAGTACACGCACCTGGCCAACGCCGGCGACAAGAAGAACGACAAGACCAAGGAATTCGGCGTCTGGGGCGACCTGTCGTTCTGATCACCTGAAGCACCTTGTCTGCAAACGAAGACGGCGGGCCTTGTGCCCGCCGTCTTTGTTCTGTCACACCACGAACGCGGTCACGCCTCGGCCGTGGTCTTTTCCTTGAACCGGCACAGGTCGGCGATCACGCAGCCCGGGCAATCCGGCTTGCGCGCCTTGCATACATAACGTCCGTGCAGGATCAACCAGTGATGCGCGTCGAGCAGGAACTCGGCCGGAATGGCCTTCACCAGTTTGTCTTCCACTTCGCGCACATTCTTGCCAGGTGCCAGGCCGGTGCGGTTGGAGACGCGGAATATATGCGTGTCCACCGCCATCACCGGCTCACCGAACGCAGTGTTGAGCACCACGTTGGCGGTCTTGCGGCCCACGCCCGGCAGCGCTTCCAGTTCATCGCGATCGCGCGGAACTTCACCGCCGTGCTTCTCCAGCAGGATCGCGCAGGTGGCGATCACGTTCTTTGCCTTGGCATTGAACAGACCGATGGTGGCGATGTACTGCTTCAGTCCGTCCTCGCCAAGTGCGAGGATCTTTGCCGGGGTATTGGCCACCGGGAACAGGCGGCGCGTGGCCTTGTTGACGCCCACGTCGGTGGCCTGCGCCGACAGCGCGACCGCCACCAGCAGTTCGAACGGCGAGCTGTATTCCAGCTCGGTCTTCGGGTGCGGGTTGAGTTCGCGGAGGCGGGTGAACATCTCCACCACGTCGGCGCGCGGCATCATGCTGCCACGGCGCGCCGGTGCGCGCGCGGTCTTCTTCGCAGTGGCCATTACTGTTCCTTGCCGGTGGCGCGGGCCTTGGCCCGGGCGAGAATCGCGGCCGCTGCGGCGGGCAGTGCGGGCTTCATATCCGGTGCTGCGGCGGGCGTGCGCCTTGCGTCGCGTTCGGCCTCACGCCGCGCCAGACGCACGGCACGGTTGCGGTAGCGTTCGCGTGCGGCCCAGGCGTTCTGCAGCTGCTGCTGGGCCTGGTGCAGGCGCTGTGGAAGCTCCGGGTGGCCGGGTACCAGCTGTTCGTCGCCGGTACGGGCCACATAGTCCATCAGGCCGGCCTGCAGGGCGCCATCGAGATCGTCTGCCTGGACCCGGGCGAACAGTTGCGCGGGGTTGGGTCGGGATGCCATGGCGTCAGCGGTTCTGGAAGGCTGGCGGGCGGCGCTGCAGGAACGCGCTGGTTCCTTCGCGCATGTCCTCGGTGGCGAACAGCAGGCCGAACTGCGCGCTTTCGTACTCCAGCCCCGCTTCCAGGCTGCATTCGCCACCCACGTGCACGGCATCAAGCAGGCCGCGCAGGGCCAGCGGTGCCGAGCGCGCCAACTGGCGGGCGACGTCCTGCACGCGATTGTCCAGTTCGGCGGCGGGGACCACCTCGTTGACGATACCCAGTTCCAGCGCTCGCGCGGCGTTGATCGGAGCACCCAGCAGGCACAGTTCCAGGGTGGCGGCGCGGCCGCACAGGCGCAGCAGGCGCTGGCTGCCACCGAAGCCGGGAATCAGGCCAAGGTTGATTTCCGGTTGGCCGACCTTGGCGCTATCGGCGGCGATGCGCAGGTGGCAGGCCATCGCCAGTTCCAGCCCGCCGCCCAGCGCAAAGCCGTTCACACGGGCGATGACCGGCTTGGGCATGCGTTCGATCTGGCGCATCAGCGCCTGGCCCAGCAGCGAGAAATCACGTCCCTGAACCGCACTGAGTGTGTTCATTTCGGCGATGTCGGCGCCCGCCACGAAGGCCTTAGGGCCGGCACCGGTCAGCACCACCACGCGCACCTCCGGGTCGGCGGCGGCCGCGCTGAACGCCTCGGCCAGGGACTGCAGGGTCGCGGCGTTCAGGGCGTTGAGCTTGTCCGGGCGCTGGACGGTCACGGTGCGGATGGCGCCGTCGTCGGCGACAGCGATCAGGGCATCTGCCACGGGGAAACTCCAGAAACGTTAAAAAATAGTGATATTGAACTCTGCAAACGCAGACGGGTCATAGCCTGCATCGTGAGTAGCGGTTACACGTTGCGCCCGTTATCCTAACCCGTCGCCTCAGGGCGGCGCAGAACGTCCCTGAGTTACCACCCCTGGAGAACTGTTTGATGAAGTTGCGTTCTATCGCGGTCGCCGTCGCGGCCCTGGCCCTGACGGGCAATGCCTTCGCCCAGGACATCGCGTCCGAGAAGGGCAAGCTGAGTTATTACTTCGGTTACGACTACGGCAACAACCTGGCGGAGCTGACCGGTCGCGGTGAGCAGCTGGACATCAACTCGGTGGTGAAGGGCCTGCAGGACGCCTACGCCAAGAAGCAGCCGGCCATCACCGCCGAGCAGCTGAAGCCGGCCGTTGAAGCGTTCCAGAAGCGCGAGCAGGGCCGTGCCCAGGCTGCCAAGGCCGAGTACGAAAAGGCTGCTGCCGAAAACAAGACCAAGAGCGACCAGTTCATCGCGGCGAACAAGGCCAAGGCCGGCGTGCAGTCCCTGCCGAGCGGCGTCCAGTACCGCGTGGTCGAAGCCGGCAAGGGTGCCAAGCCGACCCAGGCCAGCACCGTGCAGCTGGAAGTGGCCGGTCCGTTCCCGTACGGCCAGCGCCCGACCGAAGCCCGCCCGGCCCAGCAGATCCCGTCGATCAAGGTCAGCGAAGTCGAAATGAAGGCCATGCGCGAGACCCTGCTGCAGATGCCGGCAGGCTCGAAGTGGGAAGTCACCCTGCCGCCGGACCAGGCCTACGGTGCCGACCCGCGCACCCCGTTCCCGCCGAACGTGGCTGTGCAGTTCGAGATCAAGCTGGTCAGCGTCAAGTAAGAAACAGCGTCAACATCAACGCGCCGGTGATCCCACCGGCGCGTTTTTGTTTGCGCGCGGTCGCAGAGTCGACTGTCAGTTGACTGCTCTGCGGCCAGCCTGGGGAAATCCCCGCGCTACGCGCGATAGTCGACTGACAGTCGACTCTACCGTTCACGCTCCACCTCGCAGCCAGCGTGCCGAGCGCCGCATCTTCACCCCGCGCAAATCCAGCCTAATCGCGCTACTGTTGCCGGGTGCAAACAATGGAAGAAACGGCGCGTGTTGTCGCAAGTCCCTGCATCGGCGTGTGCAAGCTGGATCCAGACCGGCAGTGCACCGGCTGCGGGCGCCATCTCGATGAAATCGCACGGTGGTCGTCGATGAGCAACGACGAACGCAGTCGCATCCTGCATCGCGTGCAGCCATTGCGCGAACAACTCCAGCAATCCCTGCGCGGCTCACTGGCCGACCATCACCGTCTGATGCGCGCGCTGCATCCGCTGGCCGATCCCCCCGCGGGCGATGGCTGGAACCGCAGCGAACTGATCGACCTGCTGCCGCCGGGACCGCCAGTGGAAGCGGCGGTGCTGGCCGGTATCGTGCCGCGCGCCAACGGTGCACAGGTGATCCTCACCCGCCGCACCGAAACCCTGCGCACGCATGGTGGCCAGGTTGGATTCCCCGGTGGTCGTACCGAACCCGATGACCGCGACGCACTGGCGGCCGCACTGCGCGAGAGCCAGGAAGAGATCGCGTTGGCACCTGGCCAGGTGCAGGCATTGGGCTATCTCGATCCGTTCGTGACCATCACCGGCTACCGGGTCACCCCGGTGGTGGCGGTGGTCGATCCGGATTTCGTGCCGGTGCCGCAACCCAGCGAAGTGGCCGAGGTGTTCGAGGTGCCGCTGGACTACCTGATGGCCGCCGACAACCTGCGCCAGGTCGAAATCAATCATCGCGGCCGCGTCCGCCACGTCCTCGAATACGGCTGGCCGGGCCAGCGTATCTGGGGGGCGACCGCGGCCATCCTGTACAACCTGCGTCGCCGCCTGGAGCAAGTGCAATGAAGCCGATCGATCCGCCGTGGACCACCCTGGTCGATGTCGCCACCCTGGCCGCTGCCCTGGGCGAGGACGTACGCGTGGTCGACGCGCGTGCCACCGCCAGCACGGCAGTGCGCGTGGTCGATGCGCGTTCCTCGCTGGCCGATCCGCAGGCCGGCAGCGGCCAGTACCTTGCGGGGCATGTTCCGGGCGCGGTGTATGCCGATCTCAACCGCGATCTGTCCGATCTGGGGCGCGTCGGCCACGGCCGCCATCCGTTGCCGGACAGCGATGCCTTTGCCGCGACGCTGGGTCGATGGGGTATCGGTCCCGACACACAGGTGGTGGTCTACGACGGCAGCGACGGCAGCATGGCCGCCTCGCGTCTGTGGTGGCTGCTGCGCCTGATCGGGCACGACAAGGTGGCCGTGCTCGACGGTGGCATCGCCGCCTGGCAGGCCGCAGGTCATGCGTTGGCAACCGGCCAGGGCGAAGTAACGGCGCTGCCGGCTTACCCGGGCCGTTTCGACACCGCTCAGATCGCCAATGCCGACGAAATCACCGCCCGTTTGAAGCATGCGCCGGGTTGGCTGGTCGACGCACGCGCGGGCGAACGCTTCCGTGGTGAAGTGGAGCCGCTGGATCCGGTCGCCGGCCATGTGCCCGGTGCGGTCAACCGTCCGTTTGCGCTGAACGTAGTCGACGGCCACCTGCGCGATGCACAGGAACTGCGTGCCGAACTGCAGGGCGTGATTGGTAACCGCGATCCGCAGCAGGTGGTGCTGATGTGCGGCTCCGGCGTGACCGCCTGCCACCTGTTGCTGGCGATGGAAGCGGCCGGTCTGTCCGGCGCACGCATCTATGCCGATTCCTGGAGCGGCTGGGTGAGCGACAGCAGCCGCCCGGTCGCGACCGGCGCCTGAGCCGCGCGGGGTCGGATCAGTTTCCCAGCGGGAAACGGCTGTGCCCCCATCGACCGACCCCATCGAATGCAGATTGGGGTCAGAGCCCGTTGCGTAGCAACGGGATCCGACCCCGGGTATCCGGCAGATCGCGGAGATTTGTCGAAGGCGGGGTGGGTCCGGTTGCGAGGGTGTCCGCGGCATGGATGCCGCCGCCAAGCCCCCATGGACGGGTTTACGGCGTCCCTCGCAACCGGACCCACCTCGCCATCCCACGCAATGCCAGCGTTTGAAGTTGACGTTGACGTTGACGTTGCATCTGCAGGTGCAGGGCGCAGCCCTGCTGCTTACTCCAACCCCTGCAGCGGCACCTTCGCCAGAATCCGTGCCCACGGGAACAACGGCCCCGGGTCGCGCTTGCGCGCCACCATCAGCGCCGGGTCATCGCTGGCCGGCACCTGCTCCAGGTCCAGCTGGTCGTGCCCGGCAATCCGCCGCAGCGACGGAAAGCGCGCTACCAGCGCCAGCAGCAGCTGCTCCAGCGCCTGCAGCTGCGCCTCGGTGTAGGCCTCGTCCATCGCCTGCTGGCGGCTGTCGAACCAGTGCGGGTAGCGGCCGGTATTGACCAGCTCGATGCCCAGCGTGTGTGCGTTCATGCCGCGCACGTGGTGGGCCACGCGTTCCGGTGCCACGTACTGCACCACGCTGCCATCGCGGTCGATGTAGAAGTGACCGCTGTTGCCGGCGCCGCTGTCGTACAGCACGCGCTCGCCGTACTCGCGGGCCATCGCCAGATCGGGCAGCTCGGTGCAGTGGATCACCACCATCTCCAGCGTGGCCGGGTCGCGCAGCGGCAGGCGGTCTTGGTAGGGCAGGGGCTGCAGCTGCAGGCCGGGCAGGAGCGGGTTGGGCATCTGGCGATGCTAGCATTGCGGCATGAACCTGCCTTTCCTTTCCTCGTTGGCCCGCTCGCCTGGAGCGCGCGCATGAGCCGCGGCCATTGCATCCTGTCCCACGGTTTCGAGAGCGGCCCGGAGGCGACCAAGGTCACCGCGCTGGCCGACGTGGCGCAGCGCCTGGGCTGGACCCATGAGCGCCCGGACTACACCGACCTGGACGCGATGAGCGAGGTCAGCCGGGTGGGCGACGTGCCGACCCGCCTGCGCCGCCTGGTCGAACGCACCGCCATCGCCGCCCAGCAGGGCCCGGTGGTGCTGGCCGGCTCCAGCCTGGGCGCCTATATCTCCGCCATCGCCTCGTTGCAGGTGCCGGTGGCCGGCCTGTTCCTGATGGTGCCGCCGACCACCATGGGTCCGATGCCGGCGCTGGACGCCGCGCCGGTGCCGACCACGGTGGTGCAGGCCTGGCATGACGAGGTGGTGCCGGCCGCAGGCGTGATTGCCTGGGCCCAGGCGCGTTCGGCGCAGCTGCTGCTGGTCGACGACGGCCACCGCCTGGAACGGCATGTGGAGGCCTCTGCGCAGGCCTTTGAGCGCCTGTTGCGCCAGCTGTGAAGCCCGGGCGCACGGCGCGCCCGCCCGCATTGACTACAATGGCAGCCCCGCCGCCCCCGGCGCGGGCCTGCCGGCCGTGTCCACGGCCCTCCCTCTTGAATGGCCCGGCTTCCTGCCGTGCCTGACCACCTGTGAACCGATCCCGTGAAATTTTTTGTCTCCTGCGCCAAGGGCCTGGAATACCTGCTTGCCGATGAGCTGTCGGCCCTGGGCCTGGAAAAGGCCACTGCTACCATTGCCGGCGTCAACGCCGAGGGCGAACTGGAGCAGGCGCTGCGGATCGTGATGTGGTCGCGCCTGGCCAGTCGTGTGCTGTGGCCGATCGACGCGTTCGAGTGCCCGGACGAGCAGGCCCTGTACGACGGCGTGCGCGCCCTGCCGTGGCACGAGCACATCAAGCCGGAAATGACCCTGGCGGTGGATGCGCACGTGTCCGGCGACAAGATCACCCATGCGCGCTTCGCTGCGCAGCGGATCAAGGACGCCATTGTCGACCGCATGCGTGACGAAGGCCTCGAGCGCCCTTCGGTCAACACCGACCTGCCGGACGTGCGCGTGAACCTGTCACTGCGCAAGGGCCGTGCCTCGCTGTCGATCGACCTCGGCGGCGGCTCGCTGCACCGCCGTGGCTGGCGAGGTGCCGCCCACGAAGCACCGCTGAAGGAAAACCTGGCTGCCGCGCTGCTGCTGCGTGCGCAGTGGCCGCGCCTGCACGCCGCCGGTGGTGGCCTGCTGGACCCGATGTGCGGCAGCGGCACGCTGCTGATCGAAGGTGCGCTGATGGCCGCCGACGTTGCGCCCGGCCTGATGCGCCACGGCAGCCTGCCGCCGAGCCGCTGGCTGGGCTTCGACAAGGCCGCCTGGAAGACCATCCAGAGCGAGGCACGTGACCGCGAAGCAGCTGGCCTGGCCGCGCTGAAGCCGGTCATCCACGGTAGCGACATCGACCCGACCGCGATCCAGGCGGCACGCGAAAATGCTGAGGTGGCCGGCGTCGCCCATGCGATCCGTTTCACTCGCGCCGATGTGGCCGACCTGGCCGCGCCGGAGCAGGAAATCGGTGCGGTGGTCTGCAATCCGCCGTACGACGAGCGCCTGGCCGCCGATCCGGCGCTGTACCGTGCGCTGGGCAACGCGCTGCAGAAGGCGGTGCCGCAGTGGCGCGCGAGCCTGCTGTGCGGCAACGACGAACTGGCCTTCGCCACCGGCCTGCGCGCGGGCAAGAAGTACCAGATGTTCAACGGTGCGCTGGAATGCGCGCTGATCATCTGCGACCCGATCGCCGTGCCCGGACGCGACCCGGCTCAGCCGCGCGAGCTGAGCGAAGGCGCGCAGATGGTGGCCAACCGCCTGCGCAAGAACCTGAAGAAGTTCAAGAGCTGGCGCGCCCGAGAGGACATCACCTGCTTCCGTGCCTACGATGCCGACCTGCCCGAATATGCGGCGGCCATCGATGTCTACGAAGAAGACGGTGGTCAGCGCCGCACCTTCCTGCACGTGCAGGAATATGCCGCGCCGGCCGCGATTCCAGAGAACGACGTGCGTCGCCGCCGCAACGAACTGCTGGCCGCTGCACGGGAAGTGTTCGGCGTGCCGCCGGAGCAGGTGTCGATGAAGTCGCGCGAGCGCGGCAAGGGTGGCAGCAAGTACGGCCGTTTCGAACAGCGTGATGAATTCATCGTGGTGCGCGAGAACAATGCGCTGCTGCAGGTGAACCTGTTCGACTACCTTGATACCGGCCTGTTCCTCGACCATCGCCCGCTGCGCCGGATGATGGCCGAGCAGGCGCGTGGCAAGCGTTTCCTCAACCTGTTCTGCTATACCGGCGTGGCCAGCGTGCAGGCCGCCGTGGCCGGTGCGGCCAGCACCACCAGCGTCGATCTGTCGGCGACTTACCTGCAGTGGTGCTACGACAACCTGGCGTTGAACGGGCAGGGCGGCAACCAGCACCTGTTGGTGCAGGCCGATGCGATGGCATGGCTGGAAGGTGACCGCGGGCAGTACGACGTGATCTTCTGTGACCCGCCGACGTTCTCCAACTCCGCGCGTGCCGACGACTTCGACGTGCAGCGCGAGCAGCTGAAACTGCTGCGCGCAGCAGTAGCGCGACTGGCGCCGGGTGGCGTGCTGTATTTCTCCAACAACTTCCGCCGCTTCAAGCTGGAAGAGAATGCCATCGCCGAATTCGCCCAGTGCCGCGAGATCACCGCGCGCACCATCGGCCCGGATTTCGAGCGCAACGCGCGCATCCACCGCGCGTGGGAACTGAAGCGGTTGGGGTAAGCCGATGTTCGGGGTCGGATCCCCTGCGCGAAGCGCAGGGGCTCTGACCCCATCCGGATCTACGTACCAGGGGTCAGAGCCCTTGCGCTGCGCGCAAGGGATCCGGCCCCGGTGGCTCTGCTACACCAACGCCACCAGCAGCCCGATCACGGGCAGTGCCAGGGCCAGTGGTGCGATCCACTTCGGCCGGTACGGGTACAACCCGAACGACAGCACCACGCCGCCCACGGTCATCACGCCCAGCCACAGCACCGGGCCCATCGCCCAGCCGTGGTCGATCACGCACAGTGCGAACGCTACCGCCAGCAGTACCCAACCCAGCACCCGCCATTGCGTGCGCCGTGCCAGGGTGGCTGCAGCCTTGCCGTGCAGATCGTGCTGGTGTTTCTCCATCGCCAGCGACAGCGCGGTGAACGCAGAGAACGACAGGGTCAACGCCAGCAGCATCATGCGCTGGCCTCCGCTTCGGCGGTTTCCGCAGCGTCCACCGGGGCCTTGGGTGCCGCTGCGGCGGCGGCACGCTTCTTCTTCTCGGCTGCAGACAGCGGTGGCGTCCAGCGCTGCATGCGCCAGCCGCACAGCGCCAGCATCGCGCCGAACGCGATCATCGACAGATCGAAGCCCGCCAGCACCCAGTCGCCGTTGCGCAGGGTGATGCCCAGGTGCGCATGCGTGGTCAGTGCATTGACCACCGGCACCAGCGCGAACGCAGCCGCACCGAGGTACAGCTGCCAGGCCCACATCATCCGCTTGGGCCAGATGAAGGCGGCCAGCAATGCCGCACCCCAGGCATAGAAGAACGTGTTGGCCTCGGCAGTGGAGCGTTCGGCGATGTCCAGCGGCAGCAGGCGATTGCCCCAGAAGTACGCGGCGAAGGCGATCGGCAGGCCGGCGACGGTGCCGATGTTCAACGCGTCGACCAGGCGCAGGCCGAAGCCGATGCGGCCACTCTTGGCGTGCTTGGGTCGTTCCTTCACCGCCCACAGCACCACGCCGCTGGCGACCATCAGGCAGCCGACCAGGCCGGACAGGAAGAACAGCGCACGCAGGCCCCAGTCGGCGAAGCGCGCCAGATGCAGGCCGTACAGCACACCACGGGTAGCGGTGGCGCCGCCGGACGGCGGCGTCTCTTCCAGCAGCGTGCCGTTGACCATGTCGTAGCGCACGGCCGGGGTGTCGGTGGACAGGCGCTTGCCGTCACGCTGGCGGATGTCGATCACCGCATTGGCGGCGCCCGGATTGGACACAGTGAAACCGGCCACTTCCACGCCGTGCCAGTGTGCACGCGCGCTGTCCAGCAGCTGCGCGATCGGCAGCGGCGTGGCGTGGCCTTCGGCAGGTGCAGTCACCTCCGGCATGCCGCCGAAGGCTTCGCTGAAGAACTTGTCCTCGTCCTGTGGGTAGGCGACTTTCACCCCCCACGGCAGGTACATGATCATCAGGGTGACGATACCGGTGTAGGTGATCATCGCGTGGTAGGGCAGGGCCATCACCGCGCTGACGTTGTGGAAATCGAGCCAGGACCGCAGGCCCTTGTCCTTGCGGAAGGTGAAGAAGTCCTTGAAGATTTTCTTGTGGGTGATGACGCCGGTGATGATTGCCACCAGCATGAACATCGCGCAGAAGCCGACCAGGTAGCGCGCCCACAGCACCGGGATGTAGTGCAGGTCGAAATGCAGGCGGTAGAAGAAATCACCGCCTCGGGTCTCGCGGGCCTTCAGTGCCTGCCCGGTGTTCGGGTCCAGTGTTGCGTCGCCGAAGCCACCGCGACGGCCACGGCTGGGGTCGGCCAGCTCCGGCGGCAGCCGCCAGAACATCTGCATGGCGGGGTTGCGCGGCTGCGGCAACGTTACGAACCAGTTCTCGGCCTGCGCGGCATTGGCCTGCAGGTAATCCACGGCACGCTGCGCGGCGACGTCGATGCTGACGTTGCTGGAGGGCAGCTCAGGACGCATCCAGCGGCTGATTTCCTCGCGGTAGTAACTGGCCGTGCCGGCCATGAAGATCAGCAGGAGCAACCAGCCGACCAGCAGGCCGGTCCAGGTGTGCAGCCAGGCCATCGACTGGCGGAATCCATTCTTCATGCCCAGGCCCCCAGCATGCGCGCGATGGCTGCCATCAGCAGGGTGGGGGCGAGGATGCCGACCCACGCACGCAGCGCGCTGCGGGTGGCGAACGCCCACAGCGCCGCACAGGCGGCCACCAGAATGGCCAGCAGCATGCCGGTCAGCACGGTCTGGCCACGTGCGCCGGGCAGGACCACCGCGCAGAACACGCTGGTCACCGCGGCCAGCGCGTAGCCGCCGAAGATCGCCGCCAGCGAGCGTGACAGCACGCCCCAGCGCGGGCTGGAGAAGAAGGTGCGGGGGCTGGCGGTTGCGGGCGAGCGGTCCACGGCATTCCTGCAGGTTTCAGTGAAAAGGAACCGGCGCACCGCAGCGCGCCGGGGTTGGCCATCCGTGGCCGGGCACCGGTCGCAGAACCGGTGCCATCCATCGAGGGTCAGAGCTTCCAGCGCAGCGTCACGGTGACATTGCGTGGTTCGCCCCAGAACACGCCGTCATAGAAACCGACGCGGTTGTAATACTTCTTGTCCAGCAAGTTGTTCACGTTTACCTGCGCGGTGAAGTTCTCGTTAAAGCGATAGCCCGCCGACAGGTTGAGCAGGTAGATGTCGCCCTGTTCGATTGCCACGCGGTCGCGCTTGCCGCTGGTCAGGAAATCCGCACGCGGCTTGTTGCTCAGGCTCCAGATACCGCTCTGCCAGGTGGCGCCTCCGCCCAACCAGAAGTGGCCTTCAGCGCCGCCCGGTCGCCAGCTGGCGTTGAGGCGGAACAGATCGACCGGGATGACGGTGTTCTGGCGCACGCCCTGCGCATTGCGGCTGACGGTGTGGGTGAAGCCGGCCGCCAGGTTCCAGTTCTCACCAAGGCTGCCTTGTGCTTCGATCTCCCAGCCCTTGACCTTGTTGCCCTTGCCGGTGGAGCGGTAGGCACTGACCCCACCCGGCAGCGAGTTTTCCGGCACCGAGTCGTCGAGCTCGGCAACGTTGTCCTTCTGGCCCTTGAACACGGCCGCGGAAGCATTCAGCAGACCGTCGAAGAACTCGGCCTTGACGCCGGCCTCCCACATGTCACCGACCACCGGTTCGAGGTAGTTGTTGTCCCGGTCACGGTAGTTCTGCGGCTGGAAGATGTCGGTGTAGCTGACGTAGCCGCTGAAGTAGCGGTTGAAGTCGTAGATGAAGCCGGCATACGGAGTGAGCGAGTCGTCCGGCTTGTAGCCGCCGCGACGCGTATCGGTCAGGCGACCGGCGGCGTCATGGGTGTAGTTCCAGGTGCGCGTTTCCCAGCTGCCGTAGCGCGCGCCGAGCACCGCGGTCAACGGATCGGCCAGCTGCAGGCGCGTCGCCAGATAGGCCGCGCGCTGGCGCAGTTCGTCTTCAGATGCCAGATAGCCCAGGCGGGTGACCTGCAGCGGCGCGACGTCGCCGTTCCAGCGGTGCCAGTCCGGTACACGGGTGTAGCTGTCCGGGTAGGCAGCGGTGTCGGTGGCAGGCACGTCACCCTTGCGCACCGATTGGCCGAAACCGAGCACCAGCTCATGTTCGCGGCCGAACAGCCGGAACGGACCGCCAACGTTGAAGTCGAATACCTGCATGTCGCCGTTCTCGCCGAAGCTGCCGACGAAGGCGCTGATGCCGCTGCCATCGGCATTCGGGTAGCCGGAGGCCCCGTACCACACCGCACCGTCGGTTTCGCGCTTGGAGCGGGTATAGGCGGCCTTAGCGGTCCAGCCGTTGCCCAACTGCTGCTCAAGGCGTGCGAATGCGCTCTTTTCGATGATCGGCCAACTGCTCCAGCGGGCGGACAGGTTGGTCGAGCGCGGCAGGTTGGCGGGCTGGCCATCGGACCCCCAGTACGGCACCACGCCCCAGGTCACGCCTGTGGTGCGCGGCGACTGGTATTCGTAGCCGGCCTCGAGCAGGGTCGTGTCGGTAATGTCGGCCTGGACGATGCCGTAGAACACGTCCTTGTCCAGTTTGTAGACATCGCGGAACGAGTCACTCTGCTGTTTGGCCGCCACCACGCGCGCGCGGATGCGGCCGTCGAGCGCAACCGGGCCACCGAGGTCGGCTTCCAGGCGCTGGTTGCCCCAACGCCCGAGGGTCAGGTTGGCGCTCATCTGGAAGCTGTCGGTAGGACGCTTGCGCACGAAGTTGATGGTGCCGGACGGATCGCCGGCACCGGTGGTCAGGCCGGTTGCGCCGCGCACCACTTCGATGCGGTCATAGATCACGCTGTCGGTGTTGGTCTTGATGTACCCACCGAAGGTGTTGAGCATCCCATCGACCTGGAAATTGGTGATGTTGTAGCCGCGCGAGACATAGTTGATGCGCTCGCTGTCGGTGACCGATACCGCCACGCCGGTGACCTGGCCCATCACATCGGACAGCGAGAACAGGCCCATGTCGTCCAGGCGCTGGCGGGTGACCACGGTCATCGACTGCGGCGTCTGGCGCAGCGACAGGCCGAGCTTGGTGGCCGTGCTGGCACGCTTGACCGTATAGCTGTCGACGATATCGCCGTCAGCGGTGACCTGGACCGTATCCAGCGTGCGCGCGGAAGGATCGGCAGTGCCGTCGGCGTGGGCCAGCGGGGCGATCATCAGTGCGGTCACGGCCAGGGCCAGCAGAGTGGGACGAGGGTGGTTCAGCGGCATTGCCATCGGTGCGATTCCATGCAGGACGAAACAAGCGATGGAATGCGCAGACGCAGCAGCCGTGCGCTCCGCGCACGTCGCCCAGCGAGTCCCATCGACGGTGCGCCACCCGTGTAGTGCGGGCGACCCGGTAGTCGGGGGATGTACACGGGCGAAGGGGCGGGTGGGTGCGTGCTTCCGTGCCCCGCTTGGCTAAGCGTACAACCGATCGGCAAATGATAGGCATTCGCATTTCGTTAATCAAGCGTGATGAATTCCGGCCTTTGCGCAGGGCGGGGATCGACTACCGCACGGGCGCCTAGAACCTGAACACCACCGTCGCTGCGTGCAGCAGCAGGCCGATCAGGCCGCCCACCAGGGTGCCGTTGAAGCGGATGAACTGCAGGTCGCGGCCCACGCTCAGTTCCAGCTGTTCGACCAGATGCCGCTCGTCCCAGCTCTTCACGGTCTGCGCGATGTGCGCGGTCACGCCTTCGCGCAGGCGGCCGGTGAGGCGCTGTGCGCCCTCCAGTAGATGCTGGTTGAGCGCCTCGCGCAGGGCCGGGTCGGCCTGCAGGCTGCTGCCCAGCGAGGCGAGGCTGCGCTGCAGGTGGCCGACCAGCGCCGAGTCTTCGCGCTGCAGGTCGCTGCGCAGGCTGGCGTGGATGCGCGCCCACAGACCCTGCACGTAGTCCTGCAGGGCCGGGTGATCGATCATTTCCTGCTTGAGCTGTTCGACGCGTTCGGCCAGGGCCGGGTCCTCGCGCAGGCGCTGCACGTAGTTCTGCAGCCAGCTCTCGTAGTCCTGGCGCAACGGATGCTGCGGCTCGGCCAGCACCTGCTGCAGTTCTTCCAGCACCGCACGCGCCAGTCGCTCGGCCAGGCTGTCGCCGATCTCGTCGATCGGCTTGACCCAGTTCACCGTGCTCGACAATGTCGGCCATTCGCGCTGGATGTAGCGCACGATCAGCTGCGAGGCGCGCTCCTTCACTTCCGGCTGCTCCAGCCAGCGGCCCAGGCGCTGCAGGCCCTCGTCCAGCACGCGCTGGTGGCGGCCATCGGCGGTCAGCAGGGCCAGCAGCTCACCGGCGGTTGAGGCGGCATTCCACTGCCGCAGCTGCTGCACCACGAACGCATGGAGCTGCCGGCGCACGGCGGCTTCGTCGAAGAAGTCCAGCGCCTGCAGCGCCCAGCCGCGGGCCATGTCGGCCAGCATCCGCGAGCGCGCCGGATCGGCCAGCCAACTGCCGAGGCGGCTGGCCGGATCGAACACCTGCAGCTTGGCCAGCAGCACCTGCGGCTCCAGGAACTGGTCGCGCACGAACAGGGCGAGGCTGTCGCCGATGCGTTCCTTGCTGCGCGGGATGATTGCCGTATGCGGGATCGGCAGGCCCATCGGCCGCCGGAACAGGGCAACGACCGCGAACCAGTCGGCCAGTGCGCCTACGGCTGCTGCTTCGCAGAAGGCCGAAACCCACGCCCAGATGCCGCGCTCGCCCTGCCAGTGGCTGACCGCGAAACCGGCCAGCATCAACAGCAGCAGGCCCAGCGCGAGGGCTTTCAGGCGCCGCAGCTGTGCGCGGCGCGGATCGTTGGCAGGCGTCATGGCGGAAGTCTAACCGGCACGGCATGAGCATCTGGTAGTGCCGGCCGCTGGCCGGCATCCGCAACGCACCCGGTACGTTCATGGGGTTGCCGGCCAGCGGCCGGCACTACCCGTTGCTTCAGAGCGCTTCGAGCTGCTTGCGCAGCGCGGCCAGCTGTGCGCGCAGGGTGTCGTTCTCGCGGGTCAGCGCGACCACGCGGCGGCGCAGCGCCGGGGCATCCTCGCCAAGCTGCTCCAGTGCCGACAGCACCTCGGCGTCGCGGCTGGCGATCTGCTCCTCGTCCGCTTCCTCGAAGTCCATCTCGGCTGCTTCCGGCTTCGGTGCGCGCGGCTTGCGCTTGGACTCGCGCACGCGCTTGGCGGCCTGCTTCAGCTCGTCCTTGCCACCAGCGGCAGCGGCGCGCTGTTCGTCTTCGGGCAGGTCCGCCACGGCAGCGGCGGCGCTGATCGAGATCACGCCGGCCTTCACCGCTTCCACTACCTCGGCCGCGGCCTGGGCGTGGATGCGTTCGATCATGCCGACCTGGCTGGTGCTCAGCTTGGCCTCGCGCGCCAACTCGGCACGGCTGATCTTCGGCGCCGGTTCCCACGGCGGGCTGTCCTCACCGGTCTCCTCGACCGCCTCGGCGGTGCCGTCGCTCTCGCGCTGCAGCTGGGCCTGCTCGACGTGCTTGCGGGCGGCCAGGATGTCGCGCTTGCGCAGCGCCAGCACGCCGCGCTGGAAGTCGGACACGCTCCGGCGGCCCAGGTGCTGCTCGATCATCCACAGGTGCACGTCTTCCATGCTCTGGAAGCGGGTGTTCTGCACGGTATTGAAGGGCAGGCCATGCTTCTGGCAGATGCCGAAACGGTTGTGGCCATCGACCAGCACATCACCCCACAGCACCAGCGCATCGCGGCAGCCCTCGGCCAGGATGCTGCGCTCCAGCGCGTCATGTTCGTCCGCGGTCAGCGGGTCGATGTAGGCCTTGAGTTCTTCTTTGACGACGATATCCATGGGCACGGCAACGAGCAGGAGCGGAACCGACCATTGTACCCGCTCGACGCCGCCGGCCCGGGCTCAGGCGGTGGCCCGGATCATCTCGCCCAGGGTGCCGGTGATCTGGTCGATCTGCGCCTTGTCCACGATCAGCGGCGGCGACAGCGCAATGATGTCGCCGGTACAGCGCACCAGCAGCCGGCCGTCGTGGAAGCAGCGCCGGAACACCTCGTAGCCGCGGCTGCCCGGCGCATCCCGGCGCGGCGCCAGTTCGACCGCACCGACCAGCCCGAAGTTGCGGATATCGATCACGTTGGGCAGGGCCTGCAGGGCATGCAGCCGCTCCTGCCAGTACTCGCCCAGCTCGATGGCACGCTCGAACAGGCGTTCTTCCGCGTAGACGTCCAGCGTGGCCAGCGCCGCCGCGCAGGCCAGTGGATGGCCAGAGTTGGTGTAGCCATGGAACAGCTCGATGGCCTGCGGCGGCGCCTGCATCAGGGCCGCATGCACGGCATCGCTGACCAGCACGCCGCCCAGTGGCACCGCGCCGTTGCTGACCGCCTTGGCGAAGGTCAGCAGGTCCGGAGTGACCCCGAAGCGCTGCGCGGCGAAGGGCATGCCGACCCGGCCGAAACCGGTGATGACCTCGTCGAACACCAGCAGGATGCGGTGGTGGTCGCAGAGCTCGCGCAGGCGCTGCAGGTAGCCCGGCGCGGGCAGGATCACCCCGGCAGATCCGGCGATGGGTTCAACGAACACCGCCGCGATGGTCGAGGCATCGTGCAGGGCGATCAGCCGTTCCAGGTCGTCGGCCAGCTCCGCGCCCTGGCGCGGCAGGCCCTTGCTGAACGCATTGCGCGGCAGGTCCAGGGTGTGCCGCAGGTAGTCCACACCACCCAGCTGCAGGCCGAACGCTTTGCGGTTGTTGGGCAGCCCACCCAGCGCCATGCCGCCGAAGCCCACTCCGTGGTAAGCCTTCTCGCGGCTGATGAAACGGGTGCGCTGGCCCTCGCCGCGCTGGCGGTGGTAGGCCAGCACGATCTTCATCGCGGTATCGACCGCCTCGGAGCCGGAACTGGTGAAGAACACATGGTTGAGCGGAGGCGGCGCCAATGCCGCCAGCCGCTGTGCCAGCGCGAATGCCGGCGGCGACCCCATCTGGAACGCGGGCGAGTAATCCAGGGTACGCGCCTGCTCGACGATGGCGTTGACGATGTGCGGCCGCGCGTGGCCGGCATTGCAGCACCACAGGCCGGCGGTGCCGTCGAGGATCTGGCGGCCGTCGACGTCCTCGTAGTGCATGCCTTCGGCCCGTACCAGCATGCGCGGTGCGGCCTTGTACTGGCGGTTGGCGGTGAACGGCATCCAGTACGCGTCCAGTGACTCGGGGCGCTGGGTGGCCAGGTCGTGCAGGTCGCTTTCGGGACGCTTCATGCCAGCTCCATCGGGTCCGATGCGATGAATGTAGCGCAGCTGCGTCACGGCGGAGTCGCGGCGGCCCCGGTATAACCAAGGCTCGTTGAATGTTGGAGCTTCCCATGGCCGATTTCCCCGACCGCAGCCATTGGCAGGCGCTGGTCCTCCAGCTGTCGATGCCGGGCCAGGCCTTCATCGACGGCCGCTATGTCGATGCCGCCAGCGGCGCCCGCTTCGACTGCATCAGCCCGATCGACGGTCGCGTGCTGGGCGCGGTCGCCGACTGCGACGCGCAGGATGTCGAACGCGCGGTACTCGCCGCGCGGCGCAGCTTCGAGGCGGGCCACTGGTCGCAGGCGAGCCCGGCGCATCGCAAGCGCGTGCTGCTGGCGCTGGCGGCATTGGTGGAAGCGCACGCCGATGAACTGGCCCTGCTGGAAACCCTGGACATGGGCAAGCCGGTGCGTGACGCCCGCCGTATCGACTTGCCCGGCGTGGTGCGCTGCCTGACCTGGACCGCCGAAGCCGTGGACAAGCTGTATGGCGAAATCGCGCCCACCGGCCCGCACGAGCTGGGCCTGGTCACGCGCGAGGCTGCCGGCGTGGTGGCCGCCATCGTGCCGTGGAATTTCCCGCTGCTGATGGCCTGCTGGAAGATCGCGCCGGCACTGGCGATGGGCAACTCGGTCGTGCTCAAGCCTTCCGAGCGGTCGCCGCTGAGTGCGCTGCGGCTGGCGGCGCTGGCCGCCGAAGCGGGCCTGCCCGAGGGTGTGCTGAACGTGCTGCCGGGCCAGGGTGCGCGCGTCGGCGAACCGCTGGCCCTGCACATGGACGTGGACGTGCTGGCGTTCACCGGCTCCACTGCCACTGGCGCCAAGCTGCTGGAGTACTCAGGCCGGTCCAATCTCAAGCGGGTCTGGCTGGAATGCGGCGGCAAGAGCCCGCACGTGGTGTTCGCCGACGCGCCCGACCTCGATGCAGCGGCGAAGGGCGTGGCGCAGGGCATCTTCTTCAACCAGGGCGAAGTCTGTACCGCCGGTTCGCGGCTGTTGGTGCAACGCTCGATCCGCGAGGATTTCGTGCACCAGGTGATCGCTTATGGCCAGCACATGCAGCCGCGTCATCCACTGGAGCCCGATGCACCGATGGGCGCGCTGGTCGATGCCGCGCACGTGGACAAGGTGCTGGCCGACATCGCGCGGGCCGAAGGCGAGGGTGCCCGGCTGTTGCTGGGAGGCCATCGTGCCGAGGTCGAGGCGGGTGGTTGCTACGTGCAGCCCACCGTGTTCGACCAGGTGCGGCCGGAGCAGGCATTGGCACGCGAGGAAGTGTTCGGGCCGGTGTTGGCCGTGCTCGGTTTCGAGGACGAGGCCGAAGCGGTGCGCGTGGCCAATGACAGCCGCTACGGCCTGGCCGCCGGACTGTGGACGCGTGACCTGGGTCGCGCCCATCGGGTCGCGCGCCAGCTGCGCGCCGGCAGTGTATGGGTGAATGGCTGGGACGGCGGGGACATGACCGCACCGTTCGGCGGCTACAAGCAGTCCGGCAACGGCCGTGACAAGTCTCTGCATGCGTTCGACAAGTACAGCGAGATCAAGGCTACCTGGATCCAGTTGTAACGACGCGGCTGCTCGGCTCTACATAAAGCATACAGCTGCCGAGCTACCGGCAGCGGGCGCTCACCTGCAGCACTGCCGCACGCAGCACGTCGCGGTCGGCTTCTTCGACGGCGTTCTGGAAATAGTCCATGTCCTGCTTGCCCAGCTCGCACGGGTCGACGATGTACCCCGGTGGCCACAAACCCAGCAGCTGTGCCACGCCATGCACGATCTGCTCGGGGGTCATCTGCCGACGGATCCGGAAGTAATTGCGGCGCGGCGCGAACGCGGGATGGACCCCGCGCCGACCGATCAGGCGCGGCGCCACGCCCGCTGCACTGATGCCGTCACCGCCATCGATGCTGCCCGCAGGCAGGTCCAGCATCAGTGGCGCCATTGCAGGCGATTCCTCGAACGCGGGTGTGCTGGCATCGTTAGGTGCCGCCGGGGGCGGGCGTGGCGCTGTCGATGCGGCCGGGCGCGCTGCCTCTGCGGTGGGCTGCGCCGGGTGCGGTTGCGCAGGCACGGGCTGCTTCGGTGGCAGCCAGTACAACGTCATCCTGGCGCCTTCGTCGCTGCGCAGCGTCATCCTGCCACTGCCCAGCAGCCACACTGCGATCAACCCATGCACCAGCAGCACCACCAGCCATGCCGCCATGCGCGGCAGCTTCGGCGAATCGGACCACGACAGTGCGACTGCAGTCATCGGCAAAGCATCCATGCAGGGACCGGTGGCGCAGCCTAGCGGGCGGCCCGAAAAATTCCGTTGGCATCGGTGTCGGCTGAAACCATCGCCCCGTGCGGCCACCGGCCCGTGGCAGAATCGGGCGATCCGCCGTTACCCGTGTTGCCGATGTCGACGATCACCGCTGCCGCACCGCCCGTGAATTCCCCCCGCCGTGTCCTGCTGGCCAGCCTGATCGGCACCACCATCGAGTTCTTCGATTTCTACATCTACGCCACGGCCGCGGTGCTGGTGTTCCCGCACCTGTTCTTCCCGGACAGCAGTGATCAGGCGGCGCTGCTGCAATCACTGGCGACCTTCGCGGTCGCGTTCATCGCGCGCCCAGTGGGCTCGGCGGTGTTTGGCCACTTCGGCGACCGCATCGGCCGCAAGGCCACGCTGGTGGCCGCGTTGCTGACCATGGGCGTGTCCACGGTGCTGATCGGCCTGCTGCCGACCCATGCGCAGATTGGGCTGTGGGCGCCGGCACTGCTGGCGCTGTGCCGTTTCGGCCAGGGCCTGGGGCTGGGCGGCGAGTGGGGTGGGGCGGTGCTGCTGGCCACCGAGAACGCACCACCGGGCAAGCGCGCCTGGTACGGCATGTTCCCGCAGCTGGGCGCACCGCTGGGCTTCCTGCTGTCGGCCGGCATCTTCCTGGTGCTGGGCCGCTGCCTGAGCCAGGACGACTTCCTGCAATGGGGCTGGCGCATTCCGTTCGTGGCCAGCGCGTTGCTGGTCGGCCTCGGCCTGTGGGTGCGCCTGAACATCCACGAGACGCCCGATTTCAAGCAGGCGCTGGAGCGCAAGGCGCCGGTGCGCCTGCCGATGTGGATCGTCCTGCGCGACCACGCCGTGCCAATGCTGCTGGGCACGCTGGGTGCGTTCGCCACCTTCGTGCTGTTCTACCTGATGACGGTGTTCAGCCTTGGCCATGGCACGGCGGTGCTCGGCTACAGCCGTGAGCAGTTCCTGCTGATGCAGATGGCCGGCATGCTGTTCTTCGCGCTGGGCATTCCGCTGTCGGCACGCTATGGCGACCGCTGGGGCACGCGCCGCACGATGATCGTCGCCAGTCTGCTGATCATCGGTTTCGGCGTACTGTTCGCGCCGCTGTTCCAGCCGCACAGCCCGTGGCTGGTCACCGGTTTCCTGTGCCTGGGCCTGTTCCTGATGGGCCTGACCTACGGCCCCTGCGGCACCTTCCTGGCCGAGATCTACCCTGTGGAAGTGCGCTACACCGGTGCCTCGTTGTCGTTCAACCTGGCCGGCATCCTTGGTGCGGCGCCGGCGCCGTACCTGGCCACCTGGCTGGCCGAACGCTTCGGCCTGGTCGCGGTGGGCTACTACCTGTGCCTGACCGCGGTGGCGACCCTGTGCGCGCTGATCGCGCTGCATCGGCGCGCCCTGAGGCTCAACCAAAGAAGCGCTTGAGCGTGCGCCCCAGCCAACCGCCGCCCTGGTGTTCGCGGGCGAACTGGTTCAGGTGCGCCTTGACCTGTTCGGCATAGGCCTGGTCATCGCCGCGGATGTGATTGAACAGCCAGCGCGAGAGCATGGTGCGCAGCTCGTCACTGATGTCTTCGCCGGCCTGGAAGCGCATGCGGTATTCCGATACCCGCTTGATGAAGACCTCATGCACGCGCTTGTGCGCGGCACAGAACGGATAGCCCGCTTCCTCCATCAGTTCTTCTTCGAATGCGAAGTGCGACATGGTGTAGTCCACCACCTCGTCGATCACTTCACCCACCGCCGCACGCTGCATGCTGGTCTGTGCCACGTGCAGGTGGTTGAGCATCTCGATGATGCGGCGATGTTGCTGATCGATCACATCGATGCCGATGTTCAGATCGTCCTGCCAGACCAGTAGTGCCATCCCCGGCTCCCCTTCATGCGTATGTCGGGGCCGACTGTAGGGCCGCCGCGCCTGGGCGGCGTTGATCTGGATCAAAACAGGCCGGTCAGGGCAGGGCGGGCTCGCGCGGGCGCAGCTGGCTGGCCACCGTGGTGCAGGTGACCCGGTTGCGGCCACCGGCCTTGGCCAGGTACAGCTGGCGGTCGGCCTCGGAGATCAGCCGGTGCAGTGCATCACGCTGCGGGCGCAGGCAGCACAGGCCGATGCTGACCGTCATGCGCAGGGTGGCGGTGCCGATGTCCACTTCCAGTGCGGCAATGCGCTGACGCAGTTCCTCGAAGTACTGCAGTGCCTCGTCCTGTTCCATGTCCGGCACCAGCAGGCAGAACTCCTCGCCACCGAAGCGTGCGATCAGGTCCTGGCTGCGTGCATGCGCGGCCACCGCACCGGCCACCGCGCGCAGCGCATCATCGCCGGCCTCGTGGCCGTGGGTGTCGTTGATGTGCTTGAAATGATCGATGTCGATCATCGCCACCGCCACGCACTGGCCATGCAGCTGCAGCTGCGGCAACTGGCGCTGGCTTTGTTCCAGGAAGCAGCGGCGGTTGGGCAGGCCGGTAAGGAAGTCGCGGGTGGCCAGATCCTGCAGGGTGCCGATCAGTTCCAGCTGGTCCACGTTCTGCGAGACGCGGCAGAAGAACTCTTCGCGCGAGAATGGCTTGCGCAGGAAGTCATTGGCACCGTTCTTTAGGAAGCGCGGGATCAGCGAGGCGTCGGTGTTGCCGGAGATGCCGATCACCGCCACCTTGTCGCGCGAGCGCAGGGTGCGCAGGCGGCGGGTGAATTCCACGCCCTGCATGCCGGGCATTTCCTGGTCGACCACCGCCAGGCGGATTGCCGGATGCGCCTCGATCGCGGCCAGGCCCTCGTTGCCGTCGGCGGCTTCATGCACCTCATGGCCGTACATGCGCAGCAGGGCCGCGGCATAGCCACGCGCGGACGGCGAATCGTCCACCACCAGCGCGGCGATGCGGCGGTTGCGTTCCAGCCGCTGTACCAGCCACACCAGGTAGTCGATGCTGCCGGGGGTGTTCTTCAGCACGTAGTCGATGATCTGCTGCTGCAGCACGCGCTTGCGCAGGTCCTCGTCATACACGCCGCTGACCACCACGGTGGGCAGGTCACGCTTGAGGAAGAACTCGACCACCGTGTCGCGGTCGCCATCGGCCAACACCAGCCCGGTCAGCACAAGGAACCAGCCGCCCCCTTCGCTGAGCAGGCGGTCGGCCTCGGCCAGGGTGGAGGCGATCACCACCGGCAGTTCCAGGCGTTGCTCGATGGCTTCGCGCAGCATGCCGGTAAAGGCACGGGAATTTTCGACCAGCAGGATCCGCTGTGGCAACGGATCGGCCAGGTCGCCATCGACGGCGGCCTGCGGCAGGACGGGCATGATGCGGTGGCTCACGAAGGAGGGCTCGGCACGGATAGCGGCGGTTTCGGGCGTAACTTTAGCCGGAGCCCTCGCTTGTGGACATATCTGCCCTGCGTGGTTCGGAGCAGTGCATCGGTTATCTTTGGGACGATAGAGTCAGGTTCGAAGGCTGCCTTCATGGCGCTCACAGTGCGGCATGGTTATGCTGGGTCGCACCACCCCTACTGGTGTCTTGGACACGACTGCGTCGAACGAAGGAACCCTTCAAGCGAGGTCGAGCGCCGTCCAGTCGTGGGGTGGCGAAACGGAATTGCCTGGAGCTGTCTTTCCAACCATCCATGGGGGTGAGCGTGAGATTTTCTGAATTGCGAGTGTTGCTTCCTGCCGCTGTCCTGCTTTCTGTGTCCGCTTTCAGCGCATCAGCGTGTTGCCCCAGTGGCGACAACGGAATTCATATGGCTCGGAGCGGTCTGGGAGAATCTCTGCCGGAAGCCACGAATCTGAGTTTGAACCCAAACTGGCTTGTCTATGGGTTCGAGCGTGATGGGATCAGTTACTACCAAGTGAATGATCTCTCGGGTCAGGTCGTGCTGATCGTGGGAAATGTCGACGCCACGTTCTGGACGCTGCCGGCTGGTAAGAGTGCCGCAAAGGTATCTTTGCCTTCGCATCGACTGAGTTTGCCCGAGAGGGTTGTCCGACGCGTGGTGTTCCAGAGTGCTCAGTTCTCGTTGGTTGTCTATGGAGAAGGTGCGAGCGCTGTATGGGTCGTCGAGTCTGTGGGTACCGCAGGCTGAGGACACTTTCGTTGGCGCCACGATTGCGCATATCGAAGAAGCAGGAGCCGGGGGGGCGGCTCCTGCCATGCTCTGATCATCCGGGCCTTCCGTTCTAGTGGCTGGCGACAGTCAGGCTATGTCCGCTCGGCTTGTCCAGGCAGCCTGCATGCTGCTTTGCGCGCTGCCGGCTGCTGTCTCCAGGAGCAGCACACGTACGCAGTTCCCTTCGCAGTGCACTTTCCCTCCATAGGCTTGTGCGCGGGAGCTCAGACGTTCAACAGCCAGCCTTGTTGTGTCGACGAGCAGATCGCGATCAGGGTCCAGCAGTGCGATTCTGAGCAAAATTCCTTGTTGACCTTTCAGTTTCCCGCAACGAGCACGTATCTGGATCTGTCCTTGTTCCTGCTTGAGCAGCAATGAGACAGCCTCGGTGAGAGTGCGGTAGGCCGCCAGCTGCAAGGCAATACTCAGTTTGCAGGGATCCCCGGTCAGGAAGGGAGATGTGACCCTGTGTGTCTGATTCCAGCTTTCACGAATGCCGCTGACCTGCAGGGCCAGGTAGAGACCAACGTGCTCGACCTCGGTCGGATAGACCATGCTGGTCAATTCGCGGAACTGGCGGGAATGTGCGGTGGATGTGAGAAGTAGATCCAGTGCCGGAGAGTGATGGCCATGTGTCTTCAACAGGTCGGCTGTCCTGCTCAAGGAGGCTTCAATGCCGTCCGCGATTCTCCTGAGGTCCAGGGCACGCTCCCGTAGATCCATTTCGCTCGCCATATGAGCGGACCTTGATAGTCGAGCGGCCTGGTTCCCGTCTACGTCTCTACGCCCCCGCTGATGATAGTGCCGGCTGATGCGTGAGCCGAGTGCCAGCAGCCCGGTGCCTGCAATGGCAATCAGCTGCTGTGTTGTGAAGGTTCGCTCATCGTATGAGCCAAGGAGGCCGGATGTAGGAGTAACCACTGCAATGAGAATGTTCAACAGGGGAACGCCAATGGCTGCTCCCTGCCAGCCATGAATACATGTCAACACGATCACTGGCAGCGCCATGGTCAACTGCAGACTTGTCTTGCTTGCATCCGACAAGCCCGGGGCCATTGCGGTAATCAGACCCAGCCCCAGCATTACTGCAAGAGCGGCGACTGTTGGAGGAGAGCGCCAGCGTCCCCATTCGTCCATTGCATGGCGCCTGCTCCAGAGAACTGCCAGTGGCGCAACCGTCAGGATGGCGATGTAGTCACCAAGGACGAAGCGTACAGCCCTTGTCGCAACCGGCACGCTTGAAGGGTTCTCTGAAAGCAGGTGAGACAGTCCAAGCTTCAGGGCGGTGGCAATCACGGCGGCTGACACTGCGACCGAAAGCAGCCATCCATCTGCCCTGGCAGTCATGAATTTTCGATGCGCATACACAACCAGAGCAACGGCTGGCAGCAGGAATGCCGAACCCAGGATTACCCATGCCAGCCCATACTCATCTATCAACGGGTACCGCAGTTGTGCGAAGTACGCGTATTCACCAATAAGCAGGTAGGGCCAGAGGCGAGGTGGACACACAAGCAAAGCTGCTACACGGATGCCGGCAGGCAGGTAAAACTGGTCCAGCGAGACCCGCCAAGCGGCCCAACAAGTAATCGCGTACATCGCGGCAATCGCCAGCCCCAAGGGCCGCACGCGGAACGTCAGTTCAATTCCCCTCTTCCACCAATTCAACCCAAGCCTCCATTGCTCGTGACATGGCGGCGGCCCCATTGCTTGTTTGAACGCGCCATTGGGTGACAGTATCCATAGAAGCTCGGGGGCGCAATCACACGAGCTGGACCGCCTTGGCGGGGAGCAAGGGGTGCGCCGAACAAAGATCACCCTCGAGTAGTGATCTGCATCTCGTTTCTATGGGGGTGTCAGGTCGCGGCCCGCGGAGCACCTGGATCGATGGAGCGTGTAAGTCCCCCCAAAGCTTCGGTAGCGCTCTCTTGGCTGGAATCTCCCGGCGCTTCCGTCAACACGATCCTGAGTCTGTTGCCACTCACGACCATGTGGCCACCATGCACAAGAATTCGGCCCAGCAACTGCTCATTTGCCAGTTCCGTGGTCCGGATTCCCAAAGATTCGTTCCGACCCACGAGGGCTACGCAGATGAATACACCCGACTTTCGGGCGAAATATCCGCAGCGAATACTGACCGAAATCTGTCCGGATTCGCATCTCAGTAGGAGTGATACCGCGTCAACCACGAGCCGGTAGGCCGCAAGCTGCAGGCCGACTCCCAGCGCGCAGGGATCACCCATCAACCTGGGTTGCCCGATTCGATGCGTGGCATTCCACGCCTCACGCACTCCACCCGCCTGCAAGGCCACGTACAAGCCCAGCCGTTCCAGAGCAGCGGGATAGATCATGCTGGCCTGTGCCCGGAACAGGCGCGAATGTACCTCCGAGGTATGCCGCAGGCTGTCGGCCACAGCGTGATGACCCTGCGCATGCAGCCAGTTCACCATTTCATTCAGTGAAAGATCCATGCCATCGCCCAGCTGGCGCAGATGGGCCGCGCGCTCACGCAGGTCCATCTCGCTGGCCAGATGCGAATTCCGTGCGAGCTGCAGGGCCGCTCTGCCATCTTCCTCGCGCAACCGGTGCTGGTTCTGGAAGTGGGTGATGCGCGCACCCAGCAGCAGCAGGGCGATGCTGGCGATGGCCATGGCCTGCTGGGTAGCGAAAGTGGCCGGGTCGAATGCCGTCGGATGGTCGGCGGGGGCGCTCAGACCAAGAATGGTGTTCACGGCGGCGACACCGATGGCCGCACCGCGCCATCCCAGCAGGCAGGTCAGGGCGATTGCGGGAATAGGCAGGATCAACAACAACTGCAGCGAGCCAGGCGCCGTGATCGAGGCAGGTACCGGAGTCGCCTGCAGGCCAACGACCAGCATGGCTGCGAGTGCTCCTGCCACAGCAGCAACAGACCGGGCCGTCCATTTTTCCTCGGCGCGGCGGATCCACAGCAACGCCAGAGGCGCGAGGATCAGGATGCCGGTGAAGTCGCCCAGCGCATAGCGCAACACGTTGGTGAGAAATGTCGCGTTATGCAAGGGCTCCCAGAGCAGGTACGAGATTCCCAGGTTGAGCAGGCTGATGATCGTCGCAGCGCATACCGCGATGGAGATCACGCCGAGGATCGTGGTGCGCGCAAGCAGCTTCCGGTGCAGGCGCACGATCAGCATCACGGCGGGCATCAGGAACACCGAGGCCAGGATCACCCAGGTCAGGTTGTATTTGCTGATCAGGGGGATGCGCAGATGCGCGAAGTAGGCGTATTCACCAATCAGCAGGTAGGGCCAAAGACGGGGCGGGCACAACAGCAGTGCGGCCACCCGCACGCCGGCAGGCAGGAAGAATTGATCCAGCGACAGCTTGCGCGCGCCCCAGCACGCGAGGGCATAGATCAGCGCCAGCGCCAGCCCCTCGGGGCTGACCCGTATCCTCACCAGCAGGCCGTCCTTCCACCACTGCATCCACGTGCTCCCCCAGCTCCTGCCCTGATTATGTGGTTGGGAAGGGTCCCGCTACCACAGCGCATCCCGCAATTTGTACCAGGACATCGCCGCCACCAGCAGCGGTGTGCGCAGCAGCCGGCCGCCGGGGAAGGGGGCATGCCGCAGGCGCTGGAACACGTCAAGGCGCTCGCTCTGGCCGGCAATCGCGGCGGCGATCACCTCGCCGGCCAGCCCGGCGGAGGCCACGCCATGGCCGGAGAAGCCCTGTGCGAAGTACAGGTTGCCATCCAGCCGGCCCCAGTGCGGGGCGCGGTTGCGGGTGATGTCCACGTAACCGCCCCAGACCTGGTCCAGGGCCACGTCGGCCAGCTGCGGGAACACCTGGTGCATGCGCCGCTGCATCACGCCGCGCAGGCCGGGTGGGGGCAGGGCCGAGTAGCTGGCGCGGCCGCCAAACAGCAGCCGGTGGTCGTGGCTGAGACGGAAGTAATCCAGTGCCCAAGCGGTGTCGGCCACGGCCATATTGTTGCCAATCAGCGCCCGGGCGCGTTCAGCACCCAGCGGTTCGCTGGCACCGATATAGGTGCCGACCGGCATGATCCGCCGCTCCAGCTCAGGTAGCAGGCCCTGCAGCCAGGCGTTGCCGGCCACCACCAGATGCGCAGCGCGCACGCTGCCCTGAGCGGTATGCAGGGCAGGCTGCGGTCCGCGCTGCACGCGGGTCACTGGGGAGTTCTCGTGGATCACCACGCCAGCGGCGCGCGCTGCATCGGCCAGTCCGCGGGCATAGGCCAGGGGCTGCAGGTGCGCGCTGAACGGATCGAACATCGCTGCGCGGTAGCGCGGGCTGTCCAGTTGTGCGCGCAGGGCATCACGGTCCCACCACTGCATGGGGTAGTCGTAGTGGCGTTGCAGATGCTCGCAGTTGGCCCGCAGGTCGCGCTCATGGCGTTCGCGGATCGCGACGCTGGCGTGGCCTTGCACCCAATGACAGTTGATGCCATGGCGATCGATGCGTGCGCGCATCGCCTGCACCGCGTCGCGTGACCAGTCGAACAGGTGGCGCGCGTCGTCGCGGCCGAGCTGGCGCTCCAGTTCGTCCACCTCGCAACCATAGCCGACCAGTGCCTGGCCGCCGTTGCGGCCGGACGCGCCCCAGCCGATCCGCTGCGCCTCCAGCACCACTACGCGCTGTCCACCTGCGGCCAGCTCCAGCGCGGCGGTCAGGCCGGTGTAGCCGGCGCCAAGCACCGCGACATCGGCCTGCACGTCACCCTGCAGTGGGGGCAGTGCGGGTGGTTCGGGCAGGCTGGCGGCATACCAGCTGGGCGGGAAGGCGGCGCTCACCGCCGGCCTCGCAGGCGCAGTACGGAAGGACGGAGCGGGGGAGGACGATCAACGTTCACACGACTAGTTTCGCCGATGCGTGACGGCCATGGTGTGACGGCGACGACTTGCCGCATTCGCGGGCCGACGGGTAACGTGTCGGCACGCCAAGGAGTTTTCCCATGCGCCGCCTGCCCTGGGTGGGCCTGCCCACCGACAGCACCGTGCTCGGCCATCATCGTTTCGCGGTGGCCGGCGAGAAGTATGTGCGCGCGCTGGCCGATGCAGCCGAGGTCACACCGGTGGTACTGCCGAGCCTGCAGCCTCCGTTGCCGGATGGCGACTGGCTGCACGGACTTGATGGCTTGCTGTTGACCGGTGCGGTCAGCAACATCGAACCGCAGCACTACGAGGGCGGCCGCAGCTGGCCCGGCAATCCGCACGACCCGGCGCGCGATGCCAATGCCTTTGCGTTGCTGCACGAGGCGCTGGCGCTGGATCTGCCAGTGCTGGCGATCTGCCGCGGCTTCCAGGAAGTGAATGTCGCGCTCGGTGGCAGCCTGCATCCGCAGGTGCATGCGGTGCCAGGCCTGGCCGACCACCGCGAAGACCCGCAGGCGCCGGTGGAGGTGCAGTACGGGCCGGCCCATGCGGTCACCCTGGCCGCCGATGGCTGGCTGGCCACGTGGCAGGGCAGCGATCGCGCGCAGGTCAATTCGGTGCACGGGCAGGGCATCGCCCGCCTCGCCGAAGGCCTGCAGGTCGAGGCCTGGGCCGACGATGGTCTGATCGAGGCCGCACGCAGTCCGCACCGTCGTTTCGTGCTCGGCGTACAGTGGCACCCGGAGTGGCGTGTCATGCAGGCGCCGTTCTATCACGCTATTTTCCGTGCGTTCGGCCAAGCTTGCCGGCAGCACCAACAGAACCGACTGGATTCCCGATGAGTTCCCGAACGCGCCCGCGCAAGACGGCCACGCCCCCCGCACCGCAGGAAAGCAGTCTGCTGCGCTGGCTGAAGGAGCGGCGCATCACCGAGGTCGAATGCCTGGTGCCGGATATCACCGGCAATGCCCGCGGCAAGATCATTCCCGCCGATAAGTTCTCGCATGATTACGGGACGCGCTTGCCGGAAGGCATTTTCGCGACCACCGTCACCGGCGAGTTCCCGGACGATTACTACGACCTGACCTCGCCTTCGGATTCGGACATGATCCTGCGTCCGGATCCGGATACCGTGCGCATGGTGCCGTGGGCCACCGATCCGACCGCGCAGGTCATCCACGATTGCTACACCAAGACCGGCGAGCCGCACGAGCTGGCGCCGCGCAACGTGCTGCGACGGGTGCTGGACGCTTACACGGAGCTGGGCCTGCGCCCGGTGGTGGCGCCGGAGCTGGAGTTCTTCCTGGTGCAGAAGAACACCGATCCCGATTTCCCGCTGCTGCCGCCGGCCGGTCGCTCGGGGCGGCCGGAAACGGCCCGCCAGTCCTACTCGATCGATGCGGTCAACGAATTCGACCCCATCCTTGACCTGATGTACGACTACTGTGATGCGATGAAGCTGGACGTGGATACGCTCATCCACGAGTCCGGCGCGGCGCAGCTGGAAGTCAACTTCACCCATGCCAATGCAATGGACCTGGCCGACCAGGTGTTCCTGTTCAAGCGCACCATGCGCGAATCGGCGATGCGTCACGGGGTGTATGCCACCTTCCTGGCCAAGCCGATGGAGAACGAGCCGGGCAGTGCCATGCACATCCACCAGAGCCTGCTGCGGATCAGCGATGGTCAGAACGTGTTCACCGGCGAACATGGCGGGGAAGATTTCAGCCCGTTGTTCGCCCACTACCTGGCCGGCCTGCAGAAGTATGTGCCGATGGCCATGGCGTTCTTCGCGCCGAACGTGAATTCCTACCGCCGGCTGGTGTTTGGCGAGGTCTCGCCGAGCAACGTGCACTGGGGCTTCGACAACCGCACCTGCGGCCTGCGCGTGCCCTTGGATACGCCGGAGAACATGCGTGTGGAGAGCCGCTTCGCCGGTTCCGACGCCAACCCTTACCTGGCGATGGCTGCGACCCTGGCCTGTGGCCTGCTCGGTATCCGCGAGCGGCTGGCACCGGATGCACCGGTGACCGGCAGCGCCAAGGAGCTGGGCTACAACCTGCCGCGCTCGCTGGGTGAAGCGCTGGACGGGCTGGAGCAGTGCAGCGAGCTGCAGGCCCTGCTGGGCGAGCGCTTCTGCCGTGCCTACATTTCGGTCAAGCGCAAGGAATACGAGACCTTTTTCCGTGTCATCAGTTCGTGGGAGCGCGAGTTCCTGCTGCTGAACGTCTGAGCATCTGGAATAGAAAAATCCGCCGCCGGGGGGTAGGCTGGCACCCGTCGCCGGCCCCGCCGGCCCCCCTTCCCGCATTCTGGAGCACCCGATGAAGCTGCGTATCCTCACGCTCGGCCTGGCCTCCGCCATGCTTGCCGCCTGCAGCGGTGGCAACGGCGGCGCGCAGGACAGCCAGGTCCTGAACGTCTACAACTACAGCGACTACATCGCCGAGGACACCATCCCGACCTTCGAGAAGGAGAGCGGGATCAAGGTGACTTACGATGTGTTCGACAGCGATGAGATGGTCGAGACCAAGCTGCTGGCCGGCAACAGCGGCTACGACGTGGTGGTGCCGACGCTGAACTTCTTCGGTCGCCAGATCCAGGCCGGCGTGTTCCTGCCGCTGGACAAGAGCAAGATTCCCAACCTGGCCAACCTCGACCCGGCGGTGATGAAGCGCATCGCCACCCAGGATCCGGACAACCAGTACGGCGTGCCGTACATGATCGGCACTACCGGCATCGGCTACAACGTGGAGATGCTGAAGGAACGCTTCGGCGGCAGCGCCGACATCGCCAACAGCTGGGACCTGGTGTTCAAGCCGGAGAACATCAGCAAGATGAAGGACTGCGGCGTGACCATCCTGGACACGCCGGCGGACATGATCCCGATCGCGCTGCACTACCTGGGCTTGGACCCGCACAGCGGTGATCCGGCCGAGCTGCAGAAGGCGGCCGATCTGCTGAAGTCGATCCGCCCGTACGTGCAGAACTTCCACTCCTCGCAGTACGTGGGTTCGCTGGCCAATGGCGGCACCTGCCTGGTGGTCGGCTGGTCGGGTGACATCATCCAGGCCCGCGACCGCGCCGAGGAAGCCAGCAATGGCGTGCACGTGGCCTACTCGATCCCGAAGGAAGGCGCCCCGCAGTGGTTCGACATGCTGGCGATCCCGAAGGATGCCAAGCATCCGGAAGCCGCGTACGCGTTCATCAACTACCTGCTGCAGCCGAAGGTTGCCGCGGCCAACACCAACTTCATCCACTACGCCAACCCGGTGCCGGCTGCGACCCCGCTGGTGGATGAAGCGATCCGCACCGACCCGACCATCTACCCGCCGGCCGACGTGGCCGAGAAGATGTTCACGTACTCGATCAACACGCCGGAGACCGACAAGCTCTACACCCGGCTGTGGACCGAGGTGAAGACCGGCCGTTAAGCCGGTCTGGCGCCGGCGGGCCATGCCCGTCGGATTGCTTCATCCTTGGCCCGGCGCGGTACCGCCGCCCTGGCCAAGGTGTCGCAGGATCGCCGGCAACAGGTCGCGCGCATCGCGGCCGCCGTTGCACAGGAACGACGAACTCATCCGCTGCAGGTTGTGCATGCCGATGAAGAACAGCCCCGGCTGCGGGGAAACGCCAAACTCGCCGAGCGGATAGCCGTGTGCATCCAGCGCGCCCCGCACGTCGAGCCACGGCCATTCGGCAACGAAGCCGGTGGCCAGCACCACCGAGCGGATGCCTTCCGCCTGCAGATCCAGTTCAAGCGGAGCGGCGTCCGGCTCCCAGTGCAGATAGACCTCTTCGGGAATGTAGCGGGCATCGTCGGTACGCGGTTCGGGCCGCGTGGCGTAGTACGCGCTGGCCAGCGAATCGAGATAGGCATACTCGGCGCGCGTGGCCTTGATCGCGGTATGCAGCTGCGGGCGCACATCGGCGAAGCGGGCGACGTTTCCTTCGAAGCCCTGCAACCGGCCCAACAGTCTGATGCCCGCGCGGTGCATCGCCAGCAGGCTGATCGAGCTCCCCAGGCCGGCACTTCCCTTCCCGGAAATCAGCGGGAACTCCGCGGTGCGGGCCATGCGCAGCGCATCCGGTTCGCCGGCCAGTACGGCGGCCGCTTCACTCACGTGCTGGTGGATGCGCCCGGCCATGTCCCACCAGGTCATCGAGTCCTTGCCGCGCAGCCGGCGGGTATGCGAATGCCGCTGGTCCAGTGACCAGTACACGCTGCGACCGCTGTCGCGCAGGTCCTGGGTGATCTGCGCACCGGACTGGCCGCCACCGATGACCAGCACGCCGCCGTCGGGCAGCTGGCGGGGGCTGCGGTAGTCGCCGGAGTGCAGCACCGTCAGACCCGGCGCGGGCGCGAAAGGGACCCTGGGCATCCGCGCGCGGCGGTATTCACCGGTGGCGACCACCACTGCGCGGGCGTGGATCGGCCCCTGGCTGCTGTCGATGGCGTAGGCACCGGACTCAGGTGCGACCCGACGTACCCCACATCCCTCGTTGATCGGCAACGAGCGCTCGCGGGCATAGTCGCGCAGCCGCCGGATCACCTCCGAGGCCCCCATGAAGCCTTCCGGGTCATCGCCCGCGTAAGCGTGGCCGTGCAGGGCCATCGTCGCGTTGGCGGTGTTGGTCTGGAACGAGTCCCAGCGCCGTTGCCAGCTGGCGCCCACGGTTTCGGCCTCCAGCACGCGATGCTCGATTCCGGCCTCCTGCAGGAGCGCGCTGAGGGACAGCCCGGCCTGGCCGGCGCCGATGATGACCAGCGGCAGCCTGGCAGGCAGGGAGTCCGGTAGGCGGGGCAGGAAGGGGGAGGGGTTGTCCGGGGAAATCACCAGGGTGGGTCCATGCAAGGCCTTGATCAGGGCCATTGCGCGGGGAATGCCCCGTGCCTTCAACAGATCCGGTTCTGAAAAACGTTGCAGAACGGGCCGTCGCCCGTGCTGTCTGGTCGGGACGGCGGCATGGGCGTCCGGGCGAGCCGCGGCCTTTGAGCGGACAGGCCACCATTGCGGGGGAAAACCGACACCCCTCGGAGCCCCGGAGCCGGCCAGCGGCCGCTTCCGCCTGCCGCCGTCATATCCCCTGCGCCCACCGGCCGTTAGAATGGCGGCCGCTGTCCACCGCCCGCTCCCGGAGCCCCCATGCCCGTTGAAGCCCAGCCGGTAGCCGCCGTCGTCGACACGACCGGTGCGCCCGGCTATCTCTCCATTCGTGACCTGCGCAAGGAATTCGACGGTTTCGTCGCCGTCGACGACGTCAATCTGGACGTGCGCAAGGGCGAGATCTTTGCCCTGCTCGGTGGCTCCGGCAGTGGCAAATCGACCCTGCTGCGCTGCCTCGGCGGCTTTGAGACGCCTACCAAGGGCAGCATCACCCTCGATGGCCAGCGCCTGGACGCGCTGCCGCCGTACCAGCGGCCGGTCAACATGATGTTCCAGTCCTACGCCCTGTTCCCGCACATGACGGTCGAGCAGAACATCGCCTTCGGCCTAAAGCAGGACGGGATGGCAAAGGACGCGATCAGCAAGCGCGTGGGCGAGATGCTGGACCTGGTGCAGATGGGTCACCTGGGCAAGCGCAAGCCGCACCAGCTGTCCGGCGGCCAGCAGCAGCGCGTGGCGCTGGCGCGGTCGCTGGCCAAGGGGCCGAAGCTGCTGCTGCTGGACGAGCCGATGGGCGCGCTGGACAAGAAGCTGCGCTCGCAGATGCAGCTTGAACTGGTCAGCATCATCGAATCGTCGGGCGTGACCTGTGTGATGGTCACCCACGACCAGGAAGAAGCGATGACCATGGCCACCCGCATCGCAGTGATGGATGCCGGCTGGATCCAGCAGGTCGGCAAGCCGGACGAGGTTTACGAGCAGCCGGCCAACCGCTTCGTCGCGGGCTTCATCGGTTCAGTCAATTCCTTCGACGGCGTGATCGACGAGGACCTGCCCGAGTACGTGACCGTGCGCACCCCGCTGTTCCCCGCGCCGATCTACATCGCCCATGGCATCACCTGCTATGAAGGGCAACCGGTTGCGTTCGCGCTGCGCCCCGAGAAGGTGATGATCGGCAAGGACGAGCCGGAAGGGCACACCAACAAGGCGCAGGGCGTGATCGAAGACATCGCCTACTTCGGCAGCCACTCGGTCTACCACGTGCGGCTGCCCAGCGGCGCCAAGGTGCTGGCCAACTTCGCCAACTCGCAGCGCTGGGCCAGCGATGGCCTGACCTGGGGCGACGAAGTGTGGGTGCATTGGCGCGACAACGATGGCGTGGTGCTGACCTCATGAGCGTCGCCGGCCTGAAGCGCTGGCTGCCGGGGCTGCGTGCCACGGTGATCGGTATTCCGTACCTGTGGCTGCTGCTGTTCTTCGCGGTGCCGTTCCTGATCGTGCTGATGATCAGCTTCTCGCACAGCCGGGTCGGCTCGCCGCCGTACACCTGGCTGCTGCAGTACGTGGACGGCGCGTTCTCGCTCAAGCTCAACCTCGAGAACTACCTGGCCCTGTTCCGCGACTCGATCTATGCGCAGGCCTTCCTGAGCTCGATCAAGATCGCGGCCATCTCCACTTTCCTGACCCTGCTGATCGGCTACCCGATGGCCTATGCCATCGCCCGCCTGTCGCCGGCCGCGCGCAACGTGGCAATGATGCTGGTGGTGCTGCCGTCGTGGACCTCGTTCCTGATCCGCGTGTATGCGTGGAAGGCGATCCTGGACCGCAACGGCCTGCTCGACCAGTTCCTGCAGTTCACCGGCCTGCAATCGTTGATGACCAGCATGGGCCTGCCCAAGCTGCAGCTGATCGACACCCCGACCGCCGCTTACATCGGCATCGTCTACTGCTACCTGCCGTTCATGGTGCTGCCGCTGTACGCCAACCTGGTCAAGCACGATCACCGCCTGCTGGAAGCGGCCTACGACCTCGGTGCCAAGCCGTGGCAGGCGTTCCTGCGCATCACCCTGCCGCTGTCCAAGGCCGGCATCATCGCCGGTTGCATGCTGGTGATGATCCCGGCGATTGGCGAATTCGTGATTCCGGAAATGCTGGGTGGCTCGGAAACGCTGATGGTTGGCCGCCAGCTGTGGAATGAATTTTTCAACAACCGCAATTGGCCGGGCGCCTCGGCGATGGCGGTGGCGATGATTCTGTTGCTGCTGGTGCCTATCCTGCTGTTCAACCGGTCCCAGCAGCGCCTGCTGGAAGGGAAGCAGGCATGAGCCCGCGTTCCGCCAAGGGCCTGGGGCTGGGCGTGCTGCTGCTCGGCTTTGCCTTCCTGTACCTGCCGATCCTGTTGTTGATGTTCTATTCGTTCAACAGCTCGCGGCTGGCGATGGTCTGGGCAGGGTTCTCTACCCGCGCCTACAGCGACCTGTTCGCCGACCGCGCGCTGATGGATGCGATGTGGACCAGCCTGGTGGTTGCGTTCTGGACCGCCTGTACCGCCACCGTGCTAGGCACGCTGGCGGCGATGGTGATGACGCGCTTCAAGCGCTTCCGTGGCAAGCCGCTGTTCGGCGCGCTGGTGACCGCGCCGCTGGTGATGCCGGATGTGATCCTCGGCTTCTCGCTGATGGCGCTGCTGGCCTCGATGGGTGCGATTCCCGGCTTCCCGGCACGTGGCTTGACCACCATCTGGATCGCCCACGTCACCTTCACCCTGTGCTTCGTCACCGTGGTGGTGTCCTCGCGCCTGCAGGAAATGGACCTGTCGCTGGAAGAAGCCGCAATGGACCTGGGCGCGAGCCGGCTGACCGTGTTCGGGCGCGTCACCCTGCCGATCATCGCACCGGCGCTGGTGGCCGGTTGGCTGCTGGCGTTCACCCTGTCGCTGGATGACGTGGTGGTGGCCAGCTTCGTCGCCACGCCGGGCTCGACTACGCTGCCGATGAAGGTGTTCGCCTCGGTGCGCATGGGCATCAGCCCGAAGATCAACGCGTTGGCCACCCTGCTGGTGTCGGCGGTGTCGATCGCCGCGGTGATCGGCTGGTACATCAACGCGCGTGCCGAGAAACGGCGCCAGCGCGACCTGCAGCTGGCACGCCAGGACAACGGCTGAGCACACGGTTTGTCGACAGCGTCGGCAACATCCGGCTCACGGCCGGCGGCGCACAATGGGGGTCTACCAGATGGAGATCCCCCATGACCGTCGAGATTGTCGACCCGGCCACCGGCCAGGTGACCTACCGCCATGAACTGATGGGTGCTGCCGACATCGAGCAGCGCCTGCAGGCCGCCGCCGATGCATTCCCCGGCTGGGCCGAGCGCTCGCTGCAGGAACGGGGGGCGATCCTCAAGCAGATCGCTGGCCAACTGCGTGCGCGCTGCGATGATCTGCAGCAGGCGATGACCCACGAGATGGGCAAGCTCAAGGCAGAGGCGTTGGCCGAGGTCGACAAGTGCGCGGCGGCCTGCGAGTTCTACGCCGACCACGCCGCCGATTACCTCAAGCCGCAGCTGATCGACACCGAAGCCCAGCGCAGCTATGTGCGCTACGAGCCGATCGGCTGCGTGTTCGCGGTGATGCCGTGGAATTTCCCGATCTGGCAGGTGTTCCGTTTCCTCGCTCCGGCGTTCATGGCCGGCAACGTGGCCCTGCTCAAGCACGCCAGCAATGTGCCCCAGTGTGCCGACCTGATCCTGGCGGTATGCCGTGACGGTGGCCTGCCGGATGGCGTGTTCGATGTACTGCACATCGACAACGACCAGGCGGCCGACGTGCTGCGCGATGCACGGGTAAAGGCGGTGACCCTGACTGGCAGCGAACGGGCAGGGCGCTCGATTGCGTCCAACGCGGGCAGCCAGCTGAAGAAGTCGGTGATGGAGCTCGGGGGCAGCGATGCCTTCGTGGTGCTAGACGATGCCGACCTCGACAAGACCGTGGCGACGGCGGTGAAGTCGCGTTTCGACAACAGCGGTCAGACCTGCATCGCGGCCAAGCGCTTCATCGTGGTGGACGCGGTGGCCGATGAGTTCACCCGTCGTTTCGTTGAAGCTGCGGGCGAGCGCCAATACGGTGATCCCGGCGAGCGCGGCACCACGCTGGCACCCATGGCCCGCGCTGATCTACGCGACGAACTGCACAAGCAGGTGCAGGCCAGTGTGGCCAAGGGCGCGCGGGTGCTGGTGGGTGGTGAGCCGATTGCGGGCACGCATGCCGGCTATCCGGCCACCGTGCTCGATCAGGTCGGCCCGGGCATGCCTGCCTACGACGAGGAACTGTTCGGTCCGGTCGCTGCGGTGATCCGGGTCAAGGACGAGGCCGAGGCGCTGCGCGTGGCCAACGACACCCGTTTTGGCCTGGGCGGCAGCGTGTGGACGCGCGATCCAGTGCGCGGCGAACGTTTCGCGCAACGCATGGAATGCGGCGCGGCGTTCGTCAACGCCATCGTCAAGAGCGATGCGCGCTTGCCGTTCGGTGGCAGCAAGCAGTCCGGCTTCGGCCGTGAACTGGCCGACCACGGCATCCATGAGTTCATGAACATCAAGACCGTCTACGTGGCTTGATGCCGAAGGGTAGTGCCGGCCGCTGGCCGGCATTGCCTGGTTGCCGGCCCGCGGCCGGCACTACCCAAAGCGGGCTACAACCACTTCGCGCGCTTGAACAACCGGTACAACCCCACGCACACGCCACCCACGCCCACGATCATCAGCGGGTAGGACCACGGTTCGCTCAGCTCCGGCATGTGGCTGAAGTTCATGCCGTACCAGCTGGTGATCAGCGTCGGCGCCGCCAGCAGCGCCGCCCATGCACCCAGCCGCTTCACCGTCTCGCCCTGCGCCAGCGTCACCAGCGACAGGTTTACGCTCAGTGCGGTGCCCAGCATCTCGCGCAGGGTGTCGATCACATCGCTGATGCGTACTGCGTGGTCGTGCACGTCGCGGATGTACAGCTTCACTTCGTCGGGGATCAGTTCGCCCTGGTAGCGGCGCAGCTGAGCCAGTACGTCCTGCAGTGGCGCCACCGCCATCCGCATCTTGTTCAGTTCGCGCTTGAGCTCGTACAGCCGCACCACCGTGCTGCGCTTGTAGTTGTCCGCAAAGATGTCCTTTTCCAGCAGGTCCAGGGTGTCGCGGAAGCGGTGCACGATGGGCAGGTAGTTGTCGACCACGAAGTCGGCCACTGCGTACAGGCAGTACGACGGGCCCATCTTCAGCAGCTGCGGCTCGCGTTCCACGCGTGCGCGCACAGGTGCATAGGACAGCGAAGCACCATGGCGCACCGTGACCAGGAAGCGCGGGCCGAGGAAGGCGTGGGTTTCGCCGTACTGGATACGCTCGTCGACCATCTGCGCGGTGGTCACCACCACGAACATTGAGTTGCCGTAGGTTTCGACCTTGGGCCGCTGGTGCGCGTTGCGCGCATCCTCGATGGCCAGGTCGTGCAGGCAGAATTCCTCCTGCAGTTTCAGCAGCACATCGTCGTTGGGGTCGTACAGGCCGACCCAGACGAAGCCGTTGCCACTGGCGATGACGTCGCTGATGGCATCCAGGCTGATGTCGTGGCGTTTGCCCTCGTCATCGTAGTGGACGCAGTTGATGACGCAGGCGGGGTTGGCCGAAGCAGGTGCGGAAGCGGAGGCGGGCAATGACATGCCCGCCATCGTGCGTCAGTGCCGTGTTTCCGACAAGTGAGGACGCCGGCCCAGTACCCAGGCCAGGGCCACATGGACCGGCAGCAGCAGCACGATCCACTGCACGTTGTACTGCGCCTGCAGGCTCAGCCAGTGCAGCACCAGCGCCGCTACGGCCTGTACCGCCAGCAGCCACAGCACGATCCTGAACATGCGGCCCGGCACACGTCGGCGCAGCAGGGCGATCGCACCCGGCAGCAGCAGCACCGCCAGCGGCGAGAGCAACAGCAGGTTGCGGTTGGCCCATGCGGCGTAGTGGATGCTGAAGCCCCACAGGAACACCAGCACGCCACCGAACAGGGCGCACAGCAGCCAGAACGGCAGGGCCAGCCCCGCCAGCAGGCGCGGGCGGTTGCGCAGCGCCAGCACGCCAGCGGCGATTACCAGGCCGCACAGAAGCCACGGCCACCAACGGCGTGCGAACTCCTTCGGCTCCGGGTCGATGCGGTGCGGCAGCAGTTCCTGTTCGGACTGCACCAGCGGACGGCCATCGCTGTTGCGTGCCTGGCGCAGTGCATCTGCCAGGCGCATCGGCACGAAGGCTTCCTGCCAGCGCGACAGCGGCTGGTCGGCGAACGGCCCGAGGCCTACATCGAAGCCCAGCCACATCCACGGTGCCGGCGATGCCAGGCGGACCGATTCACTGCGGTAGGTATTGCCACGCGAGCGGCCCGACAGCTGCGAGTGCAGGCCACCGCCGAGTGCCTTGTCCACCGTGTCGCGCACCATCGTCGCGCAGTTGGCGGTGTAGTAGTCGTAGTGGTAGCGCGCGTTTTCCGGCTTGGCCCGCTCGGCCAGGTCGGCGGCCAGCGCACGTGCCTGGTCCGGGCGCAGGTCCAGCCACTGCACGCTGGCGCCACGGCCGGTCTCGTCGTAGTACGACAGGTCCTGCTGCAACGGCAGCGCCACCAGGTAATACATCATGTCGCCGCGTGCGAAGCGGCTGATGAAATCGTCCTCGGACGGGTCGAAGTAGCCGAAGTTGTAGGAGGTCGCCTCGCCGCTGACCGGATCAAGCACCACGATGGCGTCATGGCCGAAGCGTTCGAAGAACACCGTGCCCGGCTGCATGGTCACCACGCCGATGCGCGGGGCAGGGGCTTCGGCGTGGGGCGCGGGTACGGCAGGCGTGGCTGCCGCAGGCTGCGCGAAGGCGGCCAGCGGCAGGGCCATGGCCAGCACGCACAGTGCCAGCCACAGCGTCAGGATCAGGCCGCGGCGCTTCAAGCGTCGTCCTGCGCGTCCGGCGGCAGCACGGTCACGTGGAAGGCCTGCACCCGGCGCGCATCGGCGCGGGCCACACGGAACATGAAACGGTCCAGCGCCAGCTCGTCACCGACTTCCGGTAGATGGCCCACGGCCTCGGTGACCAGGCCGCCGATGGTGTCGTAGTCCTCGTCGGAGAACGTCGCGCCGAATCGCTCGTTGAAGTCGCCGATCGGGGTCAGCGCGTCGACCACGTACTGGCCGTCGGACTGGATGGCGATCTGTGCCGAGGGATCTTCAGCTTCGTCATGCTCGTCGTCGATGTCGCCGACGATCTGTTCCAGCACGTCTTCGATGGTGACCAGGCCGGCGACACCGCCGTACTCGTCGACCACGATGGCCATGTGGTTGCGCGACAGGCGGAACTCCTTGAGAAGCACGTTGAGCTTCTTGGCCTCCGGAATCAGCACCGCCGGGCGCAGCAGCTCACGCACGTTGGCCGGGCCGTTGTCGGCAACCACGCCGCGCAGCAGGTCCTTGGCCAGCAGGATGCCAAGGATGTCGTCCTTGTTCTCGCCGTGCACCGGGAAGCGCGAATGGCCGGATTCGACCACCTGCTTCATCAGTTCCAGGAAGGGCGCTTCGACCGGCAGCGAGACCATCTGCGAGCGCGAAATCATCACGTCGCCCACGGTCAGCTCGGCCACCGAAATGGCGCCTTCCATCATCTTCAGGGTATCGGCGGCGATCAGACCCTCTTCCTGCGCGGTGTGCAGGACAGCGACCAGCTCGTCGCGGGTGTGGGGTTCGCCGGAGAAGGCGGAGGTCAGGCGTTCAAGCCAGCCGCGCTTCTTTTCACTGTGCTCCGCGGGGGAGCTACTACTGTCGTCTTCTGACATCTCTGGAAAAAAGGCACCCGGCAGGCCGGGCGTTGGCCCAAGTCTAGCAGGATGTGGCGGCCTGTCAGTGACCGACGCTGCCCGGTCCAGTGATCGGCGGCGGGGCCAGTTCGGGCCGGGGGGCTTCCTCCTCGGGCAGGTCCAGGCTGTAGGTGCAGCCGGCCAGGGTCTTGCCGGGGTGGGAGGCCACGGTGGAGACGCTGAGGATGATCGACTCGATCTGGGCCTCGCCGGTCTTCGGGTCGGTCATATCGCGGCTGACCAGCTCGCGCCCGGCCATGAACTTGCCGTCCTGGTCGTAGCCGGTCTCCAGTTCCAGCTGCTTGGCCAGCGGCCGCGGGTCGGCCTGGTCGAGGACGGCCATGATGCTGGCGCCGGCCACGGCCACCCGCTCGGTGACTGTGCCAAATACGCTGATCGGCTGGGCCAGGCGGTACTCGCTCATGAACTGGTTGCCCTGCGGCAGCGGCTGCAGGCCCTGGGCCACGGCTTTCAGCGGGTCGGCCAGCAGCGGTGCCAGTGCGGCGTACTCGGCCATGCCCTGGCGGCATTCGATCAGCGCCGGCAGGTCCAGGCTGGAGGCGACGGCAGACGGGGCCGCAAGGGCACACAGCAGGGGCAGGCAGCAGCGCAATGACACGAGCGGTTTCCGTGGTCGGGGGCCGCCATCATAGCTCCGGCGAACGCCCGGAAGGCCGGGTGAGAAGGCGCAGGAAGCCGACCATCGCCCGCCGTACGACCATCAGCGACAGGGTCAGCACGACCGCAAGCATGGCGACCTGCATCAACTGCCCCGCGATGCGCGCCACGGTTGGCCACAGGCCCGGGCTGGTCAGCCAGGGCATCAGTTCCGCTGCCGCGATCCTGGCCACTTTCATGTAGATCACGGCCAGCACGAACAGCACCAGCAGCGCGGTGCGGCTGGCATGGAAGAACGGCAGCGCGTTTACGGAGCGGCCCAGACGGCGGTGCAGGATCATTCGCCACAGGACCGGAAGGGTCAGTGCACCCACCAGCACCAGCACCATCGACGTTTCCCACATTCCGGGAAGATGGACCGGCTCGCGTTCGCCGGTGAGATGCGGGCCGATCAAGCCGATCGCCAGCCCGATCAGCAGACAGACGGGCGACAGCAGGGCCAGGCCGCGCAGCAGCCAGTGGCTGCCGGCGGGATCACGGGCGCCGATGCGTTGAACGGCATAGGCGCCGAGCACCACCAGGACGGCAAACAGGCTGGCGCCAATCAGAAACGGAATGAAGCTGCCGTGCGAGGTCATCCTTGTTCCTCCGGTTTCTGGCCCCGGGCATGGGGCATTGGGGGCGTTTCCCGCTCAGCGCTCGCCAGCGTACGGATCGGCGATGCCGAGCTCGGCCAGGATGTCACGCTCCAGCTGTTCCATCGCCTCGGCTTCCTTGTCGTCTTCGTGGTCCCAGCCGAGCAGGTGCAGCACGCCGTGCACGGTCAGGTGCGCGTAGTGCGCGTTGAGCGCCTTGCCCTGTTCGTCGGCCTCGCGGGCCACCACCGGTGCGCAGATCACCAGGTCACCGAGCAGTGGGAACTTCACGCCCTTGGGCAGGCCTTCGGGCACTTCGGCCGGGAAGCTGAGCACGTTGGTCGCGTAGTCCTTGCCACGGTAATGGCGGTTCAGCGACTGCCCTTCCTTGGCATCGACCACGCGGATGGCCAGGTCGGCCTCGCGGATGCGGCCCTTCAGCGCAGCGGCCACCCACTTGCGGAAGCTGACGGCCGCCGGCAGGCCGGCACGCGGCAGGGCGTAACTGACGGCGACGTCCAGTCGCACGGGACCACGGGTCATGGAGTTGCTCCAGGTTGGATCTGATGCAGGTCGCGGCGGTCGTACGCACTGACGATACGCGCCACCAGCGGGTGGCGCACCACGTCGCGGGATTCAAAGAAGGTGAAGCTCACGCCCTCGACCTCGCGCAGCACATCGATGGCATCGCGAAGGCCGGACTTCACATGCTTGGGCAGATCGGTCTGGGTCAGGTCACCGGTGACCACTGCGGTCGAGCCATAGCCCAGGCGGGTCAGGAACATCTTCATCTGCTCGATGGTGGTGTTCTGTGCCTCGTCCAGGATCACGAACGCATCGTTGAGCGTGCGGCCGCGCATATAGGCCAGCGGTGCAATCTCGATGACGTTGCGCTCGAGCAGCTTCACCACCTTTTCCACACCCATCATCTCGTACAGGGCGTCGTACAGCGGTCGCAGGTAGGGGTCGACCTTCTGGCTCAGGTCGCCGGGCAGGAAGCCCAGCTTCTCGCCGGCTTCCACTGCCGGGCGCACCAGGATCAGCCGCTGCACCCGCGACTCGTTCAGCGCCTCGACCGCGCTGGCTACGGCCAGGAAGGTCTTGCCGGTGCCGGCCGGGCCGATACCGAAGTTGATGTCGTGGCTGGCGATCTGGTGCAGGTAGCGGCTCTGGTTGGCGCCACGTCCGCGCACCGTGCCGCGCTTGACCTTGATTGCCACGTCCTGTGCTTCGTAGGAGCGCTCGGCGATCTGCTCGACATTGGCCTGCGCCAGGCGCAGATGGATGGCGTGGTTGTCGAAGGTGGTCTCACCGGCTTCGGCGTACAGCGCCTCGACCAGCTTCTGCGCCTCGACGATGGCCTCGTTCGGCCCGCTGATGCGGAACACGAAGCCACGGTTGGCGATCTCCACGCCGAGCTTCAGCTCGATCTGGCGCAGGTGGCCATCGAAGGGGCCGCACAGGTTGGCCAATCGCTCGTTGTCTTCCGGCGACAGGGTGAAGTCTCGATGATCGATGCTTTTCATTGCTTTGGGTGGGGCGGAAGCCTTCCACCGCAGTGTATTCAGGGAGGACAAGGGTAGCGCGCGCACGGGGCGCACGGCCAGCAGGAGGGCGATACAGCGTTTTCCACACCCGGTGTGGACGGGAGCTGAGGAAACCTGTGGATAGACCTCTGCAGTGCTTGTGCCACAAGCCTCATGAGAAGGTGGTGAAAAAATCGTCACGGCCGCAAGGGCTCCCGCATCGAAAGGACAAACGCGTCGCAAGGAGGCTACTTCGCAGCGCACTCCGGGATTCATCGTGATGGCAGCGCATGTTCCACTGCCAGGCGAGCAACGGCAGCGTGCCGTGCCGGTTTTCCACACCCGCTGTGGAATGATGCTGAATCAACCTGTGGATAGGTGGCTCAGACCCTTGTCGCAAGGGCTTCGCCACGCCGTGGTGAAAAAACCGTCAGGGCTGATCGGGATCATTGTGGGTGCACGGAGCACATGGCACCGTAGCGCCGTCGCAGTAGGGGCTGGCATGGATATAGGCAACGGCATGCGTCGAATTGGGCTGGTAGGCATCGGTCTGCTGGCAGGATGTGGGCAGGCACCGCCCATCGCACTGGGCACGCTGGAATGGGACCGGATCACGGTGCCGGCGCCGGCAGCCGAAGTAATCGCCACGGTGGACGTGCACGAAGGCCAGCAGGTCAAGGCCGGCGCGGTGCTGATGCAGCTCGACCCGGCCCGCGGCGACGCGCAGTTCGCTGCCGCTCAGGCCGACACGGCCCGAGCGCAGGCGCAACTGGAAGAACTGAAGATCGGACCGCGCCAGGAGCAGATCGCGCAGGCAAAGGCACAGCTGACCGCATTGCGCGCACAGGCCGCCGAGGCCAGTGCCTACTACCGCCGGGTGCAGCCGTTGGCGCAGCAGCGCCTGATCGCCGCCGCCGAACTGGACCGCGCACGCGCCGCCGCCGGCAATGCCGAGGCCAGCGTGCATGCTGCCGAGCAGGCCTGGCTGGAGCTGGTGCACGGCAGTCGCGTGCAGGACATCGCCCAGGGCCAGGCCACCGCCGAAGCCGCACAGGCACAACAGGTCGTGCAGGGGGTCAATCTGCAGAAGCTGCAGCTGCGCGCGCCACGCGATGGCGTGGTCGATGCCTTGCCGTATCGGCAGGGTGACCAGGCCCCCATCGGCGCACCGCTGGCGGTGATGCTGGTCGGCGAGCGTCCCTACGCGCGTGTCTACCTGCCGCAGCCGCTGCGCCTGCAGGTCACCGTGGGGCAGGCCGCACAGGTGCAGTTGGAAGGGGGCGGCACCGTGCTGAAGGGGCGCGTGCGTTCGATCCGCAGCGAGCCCTCGTTCACGCCGTACTACGCACTGACCGGCGACGACGTCGCGCGCTTGAGCTATCTGGCCGAGATCGAAGTGGACGAGGCTGCGGACATGCAGAAGCTCCCGGCCGGGTTGCCGGTGCAGGTGCGCTTCTGAACACCAGTGAGGACATCGCGGTCCGCGCACGAGGGCTGACGCGTCGCTTCGGCGAACTTCTGGCCGTGGACAACGTCGACCTGACCGTGCCGCGCGGCCAGGTCTACGGCTTCCTGGGCCCGAACGGGTCCGGCAAGTCGACCACCATCCGCATGCTGTGCGGCCTGCTGGAACCCAGCGCAGGGCAGATCGAGGTGCTGGGACTGGCAGTGCCCGAGCAGGCAGAGGCGCTGCGCCGGCGCATCGGCTACATGACCCAGCGCTTCTCGCTGTACGAAGACCTGTCGGTGCGCGAGAACCTGGAATTCCTCGCCGCCATCCAGGACCTGCCGCGCGCGCAGGCCCGACAGCGGATCGAAGCGCTGCTGCAGCAGTACCGCCTGCAGGACCGGCAGCCGCAGTTGGCCGGCACCCTCAGCGGTGGGCAGAAGCAGCGCCTGGCGCTGGCCGGTGCGGTGATACATGGGCCGGAACTGCTGTTCCTGGACGAGCCGACCAGTGCGGTCGATCCGGAATCGCGCCGCGATTTCTGGGAGGCCCTGTTCGAGCTGGCCGACGCCGGTACCACCGTGCTGGTTTCAACCCATTACATGGACGAGGCCGAGCGCTGCCACCGGCTGGCGATTCTCGATCGTGGCGCACTGGTGGCCGACGGCACGCCGGACGAGCTGTGTGCACAGCTGCAAGGCCGCACGTTGCAGGTCACGTCGGTGCAACCGCGTCAGGCCAGCCGCGCGCTGGCCGCATTGCCTGGCGTGCTGAGCGTGGCGCAGATCGGCACTCAGCTTCGCGTGCTGTGCAGTGAGGAGATGGCAGATGTTGCTGAGCTGCGCCATGCACTGGCCGGTGCCGATCCGCAGGCCAGCATTGAGCCGGTGGCGCCGAACCTGGAAGACGTCTTCGTGGCCGCCACCCGCGGCCGCGGCCGGGAGCCGGCGGCATGAACCTGCGCCGGCTGTGGGCGATCATGCTCAAGGAACTGCGGCAGCTGCGCCGCGACCGCATCACGCTGGCGATGATCGTCGGCATTCCGGTAATGCAGCTGCTGCTGTTCGGCTACGCGATCAATCTCAACCTGCGCCATCTCAACGCCGGTGTCGCCGACCAGGCCAACAGTGCGGCGTCGCGTGCGCTGGTGCAGGACATGGTGGCCACTGGTGTGATCACGCCGCGCAGCGACACCTACACGCCTGATGAGCTGATGCAGGCGTTGCGCCGTGGCGAGATCAGTGTCGGCATCGTGGTGCCGGCCGACTTCGAGCGGCGCCGTTTCGATGGACGCGAGGCGGTACAGGTGCTGGTCGATGGCAGCGACACGGTTGTACAGAGCGCGGCGATCCAGCTGGCGCAGGTGCCGCTGGAGACACGACCGACCAGCAACACGCGGCCACTACGCGAAGGCAGCATCGCCGGTGGTCCGATCAGTGTGACCAGTTTCTACAACCCGCAGCGGCGTTCGGCAGTGAACATCGTGCCGGGCCTGATCGGGGTGATCCTGACCATGACCCTGGTGATGTTCACTGCCGTGGCGGTGGTGCGCGAACGCGAGCGCGGCAACATGGAACTGCTGATCGCCACGCCGGTGTCACGCAGCGAACTGATGGTCGGCAAGGTGCTGCCCTATGCGGCCATCGGCCTGCTGCAGACTACGCTGGTGCTGCTGCTTGGCACATGGCTGTTCCAGGTGCCGATCCGCGGCAGCCTGTTGGACATCTACCTGGCGGCGGTGCTGCTGGTGCTGGCCAACCTGGCGTTGGGCCTGCTGATTTCCACGCGCGCACGCTCGCAGTTCCAGGCCATGCAGATGACTCTGTTCCTGTTCCTGCCGTCGATCCTGCTGTCGGGCTTCATGTTCCCGTTCGCGGGCATGCCGCGGCCGGTGCAGTGGCTGGCCGAGGTGCTTCCGCTGACCCATTTCCTGCGACTGGTGCGCGGCATCATGCTGCGCGGGGCCTCGCTGTGGGAGCTGTGGCACGACGCGCTGGCGCTGCTGGCCTTCATCGTGGTGATGATGACGCTGGCGATCCTGCGCTTCCGCAAGCGGCTGGATTGACGTGGCCGGGGTCGGATCCCCACAGGGGCTCTGACCCCAATGATCGGTGCAACGGGTCGGAGCCCCTGCGGGGATCCGACCCTGCCGGTCAGCCCGCGACCACGCGCGCGCGCAGCGAATTGGTCAGCGCTTCGGTGATCACCACGTCCACGAACTGGCCGATCAGCCGCGCCGGTGCCGGGAAGTTCACCGAACGCATGTTCTCGGTCTTGCCGGTCAGCTCGTTCGGGTTCTTGCGCGAAGGACCTTCCACCAGCACGGTCTGCACGGTGCCGACCATCTTCTCGGAGATGCCGGCGGCATGCGCATTGATGCGTTCCTGCAGACGCGACAGGCGTGCGTGCTTCTCGGCGTCGCTGATCGTGTCCTCCAGGTCCGCAGCCGGGGTGCCCGGGCGACGCGAATAGATGAAGGAGAAGCTGTGGTCGAAGCCGATGTCTTCGATCAGCTTCATGGTCTTCTCGAAGTCGGCATCGGTCTCGCCGGGGAAGCCGACGATGAAGTCCGAGCTGATCGAGATGTCCGGGCGCACCGCGCGCAGTTTGCGGATCTTCGACTTGAATTCCAGTGCGGTGTAACCACGCTTCATCGCCGACAGCACGCGGTCGCTGCCGGCCTGCACCGGCAGGTGCAGGAAGTTGGCCAGCTGCGGCACGTCGCGGAATGCATCGATCAGCGAATCGCTGAATTCCAGCGGGTGCGAGGTGGTGAAGCGGATGCGACCGACACCGTCGATCTCGGCGATGGTGCGGATCAGCAGGCCGAGGTCGGCAAATTCGCCGTCGCCATACGGGCCGCGGTAGGCATTGACGTTCTGGCCGAGCAGGTTGATCTCGCGCACGCCCTGCGCGGCCAGCTGCGCCACTTCCACCACCACGTCCTCGAACGGGCGGCTGACCTCGGTGCCGCGGGTGTAAGGCACCACGCAGAACGAGCAGTACTTGGAACAGCCTTCCATGATCGAGACGAAGGCAGAGGCACCGTCGGCGCGCGGCTCGGGCAGGCGGTCGAACTTCTCGATCTCGGGGAAGCTGATGTCCACCTGCGGACGCTTCTGCTCGCGCCGTGCGCGGATCAGTTCCGGCAGGCGGTGCAGGGTCTGCGGGCCGAACACCAGGTCGACGAACGGCGCGCGCTTGATGATCGCTTCGCCTTCCTGCGAGGCGACGCAGCCGCCCACGCCGATGATGACTTCACGGCCCTTGTTCTTCAGGCCCTTCCACACGCCCAGCTGGCTGAATACCTTTTCCTGCGCCTTCTCACGGATGGAGCAGGTGTTGACCAGGATGACGTCGGCGTCGTCCGGGCTGTCGGTCAGTTCCAGGCCATCGCTGGCGGCAAGCACGTCGGCCATCTTGGCCGAGTCGTACTCGTTCATCTGGCAACCGTGGGTCTTGATGTACAGCTTGCCCTTGACCTGGTCAGGCTTGCGCGGACCAGCGGGCAGGGCAACGAGCGGGGTACCGCCCGGCGCGGCGGGCGGAAAGACGTCTGGCGTCCCGGTCATGGCGCTTAATCCATTCGGGTGGCGGGAAAGCGGGCAATTCTACCCGCATCCTGCGCCCCCCGCCGCGCCTGTGTAGAGCCGAGCCCACGCTAGGCTGCTCCTCCATCACCTACGTGGCAGCCAGGCATGGCCTGGCTCTGCTGAAACCCAAGCCGAGCGTGGGCTCGGCTCTACAAGGGGGCTCTGCTTAAGCCGCTGCCAGCTCCGCATCGATCTGACGCGAGCGGTCAAAGGCGGTCATCGCGCTCATTCGCGCGATGTAGTCAGCCGTGGCCGGCGCCGGCTGCACCAGGCCGAAGGCGGTGGTCCAGGCCAGTGCATTGCCCCACAGCACGTCGGCGGCGCTCATCGTCTCGCCGAGCAGATACGGGCCTTGCGCCAGCTGGGCTTCGATCACCTGCAGCACGGTCTCCGCGTCGTTGTAGGGCGACATCAGTCGCGGCGGCGGCTCGCGATGCATCGCCTTGTCGATCATCGCCGGCTCGAAGCAGGCGCCATAGAAGGCCATCCAGCGCAGGTAGGGGCCGCGCAGGGCGTCGCCGATCGGCGGGGCCAGCCCGGCTTCCGGGTACAGGTCGGCCAGGTACAGGTAGATCGCCACCTGTTCGGTCACCAGGGCGCCGTTGTGGACGATGGCCGGCACCTTGCCCATCGGGTTGATGGCCAGGTAGGCCGGGGCCAGGTTGGCGCCGGCCTTCAGGTCCAGCACCTGCATGCGGTAGTCGGCACCCAGCGCTTCCAGCAGGGCCACGGCGCCGCTCGAGCGTGAACGGGCGGCGTGGTACAGGGTGATCTGGCGTGACGTCATGGCATTGCTCCTTGCGGTGGGTGGTGAACTGGAGGCCATCCTGAGGCACTATTGCGGACGACTTCTGTCCTCGATCCTTCATGCGCCACACCGCCCATCGACTGCTGCGCCTGATCGCCCTGCTGCAGGCCCGTCGCCAGTGGTCCGGCGCCGAACTGGCCGAGCGCATGGGCGTGGACCGGCGCAGCATCCGCCGCGACATCGAGCGCCTGCGCGAGCTGGGTTACCCGGTGCAGGCCTCGGCCGGCGTCGGCGGCGGCTACCAGCTGGGGTCCGGCGCGCCAGTGTTGCCGATGCTGCTGGATGAGGAGGAGGCGACCACCCTGGCCATCGCGCTGCGTGCGGCATCGGCCACCGTCGCCGGAATCGACGACACCGCGCGTGGGCTGCTGTCCAAGCTCGACCCGCTGGTGCCGGCCCGCCGTCGCCAGCAGGCGGGCGAGGTGCATGCAGCGACGGCCACCCTGTCAGATCTTCCGTCCACCGATGCACGGCTGCTGGGACGGCTGGCCCTGCATTGCCGGCAGGCGGCGCGGCTGGCCTTCGAGTACCGCAGCGCGCAGGACGCGGTGACCCAGCGCGAGGTCGAGGCCCAGCATCTGGTCAATTACGGTCGGCGCTGGTACCTGCTGGCCTGGGATCTGGGGCGCCAGGACTGGCGCACCCTGCGCGTGGACCGGATGGGCGCGGTACGCGAATGCTCCGAGCCGGGCATGCACCGACGTACCCCGGCACCGCCGGATGTGATGGTGCGGCAGGCAGTCAGCCAGGCCCCGTTCGCGCTGCAGGCGATCCTGCGCCTGGCCGGCAGCCGCGCCGAGCTGGAAGGGCGCATTCCGCCGTGGTGCGGGGTGCTGGAGGCCGATGGCGCCCACCATTGCCTGCTGCGCATGGGCGCCGAGAGCCGCGGCATGATGCTGGCGCAGATCCTCAGCCTGGACCGCGTGCCGGTGGCGCTGTGGACCACGCCACCAGGCCTGCGCGACGAGCTGGCGCAGCGCTTGGCCGGGCTGGGCCAGGTGCTGGCTGTGGCGCCGGTCACAGCCTGAGCCGCATCGCTTGGCAAGCTCAGGCGAAGCTGGGACACTCGCCGCCATGAAGGGGATACTGGGGACAACGGCGATCATCATCGCTGCGCTGACCGCTGCGCCGGCCAGCGCCGGCAGCCTGTACAAGTGCCAGGGCGCCGATGGCGTCACCAGTTATGTCAGCAAGCGTGTGGCCGGGGCCCGCTGCAGCACCATCAGCTACAGCCGCGATAGCCGCCCGGCACCGCGCCCGGTGGTTTCCGCGCCGAAACCGTCTCCGGCCACCGTGGCCAGCATCGAGCGCAATCCGGTCGCTGTGGCGGCCGGTGTGGCGGCGCCGGCCGTGGTCGGGCCAGCACCAACGCCAACACCTGCAGCTGTTCCGGTGCCCCAGGCTACCCCGCGTGGCGGCCGCATGGTCAGCGGCCAGGTCTATTCCTTCATGAAGGACGGCGTGCGCCACTACACCAGCGCCCGGCCGACCCAGGTGGCCAATCTCGGCCCGGTACGCACCATCCGCTACAGCTTCATGGAGCGCTGCTACGCCTGCGGGGTCAATCCGCGCGTGGACTTCGGCACGGTGCGCTTGAACACCACGGCATTCCAGAGCGAGATCACCTCGGCCGCACGCGAGTTCGGCGTCGACGAGGCGGTGGTGCGCGCGATCATCCATGCCGAGTCGGCCTACAACCCGACCGCGCTCAGCCGCGCCGGCGCCCAGGGCCTGATGCAGCTGATGCCCCCCACCGCCGCCCGCTTCGGGGTTGGTGATTCCTACGATGCCGGACAGAACATCCGCGGCGGCGTGCAGTATCTTGCGTGGTTGCTGAAGCGCTTCAACGGCGATCTGACCCTGGCTGCCGCCGGCTACAACGCCGGCGAAGGCGCGGTCGACCGCCACGGTGGCGTGCCGCCATACAGCGAAACCCAGTATTACGTGCGCCGGGTCGGCCAGCTGGCCGAGCGTTACCGCACTGCCCTGAGTCACCAGTAGGTGCCGCTAACTGATGGGTGCCGACCGTTGGTCGGCACTCATTTGAAAGGTAGTGCCGGCCGCTGGCCGGCAACCCCGCAATCAATGTTGTTGCAATGCGTTGTGTGGCGCGCGACGGTTCCGCTACACTCGGCCATGATTCAATGCGGCTCTGGCCCCCACCGGAACCGTTGGCAGCCTTAAAGCTACCTAATCAATATCGGAGTGCCGGATGGCAAACGATGGGGTACACGATCCAGTCAACACCGGACGTCGGCGTTTTCTTTCTGCCACCACAGCCGTGGTGGGCGCCGTCGGCGTCGGATTCACCGCAGTCCCTTTCATCAAATCCTGGAATCCCAGTGCGCGGGCCAAGCTTGCCGGTGCACCTGTGGTGGCCGACATCAGCGCGCTGCAGGAAGGCCAACGCCTGATCGTGGAGTGGCGTGGCCAGCCGATCTGGATCGTCAAGCGGTCCAAGGCCATCCTCGATGCGCTGCATGGGCTGGATGGCCGTCTCAAGGACCCCGAGTCCGGCGAGAAGGACCAGCAGCCGGACTACGTGCTGAAGCAGAATCCCGAGCTGCGTTCGATCAAGCCGGACATTTCCGTGCTGGTCGGCCTGTGCACGCACCTGGGCTGCTCGCCGGAGATGGTCGCCGAGATCCGGCCTGAACCCTACGACCCGCAGTGGAAGGGCGGCTACTTCTGCCCCTGCCACAAGTCGCGCTTCGACATGTCCGGCCGCGTCTTCAAGGACGTGCCGGCGCCGATCAACCTGAAGGTGCCCGCGCACCATTACCAGGACGACAACACCATCATCATCGGTGTCGATCCGCAGGGGGCTGCCTGATGGCCAATATCCTCAGCCGTACCGCCAGCGGCGTGGCCGACTGGGTCAACGCCCGCGCACCGGGCCTGATGCCGGTCTACCGCAAGCACGTCAGCGAGTACTACGCGCCGAAGAACTTCAACATCTGGTACTACTTCGGTTCGCTGGCGCTGCTGGTGCTGGTCAACCAGATCGTCACCGGCATCTTCCTGACGATGCACTACAAGACCAACGCCGCCGAGGCGTTCGGTTCCATCGAATACATCATGCGGGACGTGGAGTGGGGCTGGCTGATCCGCTACATGCACTCCACCGGGGCCTCGCTGTTCTTCATCGTGGTCTACCTGCACATGTTCCGCGGCCTGCTGTACGGCAGTTACCAGAAGCCGCGCGAGCTGGTGTGGATCCTCGGCATGCTGATCTATCTGGTGCTGATGGCCGAAGCCTTCATGGGCTATGTGCTGCCATGGGGCCAGATGTCGTTCTGGGGCGCCAAGGTGATCATCTCGCTGTTCGGCGCCATACCGGTGATCGGCAACGGCCTGACCGAATGGATCATGGGCGACTACCTGCCCAGTGACGCCACGCTCAACCGCTTCTTCGCACTGCACGTCATCGCACTACCGCTGGTGCTGCTGTTGCTGGTGGTGCTGCATCTGGGCGCGCTGCATGAAGTGGGGTCGAACAACCCGGACGGGGTGGAGATCAAGAAGGGGCCGAAGGGCAACCGCTGGTCGCCGAACGCACCGGCCGACGGCATCCCGTTCCACCCGTACTACACGCTCAAGGATGGCGTCGGCGCCGGCTTCCTGCTGATCATCGCCGCCTTCATCATCTTCTTCGCACCTGCATTCGGCGGCTTGTTCCTGGAGCACGACAACTTCACCGAGGCCAACCGCCTGGTGACCCCGGAGCACATCAAGCCGGTCTGGTACTACACCCCGTACTACGCGATGCTGCGGGTGGTGCCCAACAAGCTGGGTGGTGTGCTGGTGATGTTCTCGGCCATCGCCATCCTGTTCCTGGTGCCCTGGCTGGACCGCGCGCGGGTGAAGTCCTACCGCTATCGCGGCGTGCTCTCGAAGGTGCTGCTGGGCGTGTTCGCGGTGTGCTTCGTCTGGCTCGGCGTGATCGGCTCCGGCCCGGGCACCGACGCGCACGAGACCTACATCGGGCGAGTGCTGACCTTCCTGTACTTCGCGTTCTTCATCACCATGCCGCTATGGACCCGGTTGGACAGGACCAAGCCGGTACCGGAGAGGGTGACCACCCATGACTGAGCGCTGGATGGTCCGGCTGGCCCTGGCGGCCACCCTGATGCTGGGAAGTTTCCTGGCCTCCGCCGCCGAAGGCGGCACCAAACTGCTGCAGGCCGGCAACGACCTCGGTGACCGCGCATCGCTGCAGCGCGGCGCGCAGCTGTACATGAACTACTGCTCCGGCTGCCATGCACTGAAGTACCTGCGCTATTCGCGGATGGCGCAGGACCTGGGCTTGACCGAGGAAGAGGTGATGAACAACCTCAACTTCACCGGCTCGGCGATCGGTGACCCGATCCCGGTGGCAATGCCCAAGGAGAACGCTGAAAAGTGGTTCGGCAAGATGCCGCCGGACCTCAGCCTGATCTCGCGCGTGCGTGGCAGCGACTGGGTCTACACCTACCTCAAGTCGTTCTATCTGGACAGCAGCCGGCCACTGGGCTGGAACAACGCGCTGTTCGCCAACGCCTCCATGCCCAACCCGCTGTGGGAGATGCAGGGCCTGCAGCACGCCGTGCATGGAAAGCCGGAAGCGCCGGGCATGGACCCGCCGGTGACCGCCCTGCGCATCGACAGTCCGGGCTCGGTCGATGCCGGCCAGTACGACCAGGCAGTTCGTGACATCACCAACTTCCTCGAATATGCCGGTGAACCGGCCGCACTCAAGCGCCAGCAACTGGGCGTGTGGGTGATCCTGTTCCTGGCCCTGTTGACCTTCCTGCTGTACCTGCTGAAGAAGGAATACTGGAAGGACGTTCACTGATTCTGCCGCCGGCCATCGCACGGGCCTATTGGCTTTTGTGATGGTCGGTTGCACACTCGGGGAGGAGTCGATCGCCGGCACGGTGCCGGCGGCGCCGATGCGGCAGGCGGTCTCCTGTCGTGGGAGAGCCTTTGATGGCGGCGAGCGTACGCATGCGCAATACACTGACGCTGTTTTCCTCGAACGACGATGTACTGTGCCACCGTGTACGTCTGGTCCTGGCGGCCAAGGGTGTGAGCTTCGACTTCGTTCCGGTCGATCCACAGAACCCGCCCGAAGACCTGATCGACCTAAATCCGTACCATTCGGTGCCTACCCTGGTCGAGCGCGAGCTGGTGCTGTACGCGGCATCGGTGGTCAGCGAATACCTCGATGAGCGCTATCCGCATCCGCCGCTGATGCCGGTCGATCCGCTGTCGCGTGCCCGCATCCGGTTGGCCATGCTGCGAATCGAGCACGATTGGGTGCCGCAGGTGCAGGCCATCCAGCTGGGCAACAAGACGCAGGCCGAAGCGGGGCGCAAGCGCCTGAAAGAATTGCTGACGGCTTCGCTGCCACTGTTCAAGGCCAGCAAATTCTTCCTCAATCCGGAAATGAGCCTGGCCGACTGCGCGATGGCCCCGATCATCTGGCGCCTGCAGTCGCTGGATGTGCCGCTGCCGAAGGACGGCAAGGCGATCGAGGACTACGGCAACCGCATCTTCCGTCACCCTGGTTTCATCCGCAGCCTGACCGAACAGGAAAAGAAACTGCGCGATCTGCCGGTCTGATCCGGTGCGCGATTACCCGTCTGCACGCCGACCGGCGTGCAGGCGATCTGCCCAGGCAGGGCGCCGGGCGCGTACACTTCACGCATGACCGAAGACTTCTTCCACATGACCAGCCACCGCCCGTACCTGCTGCGGGCGCTGGTGGAATGGATCAACGACAACCAGCTGACCCCGCACATCCTGGTCGACGCCGGCGTCCCCGGCGTGCAGGTCCCGCCTTCGGCGGTCAAGGATGGCCGGGTGGTGCTCAACATCGCCGAGCGCGCCGTCGTGCGGCTGATGATCGACAACGAGATGGTGAGCTTCTCGGCGCGCTTCTCTGGCACCAGCTATCCGGTGCAGGTGCCGATCAGCGCCGTGCTGGCCGTCTACGCCCGCGAGACCGGGCAGGGCATGGCGTTGCCGGATGACATTCCCGGCGCCGAAACCGCGCCGACCAGCGACGAACTGCTGCACGACGAAGACACGCCACCGGACGATACGCCGCCGGCCAGTCCGCCGCCGAAGGGGCGCCCGAACCTGCGCGTGGTCAAGTAACCTCTCCGACGCCGCCCCTCAAGGGCGGCGTTTTTCGTTTGATGGCGTAGCGCCGGTTGCCGTCAGGTTGTGGGGGCTAGATGGGGTGGGTGCCGACCGTTGGTCGGCACACCGATGCCGCTGTGCTCGCCGGGCATGGCCCGGCGCTACCGCCTAGATGTCTTCGGCATCATCCACGTCCGCGCGGATCTGGCTGATTCGCGCCGCGCCCGGGCCAGTGAACGAAATCAGCTGATCGCCGCGCAGCACCATGCGCCCCACATGGCGGTCGATGCCATCGTAGGAATACTCGAACTTGAAGGTGCGCTCGAAACCGAGCCGGCCGTCCTCGCCGCGCGACAGGCGCAGGCCGGTAGCGTGCACCGCCTGGTCCAGCCATTGCACATCGGCGGCACGGCAGGCGTTGCGGCCCAGTTCGACCGCGCGCTCGGCAGCCGAACGCGCGGCGTTCCAGAAGAAGTAGATGATTCCGCCGGCAATCAGCAACAGCAGCAGGGTGGGCATGGCGTCAGCCGTCAGGTGTCGATCCTGCAAAGATGGCGGCGAACGCGCGCTGGATCAAGCGCCGGATTCAATGCGTTGGCTGCGGGCCACCAGAGACCGGTTGCGGCGGTATGACGACCGGCTGTGGCGCGGGTGAGGGCTGCATCGGCGTCGCTGTTGGTGTGGGCATCACCGACGGCGCAGTTGCGGTCAACTGCAGCAGCGCCGCCCAGTCCTGGCGGTTGAAGCTGCACTCGTCCTCGCGGCCCGGCGTGCAGCTGGGGTCGATGCCGGTGCTGTTGCGTTCGCGCGCGGGCGGCAGCTTGATCAGTCCGGTGCGGTCGAGCGGCAGCAGGCGCATCGCCACGGTGTTCATGACGTTGCCACCGATCAGGTACAGGGTCTGGTCGCCGCCGAGATTGGCCGCGACCACGACCTCGCAGTGCGACTTCCAGTGGCCGACCGAACCGTTGCCCAGCGCCTGCACCAGCCCGCCGTAGCTGAGCGTGCTGCTGCGGTCGCGCAGGAAGCACAGTAGGTCGCCCGGCGCGGGTTTGGCCGTGGCGGGGTCGACCAGCCGGTAGGGCACGCCCGACGGGCCACCCTGGTAGGCGGCACGGATGTAGTCGATGTGGCGTGGCGACGTGTTGAAGCCGGGAACGCCGGACTGCACCATTACCCAGGAAATGAACGCGGCCGACCACGGGTTGTCGATCAGGAAGGCGCGGCAGTCGCTGTCGGTGTAGCGCGTGCCCAGAGGTGCCAGACAGCTGCTGGCGCCCGCGATGCTGCCCATCGCGTTGAGCGTGCCGCTGTTGCGCCAGTAGCCGGCCACGCGCTGCCAGGCGATCAGCCCGTTGTCGGCCAGGTGATCGCTTTCGGCTTCGGTGACGCTGAGGCTTGCGGCGCGGCCATCACGGTCGATGAAGGGCCGGTACCACAGACGGTGTTCGTTGCAGGCAGTATTGCGGATGGCCACCGCCAAGGGGCTCAGGCCAAAGCGTGGCGGTACATCGCAGGCTTCGGCGGCAGCCGCAGACAGGGGGGCGGCTGCCAGTAGCAGGCAGGCAGGCAAGAGCGTCCGGCGCATGCGCGGCTCCTGTGGGGGATGGCCGCAGCGTCGCAGTGCCGTCGTGAACGCCGGGTGTGAGATCGGGGTCAGATCCCTTTTCCCGAGGAAAAGGGATCTGACCCCAGCCCCGGCCTCAGCCCGGCGGCGGGCCCAGCTTCAGCGACAGATCAATCGCTTGCACGTGCTTGGTCAGTCCACCGATCGAGATGCAGTCCACGCCGTCTTCGGCGATCGAACGCAGGCCACCCAGGCCGACGCTGCCGGAGACCTCAAGCGGAATGCGTCCCGCCGTAATGCGCACCGCCTCGCGGCGCAGATCGGGACTGAAGTCATCCAGCAGGATGCGTTCGCAGCCGGCTTCCAGTGCCTGCCGCAACTGCTCCAGATCCTCGACCTCGACCACCAGCGGCAGCTGCGGCCATTGCCGGCGTGCAGCCGCCACGGCGGCAGCCAGCGAACCGGCGGCACGGATGTGGTTTTCCTTCAGCATCACCGTGTCGTACAGGCCGAAGCGGTGATTCTCGCCACCGCCGCAGCGCACTGCGTACTTCTGCGCCAGGCGCAGGCCGGGCAGCGTCTTGCGGGTGTCGAGGATGCGCGTGCCGGTGCCTTCCACGGCCGCCACGTAGCGGGCGGTGGTGGTGGCGGTGGCGGACAGCGTCTGCAGGAAATTCAGCGAGGTGCGCTCGGCGCTGACCAGGCTGCGGCTGCGGCCATGCAGCAGGGCCAGTACAGTGCCGGCGGTGACTGCATCGCCGTCGGCAACGCGCCATTCAATGCGCACGTCGGGGTCGAGTGCACGATGGGTGGCGTCGAACCAGGGGCGGCCGGCGATCACCGCATCCTGCTTGCACAGCAGATAGGCGCTGTCGGCCTGGTCAGGCAACAGGGCGGCGGTGACGTCGCCGCTGCCGAGGTCCTCGGCCAGCGCACGCGCGACATCGGCGGCGACCACGGCCGCATCCGGCGTCGGCAGCGTGCTCATGCGGCCGGGAAGTCGGCGATCTGCGCGGTGGGGATGGCTTCCTCGGCCAGCAGTACCGGGATGCCATCGTCGACGCGGAACACCTGCTTGCGGTCGCGGGTGACCAGCGCCTCGCGCAGCGGCTGCGCCAGCGGGTTGCCATCGGCCTTGTTCACCGCGCCGGTGGAAATGGCCTTGTTGAGGGCTTCCAGGCCCTTGCCATCCAGCAGGGACAGGGGCTGGCGGGTGTCCGGCGACACCAGCAGGTCGAGCAGCTTGCGATCCATGGTTCTTCGTCTTGCGTGGAAGATGGCTAGAATACGTCTTTAAGGCAGGTGACGGCCAATGACCCCCAACCCGATCGCGCCGCTTGTCGGCATCGTCATGGGTTCCCGCTCCGACTGGGAAACCATGCAGCACGCCGCCCAGAAGCTTGAAGCCCTGGGTGTTCCGTTCGAAGTGAAGGTGGTGTCCGCCCATCGGACGCCGGATGTGTTGTTCAGTTACGCCGAGCAGGCGGGCCCGCGTGGTCTGCGCGCGATCATCGCCGGTGCCGGCGGGGCCGCGCACCTGCCGGGCATGATCGCGGCCAAGACCGCGGTGCCGGTGCTGGGCGTGCCCGTGCAGTCCAAGGCCCTCAACGGCATGGATTCGCTGCTGTCGATCGTGCAGATGCCGGCCGGCATCCCGGTCGCCACCTTCGCCATCGGCAATGCAGGTGCCTCGAACGCCGCCCTGTTCGCCGCCGCGATGCTGGCCAGCGACCAGCCGGCGATCGGCCAGGCGCTTGACGCGTTCCGCGCACGCCAGACCGAAGACGTGATGGCCCACGACGATCCGCGCCAATGAGCTTGACCGTCGGCATCCTGGGCGGCGGCCAGCTCGCCCGCATGATGGTTCTGGCTGGTGCGCCGCTGGGACTGCGCTTCGAACTGTATGACCCGGCGGCCGACGCCTGCAGTGGCCCGCTGGCGCCGCTCACCGTCGGCGCGTTTGACGACCGCCAGGCTCTGGCGGACTTCGCCGCCAGGGTCGATGTGGTCACCTTCGATTTCGAGAACGTGCCTGCCGACAGCGCGCAGTTCCTGGCTGATCGCGTGCCGGTCTACCCGCCGCCGGCCGCACTGGCCGTGGCCCAGGACCGGCTGAGTGAGAAGACCCTGTTCCAGCAGCTGGGCATCCCGCTGCCGGCCTTTGCCGACATCCGCAGCCGTGACGAGCTGGCCGCGAAGGCCGCCGAGTTCGGCCTGCCGTGCATTCTCAAGACGCGCCGCCTCGGCTATGACGGCAAGGGCCAGTTCCGCCTGCGCAGCGAAGCCGACATCGACGCGGCATGGGATGCGCTGGGCGCCCAGGTCGAACGCACTGGCCTGATCCTGGAGGGCTTCGTGGCCTTCCAGCGCGAGGTCAGTGTGGTTGCCGTGCGTGGCCGCGATGGCAGCTTCCAGGCCTGGCCGGTCACCGGTAACTGGCACGTCGACGGGGTGCTGTCGGCCAGCGTGGCCCCGGCCGTGCTGTCGGCCGCCGAGCATGAGGCCGCGATCGGCTATGCGCGCCGCATCGCGGAGCACCTGCAGTATGTCGGTGTGTTCGCGCTGGAGCTGTTCTGCCGCGATGGCGAACTGCTGGCCAACGAGATGGCACCGCGCGTGCACAACTCCGGCCACTGGACCATCGAAGGCAGTGAAACTTCGCAGTTCGAGAACCACCTGCGCGCGGTGCTCGGCCTGCCGCTGGGCAGCACCCGCATGCTCGGCCATGCCTGCATGCTGAACTGGCTGGGCGCGATGCCCGACCCGTTGCCGGTGCTGGCCCAGGCCAGCGGCCACTGGCACGACTACGGGAAGGAAGCGCGCGATGGCCGCAAGGTTGGCCACGCCACCTTGCGCGACGATGATGCCGATGCGCTGGCCGATGCGCTGGAGCAGGTCGGCCTGGAGCTGGACCGCCAGGCCCAGGTGGCACCGGCGGTACACGCGCTGCGCAATCGCTGAGGAGGGTAGTGCCGGCCGCTGGCCGGCAATGCAACGCTGTGGCGCGCCGGTGCAGGCATCGGCGCAACATTCCCGGTGGTAGCGTGGAGCTCCTTTCACAGGACTCATCCCCATGCTCGACTGGAATGCCTACCGCAAGGAACTGAAGGGCCGCATCGGCGAGATCGGCAAGCTTTCACCGGATACGGTCAAGGGCTACGCGACGCTGGCCAATGCCGGCGCGCAGACCCACCATCTCGATGCCAAGACCCGCGAGCTGATCGCGCTGGCGGTGGCGGTCACCACCCGCTGTGATGGCTGCATCACCGTGCACGTGGATGCTGCGCTGAAGCACGGCGCCAGCCGCGAGGAAATCGCCGAAGCGCTGGGCGTGGCGGTGTCGCTCAATGCCGGTGCAGCGCTGGTCTACTCGGCGCGGGTGATGGATGCCGTGGCCGCGCACGAGAGCGCGTGAGGTCCACGTGTCGCCGGGCCATGCCCGGCGGATGTCCTCAGCGCAGCTGGCTTTCGGCGAATTCCCAGTTGACCATCTGCCAGAACGCGTCCAGATAACGCGCGCGATCATTCTGGTAGTCGGTGTAGTAGGCGTGTTCCCACACATCGCAGCACAGCAGTGGCGTACTCTCGCCGGTCAGCGGCGTGCCGGCATTGCGGGTGGCCTGGATGCCCAGCTGGCCGCCGGGATGCTGCACCAGCCACACCCAGCCTGAGCCGAACAGCCCCAGCGCGGTACGGTTGAACTCCTCGCGCAGGCGCTGCGTGTCGCCAAACTGGCGCTTGACCAGCTCGCCCAGCCGGCCCTGTGGCTCGCCACCGCCGCGTGGGCGCAGGCATTGCCAGTAGAAGCCGTGGTTCCACGCCTGGGCCGCAGCGTCGAACAGTCTGCCCTGGGTGTGGCGGACGATCTCTTCCAGTGACGCCTCCTCCCACTCGGTGCCGAGAATGCCGGCATTGACCGCATCGACATAGGCGCGATGGTGGCGGCCGTGGTGCAGTTCCACGGTCTGCGCGGACAGGTGCGGCAGCAGGGAGCCAGAGAGGTAGGGCAGGGCAGGCAATTCGACGGGCATGGACAGGTTCGTGGCAGGGGGCGGCGGCAGCCGGTTCCATCGGCTTACAATGGCGGCTACCTTGGGCAGTCTAGCCGACCATCGCGGTCGGTTTGTCCGGCGAAGCAAGGAGTGTGGTTGTGGCGGTAATGCAGCAAATCCAGGCCGAGGTCGATCGTTACCCGCTCGTCTTGTTCATGAAGGGCACCCCGCAATACCCGATGTGTGGCTTCTCCAGCCGCGCCGTACAGGCGTTGATGGCTGCCGGCGCCGTCACCCTGCGCACCGTCAACGTGCTGGAAGAGCCGGAGATCCGCGCCAATCTGCCGCGCTTCTCCAATCTGCCGACCTTCCCGCAACTGTTCATCAACGGCGAGTTGATCGGCGGCTGCGACATCGTCATGGAACTGTTCGAAGCCGGCGAGCTGAAGCGCATCGTCGAAGAGGCGACCCAGGGATGAGTGCCTGGCCATCGACGTCACCGACTGACGGGGCGCTCGATGGCCGCCCGTTGCAGGACCGCGTGGTGCTGGTTGCCGGTGCCGGTGGCGGGCTGGGCAGTGCCGCAGCGGTCGCAGCGGCCGCCGCCGGGGCCACTGTCGTCCTGATGGGGCGCAAGCCGCGCCGGCTGGATCGCGTCTATGCGCAGGTCCAGGCCGTCGGTCCGGAGCCTCTGCTCTACCCGCTGGACCTTGAGGGAGCCGGCCCCGATGACTATGCCGAGCTGGCTCAGGCCCTGCAGCGCGAGTTGGGCCGCCTGGACGGCCTGCTGGTCTGCGCCGCCCACTTCCCGGGCCTGACCCCGTTCGAGCTGGCCGATCCGGCCAGCTTCGCCCGTGCCGTCCATGTCACCCTGACTGCCCCGGCCTGGCTGGCCCAAGCCTGCCTGCCGCTGCTGCGGCAGCGTGAAGATGCAGCGATGGTGTTCGCCGTCGATGCGCCGGAACGGGTTGGGCAGGCCTACTGGGGCGGTTACGGCGTGGCCCAGCATGGCTTGCGCGGCCTGATCGCCAGCCTGCACGACGAACTCGGCCGCAGCCCGGTGCGGGTCAGCGGCCTGTATCCCGGCCCGCTGCGCACGGCGCTGCGCGCCCGTGCCTATTCGGTCGACCAGGATCCGGCCGCCCAGGGCCCGGAAGCGGCCGCGGCGGCGGCCGTGACCTTGCTGTCCAGCGCGGGCAGCGCGTGGCGCGGGCAGGTCCTTGACGCCAGTGGAATGAGCCCGGTCGAGTAAGTCCCGGGGAAAGACGGAGTGAAGAACCCGTCACGATTGCGTTGCGATCCGGTGCCGTTTGTCGCACAACCGTCACATCCAGGGCGTAGCGTGTTAATCTAGTGTTAACCGTTTCGGCAGCTGCCGTTCACGGTAGGGAACCCCAGATAAATGTCCGAACAGCCGCCCGCAAGGCTGCTTGGATGCGCTTTTTTTCCGCCATCGCCAACTCGCATCGAGGCTACCGAAAAATGACTCACCCACTCCGGATGTCCAAGCTCACCCTTGGTCTCGTGGCTGCACTTGCTGCCGCTCCTGCCTTCGCCCAGAGCACCTCTGCCGGTGTCGGCGGCCAGGTCATGTCCGCTGCAGGCCAGCCTGTCGCCGGCGCTGAAGTCACCATCACCCACACCGAGTCGGGCACTGTTTCGCGTGCCACCACCGATGCGTCGGGTCGCTACAACGCGCGCGGCCTGCGCGTGGGTGGCCCGTACACCATCACCATCACCAAGTCCGGTGAAGGCACCAAGACCGAAGAAGGTGTCTTCCTGAACCTGAATCAGGTCAACACGGTCAACGCCAGCCTCGGCGGCGACTTGGCCGCCACCAACCTGGACGCCGTGAACGTCGTCGCCACCGCCGGCGGACTGGACCTGTTCAGCGCCACCAAGATGGGCAGCGGCACCAACGTGACCCGCGAAACGATGGACGCGCTGCCGTCGGCCAACCGCAACATCCAGGACTACATCCGCCTGGATCCGCGCATCTCGCAGGTCAGCAAGGCTGACGGCGCGATCTCGGCCGGTGGCCAGAACACCCGTTACAACGCCATCCGCATCGACGGCATCAGCGCCTCCGATCCGTTCGGCCTGGGCTCCAACAACCTGCCGACCGAGCGTCAGCCGGTGTCGATGGATGCCATCCAGGAAATCAACATCGACCTGGCCAACTACGACACCACCATCGCTGGTGGTACCGGTGCGGTGATCAACGCCGTGACCAAGTCGGGTACCAATGAATTCCACGGCACCGTGTACGGTTCGTACCGCGACAAGGACATGGTCCGTTCGCGCCTGGAAGGTGACAAGCAGGACTTCAACGGCTTCAAGGACGAGAAGACCTACGGCATGACCTTCGGCGGCCCGATCGTCAAGGACAAGCTGTTCTTCTTCACCAACTACGAAAAGTACGAGCGTAGCGGTGGCGGCGTCAGCCTTGGCGAAAGCCCCTACAACAAGGCTGGCGGCATCAGCGATGCTGATATCGCCCGCGTTCAGAAGCGCATGTCCGATCTTGGCTATCAGGTCGGCGGCGTAGGCGCGCTGAACAACAAGACCGAGATCGAAGAGTACGCGGTCAAGCTGGACTGGAACATCAACGAGAACCACCGTGCGGCCCTGCGTTACAACAAGATGAAGCAGGACGTGGTGCGTTTCCCGAAGGTCAGCAACAGCGAAATTTCGCTGAGCGACTTCTGGTACACCCAGCCGACCGAGTATGAAACCTGGATGGGTGAACTGTTCAGTGACTGGTCCGAGAACTTCTCCACCGAATTCAAGGTCTCGCACAAGGACTACTCGTCCAACCGTGTTGCTGCTTCGCACCTGCCGCAGATCCGCGTCCGCTTCGACAACAACAACTCGCTGTACCTCGGTACCGAGCAGAACACCCACACCAACCTGGTCGAGTCGAAGGAACTGAGCGCATTTGGTGCCGGTACCTGGTACGTCGGTGACCACACCGTCAAGTTCGGCTTTGACTACACCGACAACGACCTGATGAACTTCTACGGCCGCAACCTGTACGGCGCGTATGAGTTCGCCAACCTGGCTGCGTTTGAAGCTGGCACCCCGTCCGCGTACCAGGTGCGCGTGCCGCGTGCTGGTGGCAGCCTGGATGACATTCCGGCGAAGTTCCACCTGAAGAACACGGGTCTGTTCATCCAGGATACCTGGGCGATCAACTACAACCTGAGCCTGATGTTCGGTGTCCGCGTTGACATGCCGGACTTCAGCACCCAGCGCCTGTACAACCCGCGCATCGAGCAGCTGTACGGCTTCAACAACACCAAGCTGGTCGACAAGAAGCTGTTCCAGCCGCGCGTCGGCTTCAACTACACCTTCGATAGCGACCGCCCGACCCAGCTGCGCGGTGGCGTGGGCCTGTTCGGCGGTGCTGCCCCGAACGTGTGGCTGGCAGGTGCTTACCAGAACACCGGCCTGAACTACGCCGAGTACAACCTGACCCGCAATCCGGGTGGTTTCAGCTTCGATGCTGACAATCCGTTCATCCCGGACCCGTCGCTGGCTTCGGCACGTCAGAACGTCGACCTGATCGCTCCCGGTACCCGCCTGCCGTCGGTGTGGAAGGCCAACCTGGCCTTTGATCACGAACTGCCGTGGTACGGCATCGTGGCGTCGGCCGAGCTGCTGGTCACCAAGGTCAAGGATGGTCTGTACTTCGATCGTCTGGACGTCATGACCCCGAACGCCAACCGCTCGGTTGGTCAGGACGGTCGTGCGCTGTACTGGAACGACTACGGCATGAACGGTGCCAATGCTGGCTCGAACGGCATGCAGGCTGGCCAGAAGAATGGCCGTGCTTGTACCGCCACCGATCAGACCTGCCCGAGTGACCGTGTCAACCGTCCGAGCGATATCGGCGACGTGATCCTGCTGCGCAACACCGACAAGGGGCGTGGTTCCCAGGCTACGTTCTCGCTGGCCAAGCCGCTGACCGAGAACTGGGGCTGGTCGCTGGGTTATACCTACACCCAGGCGAAGGAAGTGAGCCCGCTGTCCAGCTCGCAGAACACCTCGAACTGGAACAACACGCTCAGCCTGAACGCCAACGACAATGTTGCGTACAACTCGCGCTATGCGATCAAGGACCGCATCACCGGCACCCTGGAGTGGAAGCACAACTTCTTCGGTGACAATGCCACCCGCGTCGGCCTGTTCTATGAAGGCCGTTCGGGTCGTCCGTACAGCTACGTGTTCTATAACGACGTGAACGGCGACGGCGCAGGTACCAACGATCTGTTCTACGTGCCGAAGGGTCCGGGTGACGTGATCTTCACTGGCGGTGCCGACATGGAGAAGAAGTTCTTCGAATGGCTGGCGCAGAATCCGGAGCTCGATGCCTACCGTGGCAGCGTGGTCCCGGCTAACGCGCACCGCGCCAAGTGGGTCAACAGCTTCGATGTCCGCATCAGCCAGGAATTCCCTGGCTTCGCGAAGACCCACAAGGGCGAGATCGCACTGGACATCATGAATGTCGGCAATCTGCTCAACAAGAAGTGGGGTTTGATCGACGATTACGGCTTCTACGCCACCCGTCGCGTTGCCAACTACTCGGGTATCGACCCGGCTACCGGCAAGTACCTGTACAACTTCACCGGCCGTACCGACAACTCGTCGATCCAGGAAAACAACAACGACAAGGGCAACACCGCCGTGTCGCGCTGGTCGATGCAGCTGACCGTGAAGTACAAGTTCTGATCCGTCAGAGCCTGAAGCAGTGAGTGAGAACGGCCGGGGAAACCCGGCCGTTTTCCGTTCAGGCGAAAGTTCTTGCAGGTCACCTGGCATCGGCGTAGCATCCAGAAATGTGCGCGGTGCCAACGCCGCCGATGCGGTCCCGGAAAGGCGAACGCGGGAAGCACACATCCAACGGTCGGGCTTCCCGGCCGTTTTGCTTTTTAAGGGGGCGGCAGTACAGTCGGAAACCTTGAAGGAAGCGAAAAATTGGACATGACCACGAACGAAAAATCAGCCCGTGCACTGCCGGTGCAGGACGCGCGGATCTACCCGCGCGGTGGGCTGGATGTGCTGTCGCGGGCCGAAGTGGCCCGCCTGCGCGATGCGTCTGCCGGCGGTATGCACGAGCTGCTGCGCCGCTGCGCGCTGGCCGTGCTGACCAGCGGCAGCGCCTCTGACGATCCGCGCGCGGCGCGCGATCTGTATCCCGATTTCGACATCCAGGTGGCGCAGCAGGATCGCGGCGTGCGCATCGACCTGGTCAATGCACCGGCGATGGCCTTTGTCGATGGCGAGATCATCCGCGGCGTCGCCGAACTGCTGTTCGCAGTGGTGCGTGACCTGGCCTACATGGCCATCGAGATGGGCCCGGCCTACGCGGCCGAGCTGGAGTCGTCCGAGGGCATCACCAATGCGGTGTTCGGCCTGCTGCGCAACGCGCGCATCCTCAACCCGGGCGACCCGAACCTGGTGGTGTGCTGGGGCGGCCACTCGATCTCACGCGACGAATACCTGTACACCAAGCAGGTGGGCTACGAGCTGGGCCTGCGCGGTCTGGACATCTGCACCGGCTGTGGTCCGGGCGCGATGAAGGGCCCGATGAAGGGCGCCACCATCGCCCATGCCAAGCAGCGCCGCACCGTGACGCGTTACATCGGCCTGACCGAGCCGGGCATCATCGCCGCCGAGTCGCCGAACCCGATCGTCAACCATCTGGTGATCATGCCGGACATCGAGAAGCGCCTGGAGGCCTTCGTCCGCATTGGCCACGGCATCATCGTGTTCGCCGGTGGCGTCGGCACCGCCGAGGAAATCCTGTACCTGCTCGGCATCCTGCTGCGCGAGGAAAACAAGGACCTGCCGTTCCCGCTGATCCTGACCGGCCCGACGGTGGCAGCGCCGTACTTCGAGCAGATCGACCGGTTCATCCGCCTGACCCTGGGCGATGCGGCCGCCGAGCGCTACGAGATCGTCATCGGCGACCCGGTGGCGGTGGCCAAGAAGATGGCCAACGGCATCAAGCGCGTGCGTGAGCACCGCCTGGCGCAGAAGGACTCGTTCTTCTTCAACTGGTCGATCGAGATTCCGTGGGAGTACCAGCAGCCGTTCGTGCCGACCCACGAGGCGATGGCTGCGCTGGATCTGCACCACGGGCGTGCCCCGCACGCGCTGGCGGCCGACCTGCGCCGGGCGTTCTCGGGCATCGTGGCTGGCAACGTGAAGGAAGATGGCATGCGCCGCATCGAGCAGTTCGGGCCGTTCCAGATCCACGGCGATACGGACATGATGCAGGCGCTGGATGGGCTGCTGCGTGCCTTCGTCGAGCAGCGCCGGATGAAGATCTCCGGCGAGTACCAGCCCTGCTACCAGGTGCTGGCCTGATCGGCCCGGGGTCGGATCCCATCGGGCTCCGACCCCCGCCACGGGCGGCCGACAGGGCAGCGGTCGTCAAGGCTTTGACGCCCGTCGCCCCGGATTGACCGTTCGTCCTGCCGCCGCTTGCCGGTGGCAGGGCGATGGCCCATCGTGGCCATCAACACGCTGGGGAGCGTCCAATGTCTTTGCGCCGGCCAAACGGCTTCACGCTGGTTGAGTTGATGATCACGCTGGTCATCCTGGTCATTCTGGCCAGCATCTCCTATCCCAGCTTCCGCACCGCGATGCGTTCCAACCGTTTGACCACCACCAACAACGAGGTGATCGGTCTGCTGTCGCTCGCTCGCAGCGAGGCCATCCGCAACCGGCACGGAGGCGCGGTCTGCGGCAGCAGCAACGGCACGTCCTGCGACGGTGACTGGAGCAAGGGCATGCTGGCCTGGGGCGACGCCGATGGCGATGGTTCGCTCAGCGGAAGCGAAAGCGTGCTTCGTTTTTCCAAGGGCAACAACAGCCTGGCCGTCGAGGTTCCCAGCCAGGCCGTCATCGCCTTCGATTCCCAGGGGCGCCGCCGCGCTTCCGCCGACCAGACCGTGAGCCTGGTGCCGCAAGGCTGCAAGGCGGGTGACCCCATGCGGACCTTGACCGTGCTGTTCTCCGGGCAGGTCCGCTCCACTGCAGGAACCTGCAAATGAAACGTCGTCTTTCCGGCCTGGGGGGGCATGCCCGCAGTCGTGGCTTCAGCCTGATCGAGGTGCTGATCGCGCTGCTGGTGCTGGCGTTCGGCCTGCTGGGCTTCGCGCTGCTGCAGACCATGAATGTCCGCTTCGTGCAGAGCGCCAGCCAGCGTACCCAGGCCACCAGCCTGGCCTACGACCTTATCGAACTGATGCGTGTGCAGCGCAGTGAAACCCTCAAGGGTGGCGAGTACACCAAGGCTTCCTTCACTGCAGGCTCGGTCACTGCGCCGGCTGGCCCATGCACCTGGCCCAACAGTACCGACCAGACAACATCCAAGGCGAACGTGGCGCGCTGGCAGTGCCAGGTCGTCAAGGTGCTGGGGGGCAAGGCCAGTGCCAACGTGAGCGTCAACGACGGTCTGGTCACCGTCGGCATCGGCTGGGGGGACGAGCGCTGGAATGCCGCCAATCCCGACAGCATCACCACGTTCACTCTGGTTACCCGCCTATGAAGCGCGCCCCCTTCGCTGCCACCCATGCGGCCGGCCTTTCGCTGGTTGAACTGCTGATCTCGCTGGTCATCGGCCTGGTGCTGATGCTTGGCGTGACCCAGATCTTCATGGCCTCACGCGCGGCCTCGCAGCTGTCCGAAGGCGTCGCGCGCACCCAGGAGAATGCTCGATTCGCACTTGAGTTCCTCGAGCGCGACATCCGCATGGCCGGGCACATGGGCTGCGTGAATGATCAGGCACACATCGTGCGCGGGCAGAACAGCATCAAGGTCAACATCGCCGGCGTGAAGCAGGGAGACGGCAGTCCGATGGACTTCTCCGTGCCGATCCAGGGATACGAGGCGGATGGTACGGCGCCGGGCAACAAGCTGACCCTCGGCGCAACCTGGGGAGCGGCCGGCAGCACACCGTCGGCGGTCACCAACCTCAAGCCCGCACCCCGTGCTGGCAGTGACATCATCGTGATGCGCTATCTGGCGCCGGAAGGCTCGCCGGTGCTTGCCATTGGCTCCGGCGCTTCGCCGGACATCACCATTGCCGCGGATGCGGCCGCACGCTTGTCGGCTGGTGCTGTCACGACGCCTTCGGCATTTGCCGTAGCTGATTGCAGCAGGGTGAACGTGTTCGCCGGGAAAATCGCCGGCAGCACGATCACGGCCAGCAACGCCGATCTCTCGGCCTATTCGGCCAACAATGCAGTGACCATGGTCTACCGTGTGGAATCGATGGCGTACTACGTGGCCACGAACACGGCCGGCGAACCTGCGCTGTATCGTGCGCGCGGTACCGGCAACAACACCTTTGCCAACGGCGAAGAGCTGGTGGAAGGCATCGAGAACCTGCAGTTCCTGTACGGCCAGGACACCGAGACTGCGATCAGCAGCACCACGCCGCCGACCGGTGCGATCACCTTCCAGAAGACTGCCAGCGGCGTCAGCACCGGCACCGATGACGCCGCCGTCGCCGCGTGGCGCCGGGTTGGCCTGGTGCAGTTCGGTCTGCTGGTACGCAGCCCGCAGCGGGCCGCCGCCGAGCAGGCCAACACCGCGGTGGCCCAGCTGGGCGTGCTGGGCGTTGGTTTCAATCCGCCCACGACCTACGACGATCGCTATCGCGCCTCGTATGAGGTGTCCGTGGCGCTGCGCAACCGACTGTTCGGAAACTGACCCATGAAGCCCTCCGTCTCCCGTCGTTTCCAGGGGCGCGCGCAGCAGCGTGGCGCGGTGCTGTATGTGGCCCTGATGCTGTTGATCCTGCTGTCGCTGATCGGCGTGGTCGGCATGCAGGTGGCCAGCATGCAGGAGCGCATGTCGTCCAATTACCGGGCGGCCAACGTCGCGTTCCAGGCGACTGAGCGCGCCGTCCGCGACGCCGAGCGGTCGATAGAACAGATCGACAACAATACCGGCGATGGCGGCTCGTTGAAGGCCGACGCCATCAAACGCATCTGCGATGACGGCTTCGACCCCACCCGTTGGGTGGGCCAGCAGAAACTTTCGGCGGCACCGGTGGTCAGCGTGCGCCGTATCGATTCCTGCATCCTGGGCGAGACGCCGCTCGGCATGGGCACGCCGGAAAGCGAAGAGCCCACACGCGTTTACCAGATCACCGCGTTCGGCTCCGACCGCGATGCCGCCACCAGCAACGAGGGGACCTCCTCGGCGGCTGTCGACACTGTTTTCAAGCTTTGAGGAACCCGGTCATGGCGACCCGAAAGATCAAGATCCTGGCCGGCTCCGGGCTGTTGCTGGCGGTGGCCGGCGGTACCTGGCTTGCGATGAGCCTGTTCGCCGCGCAGGCGCAGGGCACGCTGTCGCAGCGTCCGATGAACCTGAAGGTGTCCGCGCCGCCGTCGTTCATCATGGCGGTGGACGACTCGGGCTCGATGACCTTCCAGACCCAGTTCCCAGGGCAGGATGGTACGGCGTGCTGGAACTATGACCGGCAGAGCTTTTTCAGGTCCAAAGGTGTACTCAACACCGTTGACGACATCATCAGTGGCTACGATCGGCGGGGTAATCCCATCTATGACGCGGGTGAGTGCGATTACTTCTATGTCCTGCCCGGCTCCCGGATCAACGACAACAGCGGTATTCCTGCGCTGGATGTATTCGGGTTCGCACGGTCGGCGGCCTACAACCCGGCGTACTACGATCCGACCATCAAGTACGAGCCTTGGCTGAACATCGTCAAGGAAGAGGTCGTGTCCTATCCGCAGGCTGATCTGACAGCGACGCTCATTGATCCGCGTGACACGGGCAATTCGCTGTCGCTTGCTGCGAGCTACCTGGGGAGATCCAGCTGGGATGTCCAGCGGATGCAAAAGGGCATGATTGCACCCAAGGGGCAGGCCTACGCGAATGCGACCCGGCGTGTGGATAGCCGAGGGAACGTAACCTACACATTCGGCACCGAAAACAGCAATAACTCTGGCAGTGGCCGAAGCTGGACTTCCGCGGATTACGCGTCCCTCAGGTACGTACCGGCGACGTTCTACACTCCCTTCATCAGTAAAGCTGACCCTTGGCCGCAGTTGCCGGGTACGGCAAATGCATATGCGGGCGTCGCGCGTACCCAGATTGCGGGGGCCTGTGGCACAGGATGTGACATGTGGAAATATGTCATCACTTCCAATGATGTTGCCGCACTTCAGAATTTCGCCAACTGGTACTCCTACTACGGCAACCGGAACCGCGCGATGATCGCGGGCATGACACATGCGTTGAACGTCAACGACATGTATGTCGGCTACTTCAAGATCAACGATTTCCAGAAATACAACAGCTCGTCAGATTCTGCGAAGCGTCTCGCGATCCAGGACATGAGCCTGATCTCACAGAAAGCGCAACTGTACAGCGACATGATCGCGCTGACCGCCAATGGTGGTACGCCTAATCGACATGCGGTCAATGCGGCCGGCCTGCAGTTCATGCGGACCGACGATTCGGCCCCCATCAAGCTTTCCTGCCAGAAGAACGCCGTGATGCTGTTTACCGATGGTTACAGCAACAATGGCAATGGATTCCCGACAAGTTCAATCCCCACCCCTGGGAACATTGACGGTGCTATGGGGACCCCGTTCTCGGACAGCAACGCCGATACGATGGCCGACATCGCCGCGTACTACTACGTCAACCCATTACGCACCGACGACAGGATGCCGAAGGGGCAGGTGCCGGTGCCGGAGCAGTGCGCGACCAGTACCGACAAGTCGCTGGACTGCAACAAGAATCTGCATATCAATTTCTACGGCATCACCCTCGGTGCACGTGGCAACCTGTTCGATCCGGACAAGCAGCAGAATCCGTATACCAGTTCGGCCATCTACAACAACTGGCCGCCACGCCAGGACAACAACCCCAGCACCGTGGATGACATCTGGCACGCTGCAACCAATACCCGCGGCGAGTACATCAACGCGCGCACGCCGGCAGACATCACCACCGCCATGCGCCGGGTGCTGTCGTCGGTTACGTCAGGGCCGGCGCCTTCGGGCAGCCAGGGGCTGACCGGCGCGCGCATCGGCACCGGCTCGCTGGCAGTCACGCCCCAGTTCGAAGTGGCCAACGAGGAAACCGATTGGTTCAGCCGCCTGAAGGCCTCCAAGCTCACGGTGAACAACACGACCCGCCAGACCGAGTACACGCAGGTGTGGGATGCGGCCGAGAAGCTGGGCGCGCAGCGTTCGCGCAACATCGTCGCGGCCAAGGGCAATGCGGCTGTCGTATTCAACAGCACCAACATCTCCTTCACCGACCTCTGCAGCAAGGACGAGAAGCAGTATCCAGGCATCGCACGCTGTGCCCCCACTGAGGCCGAAAAGCTGGGCGGGGATATCAGCACGGCGATTGCCTACCTGGGCGGCGATGCATCACGTGAAGTACGCAACTCGGGCGGTATCTACCGGACCCGTACCACCGTGCTGGGTGACATCGTGAACTCCAGTCCGGTGATCAGCTCGCCGCGCGATGACTATGGCTATCAGCGCATCAGCACTGACATGGCCACTTCGTATGCCACGTATCTGACCCGCAAGCGCAACAACGGCCGATACATGGTCTACGTCGGCGCCAACGACGGCATGCTGCATGCCTTCGATGGTGGCATGAACGGCAGCGGCGTGAGTGACAGTGCCGGTGGCAGCGAGACCTTCGCCTACATCCCCGGCACGGCGCTGGGGCACATGGCCAACCTGCTGTATCCCTACGTGGCGGCCAACAAGTCCGACCAGCGCTTCCGCCATCGCTATTACGTGGATGGACCGATTGCAGTGGCAGACGCGCAGATCGATGGCAAATGGGCCACGGCGCTGGTGGGTACGGCGGGCGCCGGTGGGCGCTCGGTGTTCGCGCTGGATGTGACCACCCCGTCCAGTTTCGGCACCGGCAACCGCCTGTGGGAAATCAGTGACGTGGCTCCGGGTCTGGATGCCACCGTGAAGGCCAACATCGGCCATGTTCTCGGCAAGCCGGTGATCGTGCCGGTGAAGGACGGGAACGGTGTGGCGTGGAAGGCGATCTTCGGCAACGGCTACAACAGCCTCAACCGCAAGGCGGTGCTGTTCGTGGTTGACCTCGGCTCTGGTGCGGTACGGATGATCAGCGCCAATGAGGCCGCGGCAACCGCGCCGGCCGGTGACAATGGCCTGGGCAACATCGTGGCGGTTGACCGTTGGCGTGCCGACAGCAGTGGTGGAACGGGACGTGTGCGCGGCCGCGATGGCCTGGCCGATACGGTCTACGCGGCCGACCAACGTGGTGCGCTCTGGAAATTCGACCTGGAAGATGCGGCGACGTCCGTCACCGCGCCGGTATTCACCACCGCGCGCCAGACCAACAACAACAACCAGGTATACCGCCAGCCGATCACCGGCGGGATGACCGCAGTGACCGGATCCGGCGGCGGTGTGATGCTGGTTCTGGGGACCGGCAGTTTCTCGTTCGACAATGATCCGCAGGACGTCACCGCGCAGTCCCTGTACGGTGTCAACGACACCAGCAAGGGGCAGCCCGAGACGACGATCGTACCGTCCGATCTGGTGGCCTATTCGGTGGCCACCAATGGAAAGCAGCGCTCGATCGCCGCCAAGCCGTTCAGCGGGGCCGCGCGCGGGTGGAGCATTGCGCTACCGGGTTCGGGCGAACGCTTCGTCGGCAATCCCGCGGTTGCGTCGGGCACGGTGTTCATGCCCACTTACATGCCAACGTCCGGCGGTCGTGGTTGTTCGACGGAGGGCAGCAACTGGTTGTTCGGCCTAGATCCGATCTCGGGCGGTGCGTCGCTGGAGCTCGCGCGCGTCGGATCCATTGACGGGGCGGCGTATGGATCGGGCACGGCAGCGGTCAGCCTGGATACCGGCGGCACCGCCCCGGTGAGGGACGTCAACACTTCAGTGATGCCGCGCCTGGACAAGGGAGGCGGCCGCGCCTGCTGGATGGCGATCAACGTGGCAGGTGCTCCGACGATGTACGTGCCTTATCCCTGTGGCCGCCAGTCCTGGCGTCAGATCCAGTAACCAAGACAATCCCATGAGCCTGAACACTCTTTCCCGCACTCTGCGTCGTCCCGGCAGGCAGCACGGTTTCTCCCTCATCGAGTTGATGATCGTGGTGATCGTGCTCGGCATCCTGGCGGCCATCGTCGTTCCCTCGTACCAGCAGTACATCCGACAGTCCCACCGTGGCGTGGCCAAAGCGGATCTGGTGGAGTACGCACAGCGCGCCGAGCGCTACTACTCGGTGAACAACACGTATTCCGGCTTTGCTCTGCCCAGCAAAGTGTCGCCGCGGGAGGGTGGGACCACGCGCTACGCGATCACGTTTGATGGCAAGGCGTCCTCGTTCACGCTGACTGCGACGCCCCAGGGCAACCAGACCAAGGACAGCTGCGGGACGCTGGGCGTGGACCAGGCCAACCGCAAAACCGCCAGCGGTACCGTTTCCGACTGCTGGTAAATCAGGTGTTGATCTTCCCGTAAACGGTCAGTACAATGCGCCTCCCCGCCCGAATAGCTCAGCCGGTTAGAGCACTTGACTGTTAATCAGGGGGTCGTTGGTTCGAGTCCAACTTCGGGCGCCAGATACTGCAGAAGCCGCGAGAAATCGCGGCTTTTGCTTTTTCAGGCCTGTCAGCAGGGCAGCGCGCGGTCGACGCGTTCGCTGCGGGTGCGGCCGCCGTTGTTGACCACCAGCCTGCCATGCAGTCGACTTCCCGCGCAGATGCGCAGGGTCAGATTGGCGCCGGGGCTGCGTCCGTCAGGCTGGAAGAAGAGCAACGGCCGTCCACTGCTGGTCTGTGCAACGATCGAGACATCTGAGCGGCCTTGATGATGGGCCAGGATGTCCTCCCTGGATTCCGGTGTGCCCCGCTTTCCGCCGCTGCGATAGATGATCCATCCGGCGCTCCAGTCGCGGGTGCAGTGCTCACCGTCATCGCTGGCGCACAGCCCGATCAGTTCCCGCCGCATCAGGGCTTCGCTGCGGGCACTGGAAAGGCTGGCGTGCAGGGTCAGTTGCAGGGCATCCGCGCGATGGCGCAACAACATCGGATGCAGGGCGGGCCAGCCTGCTGCCAGCAGCACGGCAAGTACGGCCACGACCACCAGCAGTTCGACCAGATGCATGCCTCGCGGCAGGGGAGGGCGGGGGAAGAGGGGGCGGCGCATGTGTCCAGACTCCCCGGCCGGCGCCGGCGCCGCCATCAGGCACCGCCGCGCCCGCCTGCCCGGAAACCCCTCAGCCGGCCGTCACTGCTTGCCTCGTATACTTACCTTTCCCGGGAACTGGCAACACCATGAGCGACCGTTTTGAACTCGTCTCGCCGTATTCGCCGGCAGGCGACCAGCCCGATGCCATCGCCAAGCTGACCAGCAATTTCGAGGCAGGCATCGCCAAGCAGACCCTGCTGGGCGTCACCGGCTCGGGCAAGACCTACACCATCGCCAATGTCATCCAGAACGTGCAGAAGCCGACGCTGATCATGGCGCCGAACAAGACGCTGGCGGCGCAGCTGTATGGCGAGTTCAAGGCGTTCTTCCCGCACAACGCGGTGGAGTATTTCGTCAGCTATTACGATTACTACCAGCCCGAAGCCTACGTGCCGTCGTCGGATACCTTCATCGAGAAGGACAGTTCGATCAACGAGCACATCGAGCAGATGCGGCTGGCCGCGACCAAGACCCTGCTGTCGCGCCCGGATGCGATCGTGGTGGCGACGGTGTCGGCCATCTATGGCCTGGGCGCGCCGGAAGACTACCTGTCGCTGCGCCTGATCCTGTCCAAGGGCGAGCGCATCGACCAGCGCGACCTGATCAATCACCTGACCCAGCTGCAGTACACGCGCAACGAGTACGAGCTGCAGCGCGGTACGTTCCGCGTACGCGGCGAGGTGATCGACGTGTTCCCGGCCGAGTCGGACAGCGAGGCGCTGCGCATCGAACTGTTCGATGGCGAGGTCGAGAAGATCACCCTGTTCGATCCGCTGACCGGTGAGACGATGCGCAACCTGATGCGCTTCACGGTCTACCCGAAGACCCACTATGCAACCACGCGCGAACGCGTGCTGGCAGCAGTGGAAACCATCAAGGTCGAGCTGAAGGAGCGGCTTGAGCAGCTGTATGCGCAGAACAAGCTGGTCGAAGCGCAACGCCTGGCCCAGCGCACCCAGTTCGACATCGAGATGATGGCCGAGGTCGGCTTCTGCAACGGCATCGAGAACTACTCCCGGCACCTCACCGGCAAGAATGCCGGCGAACCGCCACCGACCCTGTTCGATTACCTGCCGCCCGATGCGCTGCTGGTGATCGACGAATCGCACGTGACCATCCCGCAGATCGGCGCCATGTTCAAGGGCGATCGTTCGCGCAAGGAGACGTTGGTGGAGTTCGGTTTCCGCCTGCCGTCGGCGCTGGACAACCGTCCACTGCGCTTCGAGGAATGGGAAGAGCGCTGCCCGCGTAGCATCTATGTGTCGGCGACGCCGGGACCGTACGAGTATCGGGAGGCCGGCGAAGAAATCACTGAGCTGGTGGTGCGGCCGACCGGCCTGATCGACCCGGTGGTGGAGATCCGCCCGGTCGGCACCCAGGTCGATGATCTGATGAGCGAAGCCAACGAGCGCATCAAGGCTGGCGACCGCGTGCTGGTCACCACCTTGACCAAGCGCATGGCCGAGAACCTCACCGAATATCTCACCGAACATGGCATCCGCGTGCGCTACCTGCACTCGGACGTGGATACCGTCGAGCGTGTGGAAATCATCCGCGATCTGCGCCTGGGCAAGTTTGACGTGCTGGTGGGCATCAACCTGCTGCGCGAAGGCCTGGACATGCCCGAGGTGTCACTGGTGGCGATCCTGGACGCGGACAAGGAGGGCTTCCTGCGCTCCACCGGCTCGCTGATCCAGACCATCGGCCGCGCCGCGCGCAACGTTCGCGGCAAGGCGATCCTGTACGCCGACAAGATCACCCGCTCGATGCAGGCGGCGATCGACGAGACCGACCGCCGTCGTGCCAAGCAGGTCGAGTACAACGAGGAGCACGGCATCGTGCCGCGCTCGGTGGCGCGCCCGATCGTCGACGTGCTGGAAGGTGCACGTTCGGATGCAGCCGAGAAAGAGGCGAAGAAGGGTAAAGGCAAGGGCAAGGCCGGCGTGGCCGAGGAAGCGGCCGATTATCGTTCGCTCAGCCCGGCCCAGCTGGCGGCCCGGCTCAAGGCGCTGGAGCAGAAGATGTACCAGCACGCCAAGGACCTGGAATTCGAGGACGCCGCGCGCGTGCGCGACCAGATCCGGCAGCTGAAGGAGGCCAGCCTCGGCTGAACGCGGCAGTGCAGCATCATCTTCACAAAAGTATTGCGCTCAACCGCCGGCATCCGTAATATACGCGGCCTGCACCGACGCATTCGCGGAAATGCAGAAGCAATACGGGCGGTTAGCTCAGCGGTAGAGCACTACCTTGACATGGTAGGGGTCACAGGTTCGAACCCTGTACCGCCCACCACGAAGTCCTCGCAGGAGGGTTGTCGTGAACTGCAAAGCCCGGCCCTGGCGCCGGGTTTTTACGTAGCAAGGCCAGCTTTCGGGCGGCAAGAACAAGATGGGCGGTTAGCTCAGCGGTAGAGCACTACCTTGACATGGTAGGGGTCACAGGTTCGAACCCTGTACCGCCCACCACCTGGCTCCCGGCACTGCCGGTGCAGCGGTGGATTACGATGAAAGCCGGCCCTGGGCCGGCTTTTCTCGTTTTTGGCATCGGCCACAGTTGCACATGGTCAGTGCTGCACGACCAGGTCTTCGACGCTGATCATCCGCTGCAGCTTCCAGTGGCCGTCCACGCGCTCCCAGAGCTGGGCAACGCGAACCGTCGCGCCACGCGTGGGCTGGGCATCGGCGGGGGCGTGTTGCAGGGGCTGGTTGGCCAGCCGCAGGACCCGGTCCTGGCGCAGCCGGTACAGCAGCAGGGAGGGCGAGCCGCAATCCTGTCGTGCGGCTTCCGGCTGCTGGGTTTCGGCAAGCAGGATCTGGCTGCGAAGGGCCTCTTCAGTGGGCTCGTTGCCAGCGCTGAACAGGCTGGAGAGCAGCAGCATCAAGGCAAGCATCGGCATGGCACGGTGCTCCAGCGGGAAAGTGCACGCAGGCTGGCATGACATGTGGGGTGCTGCAGCCGGCCTGCGACGAAGGCCGGAATTGAACCGCCAAAGACGGCCGGGGAGCGATGAATCCGGGCCGTGCAGGCGTAGACTCCGGTCTACCGCGCAATCGCGCCGTCACTGCAAGGAGCTGCCGCATGAGCGATCACGTCCCGGTTTCCAGGCCCAATCCGTTTTTCGAACTGCTGTTCGGCGGCAACATGCTGGAAGGCACGTTCAAGGCGGTGATCTGGGTGGCCCTGCTGGCGGCGGTACTGGCCTGGACCACCTTCCGCTGAGTGTAAACCGCACGGCGCGGCACGGGGGCATGCGCCGGCACTGAACGCTGGAGATCAGGCGCTGAAGGCCTGCCGCAGGCTGCGCAGCGTCGCCTGGCGATGTTCCTTGGCCGTCGCTTCGCCCATTTCCAGTTCCTGCAGGCGCAGCCCGACCAGGGTCATCGACAGCGCGTAGCCGCGTGCCGCATCGGCCACGCGGGACAGGCCCAGCGCCCGTCGTGCCAGTGCGTTCACGTGCTCAAGGTCGGGCATGAGGACGAGGTAGGCGCGCTCGGCGCTGTCCAGGTCGGGCGCACGCAGGATCGCGTGCGCTTCGGTGGTGGGGGAGACGGAGGCCATGTGGGGTGTCCTTGTCCGTAACGGGCGCTCGATCAGAACGAGCGCATCAGGGAAACGAAGGCTGACGTCTGTGTACCGCGTCGCGCCATCGGGCTGTCCTTCACTGCATCACCGAACCATTGGTTGGCGACCACGCCGGTCGCGCGCCACTTCGTGCCCAAGGGCGTGCTCACCGCGATCTGCAGGCTCGGCGACGTCGCGCTGCCCGGGTTGTAGGCGGCAAGCCCCGAGCGCACTGCTTCCGCGTCGCTGATGCCGTAGTAGTAGTCGAGCAGGCGTGCACTGGAATGCACCACACCCACCCGGGGCACCCAGGTGAAGCGTCCGGCCTGGATCGGATAGCTGTAATGCAGGCGCGATTCAATGCCGCCGCCATGGCCGGTGACCTCGCGCATCACGCTGGCTTCGACGATGCCCCAGTCAGCGCTGTATTCGCCGTTGAGGCCGGCCATGGCCGACATCTGCCGGCTGTGCAGGCGGCGCAGCTGCGGATCGTTCACGTCGTCGGTCTTGAAGCGCAGCGTGTACGGGGTGACCGCAGCCGACAGGCGCAGGCCCTGGCCCTTGTACAGGTACATGCCCAGCGAGCCGGGGCTGGCGAAGAAGCGCTGGCCCTGCCAGGCAATGGACGGTACGACCAGCGGCTTGACGTCATAGTGGGCGTAGGCCCCAGAGGTCGCCCCTGCGCTTATACCGGCCTGCACGCCCGGGTTCTGCTCGCCGGCGTACGCTGCCAGTGGCAGGCCAATGGCGGCGGAGAACAGCAACGGGCGCAGCAGTTTCGGGGGCAGCGACGGCATCGATCAACCACTTTGCGGGGGATGGCTGCGCATGGTGAGGGCTCAACATTGTCAGAACATTGCGCCGGTGCAATCGGCACGCCTGGGGGAAAAAGCTGGCAGCAGGCACTATGATCGGCACCGTTTCCGTAACCGAGCCGCTGATGCGCATCCTCCTGGTCGAAGACGATCCCGATCTGTCCCGTGCCCTGCAATCGGGCCTGGAGCGGCAGGGCGTGGTCGCCGACGTGGTCGGCAGCCTGGCCGAGGCGGCGATCGCATTGCGCGAGCCGGTGCACCAGCTGATGCTGCTCGACCGGCAGCTGCCCGATGGCGATGGCGCAGGTTTCGTCGCCACCGCGCGTTCGCTGCGGCCGAACCTGGCGGTGATCATGCTGACCGCCAAGGGCACGTTGTCGGACAAGGTTGAAGGACTGGATGTCGGCGCCGATGACTACCTGGTCAAGCCGGTGGCGATCGAGGAGCTGATGGCGCGCATCCGCGCGGTGTCGCGGCGGCCGTCGGCGATGGTGACGCCGAGCCTGCACCTGGGCCGGCTGGAATTTGACTTCGAGTCGCTGCAGGCGCAGGTGGAGGGCCAGCCGCTGGCGTTGCCACGGCGCCAGGTGCTGGTGCTGCAGGCATTGGCGATGCGGCAGGGGCGGACCGTCACCCGCAGCGCGCTGGAGGCGGCGGTGTACGGGTTCGATGATGAGATTCAGTCCAATGCGCTCGACGCGCATATATCCAAGCTGCGCAAGGCGCTGCAGCAGGCCGGGGCGGGCGTGGAAATTCATGTGATCCGCGGTGTCGGCTATCTGCTGGCGGAGGGCTGAGATGGCGCGTCCGATCCGTTCCATCACGCTGGGTCTGGCCTGGCGCCTGTTCCTCGCGCAGGCCTTCACCGTGCTGTTCGCGGTGGTCGCGCTGATCCTGACCTGGGGCGACAAGGACACCTGGGGCATGGACATGTTCATGGCCGAGGCAGTCGCCAAGGCGGTGCACAGCGACGGCGGCCATTTGGTCCTGGACGAAGCGCGCTGGCGCAGGCTGGACGCGGAGGCAGGCGGTAACCTGTGGTTCGCGGCCGTCGATGACAAGGGCGTTTGGCTGGAGCGCGGCACGATCCCTGCGATCCACGCACCGCTGCTTGCGCGTCTGCCGACGCTGGGTGCCACCGAGCTCGGCTCGCTGGTGCCGCCGTACCTGGACGTGGCGCGGGTGATGATCCGCAAGGAAGATGGTCGCCGCATCACGGTGATGGTCGGTGGCGCGCCGAAGGGCGGCCTGCTGGATGGCGCGCTGATGGTGCTGCGCCTGATCGGCCTGTGGTTCTTCCTGCCGTTGATCGTGGTCACGCTGCTGGTGATGCCGACGGTGATCCACCGCGCGATGCGCGGGGTGCGCCGCTCCGCGCAGCAGGCCAAGGAGCTGGATATCGGCCAGCCGGGTGCGCGTCTGGATGCGCAGCTGGTGTCGACCGAGGTCGCACCGCTGGTGGAAGCCTTCAACGACGCAATCGACAAGGTGCAGCAGGGGTATGCCGCGCGTGACAAGTTCCTCGCCGATGCCGCGCACGAACTGCGCGTGCCGATCGCAGTGGTGCAGGCGCGGCTGTCGCAGCTGCCGCAGGGCGAGTTGAAGTCGCAGCTGTTGACCGATGTCGCCCGCCTCGGCAACGTCGCCGAGCATCTGCTGGACCTGCAGCGGCTCGACCGCAATGTCGGCGCACTGCAGCGGCTGGACCTGGCGCTGCTGGTACGCGAAGCGGCCGCGGATCTTGCGCCGTTGGTGGTCGGCGCCGGCTATGGCTTTGAAGTGGATGCGCCGGAAGTGCCGGTGTGGATCCACGGCGACAGCCTGGCGCTGGGGCGGGTGATCGCCAACCTGGTCCACAACGCCATCGTCCATGGTGGCGGGCGCGGAACCATCTGCGTACGGCTGGACGCGCGCGGCCTGCTGGAAGTCAGTGACCAGGGCGCCGGCATTCCGGTCGGTGACCGCGAGGCGATCTTCGAGCCGTTCCATCGGCTGCGTGCGGCCGGCAGTGGTAGTGGCCTGGGCCTGCATCTGGTCAAGGAGATCGTGCAGCACCATGGCGGATCGGTCAGCGTCGGCGAGGCGGCCGGTGGTGGCGCCAGTTTCCGTGTCAATTTCCATCGCGGTAGCGTCCGCCGCTGACGCCAATACGGGCTAAAACCCGATAGGCAAGCTGCTGCCCCGGCGCCAGGCTGGGGTGATGGTCGCCGAACGATCCGCCCCACCGCTGTTTGGCAGTGGTTGTGCCGCCGGTCTGGTGCTGGGTGCGCTGGCCTGCGTGCAGCTGCCGGTGCTGCCGCCGCTGTGGCTGTGCATGCCGTTGGCCATTGCCAGCGCCACAGGCTGGATCGTGCCTTGGCGCGGCCGCGCCTGGGCGGCTGCGCTGTTCGGCCTGTCGTGGGCGGCATTGCACGGACACTGGGTCCTGCAGGGCCAGCTTCTACCCGGAGGGCCCGCGCAGGACGTGCAGGTCCTTGGCCGAGTGGTTGATCTTCCACACAGTGGCCCCGGCTATACCCGTTTCGTGTTGAAGGTCGACGAGGCCGATGCGCTGCCCTCGTTGCGTGGCAAGCGCCTGCAGATCACCTGGAACGATCCATGGCGTGGACCGCCTGCGAGCGGTACCGATGGTGGGCGCCATGCGGTTCAAGCTGGCGCGCACTGGGAGCTGTCGCTGCGGGTGCGGGCACCGCGTTCGCGGATCAATCCTGGAGGCTTTGACGGCGAGCGCCATGCATTGCTGCGGGGTATATCCGGCACCGGTACGGTGCGCGATCCGGCGAGTGCGCGTGAGCGGCGACCCGCGCACGGCCTGCCGGCCTGGCGCGAGCGCAGCAGTGCTGCCATCGCCACCCAGGTGGCCCGTCCTGCCGCTCGCTTCGTACAGGCGCTGGCACTGGGCGATACCCGCGGCTTGTCCGATACCGACTGGGAACACCTGCGCGCACTGGGCCTGACCCATCTGGTCGCCATCTCCGGATTCCATGTCGGTGTGGTTGCCGGCTTTGGCGTGATGTTGTGCCGGGGGCTGTGGTGGCTGTGCCCATGGTTGGCCCGCTGCTGGCCACGGCCGCAGGCGGCCGCGTGGGGCGCCGCATTGGGGGCGGTAATCTACGCGGTGGTCTCCGGCGGCGCGTTGCCCACGGTGCGCGCCGCGCTGATGATCGGCGTGGTTGCGTTGGCCCGCGCCGGGCGTCGTCCGGTCGGCGCGGGGCAGGGGTTGGCACTGGCTGCCGTGGTGATGTTGCTGCCGGCACCGCTGTCGGTGCTGGCCGCCGGTTTCTGGCTCAGCTTCGGTGGCGTGCTGTGGCTGCTGTGGTGCCTGCCCCGCAGCGGGCCGGAGGGCGTCGGTGGTGGCCTGCGCGGATTCCTGTCCGCCCAGGGGGTGGCCAGCCTCGGCCTGCTGCCATTGTGCGTGGCGCTGTTTGGCGGCACTGCCCGCTTGGGCCCGCTGGTCAACCTGCCGATCATCCCCTGGTGGACGCTGCTGGTAGTGCCGCTGTCGCTGCTGGGGACCGGGCTGCATGCGCTGCACGACGGGGCGGGGCGCTGGGCATGGCGCGCCGCTGCTGGGCTGTTCGAGCTCAGCTGGCAGGCCCTGCAGCCGCTGGCCCTGCATCCGCAGGCGATGTGGTGGCTGGCCGAGGCGCCGCGCTGGGCGGTACCCGCAGCGTTGCTGGGGGTGTTCTGGTGGCTGCTGCCTCGCGGGAACGGCGGCGGCCTGGCCGGCCTGCTGTTATGCCTGCCGCTGCTGTGGCCGGCACGTGAGACACCGGCGGAAGGGGAGCTGGAACTGCTGGTGCACGATGTTGGCCAGGGCACGGCGGTGCTGCTGCGCACCGCGCGGCACGCACTCTGGTACGACGTCGGGCCGCCGACCGGCGGCGATGGCAACGAGCGGATCCTGGTCCCGGCCCTGCGCGCGCTGGGGCAGGCGCCGCCGCAGCAGGTGATGCTCAGCCACGATCACCTCGACCACACCGGCAGCCTGCCCAGCCTGCGTCGCCAGCTGCCGGGGCTGCAGCTGCTGGCGCCACCGGGCAGCGCCATCGCCGGTACCCGGCCGTGCCAGCAGGGGCTGCGCTGGCAGTGGGACGGGGTCGATTTCCAGGTGCTGCACCCGGCGCCCGGCAGCCGCCACGCCGAGAACGAGGACAGCTGCGTGCTGCGCATCGCCAGCCGCCATGGCGTGGTGCTGCTGGCCGGCGATATCGGTCAGCCGGCCGAGCAGGCGCTGCTGCAGGCGTCCCCAACGGCACTGAAGGCGGACGTGGTGCTGGTGCCGCACCATGGCAGCGGCGGCAGCTCCAGCGGCCCGTGGGTGGCCGCGGTAGCACCACGGCTGGCGCTGGTTTCGGCCGGCCACCAGAACCGCTTCGGCCATCCCCGCCCGGACGTGGTCCGGCGCTGGCAGGCGCAGGGGGCCGAAGTGCTGGCCACGGCCGATTCCGGTGCAATCCGCGTATGGCTTGGCGCACAAGGGCTGCAGCTGCGTGAACAGCGTATCCACGCATCCCGGTGGTGGGATGCCGCTGGGCGGGCGCGGTCGGCTGCTATCCTATCGCCGATTGAACAAGCGGCCGCTGGGCCGGAGGGTTGAAACGTGTGGGAACTGGTCAAGGCCGGTGGCTGGCCGATGGTGCCGCTGCTGCTGTTGGGCGTACTGGCTTTGGCGATCATCCTGGAGCGTTTCTGGTCCCTGCGGCGTACTGAAGTGCTGCCGCCCGGCCTCGGCCAGGAAGTGCGCAACTGGGCGGCACGCGGCAAGCTCGACCCGGCCCACCTGCAGACCCTGCGCAGCAACTCGCCGCTGGGCGCGCTGCTGGCCGCTGCGCTGGAAGCGCGCAACCGGCCGCGTGACCAGATCCGTGAACGCATCGAAGACACCGGCCGCCACCTGGTGCACCGCATGGAACGCTTCCTCAACGCGCTGGGCACCATTGCTTCGGCCGGCCCGTTGCTGGGCCTGCTGGGCACGGTGATCGGCATGATCCAGATGTTCCTGGGCATCCTCGACCACGGCGTGGGTGATGTGAACCAGCTGGCCGGTGGCATCGGCAAGGCGCTGGTGTGCACCGCCACCGGCATGATCGTGGCCATTCCGGCACTGATGTTCCACCGCTACTTCAAGGGCCGCATCCACGGCTATGTGGTGGAGATGGAGCAGGAAGCCAGCGCGCTGCTGGATACGCTCGACGGCCGTCCCGGGGTGTTGAACCCGGCCCCGGCCGCACGTCCAGCCAATGCTGCCACGGCAAAGGCCTGATCGATGCGTATCGGCAACGACCGATCCCAGGATGAGCCGCATATCGACCTGGTGCCGCTGATCGACGTCATCCTGGTGCTGATCATCTTCTTCGTGGTCACCACCACCTTCGATGCGCGCTCGACGCTGCAGGTGCAGCTGCCGACCGCCAGCGATCAGCCCAGCAACGAACCGCCGCGCTCGCTCAGCGTGTTGATCAACGCCGAAGGCCGCTATTTCATCAATGACCAGGAAGTGCTGCGCAGCGACGTCGAGTCGGTCAAGCAGACCATCGCCGCCGTGGCCGGCAGCGACCGCACGCAGCCGGTGCTGTTACGCGCCGACGCACGCACTCCCTACCAGGCCGTGGTGACCGCGCAGGATGCGCTGGGTCAGCTCGGTTTCCGCCGTATTGCCATTGCAACAGCACCCGAGGTGCGTCCATGAGTTCCAAACACGCGCCGGTGTGGCCGATCTACAAACGTCTGTTGGGGTATACCCGCGCCTACTGGGGCCTGATGGTTGCCGCCGTCATCGCCATGGTGGTGGAGTCGGTGGCCGGCTACCACTTCACCAAGCTGATGGAGCCGCTGGTCAATCGCGGCTTCGTCAATCCCGAGCCCAGAATGGCGGTGATCCTGCCGCTGACCATCCTCGGCCTGTTCCTGATGCGCAGTGCCGCCACCTGGGTCAGCGACTACGCGCTGGCCAAGACCGGCCGCAGCGTGGTGCGCGACCTGCGTGAGCAGGTGCTGGCCAAGTACCTGCACCTGCCGTCCTCGCATTTCGATACGGAATCGACGCCGGTGATGGTCAGTCGCCTGAATTTCGACACCGAGCAGGTCACCCAGGCCAGCGCCGATGCGCTCAAGACCGTGGTGGCAGATACCCTGACCATCATCGCCATGCTGGCAGTGATGCTGCAGATGAGCGTCAAGGTCACCGTGGCGATGCTGGTGGTGGTGCCGATGATCGGCGTGATCGTGTCCTACGTCGGCAAGCGCTACCGCCGTATCAGCCGCGGCATCCAGGACGGCATGGGTACGATGGCGCAGACCGCCGAGCAGTCGCTGGCCGCGCAGCAGGAAGTGAAGGTGCACGGCACCCAGCAGCATGAGATGTCGCGTTACTCGCGCCTGGCCAACCGCATGCTGGCACTGAACATGAAGGTGGAAATCACCCGTGCCGGTGCCTCCAGCGTGGTCCAGTTCCTGGCTGCGCTGGCCCTGGCGGTGATCGTGTGGGTGTCGACCCGTGAAGCCTTGGCGGGGCGCCTGAACGCCGGCCAGTTCATGGGCCTGATGATCTCGATGACCGCGATCATTCCGTCGCTGCGCCGGTTGACCAGCGTGCAGTCCTCGATTTCCCGTGGCGTGTCCGCTGCCGAGCGCCTGTTCGACATCCTCGACATGCCGGTCGAGCGCGACGAAGGCCGCAATGCAGCGCAGCGCGTACGCGGCGAACTGGCCTTCGAGCACGTCATGCTGCGCTACCGCGAAGACAGTGGCATTGCCCTGGATGACATCAGCTTCGTCGCCAAGCCGGGCACGGTCACCGCCATCGTCGGCCGTTCCGGCAGTGGCAAGACCAGCCTGATCCGGCTGGTGCCGCGCTTCTACGAGCCCAGCGGCGGGCGCATCACGCTGGATGGTGTGGCGCTGGACGACTATCCGTTGGCCGACCTGCGCCGCCAGGTGGCAATGGTCGGGCAGAAGGTCATGCTGTTCGACGACACCATTGGCGCCAACATCGCCTATGGCATGGACGCGACCGACGAACAGATCCGTGCGGCGGCCGAAGCGGCCAATGCGTGGGAGTTCATCGCGCGCATGCCGCAGCAGCTGCAGACCCCGGTCGGCGAGAACGGCGCGCTGTTGTCCGGCGGTCAGCGCCAGCGCCTGGCGATCGCCCGCGCGATCCTGCGCGATGCGCCGATCCTGATCCTCGACGAAGCCACCGCCGCGCTCGACAACGAATCCGAGCGCCTGGTGCAGGACGCGCTGCAGCGCCTGATGCCCGAGCGCACCACGCTGGTCATCGCGCACCGCCTGTCGACCATCGAGCATGCCGACCAGGTGCTGGTGATGGACCACGGCCGCATCGTCGAGCGTGGCACCCACAAGGAGCTTCTGACCATGGGCGGCCTGTACCAGCATCTGCACAGCATGCAGTTCCGCGAAAGGCAGGACTGATGGCCGGCAAGGGTACCCAGACCCCGCCGTACTGGTACGACGGCAGCCCGGTTCCGTGGGCGATGCGCCTGCTGGCGCCGCTGTACGCCGGTGTCACCGCGTTGCGCCGGCGTGCCTACCGGCGCGGCTGGCGCAAGCACTACACGCTGCCGGTGCCGGTCATCGTGGTAGGCAACATCACCGCCGGTGGCACCGGCAAGACGCCGCTGACCATCGCGCTGGTGGAGCGCCTGCGAGCCGCTGGCTGGAAGCCGGGCGTGGCCAGCCGTGGCTACGGCCGCGAAGACGCCGACAAACCGCTGTGGGTACAGGCCGACACGCCGACCGCCAAGGGCGGTGATGAGCCGGTGCTGATCGCCTGGAAGACCGGCGTGCCGGTGCGGGTGGACCGCGACCGAGTGGCTGCAGGCAAGGCCCTGATCGAAGCCGGTTGCGACGTGATCGTCTGCGACGACGGCCTGCAGCACTATCGGCTGGCGCGCGACATCGAGATTGAAGTAGTCGATGCCCAGCGCCGCTACGGCAATGGCCGGATGATCCCGGCCGGGCCGCTGCGCGAACCGGTCAGCCGTGCCAGCGAATGCGACTTCCGTGTAGTGAATCTGGGCCAGGCCGACGAAGAGACCGCGACGCAGGCCTGTGGCTTCGGCCAATGGCCGATGGCGCTGCACATCGACAGCGCGCAGCCACTGGCCGGTGGCCGTGCGCGCCCACTGGCGTACTTCAAGGGCCAGCGCGTGCACGCCGTGGCCGGTATCGCGCATCCGCAGCGCTTCTTCGACATGCTGCGCGCGCGTGGCATCGGCGTGGTGCCGCATGCCTTCGCCGATCATCAGGCCTACCAGCCGCAGGACCTGTCCTTCGGCAGCCAGCTGCCGGTGCTGATGACCGAGAAGGACGCGGTGAAATGCCGTGCGTTTGGCAATGATTGGCACTACGCGGTTCCGCTGCGTGCCGAGCTGCCTGCCGCGTTCTGGGTGGCGCTGACCGACCGCCTGGACAAGCTGCGACCGAACTGAGTGGCGCAGCGGCGCTTGCATTCACGCGCCGCCGGCCGCATTCCCGTTGTAACGAGCCTGCCGAGTACCGCCCGCATGACCGAATTCGTCGTCGCCATTCCGGCCCGCTATGCCGCCTCGCGGCTGCCGGGCAAGCCGCTGCGCCTGCTGGGCGGTGAGCCGCTGGTGCTGCATGTGGCGCGCCGCGCGCTGCAGGCCGGTGCCGGCGAGGTCTGGGTCGCCACCGACGATCAACGCATCGCCGACGCACTGTCCGGCCTGGCCGAAGTGAAGGTGGCGATGACCGCCGCCTCGCATGCGTCCGGCACCGACCGCCTGGCCGAATGCGCGCGCATTGCCGGCTGGGCCGACGACACCGTTGTGGTCAATCTGCAGGGCGATGAGCCGTTCGCACCCGCGGCCGGCATCCGTGCGGTGGCCGAGGCACTGGTCGGTGGCAATGCGCCGATGTCGACCCTGGCGACCACTGTTGAAGACGCGCACACCCTGTTCGACCCCAATGTGGTCAAGCTGGTACGCAACGTGCGCAACGAGGCGATGTACTTCAGCCGCGCACCGATCGCCTGGCACCGCGATGGTTTCGCGCGCAGCCGGGACACGTTGCCGGAGGGCCATGCCTGGCTGCGCCACATCGGCATCTACGGCTACCGTGCCGGTTTCCTGCAGCAGTTCGCCGCGATGCCGCCGGGCCGGCTGGAGCAGGTCGAGTCACTGGAGCAGCTGCGCGTGCTGGAAGCTGGCTATCCGATCAGCGTGGCGATCTCGCCGGAACCGTTCCCGCCCGGCATCGACACCCCGGAAGACCTGGAGCGCGCCGAAGTGCTGCTGCAGGCAATGGCCGCACGATGAAGCTGCTGGTCGTCTGCCTCGGCAACATCTGCCGTTCGCCGATGGCCGAAGGTGCGCTGCGCGCACGCCTGGAGGCCTCGCCGCTGGCGGGGCGGGTGCAGGTTGATTCGGCGGGCACCGGCGACTGGCACGTGGGTGAGCCGCCCGACCGGCGCGCGATCGCCTGCGCGGCCGGGCACGGCGTGGGCATTGGCAGCCTGCGTGCGCGCCAGCTGCAGGCCGTGGATTTCGACCGCTTCGACTGGATTCTGTGCGCCGACGAAGCCAACCTGCGCGATGCAGGTCGCCTGGCCACACCCGCCCAGCGCGAACGCCTGGCGCTGTACCTGCCGTGGTCCGGCGGAGAGGGCCGGGTTGCGATCCCGGACCCCTACACCGGCGGCAACGATCACTTCGAACAGGTCTGGACACTGGTCGACGATGCTGCAAAACGTGCCGTGGCACGACTGTTGCATGACGCCGACTCCGGCATAATCGGGCCATGAACGTCCAGCCCGTCCCGGACCTGCCCGAGTTCGCCACCTGGCTCAATGCCACCCCCTGCACCCTGACCGAACTGCGCGGTCGGCCGGTGGCGCTGTTGTTCGTCAACGCGGCTTCCGCCTGGAGCGCGCAACGCCTGGCCGAGTTCGGCCAATGGCTGTCGCGCCACCCCGGCAAGCTGCAACCGCTGGTGCTGCAGGTGCCTCGCTTCGATTTCGAACGCGAGGCCGGTGCCGCACTGAAGCTGCTGCGCCGCCAGGGGCTGACGATGCCGGTGCTGCTTGATGCCGACTGGGATGGCTGGCGCCGCTTTGGTGTCACCGCCTGGCCGACCATGGTGCTGCTGGATGCGCAGGGGCGCGAACAACAACGGCTGGTCGGGCAGGGCGCGCCGGGTGAACTGGAGCGTGCCTTGAATGCACTGTGCGAGGGCGCGCCATCGGCGCCGCCGCGCGGTGGCAGCGAACTGCATCCGGAGCCGCGCCACGCGCTGCGCTTCCCGCTCGGCCTGGCGGTCAGCACCGAACGCCTGTACATCGCCGACAGCGGCCATCACCGCATCCTCGAATGCAGCCACGGTGGCCGCATCCTGCGCCAGTTCGGGCTGGGTACCGCCGATTTCATGGATGGCAACCTCGCCGAGGCGGCCTTCCACCGCCCGCAGGCGCTGGTGCTGGAGCGCGATTCGCTGTACGTCGCCGACACCGGCAACCATGCCGTGCGCCGCATCAACCTGTTGACCGGGATCGTCGATACCCTGTGCGGCAACGGCCGTCCCGGTGCGCCGGTGGAAGGTCCGGTCGCACAGGCCAGGCAGGTGTCGCTGGATCATCCGGTCGGCCTGGCCATCGCCGACAACCAGCTGCACATCGCCATGGCCGGCGACAACCGCATCTGGAGCTACCACCTGGGCCAGCGCAGCCTGCAGTGGCGCGCCGGCAGCGGTTCCATCGACGAACGCGATGGTAGCGGTCACCTGGCTGCCTTTGCCCAGCCCACCGCACTGGCCGTGGTGCAGCAGGTGCTGTACGTGGCCGACGCGTTGGGTTCCTCGATCCGTGCGCTGCAGCTGCGTGGCGACCTGGTGCAGACGCTGGTCGGGCAGGGGCCCTGGCGCTTCGGCAATGAGGACGGCCCACGCACCCAGGCCAGCCTGCAGTTTCCGCAGGCGATGGCACTGAGCCCGGATGCGCCACTGCTGTGGATCGCGGATACGGGCAACGGCCGCCTGCGCACCCTGCGCCTCGGCGGTGGTGAACTGACCACCCAGCCGCTGCCGCGCCGCCTGCATGGTCCGGCCGGTCTGGCAGCCGGTGCGGGCGCGGTGTGGATCGCCGAGACCGATGCCCACGCCGTGCTGCGTTTCGACCCCGACAGCGGCGTGCTCAGCGAAGTCCCGATCAGCGAATGACCGACGTATCCGCTCCGGTCTTCGACGGCAAGGCCTTCGCGGCCCAGCTCAGCACCGCCCCCGGCGTGTACCGCATGTACGCTGCCGACGACACCCTGTTGTACGTAGGCAAGGCGCGCGCGCTGCGCAACCGTGTCGGCAGCTACTTCAACGGCAGCCCGAAGAACGCGCGGATCATGTCGATGATCTCGCAGATCACGCGCATGGACGTGACCGTGACGCGCTCGGAAGCCGAGGCGTTGCTGCTGGAAAACCAGCTGATCAAATCACTGTCGCCGCGTTACAACGTCTCGTTGCGCGACGACAAGACCTATCCGCATGTGCTGCTGACCCGCGAGGACTGGCCGCGCATCGCGCTGCATCGTGGGCCGCGTGCCATTCCCGGTCGCTACTTCGGGCCGTACCCCGGCGTTACCGCAGTACGCGAAACGCTGAACCTGATGCATAAGCTGTTCAAGCTGCGCAGCTGCGAGGACAGCGTGTTCCGCAACCGCTCGCGGCCGTGCCTGCAGTACCAGATCGGCCGCTGCAGCGCGCCCTGCGTGGAGCTGGTGCCGGCGCCGGAGTACGCCGAATCGGTGCGCCGCGCCGCGCTGTTCCTGGAAGGCAAGAGCGACGAGCTGACCCGCGAACTGGGCGAACAGATGCAGGCCGCCAGCGAGGCGCTGGAGTTCGAGCAGGCCGCACGCCTGCGCGACCTGATTTCTTCACTGCGCAGCATGCAGACCCGCCAGTACGTGGATGGCCGCGCCGCCGACCTGGACGTGCTGGCCGTGGCCATGCAGGGCTCGCAGGCCTGCGTGCTGCTGCTGGCCTTCCGTGATGGTCGTAATCTCGGCACCCGCCCGTTCTTCCCGCGCACCAATGGCGAAGAAAGCCCGGAAGAAGTGCTGGCCGCCTTTGTCTCGCAGTACTACATCGAATTCGAACCGCCGCGCGAGATCCTGCTGGACCGCGAGATTCCCGACGCCGACCTGCTGGTCGCTGCGCTGTCGGCCTCGGCCGAGCGCAAGGTGCAGCTGAAGTGGAACGTGCGCGGCGAGCGCGCCGGCTACGTGGAACTGGCCAGCCGCAACGCGCAGCTGACCCTGGCCACCGAACTCAACAGCCGCAATGCGCAGCACGCGCGCAGCGATGCCTTGCGCGACATGCTGGGTCTGGCAGAGCCGGTCAAGCGGGTCGAATGCTTCGACATCAGTCATACGCTGGGCGAGGCCACCGTGGCGTCGTGCGTGGTGTTCGACGCCGCCGGCCCGGTGCGTGCGCAGTACCGCCGCTTCAACATCAGCGGCATCGAGCCGGGCGACGATTACGCCGCCATGCGCCAGGCCATCGACCGCCGCTTCCGCCGTGCAGTGGAAGAGCAGGGCGTGCTGCCGGACGTGCTGCTGATCGATGGTGGTGCCGGCCAGCTTGCGCAGGCGCAGGCCGCGCTGGCCGACCTCGGCGTGGAAGGCGTGCTGCTGGTGGGCGTGGCCAAGGGCGTGGAGCGCCGTGCCGGCCACGAAGCGCTGGTGATGCCCGATGGCCGCGAGCTGCGTCCTGGCGCGGCCAACCCGGCGCTGCAGTTCATCCAGCAGGTGCGCGACGAGGCCCACCGCTTCGCCATCACCGGGCACCGCGGCCGCCGCCAGAAGGCACGGATGACCAGCAAGCTGGAGGACATTCCCGGTATCGGCCCGCGCCGCCGTGCCAGCCTGCTCAAGCATTTCGGTGGTCTTGTAGGCCTGAAAGCCGCTGGTGAAGCGGAAATCGCCAAGGTGGAAGGCATCAATGACGCCCTCGCGGCACGTATCTACGCTAACCTGCACGGGTTGGCCACGCCTGATCCGGCCGAGTAGAGAGAGAAGCACGCAAGCATGAAGTTGACCCTGCCCACCTGGCTGACCTTGTTGCGGATCGTGATGATCCCGGTGCTGGTGCTGGTGTTCTACCTGCCCTACACCTGGACCAACTTCGCTTCGGCGGCGATCTTCGGCCTGGCCGCGATCACCGACTGGCTCGATGGCTGGATCGCACGCCGTTACCAGCTGGAGTCGGCCTTCGGCGCCTTCCTCGACCCGGTCGCAGACAAGCTGATGGTGGCAGTGGCGCTGTTCCTGATCGTGCAGGGCCACCCGACGCCGTGGATGGCGTTCTGGGCGGCGGTCATCGTCGGCCGCGAGATTGCGGTGTCGGCGCTGCGCGAGTGGATGGCCGAGCTGGGCCAGCGCGCCAAGGTGCGCGTGGCGATGATCGGCAAGGTCAAGACCACGGCGCAGATGGTTGCACTGCTGTGCCTGCTGTATTCGGTGGCGCCGAACGTGCCGGTGCAGGACATCTGGATGGGCTGGCCGGTGTTCCACATCGGCGACTGGACCCTGGCGATTGCCGCGGTGCTGACCCTGTGGTCGGGCCTGCAGTACCTGCATGCCGCCTGGCCGAGCCTGCGCGATGACGAGCGCGCTGCGCGCGAGCGGGCGCGGCAGAAGAAGCTGGGCAACTGAGCCCCGGGGTCGGATCCCTTTCCGCAGGAAAGGGCACTGACCCCATCGATGCGCCTATCCACGCATGGCGTGGATACGCAATGTCAGGCGCATCGCAGATCTCCGAAAAAAGCGCTTGACGCCATCCTTGGAATAGGTAGAATTTCGCCTCCCAAGCGGGAATAGCTCAGTTGGTAGAGCGCAACCTTGCCAAGGTTGAGGTCGCGAGTTCGAGTCTCGTTTCCCGCTCCAGATTCAGGAAAACGCTCCCGAAAGGGAGCGTTTTTCGTTTGCCTCCAACGCGCTTCATCCCCACTTCACCGCCACCCCATCGCCGCACCACGCGAAGGTTCGATGCTGCGTCCTTCTTTCCCAGGGTGACGCCGCGATGCCTCATCAATCCTCCGCCTATGACCACGATGTGATCATTGTCGGCGCCAGTTTCGCCGGTGCCGCCTGTGCGTTGGCCGCCGCCCAGTACGGCTTGCGCGTCTGCGTGCTCGAACGCAAAGCCGATCCCGGCGAGCGCCTGCACACCACCGGCATCGTGGTGAAGGAAGCGATGGAGCAGACCTGGCTGGGGCGCATGCCCGAACACCTGGTGCAACGCGTCGCGAATGTGCGCCTGTATGCGCCGAACCTGCGCAGCGTGCTGCTGGCCGCACCGGGCTACTACTTCCTCACCACCGATACGCCGAGCCTGATGCGCTGGCTGGCCAGCGAACTGACGGCCAATGGTGTCGACCTGCGCCTGCAGCACTCCTTCACCGACGCCCATCGCAGCGGTGATGGCTGGCAGGTGGAAGGGGCAGGGCGATGCGCCTATCTGGTCGGCGCCGATGGTGCGCGTTCGCGCGTGGCCCAGCGCACCGGCCTCGGCCACGTGCGCGACAATCTCCATGGCGTCGAACGTGAGTTCGCCGGCCTGCAGCTACCGCAGGGCGATGCACTGCATTGCTTCGTCAGCAAGCGCTTTGCACCGGGCTACATCGGTTGGGTCGCACAGAACCCGACCGGGCTGCAGGTCGGCCTGGCGCTGCGCCATGACCCGAATCAGGTGCGGCCGCCTGATATCGATGGCTTCCTTGAGCATGTGCGCGATGTGGTCGGCATTCCGCCTTCTTCGCGTCCATCGGCCACCCGCGCCGGGCTGGTGCCGTGTGGTCGGCCGGATGGGCCGATCACCGACGCTCGCCTGATCCTGACCGGCGACGCCGCAGGCATCGTCTCGCCGTTGTCCGCCGGGGGCATCCACTCATCGTGGCGGCATGGCTGGGCGGTCGGCGAGGCGATTGCCCGCCATCTGCGTGGCCAAGGGCCGGAAGCGGAACGGGTGGCCCAGCAGGTGGCGCCGGCATTCCATGGCAAGCGCCTGCTGCGCTGGGGGATGGACCACCTGCAGGCCGATTGGCCGCTCAATGCCTTGCTGCACAAGGCCGCCACGCGGCGCATCGCCGAGCAGATCTACTTCCATCGCCGCGGCCTGCGCACGTGAAGGGAGCAGGCGGGGACGCCTGAACGCTGCCCCTCACGTCACGTGAAAATTCCTGTTGACGCCGTGCAGCAATATCGACACAATAGCGCTCCTTCGACGCAGGTCGAACGGAATCTGCGGGAATAGCTCAGTTGGTAGAGCGCAACCTTGCCAAGGTTGAGGTCGCGAGTTCGAGTCTCGTTTCCCGCTCCAGATTCAAGAAGAACGCTCCCGCAAGGGGGCGTTTTTCGTTTGTCACACCGGTTGCACCACTGCCGCGCTAGCGTGCCTTGCCGGGCAGGGCGCTGCACCAGGTCAGGGCATCCTGTCGGTCGAAACCAGGGCAGCGGTTGTCCTGCGGGATGTAGACGTAGGGAACATCGTCTTCGTAGGTGAAGTGGTAATAGTAGGTTCGATCCTTTCCGTACAACCAGTAGTTCGACGATCCCTGGTTGATGGCATATGGCTCGAACGTGAAGATCGAAGATTCACCGGGGATGAAGTTGCTGCGCTCCATCAGTAGCAGCATGGCGTTCGAGATCAGTGGGGTGGTCAGGACGAGCGCGATCACGCCGACAGTCACTGTCGTGATCGAGCCAATCAGTAGCCAGCGGCGGGGGCGTTTCACGGGCAGGCAGCACCGAAGCAAGGCAGTGCCGCAATGTGCAATACGTCGTGAAAGCCGTCCAGTGTTCCGTGTCGAGAACGCGCTGAAAGCGTGGTGAAAGGCTGGGGCAGCACTGCCTGAACCGCACGCGTGCTGTGACCTTTTTCGGACCAATTCTCCATGTTCGCTCCACAATCGCACGGTAGCCTTCATGCTCCTTCTACACGTTGGCGGGCTGGTGGTCAGGCGTATCACTCCAGTTGCAGTGCCCAGGACCGGGCGCGGATTCTCCCTGCATGCGGTGCTGCGCCCCGGCGCGCTTCTGGCCAGCCTGGCCCTGGCCGGCTGCATGTCGGTGCCGGTTCCGGACCTGCCTGACCGCACGCCCAGCACCTGGACCCAGGTGCCACAGAGCCAGGGTGTGGCCGTCGACGCCAAGCAGTGGTGGAAAGCGCTGTCCGACCCGGCGCTGGACGGGCTGGTCGATCAGGCCATCGCCGGCAACCTCGATCTGCAGCAGGCCACGCTGCGCCTGCAGGCCGTTCGGATCGTCGCCGGCACTTCGGATTCGCGCTTCCTGCCGGAAATCTCAGCCAGCGCCAAGCAGGTGCAGGATGCCGCCGCAGTCGACACCTATTTCCATGCCGGCATCGAAGCGATATGGGACCTGGGCCTGTTCGGCGCCGCCGAAAGTGCGCAGCTGAGCGCGCAGGCCTCGGCTGGCAATGCCGAGGCGCTGCGTAGCGCCGCGCAGGTGGCGGTGATCGCCGACGTGGTGCGCAACTATCTCGACCTGACCGTGGCACACGCCCAGCAGGACCTGCTGGCCCGGCAGCAGGCTGTGGATGATCGCGGCGAACAGTTGGCCCTGGTGCGCCAGCGCCTGCGCCTGGATGAGCCGGGCGAACTTGATCGTCTGCGTGCACGCCAGGCGGCGACCCGGGCAGCTACGGCGCAGGCCCGCGAGAATGCGCACAACGCTGCCCGTGCGCTGGCCCTGCTGCTGGGCCGCGACGGCCCGGATCCGACCTGGCAGGCCTATCGCACGCCGCCAAAGCTGGGTACGTTCTCGCTGCAGCAGGTGCCGGCGGATCTGCTGCGTCATCGCCCGCAAATTCTGCTGGCCGAATCGGAGGTGATGCAGGCGGCGGCGAGCAAGGGCTCCGCACGCGCTGCGATGTATCCGCGGGTCAGCCTCGGCGGCTCGATCCTGTACGCCTACAACCTCACCCAGAACGCCCGCTCCAACTCCGACTCCAGTCCCTCGATCGGCCCGTACGTCGATATCCCGCTGTGGGACTGGGGCCAGCGTCGCGCGCGCTTCAATGCCGATGAAAAGCAGCTGGATGCCGCGCTGCTCGGTTACCGCAAAGCGGTACTGGAAGGCGTGAGTGAGGTGGAAGGCGCGCTCGGCAGCCTTGCACGCCAGGACAGCAGCATCCAGTCGCTGCGTGCGGCCAATGATGCCGCCGGCCAGCAGGTCAAGCGCCAGGCGCGGCAGGTGCAGCTGGGCCTGTCCAGCGAGTTCGATGGGCTGGACACTCAGCGTGCCGCACTGGCCTCGCAGGCCGATCTGATCGGTGCGCAGGGCGCGCGCGTGCTCGCGTTTGCTTCGCTGTACCGCGCGCTTGGTGGTGCACCGCTGCCGACTGAGGGTGAGGGCGAACAGCAATGATCGCGCTGGCCCGAAAGACCCTGGCCTATGAGTGGCGCCGGTTCCTGCCGGTAGTGCTGGCAATGTGTTTCGCCGGGGTGTTGCTGATCGTGCAGGCGGCGCTGGTACTGGGCATCTTCGGTACCGCCGCGATCTACGTGAAGGCATCCTCCGCTGATATCTGGGCCGGCTTTCCCGGCACCCAGAGCGTGAACTACGGCCATGCAATCAGCGCGGATGTCGAAAGTCACCTGCGCATGGACCCGGATGTCACCCGCGTCGAGCCCTACGAATGGGTCGATGGCGAATGGCGTTCCAGCGCGCAGGGTACCGGCAACGTGTCGGTGTACCTGTCGGGTATCTCCACGCAGGACGATGCGATGATGTTCGCGCGCATCCTGCCCGCCGACCTGCGCGCGCAGCTGCGTGAGCCGGGTGCGGTGATCGTCGACAGTGCCGATCTGGATACGCTGGGCGTGGACCTGCAGAACAACCGTGCCTGGATCAACGGCAAGGCGGTGCGCGTGGTTGCCGCACAAGCGGGCCTGCGTGGCCTTGGTGGCGTCAACGTACTGGCTTCGCTGGATACCGCGCGCGCCATCGCCGGTACCGATCCGCATGAGGGCAGCACCTATTTCGTTGCGGGCCTGCGCTCGCCGGACCTGGCCAACGGCGTGCGTGATCGTCTGGCCGCGTCGATGGGGCAGGCAACGCCGGTCGAGTTCTGGACCGCACCGGAGTTCGCCAGCCGCTCGCAGCAATACTGGCTGTTCGATACCGGTGCCGGCATCGCGGTGTTGTTCATGGCGGTCATCGTCTGCTTTGTCGGTGCGGTGATCACCAACCAGTCGTTTGCTTCGGTGGTGGCCGGTTCGGTACGCGAGTACGCCACGCTCAATGCCCTCGGTGCCGGTCGCTATGCGCTGGCGCGGGTGGTGTTCGAGCAGGCACTGTTGATCGGCGGCGTGGGCATGTTGTTGGCGGCGGCCTTCAGTACCGCGGTGTTGCTGATCGCGCAGACCCAGCGCGTACCGGTGCAGCTGACGCCGATGGTCATCATCGGATGCGTGGCACTGGTGGCGGTGATGGCCATGCTGTCGAGCATCATGGCGGTGCGCAGTGTCGTCCGCTCCGATCCATCGTTGCTGCTGCGTTGAGGGCCGGCCGATGACTTCTACACGCGCCGTCGCCCCGACCCTGCAGGCCGATGCATTGGAAAAGGGTTTCATGTCCGGGGATGTGCAGGTGCCGGTGCTGCGCGGCCTCTCGCTGGACATCTACCCCGGTGAGCTGACCCTCGTGTCCGGTCCGTCTGGTTGCGGCAAGAGCACGCTGCTGTCGTTGCTGTCTGGGTTGTCTGCGCCCGATGGCGGCCGCGTGCACGCACTCGGCCAGGACGTGGGCCACATGACGCGCAGTGAAGTGGAGCGATTCCGCCTGCACCATGTCGGCTTCGTGTTCCAGGGTTTCAATCTGTTTCCGGCGCTGACCGCACTGGAACAGGTGCAGCTGCCGTTGGGCTATCGAGGCATGAGCAATCGCGAAAGCGAACCGCTGGCGCGCAAGGCACTGGAAGAAGTGGGCCTCAGCCATCGCAGCCACATGCGTCCGGCGCAGCTGTCCGGCGGCGAGAAGCAGCGTGTGGCCGTTGCCCGTGCCTTCGCCAAGTCGCCGACGCTGATCTTCGCCGACGAACCCACCAGCGCGCTGGACGCCGAGAACGGCCAGCGCGTGATCGACATCCTGCATCGCTACGCACGTGCGCATGGCGCCACCGTGCTGTGCGTGAGCCACGATCCGCGCCTGATCCGGCATGCCGATCGGGTGATCGCCATGGAAGACGGCATGGTCCGTGACGATCGCCGCCAGAACGAAACTGTAGAGTCCGCCCCATGATCAAGACGCCGTACCTGCTCCCCCTCAGCCTGGCCCTGTCCGCAGCATTGCTGCTCGGCGCCTGTTCCAAGGAGGCGCCTGCCCCAGCATCCGCCGGCAAAGCCAGCACTGCTGCCGCCGGCAAGGTCGCGGTTGCGCGCGGCATCATTGACGTCGAGGGCGGTTTGATCGCGCTGGCACCGCCGGTGGATGGCTCGATCACTGCCGCGCCGGTGAAGGAGGGCGCCATGGTGAAGAAGGGACAGCTGCTGCTGTCGCTGGATGGCGCGCTGCTGCAGCAGGAAGTAGCGATGGCCACAGCTGATCTCGCCTTGGCCAATGACCGTCTGAAGGGCAGCCAGGCGCAGCTGCGCGAACTGGAGCGCAATGCGACTCGCCTGTCCACCGGCGCCAGCGAAGGCGTGTCGTCCAACCAGCAGGCCGATGCAGCCAAGCAGCAACTGGTCGGTGTGCGCGCCGATGTCGACGTGGCCGGTGCGCAAGTTGACATGGCCCAGCACAAGCTGGAGCACGCGAAACTGAAACTGCAGCAGATGTCGCTGAGCGCACCGGAGGCTGGCACCGTGGTCGGCCAGGTGCCGGGACTCGGCGCATTCGTGCAGGGTGGCAAGCCGGCGATCTCGCTGCTGCCGGCACGCCCGCTGCAGGTGCGTGCCGAACTCAGTGCGGCCTACGCCGATGCCGTGCAGGTGGGGATGCATGCCATCGTTGTGCCGGACAGTGATGGCGCAGAGAACACCGGCTCACTGCCACCCGCACGCGTGGTGCGCATCAGTCCGGTGTTCGCGCAGGCGCGTCTGCCGGAAGACGCCGGGCGTGGCGTGGCCAAGGTAGTGGAGTGCGTGCTGGAGTTTGATGGCAACGCCAAGGCGCGCTTCGGCCAGCATGTGCGGGTGGAGTTCCGGAAGTAGGCGCGGGCCTTAGTTCCCGAGCCAGCGTCGCAGGCGAGGCCAGAGTGAGGCCGGAACAACCACGAGCAGTGCCAGCAGCAGGATGGCGCTCATGCCGAGCAGCCAGTTCGAATGGACGTCGCGCACGGGGGATTGATGCATGGCAGCCAAGCCCCATAGGACGTTCCACCCCAGCCATGGAATGAGGCTGATCAGGATCCGCAGCCACAGGCGGCGGAACCGCCATGGCTGCACAGCCAGGCCCAGCACTGTCATTTCCACGAGGATGATCAGCGCGAACGTGATGACCGAGCCGATGGGATAGGGCAGCGTCCCGGACTCGATGTGACGCAGTTTCCAGTAGTCTGGCTTGAAGCCGGCATGGATGAGTGCAGCAACCAGCAGTAGCCAGATGAGTGATACGAACGGCCAGATGGCAGGGGCGGCACGGAATGCGATGGACAGGGGCACGATTCAGGCGCTCGTCGCTGGCGGATCCTCAACCTTCCTGCATCGGCCTGCCGCAATCCATGCAAGAGATCCGAAAATGAAGCGGTGAAGGCCTCGGATCCAGCGCCTTAAGGAACCGCAGTCGGGGTCTTCTTCCTGCCGGAAATGCGTCCCAGGACGCTGACCAGCGACACCACGCACAGCGCCAGCAGGAGCCCAACGTCCAGCAGCAGCAACCACAGCAGGTGCATGCCCTGCACCGGTGGTTGGTGCATCGCCGACAGCAGCCATGGTACCGACCAGGCCAGCAGCAGCACGAAGGCGATCAGCAGGCGCAACCACAGCCGCCCCAGTTTCCAGGGCTGCACGATCAGTGCGGCAACCACCAGCTCGACGGTGCTCAGCAGCGCGAACACGATCACGGTGCTGGTCGGGTAGGGCAGTGTGCCGCCTTCCAAGTGGCGCAGCAGCCAGTAGTCCGGCGTGAAGCCAGCATTGACCAGTGCGGCGATCAGCGCCAGCCAGGTCATGGCGACCAGTAGCCAGAACAGGCGGATGTAGCGCTCAGGCATGGGGGGCGTCCGGTGCGGGAAGTGCTGTGCCGCGCGCTGCAAAGTGCAGGGTGGCGAAGATCGCGGCCAGTGCCAGCAGGCCAGGTCCAACGGTGAAGTACACCAGGCGCAGCGGATGGTGGTGCATCAGCGTCCACGTCGCGAACGCCAAGGGAATCGCCAGCACCAGCAGCTTGGCGAAGAGCGGCCGCAGTACCGCGATCAGCGGCTGGGCGCCGAGGAACGCATAGAACAGATAGAACTGGGCGATGCCAAGACCGATGTCGCGATGGGAGGTGAAGCCGAAATGGTCGCGATACCAGTTCATTCCCAGCGGAATCAGTGCCCAGTACAGCAGCGCTACCAGCAGATGCAGCGCCAGGGCGATCAACAGGGGCTTGCCGCGAAGGAACATGGGCGAACGGGGCTGGGCGGGGCAGCGTACTCCAGTGCGGACGCCTGTGACCGCAGGGTGTGAATACTGTTGACGGCGTGAAGGAATTTGGACACAATAGCGCTCCTTCGACGCAGGTCGGAGAATCTGCGGGAATAGCTCAGTTGGTAGAGCGCAACCTTGCCAAGGTTGAGGTCGCGAGTTCGAGTCTCGTTTCCCGCTCCAGATTCTACAGGGCCCCGTCAGGGGCCTTGTTTTTCTCCCGCCACGGCAAGGCGGGGCCCGTTGGGCCACAAGGCTTTGCGCGCAGTCAGAAATGTGAAATCGCTGGTGTGTGTTCCGGGTTTCCGGTACCATAGCGGCTTACGCGGGAATAGCTCAGTTGGTAGAGCGCAACCTTGCCAAGGTTGAGGTCGCGAGTTCGAGTCTCGTTTCCCGCTCCATGTTCGGACAGGCCCCATCACGGGGTTTTGTCATGTCAGGGCTCAGTTCCTGACGCGCAGTACGTTGGCCTCATGGCAGAGTGGCTATGCACCGGATTGCAAATCCGTTTACAGCGGTTCGATTCCGCTTGAGGCCTCCATATTGAAAAGCCCTGACTCTGGTCAGGGCTTTTTCTTTGGCGGACGGATTGCCCGTGAATGTTCAAGGTTGATCACAGCTACCGCCGGGCCAACGCCTGAATCGTGGCCTGCGTCAGCGGCTGCGGCAAGGCATCCAGCGCGAACGCCCAGCTCAAGTGCCGGCTCGAATCGTGGCAGCATGGTTGCCGCATTGGGGGCGAGGCTATGGATCACGCGCGTGCTCGACCTACAGGGTGAAACCGTCCTGGTCGCTAGGCGGGATCGCGCATCGGCGTCTCCGCGCGGAAGTTGCGCCCGATCACTTCGCTCACGCCCAGGTAGTGACGGAACAGATAGATCAACGGCTTCCAGCGCGCCACGTCGATGTGCTGGGTGCCGGCCACGGTGATGTCCTCGTGGGCATGCACGCAGCGGATACGACCTTCGACGATCACAAAGCCCTGGCCATCGTCCCCGCCAGACGGGTGCATTGCCATTACGCTGACTTCTACCTGCAATGGGCACTCGGCAATCGCCATCGGCGCGACCTGCGTCGATGCGACTTCACTGAACCTGCCCAAGGCGAACTTGTCGCGCACGTGCACGTAGCCCATCGCCTGCTTGGCGGCCGGCACCGGGTCACAGCCGGTCGCCCTTGCAATGGCCTCGACCTGCGCGGCCTGCGCGGACGAAGGAAAATTCAGCACGCACTCGTTGCGCAGCTGCAGATTGCGGTAGCCCTGGCCCTGCACGCCGAGGCCCAGCACCACGCGATTGCCCAGTGCCCAGAACGAAGAAAGCGGGCTGATGTTGCTGCTGCCGTCGTCGTTCAGCGTGGTCATCAACAGCACCGGTGTGCCTGGATACAGGACCGAAGGGGTGATGCAGCGACGATGGATCGAAGCATTCTTCACGACAGGTCTCACGGTGTTGGGGCGGCAACTTTGACGTGGCAGTGGCCGCCGACGCTTCGGCCTGCATCGAACTATCGGTATACGGGGGCGTGCCACAATGCGGTCATGGTCCACACCTCCGGTTCCCTTGTCAGCGTTGGTGCCCTGGTCGGTGACCAAGCGCGCGCCGCCATGCTGCTGCAATTGATGGATGGGCGTGCCTACACCGCGATGGAACTGGCGCGCGTGGCAGGGGTGACGCCGCAGACGGCAAGCTCGCACCTGCGCAGGCTGGTCGAGGGCGACCTTCTCGTTGCCGTCGCGCAAGGGCGCCATCGCTACCATCGGCTGGCCTCAAGCGAGGTGGCCGACATGCTCGAAGGCATCCTGCGCGTGGCCGATCGTACGCCCTCGTGCACGGCTGCAGCATCGCGCACCCTGCCGGCGCTGCGCCAGGCACGTTCCTGCTATCGACACCTGGCCGGCGTGCACGCGGTGGCCATCACCGAGCATCTGCTGAGGGCGGGTCATGTGCTGCCGGGTGAGGGACATTGGCGGGTGAGTGAGCACGGCGCTGACTTCCTGCGAGGACTGGGCCAGCCACTGGCCGATGTACTTCGGCAGCCGGTCACGGCCAAGCCCGCGCGCTACTGCCGGGGGTGCCTGGACTGCACCGAGCGGCGTCCACATCTGGCGGGCCTGGTCGGCGAGGCGATGCTGGACAGCTTCGTGAGCAACGACTGGCTCCGACGCGTCGAGGGCCGGCGCGAACTACGCCTGACTCCGCCGGGGCGCGAGGCATTGTGGCGACTGTTCACCCTGGCGACCTGAGCCGCGGGGTCAGTCTCAGCCACCTGCGACATGGAAAGGCGTTATGGTCGAGTTCCACGTCTTAGGGAGCTGCAATGGCGAGCAAGGACACCTCGGATCGCTTCGGGCACGGAGCGAATCGGAAATGAGCAAAATCATGGCAGATGTGCGCTGGTTGACCTTCCGTTTGAAGAACGGGCAATCCATCGGGCCGGATCGGCTGAAAGACGGATGGGTGATTGCCTCGGAAACCGCCCGCTGCGAGGTCCGCCGCGAGCATATCGAAGGATCGGGCCTGGTCTATGCCCTGTACGCCCCGGCAAACCTGGCCTCACCGCGGCGCGCGGAGATGCGCATGCGCGAGTTCCTGATGACTTCCGGTTACACCTTCACCATGGGAACGCTGGGCGGTTGACGACGCCCCGATCGGGCCGCGCGCATCATGCAGCGCCGTGCGGGTCAGACCCAGGCCCTTGTGGTCGAAGGACATCGAGGTGTCGAAGCCCAGCCACTCGCCTTCGTGCATGCCGGACAGGTGCGCGGTCAGTCGAGATTGGGAAACCCACCAGTTCCTGCAACGTAAGTGATCGGTATCGCTGTGGGCTGAGCCGGCTCCCGCAGGAGCCGGCTGGGCGCCAATCAGGGAGACGGGCAGTCCATTTCACGGCACATCCTGTACTCGGCCAGGCACTGCTCCGCAGTCTTGCCCAACGGTCCGTGCGAAGTGCGCAGGCACTGCTCGTACTTCAGCGTGCAGAACTCGCAGGTTCCGGCGGCGAAGGCCAGGCCGGTCACGGCCATGCCAAGGAGCATCACGGTCTTCAAGGTCGTCTTGATCATCACGTCAGTCCTTTGTCTGCCCTTCAATGGGCCGGGCTACCATAGCAGCCCGACCGGCACGGTCCTGATGCGCTGCGGCATGCGCCGGCCTCAGCGCTGCACCGCCTTCAATGCTTCGACCACCTGCGCTTCAGAGAAGCCACAATGCCCTTCGCCCACGGCCGGCAGCACCTGCGGCAGCGGATGGGCACCAGCCTGTGCGGCCAGTTGCGGATACACCGCCTGCATGTGCGGCACGATGGTCGGGTCGTTGTGGTTGAACTGGATCACCAGCGGTCGCTTCAACGCACCGGTCAGTGCAGGATTTCCGCGCGCATGGGCCTGTGCGGAAGGCACGGCATCGATGCGCTGCACGCCGGCATTGAATGCGGCGTCATCACCAAAGCCGCTGTAGACAATGCCGGCATTGCCGGTCGGCATTCCGCCGCTGCGGGTGGCCAGCTCATGCAGGACCAGTGCGTGCAGGCTGATCGTGCCGGCCAGGTCTTCAGTGGAGACCTGCAGCCGCCGCGCCAGCAAGGCCGCATGTGACGGTGGGCGCTGCAGCGCGTTGGCGATACCCTGGTACAACTCGCCCTGCGGCAGGGTGGCGGTTTCGCGCGATACAAGGCCGGTCCTTGGCAGGCCCTCGGCCTTTGGGAAGAAATAGTCGAACGCGACCAGCGTGGTCAGCAGGTCGGCCGCGATCCGTTCACCACTGAGATTGGCGCCGCACAACGAGACCCCACCCGCGTAATGCTGCGGGAAGCGCTCGAGGCTGCCGATCGTCACGGCGCCACCCATCGAGAATCCCAGCATCCATGTCTGGCGCACGTGCCCGAGTTCAGCCAGCACGTGCTGGCGCAGCCGTTCCATATCGCTGATCGCATCGGACACCGCCCAGCCCTGGCTGGCATAGGCACTCTGTGCGACGGCGTAGCCAGCGGCCAGCAATGGTGCGGTGCTGTCATTGGCGGTCATCGGCGTAGTGCGTGGCATGCCTGCCGGCTCATAGCCGTGGGCCAGCATCACCAGGTCGCCATTCCAGTTCGCTGGCACATCCAGCCGCCACGGTGCCCTCTGCAGCTCTCCGCTCAGGGTGCGCGGTGCAGTGGGTAGTGCGGCCAGCAATGGTGTCGAAGACAGCAGCAGGCCGAGGGCGAGGGTGCATCGAAGCAAGGGACGCATCACGGTCATTCCATCCGGGAATCGCGCCGAGCATAGAACCCGGCGAAATCCTGCGCGCGCTGCACTGCCGCAGGGGATTGCCTGGCAGCCGTGGACCCGGCACCCGTGCACGGGGCCGCGAACTGTTCGCGTCGGCCGGCGTTGCCCATCAGCTCCATTTTCTCGATGTTCCCGACCCCATCTGCAAGGCGCGGCTGCGTGCCCGCAACGCACGCGGTGAGCACCCGTTCCAGGCCAGCGATGAAGCGTTCGAGCAGATCACCCGCCACTTCGTTGCGCCTGCGGCGGCGGAGGGCTTCGTGGCGATCCGCAATTTGCAGGATGGGTGAGAGTCCGGGGCGGACAGCGTTCAATCGTCCATCACAGTGGCGATTCCGATACGATCTGACGTATTGAACCATTTCCGCTTGATCCGGAGTCTCGTTATGGTCGACCGTCTCGCCATTCTGCTTGAGCGCTTTTCGGTCACCGCCTCGGTGTTCCATGCGGGTGCGCTGTGCGGTATCAACACCCTGGAGAGTGAAGATGAGGCCGGCCAGCTGCACCTGGTGCGGCGCGGGCCGGTGCAGGTCAGGCACGGCCAGCAGGCCATGCAGGTCGTGCAGGTCGAGGTGCCCAGCCTGTTGTTGTATCCGCGACCGATGCCGCACCGCTTCAGCACCGACCCGCAGCTCGGCGCCGACATGGCCTGCGCCAACCTGTATTTCGAAGGGGGCCGGCTCAATCCGATCAGCGCGGCACTGCCGGATTTCATCTGCCTGCCGCTGGCGGATCTGTATGGCGGCCACGCGGCGCTGGAACTGCTGTTCGAAGAGGCCTTCGAGCAGCGTTGTGGCCGTGCGGCCATGGTCAACCGCTTGTTCGAGGTGGTGATGATCCAGGTGCTGCGCCAGCTGATGGAAGGTGGCGAGATGCGCGGTGGCCTGTTTGCCGGGCTCGGTCATCCGCGACTGCGGCTGGCGCTGGTGGCCATGCACGAATCACCGGCACAGGCGTGGACGCTGGAAGATCTGGCCGATGTCGCCGGCATGTCGCGCAGTGTGTTCGCGGCCAGCTTCCGCGAGGCCATGGGAACCACTCCGGGCCAGTACCTGCAGGGCTGGCGGGTGGGCCTGGCGCAGCAGGCACTACGCCAGGGTAGGCCGTTGAAGCGGATTGCCGACGACGTGGGCTATGGCAGCGAAGCGGCGTTGTCGCGCGCCTTCAAGGCGCACACCGGGCAGTCGCCACGGCAGTGGCGCGGGCAGGCCCGTGCCCGTGCCACTGCGGCCTGAGCCTCAGCCCAGCACCAGCCGGGCCAGCTTCATCCCGCCGAACAGGCCGGCCAGGCCCAGTGCCACCGAGCCGCCGGCATACAACGCCGCCAGTCCGTGCTGGCCGCGCTGCAGCAGCAGGCCGATTTCCAGCGCGTAGGTGGAAAACGTGGTGTAGCCGCCGAGGATGCCGGTGGCCAGCAGCAGGCGAAGCTGCGGCGAGGCGCCATTGCGCATCGCGAAGACCTCGACCACCACGCCCATCAGCAGTGCGCCGCTGATGTTGATGAGGAAGGTCGACCACGGCCAGGGGCTGCCGACCGCCACCCGCGCGCCGATCAGGTTGCAGGCATGGCGCAGGCAGGCGCCGAGACCGCCGCCAATGAAGACCAGGAAGTAATTGTTCAGAGCTTGCATGGCGTGCCTCGCGTGCGGATTCGCTGGTTCGACGGCGAACGGCGAGGGCAGGCACGACCTGCCGTCGACGAACGCCGGGTTCGTCCTGGCAGGAGCCATCAGCCTTCTCAGGCGGTTATCGGGGGAGCCCCATCCCCATCGCCGCCCATGCTACCAGCGGCGGTGCGCTCACGTCATCGAGGTCATCAGCACGCGGGCGACCTTGCTGCGGCTGAAGCCGTCCATCAACAGCTCGAACGCGAGCAGGTCCAGCGCCGCGTGACGGCGGTGATCGATCTCCAGCCCGTTCTCGGCAACCAGGTGACTGACCAGTTCGTAGGCGTCCTGCCAGACGTCCAGGTGGGCCTGGCTGGGGATGTAGGCATTGCCGGGCTCACCGACGCCGAGCCCGCTGATGCCGTACAGCAGTTCACGCGCGTCCAGCTTGGCCGCATCGGCGATGCGGAACAGCTGTTCGGCCTTCACATGCGAGGGGCTGACATGGTCGTTGAGCCAGTTGCTGATGGTTGCCGTCGTCGAGTGCGCGGCGCGGGCCAGGTCGGCCGGGCGTGGATGCCCGGCTTTCTTCATGGCGGTGGCGAGTCGTTGGCCGAGAGTATTCATCTATGCAAGCCAGCTTAACGCGTGGAATGCGAAGAATCCTTGCGGCAAGAATAAGGCTGGTTAACAGAAGGACCGGCCATGACCGAATTCTGGAGCAAGAGACAGGTGCGTAACCGGTTGGGCTTCCGGACCGATGCCGAACTGGCGCGCTTCTTCGGCATAAGCCGATCCGCAGTGTCGCAATGGCCCAGGGACTTTCCAATTCCGGCGTTAAGGCAATACATCCTGCACCAGCGCTATCCGAATCTGTTCCCCGTAACTGAGGCGGCGGAAGGTAAATCCATCTGATCTGCGCCGCATTCTGTCGCATCTAGCACTCTAAGCACTTTTTGTTAAGTATGCTTAGCCACATAGGCAAATTCGATCAATTCGGGATTGCCGATCAGTGACGTCTACTGGCGGGTGGGGCGGTCAAGACAGGTCGCGTGTCGGCTTCGGACCATCCGGCGACCCCGTGGGCCCGTATGCAGTTTCGTGAACGATTAATAATTTCGATCACGAATGTCGCTGCATGTAATTGACCTGTCGTGAAATCTATGACTAATTGGCATCAACTGGGTGTGAAGCCCGGGAGTCTTTCAGTAGCACGCAAGTGAGTCGGTAGACCGTCAACAATGCAGAACAAGTCCAACGGAGGTCGTATGGAATACGGCATGCATGGCTTGGCTGAACGGGTACGCCGCGAACTGGAAGCCAGCTATCACAAACACGGATGCGGTCCGGCGTTCTGGGATACCTACCAGCAGGTGCTGGACCGCCTGGTCCCGCAGGGGACCGAGCGTACCGAAGTCACCAATGAAATGGCGCTGATCATCGAGCAGCTGGGCATCGTCCGACGTGCACAGCTGGTCCCGCCTAACGCCAGCGGGCCGCGTTGATTCAGAGCAGGCGCCAGGCGCCGCAGGCAAGCAGCGCCAGCAGCATTGAAATCAGGCCCAGGGTCCGCGGTCGCCACCAGCGCCGCGGTTGCCCGACCATCGCCTGTGGACTGCAGTAACGCACCAGCCCCGGACCGAAGCCGGCCTGGTGCTGTTGCTGTGCGCAGGCTTCCAGGCAGGCGCCGCAGGCCAGGCAATCGGCCTGCGGCCCGTGGCGTATGTCCAGTTGCATCGGACAGGCGCTGACACAGGCAGCGCAGTCGGTGCAGTCGCCCAGGCGGTCGGCACTGAAGACGGGCATGGGCCCGGCCAGCAACGGATGCGCAGCACGGAACACGTAGTCCTGCGCAGTTGTTGGATCGAGCAGGCCACGACCGCGGCCGAGAACGCCGCCCAGGCCGGATGGACGCGGCCCACGTGGTTCACCCCGACGCGCGTCGTACAGCATGCGCGGCGTGTGTGGATCGGTCAGCAGCGGCTGCATGCGTGCGAACGGGCACAGCGAGCGGCAGACCTGCTCGCGCAGGAAGCCGGCATTGCCCCAGGTAGCGGCCGCATAGAACAGCACCCAAAAGGTTTCCCAACGGCTCCAGTCGGCGTGGGGCGCAGCGGCCACCAGTTCGGCCATGGGGCTGAACAGGCCGACGAAGGTGATCCCGGTCCATAGCGACAACAGTCCCCAGGCCACCTGCGTGGCGGGGCGCGCCATTGATGCTGGCAGCACGCGGGCCACGGCGCGTGCGATCCAGTCGAAGGCACGGCGCCACAGCGTCTGCGGACAGGCGTGGCCGCACCAGATGCGCCCGGCGAGATGGGTGAGCAGCGCAAAGCCCACCGCCAGCGCCGACAATAGTCCGATCAATACGCCGGCGTCGCCAGGCCACAGCGTCCAGCCGAACAGGTCGAAGCGTCGAGTGTTGATGTCCAGCAGCAGGGCTTGGCGGCCGTCCCAGCGCAGCCACGGCAGCGCATAGAACAGCACCAGCAGGGCGGCGCTGAGCGGGCCTCGCCAGTGCCACGGTCTGGGTGTTGTGGTGCAGGTCGTGCTCATCCCAGCGGCAGCTCGTCGTCGTCGTCGCTCGGCATCGGTCGTTGCAGGTACCAGGTGACTGCACTGGACAGTGCTGTCACTGCCCAGAACATGAAGAAGCCAGCGCTATAGCCCAGCTCGCGGCTGATCGCCGTGTCCGGAAAGCTGATCGCCTGCAGGCGCAATGGATCGACGAAGGCGAAGAACACCACGCTGGCCACGCCGGCGGCAATGAAGCTGGGCCAGAGGATGGCGCCCCAATGCTGGATCAGCCGCTGGCGGCGGCTGGGAGAAGGTCTGTTCATGCTGTCCCGGTTCGAAAAGTGGGCGGCGCGTATACTCCGCCGGCTGGCGCAGCATCCGCAGGGCATGCTTCCTGCAAGCGTGCCAGCCTAGGTGCAGCGGACTGCGCCGACATTGATCTGGATCAACGGTGGTGATGGCCGGCTGCGGCACACTGCCGGCAAGCTTTGGGTGCCCCGATGACCGCAATACCTCCGCCAGTCCTTCCCGTCGCCTCGCCGGAGCTGTGTACCGAGCAGGAAGTGACCCGCCTGGTCCACGACTTCTATGCCCGCGTGCGCGAGGAAGAACGGCTGGGGCCGGTGTTCGGCACGCACGTCCACGATTGGCCGGAGCATCTTGCGCAGCTGGTCGACTTCTGGTCGGCGATGCTTCGCGGCACGCGCCGCTTCAAAGGCTCGCCGATGTCCAAGCACATGGCCATTGAACTGGACAAGGATCTGTTCGACCGCTGGCTGGTGCTGTTCCGGATCACCACTGCCGAATGCAACAACCCGCCGATGCAGGAACTGGCCAACGATGTGGCCGCACGCATCGGTGACACTTTCTGGAAGCGCTACCAGATGCTGCGCTGGCCTCAGGTCGGCCTGCCGGTGCTGGGGATCCCCGCCAAGGATTGATCTGGGTCAAGGCGGCGCAGGCCGCCCGGCGCGATGCTGGCGCCATGGACACGTTCTCTCCCGCCGCTGGCGGCCTGGCCTGGAACTTCGACCCCGACCTGCTGCGTCGGCACGACCGTCCGGGGCCGCGCTACACCTCGTATCCGACCGCGCCGCATTTCCATGATGGCTTCGACGCGCCGGCGTTGCGCCAGGCAATTGCCGACAGCAACCAACTGGCCCGCGCGCTGTCGCTGTACGTGCACGTGCCGTTCTGTTCCAGCCCTTGCTTCTACTGCGGCTGCAACCGGGTGATCAGCCGCGATCGCGGCCGTGGCCACAGCTACGTCTCGCGCGTGCTGGCCGAGGCCGACCTGCTGGCGCCGCAGTTCGAGGATGGTCGCGAAGTCATCCAGCTGCACCTGGGTGGCGGCACGCCGAATTTCCTCGATGCCGAGGCGATGACCACACTGATTGAAGGGTTGCGCCGACGTTTCGACTTCAGCGATTCATCACACCGCGATTTCTCCATCGAACTCGATCCGCGCTTCATCGATACCCGAGACGTAGCGATGCTGGCCCGGCTGGGGTTCAACCGCGCAAGCCTGGGCGTGCAGGATTTCGACCCGCAGGTGCAGGAATCGATCAACCGCGTGCAGGGCGTGCAGCAGACGCTGGACATCCTGCGCGCCTGCCGCGACAGCGGCATGCGCTCGGTCAACGTCGACCTGATCTATGGCCTGCCGGGGCAGAGTCTGGAGGGCTTCGGGCGCACGCTGGAACTGGTGCTGGCGCTGCGCCCGGACCGCTTGGCGGTCTACGGATATGCGCACCTGCCGCATCTTTTCCGCGCGCAGAAGCAGATCGACGAAAACCGGTTGCCGTCGCCGGAAGACAAGCTGGCGCTGCTGGGGCTGGCGGTGGAGAGGCTGTCGGCCGCCGGTTACCAGTACATCGGCATGGATCACTTCGCGTTGCCGGAAGAGGACCTGTCGCGTGCGCAGCGTGCCGGCCAGCTGCATCGCAACTTCATGGGCTACACCACCCACGACGATACCGATCTGCTCGGCCTGGGCGTGAGTGCGATCAGCCACATCGGCGCGACCTACAGCCAGAATCCGCGTGACCTGCCGTCCTGGGAGGATGCGGTGGACCACGGCCAACTGCCAGTCTGGCGTGGCGTGGCGCTGAGTACCGACGACCAGCTGCGCGCGGAACTGATCCAGCAGCTGATGTGCCAGGGCGAGGTGGATGGTGCCGTGCTGGGCCAGCGCCATGGTGTCGACTTCGAGCAGTACTTCGCCGAAGACCTGCGTTCGGTGCAACGTCTGCAGGACGACGGTCTGGCCGAATACCGTGAGGGTGTGGTACGCGCCAGTGAACCGGGACGACCGCTGCTGCGGCTGCTGGCGATGTGCTTCGATCCGTACCTGCGTGCGGCGCATGAGCAGCCGCGTTATTCGCGGGCGATCTGACGGCGTGCTGCGCTGTGCGCGTGTGGTGCCCGGAGCCGGAATCGAACCGGCATGGGGTTGCCCCCGGCGGATTTTAAGTCCGATGCGTCTACCAGTTTCGCCATCCGGGCCTGCAGCGCGGCGCCGATTGTAGCCCACCTGCCGCACGACGGCTGGATTGCACCGGAGCAGTGACCTGCGGGGACGTGCTTAACTGTTGTGCCTGTTCATGTCATAGTCCCAACCATCGTTCCCAGGGGGGGAGCCACCTGATGTCGCTGCACGCGATTGCCTATGCCAGTGAGGCCCGCGCCGATCTGCAGACAACCGATCTTGACCGCCTGCTGGCCGATGCCTCGGCATTCAATCGTGTAGCCGGCGTCACCGGCGTGCTGATGTTCGACGGCACGCGCTTCCTGCAATACCTGGAAGGTCCGGAAGATGGCATCGATTCGGTGTTCCCGCGCATCCTCAACGCGCGCAGCCATGGGCAGCTGAAGGTGTTGTGCCGTGCGCCGGTAGCGCAGCGTGCATTCCCGCGCTGGTCGATGGGCACGCGACGGATCGAAGCGGACCTGCTGGCGCAGATCGTCGATGCCGCCTGGCCAGGCTTCCTGCAGGGCAGCGGTGGCTTCGAACGCCTGCGCCAGGCCTGGACGGGTGCCGATGGCGAACTCGAACCGGCAGCGGTCGCACTGGGGTCCTGAACTGCCTTGGCGGCGGGGGGCGAGGCCGTTACGCTGTAGCCTTTCCGGCGTGGGTTCCTCCGAGTGGTACAGCGAATGAGCGTATTGGCCGAAGCGATGGCTGCGAACGTGAAGCCTTGCCTGTTGCACTGGGCGTGCCGATGAATGTGCCTGTTGCAGCGGCCGACGCACCCCGTTTTGCGGTGATCGGCCTGGGCTATGTCGGGCTGCCGCTGGCGGTGGCCTTCGGCCGGCACTGGCCGACGCTGGGTTTCGACATTGACGCCGGGCGCATCGCCGAGCTGCGCAACGACGTGGATCACACGCTGGAAATGGAAGCCGACGAGCTGGCCAGTGCGCAGCTGCTGGAGTACGGCAGCGATCCGGATCTGCTTGACGCGTGCAACGTCTATATCGTGACCGTGCCGACGCCGATCGATGCCTACGAGCAGCCCGACCTGGAGCCGCTGCGCTCGGCCACGCGGCTGATCGCCAGCCACCTGCGTGCTGGCGACCTGGTGATCTACGAATCCACGGTGTATCCCGGCACCACCGAAGAAGTGTGCGTGCCGCTGCTGGAGCAGGGCTCCGGCCTGCGCTTCAACGAAGACTTCTACTGCGGCTACAGCCCGGAGCGGGTCAGCCCCGGTGATCGCCAGCGACGCCTGGCCGACATCCGCAAGATCACCTCCGGCTCGACACCGGAAGTTGCTGCGGTGATCGACGGCCTGTACCAGCGCATCATCGCTGCCGGTACGTTCCCGGCGCCGTCGATGCGCGTGGCCGAAGCGGCCAAGGTGGTCGAGAACATCCAGCGTGATGTCAACATCGCGCTGGTCAACGAGCTGGCACTGATCTTCGACCGGCTCGGCATCGATACCCAGGACGTGCTCGACGCGGCGGGCAGCAAGTGGAACTTCCTACCGTTCCGGCCGGGCCTGGTTGGCGGCCACTGCATCGGCGTGGATCCGTACTACCTGCTGCACAAGTCAGAGAGCGTGGGTTTCCACCCGGACCTGATCCATACCGCGCGGCAGGTCAACAACCGCGTGGGTGAGCATGTGGCGACGCGGGTGCTGGCAATGCTGGCCGAACGCGGCCGCGCACCGGCGCAGGCGCGCATCCTGGTACTGGGCGTGACCTTCAAGGAAGACTGCCCGGACCTGCGCAACAGCCGCGCGCTGGAACTGGCGCAACGCCTGCGCGATGCCGGTGCCCAGGTCGAGGTCAGCGATCCATGGGTCGGCCCCGCCACATTGGCCGACGAAGGTGTGCAGTGGCTTGCCGAGCCAGCGGCAGGCTGCTACGACGCGGTGGTGCTGGCCGTGGCACACGCCCACTTCAAGGCGATGGATGAAACACGGATCCGCAGCCTGCTGGCGCCCGGTGGCCTGGTCTACGACGTGAAGTCGGCCTGGCCGCGCAACGTGGTTGACGATCGACTGTAAACCCCGGCGGCAGTCGGCGCGGTAGACTCGGGGGCAGTTGCAACCGAGGAAAGCCATGCACCGGTATATCGTCTACCTGCTCGCCATCCTGATGTTCCCGATCTGCCTGTGGCTGGCCGTGATATGGCCGGCCTGGTACTGGGGCGTCGGCCTGACTGCCGCGATGGTGGCGCTGGGGACCTGGGACCTGCTGCAGAAGCGCAGCACGCTGCGCCGCAATTATCCGGTGATGGCGCACTTCCGCTACGGCCTGGAATCGATCGGCCCGGAGATCCGCCAGTACTTCGTGCAGAGCGACCTGGAGGACGTGCCGTTCTCGCGCCAGCAGCGCGCGCTGATCTACCAGCGCGCCAAGAACGAAATGGACACGGTGCCGTTCGGCACCCTGCGCAGTACGTACGCTGTGGACTACGAGTGGATCAACCATTCGCTGGCGCCGACGGCCATCGCCAAGCATGACTTCCGCGTGCTGATCGGTGCCAACTGCGCCAAGCCCTATTCGGCCAGCGTGTTCAATATCTCGGCGATGAGCTTTGGCTCGCTGTCGGCCAATGCGATCCGTGCGCTGAACGAAGGCGCGCGGCGCGGCGGCTTCTACCACGACACCGGCGAAGGCTCGATTTCACCCTATCACCGCGAAATGGGGGGTGACCTGGTGTGGGAGATCGGCTCGGGCTACTTCGGGTGCCGTGACGAGAAGGGCGGTTTCAGCGAGGAGCGCTTCGTTGCCAATGCCACCCATGACCAGGTCAAGATGATCGAGATCAAGCTGTCGCAGGGTGCCAAGCCCGGCCACGGCGGCGTGCTGCCGGCGCCGAAGGTGACCGCCGAGATTTCGGTGACCCGTGGCGTGCCGATGGGCGTGGACTGCGTGTCGCCCTCGCGTCACTCGGCGTTCTCCACGCCGGTGGAGCTGCTGCAGTTCGTGGGCCGCCTGCGCGAGCTGTCCGGTGGCAAGCCGGTCGGATTCAAGCTGGCGATCGGTCACCCCTGGGAGTGGTTCGGTATCGCCAAGGCCATGCAGGAGACTGGCCTGTTGCCAGATTTCATCGTGGTCGATGGTGCCGAGGGCGGCACCGGTGCAGCCCCGGCCGAGTTCGTCGACCATGTCGGCGTGCCGATGCACGAGGCGCTGCTGCTGGTACACAACACGCTGGTCGGCCTGGACCTGCGTGACCGCATCCGTATCGGTGCGGCGGGCAAGATCACCAGTGCGTTCGACATCGCGCGGACCGTCGCGCTGGGGGCCGACTGGTGCAATGCCGGCCGTGGCTTCATGTTCGCGCTGGGCTGCATCCAGTCGCTGAGCTGCCACACCGACAAGTGCCCGACCGGCATCGCTACCCAGGACCCGGCACGCTGGAAGCACCTCGATGCGCCGGACAAGGCAACGCGTGTGTACAGCTACCACGAGCACACGCTGCACGCCTTGAAGGAGCTGCTCTGCGCTGCAGGTTTGAATGACCCGGCGGAGCTGGGTCCGGAGCACATCCTGCGTCGTGTTTCGCCGGTTGAGATCCGTTCGCTGGCGTCGCTGTACCGTTATCTGGAACCGGGCGAGCTGCTGCACAAGGTGCCGGACCACGCGGTGTTCCATGCGTTCTGGGCCGATGCACGCAGCGACTCGTTCCAGCCACCGCCGAAGATCCAGGCGTTGCGCGCCAGCAAATCGCGATGACGCTTCTGTAGAGTCGAGCCATGCCCGACTGCCTTTCAATCAGGCATGGCGACGTTGGAACGAAGAACAGCCGAGCATGGGCTCGGCTCTACAAGGAGGTGTCATGCAGTTCAGGACCGGCACCATGGCCGATGTGGCCACGTTGTGGGCGCTGCGTACGCGCTGCGTGCGCGAAACCTGCAGCAGCCACTACCCGCCGGAGGTGATCGCCCCCTGGTCGGCTTCACCACCGCCGGTGCAGTACGCGCGGTTGCTGGGGCAGGGCGGTTGCGTGGTGGCCGAGGACACGCAGGGAGACCTGCTGGGTTTCGGCGTGTTTGATCTCGAGGCCAACGAAGTGGATGCGTTGTTTGTCGACCCGGATCAGGGTGGCAGGGGCATCGGCCAGGCCCTGATGCAGCGCCTGTTGGCGATGGCCGACCAGGAGCGCGAGGTCGTGCTGTCGGCCTCGCTCAATGCCGTGCCGTTCTACCAGCGGCAGGGCTTCGTCAGCGTGCGCGAAGAGGCTTACCCGCATCCCAGTGGTGTTTCGCTGGCCTCGGTGAGCATGCGCAGGCCGTGGTGACCAGCGTGTAGAGCCGAGCCCAAGCTCGGCTCTACAACGCAACGCAGCCGAGCAAGCTTGACTCTACGTGGTAGGCCTCAACGCTCGGCCAACCACCCGATCACGCCTTCCGCAGCACGCAGGCCACTGGCGTAGCACGCGGTCAGCAGATAGCCCCCGGTGGGGGCTTCCCAGTCCAGCATCTCGCCAGCACAGAACACGCCGGGCAGCGCCTGTAGCATCAAGTCCTCATCCATCGCATCCAGGCGCACGCCACCGGCGGTGCTGATCACTTCGGCCATCGGCCGCGGGCGCAGCAGCCGAAGCGGCAGGCGCTTGAGCGTGGCCACCACGGCGCTCAGATCGTTGCCCGCTTCCTTGCCGAGGAGCTCGAACACCAGCGCGGCCTTCACTGCATCCAGGCCGGCCTGGCGGCGCAGATGCTCGCCAAAACTACGGCCCTTGCGCGGGCGCGACAGGTCGGCAAGCAGGCGTGCCTCGTCGCGGCCCGGCACCAGGTCCAACCACAACATGGCGTGGCCATCGCGGTTGATGGTCTCGCGCAGATCGGCCGCCAGCGCATAGACCAAGCTGCCTTCGATGCCGTACTCGCTGGCCACGCATTCGCCCTGCAGCGACCGCGGCTGGCCGTCCAGGTCGATCCAGTGAGCAACCACCGGCTTCAGCGGCGCGCCGGCGTTGCGCTGGGCAAAGAACGGCGTCCAGTCGACGTCGAAGCCGCAGTTGGCTGATTGCAGAGGGGCAATGTCCACGCCATGTGCCTGCAATGGTGTGACCCAGGCGCCGTCACTGCCGAGCTGCGGCCAGCTGCCACCACCTACTGCCAGCACGGTGGCATCGGCGTGGACCGCGATCTCACCCTCTTCCGTGGTGAAGCGCAGGGCGCCGTCGTCACTCCATCCGATCCAGCGATGGTTGGCATGCAGGCGCACGCCCTGTTCCCTCAATCGGCGCACCCAGCCGCGCAGCAGCGGTGCCGCCTTGCGGTCGACCGGGAACACGCGGCCGGAGCTGCCGACGTAGGTTTCCACGCCGAAACCGGCGGCCCAATCGCGCAGCGCCTGCGCGTCGAAGCCATCCAGCCATCGGCCGACCGTGGCGACCTGCTCGCGGTAGCGGCTGTCGAACAACGGGCGCGGCTCGGAGTGGGTGAGGTTGAGCCCACCCTTGCCGGCGATCAGGAACTTGCGGCCGGGCGAACCCTTGGCCTCGTACAGGTCGACCTCCAGCCCGGCCGCGCGCAGGCGCTCCGCGGCGAACAGGCCGGCCGGACCACCGCCGACGACGGCGACCCGGTGTGGCGTTGCGGTATTACGGTTTGACATCGAGCAGCTCGACATCGAACACCAGCGACGAGCCAGCCGGGATCGGGCCGACGCGACGGTCGCCGTAGCCGTAGTCCGGCGGAATCATCAGGGTGCGCTTGCCACCGACCTTCATGCCGGCCACGCCTTCATCCCAGCCGCGGATGACCTGGCCTGCGCCGAGCGCGAAGGTGAACGGTTCGCCACGGCTGACCGAGCTGTCGAAGGTCTTGCCGTGCTTGGTTTCGGTGCGGTTGTCGTAGATCCAGCCGGTGTAGTGCACGGTGACCTTGTTGCCGGCAACGGCTTCGGTGCCGGTGCCAGGCACGGTATCGATGCGCTCGAAGGTGGTCAGGGTGCCGCCCGGCGGCGGGCCGGCGGGTTCGCTCGAACAGCCAACGGCGGCGAGGGACAGCAGCAGGGGAAGCAGCAGGCGGCGCATCGGGCGTCTCCGGAAGGGCGCAGGGCGAGGGCGGCAAGGGTAGCGCATCGGCGCCGGGTATCATGGGCGCATGGCAAAACTCCTGCTCAATCTGCGCAATGTCGGCAACGACGAATATGCCGATGTCTGCACGCTGCTCGACCAGCACGGCATCGCCTGGTATCGCACCGAACCCAGCCCGTGGGGCATCTCCAATGGCGGCCTGTGGCTGCGCGAGGATGCCGATCATCCGCGCGCCAAGGCGTTGATGGCCGAATACCAGGCCGAACGCGGGCCGCGCATCCGTGCCGAGCGCGAGCAGGCGTTGCGCGAGGGCACGGCGGAGACCTTCGGCAGCCTGTTCCGGCGCCGACCGGCATATGTGGTGCTGGTGCTGCTGGCGATGGCCGGTGCGGCGGCGCTGGTGCTGCTGCCGTTCGTGCTGTTGCGGGGGTAAGGGGGACTTCCGGTCGGGTTGCACCCGGCACCCGCAACGGCAACGGCAACGGCAACGTCAAAAGCCGGGCTTAAGTGGGAGGGCGGGGCGGTGTAGACAGGCGGGGGACGGCAAAAACTGCTCCTGCCTGCCTCGTAGAGCGCCTTGCTCGTGTGCGCTGTCCTGCGCACACGGCAAGACCGGGGTTGGGCGTCCTGCCCAACCCGCCCGGCGCATGCCCCGGGCCCATGGCGCTCTGCGCCCCCGCCTGCCCACATCGCCCCACCCCTGACAGATTCCGGGTGTCTGCCGGGCTTGGGGTCGGATCCCTCTGCTGCGCAGAGGGCTCTGACCCCTGAATCTGTCCGGAGGGGCGGGAGGCGCTAAAATGGCGGGATGATCGCCAATACCGCCGCCTACCATTTCGCCGTCATCGACGCCCCCCAGGCCCTGTGCGACCAGCTGCTGGCGCGTGCCGAGGCGGCTGGGCTGCGGGGCACGATCCTGGTGGCAGGCGAGGGGCTGAACCTGTTCCTGGCCGGTGCGCCTGGGGCCATCGAGGGTTTCTATGTGGCGCTGCGTGCCGATGCGCGCTTTGCACATATGCGGGTCAAGACCAGCCTCAGTGAGCACCAGCCGTTCGCGCGGCTGAAGGCCAAGGTGAAGGACGAGATCATCAGCTTCCGTCGCGACGACGGCCAGCCGCTGGATTACCCGCGCGCGCCGGCGATCGATCCGGCCACCGTGCAGCGCTGGTTGCGGCAGGGGCATGACGACGCCGGCAAGCCGGTGGTGATGCTCGATACGCGCAACCTGCAGGAAGTGGAGTACGGCACCTTCAAGGATGCGCTGGTGCTGCCCATCCACAAGTTCACCGACCTGCCCGAGGCGCTGGCGCCGCACCGCGAGGCGCTGAAGGACAGCACCGTGGTCAGCTTCTGCACCGGTGGCATCCGTTGCGAGAAGGCTGCGCTGTGGATGGTCAACGACGGCATGGACAACGTGCTGCAGCTCGACGGCGGCATCCTCGGTTACTTCGAGGAGGTGGGGGGCGAGGGCTACGAAGGACGCTGTTTCGTGTTCGACGAGCGCGTGGCGCTGGATGCCGAGTTGAAGCCGATGGTCGACCAGCCGATGCCGGAGCCGCGCCCCAGCGCGTTCTGACAGGGCGCCGGTCGAGCCGGCCGCTGGCCGGCTGCAAGGGCTCTCCGTCTGTCGGCCAGCGACCGGCACTAACCAACACGCATGGCACCCCGGGCCATGCCCGGCGGCCCTGAACCCGCCCCACGGGAATCAGCATCCCGCTACCGTCACTGGCCGCCGCGCCTCGCCGTCCCCATGCAAGGGGAATCCTGTGACGGAAAACCGCCTGATGATTCCATTGTCGATTCTCGACCTGGCCCCGGTCTGCGAGGGCAGTGACACCACCGCCGCCTTCGCCAACATGCTGGAGCTGGCCCAGCATGCCGATGGGCTGGGCTACCGCCGCTACTGGCTTGCCGAACACCACAACATGCCCGGCATCGCCAGCGCCGCCACTGCGGTGTTGATCGGCCATGTCGCCGGCGGCACCAAGCGCATCCGCGTCGGTGCAGGGGGCATCATGCTGCCCAACCATGCGCCGCTGCAGGTGGCCGAGCAGTTCGGCACGCTCGCCTCGCTGTATCCGGACCGCATCGATCTCGGCCTGGGCCGTGCGCCGGGCACCGATCAGCCGACCGCGCGTGCACTGCGCCGCTACTTCGACAGCGCCGACCAGTTCCCCCAGGACGTGCGCGAGCTGCTGCACTACTTCGAGCCGGTGCAGCCCGGGCAAGCGGTGCAGGCCGTTCCGGGTGGTGGCCTGCGGGTGCCGACCTGGATCCTCGGTTCCAGCCTGTTCGGTGCGCGCATGGCCGCCTCGATGGGCCTGCCGTACGCGTTCGCCTCGCACTTCGCACCGGACGTGATGGACGAAGCGCTGGCCGTGTACCGCCGTGAGTTCCGCCCTTCGGCGACGTTGAAGCAACCGCACGCCATGCTGGCCTTGAACGTTGTCGCCAGCGACAGCGAAGCCGAGTCGCGTCGATTGTTCACCAGCCAGCAGCAGAGTTTCGTGAACCTGCGTCGCGGCCGCCCGGGCAAGATTCCGGCACCCATCGACGACATCGAGTCGTTCTGGGAGCCGCATGAGAAGCTGGGCGTGGAGCGGGCACTGGCCTGCACCGTCCTCGGCGATCCGCAGCAGGTGGCCGAGGGCATCGCCGCTTTCGTTGAGCGGCACAAGCCAGACGAGCTGATGCTCACCGCGAACCTGTACGACCACCGCGCGCGCCTGCGCTCGTTCGAACTGGCGATGCAGGCCTGGCACGCCCGCCACGCGGGCTGAACAATTGCGTCACGAGCTGTTGCAGCGATGCACGGTCTGATGGGGCTCCCACTCATGGAGCCCCCACATGTCCAACGCCCGCACTGAACACATTGCCCAGCTGGCTGAACTGATCAGGGACGTGGAGGTGGCGATGTTCACCACCACCGGTGTCGATGGCCGCCTCTACAGCCGGCCGCTGGCCACCCAGCAGGTCGCCTTCGACGGCGACCTGTGGTTCGTCATCACTGCCGACAGTCCGAAGGTGGCTGAAATCGCGCTCGATCCGCACGTCAACGTGGCCTATGCCTCGCCGTCGAAGAATACTTACGTGTCGGTCGCGGGGCGTGCGCGCGTCGTCGATGACCGCGCAAAGATCGAGGAATTGTGGTCGCCGGCGATGAAACTGTTCTTCCCCGGTGGCAAGGATGATCCCAACCTGCGCCTGATCCATGTGCGCGCCGATTCGGCCGAGTACTGGGATGGCCCGGGCACGTTGCTGGGCAAGGCGCTGACGTTCGTGTTGTCAGCAGTGCAGGATGAGCCCGGGCAGTTGGCCGACAACGGGTTCATTGACCTTCGGTGATGGCCGATGTCCGGTATTGGTAGTGCCGGCCGCGGGCCGGCAATCCTGGAAACGTGGCGGCCGGCCAGCGGCCGGCTGTACCGGGTTCCGGCTCAGAACCAGCGCTGGAACAACTCCACCGTATAGCCCACCAGCTGCCCGGAACTGAAACCGAAGAACGCGATCGCTGCCAGCGCTGCGATCCAGTTGAACAGCATAAGCGCGCCATCGCGTTCCAGCAGTGCCAGCGAGAACAGCAGCAGCTGGAAACCGAACAGGAAGTTGGTGAACGGGATCGGCAGCGACAGCAGCAGGCCGAGCAGCACCAGCAGCAGGCCGGTGAAGGCATGCGCCGGCAGTGGCGTGAGAAGTTGCGGCAGCCGTGGCTTCAACATCCGGTCCAGCCGCCGCAGCGGGCGATCGATGCGGTCGAGGAAGCGGTGCATGGTGCTGCGTCTGGGGCCGCGGCGGGCAATGAAGCCCGGGAGCCAGGGCCGGCGCAGGCAGCACAGCATCTGCACCCCGATCAGAATTACCAGTGGGCCGCTGACCGCGCCTCCCATGCCCGGAATCGGGATGAACGATGGCAGGATCGCCACGAACAGGAACACGCCGAAGGCGCTCTGCTGCAGGTTGCAAAGGATCTGGCCGAGCGGCATGTGCTCGGCCGGGTCGCCGGAGGCGAACATCTCCAGCAGGGTGCGGATGCCCTCGTTGCGGTAGGCCGGGCGCTCAACGCCCGGACCCTGGCCGGCCTCAGGCGGTGAGCTCATCGGCCTGCTCGTCCGACAGCGTGCGCAGCAGCAGCTTGTCCACGCGGGCACCGTCCAGGTCGACCACCTCGAAGCGCCAGCCGGCCCAGTCAAAGTACTCGCCCGCGTGCGGGATGCGGCCGAAGTAGTGGATGCACATGCCGGCCAGCGTGTAGTAGTCGCCATCCTCGGCATCGGGCAGGTCGTTGCTGCCGATCAGCTCGCGCAGGTCCTCGATCGGCAGCGAGCCGTCCACCAGCAGCGAGCCGTCCTCGCGGGTCACCACCAGCGCATCTTCGTCGGCATTTTCGGTGGCCTGCAGACGGCCAACCACCGCGCCCATCAGATCGCTGATGGTCACCAGGCCCTGGATCTCGCCGTACTCGTCCACCACCAGCGCCATCGACTGCTGTTCCTCGCGGAAGATCTCCAGCAGCTTCATCGCGTGGGTGGATTCAGACACGTACAGCGGCTCGCGCAGGGTCTGGAACAGCGCGTTGTCACCGCGCGCCATACGTGTGGCCAACGACTTCAGTTCAAGCACGCCGACCACGTCCATGTCGTTGTCGCGGTACACCGGGTACCGCGAGAACTCATGCTCGGCCATGATCTCCAGGTTCTTGTCCAGACCGCCCTGCGTGTCCAGCCAGGCAATCCGGTTGCGCGGGGTCATCAGGCTGTCGGCGGTACGATCGCCCAGGCGCATGACGCGGTTCATCATGTCGCGTTCGTGGGCGTCGATCACGCCGGCCTCGTGGCTTTCGGCCACCAGCATGCGGATCTCTTCTTCGGTCACCGAGGCGACTTCATCCTTGCCCAGGCCGAAGAGGCGCAGCACCAGCTGGGTGGTCTTGGACAGCAGCCAGACGAAGGGCAGGGCCAGCTTGGCCAGCCAGCTCATCGGCATCGCCACCAGGCTGGCAATGGCCTCCGAACGGGTCAGCGCCAAGCGCTTGGGCACCAGTTCGCCGAAGATCAGCGTAATGAAAGTGATCAGGCTGACCGCCAGCGCGGTACCGACGTTGCCGGCGTAGGCAAAGCCGGGCATCAGGCCCTGGATCCAGCCGGCGAAGGCTTCACCCAGCGCTTCACCGCCGAGGTAGCCGGTCAGCACGCCGATCACGGTGATACCGATCTGCACGGTGGACAGGAAGCTCTCCGGCTTCTCCGACAGCTCCAGTGCCTTGGCAGCGCGCTTGGAGGTGCCGGCCATCTGCTTCAGGCGGCTCTTGCGCGAGGTCATGACCGACATCTCGGACATGGCGAAGAAGCCGTTCAACAGAACCAGCGCGAAGACAATCAGGATCATTTCAAACACGGGCATCGTCCCCGGTTGGTGGCAGGGAGGGCGGGTGCTTGCGATGGCGGCAGGCGCTCAGGAACAGGGTCCGGCGCGGCGCAGGGGGATAAGGGTCGTCGTCCATAAGGTGCGCCCGAGGGCGCGCTGGCATCTTAGCAAAGGGCCGTGGCAGGGTGGCAACTGCCTGTTCAGGTTGAGGGTCCCCAGCCCCCGAAAGGAGGCGGGGATACCCGAGATGGTCATCTAGCCGTCATAATTCCGTCTGGTGCCGTCCTTCCCGCGACGGCTGACAGGTTTCTCAATGTTCTCTCTGCAGACCATTTTCGGTTCCGGCAAACAGTTCTACACCCTGCTCGATGAGGCTGCCGTCGCGGCTTCCGATGCCGCCAAGGCACTGCATTCGATGCTGCGCGACGCCGATCGCCAGCCCGCCCTGGATGCCTTCAAGCTGGCCCGCCTGCGCGAACGCGCGGCCTCGGACAAGATCAGCCAGGCGCTGGTGGACAGCTTCATGACCCCGATCGAGCGCGAAGACATCGAAGCGCTGGGCTCGGCCCTGTACAAGATTCCCAAGCAGATCGAGAAGTTCGCCGATCGCTATTCGCTGGCCACCACCCACCTGGAACACATCGACTTCGCGCCGCGCGCGGCGATGCTCGAGCAGGCCGCTGGCGTGGTGGTGGAGATGGTGGCCGACCTGCGCCACATGAACCTGGACCGGATGACCGCGCTCAACGAGCGCCTGCGCTCGCTGGAAAACGAGGCCGACCGTCTGATGCTTGAGCTGTACCGCGACATCTACTCCGGTCGCCTGGACAACCTACAGATGTTCCTGCTGAAGGAATTCTTCGAGATCCTGGAAAAGGCCATCGACCGCTGCCGCGAGGCCGGTGTGGTGGCGTACCAGATCGTGTTGAAGAACAGCTGACGGGCCGGTACCGATGCTCACCCTAGTCCTGGTGGTGATCCTGGCCGCGCTCGTCTTCGAGTTCATCAACGGCTTCCACGATACCGCCAACTCCATCGCTACCGTGGTGGCAACCAAAGTACTGTCGCCCGGTTGGGCGGTGATGCTTGCCGCCTTCATGAACCTCATCGGTGCCCTGACCGGCACCGCGGTCGCACTGACCATCGCGTCGGGCCTGCTCAACACCAACGTGGTCGACGTGACCCCGCAGGTGATCCTGTGCGCGCTGCTGGGCGGCATCATCTGGAACCTGATCACCTGGTGGAAGGGCCTGCCGTCTTCGTCTTCGCACGCCCTGATCGGTGGCCTCTGCGGCGCCGGCCTGGCTGCGGCCCACAACAACTGGGACGCGCTGATCTGGTCCGAGCGCCTGGGCAGCTGGGCGCAGAACAAGGGCCTGCTGTGGAAGGTGTTCGTGCCGATGATCACCTCGCCGATCGCCGGCTTCCTGCTGGGCATCGTGGTGATGGTGCTGCTGTGGGGCTTGATCGCCGGCCTGGCCAAGATCGGTGGTGCCATCGGCCGCCTGGCCCGTCCGCGCATCGTCAACGCCTTCTTCGGCAAGGCACAGATCGCCTCGGCGGCCTACATGGGCTTCGCACACGGTCATAACGACGCGCAGAAGACCATGGGCATCATTGCGATGACCCTGATCGGTGCCGAAGCAACCGGTGCACTGAATGACCTGCCGTCGTGGCTGGCCTTCATGCATCCGGACGCGCATGCCGGCGATGGCATCGCCATGTGGATCGTGCTGACCTGCGCGGTGGTGATGGCTGCCGGTACCGCTTCGGGCGGCTGGAAGATCATCAAGACCCTGGGTCACAAGATGGTCAAGCTGCACCCCATCCATGGCTTCGCCGCAGAGACCAGCTCGGCCACCATCCTGACCCTGGCGGCCCACTTCGGCATGCCGGTCTCGACCACGCACAGCATCTCCACCGCGATCATGGGCGTCGGCTTCGCCAAGAACCCGCGTTCGCTGAAGTTCGGCGTGATCGAACGCATCGTCTGGGCCTGGATCCTGACCATTCCGGCAGCAGGTGGTTGTGCGTACCTGATCCTGAAGCTGTTCGAGCTGTTCGGCTGGACCTGAGGCCCGCGGCCTTAGCTTAGGGTCAGAGCCCTTTGCCTGCGGGGAAAAGGATCTGACCCCAACAATCGAAAAAGCCCGCCGGATACCGGCGGGCTTTTTTCATGGGCGAAGAATTTTCCGTATCCAGCGTGCCGACCAACGGTCGGCACCCACCAACAGCCGCAGGAATCTGTCAGCGGCGGGGTGGGGTGGGGTTGCAGGACCGTTGGCGCCATGGATGGCGCCATCGAGCCCCCATGGATGGGTTTACGGCGTGTCCTGCAACCCCATCCCGCCTCGCCAGCCCACGGGAACCCGGCCTTTGACGTTGCGGTTGCAGTTGCAGTTGCCGTTGCCGTTGCTGTCAGCGGGTGCCGGGCCGCAGGCCCGGCCGAACCCCTCAGTTACGCTGGAACAACGCCTGCACATCCTTCCGGAATGCCGCCTGGCTGTCCGCCCGGCTGTAGAACATGTGCCCGCCCGGATAGCTGCGTACCTGTACCCGGTCCGGATTGCTGCCCATCGCCGGCATCTGGTCCACCGTCAGGATCGACCCCATGAACGGGCACGACAGGTCGTTCCAGCCATGCACGATCAAGACCTGAAGGTGCGGATCGATCGCCACCGCCTGGCGCAGCTGGGTCACCGCGCCCTGGCGCAGATCACCGTTGCGGTCCCACAACCGGTTCACCTCGTAGTTCAGCGCCTGGTAGCGGGAATCCACCTTCCAGCCGACCACGCGCGTGACGAAGTCGACCATCGCCGTGGTGGTCGGCGCGATGATGCTGTCCAGCAGCGGATCGTTGGCACGCTGCTCCGGATCGTTCGGGAACGGATCGAACGCGGTCACGTTGGAATCGTAGCGGCTGCCCAGCGTGCCCTTGTCGCGGAACACCTCGCGCAGGTACGCCTGGGTTTCCAGACGGCCACCGGCACGACGCACGAACTGCGGATCCAGGCCGGTCAGCTCGGTCACCCGGCGCAGCATCGCCTCGGTGGCCTGCGGATCGCTGCGGCCCCTCATCAGCGCGGTGGCGTAGTCGCCGCGGGTGTACTCGACCACGTCACGCATCGCCGCGTCGGTCAGCTTGCCCTGGCGCTCGAGGTGCGCGGCGGCGATCGACGGCAGTGTCTGCATCCACGCCATCGGCGAGACATCGGCGTTGTCTTCCAGGGTCGGGCTCAGGTACGGCGACACCAGCACCAGGCCGTTCATCGCCACGCCCAGCCGGGTCTGCAGGTAGTGGGTGATGCGCGGGCCGCGGTAGCCACCGTAGCTTTCGCCGGTCAGGTACTTGCGCGAGGCCATGCGCTGGTTGCGCAGCAGCCAGTCGTAGATCGAGCGCGACAGGTACTCGATGTCGGCGTTGGGGTTGTACAACTGCTTCTTGGCCTCGTCATCGCCGATGCGTGCGCGGCTGAAGCCGGTGCCGACCGGATCGATGAATACCAGGTCGGTGAAGTCCAGCCAGGTGCCCGGGTTGTCGTGCAGGGTGGCCGGCGCCGAGGCGCTGTCGCCTTCCGAACCGAAGGTCACCACCTTGGGACCGATCGCGCCCATGTTGAGGTAGACCGACGAAGCGCCGGGGCCGCCATTGAGCGCGAAGGTCACCGGCCGGTCCTTGCCCGGCATCGTGTAGGCGGTGAACACCACGTCGGCGATCACCTTGCCCTTCTCATCGCGCACCGGCAGGGTGCCAACGGTGGCGGTGTAGTCGAGGGCGCGACCGGCCAGGCGGATGCTCTGGCGAGCGGACGCATCGGCCGGCAGCGCAGGTACCTCGGTCTTGTCGTCCTTGGCATCGGACTTGGTTTCGGCGGCGGGCGCGGCCAGCACGCTGGCGGGAGCAATGAGCAGGCCGACGCAGAGCGCGGCAGTGTGCAGCAGGGACTTCATGGCACCGGATCGGCAGCGGAAGGGGTTCCGATGCTAGGCCGCTACGGTGCCGCGCCGTATGTGTCCAAAGCCATGGCCAGGCGTTGTCGCCTGTTGCGGCCAGATTGGGTCAAGCGGGCAGGGCGGCGGCCGCTTCGTCGTCGGCCAGCAGCCCGTACACCGCCGAATCGGCCAGTTCACCCTGGATGCGCCAGCGCTGGCGCAGCAGGCCCTCACGGTGGAAGCCGAGGCGTTCAAGCACGTGCGCGGAGGCCGCGTTGCGCGGATCGATTTCGGCTTCCACGCGATGCAGGCGCAGGGTGTGGAACAGGTAGGCCAGCACCTGCTGCAACGCTTCGTGCATGTAACCCTGGCCCTGCAGGCCAGGCGCCAGCAGGTAGCCGATCTCGGCGCGGGCAGCGTCACGGTCGACGGCAAATACCACGCAGATGCCCAGCAGTGGCCCCTCCAGCGATTCGCGTACGGCCAGCTTGAGCTGGGTGCCGGTGGCGTGTGCCGCGAGGTCGTCGTCGATCTGCTCGCGGGCTTCGGCAGGTCGTTTCCAGGCCGGATGGTTCCACCAGCGCATCACCGCCGGGTCGGATTGCAGCGTGAACAGCGCAGCCGCGTCATCACGGCGGATCGGGCTCAGGATCAGGCGCGCGCTGTGCAGCGGCAGGCCGGGGAACAGCAGCGAGTTGGCGGGCAATTCAGTCGTCCACGCAGATGAGCGCGCATTATGGACCCGCAGGGTTTGCCGATGGGGGTGTAATGGCCCCGTGGCGCATGAACCGGTAGTGCCGGCCGCTGGCTGGCACCACCGGTTAACGGGGGTCAGAGCCGTTCACCGGTGGGAAACGGCTCTGACCCCGCTCAGCGATCAGGCTTCCAGCGAAGCGAGGTCGCCCTTGCTTTCCAGCCAACCCTTGCGGTCGGACGCACGCTTCTTGGCCAGCAGCATGTCCATCAGCGAACTGGTCTGCTCGCGATCGTCCACGGTCAGCTGCACCAGCCGGCGGGTATCCGGATGGATGGTGGACTCACGCAGCTGCGGCGGATTCATTTCACCCAGGCCCTTGAAGCGGGTCACGTTGACCGCGCCCTTGATCTTCTCGCGTTCGATCTTGTCCAGCATCGAGCGCTTTTCTTCCTCGTCCAGGGCGTAGAACACCTGCTTGCCCACGTCGATGCGGAACAGCGGCGGCATTGCCACGAACACGTGGCCGGCATCGACCAGCGCCGGGAAATGCTTCAGGAACAGTGCGGTCAGCAGGGTCGCGATGTGCAGGCCGTCGGAGTCGGCGTCGGCCAGGATCACCACCTTGCCGTAGCGCAGGCCGCTGATGTCATCCTTGCCCGGATCGCAGCCGATGGCGATGGCCAGGTTGTGTACTTCTTCCGAGGCCAGCACGCTGTTGGACGAGACTTCCCAGGTGTTCAGGATCTTGCCGCGCAGCGGCATGATCGCCTGGAAATCCTTGTCGCGGGCCTGCTTGGCGCTGCCGCCTGCCGAATCACCTTCGACCAGGAACAGTTCGGTGCGCGACAGGTCCTGGCTGATGCAGTCGGCCAGTTTGCCGGGCAGGGCTGGGCCTTGGGTGACCTTTTTGCGGACGACCAGCTTTTCGGTCTTCAGGCGCGCACTGGCGCGCTCGATGGCGATCTGCGCGATCTTCTCGCCCAGTTCCACGTTCTGGTTCAACAGCAGGCTGAACGCATCATGCGCGGCGCCTTCGACGAAGCCGGCGGCCTGGCGCGAGGACAGGCGTTCCTTGGTCTGGCCGCTGAACTGCGGGTCGGTCATCTTCAGCGACAGCACGAACGACACACGGTCCCAGACGTCTTCCGGGGCCAGCTTGACGCCGCGTGGCAGCAGGTTGCGGAAATCGCAGAACTCGCGCAGCGCTTCGGTCAGGCCAGTGCGCAGGCCATTGGCATGGGTGCCGTGCTGCGCGGTCGGGATCAGGTTGACGTAGCTTTCCTGCACCAGCTCGCCTTCCGGCAGCCAGGCCACGGCCCAATCAACGATCTCCGTGTCCTTCTTCAGATTGCCGACGAACAGATCGGCCGGCAGCGATTCGCGGTCGCCCAGCTCCATCTTCAGATAATCGCGCAGGCCGTCCTCGTAGTACCAGGTATCGACTTCGCCGGTGGCTTCGTCGGTCAGCTTCACGGTCAGGCCCGGGCACAGCACGGCCTTGGCGCGCAGCAGGTGCTTGAGCGCACGCACGGCGAACTTGGGCGTATCGAAGTACTTCGGATCCGGCCAGAAGCGCAGGCGGGTACCGGTGTTCTTCTTGCCGACGGTGCCGACCACTTCCAGCGGCGAGGCGCGGTCGCCGTTGCGGAAGGTGATGCGGTGTTCGGCACCTTCGCGCTTGATGTGGATTTCCACCAGGGTCGACAGCGCATTGACCACGCTGACGCCGACGCCATGCAGGCCGCCGGAGAAGGTGTAGTTGTTGTTGTTGAACTTGCCGCCGGCATGCAGGCGGGTGAGGATCAGCTCGACGCCCGGGATCTTCTCTTCCGGATGGATGTCCACCGGCATGCCGCGGCCGTCATCGCTGACCTCTACGCTGCCGTCCTTGAACAGGGTGATCTCGATCGAACGGGCGTGGCCGGCGAGGGCTTCGTCCACCGAGTTGTCGATCACTTCCTGCGCCAGGTGGTTCGGGCGCGCGGTGTCGGTATACATGCCGGGGCGGCGCTTGACCGGGTCAAGGCCGGACAGGACTTCAATATCGGCGGCGTTATAGCGGGCGTTCATCTGTCTTCGAAAGCTTGGAGCGACGCGCAAGTGTGCGGTCTGGCCCGTGATTTTGCACGCCTGCGGTTCAGCCTTGGAGCGCGCAAGGGGGTAAAATGGCACCCGCTGGAATCTGAACGCCGGCGCCCCTAGTTGGACCGATATGTCCAAGCCATACCGCGAGGAGGACTCCATGAAGAAGTTGCTGACCATTGCGATCCTGGCCGCCGCTGCCGTTGCAGTGCCGCTGGTGCTGGCGCAGAACGCCGGCCAGCCGGCCCCGCAGCAGGGCGACCAGGCCGACAAGGCGCAGTCCGAGGCGGACGCCAAGGCCAAGCGCCGCGCCCAGGCCAATGCCGAAATGAAGGCCAAGGGTCAGCCGGTCCCGCAGCAGGAAGAAGAGGAAGAAGCGCGCAAGAAGCGCTGATCCCACAACCTGCCAGGCGCCCTTGCGACAAGGGTTGCGCTCCGGAACGCCCCGCCCAGCGGGGCGTTTTTTGTTGGATGGGACGCACAAGCCCCTTGGGTTGGCGGCCATCAATCTGTAAACTATGGCTTTCCGGGAGTAAGTGCGTGTCCACCATTTGCGAATGGGCTGGAGCGGCCAAGCGTGGCTTCCAGCATGGCGGGTCGCAGGTGACGGTCGATTTGACCGGCACGGCCACCCCGACCTCGCACGGTGGTCCCCGTCCGGCGCCTGCCGCCGCATGGAACGGCACCTCCCTCGCTGTCCCAGCGAACCGGAAAACCCCCTCTGAGCACCATGCCCGCCCTCCGGGTGCGCGTGGTGCTGCCGTTTTCCATTTCCAGACAGGATGCTTGCAGCCATGACTCCCTTGATTTTCGTAACCGGCGGCGTGGTGTCCTCGCTCGGCAAAGGCATTGCCGCCGCGTCGCTGGCCGCCATTCTCGAAGCCCGTGGCCTCAAGGTCACGATGATGAAGCTCGACCCGTACATCAACGTCGACCCGGGCACCATGAGCCCGTTCCAGCACGGTGAGGTCTATGTCACCGACGACGGCGCCGAAACCGACCTCGATCTGGGCCACTACGAGCGTTTCGTGCGCACCCGCCTGAGCCGCAAGAACTCGGTCACCACCGGTCGCATCTACGAGAACGTGATCCGCAAGGAGCGCCGCGGCGACTACCTGGGCGCAACCGTGCAGGTCATCCCGCACATCACCGACGAGATCCGTCGCTGCATCGATGAAGCTACCGAAGGCTACGACGTGGCCCTGGTCGAGATCGGCGGCACTGTCGGCGACATTGAATCGCTGCCGTTCCTGGAAGCGATCCGCCAGGTGCGCACCGAGCGTGGCCCGGAGAAGGCACTCTTCATGCACCTCACCCTGGTGCCGTACATCGGCGCCGCCGGCGAGCTGAAGACCAAGCCGACCCAGCACTCGGTGAAGGAGCTGCGCTCGATCGGCATCCAGCCGGACGTGCTGCTGTGCCGCTCCGAACAGGCCGTGCCGGATTCGGAGCGCCGCAAGATCGCCCAGTTCACCAACGTTTCCGAACGCGCGGTGATCAGCGTGCCGGACGTGGACGTGCTGTACCGCATTCCGTCGGGCCTGCATGCCCAGGGCCTGGACGAGATCGTCGTCAACCAGCTGAAGCTGGCCGACAAGGTCGGTCCGGTCGACCTGTCGATGTGGGAAGACGCGGTCGACGCGACCCTGCACCCGCTGGACGAAGTGACCATCGCCGTGGTCGGCAAGTACGTCGACCACCAGGACGCCTACAAGTCGGTCGGCGAGGCACTCAAGCACGGCGGCCTGCGCCAGCGCACCAAGGTCAACCTGAAGTGGCTGGAAGCGCAGGATCTGGAAGGCACCGATATGGCCGCGCTGGCCGATGTCGATGGCATCCTGGTGCCGGGTGGTTTCGGCGACCGTGGTTTCGAAGGCAAGGTGCTGACCTCGAAGTTCGCCCGCGAGCAGCAGGTGCCGTACTTCGGCATCTGCTATGGCATGCAGGCCGCGGTGGTCGATTACGCGCGCAACGTGGTCGGCCTGGAGGGTGCCAACAGCACCGAGAACGACCGCCAGTCGCCGAACCCGGTGATCGGCCTGATCACCGAATGGCGCACTGCCACCGGCGACGTCGAGAAGCGTGACGACAAGAGTGACCTGGGCGGCACCATGCGCCTGGGCCTGCAGGAACAGCGCCTGAAGCCGGGCACGCTGGCTCGTGAGCTGTATGGCAAGGACGTGGTGGCCGAGCGTCACCGCCATCGCTACGAGTTCAACAACCGCTACCGTACCCAGCTGGAAGATGCGGGCCTGGTGATCGCCGGCAAGTCGATGGACGACACCCTGGTGGAAGTGGTCGAGCTGCCGCGCGATGCGCACCCGTGGTTCCTGGCCTGCCAGGCACATCCGGAATTCCTGTCCACCCCGCGTGACGGCCACCCGCTGTTCATTGGCTTCATCCGTGCCGCGCGCGAGCGCAAGGCCGGTGGCAAGCTGCTGCAGGAAGTGCGCGCCTGACTTGTCATGGGGGCTGCCGGCCCCCATCTTGCTCGCTTCAACCCCAGCGCACCGGCACTGCCGGTGTAGCGGACAACAAGGAAACGCCATGAAACTGTGTGGATTCGAGGTCGGGCTGGACCAGCCCCTGTTCCTGATCGCCGGCCCCTGCGTGATCGAGTCGATGCAGCTGCAGCTGGATACCGCCGGCAAGCTGAAGGAAGTGACCGGCAGGCTCGGTGTCAACTTCATCTTCAAGTCCAGCTTCGACAAGGCCAACCGCACCTCGGGCACCGCGTTCCGCGGCCCGGGCATGGAAGAGGGCCTGAAGGTCCTGGCCGAGGTCAAGAAGCAGATCGGCGTGCCGGTGCTGACCGACGTCCACGAATACACCCCGATGGATGAAGTGGCCTCGGTGGTGGACGTGCTGCAGACCCCGGCGTTCCTGGTCCGCCAGACCGACTTCATCCGCAAGGTGTGCTCGGCCGGCAAGCCGGTCAACATCAAGAAGGGCCAGTTCCTGGCGCCGTGGGACATGAAGCCGGTCGTGGAAAAGGCCAAGGCCACCGGCAACGAGCAGATCATGGTCTGCGAGCGCGGTGCCAGCTTCGGCTACAACAACCTGGTCAGCGACATGCGCTCGCTGGCGGTGATGCGCGATACCGGTTGCCCGGTGGTGTTCGACGCTACCCATTCGGTGCAGTTGCCGGGCGGGCAGGGCACCAGTTCCGGTGGCCAGCGCGAGCATGTGCCGGTACTGGCGCGTGCCGCGGTTGCCGTGGGCATCTCCGGCCTGTTTGCCGAAACCCATCCGGACCCGTCCAAGGCGCTGTCCGATGGCCCCAATGCATGGCCGCTGGACCAGATGGAAGCGCTGCTCGAGACCCTGATGGAGCTGGATGCAGTGACCAAGAAGCACGGCTTCTCGCGCTTCGCGTGAGTCGTGACCCGTGGACGGCGTTGGCAACCCAGCGTCGTCGCTGGCACTGGAAGCAGTGGCCGTGGGGCCTGATCGCACTTGGCCTGGCATTGCTGTCGCTGTCGGGTGCGTTCTTCATCTTCATGCTGGTGGGAGCGGCGATGCGCCCGCCCGGTGACGGCGCGGGCCTCAACCTGAAGCCCTATGTCATCACCCTCGCCGTGGCCGAACTGTTCACTGTTTCCGCCGGCATCGTTACGTCGGTGCTGGGTTGGCGACTGAACCGGGGCAGGGCGGCCGCCGCGCTTGCCATGGTCCTGCTCTCGCTGTGGCTTGGCGTGCTGCTGCACGACCTGTTCTGATGAATACGACGACACCGCCACGAGGCTGGCCCTGGGGCCTGGTCGCCCTGGGATTGTCGGTGCTCGCCTGGAGCAGCCTGTTGACCGCCGTAGTGGCCTTTGCAGCCAGCTTCCGTCCCCCGGGGGACGGCGACAACGGCGTGCAGGCCATGCAGTGGTGGGTGCTGGGCGCGCTGGTCACGCTGGTCCTGTCCTTTCTGGGCAGTCTGGTGGCGATGGTGCTGGCCTGGCGGCGGCAGCGAGGACCCATCTGGGCGGCGATTGCCGGTGCCCTGCTGGTGATGCTGGTGTCGCTGGTGCTGATCGTGATCGGGTCCAGCTGGGGCTGATGCCGATCAGGCCATTTGGCAAGCGGCGGGTAGCCGGGGATAATCACGCGGCATTCGTTTTTGTCGCCCCCTCTCCATACAGGTAACCGGCCCGACCATGAGTACGATCCGCAGCATCCATGCCCGTGAAATCCTCGACAGCCGTGGCAACCCCACGCTGGAAGCCGAAGTCACCCTGGAGGACGGTTCGTTCGGTCGCGCCGCAGTTCCCTCCGGTGCCTCCACCGGCACCAAGGAAGCGGTGGAGCTGCGCGACGGCGACAAGACCCGTTACCTGGGCAAGGGCGTGCGCAAGGCGGTCGACAACGTCAACACCACCATCGCCAACGCGCTGAAGGGCTTTGAAGCCTCCGACCAGGAAGGCCTCGACCGTCGCCTGATCGACCTCGACGGCACCGAGAACAAGGGCCGCCTCGGCGCCAACGCGCTGCTGGGTGTTTCGATGGCCGCCGCGCATGCCGCCGCTGCATCGAGCAAGCAGGCGCTGTGGCAGTACCTGGCCGCCAGGACTGGCGTGACCCCGTCGCTGCCGGTGCCGATGATGAACATCATCAACGGCGGCGCACATGCCGACAACAACGTCGACTTCCAGGAATTCATGGTGCTGCCGGTCGGCTTCACCTCGTTCTCCGAAGCCCTGCGCGCCGGCACCGAAATCTTCCATTCACTGAAGTCGGTGCTGAAGGGCCACGGCCTGAGCACGGCGGTTGGCGACGAAGGCGGCTTCGCGCCGGACTTCCGCAGCAACGTCGAGGCGCTGGACACCATCCTCGAAGCGATCGGCAAGGCCGGCTACACCGCCGGTGAAGATGTGCTGCTGGGCCTGGACGTGGCCTCCAGCGAATTCTTCGAGAACGGCAAGTACAACCTGGTCGGCGAGAACAAGCGCCTGACCTCCGAGCAGTTCGTCGACTTCCTCGCCGACTGGGCCGCGCAGTACCCGATCATCACCATCGAAGACGGCCTGGCCGAGAACGACTGGGCCGGCTGGAAGCTGCTGACCGATCGCATCGGCAAGAAGGTGCAGCTGGTGGGTGACGACCTGTTCGTGACCAACCCGAAGATCTTCCAGGAAGGCATCGACTCGGGCACCGCCAACGCGATCCTGATCAAGGTCAACCAGATCGGTACGCTCAGCGAGACCCTGGAAGCGATCGCGATGGCCGACCGCGCCGGCTATGCCGCCGTCGTCTCTCACCGCTCGGGCGAAACCGAAGACACCACCATTGCCGATATCTCGGTGGCCACCACCGCCACCCAGATCAAGACCGGCTCGCTGTGCCGCAGCGATCGCGTGGCCAAGTACAACCAGCTGCTGCGCATCGAGGAAGCTCTCGGCGCCGGCGCGCGTTACGCCGGTCGTGACGCGTTCGTTTCGCTGAAGCGCTGATCCGATGCGCGACTGGCGCTGGATGCTGCTGTTGCTGGCCCTGTTGCTGGGCTGGCTGCAGTATCGCTTCTGGTTTGGTCCGGGCAATTCGGGTGAAGTCATGATGCTCGAAGCCCAGGTCACCAACCAGGAGCGTGACAATGAGGGCCTGCAGCAGCGCAATGACGCGCTGGCTGCCGAAGTGAAGGACCTCAAGGAAGGCCAGTCCGCCATCGAAGAGCGCGCGCGCAGCGAACTGGGCATGATCAAGCCTGGCGAGAAGTTCTACCGCGTGGTCGAGGATGCACCGGTCCATCCGGTACAGCCCGCGACGGGTGTCAGCGCGCAGGCGGGCGATCATCCGGCGGACGTGCCATGAGCGCGGCGATCTGGGTGGTGGTTCCGGCCGCCGGTCGTGGCGCCCGTTTCGGTGCGCCCTTGCCCAAGCAGTACCTGCAGGCGGGTGGGCAGATCCTGCTCGCCCACACCCTGGATGCACTGCTGGCGCATCCGGCGGTGGCCGGAGCGATGGTGGTGATCGGTCCGGACGATGCCGACTGGCCGGGCTGGAGCGAATGGGCCGGCAAGCCGGTGCTGACCTGTATCGGTGGCGCTACCCGTGCGGCCTCTGTGCTGGCCGGATTGCAGGCGCTGCCGGAGACGGTGCGCGCCGATGAATTCGTGCTGGTCCACGACGCGGCGCGCCCGAACCTGTCGCCGGCCGATCTCGGCCGCCTGCTCGAAGTCGGTCGTGCCGACCCGGTCGGCGCGATTCTCGCGGCACCGGTGCGTGACACCCTCAAGCGCGCTGGCGACGATGGTGGCATCGATGGTACCGAGCCGCGCGAGCGTCTGTGGCGCGCATTGACGCCGCAGCTGTTCCGCCGCCACCAGCTCAGTCGCGCGCTGTCCGAAGCCGCTGCCGCCGGTGTGGAAGTCACCGACGAGGCCATGGCCATGGAACGCCAGGGCCAGCGCCCGCTGTTGGTCGAAGGCAGCGAGGACAACTTCAAGGTCACCACCCCGGCCGATCTGGACCGGTTTGAATTCGTACTTTCCCGCCGCGCCGGCTGATCGCCCGCGCGGCCCTGCTGCAAGGGCTGTATCCATGAGCACCGCACCGTTCCCGCCCGTCCGCATTGGCCAGGGCTACGACGTCCATGCCTTCGGTGAAGGCGACCACATCATGCTCGGCGGAGTGAACGTGCCGCACAGCTGCGGAGTGCTCGCACACAGCGATGGCGACGTGATCCTGCATGCGCTGTGCGATGCCATGCTGGGTGCGATCGCGCTGGGGGACATCGGCCAGCATTTCCCGCCCAGCGACGACCGCTGGAAGGGTGCCGACAGCAGCGATTTCGTGCGCCACTGCGACAGCCTGCTGCGCGAGCGCGGCTGGCGCGTCGGCAACACCGACATCACCGTGATCTGCGAGCGGCCGAAGGTCGGCCCTCACGCGCTGGCCATGCGCGAACGCATCAGCGAGCTGCTGCAGCTGCCGCTGGACGCGGTCAGCGTCAAGGCCACCACCTCGGAGAAGCTGGGCTTCACCGGCCGTGGCGAAGGCATCGCCGCGCAGGCGGTGGTGCTGCTGGTGGCGGCATGATTCCGCTGCCGCTCGCGTTCGGCGCGCCGCTGCTGAGCGCACGCATCCGCACCACGCCGGAAGATTTCCAGGTTGATGAACTGCCGGCCTTCGAGGCCACCGGCGAAGGTGAGCACCTGCTGCTGCACATCCGCAAGCGTGGTGCCAACACCGTGCACGTGGCCAAGCTGCTGGCCGCATGGGCTGGCCTGCCGGAAATGGCGGTGAGCTACGCCGGCATGAAGGATCGGCACGCGGTCACCACCCAGCGCTTCAGCGTGCACCTGCCCAAGCGCGTGGCGCCTGACCTGGCATCGCTGGCCAGTGATGAAATCGAAGTGATCGAATCCACCTGGCACAACCGCAAGCTGCAGCGTGGTGCGCTGGCCGGCAACCGTTTCAAGCTGGTGCTGCGCGACGTGCAGGGTGATGCCGCCGCGATCAGTGAGCGCCTGCAGCAGATCGCAGAGCGGGGCCTGCCGAACTGGTTCGGCGAGCAGCGTTTTGGCCGCGACGGTGGCAACGTGCCGGCGGCGCTGGCGATGTTCGGTGGCCGCCGCATGCGCAAGGACCAGCGTTCACTGCTGCTGTCGGCGGCCCGCTCGGCGCTGTTCAACCGCGTGCTGGCCGCGCGCGTGGAGCAGGGCAACTGGGACCAGCCGCTGGATGGCGAAGTGTGGATGCTCGATGGCAGCCGCAGCGTGTTCGGCCCCGAGCCGTACACCGATGTACTGGCCGAGCGCCTGGCGCGCTTCGACATCCACCCCAGCGCACCGCTGTGGGGCGAGGGTGAACTGCGCAGCACCGAAGCGGCACGCGCGCTGGAGCTGGCGACGCTGGATGACGACGAATCCAAGGCGCTGCGTGCCGGCCTGGAAGACGCGCGCCTGAAGCAGGAGCGCCGCGCACTGCGCCTGCGTCCAGCGTTGCTGCAGCACCAGTGGCTGGCGGATGACGTGCTGGAACTGTCGTTCGCACTGCCACCGGGCTGTTATGCCACTGCCGTGCTGCACGAGCTAGGCCCGGTCGAAGACGCCTCGCAGGCCTGACAGAAAAAGGGGACGGAGGGAATTAAGTCGTTTGTGGCACAAACGACTTAATTCCCTCCGTCCCCTTTTTCATCTGCGTGCCAGCAGCACCAGCATCGCGCCGGTGCCGCCTTGTCCGGTCGGCGCCGAATGAAACGCCAGCACGTCGTTGCGCAGCCGCAGCAGGCGATCGACCAGGTTTTTCAGTACCGGCGCACCGCCATCGGACTGCAGGCCCTTGCCGTGGATGATGCGCACGCAGCCGTATTCGTGCGCATGCGCTTCCAGCAGGAACTGGCGCAGCAACGCTTCTGCCTGCGCGGCGGTTGCACCATGCAGGTCCAGCTCGTCCTGCACCGAGTACTGGCCACGCTTGAGGCGCTGGAACACCCGCGGCGGCAGGTTGTCGCGTCGATAGCTGGCCACGTCGCCGGCTTCGAGCGGCGTACTGTCGCGCAGCAGCCGGGCGAACTCGCCAGCGGCTTCCGCCTCGTCACGCTCGGCCATGCGCGCGCGCGGTTTCGGCCGCGGCGCGGCGGGCGCCGGCTCGGCATCCTTACGCAGCGGCGTCACTTCGCCGATGGCTGCACGGAACAACGCGGCCGGATCTTCATCTTCAGGGTGCGACATGCGCACAGGGTAAACCGCCGGCGTGAGCCTGCCTATGACGATTCGAAGTCGGCCGTGACCGCCGGCAGGGTAGGACCGGCGGCTCGCATGCGGCACAATAGACGATGCCCTTGCAGGGTCGACGGCTTCCGCAGGGAAGCGCGACGGTCCCGCCCACACTGCACGGTGATGGAATCGAATTCTTGGAAAATCAAGCGGTTAAATCGAAGATGCGAATCCTGGTCAGCAATGACGATGGTGTCGACGCCGCAGGCATCCGGATGCTTGCCTCGGTCCTGCGCGAAGCCGGCCACGAAGTGACGGTGGTCGCACCCGATCGCGACCGTTCCGGCGCCAGCAACTCGCTGACCCTGGACCTGCCGATCCGCCTCAAGCGCATCGACCACTACACCGTCTCGGTAGCCGGCACGCCGACCGATTGCGTGCATCTGGCGCTGACCGGCCTGCTTGAATTCGAACCTGACATTGTCGTGTCCGGCATCAACAACGCTGCCAACCTCGGCGACGACGTGATCTATTCCGGAACCGTCTCGGCGGCGATGGAAGGTCGCTTCCTCGGCTTGCCGGCAGTAGCGGTCTCGCTGGTCAGCCGCAATCACGATCCGAAGCACTTCGAGACCGCCGCGCGTGCCGCAGTCGAGATCGTTGCCCGCCTCAAGGCCGACCCGCTGCCCGCCGACACCATCCTCAACGTCAACGTGCCGGATCTGCCGTGGAACGAGGTCAAGGGCTTCGAGGTCACCCGCCTCGGCAATCGCCATCGCGCCGAAGGCTGCATCGCGCAGAAAGACCCGCGCGGCAATGAGGTGTACTGGATCGGGCCAGCTGGCCGCGAGCAGGACTCCGGCCCCGGCACCGATTTCCATGCGGTGCGCACCGGCCACATCTCGATCACGCCGATCCAGGTCGACCTGACCCGCTACCAGGCACTGGAGAAGGTGGCCAGCTGGGTCGGCGGCCTCAGTGCTGCGCTGGACCAGCCGGCATGAGCCCGCGCCTGCGCCTGCAACCGGAAGCTGTCGGCATCGGCATGACCTCGCAACGTGTGCGTGACCGCCTGGTCGATCGCCTGCGTGAAGCGGGCATCGTCGACGAATCAACCTTGAATGCGATCAGGGTGGTGCCGCGCCATCTTTTCATCGATGAGGCGCTGGCGTCACGGGCCTACGAAGACACCGCACTGCCTATCGGCCATGGCCAGACCATTTCGCAACCCTGGGTGGTCGCTCGGATGACCGAGGCTGTCCTGCAGGTGGCACCGAAGCGGGTGCTGGAAGTGGGTACCGGTTCGGGCTACCAGGCCGCGGTGCTCGGTGCACTGGGTCTGGAGGTCTACACCGTCGAGCGCATCGGCGACCTGCTGCGCCAGGCGCGCAAGCGTTTTCGCGCGTTGGGCATGAACATCCGTACCAAGCATGATGACGGCCGCGTCGGTTGGGCCGAGCACGGTCCGTTCGATGCCATCGTGGTCACCGCAGCGGCGCCGGCGCTGGTCGATGTACTGATCGAGCAGCTCGCCGAAGGCGGCCGCCTGGTGGCCCCGGTCGGCGGCCCCAGTGCGCAGTCGCTGGTGCAGTTGGACCGCAAGGCCGACGGCAGCATCGAACAACACGTGCTGGCGCCGGTCACCTTCGTGCCGCTGCTGTCTGGCATGCTGGACTAATCCACGGAGCAGGGTTGCATGAAGATTTTCGGGCCGCTGTACGAGCGGGCGATGAAGTGGGCGGCGCACGAACGCGCGCCGACCTACCTCACGGTATTGAGTTTCTTCGAGGCGATCATTTTCCCGGTGATGCCGGAAGTGATGCTGGCGCCGATGTGCGTGGCCCAGCCCAAGCGCGGCTGGTGGTTCGCGACTCTCAGCCTGGCCGGTTCAATGGTCGGTGCGGTGGTCGGCTACGCGTTGGGTCATTTCGCCTTCGAGGCGATCAAGCCACTGTTCGAGGCACTGGGCATGCTGCCGGCGATCGAGCAGGGCATCACCACCGTGCAGGCCAAGATGGCCGAGTCGCCGTGGGCGGTGTTCACCTTCCTGGTGCTGGGCGGCTTCATGCCGATCCCGATGAAGGTCTTCACGTGGGCATCGGGTATCGTCGGCGTACCGATGCCGCAGTACCTGTTGAGCATGCTGATCGGTCGTGGCAAGCGCGTGTTCGTGCTGGCTGCGGTCATCCGTATCGGTGGTGCGCGTGCCGAAGCGGCGCTGCGCCGCTGGATTGAACCGCTGGGCTGGATCGCCACCGCGTTGGTGGTGGTGCTGATCGCCTGGCTTGTATGGAGGTCGAAGTTCGCATGAATCCTGATCGTCTGAGCAAGGGAGTGCGCATCGGCGCGCTGGCGTTGCTGGTTTCCACCCTGGCCGCCTGCGGCACCGCTACCGTGGTTCGTCCTGGTGGGGGCAGCACCGGTGGCGGCGTGACCACGCCGAAGACCTCGGTGCCCAAGCCGGGCCAGACCGTGGTCGTTCGCAAGGGTGACACCATCTATGCGCTGGCCCGCATCCACGACATCACCCCGGCTGACCTGATTGCCTGGAACAGCCTGGACAATCCCTCATCGATCCATCCGGGGCAGGTGATCCGCCTGTATCCGGCCGGTGCCAGCGGTGGCCGCGCACCGACCACGGTGGTGACCCCGCCGCGCTCCGGCGGCAGCACCGCAGGCAGTGCCGCGCCGACCACGGCGCCGGCCGGTCCGGTGAAGAGCAACATCGCCTGGCGCTGGCCGGCCGATGGCGCCGTCGTGGGCCGCTACGTGGCGGGTGATGCGACCAAGCAGGGCGTGGACATCGCGGGCACCAGTGGCCAGGCAGTCAAGGCCACCGCCAATGGCGTGGTGGTGTATTCCGGTGCCGGCCTGGTCGGCTACGGCGAGCTGATCATCATCAAGCACAGCGACCAGTGGCTGTCGGCGTACGGTCATAACCGCAAGCGCCTGGTGAATGAAGGACAGAGCGTGAAGGCTGGCGAGCAGATCGCGGAGATGGGACGTACCGGCGCGAACCGCGACATGGTCCACTTCGAGATCCGCTACAACGGCAAGCCGGTCGACCCGCAGCAGTACCTGCCGGCGCGTTGATCGTCGATTCGCCATCTGGGCGGATCCCCGGCCCGGCGTAGCACGCCGGGCGTTTGCCGTCGGCGCGGCCCATGGGCCGCAAACGCCGTCGGCGCACCCGCTACAACGGCAAGCCGGTCGACCCGCAGCAGTACCTGCCGACGCGTTGACGTTGATGGCGCCGGGCCATGCCCGGCGTCTTTCCGCCGCGAAGCGACGCCGCCCGAGCATGGGCTCGGGCGCTACAGGCTACGTGTGATCCAAGGTAGCGCCGGGCCATGCCTGGCGGCTCTGTTCCTCAGCCTTCCAGAATGAAGGCGGCAGCGACCTTACGGCCTTCGCCGGCCAGGATGTTGAAGGTGCGCGCGGCGGCCGGGTTGTTCATCACTTCCAGACCGATGCCACGGCTCAGGCACGAAGCCATCACTACCGCCGGCGGGAACACCTGGCGGTCGCCGGTGCCCAGCACGATCAGCGCCGGATTCAGTGCCAGGATCGGCTCCAGGTCGGCCAGCTGCAGCTCGGCGGCACGTGTCACCGGCCACTGCGCGACCAGCTGGTCCGGAGTCAGGAAGAAGCTGCTGCCCAGCACCTGGTCGTTGACCCTGGCCGAGCGCCCGTCGGCAGCGCGCAGGCTGTAGGCGTAATCGGGCGGTTCGTGGTTCAGCTGCATGGGAGTAGGGCGATCAGCCGCGCGGCAGCACGATCTGGCGCTGTTCCCTGCTGGGACGGTACAGCACGGCCACATGGCCGATGCGCTGCACCAACGCGCTTTCGGTGGCGGCGACGATCTCGCCGATCATCACGTCACGGGCGTCGCGGTCCTCGGCTGCGACCTTCACCTTGACCAGTTCGTGACGCTCCAGCACTTCGTTCAGCTCAGCGATGAAGGCCGGGGTCACGCCCTTGCCGCCGGTCTGCAGCAGCGCCTTCAGGTCGTGGGCTTGGCCGCGCAGGAAACGGGTCTGGGAAGCGGTCAGGGCGATGGACATGCAGGAAAACACGGTTGAATGGGGCGATCAGGGTATCATGAGGACCCCATCAGCCCCTATTTTCAATGGCTACCCGCAGCAAAAGCAGCCAGCGCTGGCTCAAGGAACACTTCTCCGACCCCTTCGTGAAGAAGGCGCAGGCCGAAGGCATGCGCTCGCGCGCCGCCTACAAGCTTGAAGAGCTGCTCGAACGTGACCGGCTGCTGAAGCCGCACATGGTCGTGGTCGACCTTGGCGCGGCCCCGGGCGGTTGGTCTCAGCAGGTTCGGAGACAGATTGGCGATACTGGCCGTGTGCTGGCCCTGGACATCCTTGACATGCCACCGCTGGCCGGCGTGGAGTTCCTTCACGGTGACTTCAGGGAAGAAACCGTCCTATCGCAGTTTGAAGCCATGCTCGGAGATCAGCCGGTAGACCTTGTGCTGTCGGACATGGCCCCCAATAAGAGTGGTGTAGGCGCGGTCGACCAGCCGCGGATGATGCACCTGGCGGAGCTGGCCCTGGATTTTGCCGACAACCACCTGAAGACCGGTGGGGCGTTCCTGATCAAGCTGTTCCAGGGCGAAGGCTTTGACGACTACGTGCGTGACATGCGCCGCCGGTACGACAAGGTCTCCATCCGCAAGCCGGAAGCCTCGCGCAAGCGCTCCCCCGAGGTGTATGCCTTGGGTCAGGGAAAACGCGCCCACATGAAGTAAGCTCGCAACGTACGCAAGTTCGACCCCAACGCAACGCCAGCACTAAGAGGAACACCGGAGCCAATGAGGATGAACGACTTGACCAAGAACCTCCTGCTATGGGTGGTCGTCGCCGTCGTGCTGATGGTGGTCTTCCAGAGCTTCTCGCCCAAGACCTCCGGGGCTGGGGCGCAGGGCGCGTCGTATTCGCAGTTCCTGGACCAGGTGGACAGCGGCAACGTGCAGAAGGTCGCCTTCGGCGGCGACATGCGCGGCGGCACCAGCCAGCTGACCTACACCACCCGTGGCGGCCAGTCGGCCACCATCACCGCACCGTTCGATCGTGACCTGATCAACGTGCTGCGCACCAAGAACGTGGAAATCGTGCAGGAAGAGCCGTCCAGCGGCATCTCCCTCGGCGCGATCCTGATGAATTTCCTGCCGGTCATCCTGATCATCGGCTTCTGGTTGTTCATCATGCGCCAGATGCAGGGCGGTGGCGGCGGTGCCAAGGGCGCGATGTCCTTCGGCAAGTCGCGCGCCAAGCTGCAGGGTGAAGACCAGATCAAGGTCACCTTCGCCGACGTCGCTGGCTGCGACGAGGCCAAGGAAGAAGTGGGCGAGCTGGTCGACTTCCTGCGCGACCCGTCCAAGTTCACCAAGCTGGGCGGCAAGATTCCGCGTGGCGTGCTGATGGTGGGTCCGCCGGGTACCGGCAAGACGCTGCTGGCCAAGGCCATCGCCGGCGAAGCCAAGGTGCCGTTCTTCTCGATCTCCGGTTCGGACTTCGTGGAAATGTTCGTCGGCGTCGGCGCCAGCCGTGTGCGCGACATGTTCGAGCAGGCCAAGAAGCACGCGCCGTGCATCATCTTCATCGATGAAATCGACGCCGTCGGCCGTCACCGTGGTGCCGGCCTGGGCGGCGGTCATGACGAGCGCGAGCAGACCCTGAACCAGCTGCTGGTCGAAATGGACGGTTTTGAAGGCGGCGAAGGCGTGATCGTGATCGCCGCGACCAACCGTCCGGACGTGCTGGACCCGGCGCTGCTGCGTCCGGGCCGTTTCGACCGCCAGGTGGTGGTCGGTCTGCCGGACGTGAAGGGCCGCGAGCACATCCTCAAGGTACACATGCGCAAGCTGCCGCTGGCTGACGACGTCGTGCCGATGGTGATCGCGCGTGGTACCCCGGGTTTCTCCGGTGCCGACCTGGCCAACCTCTGCAACGAGGCCGCCCTGTTCGCCGCCCGTGGCAACGAGAAGGAGGTCCGCATGGACCACTTCGATCGTGCCCGCGACAAGATCCTGATGGGTGCCGAGCGTCGTTCGATGGCCATGAGCGAGGAGGAGAAGACCCTCACCGCGTACCACGAAGCCGGTCACGCCATTGTCGGTCGTCTGGTGCCCGAGCACGATCCGGTCTACAAGGTCACCATCATCCCGCGCGGCCGTGCGCTGGGTGTGACCATGTACCTGCCGGAAGGCGACAAGTACTCGATGAACCGCGTGGCGATCAAGTCGCAGCTGTGCTCGCTGTACGGTGGCCGCGTGGCCGAGGAGCTGATCTTCGGTGCCGACAAAGTCACCACGGGTGCCTCCAACGACATCGAACGTGCCACCAAGATGGCCCGCAACATGGTCACCAAGTGGGGCCTGTCCGACCAGCTCGGCCCGATCGCCTATGGCGAAGAGGACGATGAGGTGTTCCTGGGCCGTTCGGTCACCCAGCACAAGAGCGTGTCCAACGACACCGCGCGCCGCATCGACGAGGAAGTGCGCAACATCCTCGACGAGGCTTACGCACGCACCACCGAGCTGATGACGGCCAACCTGGACAAGCTGCACGCGATGTCCCAGCTGCTGCTGCAGTACGAAACCATCGATGCGCCGCAGATCGACGCCATCATGGAAGGCCGCGATCCGCCGCCGCCGGCCGGCTGGAACAAGTCGAACAAGGATGGTGGCAACGACAAGGGTGGTGACGCCCGTCCGCTGCCGCCGATCGCAGGCCCGGCCGAGTCGCACTGACGGCCCGCTGCAGGTAGTACCAGACGAGGCCGGGGCAACCCGGCCTCGTTGTTTCCGGGCCACTGGCCCATCCCGAAGAACCGTTCTGATGCTGGAGCCCGCATGTCCACCCCGAAGCCCGATCCGATTTCCCACACCGTCGAGATGATCATCGCCACCGTGGTCGGCGTGGGTGTAGGCCTTGGTGCCGACAACCTACTGCTGGGCTGCGTGGTGGGTATCGGTGTCGGCATCGTGCTGAGCATCGCCAAGACCCTGTACGTGGACCGCAAGCGCCGCCGCCGTTGATGGGTATCGGCAGGGCTGCGCCCTGCACCTGCTACGAGCCGGAGCAACAGCAACAGCTACAGCTACATTCCGTGGGATGGCGGGGCGGTGTCGGAGTGCGGGGACGCCGCGAGTACGTCCCTGTAGGCTTGGCAGCCGCATCCATGCGGCTGACACCCCGCACTCCGACACCGCCCCACCTCTGACAGATTTCGGGAGCTGTTGGTAGGTGTCGACCTTGGTCGACACATCTGTCAGATATCGATGTACAAGAATGGGGTCAGATCCGTTTTCCGCAGGAAAACGGATCTGACCCCAAGAGCTGCTCCGAAAGATCGCAGAAATCTGTCGAAGGCGGGGTGGGGCCGGTTGCGGGAGTGTCCGCGGCATGGATGCCGCGGCCAAGCCCCCATGGATGGGTTTACGGCGTCTCCCGCAACCGGACCCACCCCGGCTACCCTCAGGAAACCAGCTTCTGCTGTTGCTTGGGCTCTTGCTGTGGCCGTTGCCTCTGCGGGTGCAGGGCGCCGCCCTGCCGAACTAAACTACCCGCCGTTGTCCCTGCAGGATTGCCCATGTTCGATACCTCGCCCCAGCTCGATTGCGCCGGCCGCATTCTGCGCCTCGACCGTGCCCGGGTCATGGGCATCGTCAACGTCACCCCGGACTCGTTCTCCGATGGCGGCGCGCACGACACCACCGAGGCCGCGGTCGCACATGGCCTCAAACTGGTCGAGGAGGGCGCGGACCTGCTGGACATCGGCGGCGAATCGACCCGGCCGGGCGCTGCGCCGGTATCGGTGGAGGAGGAGCTGCGCCGGGTGATTCCGGTGATCGAGCAGCTGGCTGCCCGAACCCAGGTGCCGATCAGCATCGACACCTTCAAGCCCGACGTGATGCGGGCGGCAGTGGCGGCCGGCGCCGGCATGATCAACGACATCTTCGGCCTGCGCCAGGAAGGCGCATTGGACGCGGCTGCCGAGGCCGGCGTGCCGGTGGTGCTGATGCACATGCAGGGCGAGCCGGGCCACATGCAGGCCGATCCGCATTACGACGACGTGGTCGCCGAGGTGCACGGTTTCCTGGTGCAGCGCCTGTTCGCTGCCGAGATGGCGGGCATCGAGAAGAAAAACCTGCTGATCGACCTCGGCTTCGGCTTTGGCAAGACCACCGCCCACAACATGACCCTGCTGGCGCGTTCGGAGCGCTTCCTGGAACTGGGCGTGCCGATGCTGGCTGGCCTGTCGCGCAAGCGCAGCCTGGGTGAACTGACCGGTCGCGACACGCCGTCTGAGCGAGTGGCCGCTTCGGTTGCCGCGCACCTGATCGCAGTTCAGCGAGGTGCGGGCATCGTGCGCGTGCATGACGTGGCCGCCACGGTCGACGCACTGAAGATCTGGCAGGCAGTGGAGGCCGTACCGACGCCGCGCGCCGACGCCACGCCGACGATCCGCTGGCCGGACGAAGACTGATGGGGATCGACCAGCGGCCGCTGGCGATCGCCGTGATGGGACCGACCGCCAGTGGCAAGACCGCGACTGCGATCGCCCTGGCCCGGCAGCTGGATGGCGAGATCGTGAGCGTCGATTCGGCACTGGTCTATCGCCACCTGGACATCGGCTCGGCCAAGCCCGATGCGGCCGAGCGTGCGCAGGCGCCGCACCACCTGCTGGATCTGCGCGATCCCTGGCAGACCTATTCGGCGGCCGAGTTCGCGGCCGATGCCGGTCGCGTCGTGTCCGACATCCTGGCGCGCGGCAAGATGCCGATCCTGGCCGGCGGCACCGGGTTGTACTTCCGCGCCTTGTTGCAGGGCCTGTCGCCGATGCCGGAGGCCGATCCGGCGACGCGCGAAGCGCTCAGCGCCGAAGCCGCCGAACGCGGCTGGGCGGCACTGCATGCGGAACTGGCCAAGGTTGATCCGGCGGCCGCCGCACGCATCCATGCCACCGACCCGCAGCGCATCCAGCGGGCGCTGGAGGTCTATCGCCTGACCGGTACCCCCATCACGGAGTGGCAGCGCCGGCCGGGCGTGGCGCCGTTGCCGGTGCGCACGCTCAAGCTGGTCCTGGCCCCGCGTGACCGCGCGGTACTGCACCAGCGCATCGAGGCGCGCTTCGACGCCATGCTGGCGCAGGGTTTCCTTGACGAGGTGCGGGCGCTGCGCGCGATGCCGGAATTGGCCGCCGCGGAGGCGCCACTGGACCTGCCGGCTGTGCGCGCGGTCGGCTATCGCCAGGCTTGGGAGTACCTGGACGGGCAGGGCGATGCCGCCCGCTTCCGTGACAAGGCGATCTTCGCCACCCGGCAGCTGGCCAAGCGCCAGCTGACCTGGCTGCGCGGTGAACTTGATGCGCGCTGGTTCGACCCCCATATCGACCGGGAGCGCCTTGCCGGCGCGGTGTCGACCTTCGTCGCACGCTGAACCCCCGCCAGCCGTGTAACATCATCGGTCGGTGGGCGGCTCGGGGGCCGCGGCAACCGTCGGCAACCCAATAAGAACAATAATCAGGAGTGTGCAATGTCCAAGGGACAATCGCTGCAGGATCCTTTCTTGAACGCACTGCGGCGCGAGCGCGTGCCGGTTTCGGTGTACCTGGTCAACGGTATCAAGCTGCAGGGCACGATCGAGTCGTTCGACCAGTTTGTGGTCCTGCTGCGCAACACGGTCAGCCAGATGGTCTACAAGCACGCCATTTCCACGGTGGTACCGGCACGCAACGTGAAGGTCGGACCGGGTGGTGGCTATGTGCAGTCGGGTGAAGGTGGTCAGGCGGGTGATGAAGCAGACGAGTAAGACTGGAGCGGTGAATGTTTGACCGCTCGAAAAAGGGCGAACACGCCCTCTTGATCCAGCCGCATTTCGGCAAGCTGGAAGACGATGTGCTGGAAGAGTTCGGTGATCTGGCCCGCTCGGCTGGGGCCAGCATCGCCGCCACGATCACCGCGCGCCTGGATCGGCCCAATCCGTCGACCCTGATCGGCAGCGGCAAGCTGGACGAGATCAAGGCTGCCGCAGATGCGTCTGGCGCCGACCTGATCCTGGTGAACCATGCGTTGAGCCCGGGCCAGGAGCGCAACCTGGAGCGCTTCCTCGAACGCCGGGTGATCGACCGTACCGGCCTGATCCTGGACATCTTCGCCCAGCGTGCGCACAGCCACGAAGGCAAGCTGCAGGTCGAGCTGGCGCAGCTGCGCCACCTGGCTACGCGGCTGGTACGCGGCTGGACCCACCTGGAGCGCCAGCGCGGCGGTTCCATCGGCCTGCGTGGCCCGGGTGAAACCCAGCTGGAAACCGATCGCCGCCTGCTGCAGAAGCGGGTGGAACAGCTGCAGAAGCGGCTGGAAAAGGTGGAAGTGCAGCGCACCCAGATGCGCCGCGCCCGCGTGCGCAGCGAGCTGCCGCGCGTGGCCCTGGTGGGCTACACCAACGCCGGCAAGTCGACCCTGTTCAACGCCATGACCGGTGCCGAGGCTTACGCTGCGGACCAGTTGTTCGCGACCCTGGATCCGACCGTACGCCGCATCGCGGTGCCGGGCGGCAACGTGGTGCTGGCCGACACCGTCGGCTTCGTCCGTGATCTGCCGCATGATCTGGTCGCCGCGTTCCGCTCGACCCTGTCCGAGGCGCGCGAGGCCGACTTCCTGCTGCACGTGGTTGATGCCGCCGATCCGCACCGCGAGGAGCGCATCGCCCAGGTGGACGAGGTACTGACCGCGGTCGGTGCCGGCGATCTGCCGCAGCTGCTGGTGTTCAACAAGATCGACCGCATCGACGGTGCAGACGTCCGCCACGATGGCCAGGACGGCGTTCCCGACGAGTCGCGCCGCGAGCGGGTGTGGATTTCCGCACGCGATGGACTGGGCCTGGAACTGCTGCAGAGCGTGCTGGGCAAGCGCCTTGGCCTGCAGCACGTGACCGGTGAGCTGCGCCTGCCGCCGGATGCCGGCCGCCTGCGTGCGCGCCTGCACCAGCTGGAGGTGATCCGCAGCGAGCAGACCGATGAAGACGGCTGGCTGCTGCAGGTCGACCTGCCGATCGCCGAAGCCGAGAAGCTGGCGGCCAGTGCGGACGGCGCGCCGATCCGGGCGCTGCTGCCGGAAAAGCTGCCGGAGTGGTGAGGTAGCGCCGGGCCCTGCCTGGCGGCTGCCGTCACGGCGGCCCGCGACACGCGGCCGTCATCTGCGGTACAACGTGCAGGTTCTTCACCCCACCGTCATGCCGATGTCCATTCCCACCGACGCTGAACTCAATGCCCTGTCCGCCGCGCTCGGGCAGCGCCTGCAGCAGGTCTCGCTGCAGCTGGTGACCGCCGAGAGCTGCAGTGGCGGCTGGATCGCCAAGTGCATGACCGACATCGCCGGTTCCTCGGCGTTCTTCGACTGTGGCATGGTGGTCTACAGCTACGAGGCCAAGCAGCGCCTGCTCGGCGTGCGCGCGCAGACCCTGGAGCAGTTTGGTGCGGTCAGCCGCGAAACCGTGTTGGAGATGGTGTCCGGTGCGCTGGTCAATTCCGGCGCCGGCATCGCCGTGGCGGTGACGGGTATCGCTGGCCCTGGTGGCGGTAGCCCTGACAAGCCGGTCGGCAGCGTCTGGATCGGCTGGAAGCGCCGTGGAGGTTACGCCCGCGCCGAGTTGTTCCAGTTCGATGGCGACCGCGAAGCCATCCGCCGGCAAACCGTGTCCGCGGCATTGCGCGGTATCGACGCCCAGCTGTGACATGCTGCTCCGGTAATCGTCCGGAGCACGCATGATGTGGGAAACGCTGGGCACGGTCCGTGACCTGGGCCGACTGCAGGAAATTGCCGTCGTCCTGATCCGCTATGGCTTCGGCGATGTGGTGCGGCGCATCGGCCTGGCCACGGTGCTGGAGCGGGCAGGGCGCCTGCTGCACTGGAACGAAGAGCGCCAGGAACTGCTGCGGATGACCGCACCGGTGCGCGTGCGCAGCGCCATGCAGGATCTCGGCCCAACCTTCGTCAAGCTTGGCCAGGTGCTGGCGACGCGCGTCGACCTGCTGCCGCCGGAATGGATCGCCGAGCTTTCCGAACTGCAGAACGCGGTGCCGGCCTTGCCGTATGCGGACATCCGCGAGCAGCTCGAGTCCGACCTCGGTGCGTCGCCGCAGGACGTGTTCGCCTTCCTCGATGAAACGCCCATGGCTGCGGCTTCACTGGCGCAGGCCCATCGCGCGCGCCTGCAGGACGGCCGGGAGGTGGTGCTGAAAGTGCGCCGGCCTGGTATCCGTGACGTGGTCGAGGCCGACCTGCGGCTGCTGGCGCGCCTGGCCGAGATCGTCGAGGCGCGCCTTCCCGATCTGCGTCGTTACCGCCCGGCCGAGGTTGTGCAGCAGTTCACCGTGTCGCTGCGCCGCGAGCTGGATTTCGCCGCCGAATGCCGCAATGCCGAGCGCATCGCGCGCAACTTCAAAGGCCGCGACGATATCCTGATTCCCAGCGTGCATTGGCAGTGGACCTGCGAAAGCCTGAATGTGCAGGACTTCGTTGATGGCATTCCCGGCCGCGACCTGGCCGGCGTCGACGCCGCAGGGCTGGACCGGCGCGAACTGGCGCGGCGTGGTGCCGACATCGTGCTGAAGATGGTGCTGGAGGACGGCAGCTTCCACGCCGATCCGCATCCGGGAAACATCATCTACCTGCGCGACGGCCGCATCGGCGTGATCGATTTCGGCATGGTCGGTGCGCTGTCCGAAGTGCGTCGTTTCCAGGTCGCGCAGCTGCTGCACGGGCTGGTCGAGCAGGACCCGCAGGGCGTGGCCGACGTGCTGCTGGACTGGGCCGGCGGCGTGGAAGTGGACGAAAACCGGCTGCAGCACGACATCAGCCAGTTCGTCGACCAGTACCGGGGCGTGCCACTGAAGGACCTGCGCATCGGCCTGATGCTGGGCGACATCACCCAGCTGCTGCGCAGCTACAGCCTGACCCTGCCGGCCGACCTGGCGCTGATGATCAAGGCGTTCCTGACCCTGGAAGGCATGGGCCGGCAGCTGGACCCGGATTTCGACATGGCCAGCGCCGCGCGCCCGTTCCTGGAGCGGGTGGTGCTGCAGCGCTATGCGCCCAAGGCGCTGCTCAAGCGTGGCCGGCGCAGCCTGCTGGGCCTGGTTGATTTCGCCGGCGAACTGCCCCGTGACCTGCGCAAGCTGGTCCAGGCCGCACGCCGTGGGCGCCTGCAGCTGAAGGTGGAAACCACGGCGTTGCAGGGCTTCGGCGAACAGGTCAACCGCGCCGCCAACCGGCTGGTGATGGGCATCGTCACCGCCGCTCTGATCATCGGCTCATCCATCGTGATGCACAGCGTCGGCGGGGTTTCCAGCCGCTGGCTGCTGGCGCTGGGCGTATGCGGTTTCATCGGCGCCGGCTTCTGCGGCGTGTGGATCCTGTTTTCGATATGGAGAAGCGGCAAGCACACCTAGTGTGCTTGCCGCAGCGGTTCCCAACGGGAACCGCGGAATCGCTGCGCGATTCCTGTAGAGCCGACCGCTGGTCGGCTGCTCTTGCTTTTGCCCCTACCAGCTGGGCCATGCCCGGCGACGGCACCGAGCATGGCTCGGCGCCATAGGTCGTTCCCCGTCAGTCCTGCAGCCCGCCGTGTCGCAACCAGCACTTGCAGTCCCGTGCGTTAGTAGTAATACTACTAATCATGGACCTGACCGACACCCAGCAGGCGATCCTGCAGTTGATCGCCGAGCGTATCGAGAGCGAAGGCGCACCGCCGTCGCAGACTGAAATCGCGCGTGCATTCGGCTTCAAGGGCGTCCGCGCGGCCCAGTACCACCTGGAAGCCCTGGAGCAGGCCGGTGCGATCCGTCGCATTCCGGGCCAGGCCCGAGGCATCCGCCTGGTGCAGGCGCCACCGCTGGAGAAGCTGGCCGAGCCGGGCCTGCCCGACAACGTTCTGCGCCTGCCGGTGCTCGGCCGGGTCGCAGCAGGTCTGCCGATCGGTGCCGACATCGGCTCGGATGATTTCGTGGTGCTGGACCGGGTGTTCTTCTCGCCGGCGCCGGATTACCTGCTCAAGGTGCAGGGCGATTCGATGATCGACGAGGGCATCTTCGACGGTGACCTGATCGGCGTGCACCGCACCCGCGATGCCCATTCCGGGCAGATCGTGGTGGCCCGCATCGATGACGAGATCACCGTCAAGCTGCTGAAGATCGCCAAGGACCGTATCCGCCTGCTGCCACGCAACCCCGACTACAAGCCGATCGAGGTGCTGCCGGACCAGGACTTCTCGATCGAAGGCCTCTATTGCGGCCTGTTACGACCCAACCGTTGACCTGTTCCATAGCGCATTACCCCGCGGTCTTTTGTGGCGATTCTCTGGTTCCACTGAGGTTGGTACGGATGTCCGATAATTCTTTTCAGAGCGCCGGGCAGAATCTCAGCCTGTGCGATACGTCCGACTTAAAGTGAACCCATGGCAAAGAAGACCCCCAAAGACAGCACCTCCAACGACACGACCTCTGCAAGGACCAATCCGATGGACGAGAACAAGAAGCGCGCCCTCGCTGCAGCTCTGGGCCAGATCGAAAAGCAGTTCGGCAAGGGCTCGGTGATGCGCATGGGCGACCGCGTGGTCGAACCCGTCGAAGCCATTCCGACCGGTTCGCTGATGCTCGACATCGCGCTGGGTATTGGTGGCCTGCCGAAGGGCCGTGTCGTTGAGATCTATGGTCCGGAGTCGTCGGGCAAGACCACCTTGACCCTGCAGGCCATCGCCGAGTGCCAGAAGCTGGGCGGCACTGCAGCCTTCATCGACGCCGAGCATGCGCTGGATCCGATCTACGCCGCCAAGCTGGGCGTCAACGTGGACGACCTGCTGCTGTCGCAGCCGGACACCGGCGAGCAGGCGCTGGAAATCGCCGACATGCTGGTCCGTTCGGGCTCGGTGGACATCCTGGTGGTCGACTCGGTTGCCGCGCTGACCCCGAAGGCCGAAATCGAAGGCGAGATGGGCGACCAGCTGCCGGGTCTGCAGGCCCGCCTGATGAGCCAGGCGCTGCGCAAGCTGACCGGCAACATCAAGCGCTCCAACACCCTGGTGGTCTTCATCAACCAGCTGCGCATGAAGATCGGCGTGATGATGCCGGGCCAGAGCCCGGAAGTGACCACTGGCGGCAACGCGCTGAAGTTCTATGCCTCGGTGCGTCTGGATATCCGCCGTATCGGCGCGATCAAGAAGGGCGACGAGATCATCGGCAACCAGACCAAGATCAAGGTCGTCAAGAACAAGCTGGCGCCGCCGTTCAAGCAGGTCATCACCGAGATCCTGTATGGCGAAGGCATCAGCCGCGAAGGCGAACTGATCGACATGGGCGTGGATGCCAAGCTGGTCGAGAAGGCCGGCGCTTGGTACAGCTACGGCGAAGAGCGTATCGGCCAGGGCAAGGACAATGCCCGTGGCTACCTGCGCGACAACCCGACCGTCGCCGCCAAGCTCGAAGCCGAGCTGCGCGAGAAGTTCCAGCCGTCTGAAGCTGCCCGCGAAGAAGGCGACGACGAAGGCGACGACGAATAAGGCTTGCTGTGGGGCAGGGTGGCGCCGTCAGTGACGTCGCCCTGCTCCGCAGGTTCGAATCGCCCATGGACGGGCAGGGCGCCACGGATGGCGCCACCCCTGGAGCACCGATGTCCGACGCCGAAGACATTCCCGCCGGCCGCAAGCGACGGCCGCGTGAGCAGACCCCCGTACAACGGGCGCTGGGCCTGCTGGTCCGCCGCGAACACTCGCGCAAAGAGCTGACCCGCAAACTGACCGCCCGTGGCATCGAGGATGAGGCCGCGCAAGCCGCTGTTGCCAAGCTGACCGAGGCGGGCTGGCAGGATGACACCCGCTTTGCCGAGAACCTGGTGCGGATGCGTGCCAATACCGGCTACGGGCCGATCCACGTGCGCGCCGAGCTCGGCACCCATGGCCTGGACAGCGAGGCGATCGCCGCGGCAATGGACAGTTATGAAGGCGACTGGCAGGAGAACGCCCGCGACCTGGTCCGCCGCCGCTTCGGCGAAACCGGCCCGCAGGACCTGGCGCAGCGTCGCAAGGCTGCGGACCTGCTGGCCCGACGGGGCTTCGACGGGGACAGCATCCGCCGCGCGACCCGCTACGACCCGGATGACTGAGACTGGCGGCGCCGGGCCTGATACCCTTTAGGTTTTCGGCGGTCCCGCGCGACCCTGGCCATTGCGGCCGGTGGTCCGGGTCCGCCGGCCCGCCGACTGCCAGCCCCCAATGAACGCATCCGCCAAATTCACGACTTCCCAGATCCGCAGCGACTTCCTTGAATTCTTCAAGGGCAAAGGCCACACCATCGTGCCGTCGGCGCCGCTGGTGCCGGGCAATGATCCGACCCTGCTGTTCACCAATTCCGGCATGGTGCAGTTCAAGGACGTGTTCCTTGGCGCGGAGAAGCGCAGCTACGTGCGCGCGGCCGACGTCCAGCGCTGCCTGCGCGCCGGCGGCAAGCACAACGACCTTGACCAGGTCGGCTACACCGCACGTCACCATACTTTCTTCGAAATGCTGGGCAACTGGTCCTTCGGCGACTACTTCAAGAAGGACGCGATCGCCTGGGCATGGGAGCTGCTGACCCAGGTCTGGAAACTGCCGGCCGAACGCCTGCTGGTCACCGTCTACCAGACCGACGACGAAGCGTATGCGCTGTGGCGCGACATGGTCGGCATCCCGGAAGAGCGCATCGTGCGCATCGGTGACAACAAGGGTGCGCCGTTTGCCTCGGACAATTTCTGGCAGATGGCCGATACCGGCCCGTGCGGCCCGTGCACCGAGATCTTCTACGACCACGGCGACCACATCGCCGGTGGCCCCCCGGGTTCCCCGGATGAAGACGGCGACCGCTTCATCGAAATCTGGAACCTGGTGTTCATGCAGTTCGATCGCCAGCCCGACGGCACCCTGGTGCCGCTGCCGGCACCGTGCGTGGATACCGGCATGGGCCTGGAACGCCTGGCGGCGATCCTGCAGCACGTGCACACCAATTACGAGATCGACCTGTTCCAGGCGCTGATCCGCAAGGCGTCCGAGCTGACCGGCACCGCCGATCTGGAGAACAAGTCGCTGCGGGTGATCGCCGATCACATCCGTGCCTGCTCGTTCCTGATCGTCGACGGCGTGCTGCCGTCCAACGAAGGCCGCGGCTACGTGCTGCGCCGTATCATCCGCCGCGCCCTGCGTCACGGCTGGATGCTGGGCGTGCGCCAGCCGTTCTTCAGCAAGCTGGTGCCGACTCTGGTCGAGCAGATGGGCGAGGCCTATCCGGAACTGCCGGCGGCGGTCGATACCGTCACCCGTGCGCTGCAGGCCGAAGAAGAGCGTTTCGCTGAAACCCTCGACGCCGGCATGAAGATCTTCGAAGACGTTGCCGGCAAGGCCAGCAATGGCGTGATCCCCGGCGTTGATGCGTTCCGCCTGTACGACACCTATGGCTTCCCGCTCGACCTGACCCAGGACATCGCCCGCGAGCGCGACCTGACCGTCGACATCGCCGGCTTCGATGCGGCGATGGAGCAGCAGCGCGAAACCGCGCGCGCGGCCGGCAAGTTCGGCGGTGGCGTGACCCTGCCGGCCGAGCTGGTGGCAACCCTCAGCCCGACCCGCTTCCTCGGCTACGACCGCCTGCAGGCCGATGACCTGACCGTGCTGGCCGTGCTCAAGGACGGCCGTCCGGTGCAGTCGGCCAATGCCGGTGATGCGGTCATCGTGATCACCAGCCAGACCCCGTTCTACGCCGAGTCCGGCGGCCAGGTCGGCGACACCGGCGTGCTGACCGGCAACGGCGTGCGCCTGGCGGTGGACGACACCCAGAAGTTCGCCGGCCAGTTCCATGGCCACGTCGGCACCCTGTCCGAAGGCGGCCTGAAGGTTGGTGACGTGCTGTCCGGCCAGGTCGATGGCGAGCGTCGCAGCGCCACCATCCTCAACCACTCCGCCACCCACCTGCTGCATGCCGCCCTGCGCGAAGTGCTGGGCACCCACGTGCAGCAGAAGGGCTCGCTGGTGGCGCCGGACCGCCTGCGCTTTGACTTCTCGCACTTCCAGCCGATCAGCGCGGAAGAGCTGGCGGTGATCGAGCGCAAGGTCAATCAGCAGGTGCGTGCCAACAACGCTGCCGAAGTGCACAACATGGGCATGCAGGAAGCGCTGGACTTCGGCGCGATGGCCCTGTTCGGCGAGAAGTACGGTGAGCACGTGCGCGTGCTGAAGATGGGTGACTACTCCACCGAGCTGTGCGGCGGTACCCACGTCAACCGTACCGGCGACATCGGCCTGTTCAAGATCACCTCCGAGGGCGGCGTCTCCGCCGGCGTGCGCCGCATCGAGGCGGTCACCGGCCAGGGTGCGCTGGACTACGTGGATGCCGAAGAGGCCCGCCTGGCCGAGGCCGCCGAACTGCTTGGCGGCAGCGCTGCCGACGTGGTGGAGAAGATCCGCGCCCTTGGCCAGCGCCAGAAGCAGCTGGAACGCGAGCTGGAGTCCGTGAAGGCCAAGGTTGCCGCTGGCGCCACCGCTGACCTGTCCGGCCAGGCCGTCGAGGTCGCCGGTGTGAAGGTGCTGGCGGCTCGCCTGGAAGGTTTCGACGCCAAGGCCCTGCGTGACGCCATGGACCGCCTGAAGCAGCAGTTGGGCGACGCGGTGATCGTGCTGGCCGGTGCCCAGGACGGCAAGGCCGCCCTGGTCGCGGGTGTGAACGGCAGCGCAATGGGCAAGGTCAAGGCCGGGGAACTGTTGTCCCATATCGCCAGTCAGATCGGGGGCAAGGGCGGCGGACGCCCGGACCTCGCCCAGGGTGGTGGCGAGGACGGGCCCGCCCTTGCCACTGCGCTGGCTGCCGTCGTCGAATGGGTCAGCCCCCGCCTGTGATGAACCGCGCCGTCCCCCTCCTTGTAGGAGCGGGACGGCTGACGGTACCATTGCGAATCTTTTCCCTTTGTCGTGGTAGCGCTTCTTGACGGAGCGTCAAGCCGGTGGGGGATACCCTTCCACACGGTTCCATGGAGACTTACAAAAATGTTGATCCTGACTCGCCGCGTCGGCGAAACCCTGATGATCGGTGACTCGGTGAGCGTCACCGTGCTTGGCGTCAAGGGTAACCAGGTGCGTATCGGCATCACTGCGCCGAAGGACGTCGCTGTGCATCGCGAAGAGATCTACCAGCGCATCCAGCGTGGTGACGAAGCCGGTGGCACCGGCAGTGAAAATTCTGCCGAATAACGCTTTACCTTCGCACTCGATTAACGTTATGATTCACGCCCCGCTGAGGTGCAACGCACCAGACGCGGAGAAAACCCCGGAGTGATGCCCGAGCGGCTGAAGGGGCTCCCCTGCTAAGGGAGTATAGGGTCAAAAGCTCTATCGAGGGTTCGAATCCCTCTCACTCCGCCAGATACAAAGAAGCGCCTGCAGATCGTCGATCTGCAGGCGTTTTTCTTTATCTGATGTTCGAAAAGGCAGATCGGCGCAGAGCTGCGTATGCCTAATCCACTGTCCCGATCCTGGGCTGCGATCGGGGCGTTGGTGTTGGCGTTGCCGCAGGCGCTGGGGCTGGTGCGCCAGGGAGCACTGGCGGTTCAAGCTCGGGAGTTGGCGTTTCCCGCCACAGCATCGAAAGGGTGCAGTCGTTGGCACGTTCCCTGCACATCTTTTCTGCCTTCCTCTGCGCGGCTTCCGGGGTCTTCTCACCCAGAGCAAAACCCAACGCAATCGTGCCTGTGGCAATGGCCGAATAGCCTTCGCTGGACGTACTGGCGGACTGACCGCAATTGCGGGATCGCGCTGCGCAGTAGTGCAGCGACTGCTGCATCGCGCTGGTCAGGGAGCGCTGATTCATCGAATAGCCGAAGCGACCATCCTTGTCGTAGGTGATCGCAGAGGCGGCGTTTGCGCCTGATGAGACGGACAGCAACAGCCCAAGTGAAACCATCTGCATCCAGTTCATTGCACTCTCCCTTTTTGCCGATGGTGGATCAAGCGGGGTTCGAGGCGCAACCAGATGGGATTCTGATGCAGAGTGCCTGCAGGCTGTTCACCTGCAGGCGTGTTCTCATTCAATCTCTACTCAAAGCCTCACCGTCACACCCACCTGGAAACCACGCCCCGGCAGCGGCGCAATGTACTTCAGCGGCGAGTTGTGCGGCCGTGCTTCCTCATTGAGCAGATTGCTGCCATTGACGAACACTTCCATGCTGGCAATGTAGGCATTGCGCACCGGCAGCTCACGGCTGACCTGCAGGTCGACCATGTTGAACGCATCCAGCGGCACCTCCTCGCTGACGTTGCGGCCGAGGTACTTCTGGGTGTCGTAGTAGGTGCTGGACAACTGCGCCTTCCAGCCTTCGCGCTGCCACTGCAGGTTGGCGCCGTAGCGGTTGGTTGGCATGTTCGGCAGATATTCGCCGTCATTGTGGGCACGCAGCGAATCGGGGTGGTCGGCCTTGTTCTTCACCAGGTCGGCGAAGGCGGAGACATTCAACGAACCATAGCGGCCCAGGTCCACGGCCTGCGACACGTCGATCTCGAAGCCCTTCACCTTGGTATCGGTCTGCTTCCAGTACTTCAGCGGCAGGCGGTTGGCGGTCTGCAGGCCGGAGTAGCCGAGGTAGAGATAGTTCTCGTACTTCATCCGGTAGGCCGTGGCTGACAGCTCGAAACCGCCGAGATGGAACAGGCCGGTCAGCTCCAGGTTCTTCGCGCGTTCCGGTTCCAGGTCCTGGTTGCCTTCTTCCTGGGTCATCACCGAGTAGTGCGCGTTGCTGGCATACAGCTCGTTGATCTCCGGGGCACGCTGCGAAGACGAGTAACGCACCTTGGCCGCGAACATCGGCCCCAGCTCGACATATGAGCCCAGGCTGTAGCTGTTGAGCCGGTAGTCGCGGTCCTGCAGTTTCGTGTTGGAAGCATTGCGCGCGGTCTTGAAGCGGCTGGGCTGCAGCTCGTGATCCACGCGTTCGTGGCGCACGCCTGCGTCGAAGCTCGCCCAGCCGAAGTCCAGCGTTTCCTTCAGGAACACCGCGTTGCTGCGGCTGTCGACGTCGGGCAGGTAGCGCAGCGAGCCGCTGCCGGTGACATCACGCGACTGATGGCTGAAACCGAGCAGGCCGCTCAGCGGGCCGACCCGCTGATGGCTCAGCAGCAGCTCGGCCTGGGTGCTCTCGAAGTCGTAGTCGTTGGCTTTTTTTGTGCCCAGCCGCTCGCCGGAGGTGTTGTCCAGCTTCGAGACCCGCAGCTCAGCGCGTTCAACGTAGGGCAGCGGATCGCGCAGCAGGGCTTCCAGCGCGTAGCGTTGCTGCTTGATCACCACGCCCACCGGCAGGCCATCGGCGTAGTTGGAGCCGAACGACAGGTTCTGCATCGAAAAGCCCGGCACGCCGTACTCGCTGTCCTTGGCATCGATGCTGACACCGACGTAGCCGCGGTCGAAGAACAGCGTCGAACCGAGGGCCACCTGCGAATTGCGCGCATAGCTGTTGCCCAGCCGGTGATGGTAGTCGGGCGTCACATCGTTGTTTATCTGCTTCTGCACGTATGAGGGCGTGCCCGCGACGTAGGCCGGGTTGACCGGATTGACGTAGGTACGGCGCTGCCAGACCGAGGTCGGACTGTTGGTATAGAAGGAGAAATCACCGTCGGCCCAGTCCGGGTTCTCGGTCATGAACTGGTCGATGTAGGGTTGCGAGGCCTTGTTGTAGATCTGCTGGACGCGCGCCTCTTTCTGGCAGGCGTCGGCCAGGGCCGAGTTGACGCCCCCAGCGGCCGGGAACAGACCGGTGTTGCAGACGCTGGCCTTGCTGTTGCCGGGGATGTCGTAGTGCGAGATCCGCTGTCGCGACACCTGCAGGTTGGTGGACACGTTGCGCTGGTTGTTGAAGTTCATGCGCAAGCCCTGCGCGTCGGCCGCGTTGAACCCCTTGCGCAGGACCAGTTCCATCGACTGGTCCTTGTCTTCCATGCTGCGCGAGATCAGGCCCGAGTCGATCTCCACGCTGCCACCGATCGCATTGCCGCCATATCGCACGGTGTCGGAAGACTTGTTGACGGTGACGCTGCGTACGAACAGCGGATCGAACGGGATGTTGATGTCACCGCTGATCGCGTTCATGCCCAGAATCGACTGGCCGTCCTGCAGGATCTGCACGCGGTTGCCGCTGAGGCTGCGGATGACCGGAGCGCCCGCGTTCGGCCCGAAGGCGGTGCTCTGCACACCGGAGACGTGTTCGAGCAGGCCGCCGAGGGTGCGGTTCTGCGCCTGCGGATTGTCGACGGTGACCCGGCTGTCGATGCGGGAGGATTGGGAGGCCTGGACCTGGAGGGTGGGGAGGGTGGGGTCGTCCGCGGCCTGGGCGTTGTGGACGACGAACAGAATGGCAGCAGCAAGGAGATGGCGGCGCATGACACGATCCGTGAAGTTGATGTGAAATGTTATAACGTAACTATTTGTATCGACAAGGGCAGATTGGGCCTTGCCATGAAGGTTGGAGATGAGAGCGGTTCTCATATGACAATGGCGTTGGATCTCCCGTAGGCGCCCTATGCACACCCTTACCCTTGCCGACCTGGACCGCTTGGGCCGCAGCAGCGGTTTCCGCTATCGGCTGCCTGCACTTGCGTCCGCCGCGGATTCGGGCGCGCTGTGCGTGGTCGAGGGCAGGGTGGAACAGCGCTGCTTGCGCCCTGGCATCAGCCTGGCGCTGTCGGACGTGGTCGCGCATCAGCCGTTCGAGGCGACTTCGGAGGCACCCCCGCCGTTCGCTGCGATCGTGATGCTGGAAGGCCGTGCCGGAGCACGCCTGGAAGGGCAGGCTGTGATCGGCATGAACCGCGGCACCGGCGTGATGGTGTTGGCCGATGCCGCGCCGATGACTGCGATTCATCCGGCCGGTCAACGGATGCGCAGTCTGAATGTCTCGCTGGATGCACCGGCCGAGATGGATGATCCGGTGATCAGCGAACTGCTGTTGCAGGCTCGTCGCCATGGTCGCCGGCGGCTGCACAGCTGGCAGGTACCCGCGCATCTTGAACATGCCGCCGAACAGTTGCTGTCGGGGACCTGGCAAGGCGCGATGCATGCGCTGCTCTGCGAGGGTGTGGGACTGCAGATGCTGGCGATGGCGTTGGGTACGTCTGCACAGGACGCGCTGCCGGATCTGCGTGTTTCACCGCGCGACCGGCGCATGCTGCAACGGGTGATCGACTGCCTGCAGGCATCGCCTGCGGCTGACCACCGGCTGGAGGACCTGGCCCGCGTGGCCTGCATGAGCCCGAGCAGCCTGCGCCTGAAATTCCAGCAGGTGCACCGCTGTTCGGTGTTCGCGTGGTTGCGCGAGCGACGCCTGCAGTTGGCCTGCGAGCAACTGCGGCAGGGCTGCAGCGTGCAGCAGGCCGCGCATTTCGTCGGCTATCGGCATGCCACCAATTTCGCAACCGCGTTCCGAACGCGCTACGGCATCGCCCCCAGCCAGATCCGCTGAGTCCGGATCGCGGCTGGCGGTGCGCATACGCGTGCTGCGTGCGCGCATACGTGCGCTCACGCTTAAATGACAATAATTCTCATCCAGCCTTTCCCTTCTGCTGGATCTCCCATGCCTGCCTGTTTCCGCCCATGTGCCCTGGCCACCGCCATCGGCACGACCTTGGCGCTGTTCAACGCTGCCCACGCCGCCGAACGCGCTCCTTCCGTAACGCCTTCCCAGCTCCCAACCGTGCAGGTCACGGCCGACCTCGATGGCAGCACCGAAAGCTCGCGCTCCTACACCACCGATTCCATGGGCACGGCGACGGGGCTGTCGCTGACCTCGCGACAGACGCCGCAGTCGGTCAGCGTGGTTACCCGCCAGCAGATCGAGGACCGCGGGCTGCTGAGCACCGCCGACGCCTTGTCGACCGCCCCCGGCATCTCGGTCACGCGCAGCGACGCCAACCGCTACTCGTTCTCCGCACGCGGCTTCGATATCGACAACTACCAGTTCGACGGCGTGGTGATGCCGGTGCTGTCGCCGTGGAATTTCGGCGAGAACAATCTGGACATGGTGGTGTACGACCGCATCGAGATCGTGCGCGGTGCCAACGGCCTGATGACCGGCGCCGGCAATCCCTCGGCGGCGGTGAACTATGTGCGCAAGCGCCCGCTGCGCGAGTTCGCTGCCAGTGGTGGCATCAGCCTCGGCAGCTGGGACGCGCGCCGCGCGTGGGCGGATGTGTCCAGCCCGCTGAGCCGGGAAGGGCGTGTGCGTGGTCGCGTGGTCGCTGCGCAGGCAGAGGGCGACAGCTACACCGCCGGCCTGGACAGCACCGCAAAGACACTCTACGGCGTGGTCAGTGTGGATCTGGGCGAGGACACTGGATTGATCGCCGGCATCTCCTACCAGGGCAACGACAACCGAGGCTTCGGCAGCGGTTTCGCACTGTTCAACGCCGACGGCACGCGCACCCGATTCGACCGCTCGGTATCGGCCACCGCGCCGTGGGCACGGATGACCACCGATACCCGCAACGGCTTCTTCGATTTCAATCATCGCTTCGGCAACGACTGGCAAGCCCGCGTGTCCTACAGCCGCTCGCATACCGATATGGAGATGAAGCATCTCTACCGGGGCGGCTATCCCGATCCGGTTACCGGCGCCATGCCTACAGGCAACAGCTTCACTCGTTACGACGGCCCGGTGCGCCGCGAGGCGGTCAGTGTCAGCCTGTCCGGGCCGTTCGAGCTGTTCGGTCGCCAGCACACCGCATCGATCGGTTGGTCGCGCTCGCGTGATGAAATCACGCTGGGGCAGTACCGCGCACTGGCGCCGCTGCCGCCGTTGGCCAGCTATCTGGACTGGCACGGGCCTGGCACGCCTGAGCCGACGTGGGCCAGCAGCAAGACCCAGGCCGATGACCTGCACAACCAGCAGAGCGGTGCCTATGCCGTCGCGCGGCTGTCGTTGGCCGATCCGCTGCACGTGATCGTCGGTGGCCGCCTGAGCAACTGGGAGACCGACCAGGTCTACTTCGGCGCCAAGCGGAAGTACCGCTACCGCAACGAGTTCGTACCCTATGCCGGCGTGGTCTGGGACCTCAACGGCTACAGCAGCGTGTACGCCAGCTACACCGGCATCTTCAAGCCGCATAACAACCGCAATGAATCCGGGCAGATCCTCGACCCGGTCAGTGGCCGCAGTTATGAGCTGGGCCTCAAGGGCAGCTGGTTGCAGGAGCGCTTGAATGCGTCGGCGGCGCTGTTCCGCACCCAGCAGGACAACCTGGCCGAGGCCACTGGTGGTCTGGTCGAAGGCAGCACGCAGGCGGCCTACCGCGCGGTGAAGGGCGCAACCGTGGACGGCCTGGAGCTGGAGCTGGCCGGTGAACCTCTGCCGGGCTGGAGCCTGGGTACCAGCTTCACCACCTTCATCGCGCAGGATGCACAGGGACGGGCGATCAACACCGCCAAACCGCGCAGCCTGTTCAAGCTGTTCACCACCTGGCGCCTGCCCGGTACCTGGGATCGGCTGACGCTCGGTGGCGGTGTGGACTGGCAGAACCGCATGTACCAGACCGCCACCGCCCCCGGGAATCGCCGCGTGCCGGTGGAGCAGCCCAGCTACGCACTGGTGAACCTGATGGCGCGCTACCAGTTCAGTTCCCACGTCTCTGCGGCGGTCAACATCAACAACCTGTTCGACCGCCACCACTACTCGCAGATCGGCTTCTACAACCAGGGCTGGTACGGGGCGCCGCGAAACGTGATGTTCACGCTGAAGGTCGGCTACTGAGGGTAACGTCGCGCCCTTCAGGGATCCAATGGATCCATCGGATCGATGCGCAGCGATTCGGGCGCTGGCACGAAGGTGATCGCGTACGGCGAAATGCGTGAACCGACCTTGCCTGGAACGTAGCCAAGCTCACGACGGTTGCGCTCGCTGAATCCGCTGCTGGCGACCGAATCGATATGCGATGGACTGCTGACCACCAGTGCCGGTTGCCGTGGCGGTGCCTGCAGGGCCGCCAGTAACCGGGCTGCGTTGCGCAGGTTGGTGGTGGTGTGGCGGGCATAGGGCTCGATGATGATCGCCTCTGCGGGAATGCCGAAGCGCGCAATCAGCGCTTCGCGCATCTGCACGGCTTCGACGCTGCGGGTGCCGCGCGGATGCACGGCGCCGCCAGAGACGATGACGAAAGGCGCATCGCCCGCTGCATAGCGCTGCGCAGCGGCTTTCAGGCGCAGCTTGCTGCCGGCGCTGAGCGGGGTGGTCAGCTCGTCCGGGCCCTGCCCAAGCACGATGATCGATGTGTATGGATGCGCGGTCCAATCCAGCTGCCGCGCGCGTGCGAATGGCGCGGCGTTCATTCCCGCGCTGATGGGCTCGAAGCGGATCGCATCGAGACGATCATTGGCATCGAGCAGGCCCACTGCCACCGCGATGCTGCGATCGAATGCGGTGTAGGCCGCGGCGGCGTCCACCTCGCTCATCTGCATGGCAATGGCAGCATCGCCAGCCAGGCGCGTGCTGCCCGCCGCGCCGACCGGGCCGTCGATGGCGTCGTAGCGGGGCGGCTGGCCGTGGCCGTAGACGGAGAGGATGTTGTTGAGGCCCGCCAGCTCCCTTTCGATGGCCATGGCGTGCGCCGGAACTGCGGCGCTCAACAGGCCAGCCTGCGCGGGCGTCCAGCGTGCTGCCTCGAGTGTGCAGGCAGTGGTCCGGCAGCCCACCAGCTGCTGCATGCGTTCGGCCAGGGCGGCGCGCGCACGATCGGGCAACGTATCGTGCTTCAGCTGCACGAGGGTCGGAAACAGGCGCGAGGCGAGGGCCGCGCTGTCGCGGTCGTCGGCGGCTGCCGCAAGCGGCAGCACAGCCGTGGCCAGCAGGGCGAGGGACAAGCTCAATCGTTGGTGCATCACCAGCTCCTGCTCACCATCAGGCGGACGTTGCGGCCGAACAGTGGCCGTCCATAGATTGCCTCGGCCGAACCCTGGCCAGCCAGTGCATCGGTACGGGTGTTGCCCTCGGTGAGCCCCTTTTCATTGGTCAGGTTGTCGCCCACCAGCTGTGCGCCCCAGTTGCCGCGCTTCCATGAAATGCCCAGGCCCAGGGTCTGGTAGGCCGGCAACGCGGTCTGGTTGAACAGATCGACATAGGACTTGCCAACCACGTCATAGCGCAGCCATGTCTCGAACTGGTCCTGGCCGTGCTGGAAACTGAAGGTCGGCCGCAGGTTGCCGTAGAGCTTGGGTTCGCGGACGATCTGCTTGCCGTTGACCGCGGCCGGATCGGCGCCGGAATCGTTCTGCAGGCTGTCGTACTGCGGATCGCTGACCGTGATCGAGCCGGCGATGCTGAACCAGTCCAGCGGCCGGAACATGCCATCCAGCTCGATGCCCTTCGAGACGGCGGTGCCGATGAAGGGCACCGACTGGTCATTGCGGCCGGTCGTCGGATTGAAGGCGACGAAGGACGCATTGAGTGGATCGAACTTGGTGTAGAACGCGGTCAGGTAGAGATAGGACCGGCCGAACCCTGCCTTCAGGCCCAGCTCGTACTGGTCCAGCTGGGTCTGCACGATGGTGGGGTCGATCGAGCGCGCCACCGACGAATTGGGAACGATCTCCATGTGCGACACGCGGGCATAGGCGCCTACGGTGGCAGTGAAATCGTAGTTGGCACCCACGGTCCAGTTGGTGGCGGTCGGGTTCAGGCGATGGTTCTGGACGACGCCGGTGAACCGGCGCGTGGTGTTGTCAGCCAGTGTATTGCGGTCGCCGAGGTCGACCTGGGCGGTCTGCTCGGCATAGCCTTCATAGCGGTAGCGCTCATGGCGGATACCGGCGTCGAGCTTGAAACGCTCCGTCAGTGCCCACGTGTCATTGGCATACACCGCGAACATGCGGGCATCGACCTTGCCGCGATTGAGGGTGGTGGTGTAACGCAGCGTGCCCTTGTCGGTGACATAGCCCAGTGGGGCGCCATCGTTACCGTAGGCCACCAGATCCAGCAGGCGTGGCTTGCCGCGCATCTCCATCAGCATGTCCTGGTACAGGCTGAAAGCGGTGGTTCCGAAGAAGGCCGTGTATGCACCGATGTTCAGATCGTGGCTGCCCCAGGCCGTTTCAAACAGCCGCGTCGCACTGAAATCGGCCTGGCCGGAGTAGAAGTCCGAATCAGCAGCACGGTACTGGGCCGAGATCACCAGGCCGGAGTCGGCGTAGGGATCGTAGGCACTGGCGCCGTTGCTGCCGGCCAGCGCGTAGCCCATCCGCGCGACGCCGGCACCGAAGGTGCTGCGGGCCGCGCCCAGATAGCCGTTGGCGAAGCTGCGTGCGTCGACCGGGTTGGTGGTCGAGTACAGCGCGTCGAAGGTATTGCGGCCCTTGGTGTAGCCGGTTTTCAGCGAGATCGTCCAATCGCTGGCGGTGTTCTCGTACTGGAAGCCGATGTTGCCGAAGCGCATGTGCCGGCCATCGGCCAGGTCGCGGTTCATGCCCTGCAGGGCACCGCCGCCATCGAGGTACTTCAGGTTGACACTGCGCAGCGAGGGCGAGTTCAGCGTACCGTCGAAGTAGTCGATGTACGGGTCCAGTGGAACGCTGGGATTGCGCGGATCGGCAACCGGGATCGGCAGGTAGAACGTATTGTGGTCATCGACGAAGGTGCCGCTGATCTTGAACCAGCTGGTGTCGTCGAAGTAGTGCTTGATGTTGCCGCGGATCTGCCCGCCCTTGTCATTCGGGAAGCCGTTGTCGCGGTAGCCATCGTGCTGGCGCAGGAAGCCACCGACGGCATAGAAGGTGTCCTTGCCGAGCGCGCCCGACTGGTACATCTCGCCGCGGTACAGGCCGGTATCGCCGATGGTCAACTGCGCCTTGCCGTGCGTGTCTTCGGAACCCTCGGCGAGGATGTTGTTGACGATGGCGCCGCCGCTGCTCGCATAGATCGGTGCCGGGCCACCGCGTACGATCTCCACGCGCTGGTTCATCACGTCGAAACGGTTCATGCCGTCGCCGGAGTTGAAGAAGTGGCCATCCAGCTCCTGGTAGAGCGGCAGGCCGTCCTGCTGGAAGGCGATGAAGCCACGATCGGTTGGAATGCCGCGCAGCCGGGTGATGTTCTGTACTTCACCACCGGTGGCCTCGACATGGATGCCGGGCACCGACCCGAGCAGGTCGGCGTAGCTTTTCGGTGCGAGCTTCTGCACGTCTTCGCGGCTGAGTGAATTGACCGCGAAGGACGCATCGAAGCGACGCTGGGTGCGTGCCGCACCGGTAACCACCACTGCATCCAGTGTTGCTGCGTCGGCCGTGTCTTGCTTCTGCACCGGCGCGTCCTGCGCAGATGCAGTGCCGTGCAGGGATATCAGGACCAGGGAGATTCCCAGGACCAGGGGGCTGATGTTCATCGGAGGGCGGCCATGCAGGGAAGGGGGACCGCTGCACGGTAGGTCCGGGCGATGACGGAATTGTTTACTTCGGCGGAAATAAACAATTAAGCGGCGGCATCGGCACCCAACTGGTGGATTGGCAGCAGGGCCGCACCCACCGATACCGCAGACCCTCCCAGCCGCGACACATGCACCTGTGGCAGGCGCAGGCTGTCCAGCGCACTACTCCAGCGTGCTGGCTGCTGCAGATGCTGTCCCAATGCTTGCAGCACCTGCCGGGGCAGTGAACCGGACAGGATCACGGCGCCGGGATCGAGCCACGCCACACCGGTATTGGCCGCCACGCCCAGCTGGTTGCCCGCACGTTCTGCCCAGGCATTGATGATGCCGGCATGGGTTTCCAGGCAGGACTCAAGTTCGAACAGTGAAGGAATGCCGGCACCGGCGTCGCGCAACGTGGCCAGCAGGTCGATGCCCGAGGGGCGCGGTGCGTCCATGCGGAACAAGCGACCGATATCCCCGGCATTGCCGAACTCACCGCGCATCACGTCGCGCCGATGGATCACGCCGCCGCCCACGCCGTGGCCTACATACAGCAGCAGCGCCGAGGCGCAGTCGCGGATCAGCCCGCTGTCGTAGTACTCCGCCAGCGCCGCCAGGGTCGCATCGTTCTCCACCCAGACCGGGAAACCGAAGTAATCTTCGAAGAACTGGTCGTTGTCGATATCGCGCCAACCGTGCAACCAGTCCACCGCGTGCCTGCGCGCAGGCCCGGTTTCGACCACGGGCCCGGGAACCGCCACGCCGAGGCCCAGGAAGCGCGCGCGCATGAGCCCGGTGCGGCTGGTAAGGCTGCGCAGGCGCTGGTCCACCGCGTGCACGAAGTCGTAGGGATCTGCGCTGTCGAATGCGGTTGCATCGCGGGCGATGACCTGGCCGGCAAAATCCACCAGCGCGATCTCCAGCCAACCGGGATGTACCGTGGCACCGGCGGCATAGCCGCCCCGCCCGGAAAGCGCCAGTGGCACCGAGGGTCGGCCGCGCTGGCCATCGGACAGCTGTCCCTGTTCCTCGATCACTTCCAGCATCAGCAGTTCACGCGCCAGGCGGGTCAACGCACCGTTGTGCATGCCTAAGTGATGGGCAATGGTGATGCGGGGAACGGCTCCCATCGTGCGCAACAGCCAGATGATGCGCTTGTGGTCGGCATCCAGCGCGATCAGCGGTTTGCGGCGCAGCCGCGATGTGGGAGCCAGGTTCATGGGCGCAGGCCTTCGGTACGCGGCGGCGCGACTGGCCAGGCCAATGCGGCCAGCGACAGCAGGCTGCCGACGGCAACCAGCGAGACCAGTGCGGCAGAGGTGACCGGATCACCTGCCTGTATGCCGGGCAGCAGCTGGCCCAGCAGCAATGAGGAGGCGGCAATGGACAGTTTCATGGTTCCAGTGAGCAGGGCAAAACAGCTCAGGTCATCCTCACGTCCGCTGCGGACGGCATGGCGACGGGCGATCAGCGCGGTGCGCCGCCACAGCACCAGGCCGACACTGGCCACCGCCGCCCCATGGACAGCGGCACACGCAATCGCTACAGGCAGGGAGGGCTTGGCCTGGTAAACGCAGACGGCAGCGATGGCCAGCACCGACATCAGCGCAATCAGGCCTGTCTCGCTGCACAGCGGGGGGCGCAGGCGCAGATGGAGCCAAGGCGCGACCACCATGCCCGCGACCATGGCGAAGGTCAGCGCTGCGCCCTGGTCGGCAAAGGGAAACAGGCGCCCGGCCAGGCCCACCAGCGCCGTTTCTGCCGCTGCAGCCAGCAGAACCGGCAGCAGTGCCGGCAGCGGCAGGGCGCCGGCAACGGGCCTGATGGCTGTGGCGGGCTGTGCGGGCGTGGCGACGCAGGCCAGGGGAAGCGCGGCGGCCGCGATCAGGATGCCGATGATCATGCAGATCAGCAGCGCGCTGCCACCTCCTGCGGATTCAGGTGCACCGACCACGCCGAACAGTGCTGCAGCGATGCACACCTTGGAGATCGGTACCACTACCGCGCGGGCGGAAACGTAGCGCATGGCCTCGTTCTCGTCGCGGGGCAACAGCGAAGTCAGTGCATTCTGGGCCACGTCGTAAACCGCGTAGCAGGTACGGAACAACAGCGAGGCGGCCAGCAGCGGCAGGAAGGCCGGCTCGGTCGCGGTGCTCGGGCTGAACAGCAGGCAGGCGCTGGCCGCGGTACCGAGGCCCCCGACCAGCTGCAGGCGCAAGGCGAGGCGACGCTGGTCGTGCAGGCGCGTGAACACGGCGGCCAACAGCAGATCGAGCACGCTGCTGTAGGCCAGTGAGATGGCCAGCAGCTGGCCGGTGTGGTCAGCCGACAGTCCCAGCCGGACGTGCAGGTAGTAGCCCAGCGCCAGGTCCACGAACGACCAGGACAGAGTGCGGGCGAAGTGGCCGGCGGCATAGAGCTGCCGCAGCGATGGCTGCGCGTTCAACGCTGTTTTTGGGGGAGGAGGCCGGAGATCCGGGATCGTTCTACTACCCCTGTGTGACAGCGGCCTGACATGGCGTGAGGTCGGCCATTCAGCGAGTGGCTTGCAGCACACGCCGTGGGCGAGCAGCATTGACCGTGCTGCGCCCCACAACGCCTCACGCAGAGCCTTCTTCGTCGAATGGAGCAACGTATGAAGCTGTTGTCCGCTGTGTTGTTGTCTGCGCTTTCACTCCCCGCCGTTCCGGCGCTGGCAATGGAGGCATCTCCTTCGCCGCTGTTGGGGCGCTGGTCGCTGGATATCGCCACCTCGGCGCTGCCGCAGGCGCAGCGTCCAAAGCAGGTAGTACTCGAATTCAAGGATGCCGGTGGCGGCCGCTGGAGTTCGCACGTGGACATCGTGCTGCACGATGGCAATACCATGAAGTCCGATGGCACGCTGGCGCTGGATGGCACGCCAGGTCCCCTGTCCGGCACCTACGGTGCGGACAAGGCCAACCTGAAACTGCCAGCGCCGAACACGCTGGTGATGCAGCTGGTGGACCACGGTACGCCGGCCTCCACACGCATCTACACCGTGGCGGCCGATCGCTCGACGATGACCGAGACCAAGGCGTTCTACGGCCACGACGGTACGCCGATACTGCAGACCAATCTGTTCAAGCGGATGCCCTAGCATTGCCGCCGGCACCACGCCCGCAGAACGGGCGTGGTGAATGCAGCAGCCTTACACCGCCGCCGGATCGCGCTTGCCGGTGTCGATGCCGTACTTGTCGATGGCCTCCTGCATCCGCGAACGTTCGATGCGGCCCTCATCGGCCAGTGACTTCAGGGCCGCCAGCACGATGAAGTGGCGATCCACCTCGAAGAACGTGCGCAGCGATTCACGCGTGTCGGAGTGGCCGAAACCATCGGTGCCCAAGGCGGTGAAGCGGCGGTCGTTGATGAAGGGACGGATCTGGTCGCCGACGATCTTCATGTAGTCGGTGGCCACCACCACAGGCCCTTCGTGGCCCTGCAGGCACTGCTGCACGTAGGGTACGCGCGGCTCCTCGGCCGGATGCAGCAGGTTCCAGCGTTCGGCTGCCAGGCCGTCACGGCGCAGTTCGGTCAGGCTGGTCGCGCTCCACACATCGCTGGCGACGCCGAAGTCCTGCTGCAGCAGTTCGGCTGCTGCTTCCACTTCGCGCAGGATCGAGCCGCTGCCCATCAGCTGCGCGCGTGGCTGCGAAGTGCTGCCTGCGGCTGCCGGGCGCAGCAGGTAGAGGCCCTTCAGGATCCCAGCCTCGGTGCCCTCGGGCAGTGCCGGCTGCGGATAGTTCTCGTTGAGCACGGTGATGTAGTAGTAGATGTCTTCCTGCTCGACGTACATGCGGCGCAGGCCGGCGTGGATGATCACCGCCAGCTCGTAGTTGTAGGTCGGGTCGTAGGACACGCAGCTCGGAATCACCGACGACAGCACGTGGCTGTGGCCGTCATCGTGCTGCAGGCCTTCGCCCATCAGCGTGGTACGGCCGGAGGTGGCGCCGAGCAGGAAGCCGCGGGTGCGCGCATCGGCGGCGGCCCAGGCCAGGTCACCGACGCGTTGCAGGCCGAACATCGAATAGAAGATGTAGAACGGAATCGTCGCCAGCCCGTGGTTGCTGTAGGCGGTACCCGCGGCGATCCACGAACAGATCGCACCGGATTCGTTGATGCCTTCCTGCAGGATCTGGCCGTCCTTGGCTTCCTTGTAGTAGCTCAGCTGGCCGGCATCCTGTGGGGTGTACAGCTGGCCCAGGTACGAATGGATGCCGATCTGGCGGAACAGGCCTTCCATGCCGAAGGTGCGCGATTCATCGGGCACGATCGGAATCACCAGCTTGCCCAGTTCAGGGTCCTTCAGCAGGCTGGTGAGGATGCGCACGAAGCCCATGGTGGTGGACTGGCCGCGATCGCCGCTGCCCTGCAGCTGGGTGTTGAAGATCGACAGCGGCGGCAGCGGCAGCGGATCGACCTTGGCCAGGCGCGCCGGCAGCTGCCCGCCCTGGATGCGGCGGCGTTCGGCGAAGTAGGCCGCCTCGGCGCTGCCCGGCTCCGGACGCAGGTACGGCATCTCCTCCAGCTGCTCATTGCTGACCGGAAGGTTGAAACGGTCGCGGAAGGCGCGCACCGCGTCGGCGCTCATCTTCTTCAGCTGGTGGTTGATGTTCTGGCCTTCGCCGGCTTCGCCCATGCCGAAACCCTTGACCGTCTTGGCCAGGATCACGGTCGGCCGGCCGCTGGTGTTCACTGCCTGCTGGTAGGCGGCGAACACCTTCTGCGGATCATGGCCGCCACGCGCCAGCGCCCAGATGTCGTCGTCGCTCATGTGCGCGACCAGCTCCAGCAGCTCGGGATAACGGCCGAAGAAATGCTCGCGCACGTAGGCACCGTTCTGCGACTTGAAGGTCTGGTAGTCGCCGTCCACGCATTCCATCATGCGCTGGCGCAGCAGGCCGCTGTGGTCGCGGGCGAGCAGGTCGTCCCAGCCGCTGCCCCAGATCAGCTTGATCACGTTCCAGCCGGCCGCGCGGAAGGTGCCTTCCAGTTCCTGGATGACCTTGGCGTTGCCGCGCACCGGACCGTCCAGGCGCTGCAGGTTGCAGTTGACCACGAACACGATGTTGTCCAGCCGCTCGCGACCGGCCAGGGAAATTGCCGCCAGCGATTCGGGCTGATCCATCTCGCCGTCGCCGAGGAAGGCCCAGACCTTGCGGCCCTGGTGTTCTTTCAGACCGCGGTATTCCAGGTAACGCATGTAGCGCGCCTGGTAGGCGGCGGTCAGCGGGCCCAGGCCCATCGACACGGTGGGAAACTGCCAGAACTCCGGCATCAGGCGAGGGTGCGGATACGAGGACAGGCCCTCGCGGCCCGCTTCGCGGCGGAAGTTGTCCATCCGCGCCGGATCGATGCGGCCTTCCACATAGGCGCGGCCGTAGATGCCTGGCGCTGAATGACCCTGGATGTAGATCATGTCGCCGTCGAAGGTGTCGGTACGGCCCCGGAAGAAATGATCAAAACCCACGTCGTACAGCACTGCCGCCGACTGGTAGGTGGCGATGTGGCCGCCGACGTTGGAATGCTTGCCGGCACGCAGCACCATCACCATCGCATTCCAGCGGATCATCGCGTTCAGGCGGCGCTCGATGGCCAGGTCACCCGGGTAGGCCGGCTGGCGCTCGGGCGGGATGGTGTTGACGTACGCGGTCCAGGCACGGGTATGCAGGTCGCCATGCTGCTGGGCGTCCAGCTCGCTCAGCTGGTCGATCAGGTAGTGCGCGCGCGGCCGGCCGCCGGCCTGCATCACCGCCTCCAGCGATTCACGCCACTCCCGCGTTTCCAGCGGGTCGGTATCGAAGGGGATCTGGGCTTGATTCATGGCTGTCTCCAGAGGGCGCCGGTCGGACTTCTGCCTGGGCGACAACACCGGCAGGGCGCACAGCACTGGAGCGGGGTCGCAACGGCGGGGCCGTGACGCGAAGGGCGACCGTGGCGGTCACCGAGAAGACAAGCGTAGGCCTGGCCCCCCGGCTTCGATAGGCGGGCAGGGCTTGGGTCTCTGGCAAGCAAGGGTTGGCGCGGCGCGGCGTATCATGGGCGGATGCGCTGGGCACGGCCGCTGATCAGGCCGGGGACAACCCAGGCAGGAACATCGGGATGATCACCACGCCGACGCCCAACAGGCACCAGGCGACGATGGGCAGCCAGCGCGCCAGTCGTTGGGCGGGTTCCGGTGTACGACGGCCGCCGGTCCACAGCAGCAGGGTGAGCACACCCAGTGCATAGGCGAGGGCGACGATCACCGGATGCACATGGATGACCCGGCTGGGCGGCCACATCTGCTGCTGGTAGGCCGTGGTGTGCGCGACCAGCAGCAGGAACAGCAGGCTGCTGAGTGTGTTGATGGCGGTGCGTGCGTTCATTGCGGGGCACTCCTTGTGCCGGCTGCCGGGATACTGCAGGGGCGGAATTCTAGCGGCTGCCTGCCGGCAGTTGAAACGTCACTGTCATCGATGGCCGTCACCCTGCGGGGCTTTCCAGCCTCGGGGTGGTTGGCCGGCCGTGAACAGCGTGAGGATCTGGGAGAAGAGCTACGCGCTGCGGCGACGGCTGCTGCGTGGCTTTTTCCTGCGCCGCGGTTCTGCCAGCGAAGATGCCGAGGACCTGGCGCAGGAAGTGTACCTGCGGCTGCTGCGGACCACCGGCGAGAATGCCGCAGCGATCGAGAACCCGGAAGCCTACCTGTTCACCGTCGCGGCCAACCTGGCGCGCGAGCATGCACGCTCACGTTCGTCGCTGCCGCCGCTGGAAGACGTTGATTTACTGGCGGAAGTGCTGAAAAGCGAAGAAGACATCGAAGGCGAATTCGAGCGCGCGCAGCGCTGGAACGGTATCCGCAGCACCATCGCACGACTGCCGGCGACCACGCGGCGGGTGATGGAGCTGCACTACCGCGACGGGTTGGACTGCCCGGGAATCAGCCAGCAGCTGCAGGTGTCGGTGCACATGGTGCGCAAGCACATCGGCAAGGGGCTGGAGGCCTGCAGGAAGGCGCTGGGCGCCAGGGAGCACACATGAACCGGAACACATCGCCCGCAGCCGACGACACGATCGCCTGCGAGGCCATGGACTGGTTCCAGCGCAATCGCGAGGGGAGTCTGGGCGAGGCCGAGCGCGCTGCATTCCTGCACTGGATGAAGCGTTCGCCCGAACACGTGCGCGCCTACATGCACGCCCTCGCGCTGCACCGGCAGGTCGGTGAGGCACTGCAATCGCCATTGCCTGAAGAGGCGCAGGCGCCGCCACGGCAGGCTGCCGCCAAGGTGGTGCCGCTGTTCGGTAGCGCACCGGCCGCGCCGCGCGCTGCGCCGCGGCGCGGCCGCGCGCGCTGGTGGGCGCTGGCTGCCGCAGCCTGTGTCGCCCTGCTCGGCGTGGGCCTGGTTCCGCAGTTGATGCCCACCGAACAGCTGTACAGCGCCGACCATGGTGAACTGCGCGACCTGGTGCTGCCTGACCAGACCCAGGTGCAGCTCAACGCGGACAGCCGCCTGCGGGTACGCATGAGCTGGTTCAGCCGCAAGGTGGAGCTGCTGCAGGGCGAAGCCACGTTCGACATCGCCCGCGACCGCCGTCCGTTCGAAGTGCAGGTGAACGGCCTGAAGATCCGAGACATCGGCACCGTGTTCGATGTATCGCGGCGGCTGCAGAGCACGCGCATCGGCGTGGTCTCCGGCGAAGTGGAGGTGTGGAGCCAGGGCAGGGATGCAACGCGTCTTGCGCAGCTGGGCGAAGGCCGGGTAGTGCAGGTCGACACGCGCAGTCATGCTGTGGAGTCCTTGGACATGCCGTTGTCGATGCTGCTGGATTGGCAGCATCGCAAGGTGTCCTTCCTTGATGAGCGGCTGGATGAAGTGGCCGCCGCCTTCAACCGACACAACCAGGTACAGGTGCGGATACTGGATGAAGGCGCGGCATCGGCGCGGCTGTCCGGCAGCCTCGATGCGCATCGCATCGGTGCATTGCAGGTGTTCCTCGAACGCGATCCGCGCTTTGTCGTACGCCGCGAGGGCGACACGGTGCGGGTCGGCAGCCGCTGAGGCCGGCGTGGCCGTGCACTGTCAGAAAAGATTCATCGAATCCGCGTTCTCCACTTCGGTGGAAGCGGGCTCTTACTTGGGAGAAGCCGCTGTCGAATCGCTCAGCGGCACCTGCTGCTTTCTCTCTTCCAAGGACCCGTGATGCGTAACACGCTCTACCTGTCGATCATCCTCGCTCTGTCTCCCTGCAGCGTGCCGGTGGCGGCTGCGGCCACTGCAGATGGCCTTGAGGCCCGTGTGTCGGCGCCGATCGCGGCGCAGCCGCTGGCGCGTGCGCTGGAGCAGTTGTCGCGCAGTTCGGGCGTGCAGTTCCTGTATTCGGGCAGCGGTGAAGCGCGTATGGCCGGGGCGGTGCCGCGTGGTGCGACCGTCAAGCAGGCACTGGACGCGCTGCTGGCAGGGACCGGCCTGGGCTACACCGTGGTGGACGGCAACGTCATCGCCATTGATCCGGCGCCCGCACGCAACGAGCCGAAACCGGCCGCGCCGAAGCCACGCGAGGCCGAGGCGGTGGTGGCGCCGACCCTGGATACGGTGAAGGTGATTGCCGCGCACGAGGTGATCGACCAGAAGAAGACCTCGCCGGTGATCAAGGATTCGGTGGTCTACGACGAGATGGACAGCTACGGCGACGAAACCCTGGCCGAGAGCCTGATGGCCGCGCCGGGGCTGAGCGCGGTGGAAGACGCTGGCGAGCCGCGTTACGTCACGGTACGTGGCGTGCAGGCCAACCTCAACTACACCACCATCGATGGCATCGCGATTGCCAGCGTGGGTGGCAGTGGCTCGGGTGAGCGCATGAACAACCTGCAGCTGATTCCCAGCGACATCGGTACCCGCACCGATATCTACAAGAGCTTCAGTGCCGAGCAGGCGCCGGATGCCATCGGCGGCGTGATCGACATCATCAGCCGCAGTGCGTTCGACCGGTCCGGCAAGTATGTGTTCGCCGATGTGGCCGGTATCTACTCCACTGCCGAGACCAACGTCGAGCGCAGCGCCGGTGGCAACCACCAGACCCTGGGTCACTTCGGCAAGAGCGCCAAGGTGGTGTTCTCCAACCAGTTCGGTGCCGACCAGGAATTCGGCATCGTTGCGGTGGCGCGCTATGAGCAGCGTTCGCGCAACAGCGTCAAGCGCTGGGTGGAGTCGAACTACTACTACAACGACGCCGGCAAGTACCTCACCGACGGCACCACTGGGCCGGACGAGGCCAAGGGCTGGAACGGGCTGCGTGCGCCCGGCAATTTCAGTACCGGTACCTACACCAACTTCATCACCAATTTCGGTGGCTCGGCCAAGCTGGAATGGAAACCGTCGGACGATCCGTTCTACGCGTCGCTGCTGCTGTACTCGTACCGGTTCTACGAGAACTCGACGATGAACAAGACCGATCTGTATGGCAACGCCAAGTTTCCGATCCGCAACCAGACCGATGACAGCGGCACCACCCAGATCAACAGCATCTACATCAAGAACCGGCATGATCGTTGGGATCGCAGCAATCGCGGCGCCATCGCCAGCTTCAACTGGGACTTGGGTGACCGTTCGCGGTTGACCCTGCGCGGTGGCCACACCGAAGAGACCTTCCACAACAGCCAGGTCTACTGGGGGGTACGCGCCTACCCGAGCAACCTGTTCGTCGATTACGAGAACGACAGCCACGGCTTTCCCAATGCGGTGGCGGTTTCCGATTCCAGCCTGCTGACCAGCTCGGCGTTCAAGCTCAACCCGGCACAGGCCTATGTCTCGCCGCGCGACGCCAAGGAGAGCATCGACAACCTGCGTGCCGACTTCAGCTACAACATCGACGCCGATGCGCGTGGCTTTGGCCTGGCCGCCGGTGCCGAGTACCGTCACCTGAAGATCTGGCAGGACATCGACTTCGACTACTACAAGAGCAGTGCCACGCTCAACGATTACCTGTACCCGGGTTCTACCCTGCTGGGCAGCGTGCCGGGCTTTCCGCTGATCGACAATCGCAAATGGAATGACGAACTCGCGCCCACGCTTGGCGGCAACGACGCGGCCTATCCGAATGCCGATTTCACCAGTGACTACAAGTACGTTGAGGACATCACCAATGCCTATGTCTCCGCGCACTATGCCTGGGATCGGCTGTTGCTGATCGGTGGCCTGCGCTACGACCACACCACCTTCGATGCATTCAGCCCGTTCAGTGATGATGGCGGTACCACCTATACCTCCGCGTTCCGCAGGACCAGTGGTAGCTACAACAACCTGCTACCGTCGTTGAATGCAACCTTCAAGCTGACCGACGACCAGCGCCTGCGCTTCTCCGCCAGCCGCACCCTGGGCCGGCCGACGCCAAGCAACATCGCCCAGGCCACCAGCACCAGCTGTGGCGATGACGAGGAGGGCAGGGGCTTCTGCACGATCAAGCAGGGCAACGCCAACCTGCAGCCGCGCCGCTCCACCAACATCGACCTGGCCTGGGACCTGTATTTCAACGACAACAACGGCCTGGTCTCGGTCGCGCTGTTCGACAAAGTGATCAAGGACGACATCTACACCCTGACCACGTTCGAGAACGTGGGTGATACCCGCTACCGGGTCACCCAGCCGATGAACACCGACGCGTCCAAGCTGCGCGGCGTCGAGTTCGCGGTGGCCAACCGCAACCTGCAGTGGGGCCACCAGCGCTTTGATATGTATTTCAACGCCACGCGGCTGGAAGGCCAGACCAACTACCGCATCAGTGATGGCAGCGAGCGCCGCCTGGACCGCCTGCTGTACCAGCCGGACTGGTCGCTCAATGGGTCGGTGATCTGGCGCATGCCGTGGAAGAGCGCACAGCTGCGCATGTCCGGCACCTACCGCAGCCGGATGCTGGTCGACTTCGGTGATACCCAGTGGCTGGACTCGTACTACGACCCGTACATGACCTTCAACTTGGCCTTCAGCCACAAGGTCAGCAAACACGTGACGCTGAAGTACGAGGCCAAGAACCTGTTCAACACGCAGCCGACCTACAGCACTGGACCCAATGGTCGCTTCCGCACCGAGATCGACGACTACGGCCGCTTCTTCTACTTCCACATCATCTACAACTGAGGGCGCACCCGTGGATACGATCAATCGCAGGCGATTCCTGGCCCTGGCCGGCCTGTCCGCCGCCGGCGCCTGGATGGGCACGGCACGGGCGCTGGCCGCGCAGACCGATGCCACCGCGCTGAACCCGCGCAACCTGCTGGCATCGCCGCGGTTCGCCAGTACACCGTTCACCCTGGGCGTGGCCTCGGGTGATCCCTCGGCCGATGGCATGGTGCTGTGGACACGCCTGGCAACGGAGCCGCTGGTGTTCGGTGGTGGCATGCCGACGCAGCCGATGGCGGTCCAGTGGCAGCTGGCGGCCGACGATGGCATGCGCAAGGTGGTGCGCCAGGGTTCGGCGATGGCCCACCCCGAGCTTGGCCATGCGGTGCACGTGGAGCTGGAAGGGCTGGCACCGGGCCGTCCGTACTGGTATCGCTTCAGCGTGGGCGGCCACGCCAGTGCCGTGGGCCACACCCGCACGCTGCCGGCAGCCAACGCTGCGGTTGATCGTGTCCGTTTCGCCGTGGCCGGTTGCCAGCACTATGAAGAGGGCCATTACACCGCATGGCGGCGCATCGCCGAGGAGCCGCTGGACTTCGTCTTCCACTATGGCGACTACATCTACGAGGGCGCAAGCCAACCGGGCGTGCGCAGGATGAACGGCCGGCCATTCACCAACCTGCGCAACCATGTTGGACCGCAGATCTACACGCTGGACGATTACCGTCGCCGCTACGCCCAGTACAAGAGCGATTCCGACCTGCAGGCCGCGCATGCGTCGGCGCCGTGGTTCGTCACCTTCGATGACCATGAAGTGGACAACAACTGGGCCGGTGCGGAGGACCAGGACGATACCCCCAGCGAGGTGTTCCTGCTGCGCCGCGCACAGGCCTTCCAGGCTTACTACGAGAACATGCCGCTGCGCCGATCGGCGCTTCCCCGCAACGGCCACATGCAGATGTATCGGCGTGCCCGCTATGGCACGCTGATGGACCTACACCTGCTCGACACCCGCCAGTACCGCAGCAAGCAGGTGGACATGGCGCTGCATGAGGAAGTGGAATCACCGGCGCGCAGCATCGTCGGTGCGAAGCAGGAGCGCTGGCTGTTCGACGGACTGGCCGATGCCACGCCACGTTGGCACACCATCGCCCACCAGGTGGCACTGGGCAACTACATGCGCGAGAAGGATGGTGTGGTGCAGTCGTCCGACGACCAATGGTCGGGCTATCTGGACAGCCGCCGGCGCCTGCTTGACCACATCCAGAAGGTTGGCTTCGGCAATGTAGTGACCGCCTGCGGCGACGCGCATCGGCACTACGCCAGTGACCTGGTGCAGGACCATCGTGACTCGGGCGTGATCTCCAGTGAATTCCTCGCCACGTCGATCACCTCCGGTGCCGATGGCCAGGGCGTGGACGCGTATGCCGAGAACCAGCTGCGGCACAGTCCGCAATTGAAGGCGACCACCGACAAGCGCGGCTATGTGCTGTGCGATGTCACCCGTGATGCCTGGATCGGCGACATGAAGACGCTGGATACCGTGATGCAGCCGAACGGAACGGTGCAGAGCTGGAAACGCTATGCGGTGGAGCACGGCCGGCCGGGGTTGCAGGAGGCCTGAATCTACCGGTCTACCCTGTAGAGCCGAGCCCATGCTCGGCTGCTCTTCGATAACTGACCGGAAAAGCAGCCGAGCATGGGCTCGGCTCTACAGAGATCCTTCAATCGTGCTCGAACCGCAATGGCTCGCTGCCCATCGCCGGGTCGCTGGTGCCGGGGCGACCATCTTCTGCGCGACCGGCCAGACGCAGCACGCTCTCACCCGCGCCGACCTGCAGGTCATACCAGCCCGCGGTAGGCGTTGCATCCCACGCCAATGCGGTCTCTGCATGCGCCGGCAGCGCCAGCGTCTGTTCCGGCATGTGCCCGGCATAGGCGCCGGCATGCACGCGCAGCTGCTGTACGGCATCGCTGAGATTGCGCAGATGCAGCCGCAGCTGGCCTTCGGCGCGCTCGACCGACGCCTGCACGACGGGCCCTTTGGCAGCGCCCTGGAAGTGACGGTGGAAGCCATTCGGGCCGAGCAGCCACAGGTCATAGCGTCCCTGGGCGTCCAGCGCCCAGCGCTCGCGCAGCGGCGTGCCCGGTACCAGCGTATAGCGGCGTGGCACCGCACCCAGCCGCAGCCGATCGTACACATGCAGCACCGCCGCTGCGCCTTCGCAGGACAGCGTCAGATCCACGCCCGATGCGTCGATCGCAGTAATCGATGCCTGCGGCCGATAGGGCAGGGCACGCGCCGGGCGTACGCCGCTTTCCTGTTTCGCCGGCTTCAGTCCCTCCGGCAACGCCGGCACGGTGCGTCCCGGCAGGGCGGCAGCGCGTGCGGCAACCGCGCTGACGTCGGGCAGGCCGCGTACGAACGGGCGGGTATCACGCTGGGCGAAGTCGAAGGCATTGCTGAGGTCACCGCAGACCGCGCGGCGCCACGGCGAGATGTCCGGTGCGGCCACGCCGAATCGGCGTTCGATCAGGCGTATGACCGAGGTGTGGTCGTACACCTGCGAATCGACCCAGCCACCCCGGCTCCAGGGCGAGATCACGTAGAGCGGCACGCGCGGGCCCAGTCCGTAGGGGCGTCCGCGCAGCTCGGCGGCGTCGTACTTCTCATCCCCCGGTGCCGGAAGGCGGTGGTACTCGCCCTCGGTGCTGACCGAAGACGCACCCGCCCAGCCACCGTTTTCCGGTGAAGGTGGTGCCGGTGGCGGCATGTGGTCGAAGAAGCCGTCGTTCTCGTCGAACATCAGCAACAGGGCGGTGCGGCTCCACACTTCTGGATCGGCGGTCAGTGCATCCAGCACGCGCGCGGTGTACGCCGCGCCCTGGGCCGGGCTGGAAGGGCCGGGATGCTCGCTGCCGGCCGCGTCGGCGATGATGAAGCTGACCTGCGGCAGGCGCCCGTCGACCACGTCCTGGCGCAGCTGTGCCAGCCCACGCGTGCTGACCCCACGCGCGCGCAGCTGCGGGTCATGCCCCGGCGCAGCGCGGTAGGCCTGGCGGAAGGACTCGAAGCCGGCCAGCGGGTTGTCGGTGAAGTTGTCGGCCATGTCCTGGTAGATCTGCCAGGACACCCCGGCCTTCTGCAGGCGTTCTACATAGCTGGTCCATCGGTACGACGCCGGATGCCCGCCATGTTCCGGGAAGTTGTCGTGCGAGTTGGCGATCACCGGGCCACCGGCGCGCGCGGTCGCATCGTTGTGGCCGGTCCATAGGAACACCCGGTTCGGGTTGGTTCCGGCCTGCATCGCACAGTGGTAGGCGTCGCAGATAGTGAACGCGTCGGCCAGGGCGAACTGGAAGGGCAGGTCGCTGCGCTGGAAATAGCCCATCGAATGGTTCTGCTTGGCTTTCGGCCATTGACCCATGCGTCCATGGTCCCAGGCACGCTGTGCATCAGGCCAGGTGTGCGGCGTGCCTTCCACCCGCATGTAGCCGAAGTGTGCAGCGGTATCCAGCGGGAACGGTGCGATCGCGCGCGTGCCGCTGGCATCGGGTTGCAGCCACAGGCTGCGCGCGCGGCCACCGGCCTGCAGCGCGGCGGCCGGGGCCACGAAGCGGTCGCCGAAGCCACGTACCCCCGGCAGCGTGCCGAAGTAGTGGTCGAACGAGCGGTTCTCCTGCATGAACACCACGATGTGCTGCAGGTCTTCCAGGCTGCGCGTCTGCGCGGCGGGTGCGATCGCTGCAGCCCGGGCGATGCTGGGTAGCAGGGGGGAAAGGCCGGCGGCAGCGCCGGCCTGCAACAACCGGCGTCGGCCGATATCGGTCACGGGTTCACTCACAGGTCCACACGGAAGGAGATGCCGACGGTACGCGGTGCGCCGATGAAGGCGTTGTCGCGGCCATCCACCCCTGCAAGATACCGCTTGTCGGTGAGATTGCTCACCACCAGGTTGGTGCCCATGCCCTTCAGGCGCGGCGACAGGCCCTGCAGGTCGAAGCCGATGTTGGCGTTGAACACGGTGGCCGAGGGCAGCTTGTTGACGTTGGCGGCATCGAGGTAGCGCGTGCCCAGGTAGCGGCCGGACAGGCCGAAGTTCCAGCTTTCACCCTGCCAGTCGGCCGACAGCACCAGGGTCTGTTCGGGCTGGCCGATCACCTTGGCACCGTCGACGATGCCGAGCTGGGTATCACGTGCGGCGTCGCCACTGCCCAGGTACTTGGAGCGGTTGTAGGTATAGGCGGCGTTGAGGCGCCAGCCGTTGTCCCAGCCATAGCCGAACGCGGCCTCCAGGCCGTTGCTTTCCACGCCGCCGAAGTTCTCGTAGACACCATCGGTCTCGCCCAGGTAGTCGATGCCGCTGACGAAGCCTGCCGGCAGGTAGACGATGCGGTTGTCGAACTTGATGTTGTACAGGGTGACCGAGGCGGTCAGCGGCCAACGACTGATGCGCATGCCGACTTCGATGTTGTCGGCGGTTTCCGGCTCCACGTTGCGGAAGCGCTGCGGGTCGGTCTCGCCGAGCACGCCGGAGGGAATGGCGGCGAAGTTCTGCGAGAAACCGGCGAACAGCTCCATGCCTTCCACGCCTGGCGCCCAGGTGAAGCCGGTGGACAGCAGCGGATCGGACTTGGAATCGGATTTCACGTGCTCATTGGCACCGATCACGCGGCGGCGCGACTGGTCGACGAAGAACTGCTTCACGCCCAGGCGCGCGCTGAACGGGCCGAAGCGCGCGATATCCTCGACGTAGTACATCTGCTCATCAACCTTGTACTTGTCCTCGAACTGCACCCAGTACGGCTGGTGGTCGAAGGCGATGTCCTGGCCGACGTTGAGCAGGCGATGCCAGTCGCGGCGTGCCGAGCGGTCCAGCTTCTCCACCCACAGCCCGCCACGGATCGTGTTGTCGACGGCACCGAAAGTCTGCCGCCACTCGACGTCGGCGGTCACGCCCTTGCGGTTGTTGTCGTAGTGGGTGTGGCGGTACGACTGCGCGCCCAACACGTTGCCGGCGTAGCAGTTCGGGTCGTACTCGGCAGTGAAGCCCAGCCGTGGGGTGCAGCTGGCCAGGCGCTGTGCGGCGCTGCCATCGGGATTGACGAAGAAGATCTGGCCGCGGTTGCTGCCGCCGAACACGGTCCTGCCACCGAGATACTCCGATTCCGGGCGGCCAGCACCGTCATCGCTGACCTGTGCCAGGTAGGGCGGCAGCCAGTCGCCGCGGCCTTCCATTCGGTGCCCATAAGCGGCCACCGAGGCCTTGAAACCGTTACCGCCGTCGAAGGCCGCGCGCAGGTAGCCGAAGGTGTTCTCGCGCAGCGCACGCGAGCCGGAACGGAAGTTCTGGTCCAGGTACGGAATGCCGGTGAGGGTGCCGACCAGGTTGTCGCGATCCGGGTTGGTGGCGAAGCCCTTCGGCGAGACGCTGGTGTATTCCGGCTCGTCGGCATCGTTGTAGGACAGGTAGCCGGTAAGGGTCCAACGGTCCAGCTCGGTGATGAACTTGCCGGCGATGTGGTCGTTGCTGGTCTTGCCGCTGCCGTCGATCCAGTCGTGCACGCGCGCGGAGGAAGCGCTGACCCAGGCGCGGGTGTGGCCGCCGAGCAGGCCGGTGTCGTAGCGCACGTAGTACTTGCGTGCCTCGTTGTCACCGGCGCCGACCACGAAGCGCAGGCGGCTGTCCTGCAGCGGATCGCTGGTAAGGAAGTTCAGGGTGCCCCCGAGGGCTTCGTTCGAGCGCGAGGAGATATCAGCGGTGCCCTGGCTGACTTCCACCGTTTCCAGATCGAGGGTGTCGATGTAGCGGTTGGCCAGCGAGCCGCCGCCGTAGCCCGAGCCGCCATTGGGCAGGCCATCGATGGTGGTGCCGATCTGCTGCGTATCGCGGTTGGTGACGAAACCGCGCATGCTGATCTGCGTGCCCCACACCGACGAACCGGTGGCGTCGGCTTCACTGACCACCACCCCGGGTACTTCATTGAGTGCGTCGTTGACGCTGCTCATCACGGTCTGCCGGTTCAACGTTTCCGCACGTACCGAGGTCTTGGCGTAACTGGTGGCCTGGCCGATCACCTGCACCTGGTCCAGGGTGCGGGCATCGCTGCTGCGCGGTTCGGCCGCGTCGCCCTGCGGTGCTTCGGCCAGGGCATCCAGTGCGGGGGCGATCAGCAGGGCAAGCAGGGAGACACGGGGAAAGCGCGCAATGGTTCGCATCGAGACCGGACCTTGAGGGGAGGGAAGCCCCGGAGTGTCGGCAGCGCCAATGACATCGGCATGACGCGAAGATGCAGGAACCGTGTTGTGTGACGGCCGGTACCCGAGGCCGCCTGCCTCAGTAGCGCGCGTCCTTTGGTTTCGGGTCACGCGGCCAGTCCTTGGCCTTGTTGGCGAAGTCCGGACGCGGCTGGTTGATGAAGTAGCTGGCGACGTCCACCGCATCCTGGTCGGGCATCACCTGCTGCCCCAGCGGGGGCTCGCGGGTCACTGCCGGCGGCATGTTGTGCTTGACGAAGCCGGCGGCCTTGTACAGCCGCGCCATGCCCGCGCCGATGTTGAAACTGCGGTCACCCCACAGCGGCGGGAAGGCGATATCACCGCTGGCATCGCGCCGGCCTTCGCCGTTGTCACCGTGGCAGGCGGCGCATTGCGCGGCGTACAGCGCCTGGCCGCGGATCGGATCAGGTGTCAGTGAGCTGTCGATCGGCCCTTCGCTGGGTGCCGCCACGCGCGCGCCTTCGGGAACGGGACGGCTCAACCAGGTCATGTATTCCAGCATGGCACGCATTTCCGGCGCGTCCTTGGCCAGCGGTTTGCCGTTCATCGAGCGCTGCAGGCAGCCATTGATGCGCTCGGTCAGCCCGATCACCTTGCCTGGCCGTGGCATGTAGCGCGGGTAGGCACCACCACCCGTATTGAAGTAGTGGTTGCCGAACGGCCGCTTGCCCTCGGCCATGTGGCACGAATTGCAGTTCAGATCGTTGCCGACGTTGTCCGGCAGCAGCCGCGCGGTCTCGTTGAGGAGGCGGCGGCCGAGCATCACCGACCCGGCATTGCCCAGCCCGGCAATTTCCTCGGCGCTGGGGGCGTGGTACTGGCCGACCACCGTGCCCTGCGCGTCGAGGATGTCGATCGTGCTGGCCACGGCGGCATCCAGGTCCGGGTACAGATGGCGGTAGACGAGGGTGCCGGCACCGGCCAGCAGCACAACGGCGATCGCACTGCCGGGCAGCAGGCGGGAACGTTTGCGCGAACGCTTCATCGTGCAGCCTCCTGCGGAACGTAATGCACCGGCTTGTCACGCACCACCCGGCGCATCCTCGCCACGTCGACCTCGCTGACCGCGCTGGCCTGGTTGCCCCAGCTGCTGCGGATGAAGGTCAGGATCTGTGCCAGTTGTGCATTCGGCAGCTGCTCGAAACCGGGCATGGTGAACGCCATGCGGTCGTGCGGGGTATGCGGCGTGCGGCCACCGATCAGGGTCACCTGCACCAGCGAACTGGGATCATCGGCGAACACGATCGAGTTGCCAGCCAGTGCTGGGTAGACCCGTGGCATGCCGCGGCCGTCGGCGCGATGGCAGGCCTGGCAGTGCTCTGCATAGGCCAGCGAGCCGGCCACGCGATAGTCGCCACTGCGCAGTGCGGCGGTGGTGGTGTCGGTACCCGGTGACCACTGTGCGCTGCGGCCCTCGCGTGCCGGCAGTTGTTTCAGGTAGCGTGCCATGGCCAGCAGGTCGGCGTCGGACAGGTACTGCGTGCTGTGCTCGACCACATCGGCCATGCCACCGAAGGCCGCCGAACGATCGGTGCGGCCGGTGCGCAGGAAGTCGACGATCTCGCCCTCGCTCCAGCTGGCCAGGCCGGTCGATTCATTGCGCAGGTTCTTCGCGTACCAGCCTTCCAGTACCGAACCGGACAGGAACTGGCGGCTGCCATCGTCGGCCATCGCCTTTTCCTGGAAGGCCAGCCCGCGTGGCGTGTGGCAGGCGCCGCAGTGAGCCAGGCCTTCCACCAGTTCTGCACCACGCTGCTCGCCGGCATCCAGCGCTGGATCCGGGCTGAAGCTGCGCGGGCGTGCGAACAGCAGCTGCCACCAGGCCAGTGGCCAGCGCATGTTGGCTGGCCACGGAATCGTGCTGTCGGCGTTGTCCTGCTTCACCGGCTGCACCGAGCCCATGAAGTAGGCGTACAGCGCCTTGATCTCGGCATCGCTGGCGATCACGTATGAGGCGTACGGCATTGCCGGATACAACGGCTGCCCATCGTGACGGATGCCGCGACGGACCGCGCGCTCGAAGTCGGCGTAGTCGTAGGCGCCAATGCCGGTGTCCGGATCGGGCGTGATGTTGGTCGAATAGATCGTGCCCATCGGCGTCTGCATGCCCAGTCCACCGGCGAACGGCTTGCCGCCCGGCGCGGTATGGCAGGCAGCGCAGTCGGCCGCGCGCGACAGGTATTGCCCCTGCGCGATCAGCGCCAGGTCGTGGACGTTGACCTTCGCCTCCTGTCGCGGTGCGAACCAGTAGGGCGTGGTGCGGGCGATGCCGTAGGCGGCGGCCACGGTGGCGGCCAGGGCAATGGCGAGCTTGAACGAGGTGCGCATGGCGGCACTGTGGGCAATCGCGCACGCGCGTTCATTGATCCGGATCAATGACTGAACAGATACAGCTTGTACACCAAGCTGAATCGTTCCCGCGTTGTCATCAAGCCGTCATCCACGCGCGATAGATGGCCGGTCGGGTGGGGCGTTAACGTCGCCACTTGTCTGATTCACCCCTACGACGTGATATGAAGCGCCTGCTGCTGTTGTTGCTGGCGTGCGCTGGCCTGTGGCTGGCTGCATGCTCCTCCTCCATCAATGCATCCTCCACCTCGCTCGCTGATCGGCTGATCGCGCCGGGTGGCGTGTCGACCCTGCTCGATCGCCCGCGCATTGCCGCCGCCATTGCCGAGTTGCCCAATCGCCATGGTTTCGCAGCGGGGCGCGATGGCGTGCCGATCTTCTGGCGCGTGTTCGATCCGGGTAACTACGGTGCCCGCTACCACTACCTGCCGCAGCGCCACGAGAACGGCCTGCCGCTGGATACCGGCTTGAGCCTGGCCGTGCCGCAGCCCTTCCACGCGCAGGCACCGCGCGGCACCGTGGTGCTGCTGCACGGTTGGATGATGAACGGTGATTCGATGTTGCCGTGGTCGCTTCAGTTGGCCGAGTCCGGCTACCGCGTGGTCACCCTCGACCTGCGCAACCACGGCCAGTCCGGTGCCGGTCCGTCCGGCTATGGCACCTATGAATCCGATGACGTGGTCGATGTGATCGGTGAGTTGCGTGCACGCGGCGAAGTGACCGGCCCGTTGTACCTGTTCGGTGTGTCATACGGTGCGGCCACCGCAGTGTTCACCGCCGACAAGCTGGGCGATCAGGTTGCCGGGGTGGTAGCGATGGAGTCATTCGCCAATGCCGGGGTGGCCATCCGTACGATGATCCCGCATCTGATGGGGTTGCAGCCGGAAGGGTTGAAGGCGCAGGCGGTAGCCTCCTACGCGCGCTGGCGTTACGGTGGCCAGGACATCGACCAGGTGGTCGCCGCGGCAAGCCGCCGCATCGACGTCGATCTCGACCGTGTGGACGTGGCGCGCGCGTTGGCCGATACCCACGCCTGCGTACTGCTTCTGCACGGGCAGGGCGACCAGCACATCCCGGTCAGCCAGGGCCGCGAACTGGCGCAGGCCAATCCGCGCGCGCACTACATCGAGATGCGCGGCGAAGATCACATCACCCTGCCGCTGAGGCTGGATCTGCTGGCCGGTGTGGTCGACGACTGGATGGCACGCGACGAGCACCATCCGGAAAGCACCTGCCCGGCACCGCAGCTGCCCGCCCAGGCCGAATGGCTGGTGCACGAAACCGATACGCCGGTGAAGGCTCCGGCGCGCAGCTGAAAAAAGGGGGCGGAGTGGATTAGGTCGTTTCCCGCACACCTGGGCTAGAAACGACTTAATCCCCTCCGTCCCCCCTTCTGTCAGGGCAGGCGTCGTGCCAGTGAGCGCGCCGACGCGGCTACGCCCAGCAGCAGCGCGGCCACGCAGAGGAAGGCGAAGCCGAGGCTGGTGGCGTGTGCCAGTGCACCGATCGCTGCCGGGCCGGCGAGGATGCCGGCGTACCCCAGTGTGGTAACCGCAGTGATGGCGATGCTCTCCGGCATCACCCGCTGCTGGCCCGCCATGGAAAACAGCGCTGGCACGATGTTGGCGCAGCCCAGCCCGACCAGCACGTAGCCGGCCAGCGCCACCGGGAATGACGGCACCAGCGTGGCCAGGGTGAAACCCGCAGCAGCGGTGATGCCGCCGAAGACCATCGTGCGGGTCCGGCCCAGGCGCTCGACGATACCGTCGCCGAACAGGCGCATCGCGGTCATCGCCAGGGTGAACAGCGCGAAGCCGGCACCAGCCTGGTCGCGTGGCACCTGCCGTACTTCGGCCAGGAACACCGCACTCCAGTCCAGCATCGAACCTTCGCCGAGGAACACCACGAAGGCCAGCACGCCGATGAACAGCACCACGCCGTGCGGCAGTGCCAGCAGCGGCCCTTCGTGCAGGATCCGTTGTGGGCGCCAGTGCGGGGCCGACAGCGCCGCCACCAGCAGCAGCGCCGCTACCGAGACCAGCGCGGCCAGCCACAACGGCGTACCCAGGATCAGCAGGCCGGTCATGCAGCCAGCACCGACAAAACCACCGATGCTGTAGAAGGCGTGGAAGCCGGACATCATTGCGCGCCCGGCGTCGCGCTCGACCGCCACCGCCTGCATGTTCACCGTGCAGTCCATCGCGCCCACGCCGGCACCGAATACGAACAGAGCAGCGCCCAGCGCGAAAGGCGAGGGCGCAAGCGCCAGCAGTGGCAATGCCAACAGCACCATCGCGCAGGTCACCACCAGCAGCCGGCGGCAGCCGAGGCGGCCGGTCAAGGCACCGGCCAACGGCATCGCCAGCAACGAGCCCAGGCCGAGGCACAGCAGTACCGCGCCGAGGCTGGCATCGGACAACCCGGCCTTGGCTTTGGCATAGGGCACCATCGGCGCCCAGGCAGCGGTGGCGAATCCGGGAATGAAGAAGGCGGCACGGGTGGCGTGCTGCTGGGCACGTGGGGATGAGGGCGTCATGCGCGGTGCGAAGCTCCAAGGAGTATCCATGAAAACGTTTTCAGGCCGGATGGGCAAGTGCCATGCGTGAGATCAAGCGACGCATACGATTGCAGTGACCCGAATGCGTCACCAGTGATTAACGCCCCGCGCGGACAGTGGCGACACGGTCGGCATTCCGCCGGCCGCTGCCGGAGATCCGTACATGAGCACGACACCGACCATCCTCCTCGTCCATGGTTTCTGGGGCGGGGCCGCACACTGGGCCAAAGTGATCCTGGAGCTGCATCGCAACGGCCATGACCGCGTGCAGGCGGTGGAACTGCCGCTCACCTCGCTGGCCGATGATGCCGGCCGCACCCAGAAAATGATCCGGCAGATCGACGGGCCGGTGCTGCTGGTCGGCCACTCCTATGGTGGTGCGGTGATCAGCCAGGCCGGCAACGAGGCCAACGTGAAGGGCCTGGTCTACATCGCGGCGTTCGCCCCGGATGCCGGCGAGAGTCCAGGTGGCATCACCCAGCAGCATCTGCCGGATGCGGCACCGAATCTGGCGCCGGACAGCGATGGCTACCTGTGGCTGCGTGCCGACAAGTTCCATGAAAGCTTCTGCCAGGACCTGAGTGACGACGAAGGCCGGGTGATGGCGGTGACCCAGAAGGCGCCGCTGGCCAGCACTTTCGGCGATGCGGTCAGCGACCCGGCGTGGAAGCACAAGCCGAGCTGGTACCAGCTGTCCCGCCATGACCGGATGATCGCGCCGGAGAACCAGAAGGTCATGGCTGGTCGGATGCAGCCCAAGCGCTTGCTGGAACTGGATGCCAGCCATGCCTCGCTGGCCTCGAAGCCGGCCGAGGTGACCGCGTTGATTCTTGAGGCCTGTGCCGCCGTAGGCGGCTGATCCGGCGCCATCGCGACGCGCGCGACGGCATACCGCACGACAGCCGGGGCGCAGGGGAGTAAACTCCTGCGCCTGCGGCCATCCGGCCCCATTCCCATCCCGCCTCCAGCCGCCGCCAGAGGATCCCACCCGATCGTGGAGGTCCCGTCGTGTCGTCTGTGCCTGTCCGTTTCCCGTTCCCGTTTCCACGTCGCCTGCCGCTGTCGCATGCGCTGGCCCAGGGCCTGCTGCTGCTTGCACTGAGCGGCGGCACCGCGGCCGCCCAGTCCTCCCAGGACGAGGACAAGGCCAAGCCGGCGCCCGCCTCGCAGACCCTGCAGACCGTACAGGTCACCGCCAACCAGCTCGGCACCATCACCGAAGGCAGCGGCGCCTACACGCCGGGCACCATCGCCACCGCCACCCGGCTGGTGCTGACCCCGCGGCAGACCCCGCAGACCATCAGCGTGATCACCCGCACGCAGATGGACGACTTCGGCCTGGACGGCATCGATGACGTGATGCGGGTGACCCCGGGCATCAGCATCGTGACCTACGACAGCGAGCGCACCGAGTACTACGCACGCGGATTCGCCGTTCAGAACTTCCAGTACGACGGCATCCCGATGTCGCGCGACTCGGCCTACTCGGCCGGTAACACGCTCAGCGACACCGCCATCTACGACCGCATTGAAGTGCTCAAGGGCGCCACCGGCCTGCTGACCGGCATGGGCGATCCAGGCGCGACCATCAACCTGGTGCGCAAGAAGCCGGGCAAGGACTTCGCAGGTAGTGCGACGCTGGGTGTGGGCCGCTGGGACGACTACCGCGCCGAGATCGATGTGGGTGGTCCGCTGACCGCCGATGGTCGTGTGCGTGGCCGTGCCGTTGGTGCCTGGCAGGACAAGCATTCCAATCTCGATTTCTACCAGCGCACCAGCAAGGTGGGCTACGCAGTGCTTGAGGCCGACGTAGGCGAGCGCACCCTGCTGACTGTCGGCGGGGACGTACTGGAGAGCGATCCGAAGGGCTCGACCTGGGGCGGCATCCCGCTGCTGGACAGCCAGGGCAACTTCAACGACATGCCGCGTTCGTTCAACAATGGCACCCATTGGAGCGGCTGGCGCCAGTACGTGCGCACCGGCTTCGCCACGTTGGAGCACACGTTCAACAATGACTGGGTTGCCAAGCTGCAGCTCAACCATCAGGTCAATGGCTATGACGCGGCCCTGGCCGGCGCGGCCGGTGGCAATCCCGATCCGGTTACCGGCGAAGGCGTGTCGCTGTGGCTGGGCAAGTATGTCGGCAAGACCGTCAGCAACGCCGCCGACTTCTACGTCAGCGGGCGCTTCGGCCTGCTTGGGCGCGAGCATGAACTGGTGGTCGGCGGCAGCGCGTCGCGCAAGCGCTGGACCAACACCGGTTACTCACCGCAGCCCGGCTACCCGACAGCGGTGCCGGACTATCGCGCGTGGCAGGGGGACATTCCCGAGCCGCAATGGCAGCGGGGCTACGACAACAATGAAGTGACCCGCGAGAACGGCGTCTATGTGGTCGGCCGCTTCGATGTTGCCGATCCGTTGAAGGTGATCGTCGGCAGCCGCCTGGCCAGCTACCGCTCGCCGCAGACGCGCGAGACCGGCGTGTTCGTACCGTATGCCGGCGTGGTCTACGACCTCGGCGAACACTATTCGGTGTATGCCAGCTACAGCACCATTTTCAAGCCGCAGGGCGAGCGCGACGAACAGGGCAAGGCGCTGGATCCGCTGGAAGGACGCAGCTACGAGATGGGCCTGAAGGCGGAATTCTTCGATGGCCGCTTCAACGCCAGTGCGGCGCTGTTCCAGCTCGACCAGGACAACTTCGCCCAGCCTTCCGGTGGCAAGACGCCGACCGGCGACATCGCCTACCGCGCGCTGATGGGCGTGCGCACCAAGGGCTATGAGCTGGAGCTGTCCGGCCAGCTGGCCGAGGGCTGGCAGGTGCAGGGTGGTTTCGCCCACAAGATCGCACGCCAGGCCGGGACCAAGGTGTCGACGCTGGAGCCGGAGAATCAGTTCAGCCTGCACACCAGCTACCGCCTGCGCGGCGACTGGAAGGGGCTGACGCTGGGTGGTGGTGCGCGCTGGCAGGATTCCACTTTCGGTGAGATCACCAACCCGGCCACGCAGGCCAAGGTGGTGCATCGCACCCAACCGTATTGGTTGCTGGATGCGATGGCGCGTTATGAATTCAGTGATCGCCTGTCGGCTACGCTCAACGTCAACAACCTGCTGGACAAGCGGTACTACACGATCTTCAGCTGGTACAGCACCTATACCTGGGGTGAGCCGCGCAACGTACGCCTGGCGATGACGTACAAGTTCTGACGCCGGTGGTGCTGTAGCGCCGAGCCCGCTCTCGGCTGGCCGTGCATGGCCTGATCCAGGCAAACAGCAGCCGAGCGTGGGCCCGGCGCTACAGAAATGCGCCCGCGATGCACTGGAGCATCGCGGGCGTTGTCGTTACAGCGGCAGGTCGAACACCAGCACTTCTGCGTCGTTGCCGTTTTCCAGGGTCAGCTGTGCTTCGTCGCTGACCTGCAGCGCATCGCCGGCTTCCAGGGTGATGCCGTTGACCTGCAGCTGGCCCCGCGCCACCTGCACATAGGCGCCACGACCGTTGCCAAGCGCGTGGTGCAGCTTCTGGCCGCCATCGAGGATGGTGGCGAAGATGCGGGCATCCTGGTGGATACGCAGCGAGCCGTCGGCACCGTCAGGCGAGGCAATCAGGCGCAGCTGGCCGCGCTTGGTCTCCGGCGCGAAGTGGGTCTCCTCGTACGACGGGGTGATGTTCTCCGCGTCCGGGAAGATCCAGATCTGCAGGAAGTGCACCGGCTCATCGGCCGAATGGTTGAACTCGCTGTGGCTGACACCGCTGCCGGCACTCATGCGCTGCACGTCGCCGTAGCGCAGCACCGAACCGGTGCCCATCGAGTCCTTGTGCTCCAGCGCGCCGCCCAGTACATAGGAAACGATCTCCATGTTGCTGTGGCTGTGGGTGCCGAAGCCCTGGCCGCCGATCACCTTGTCTTCGTTGATCACCCGCAGCGGGCCGAAGCTGACGTAACGGGGGTCGTAGTAATTGGCGAAGGAGAAGGTATGGCGCGAGGACAGCCACCCATGCTCGGCCAAGCCACGGGTAGCGCTCTTGCGGATCTGCAGCATGATGGAATCTCCTTGTTCGATGGTTTCGATGGGGCGGGATGGGCCTCTGGCCGCTGTGTTTTCCCGTTGGAGAGAAGTATCCGCTTGCGCCCCGGCTTTGAAAAACGGATAGTTTTGACAGCCATCATCGAAAAATTCGAATGCTCAAGCTCAGCCTCGATGCTCTGCAGATCCTGGATGCCATCGACCGCCGCGGCTCTTTCGCCGGCGCCGGCAAGGCCCTGCACAAAGTACCCTCGACCATCTCCTATACCGTGGCCAAGCTGGAGGAGGATCTGGGCGTGCAGCTGTTCGACCGGGTCGGACCGCGCGCCGAACCGACCGAGGCCGGCCGCGCGCTGCTGGAAGAGGGCAGGCACCTGCTGCGCGCCGCGCGTGAGCTGGAGCTGCGGGTGCGGCGGGTGGCCTCGGGCTGGGAGACCGAGCTGACCCTGGCGGTCGACTCGGTGTTTCCGACCTGGCTGTTGGGGCCGGATATCGCCGCATTCCGTGAGGCCGAGGCGCCGACCCGGCTGCGGCTGATTGGCGAGGCCCTGTCCGGCACCTGGGAAGCCCTGCTGGACCGCCGTGCCGACCTGCTGGTCGGTGCGCCGGGCGAGGGCCCCAGTGGCGGTGGTTACGTGGTCGAGCCGCTGGGCACGGTGGAGTTCGTGTTCGCGGTCGCGCCCGATCATCCCTTGGCGGCGGTGCCGGGCGTGCTCGGTCGCGAGCAGCTGGTCGAGCATTGCGCGATCGCCGTCTCCGATTCGGCGCGGCGGCTGTTGCCACGCACGGTCGGCCTGTTGATGGGGCAGGAAATGCTGACGGTGCCGGACATGGCCAGCAAGCTGAAGCTGCAATGCGAGGGTGTGGGCTTCGGATTCCTGCCCGAGCCGTGCGCGCGCGCGGCAGTAGCGCGCGGCCAGCTGGTGATCCGCGAAGTGGAGGAGCACAAGCCGGAAGAGACGTTCTGGCTGGCCTGGCGTACCGGTGAAGATGGTGCAGCACTGCGCTGGTGGCGCGAGCGCCTGCGCAGGCCGGAGCTGATGTCGCAGTGGTGGCAGTCAATGGCACGGGGTTAGGGGTACGGCAGGGCTGCGCCCTGCACCCGCTACGAGCTGGAGCAACAGCAACAGCAACAGCAACAGCAGAAGCTGGTTCCCGTGGGGAGGCGGGGTGGGTCCGGTTGCGGGGGACGCCGTAAACCCCGCTCCGCGGTCCGGCCCAGCCGCTGGCGGCTGTGCGTTCGGGCGCTTGCGAAGCAGTGCTTCGCAAGCAAAGCACCCTCACCCTTGGGGGCTTGGCCGCGGCATCCATGCCGCGGACACTCCCGCCACCGGACCCACCCCGCCTTCGACAGATTTCTGCGATCTGTTGATCCATGCGATGCGTGGATGAATCTCAATTGAAATCGAATGTTTCGAAAATTGAACGAAGAGCATCCACGCATGGCCTGGATCTACCGTGTCGACCAAGTTCGACACCTACCCACAGCAGCGGGAAATCTGTCGGAGGTGGGGCGATGTCGGATTGCGGGGTGTCAGCCGCATGGATGCGGCTGCCAAGCCTACACGGACGTACTTGCGGCGTCCCCGCAATCCGACACCGCCCCGCCAAACCACGGAATCCGCTTTTGCTCTGGCTGTTGACCTGGCCTCTGCGGGTGCAGGGCGCAGCCCTGCCGAAACCCACCCTCAGGAACTGCAGGACAGCATCGAGCAGCCGGCGCGATTGTCGGCCCACGCCGGGCGCTTGCCGGCGAAGTGTTCCAGGCCGGCACGCTCGGTGTACGGATCGCGCAGTACGTCCTGCAACGCATGAACGCCGCCGAGGTCGCCCTGCTCTGCGCGGTCGATGGCCTCCTGGGCCAGCCAGTTGCGCAGCACGTACAGCGGATTGGCCGCGGTCATCTTCGCCGTGCGCTCGCTGGCCGACAGCGGATCGGCCTGCAACCGCGCCGTGTAGTCCTGCAGCCACTGCTGCAACGGTGCCTGCACCGCCTGCTGGCGCGCCTCGTCGTAGTACACAGCGTCCAGCAGCGCCGCATCCGGTGCCGTCGGATCGATACGCATCAGCGCACGCCAAGCCAGTGTCATGTCCATGGCACCGTCCTGCATCAGCTGCTGCCAGCGCAGGAAGAGCTGCAGGTCGTCATCATCGGCCGCGGCCAGTCCGAGCTTGGCGGCAGCATCGCGACGCGTGCAGGCCACGAAGGTGGACTGATACGCCGCCAAGCCCGCTTGTAGCGGTGCGACATCGCCGAACAGCGGAGACAGCGCCTGCGCCAATCGGCTCAGGTTCCAGTACGCCACCTGCGGCTGGGTGCCGAAACGGTAGCGGCGGCCCTGCGCGTCGGTGGTGTTCGGCGTCCAGTCCGGGTCGAAGTCCTCGACCCATCCGTAGGGGCCGTAATCGAGTGTGAGGCCGAGCACGGACAGGTTGTCAGTGTTCATCACGCCATGCACGAAGCCGACGCGCATCCAGTGCGCGATCATCTCGGCGGTGCGCACCGCGATCTGCGCGAACCAGTCGCCGTACAGTGCCTCACCCTGCCCTTGGAGTTCAGGGAAATCGCGGGCGATGCAGGCATCGACCAGCTGCTGCAGCAACGCGGTTTCCCCGCGCGACGCCGGAAGCTCGAAGGAACCAAAGCGCAGGAACGACGGCGACACCCGGCATACGATGGCACCCGGCTCGGCACGTGGATGGCCGTCATAGAACATGTCGCGCACCACGTCGTCGCCGGTACCAACCAGCGACAGCGCGCGCGTGGTCGGCACACCCAGATGATGCATCGCCTCGCTGCACAGGAATTCGCGGATGGATGAGCGCAGCACTGCGCGCCCATCGGCACCGCGTGAGTACGGCGTCGGGCCGGCCCCCTTCAGCTGCAGCTCCCAGTGGCGGCCATCCGGCGCGACCAGTTCACCCAGCGAGATCGCACGCCCATCGCCGAGCTGACCGGCCCAGTGACCAAACTGATGGCCACCGTAGTTGGCTGCCCATGGCTGCATGCCGGCGTACAGTGCATTGCCGCCAAACACCTGCGCGAAGCCTTCGCTCTCGACCTCAGCGGTATCGAAGCCAAGCATCGCGGCGACGTCCGGCGCCCAGGCCAGCAGCGTGGGCGCCGTCACCGGGGTCGGCATCACTGGCGACCAGGCGGCGCCCAGCACTTCGCGGCGGCGTGGGCCGGATTCGGGGTCGCCTGGCAGGGTATGCAGCAGGCGGTTGTCGAAACGGGGGCTGTCGGTATCCATGGTGCTGAAGATGGGGGCGACGGCCACCCTCCTCAATTGCCGCTGAGTGCCTGCAGGTGACCGCCGTGGGCCTCGGCACGCTGATAGGCCGGGCGTTCACCGATGCGCTTGAGGAAGCCACGCAGTGCCGGCTTGTCGTCGAGGCCACCACCGCGCGCAGCCGCAGCCTGGATCGGGAAGCTCATCTGGATGTCGGCGGCACTGAAGCGCTCGCCGGCGAACCACGGGCTTTCGGTCAGGCGGCGCTCCATCCAGTCCAGGTGCAGACGCCGCTGCGGGCCGATGAAGCCACGCTCGGCCTTGTCGGCGATGCTGCGTGCGATCGGGCGCGCGAAGAACGGCATCGGTGCGCTGCGGATGCGACCGATCACCAGGGTCAGCAGCAGCGGCGGCATCGCCGAGCCTTCGGCGTAGTGCAGCCAGTAGCGGTAGGCGATGCGTTCGGCACCATCGGCAGGCGTCGGCGACGGCGACAGCTGGCGCTGGGTGTCGTAGCGGTCGGCAAGGTAATCGAGGATGGCACCGGATTCGGCCAGCACCAGCTCACCATCCTGCAGTACCGGCGACTTGCCCAGCGGATGCACCTGACGCAGTTCCGGCGGTGCCAGCAGCGTCTTCGGATCGCGCGGATAGCGGCGCAGCTCGTAGTCCAGCCCCAGCTCCTCCAGCATCCACAGCACGCGTAGTGAACGGGAGTTTTCCAGATGGTGGACGATGCGCATGGGGACGATCCTTGGGAAGACCTACATCGTACCGCGCACGGTGCATGCCCTTTGTAGAGTCGGGCCATGCCCGACTGCGTTTGAAAGCAGTCGGGCATGGCCCGACTCTACAAAAAGCAGCGGGCAATAAAAAACGCCGGAAGCTTTCGCTTCCGGCGTTCTGGCTACCAAACGGTAGCAGACGGATTAGACCGCCTGCACCTGGTCAGCCTGCATACCCTTCTGACCCTGGACGGCGATGAAGGTAACCTTCTGGCCTTCCTGCAGGGTCTTGAAGCCGGTGCCCTGGATGGCACGGAAGTGCACAAACAGGTCCGGGCCGCTTTCCGGGGTGATGAAGCCGAAGCCCTTGGCGTCGTTGAACCACTTGACGGTGCCGGTCTGACGATCAGACATTTGACTAACTCCTGAAACACATGTTGAAAAAATCGCAGCCACCGGGTATCGGGGCCGAGACTGAGTTGCAGGCGTTGGTAAAGCGGATCGATGAGCGGATCGTGAGATCAACTGCACCAGGCCACGATTCACGGTGACCCTAGCAAACACAGTGGGACGAACGATACGCGTGTTTTCTGCAAAAAGCGATAGCCCGGACGTTCATCGGCAAACGCCGCCCGCTAGGCGTGGCAAGGGTTGGCGCCTTTCTGCGGCTAACCCCGAGTCCCCATTCAGGTTTTTCCTACCCTACACTGGGTAAATGACTGAAGCTGAAACCCAAGCTGAACACGCCCGCCCCCGTATCTGGGTGGATGCAGATGCCTGCCCCACCGTCATTCGCGACATCCTGTTCCGGGCGGCTGAACGGGTCGGGATCGAACTGACCCTGGTCGCCAACCAGTGGATCCGTACCCCGCCCTCACGCTGGCTGCGCTCGATCCAGGTGCCGCAGGGCCTGGACGTGGCCGACAGCGCCATTGTCGAGCGGGTGGCGGCCGGCGACCTGGTGGTCACCCAGGACATCCCGCTGGCCGCACTGGTGCTGGAAAAGAAGGCGGTGGCCCTGAACCCGCGCGGCCAGCTGTACACCCCGAACAACATGGCCGAACGGCTGTCGATGCGCAATTTCATGGAGGAACTTCGCGGCGCCGGGGTACAGACCGGGGGGCCTCCGCCATTGGGTCCACGCGACCGGCAGCTGTTTGCGGCCGAGCTGGACCGCTGGCTGGCACGCCATCCGGCCCGCTGAACGCGTCTAGCCTTCCTGATCAGGCAGGCGCAGGCAGCGCTGGCTGCTGAACACCCGACGCTCGCCGCTCAACGGGTCGTCGAAGGCCAGCCCCTGCGCCAGCAGCTGCAGCGGTACCTCGGCCGTGCCTGCCGGCCGCTGCCGCAGCTGCGGATACAGGTCATCGCCCTCGATCGGCGCGCCCAGCATCGCCATGTGCACGCGCAGCTGGTGCTTGCGGCCGGTTTCCGGCAGCAGCCGATAACGCCAGATCGGTCCCTCACCCTCGATCAGCTCGATCCGGCTGCGCGCATTGGGCTCCCCGGGCACTTCGGCCATGCGGAAGAACGGTTCGGCCGGGGCCAAGCGGCTGTGCCGATGCAGCGGAAACGTCGCCGCGGGCAGCGCCGGTGCCAGCGCCTCGTAGGTCTTGTCGATGCGGCGTTCGCGGAACAGCCGCTGGTAGGCGTCGCGCGATGCAGCCTGCGTGGAGAACAGCACCAGGCCTGCAGTCAGCCGGTCCAGCCGATGCAGCGGCACCAGATCGGTATTGCCGGTGCGCGCGACCAGGCGTGCCAGCAACGTCTCGCGCACATAACCTCCGGCTGGCGTGACCGGCAGAAAGTGCGGCTTGTCGGCCACCAGCAGATGCGCATCGAGATGGACGATGGTCTCGGCGAAGGGGATCACCGGCTCGTCCACCACCTCCCGGAAATACTGGATCTCCAGCCCCACCTGCCAGGGCATGTCCGCTGCCAGCGCCCTGCCCTGCGCGTCCTGCACCCGGCCGCGCGTGAAGCGATCCTGCCATTGCTCACGATCGATGCGCGGAAAACGCGCGCACAGGCCGTCGAGCAGGGTGGCCCAGTGGCCGGGCGGAAGCTGCAGGCGGCTGGGCAGGATCATCAGGTCCACTCAGGCAACGGAAAAGAGCCCAAGCGTGCCACGTTGACGCTGCACAGACAGCCCCGCCACGGACACCCCCGGAGCAAACCTCTATCATGGTCCTCTTTAGTCCACGGTACCCCAATGGCTCTCACCGCCACCATCCGCAAGGCCGAACTGCAGATCAGCGACATGGATCGCGGCTATTACGCGACCCACAACCTGACCCTGGCCCAGCACCCGTCCGAGACCGACGACCGCTTGATGGTGCGCCTGCTCGCCTTCGCGCTGAACGCTGGCGACCGCCTGGAGTTCGGCCGCGGCCTGAGCACCGATGACGAACCGGACCTGTGGGAACACGACTACACCGGCGACATCCTGCAGTGGATCGACCTGGGCCATCCCGACGAATCGCGCATCCGCAAGGCCAGCAACCGCAGCCGCCAGGTGCAGGTGATCAACTATGGCGGCAACGCTTCGGAGATCTGGTGGGGCAAGCAGGGCAAGGGCCTGGCGCGCTTCGACAACCTGTCCGTGGTTGATCTGGACGGCGACTTCGTCGAGCGCTGGGGCCAGCAGATCAAGCGTGCGATGCGCTGGAGCGTGCTGATCCAGGACGGCGAGGTGCAGCTGCTGGACGATCAGATCCAGCTCGACGTGATCCCGAACTGGCGCAAGCGCGCCAAGGCATGAGCGCGATCCGTTGCGATGTGGTGGTGATCGGTGCCGGTGCAGCCGGGCTGATGACCGCGATCACGGCCGGCCAGCGCGGCCGCCAGGTGCAGGTGATCGACCATGCCAACAAGATCGGCAAGAAGATCCTGATGTCCGGTGGTGGCCGCTGCAATTTCACCAACACCGGCACCACCCCGGCCAACTTCCTGTCGGCCAACCCGCACTTCTGCAAGTCGGCGCTGGCGCGCTACACACCTTGGCATTTCATCGAGCTGGTCAACAAGCACGGCATCGCGTATCACGAAAAAGAGCTGGGCCAGCTGTTCTGCGACATTTCGTCCAAGCAGATCGTGAAGATGCTGGTGGACGAATGCCAGGCGGCGGGCGTGCAGATCCGTACCCAGTGCAGCGTCGAGCGCATCGAGCATGGCACCGATGGTTTCCGCGTACACACCACGCAGGGCCTGTTCCATTGCGCCTCGCTGGTGGTGGCCACCGGTGGCCTGTCGATTCCCAGCCTTGGCGCCACCGGTTTCGGCTATGAGATCGCCCGCCAGTTCGGCCACCAGGTGCTGCCGACCCGCGCCGGACTGGTGCCGCTCACTCTCAGCGGCAAGCACCAGGAACGGTTGGCCGATCTCAGCGGCGTGGCGCTGCCGATCGAGGCGCGCTGCAATGGAAAGAGCTTCCAGAACTTCATGCTGCTGACCCACCGCGGCGTAAGTGGCCCGGCGATCCTGCAGATCTCTTCGTTCTGGCAACCCGGTGACGCGCTGGAGCTGGACCTGTTGCCTGGCCAGGATGCCGGTGACTGGCTGCGCCAGATGAAGCAGGAGCGGCCCGCCGCCGAACTGCGCACGGTGCTGGGCGAGGTGCTGCCGAAGCGGCTGGCGCAGCGCCTGTGCGAGCACTGGCTGCCCGACCGTCCGGTGCGCCAGCTGGACGAGCCGGTGCTGCGCCAGGCTGCACAGTTGCTGGGCGCGTTCCCGCTGGTGGCCAGTGGCACCGAGGGCTACCGCACCGCCGAAGTCACCCTGGGCGGCGTGGATACGGCCGAAGTCTCGTCTTCGACGCTGGAATCCAAGCGCGTGCCCGGCCTGCATTTCGTCGGTGAGGTGCTGGATGTGACCGGCTGGCTGGGCGGCTACAACTTCCAGTGGGCCTGGGCCAGCGGCCACGCGGCCGGCGGCGTGGTGTGAACCACATCGCCGTTCGATGCGCGCAAGGGGTGCGCGCATGGACGGTTCGCCGCGCATCGTGTATCTAGGTTCGCAGATTGGGGAGCAGTGCATGCAGAACGCGAACGACATCACCATCCGCCTGCTGATCGTCGACGACAGCGGCGAGAATGCCGAAGCCATCGTCAGCACCCTGCGCAACAGCGGCATCGCGGTGCGCCCATGGCGCCCGCAGGACGCGGCCGAACTGGCCCAGGTGCTGGCCAGCCAGGCCATCGACCTGGTGCTGGCGTCACCCTCGCAGGGCATTCCACTGCCGTTGGCCGCACAACATATCGCTGCCAGCGGCAAGGACATTCCGCTGGTGCTGCTGGCCGAGCGCATCGACGAGGACGAGCTGGTGCAGGCCAGCAGCCATGGTATCCGCGCCCTCGCCCTGCGCCAGCGCCCCGAGCATCTGCTTGCGGTGATCCGTGACCAGTGGGTGGACCTGCAGGCGCGTCGCGGCCTGCGCCGCATCGAGGCACAGATGCGCGAGACCGAGCGCCGCTGCGATGCGTTGATTGCCTCCTCGCGCGATCCCATCGCCTACGTGCACGAAGGCATGCATATCCGCGCCAACGATGCCTACCTGGAAATGTTCGGCTACGAGCATTTCGACGACATCGAAGGCATCTCCCTGCTGGACATGGTCGCCGCCCAGCACGTGGAGGGCTTCAAGCAGCTGCTGAAGGGCCTGAGCCGTGGCGAGGCGCCGCCGCCGCAGTACCAGCTCGATGCCCGTCACGAGGACGGCAGCGCGTTTCCGGCGACGATGGAATTCACTGCCGCCACCTATGAAGGCGAGTCCTGCCTGCAGGTGGTGCTCCGCCGCCGCATGGAGTTCGACCCGGAACTGGCGCGCGAGGTCGAGGACCTGCGCCAGCGCGACCAGGTCACCGGCCTGCTCAACCGCCCGACCTTCATGCTGCAGCTGGAAAGCGCGGTAGCCCAGGCCGGGCGCAGCGAAGGCCAGTTCGGCCTGCTGCTGATCGAGCCGGACCACTATGCGCGCCTGCTGCCGGACATCGGCCTGGCGTCGGCCGACACCCTGATCGGCGCCCTCGCCGGCCTGCTGGCCGAAGTGGTGGGCGAGGATGCGCAACTGGCCCGTTTCGGCGAGCACAATTTCGCCGTGCTGCAGGCCGGCCCGTATGCGCAGACCGTGGCGCTGGCCGAGCGCATCCGCGAGGCCTACGCCGCGCATGTGTTCAGCATCGGCGCCCGCTCGGCCACGGTGACGGTGAGCATCGGCGGCGTGCAGGTGGGCGAGAAGATCGCCAGCATCGGCCAGGTACTGGCGCGCGCCAGCGAATGCACGCATGCCGCCGCCGAGCTGGGCAACACCTGCCGCATCTTCGACCCGGCCGCCGCTGACCGCGTGGAGGAAGAACGCGTGCTGCGCTGGGTCGCGCGCATCCGTGAAGCACTGGCTGGCGACGGCTTCCAGCTGCACTACCAGCCGGTACTGAACCTGCAGGGCGAGTCACTGGAGCTGTACGAGGCGTATCTGCGCCTGGAGCATAACGGCGAACTGCTGAGCCCGACTGCGTTCCTGGGCATCGCCGAGGAGCACGGCCTGCTGGCCGACATCAACCGCTGGGTGGTCTCGCAGGCGATCGCCGTGCTTGGCCAGCGCGCCCGCGAAGGGCATGCCACCCAGATGCTGGTGAAGGTGACCCCGGAATCGTTCGACGACCCGCAGATGATCGCCACCCTTCGCCGTGAGCTGCAGGCACAGGGTGTGCCTGGCGAGCGGCTGTGGCTGCATGCGCCGGAAGCGAAGGTGTTCACCCACCTGCGCAGCGCCCAGCAGTTCCTTGCCGAAGTGGCACCGCTGGGTTGCCGGATCGGCCTGGAGCAGTTCGGCTCGGGGCTGGATTCGTTCCAGCTGCTGGCCCACTTCCAGCCCCAGTTCCTCAAGCTGGACCGTGGTTTCACCAGCGACCTGGCGGCCACCCGTGAGAACATCGACCGCATCAGCCAGATCACCGCGCGTGCGCAGGAAGCCGGCATCCGCACCATCGCCGAGTTCGTCAGCGATGCCAACTCGATGACCCTGCTGTTCAGTGCCGGCGTGGACTATGTGCAGGGCGACTTTGTCGGCCCCGCGCTGGCGGAGATGGGCTTCGAGTTTGGTTGACCGATGGTAGTGCCGGGCGCGGGGCGGCCACCCCCGGGGCCGCGGGTTTGCCGGCCCCCGCCCGCCCCACCACACCCCCAACCGCCCGC
>NZ_JBBCBL010000001.1:28774-126539 GCF_037203745.1 Stenotrophomonas sp. CCNWLW162 | reverse complement strand
GGGGTGGTGTGTGTGTGCCCGTGGGGGCGGCCCGCCGCCGGCCCGCCCCCCCCCGCCCGGGGGGGGCCCCCCCCCCCCCCCGGCACTACCAAAAGAGAAGGCCGGCTTTCGCCGGCCTTTTGCTTGATCAGGTCAGATCGACCAGGTTGTCGATCTTCACGTCGGGGTTGACGTCGGCCTCGTAGTCGACTCCCTCCACGCCAAAGCCGAACAGGCGCAGGAAGTCGGCCTTGTAGCCGGCCAGGTCGCTGATCTCGTACAGGTTCTCGTTGGTCACCTGCGGCCACAGCGCGACAACCTTGCCCTGCACGTCCGCCGCCATTTCCTTGTAGTCCGCACGCAGGCGGCCTTCTTCGTCGATGAGCGCGACCTTGTTGCCGTCACCATCAACCAGGTCGTGGCGCAGGCGATCGACCGCCACGCCATCGGCGCTGGCACCGTAGAGGATGTCGTAGAGCACATCGAGCTGTTCGATGCAGCCTTCGTGGGTACCCTTTTCCTTCATCACCTTGAACAGCAGCGACAGGTACAGCGGCATGGTCGGAATGGCCGAGCTGGCCTGGGTGACTACCGCCTTGAGCACTGACACGCGGGCGTCGCCACCGATCTTGGCCAACTTCTCGCGCAGGCTCAGCACCTTGGTGTCCAGGTCTTTCTTGGCCGCGCCGATCGAACCGTTCCAGTAAATGGCCTGGGTGATCTCTTCACCCACGTAGGTGAAGGCAGTGGTGGTGCAGCCGTTGGCCAGCACGCCGGCATCGGCCAGCGCGTCGATCCACATCTGCCAGTCCTCACCGCCCATCACCGCGACCGTGCCGGCGATTTCCTCGGCCGTGGCCGGCTGCAGGTGGGTCTCGGTCAGCACTTCCTTGTCGGTGTCCAGCCCGCGCAGGGTGATCGGCTCGCCGATCGGCTTCAGCGTCGAGCTGATGATTTCACCGGTCTTCGGGTGCTTGCGACGCGGCGCGGCCAGGCTGTAGACCACCTGATCCACTTGGCCGAGATCGGCCTTGATCATCTCGATGGTCCTGGCCTTCACTTCATCGGAGAAGGCATCGCCGTTGATGCTCTTGGCGTACAGGCCGGCTTCGTCGGCGTACTTGTGGAACGCGGCGGAGTTGTACCAGCCCGCAGTGCCCGGCTTGCTCTCGGTGCCAGGGCGCTCGAAGAAGATGCCCAGGGTCGCCGCGCCGCTGCCGAACGCCGCGGTGATGCGCGCAGCCAAGCCGTAGCCGGTAGAGGCACCGATCACCAGCACGCGCTTGGGGCCGTTCTGGATCGGCGGGCGCGCACGGATGTAGTCGATCTGCTGCTTGACGGCGGCCTCGCAGCCGGTCGGGTGGGTGGTGACGCAGATGAAGCCGCGGACGCGCGGTTTGATGACCATGGATACCTCGGGTTGGCAGATGCGGCGCGCGGGGCGCTCAGCAGGAATACGGGCGCGCGCCTGCGCGCGCGAACCGCAGGATCGTAGTGCGCGGGGGAAGATTGCACAACCGACGCTGGCGTAGGGTGGTGGTGTTTTGCAGGGTTGCACCCTGCACCTGCAGAGACCGGAGCAACGTCAAAAGCTGGGTTCCTGTGAGATGGCGGGGTGGGTCCGGTGGAGGGGGACGCCGTGAACCCGTCCATGGGGGCTTGGTCGCGGCATCCATGCCGCTCACACCCCCTCCACCGGACCCACCCCGCCTTCGACAGTCTTCCGCGATCTGTCGGAACAGCTCTTGGGGGCAGATCCGTTTTCCGAAGGAAAACGGATCTGCCCCCATTTGTTTGTATCGATATCTGACAGATGTGCCGACCAACGGTCGGCACCCACCAACAGCCGCGTGAACCTGTCGAAGGCGGGGCACTGTGGGTTTGCGGGGTGTGAGCCGCATGGATGCGGCGACCAAGCCCCCATGGATGGGTTTACGGCGTCCCCGCAAACTCACAGTGCCCCGCCATCCCACGGAATGCCGCTTCGCTTTGGATTTGGCTGTTGCTGTTGCTTCGGCAGGTGCAGGGCGCCGCCCTGCCAACAAAAAACCCCGCTTGCGCGGGGTTCTCTGTGTGCTGCATGCAGTAGGTGCCTACGGGCGACGGGCCAATGCCTCGACGTCCTTCGCCTTCGGCAGCAGGTCCTGCTTGCTCACGCGCAGGAAACCGATCGTCAGCATCGGCACCGCCACCAGGATCGAGGACAGCACGACGATCACCGCGCCGATCATGTGCGTCTCAGCCAGGCCTTCCATCGAGCTGCCGCCGTACATGTACAGGGCAAGCGCTGACAGGAAGAACATCACAGCCGTGATCACCGTACGCGACAGCGTCTGGTTGATCGAACGGTTCAGCACTTCCATCGAGTCCACGCGCAGGCTGCGGAAGTTCTCGCGGACGCGGTCGAAGACCACGATGATGTCGTTGATCGCAAAGCCCATCACCGACAGCAGGCCGGCCAGCACGGTCAGGTCGAACTCACGGCCCAGCAGGGACACATAAGCCACCGTCACGATCAGGTCGAACATCGCCACGATGCTGGCGGTGACCGCGAACTTCCATTCGAAGCGCACCGCGATGTAGATCAGGAAGCCGGCCAGCATGAAGATGGTGGCGTACAGGCCATTCATCGCCAGGTCCTTGCCGATCTGCGGACCCACGAACTCATTGCGCAGCACCGTAGCCTGGTTGTCAGCGGTGGACAGCGCCTTCACTACGGCCGCGGCGGTGGCCTTGTCCTCGTGCGCGGCATCGCCGGTGCCCGGGGCGTGCTCACCGTGCGGGGCCAGGCGGATCAGCAGATCGGTGTTGCCACCAACACTCTGTACCTGGGCGCCGTCGAAGCCACTCTCTTCGAGCTTGGTACGGACCTGCTCGACGTCCACCGCCTTGTCGAAGCGGGCTTCGATCAGGGTGCCGCCGGTGAAGTCCAGGGCGTAGTTGAAGCCCTTGAAGCCGATGATGGCGATCGAGGCCAGGAACACGATGATCGTGACGACCATCGCGACATGGCGCCAGCGCATGAAGTCGATCTTGGTGTCGTTCGGGAGGATGTGCAGCGGAAACAGTTTCATGTGCGTGTCGTCCCGTCAGATGGCCACGTTCTGGAGCTTCTTGCGGCGGCCGTAGATCAGCGTCGCCAGTGCACGCGACACGGTGATCGCGGTGAACATGGAGGCGAAAATACCGATGATCATGGTCAGCGCGAAGCCCTTCAGCGGACCGGTACCGAATGCGAACAGCGCCACACCGACGATCAGGCCGGTCAGGTTGGCGTCGAGGATGGTGCCCGAAGCACGTTCGTAACCGGTCACGATCGCGGTCTTGCCCGGCACGCCGGCACGCAGTTCTTCACGGATACGTTCGTTGATCAGCACGTTGGCGTCGACCGACAGGCCGACCGACAACGCCAGGCCGGCGAAGCCCGGCAGGGTCATGGTCGCACCGAAGAGCGACATCACCGCGACCACGATCAGCAGGTTGAACAGCATCGCGATCGAGGTGATCACACCGAACATGCGGTAGTAGACGCTGAAGAACACCAGGGTGAACAGGAATGCGAACACGACCGCGCGCATACCGTTCTTGACGTTCTCGGCGCCCAGGCTCGGGCCGACCACGCGCTCTTCGACGAAGTCCATCGGCGCCGCCAGGGAGCCGGACTTCAGCAGCTTGGCCAGGTCCTCGGCTTCCTTCTTCTGCAGGCCGGTGGTCTGGAAGTTCTTGCCGAACACGCCGTTGATGTTGGCCACCGAGATCACTTCCTCGTTGACCTTGAAGCCACGCACTTCCTGGCCGTCAACGACGGTCACGGTCGGCACGCGCTCGGTATAGACCACCGCCATCGGCTTGTTCACGTTGGCACTGGTGAAGTCGAACATGCGCTGGCCGCCGACGTTGTTCAGCGTCACGCTGACTGCCGGGGAGCCACTGTTCGAATCAGTCACCGCCTGCGCGCCGACCATCTGGTCACCGGTGACGATCACGCGCTTGTTCAGCAGGATCGGGCCGCGGCCATCACGCTGCTGGTAGACCTTCGCCTCCGGCGGGATGCGGCCGGCGGTGATGGCGTCCTGCGCGTTGCCCTCGACCACCGCACGGTATTCCAGGGTGGCGGTGGCGCCGATCATGCGCTTGGCTTCGGCGGTGTCCTGCACGCCCGGCAGCTGAACGACCACGCGGTCGGCACCCTGGCGCTGGATGATCGGCTCGGCCACGCCGAGCTGGTTCACACGGTTGCGCAGGGTGTTGATGTTCTGCTCGATGGCGCCGTTGGCGATCTGGGTGATCTCGGTTTCCGGCACGGTCACCGTAATGCGGTTGCCACTGATGTCATAGCCGAGGGTCGGCTGCGCCTTGACCAGGGCGGCACGGGCGCGCTGCGCGGCATCGTCACCGGCGGACGGGCTCAGGTTGGCCACGATGCTGTTGTCAGCGCGGCGTTCCACCGACTGGTACGGGATGCGCGCATCACGCAGGGTGCTGCGCACGTCTTCGGTGTAGGCATCCAGGCGCTTGTCCAGGGCGGCCTTCTGGTCGACCTGCAGCACGAAGTGCACGCCACCCTGAAGGTCCAGGCCCAGCACCATCGGGCGACCACCGAGGTTGGCCAGCCAGTCCGGCACGGTCGAGGCCAGGTTCAGGGCCACGGTGTAGTTCTCACCGACGGTGTCACGCAGGGCGTCGCTGGCAGCGGACTGCGCCTTCAGGTCCGGCAGGCGGACGATCAGGCTCTCCCCTTCCTTCTCGGCACCAACGGCGTCCACGCCGGCCTTCTTCAGGTCGGCCAGCACACGGTCACGCAGCGCATCGTCGATCTGCCCGCCACGGTTGGCGGTGATCTGGATGGCCGGGTCCTTCTGGTAGATGTTGGGCAGCGCGTACAGCGCGCTGAGCGCCAGTACGATCAGGATGACGACGTACTTCCAGCGTGGAAATTCGAGCATTGCTTGGGTCCCGCGCGGCGCCATCCCCGGCGCCGCGGTTGTGCTTCGGAAAGGGAGTGGCTTACTTGGCCGAATCCAGGGTGCCGGTCGGCAGCACGCTGCCAACAGCGCCCTTCTGCACGCGGATGCGCACGTTCTCGGCCACTTCGATGGTGACGAAGTTGTCGCCGATGTCGGTGACCTTGCCGGCGATGCCGCCGTTGGTCAGCACTTCGTCGCCACGCTTGATCTTCTCCAGCATGGACTTGTGCTCCTTCTGCCGCTTCATCTGCGGGCGGATCATCAGGAAGTACATGATGGCGATCAGGATGACCGGGAACAGCAGCGTGGTCAGGCCCATGCCCTGCGGTTGGCCGCCGGCGGCCTGGGCGTGGGCGGCGGGAATCAGGAAGGCAAGCAGGTTCATCGTTGGTCCTTTGGTTGGGCGGCGCTTCGGCCCTTTCACGGGCACGAGGTGTCGACCGCGGATCTGGGTCAGCCTTGAAGTATGCCACGGCCCCGGGCATTCGTCCTTGGGCCGTTTGGCAGGGGGTGTTCGGGTTACAGGGGCGGCGCGACCGCCCCGCGTGCCGTGTAGAAAGACTCACGGAAGGCCAGGAAGGTTCCCGCCTCGATCGCCGCGCGGATGTCGGCCATGAGCTTTTCGTAATAGAACAGGTTATGCAGGGTGCCCAGCATCGGCGCCAGCATCTCGTTGCAGCGGTCCAGGTGGCGCAGGTAGGACCGGGTGTAGCCGCCGGTGCAGGCCACGCAGCCGCAGCCCGGCTCGATCGGGTCCATGTCGCGCGCGTACTGGGAATTACGGATGCGAACGGTGCCGAACGAGGTGAAATAGTGGCCGTTGCGCGCGTTGCGGGTGGGCATCACGCAGTCGAACATGTCCACGCCACGTGCGACACCCTCGACCAGGTCCTCCGGCCGGCCCACGCCCATCAGGTAGCGCGGGCGGTCAGTGGGCAGTTCCGGGTCCAGGTGGTCGAGCATGGCGTTGCGCTCGTCTTCGGGCTCGCCCACGGCCAGGCCGCCGATGGCATAGCCGTCGAAGCCGATCGCCTGCAGGGCATCGGCCGAGCGGCTGCGCAGGTCGGTGTGCACGCCGCCCTGGACGATGCCGAACAGGGCCGCGTCGTTGCCGAGCTCGTCATGCGCGTTGCGGCTGCGCTGGGCCCAGCGCAGGCTCAGTTCCATGGAACGGCGGGCAACGTCTTCGGTGGCCGGGTACGGGGTGCACTCGTCGAAGATCATCACCACGTCCGAATCGAGCACCTTCTGGATCTTCATGCTCTCTTCCGGGCCCAGGAACACCCGGGCACCGTCGGTTGGCGAGGCGAAGGTCACGCCCTGCTCGGTGATCTTGCGGCGGTGGGCCAGCGAGAACACCTGGAAGCCGCCGGAGTCGGTCAGGATCGGGCCATCCCAGCGGCAGAAGCCATGCAGGCCGCCGTGGTCGGCGATGATGTCCAGGCCCGGCCGCAGGTACAGGTGGAAGGTATTGCCGAGGATGATCTCGGCACCCAACGCACGCACCTGGTCCGGCAGGATGCCCTTGACCGAGCCATAGGTACCCACCGGCATGAAGGCCGGCGTTTCCACCGTGCCACGCGGGAAGGTCAGGCGGCCACGGCGGGCACGGCCGTCGCGGGTCTGGAGCTGGAACTGCAATCGGGACATGGAGCGGTCATTCGGGCAAATAGTCGCCTATTGTCCCCCAAACGCGGCACCTACAGGTAGCGCCGGGCCACGTCCGGCGGCTCTTGGGCAGCACGGCGTGCTCGCCGGGCATGGCCCGGCGCTACCCTACCCCGCCTGCGGGAACAGCAGCATGGCGTCGCCGTAGCTGAAGAAGCGGTAGCGCTGCGCGATCGCGTGCTGGTAGGCCTCGAACACGCGCTCCTTGCCGGCGAACGCGGAAATCATCATCAGCAGCGTGCTTTCCGGCAGATGGAAGTTGGTCACCATCGCGTCGACGCTGCGGATGCGGTAGCCCGGGGTGATGAAGATCTGCGTTTCACCAGCAAACGGCAGCAGTTCGCCATCGCGCATCGCGCTTTCCAGCGCGCGCACCACGGTGGTACCGACGCCGATCACCCGGCCGCCGGCGGCGCGCGTGCGCCGTACCTGCTGCACCAGCTCGGCACCCACGTTCAGCCACTCGCGGTGCATCACGTGGTCCTTCAGGTCATCGGCACGCACCGGCTGGAAGGTGCCCGCACCCACGTGCAGGGTGACGTGGCCAAAGTCCACGCCCTTGTCCTTCAGCGCGGCCAGCAGCGGTTCGTCGAAATGCAGGCCGGCTGTCGGCGCCGCCACCGCGCCCACTTCGCGCGCGAACACGGTCTGGTAGCGCTCACGGTCGTCCATGCCCGGCTCGCGCTGGATATACGGCGGCAGCGGCAGGCGGCCGGCATGCAGCAGCCACTGCTCCAGCGATTCCGGCACATGGAACTGCAGCACATAGAACTCGCCGTCGCGGCCCAGCACCTCGGCTTCGCCACCGGCATCCAGCGCGATGCGGCTGCCGGCCTTGGGCGACTTGCTGGCGCCCACCTGGGCACGTGCCTGCTGGCCGCCGAGCAGGCGCTCGATCAGGATCTCGACGCGGCCACCGCTGGCCTTCTGCCCGAACAGGCGCGCCGGTATCACCCGGGTGTCGTTGAACACCAACAGATCGCCCGGCTGCAGCAGCGACGGCAGGTCTCGCACCTGCAGATCGGTGAAGGCGGCGGGGGCTTGCGGCACCAGCAGCAGGCGGCTTGCGGAACGTTCGGCCAAGGGCGCCTGCGCGATCAGTTCAGCCGGCAGGTCGTAGTTGAAATCGGACTTCTTCAAGGCAGTGGGCGGCAACAGGTCGACAATGGCGCGCATTGTACGTCCAGCGTCTGCGAGCCGGCGCGCTTCGCGGGGAACGTCGCGCAAAATGCTGCTATGCAGCAGGTTTCTGCGGGGTTATCGCGCAAAAAAACAAGTGCTAGCATCGAGTTGGAAGTCCGCTGCACGAGCCTGCCCCAAGCGCGCGTGATGACGCGCGTTTTGCTTTTGAAGACCCGTGCGACCCATTGTTTCAGGAGATCTGCAATGAGCTTCATCGAACGTCTCGCCCCCCTGCGCAACCAGCCCGGCACCCGCCTCACCTCCGGCCTGGACGATGCCACCCTGAAGGCCCTGTCCGCCAACCACCCGCAGCTGATCGCCGCGGTGGACGCCGCCGCCGAGGAATTCGCGCGCGTGCAGGCCGACCTGGGGCCGCTGCTGGCGCAGGACGAACAGGCGCAGATCGACGCGATGCAGGACGGCTTCGTCAATTTCTATGCCGATGATGCGGTGACTCCGTACGTGGCACTGGCCGCACGCGGCCCCTGGGTGGTCACCCTGAAGGGCGCGGTGCTGTACGACGCCGGCGGCTACGGCATGCTCGGCTTCGGGCACACCCCGGATGCCGTGCTGGAGGCGATGGCGCGCCCGCAGGTGATGGCCAACATCATGACCCCCAGCCTGTCCCAGCAGCGCTTCATCACCGCGCTGCGCGCCGAGATCGGCCACCGTCGTGGCGGCTGCCCGTTCACCCGTTTCATGTGCCTGAATTCCGGCTCTGAAGCGGTCGGCCTGGCCGCTCGCATCGCCGACGTCAATGCCAAGCTGCAGACCGACCCGGGTGCCCGCCACGCCGGCGCCGCGATCAAGCGCGTGGTGGTCAAGGGCAGCTTCCATGGCCGTACCGACCGCCCTGCCCTGTATTCCGATTCCAGCCGCAAGAGCTACATGCAGCACCTGGCCAGCTACCGCGGCGAGGACTCGGTGATTACCGTGGCGCCGTACGATGAGGCCGGCCTGCGCAAGGTGTTCGAGGATGCCGCGCGCAACCAGTGGTTCATCGAGGCGGTGTTCCTGGAGCCGGTGATGGGCGAAGGCGACCCGGGCCGTTCGGTGCCGCCGTCGTTCTATGCGGTGGCCCGCGAACTGACCCGTGCCCATGGCAGCCTGTTGCTGCTGGACTCGATCCAGGCCGGCCTGCGCGCGCATGGCGTGCTGTCGGTGGTCGATTACCCGGGCTTCGAAGGCCTCGATCCGCCGGACATGGAAACCTATTCCAAGGCGCTCAACGCCGCGCAGTACCCGCTGTCGGTGCTGGCCGTGACCGAGCATGCCGCGCAGCTGTACCGCAAGGGCATTTACGGCAACACCATGACCAGCAACCCACGTGCGCTGGACGTGGCCTGCGCCACCCTGGCCCAGCTGACCCCGCAGGTACGCGCCAACATCGCCGAGCGCGGTGCCGAGGCGGTGCGCAAGCTGGAGCAGCTCAAGGGCGAACTGGGCGGCCTGATCACCAAGGTGCAGGGCACCGGCCTGCTGTTCTCCTGCGAGCTGGCCCCGCAGTTCAAGTGCTACGGCGCCAATTCCACCGAGGAATGGCTGCGCCAGCACGGCATCAACGTGATCCACGGTGGCGAGAACTCGCTGCGCTTCACTCCGCACTTCGGCATGGACAGCGAGGAGCTGGACCTGCTGGTGGGCCTGGTCGGCCGCGCCCTGCGTGAAGGCCCGCGCCGCGAGCAGGCCGCCGCGGCGTAAGCCCCGTTCTTTGTAGAGTCGAGCTTGCTCGACTCTACCGTTGCCGCGATCTGAACGAAGAACAGCCGAGCGCGGCTCGGCTCTACAGACGGCAACCGCGAAGGTCCATAATCCATAGACACCCCGTCCCTGACCGCTCTGCGGTCGGCGATGGGGCGTTTTCGTTTCCGGCCAAGAGACAGGAAGATCCATGAAATCGATCTGTGTGTACTGTGGTTCCAACGCTGGCAGCAAGCCGGCCTATACCGAACGCGCCCTTGCCCTGGGCGACCGCATCGCCCGCGATGGCATGCGCCTGGTGTACGGCGGCGGCAACGTCGGCCTGATGGGAACCGTGGCCAATGCCGTGCTCGCTGCCGGCGGCGAAGTGACCGGCGTGATTCCGCGCCAGCTGGCCGACTGGGAAGTGGCACATCGCGGCCTGACCGAACTGGAAATCGTTGGTTCGATGCATGAGCGCAAATCGCGCATGTTCGACCTGGCCGATGGCTTCGTCACCCTGCCGGGCGGCTTCGGCACCATGGAAGAAATCTTCGAGATGCTGACCTGGCGCCAGCTGGGCATCGGCAACAAGCCGTGCGCGTTCCTCGACGTGGAAGGCTTCTACGCGCCGCTGATCGGCATGATCGATCGCATGGTGGAAGAGCGCTTCCTGCACCCGGACCAGCGCCAGGACCTGTGGTACGGCTCGGACATCGAAGAAATGCTGGCGTGGATGAAGAACTACCAGCCGGCCCAGGCCTCGAAGTGGATCGACGAAAAGCGTCGCGCCGCCCTGCGCTGAGGCTTCCCTGCGCGGTGGTTCAGGCCGCCGCGCAGCCCCACGGTGCCGGCCGCCCCAGCAGGTAGCCCTGGCCATAGTCGCAGCCGAGTTCGCGCAGCGTCTGCTGCTGCGCCTCGGTTTCGATGCCCTCGCCGATGGTCTCGATGCCCAACGTGCGCGCCAGCGACAGCACGCCCTCGACCAGCGCGCGCGTGCTCTGCACTTCCGGTCCATGCAGACCGGCGATGAAGCTCTGGTCGATCTTCAGCGTGCTGATCGGGAAGCGGTGCAGGTAGGACAGCGCCGAGAAGCCGGTACCGAAATCATCCAGCTGCACCTGGATGCCGCGCTCGCGCAGGCCCTGCAGGATGCGCAGCGTGTGCGGGCCGTCATCCAGCAGTGCGACCTCGGTGATCTCCAGCCGCAGCCGCTGCGGATCGGCACCGTACGCATCCAGCAGGCCGAACAGCCGGCCGCTGAACTCAGCAGAGCGGAAATGACGCGGTGACACGTTCACCGACACATAGGTGTGCCCGCCTTCGGCCAGGCCGGCGATGACCTGTTCGTAGATCAGCCAGTCAACCTGTTCGATCAGCCCACTCTCCTCGCCCAGCTCCAGGAACGCCCCCGGCAGCAGCAGGCCACGGCGCTCGTGCTGCCAGCGCAGCAGCGCCTCGTGCCCGACCACCTCGCCATCGGAGAGGCGCACGATCGGCTGGTAGAACGGCACGAAATCGTGGTTGTTGATCGCGCGGCGCAGATCGGCTTCCAGGTCGAGGCTGCGCATGGCCTGCTCGCGCATGTCCTCGTCGAAGATCGCGCAGCGGTCATGGCCCTGCGCCTTGGCCCGGTACATCGCGGCGTCGGCATCGCGCAGCAGTTCTTCGCCGGTACGGTAGCGCGGGTTCCACAGGGCGATGCCCAGGCTGCCAGACGGGAACAGTTCGCGGCCGGCGATCCACATCGATTCCTGCAGCGCCAGCAGCAGTCGCTGACCAAAATCCAGTGCCTGCGCCAGGCCCTGCGGACACTGCAGCAGCACTGCGAATTCGTCACCGCCCAGCCGCGCCACCACATCGTCGGTGCTGGCCATCGACACGATGCGCTTGGCCACTTCCACCAGCATGCGATCGCCTGCGGCATGGCCGATGCTGTCGTTGACCAGCTTGAAGCGGTCCAGGTCAAGGAACAACACGGCGAACACCGGTCCACCCTCGCGACGGGCCAGCGACAACGCATCCTGCAGGCGGTCGAGCAGATGCAGGCGGTTGGGCAGGCCGGTCAGCGCATCGTGCATGGCCTGGTGGGTCAGCCGTTGTTCTGCGCGCAGCCGCTCGCCGATCTGGCCGAGCAGTTTCTCGTTGACTTCGGCCAACTCGCGGGTGCGCTCTTCCACCCGTTTTTCCAACTCGGCATGCGCCGAACGCAGCCGTTGCTGGTCGCGCTGGCGGGCCAGGCCGGTGCCGATGTTCTGCGCGACGAAGGTCAGCAGGCGCTGGTCGTGCACGCTGAAGGTGCTGTTCTGGCTGTAACTCTGCACCACGATCGCGCCGACCACTTCGTCGTCGCGCAGCAGCGGCACGCCCAGCCAGCAATGCGAGCGCGCACCGGATTCGCGCACCTCGCCGTTGGCCAGCAGCGCATCGATCTGCGCGCGCGAAGCCAGCAGCGGCCGCCGGTTGCGTACCACGTATTCGGTCAGGCCACGGCTGAACGGTCGCGGCGCACGGCTGGCATTGTGCTCGTCCACCGAATAGACGAAATCCAGTCCGTTGCCCGCCGCGTTGACCAGCGCGATGTAGAAATTGCGCGCGTCGAGCAGGCGCCCCACCACGCCGTGTACCCGCCCGTAGAACTGGGCCAGGCTGTCGGCCGACATCGCCATCTCGGCGATGTTGTACAACGCGGTCTGCAGCTGCTCGGCACGGCGTCGTTCGGCCACCTCGTCCTGCAGGCTGTGGTTGGCGCGCTGCAGCTGCTGGGTGCGCCGCTCGACCTGCTGTTCCAGCCGCACCTGGGCCTGGCGTCGGTCCATCGCGGTCTGCACATGCTGGGCGACAAAACCCAGCAGGGCACGCTCGGACTCACCATAGCGGGCCGCGTGTTCGTAGCTCTGCACCACGATGGCACCGCACACGCGGCCATCGCGCAGCATCGGTACGCCCAGCCAGTCCAGGCTTTCCGGGCCACGCTGCGGATCGTGCTCCTGCTCGACCACCCGCGCCAGCAGCTCGCGTGACGGGCCACTGAGCGGCCTGCCATGGCGCAGCAGCGCCACCGTCAGACTGCGCGGCATCTCGCTGGCGTCATGGCTCTGCGCCGGGTCGGCAACGAAGTCATCGACCTGGTCGGCGAAGTACAGGAACCGGATCTGGTCGCGCACATCGTCGTACTCGACGATGTAGCAGTTCTCGGCGTACATCAGCGTGCCCAGCACACCGTGCACGTGGCGCAGCATCTCGCCCATCTCCAGGTCGGCACCGGCCAGGTCGGCGATCTGGAACAGCGCCTGCTGCAGACGCTCGGCCTCCTCCAGCGCCTTGATCTGTCCCGCCTGGCGGCCGCGCTGCAGGGCCAGCTCCATCGCCTGCCGGGCCAGCCCCCACCACGCCGGCGAGGGGATCGCGCCCTCCACCGACAGCAGCAGGCGCGCACCGTCGTAGTCCCAGCCATGCTGGCCATCGCCGATGCCAGCAGGTACTGCAGGCCGGTCACCGCTGACGGGCGGCCAGCCGCCCTCGCCACGCCCCAGCTGCGGGTCTTCCCAGCCGACCCGGAGCACTGCCGTTTCCGGCAGCAGCGCATGCAGCGCGCGCACCAGCGCCGTGCTCAGCACGGCCTCGTGTAGTGGTTCTTCCGCCGGTTCAGCATGCGTGGACAAATGACAATCTCTTGGCGCCGTCTGTGCGTCGCCTCCCCTGAGCCGCCGAGCATAGCGCGCCACCCGGGGGGCAATGGAAGCCCGCAAACCCCGAATCGTGCGCCCGTACGTTTTTCCTGCCGACCGTAGCCCCTTCCGAGCCATGACCCTCGCCCTTCCCACCGCCGCCACCGGCTATGCGCCACCGTCTGCAGGCCTTACCCTGTACGCCGTGGAAGCCAGCGCACTGCCAACCGATGAAGCCTTGATGCTGGCCTGGGCCGGTGGCGACCTGCGCGCGTTCGAAAGCCTGTATGCACGCCACCGCAAGCGCCTGTTCGGCTTCCTGCTGCGGCAACTGCGGGACAACGCGCTGGCCGAGGAGATCTTCCAGGATGTGTGGCAGCGGGTGATCAGCGCCCGCGCCGGCTGGCAGCCCGAAGCGGCGTTCAGCACCTGGCTGTTCCGCATCGCCCACAACCGCTTGAACGACCACTGGCGCGCTGCCCGCCACCGCCCCGCCGCGCCGGCCGATGCCGACCTGCGCCTGGCGGCGATCGAGGACGGGCAGACCCCGGAAGCCGAGCTTTCCGAATTCGAACAGCGTCGCCGCATCCAGCTGGCGATGGAGCAACTGCCGCCCGAGCAGCGTGAAGTGCTGCAGTTGCGGCTGGATCAGGAACTGAGCCTGGAGGAGATTGGCCAGATCACCGGCGTGGGCCGGGAAACCGTGAAATCGCGGCTGCGCTATGCGATGGACAAGCTGCGTGCGGGATTGAACGCATGAACCGAAACGACCCCCTGACGCCGGAAGAACGCGAGCTGGCCCAGCTGCTTGGCCGTCGCGCCGAGCAGGCACCGCCGGCCGCGCTGGACGCCGCCATCCTGGCCGCGGCACGTGCCGCCGTGGATGCGCCGTCCGCCGATGCCACCACCTCACCGGACGCGCCCCGCGTGCGGCGCACCCGCCCGCGCTGGCCGGCTGTGTTCGGCATCGCGGCCTCGATGGTGTTCGCGATCGGTATCGCCTGGCAGCTGCGCCCGGAACCGCCGCCGGTTCCCGCCGGCGAAGCCCAGATGGCGGCAGCGCCTGCAGCTGCCGATGTCGCCGCCACTGAGCAGACGATTGAAAGCAGCGCCGCAGACAGCACGGCTGCCGCTGCAGAACCGGCTGTTGCCCCGGCAACACCGGAAGCTGTTGCCGCCCCGGCAGAAGCCATTGCACGCGAGCGCAAGCCAGCACCAGTAGAAGCCACCGATGCACCGGCACCGGCCGCGCGATCGATGGCGGCAGAACCCGCTGCCGACAGCGCCTTCGCTGCACTGCCGCCGCCCCCGGCTGCGGCGCCACCGGCGCCCCCTGCCCCCACTGCCTACTCGGCACCCGCGCCGCTGATGGCGCCGGCTGTCGCCAGTGGTTCGCTGAAGGCACGCTCGGCAGGCACGCCAGAGCCCAACAGCGTCCAGGCCGAACAGGCCCCGGCATTGGACCGGGTAGAGATCACCTCGATGAAGCGCGAAGCCCCCAGCCGTTCCGCACCGGGGGTCATGCGCCGCGGCAGCGATGCTGGCCTGAGTGCGGACACGGTGCAGGCCGCCGTGGCCGCTGACGCCCGGCTGCCACGGCGGCAGTGGCTGCAGAAAATTCGAGAACGTCGCGACGATGGCCAGCGCGACCTCGCCCGCGCCAGCCTGGAGCGCTACATCCAGCAGTATCCGGAATCGCGCCTGCCGCGCGACCTGCGTCCGCTGCTGGACGACTGAGCCGGACCGGGTACTGCAGCAACCCCGTAGAATGGTGGGGATGCCCGATACCCTCGCCCAGCCAGTCAACCACACGCTGGAAGTCAAGCACAGCCGTTTCATCGCCCACGCCGCGCCAATCGACGGTGCGGTGGCGGCGATGGCCTTCCTGCAGCAGGTTGCGGTGACTGACGCCACGCACAACTGCTGGGCCTACCGGCACGGCCAGGACTATCGATCCAGCGATGATGGCGAGCCGGCCGGCACCGCCGGCCGGCCGATCCTGGCCGCCATTGATGGCCAGGGCTTCGACCGGGTGATGGTGGTGGTGACGCGCTGGTTCGGCGGCATCAAGCTGGGCGCCGGCGGTCTGGTGCGTGCCTATGGCGGGGCCGCGGCCGAATGCCTGCGTACCGCGCCGAGACTGCCGCTGGTGGCCATGTCCCGGCTGCGGCTGCTGGCCGGGTTCGAGGATCTGGGCACCCTGCACGCCACCCTGCCCGTCTTCGCCGCAGAGAAGCGCGATGAACAGTTCGATGCCGACGGCGTGTGCCTGCGGGTCGAATTGCCTGCCGATCAGGTCGACGCATTGAAAATCCGCCTGCGCGACGCCACCCGTGACCGTATCCGCATACAAGACGACGACCAGGATGACTGACAAGGACGACGCCCCCGCTTCGACCCCGCCGCTGCGCCGCCTCGGCAGCCTGCGCACGCTGTGGCCGTTCGTGCGCCGCCACAGTGGCCTGTTCACAGCCTGGCTGATGGCCTTGGCGGTGTCATCGGCGGCAACGCTGAGCCTGCCACCGGCAGTGAAGCAGATGATTGACCATGGCTTCACCAGTGGCGGCCAGATCAACCGCGCGTTCGCCCTGCTGATGCTGGTGGCGGTAGTCATGGCACTGGGCACGGCGGCGCGCTTCTACTTCGTATCGCTGCTTGGCGAAAAGGTGGTAGCCGACCTGCGCAGCCAGCTGTACGCCCACCTGATCCACCTGGGCGCGGGCTTCCACGACCGCAGCCGCAGCGGTGAACTGGTATCGCGCCTGACGGCAGACACCGAACTGCTGCGTAGCGTGGTCGGCTCGACCATGTCGGTGGCCCTGCGCAGCACGGTCACCGTGATCGGCAGCCTGGCGATGCTGTTCGTCACCAGCCCGCGGTTGGCCGCGTGGTCGCTGCTGGGTATCCCGTTGGCGGTGCTGCCGATCATCATCGGCGCGCGCAAGCTGCGCACGGTCGCACGCAACAGCCAGGACCGCATCGCCGATGCCAACAGCCTGGCCAGCGAAACTCTGGGAGCGGTGCGCACGGTGCAGGCACATGCACGCGAACCGTACGAACGCGGACGCTTCGACAAGGCACTCGTTGATGCCATCGGTGCCGCGCGCCGCCGCATCGGCGCACAGTCGCTGGTCACCGCCAGCGCCATTCTGCTGGTGTTCGGCGCCATCGTCGGCGTGTTGTGGCTGGGCGCGCACGACGTCATCGACGGCCGCCTCAGCGCCGGTACGCTGGGCCAGTTCGTGCTGTATGCACTGATCGGTGGTGGCTCGGTGGGCGCGCTGGCCGAAGTATGGAACGAGCTGCAGCGCGCGGCCGGCGGCATGGGCCGCATCGGCGAACTGCTGCAGGAAGACATCGAGATCCGCGCACCGGCACAGCCGCACGCATTGCCACAGCCATTGCGCGGCGAGATCCAGTTCAACGACGTGGTGTTCCACTACCCTCAGCGCCCTGACCAGGCCGCGCTGGATCACTTCAACCTGCATGTGCGCCCGGGCGAGACCGTGGCGCTGGTGGGGCCATCCGGCGCCGGCAAGAGTACGGTGCTGTCGATGCTGCTGCGCTTCCACGATCCGGCTGCTGGCCACATCTGCGTGGACGGCATCGATGTACGCGAGGTCGATCCGGCCGAACTGCGCGACCAGCTTGCGCTGGTGCCGCAGCAGCCCACCCTGTTCGCGGCCAGCGCACGCGACAACATCCGCTACGGCCGCCTGCAGGCCAGCGACGCCGAGGTCGAAGATGCTGCGCGCGCAGCCGAGGCCGACGGCTTCCTGCGTGCGTTGCCGCAGGGCTACGACAGCGAACTGGGTGAGCGTGGCGCGCGCCTGTCCGGCGGCCAGCAGCAGCGTGTGGCGATCGCCCGTGCGCTGCTGAAGGACGCACCGATCCTGCTGCTGGATGAAGCGACCAGCGCGCTGGATGCGCAGAGCGAGCATGGCGTGCAGCAGGCGCTGGAGCGATTGATGGCCGGCCGTACCACGCTGGTCATCGCCCACCGCCTGGCCACCGTGCTCAAGGCAGACCGCATCGTGGTGATGGACCAGGGCCGCATCGTGGCCGAGGGTACGCACGCGCAGTTGCTGGCCGAAGGCGGTCTGTACGCTGAACTGGCAAGGCTGCAGTTCATCGATTGATGACAGCCGGCTAACACCCGGCGCGCCAAGCTGGCCACGCGTCAGCAACACCTGCTGAAGGAGGTGCACGATGTCGTTCCGACAGTTCCCCGCCGTCGACAGCAATGGCGACAGCCACATCATCATCGAGTTCAAGCCCGAGGCCAATGGCAGCGGGCACAACTCCGAGTCCACGCCGCGCTACGAGCTGGATGATGGACGCCAGCTGGTCCGCAATGGCCGTGAGTTCACCACCAGTGGCGGTGAAGTGCGGCTGACGATCTGAGGTTTGCCGGGCATGGCCCGGCGCTACCGGATCTCGTATCGCCCCGCCCTGATAGGTGTCGACCTTGCTCGTATCGCCACGCCCTGGTAGGTGTCGACCTTGGTCGACACGCTTTTTGCCAAGGGTAGTTGAGCATGGCCCGACGCCATAAAAAGCGTGGTGAATTTTTGACCAACCATCTTGACAGCCTTTCCTGGCAAGGGCTGCAGGCGGTTATCCACACCTTTGCTCAGAAATCATCCACACCGCCTGTGGATGAATATACTCAGCCCAGCACCCGTCCGATGCCGCTGGCGTCCACCTCGGCCGCCGCCAGTGCGATGGCGGCCGGATCACTTCCCGCCACGAAACCGATACGGAAGTGCACTTCGCCGCTTGGAGTGCGCGAGGAATGGATCGAGGCCAGGCTGATGCGATGCTGCTCGAACACGTTCAGCAGCTCACGCAACGAACCTGGACGATCTTCCGGCAGGTGTACCGACAACGCGTTGCGCTCGGTCAGGTCGGCCAGCAGGTACCCCACCCGTTCAAAGGTGTAGTTGCCAGCGGCCAGCGCCTGCTCACCGAAGGCATTGTGGTTGGCCGACAGCGACTGCTCGCGGAACGCAGCACGCGCAGTGTCGTCGCCCTGCCCGACCTGTACCTGCAGGGCCTGCAACTGGCCCACCAGGCGCTCCAGCATCGGCGCCACGTAGGGATTGCCGAACTGGATGTCCTCGTAGATCGCCGGGTTCAGCGAGAGGATGCGCGAGATGATCGCCGTATCCAGCTCGAACGACGCGGAGCGGTACGGCATCATCGCAGCAAGATCTCCCAACTGCGGCTGGTACTGGCGCAGCACGCCGGCCTGGGCCAGATGGGTGGCATGCACCATCGCCTGCACCAGCGCCATCATCTGGTCGTGATGCTGCGGCGTGGCGCGCACGCACTCGGCCTGCAGCGCCGCGCACAACGCGTCGACCCACGGCTGCCAGTGCTGCAGCCGTGCTTCGCAGACCACCATCACCCGGCCCTTCAGCGTCGGCGCCTTGGGCGGAGCAGTCATCGGGTGCAGCCCGACCACTTCGGCCTGCGAGGCCAGCATCGCCTGTACCGGTGCCTCCTTTACCGAAGTCACATCCAGCCACAGGCGGTCCCGCTCGCGACCGGCCGATTGCCGCACGTATTCGGCGATCAGCGCCGGCGTGTGCCGGATCGGTGCCGAGAACACCAGCACATCGGCCTGCGCCAACAGCTGCTCCGGCGTATGCGAGGTTGCATCGGCCGGGTCGTGGCCGATCACCTGCAACTGCATGTGCTGCTGGAAGAAGCGGGTCAACCAGCGCCCATAGGCGCCGGCGCTACCGATGATGCCGACCGTGCGCGGCGTGCGTTCCTGCAGGCCGCTCATGCCACGCGTTCGGCGCGGAAGCGCATGCCTTCGGCCAGCGCGGCAGGCGCCGCGGCGATCACGTCGAATTCCTCGAAGCCGTTGTCCAGGGTCGCTTCCAATGCCGCATGAGTACCGGCGATGGCGCGCGAGATCGCCTGCTGCATTGACTCACCGCGCAGCAGGAACGACACCACCAGCGACATCAGCACGTCGCCGGTACCGGCCACGTCCACCGGCAGCAGCGGCGAGGTCCAGCGCCAGGTTTCCTCGCGGCCGACCGCCAAAGTCACCAACTCACCCGGGTTGCCACCCACGCTGTGCGCGATCACCCAGTGCGGACCGCGGTCCAGCAACGTGCGCGCGGCAGCGATGGCGTCAACCTCGGCCAGCGCAGGCATGCCGGTCAGGCGATTCAGTTCGAAGGCATTGGGCGTCACCAGCCAGGCATGCGGCAGCAAGCGTTCGGCGAAGATCGCCTCCAGGCCCGGTTCCACGTAGGGCCCGGTATGGGTATCGCCGATCACCGGGTCCAGGCAGTAGCGCAGTTGCGGGCAGGCCGGCAGGATTTCATCCAGCCAATCGGCAAACGCGGCGCCATTGGCCGTGCTGCCGAAGTAGCCGGATACCAGCATCTTCGCCCGCTGCGGCAGGCCGCGTTCGCGGGTGCCGAGCAGCAGATCGGCGAACCAGTCGGCGGGTAGCACGCGGCCGCGGGTGGTGTCGTAGAACGGCGCATTGCTGAGCAGCACGGTCGGGATCTCCGCCACGCGCACGCCCAGTGCACGCATCGGCGGCAGCGCGGCGCTGTTGCCGGCGTGGCCGTAGACAAGTTGCGACTGGACCGAGATGACATCGATCGGCGAGGGCCCGTCCGGCCGCTGGCGGCGGCCGTGGACCAGGTGGTTATCAAGGGATTCGCTCATGCCCGCATTCTACGCCCAAGGGGGTTTTCGGCAGGGCTTGCAGCCCTGCACCTGCCGAAGCAACGGCAAAGGCAACGGCAAAAGCTCGCATCCCCTGGGATGGCGGGGCGATGTCGGAGTGCGGGGACGCCGTGAACCCATCCATGGGGGCTTGGCAGCCGCATCCATGCGGCTGACACCCCGCACTCCGACACCGCCCCACCTCTGACAGATTCCGTGTGCTGTTGGTAGGTGTCGACCTTGGTCGACACATCTGTGAGACATCGAATGAATTCATCCGTGTCGACCAAGGTCGACACCTACCAGAGCAAAACGCCGCTCTGACAGATCGCGGAAAACTGTCGAAGGCGGGGTGGGTCCGGTTGAGGGGTGTGAGCGGCATGGATGCCGCGACCAAGCCTACATGGACGTATTTACGGCGTCCCCCTCAACCGGACCCACCCCGCCAACCCTCAGGAAACCAGATTCGGCTGTTGCTTCGGCTTTAAGCAGGTGCAGGGCTGCAAGCCCTGCAAACTCAAACCCCTCAGTGAACAACAGGCCGCGAAGGTGGCAGCCACGCCGCGACAATGCCGAGCAGCGGCAGGAACGCAGTCAGCTGGTAGACATACTCAATGCTGGTCTTGTCCGCCAGCAGGCCCAGCACGGCCGCCCCCAGCCCGCCCATGCCGAACGCGAAGCCGAAGAACAGCCCCGACACCATGCCGATACGGTGCGGCATCATCTCCTGCGCATACACCACGATGGCCGAGAACGCCGAGGACAGCACAAAGCCGATCAGCACCGCCAGCACCGTGGTCCACAGCAGGTCGGCATGCGGCAGCATCAACGCGAACGGCGCCACGCCGAGGATCGAGGTCCAGATGATCGGCTTGCGGCCGATGCGGTCACCCAGCGGTCCACCGAGGAATCCGCCGGCGGCGGAGGCCACCAGGAAGGCGAACAGGTGCAGCTGCGCCTGCGCCACCGGAATGCCGAAGTGGTGGATCAGGTAGAAGGTGAAGTAACTGCCGATGCTGGCCATGTAGAAGTACTTGCTGAAGATCAGCACGAGCAGGATCACCAGCACCCTGGCCACGGTGCGTGGCGGATGGCGCGGGGCCATCGACGCGGTGCTGGCCGGACGCGGTGTACCCAGGTGCAGCGCGTACCAGCGACCGACATAGGTCAGCAATGCAATGCCGATCAGGGCGGCGCCGGCAAACCACGATGCGGCATGCTGGCCATGCGGCACGATTACCGCGGCGGCAATCAACGGGCCCAGCGCGGTACCGAAGTTGCCGCCGACCTGGAACACCGACTGCGCGAAACCATGGCGACCGCCCGAGGCCAGCCGCGCGATGCGCGAGGCTTCCGGGTGGAAGATGGCCGAACCAATGCCGACCATCGCCGCCGCCAGCAGCACCATCGTGTAGTTCGGCGCGAAGCCGAGCAGCAGCATGCCGCACAGGGTCGAGGCCATGCCGATCGGCAGCGAATACGGCGCCGGACGGCGATCGGTGGCGATGCCGATCAGCGGCTGGAAGATCGAGGCGGTGAGCTGGTAGGTCAGCGTGATCAGGCCGATCTGGGTGAAGCTGAGATTGAAGCCGCCCTTGATCACCGGATAGATGGCCAGGATCAGCGACTGCATCATGTCGTTGACGACATGCGAGGTAGAAATGGCGGCCAACACGCCGGGAGCCACCGGGCGTGAGGTCGTTTTGGGGGAAGCCAGGGTCGACATGGACACAGTCAGGTTGGGGGCGAGCCACGCATGCTACGGTTGCACCTTCCTCCCTTCTGCCGCGTTCTGGTCATGGCCTATCGCAAAAAGGACATCCCCTGCCCGGTCCGCGAAACCGCTCCCTGGCGGGAGGTGCCGATACAACGACCGGTGACCTGCCGTGCCCGCCATTACCAGGCCGGCACGCATATCTCGCCGCACAAGCACCGCCGCCACCAGTTGGTCTACGCGCAGTCCGGGTTGATGGTGGTGCGCTCGGAAGTCGGCCGCTGGGTAGTGCCTTCCACCCGTGCGATCTGGGTGCCTGCCGGCATTGCCCATGCGGTGGACTGCATTGCCGAGGTACACATGCGCAGCCTGTATGTGGAGCCGGAGTTCGCGCCACACCTGCCTGCCGAAGCTTTCGCGATACAGGTGGCCCCCCTGCTGCGTGAACTGCTGCTGGCTGCCAGCCTGATCGAGGGCGCGCACGAGGACGACAGCCGCGATGGCCGTGTGGTGCGCCTGCTGCTGGACGAACTGCGGCGGATGGATGCGCTGCCGCTGCACCTGCCGGAACCGTCCGATCCCCGCCTGCTGAAGATCTGCCTGCACATCCAGAAGCATCCTGCGGATGACGCAACGTTGCAGGACTGGGCGCAGGCACTGGCGGTGGACGTGAAAACCATCCAGCGTCATTTCGCCAGCGAACTGGGCATGACCTTTGGCCAGTGGCGGCAGCAGGCGCGGCTGCTGGCAGCAATGGAACGGCTGGCGCTCGGCGAAAAGGTCATCGATGTCGCACTGGCGATGGGCTATGACAGCCCGAGTGCATTCACCAGCATGTTCAAGCGCCAGCTCGGGCAGACTCCGGCGGCGTTTTTCCGGTAGCGCCGGGCCATGCCCGGCGGCGGCAGTGCGGCACCACAAACGAAAACGCCGGGCACGGCCCGGCGCTACCGTTCAACGTTTCCGTTGAAGAATCAGGACGTCATCCGGTCCCAGAAGCCCTTCACGCCATCGATGAAGGTCGCCGACTTCGGCGAGTGCTTGCGCGCATCCTCACCGTTGAAGGTCGCCTCAAACTGCTCCAGCAGCTTGCGCTGATCGTTGGTGAGGTTGACCGGGGTCTCCACCACCACACGGCAGTACAGGTCGCCTTCGCTGCGGCTGCGCACCGAACGCACGCCCTTGCCGCGCAGGCGGAACAGCTTGCCGGTCTGGGTCTCGGCCGGGATGCGGATTTCCGCTTCACCGCCGAGGGTGGCCACGCGCACGGTGTCGCCCAGCGCGGCCTGCGAGATGCGGATCGGCACTTCGCAATGCAGGTCGTCGCCATCGCGCTGGAAGATCGCGTGCTCGCGTACCCGCACTTCCACGTACAGATCGCCTGGCGGCGTACCGGCCGGACCGGCCTCGCCTTCGCCCGACAGGCGGATGCGGTCGCCGGTATCCACGCCCGCCGGCACCTTCACCGACAGCACCTTGTCTTCCTCGACACGGCCGTTGCCGTGGCAGGTCTTGCAGGGCTTGGCGATGATCTGGCCGCGGCCGCCGCAGTTGTGGCAGGCCTGCTGCATGGCGAAGATGCCGCGCTGGATGCGCACCTGGCCGCGACCATGGCAGACGTTGCAGGTCTCGACCTTGCCGTCTTCGGAGCCGCTGCCATCGCAGTCGCCACATTCGGCCAGGGTTGGAATTTCGATGCGGCGCTCGACGCCACGCACCGCTTCTTCCAGGTCCAGCTCCATCACGTAACCGATATCGGCACCACGGCGGGCCTGGCGCGGGCCACCGCCGCCTGCACCACCAAAGATGTTGCCGAAGATGTCGCCGAAAATATCGTTCATGTCCGGGCCGCCCGGACCGCCGCCACCGCCCATGCCGTGCTCAAACGCGGCGTGGCCGTGGCTGTCGTACATGCGGCGCTTGTTGCCGTCGGACAGCACTTCGTAGGCTTCCTTGCACTCCTTGAAGGAGGCTTCGGCCGCCGCATCACCCGGGTTGCGGTCCGGGTGGAACTTCATCGCACAACGGCGGTAGGCCTTCTTCAGCTCTTCGTCGTTGGCAGTGCGGGCAACGCCCAGCACTTCGTAGTAATCGCGCTTGCTCATATCGTGGATCGCATTCCGGAAAGTCGGGATTCGTCAAAGCGGAAGAGCGGAACCAGGTCCGCTCTTGCGTCGGGCGCCCCGACACGCCAGAGGGCGGTCAGGACCCTGGTACGACAACGGGACGCTGGCAGGCAGCGTCCCGCGTCGGTCCGGATCAGGACTTCTTGTCGTCCTTGACTTCGGTGAACTCGGCATCCACCACGTCATCCTGCGCCTTGCCCGCATTGCCGGCGTCGGCGCCCGGGGCGGCACCGCCCTGCTCGGCCGAAGCAGCGGCGAACAGCGACTGGCCAGCTTCCTCCAGCACCTTCGACTTGGCTTCGATCTGCGCCTTGTCGTCACCCTTCATCGCGGTTTCCAGGTCGGCCAGGGCCGCTTCCACCTTGCCGATGACATCGCCGCCAACCTTGCTGCCGTGCTCGGTGATGGCGCTGCGGGTGCCGTGGATCAGGGCGTCGGCCTGGTTGCGGGCCTGCACCAGTTCCTGGAACTTCTTGTCTTCTTCGCGGTTGGCTTCCGCGTCGGCGACCATGCGCGCGATCTCTTCCTCGGACAGGCCCGAACCGGCCTTGATCTCGACCTTCTGTTCCTTGTTGGTCTTCTTGTCCTTGGCCGACACGTGCAGGATGCCGTTGGCGTCGATGTCGAAGGACACTTCCACCTGCGGCAGGCCACGCGGGGCCGGCTCGATGCCGGACAGGTCGAACTTGGCCAGCGACTTGTTGAAGCGGGCCTGTTCGCGCTCACCCTGCAGCACGTGCACGGTCACCGCCGACTGGTTGTCCTCGGCGGTGGAGAACACCTGCGAGGCCTTGGTCGGGATGGTGGTGTTCTTTTCGATGATCTTGGTGAACACACCGCCCATGGTTTCGATACCCAGCGACAGCGGGGTCACGTCCAGCAGCAGCACGTCCTTGACGTCGCCGCCCAGCACGCCGCCCTGGATCGCAGCACCCAGTGCCACGGCTTCGTCCGGGTTGACGTCCTTGCGCGGTTCCTTGCCGAAGAACTCGGTCACCGCCTGCTGCACCTTCGGCATGCGGGTCTGGCCGCCGACCAGGATCACCTCGCTGATGTCGCTCGAACGCAGGCCGGCATCGTTCAGGGCGACGCGGCACGGCTCGATCGACTTCCTGATCAGCTCTTCCACCAGCGACTCCAGCTTGGCGCGGGTCAGCTTGATGTTCAGGTGCTTCGGACCCGACGCGTCGGCGGTGACGTACGGCAGGTTCACTTCGGTCTGCTGGGCGCTGGACAGCTCGATCTTGGCGCGCTCGGCAGCATCCTTCAGGCGCTGCAGGGCCAGCGGATCCTTGCGCAGGTCGATGCCCTGGTCCTTGTTGAACTCTTCAACCAGGTACTCGATGACGCGGTTGTCGAAATCTTCGCCACCCAGGAAGGTGTCGCCGTTGGTGGCCAGCACTTCGAACTGCTTCTCGCCGTCGACATTGGCGATCTCGATCACCGAAACGTCGAAGGTGCCGCCGCCCAGGTCGTACACAACGATCTTGCGATCCTTGTTGTCGCCCTTGTCCAGGCCATAGGCCAGCGCGGCCGCAGTCGGCTCGTTGATGATGCGCTTGACGTCCAGGCCGGCGATGCGGCCAGCGTCCTTGGTTGCCTGGCGCTGGCTGTCGTTGAAGTAGGCCGGCACGGTGATGACCGCTTCGGTGACCTTCTCACCGAGGAAGTCCTCGGCGGTCTTCTTCATCTTCTCCAGCACCTTGGCCGAGATTTCCTGCGGTGCCATCTTCTTGGCATCGCTGGTGGCCACCCAGGCATCGCCATTGTCATGGGCCAGGATGCTGTACGGGACGTGCGCGATGTCCTTCTGCACTTCGGCGTCGGTGAACTTGCGGCCGATCAGGCGCTTCACCGCGTAGAAGGTGTTCTTGGGGTTGGTGACGGCCTGGCGCTTGGCCGAGGCACCCACCAGGACTTCGCCGTCCTTGGTGTAGGCGACGATCGACGGAGTGGTGCGATCGCCTTCCGAATTCTCGATGACGCGGGCCTTGCCGCCGTCCATGATCGCCACGCACGAGTTGGTGGTGCCGAGGTCGATACCAATGATCTTGCCCATGGGGGAGACTCCTGAAGAATGCTGTTTAGGTCAGTCCGGCCGTTCGGCCGGTGGATGAATACGAAGTGGGGGAGGCCCGTGGAACATTCAAGCCATCCTCCGAACGCTGTGTTTCCGGTTGTCCGGCGCGTTCAGCGTCGGGTCGGGCGCGGGTCGTGCCCGCCTCCCGGCCCCGCGGGGGTCAGTCGGCCGCCACCACCACCAGCGCCGGCCGCAGCAGGCGCTCGTTGAGCAGGTAGCCCTTCTGGAACACGGTCACCACGCTGCCCGGGGCGGCACCCGGAGTCGGCACCTGGCTGATGGCCTGGTGATGCTCCGGATTGAACGGCTGGCCGGTCGGGTCCAGCAGGACCAGGCCGTTGTCGCCGGCGACCTTCAGCAGCTGCCGGTAGGTCAGCTCCAGGCCTTCACGCAGCGGATGGGCATCATCGCCGGCGGCCTTCAGGCCGGCATCCAGGCTGTCGAACACCGGCAGCAGCTCGCCCAGCAGCTTCTCGTTGGCGAACTTGCGGGCCTGCTCGATGTCGCGGGCAACGCGCTTGCGCTGGTTCTCGAGGTCGGCGCGTTCGCGCAGTACATCGGCCTTGACCTGCTCAAGCTCGGCGCGCAGGCGCTCCACTTCGTCGTTCACGCCGGCGGCGGCGGCCGCATCGGCGGCACTCTGCTGGGATTCGATATCTGGATGTTCGTGGTTCATGTCTGGGTCCCTGGCGGTCAATCTCCGCCTCCACCCACCCTAGTGTGGGCGGGATGCTGCGTTTCAAGCGTCGGATGTTCCGGGAGTACGCCCGGCCGGTGAAAAGGCCGCGCCGAGCACATCGGCGGTGGCCTGGACCAGCGGGATCATGCGGTCGTAGGCCATCCGCTTGGGCCCGATCACGCCCAGCACGCCCAGCACCTGGCCATTGGCGGTGTACGGGGCGGTGACCAGCGAGACGCCCTGCAGCGGCATCATCCCTGTCTCCTCACCGATGAAGATGCGCACGCCCGGGGCCTGGATGGTGCGCTCCAGCAGCTGCAGGATCTCGCGTTTGCTGGAAAACAGCTCGAACAGCTCACGCAGTCGCTCCAGGTCGGACAGGTCCTGTACTCCCATCAGCCGGGTCTGGCCGGCCACCAGCATGTCGTCGGCCGGCGGCTGCAGCGCCTGCTCAGCCAGCTCGATGCTGTGCGCCAGCAGCTGCTCCAGCTCCGAGCGGGCGTCGCGCAGCTCCAGCAGCAGGCGGGTACGGATCTCGGCCATCGGCAGGCCGGCGAAATGGGCATTGAGGTAGTTGGCGACCTGCTCCAGCTGGCCTGGCACGAAGTCCTGACGGGTCTCGATGACGCGGTTCTGCACCTCGTTGTCGGCGAACACCAGGATCGCCAGCACCCGGCGTCCATCCAGCGCCACGAAATCGATCTGGCGGAAGGCGAACTGCTCGCGTCGTGGCGCGCTGACCACGCCGACGAAGTGGCTCATCGCCGACAGCAGTTCCGAGGCGCTGCCGAGCAGGGCCTGGGTGCTGCCGCCGCCCGCCAGTTCCTGACGCAGGCGGGCCAGCTCGCCCTCGCCCGGCGGCTGCATCTGCAGCAGGCTGTCGACGAACACCCGGTAGCCATGCGCGGTCGGGACGCGCCCGGCCGAGGTATGCGGCGACGCCAGCAGCCCCAGGTCTTCGAGGTCGCCAAGGATGTTGCGGATGGTGGCCGGGCTGACCTCCAGGCCGGCCACGCGCGCCAGCGTCTGCGAGCCGACCGGCTCGCCGTCCTGGATGTAACGCGCGATCAGCGTGCGCAGCAGATGGCGCGCACGCGGGGCAAGCTGGTCGGGAGAACCGTGCATGGAATCAACCTGTGAGACACGGACACTAGATAATGGCGGCGCATCACCTTGGCAAGTCATTGGACCTCCCTCGCCCACGTGCTAGCGTTGCGCGGCTGCTGATACCCCTTACCCATGCTCAGACATCTTTCGATCAAGGATTTTGCCGTTGTCCGCGCCACCGAACTGGAGTTCGGGCCCGGCATGACGGTCGTTTCAGGCGAGACCGGCGCCGGCAAGTCGCTGATGGTCGACGCCCTGGGCTTCCTGTCCGGCCTCCGCGCCGACAGTGGCGTGGTCCGCCACGGTGCCGCGCGCGCCGAGCTTTCCGCCGAATTCGCGCTGGACCAGCTGCAGGCCGCACGCCAGTGGCTGGCCGACAACGAGCTGGACGATGAGGAACAGTGCCAGCTGCGGCGGGTGATCCGCGCCGATGGCGGTTCACGTTCGTGGATCAACGGCCGCCCGGTGACGCTGGCACAGCTGGCGGACCTGGCCGGATTGCTGGTCGAAATCCATGGCCAGCATGAGCAGCAGGCCCTGCTGACGCGTCCGTCGCAGCTGGCCCTGCTCGACGCCTATGCCCGCAACGAGGACGAGCGCCGCCAGGTGCGCCGTGCCGCCGCCGCCTGGCAGACGCTGGTCGACGAATCGCTTGCCCTGTCGCAACAGGGCGACGTCAGTGACCGGATCGGCTTCCTCGAACACCAGCTGCGCGAGCTCGACCGCGAGGACCTGGAGCCGGAGTCGATCGCCGCACTCGGCGCCAGCCACCGCCGCCAGGCCCATGCCAGCGCCCTGTTGAGCGCCTGCCAGGCGGCCAGCAACCAGCTCAACGGCGACGACGGCAGTTCCGCACTGGACCTGCTGCAACAGGTCCGCCATGAGCTGTCGAGGCTGATCGAGCACGACCCGCGCCTGGGCGAGGTGGACGGCCTGATCGAGAACGCCTCGATCCAGCTGCACGAAGCCCTGTCGCTGCTGGACCGGGTGCACGATGACCTCGACGCCGACCCCGAGCAGTTCGAGGAGAACGAGCGTCGCCTCGGCCGCCTGCACGACCTGGCCCGAAAGCACCGCGTGCCGATGGACGAGCTCGGCGCGCAGCGCGAGCGCATGCATGCCGAAGTGGAACAGCTGCGTGGCGCCGACGAGCGCCTGCAGCGCCTGGCCGGCGAGATCGACAAGGCCGCCGCCGCCTGGCGCGTACAGGCCGACGTACTGTCCGCCAGCCGCCGCAGCGCTGCTGCCGAACTGTCGGCCACCACCACCGGCATTATTGCCGAGCTGGGCATGGGCGGCGGCCAGTTCCTGATCGAGCTGGAGCCGCAGGACGCCGGCAAGCCCGATCCGCAGGGTGCCGAACGCGTGGAATTCCTGGTCGCGGCCAACGCCGGCCAACCGCCGCGCGCGCTGCGCAAGGTGGCCTCCGGCGGTGAACTGTCGCGCATCTCGCTGGCCATCGAAGTGGCCGCGCTGGACCTGGATGCGGTGCCGACCATGGTGTTCGACGAAGTCGACTCCGGCATCGGCGGCGCGGTGGCTGACATCGTCGGGCAGAAGCTGCGTGCGCTTGGCGAGAAGCGCCAGGTTCTGTGCGTGACCCACCTGCCGCAGGTCGCCTCGAAGGGCCATGCGCACTACCGGGTCAGCAAGGCGCCGGTGGAAGGCATGACCCAGAGCGCAGTGGAAAAGCTGGACAGCAAGGCGCGCGAAGAAGAACTGGCACGCATGCTCGGCGGCGTGGAAGTGAGCAAGGAAGCGCGCGCCGCCGCACGCAAGCTGCTGCAGGTCTGAGGCCCGCTTTTGTAGCGTCGGGCCATGCTCGACTTCCGCACGGTAGTGCCGGCCGCTGGCCGGCACCCCGACGCGGTTGGGCGAAGATCGTGAGGTTGCCGGCCAACGGCCGGCACTACCAGGCTCACCCCAACGGCCGCGCCAGATCCACCGTTTCCACCAGGAAATCGAGGAACGCGCGTACGCGTAGCGGCAGGTAACCGCCCTGCCCCAGGAACACTGCGTGCACCTCTTCGAGGTCACCGGGATTGGCCGCTTCCAGCACCGGCAACAGGCGTCCGGCAGCGATGTCCTCCTGCACCTGATAGGTCGCCAGTCGCGCCATGCCCAAGCCCCCCAGCACCAGCTGACGCAGTGCATTGCCGTTGCTGGCGCGGGCATTGCCGCTGGGCAGCAGCATCCGCTCGCGCCCTTCCTGCAGCAATGGCCAGCCCTGCATCGCACGCGCATGGCCGATGTCCAGACGGTTGTGCGACAGCAGCTCTTCAGCGTTGCGCGGCAGGCCGTGCCGCTGCGCATAGGCCGGTGCGGCCACGATCATCATCCGCGTTGCGCCCAGCCGTCGCGCGACCAGGCTGGAACTCTTCAGTGGGCCGGCGCGCACGGCCACGTCGGTGCGCTGCTCGAGCAGGTCGATCACCTCGTCATTCAAGGTCAGGTCCACCCCGACCTGCGGGTTGCGCTCGAGGAACGCCGGCAGCAGCGGCAACAGGAAATGCTGGCCGAACGGCACGTTGGAATTGACCCGCAGCCGTCCGCGCGGCTCGGCATGCGCGCTGGCGCAACGCTCGGCCTCCTCCAGGTCGGCGAGCACGCGCAGGCCACGCTCATAGAACGCGCAGCCCTCCGGGGTCAGCTGCAGCTGGCGGGTGGAACGCTGCAGCAGGCGCGTGCCCAGCCGCTGCTCCAGCCGTGCCACCAGCTTGCTGACTGCCGACGGCGTCATGTCCAGCGTACGGGCGGCGGCGGAAAAGCCACCGGTCTCGATCACCCGCACGAACACTCCCAGTTCGCCGGATCGGTTGATGTCGGGTCGTGCCATGGCTATGAATACAGTTCACAGATGATTATCCATGCGCAGTCTAGTTCACAGATCACTGCGGAATCACCATGGCGCTCCCTCCTCCCGGGATTGCCCGATGAACCGCTTCAGCCAGCTCACCGCCGCCGCGTTGATCACCCTGTCCGGCGCTGCCAGCGCCGCCCCTGCCCCGCACTGGGTCGCCAGCTGGCAGGCCAGCCCGCAGCGGGTGTGGGGCGCGGATTTCCTGTTTCCCACCCTTATTCCGGCCGAGCTGCATGACCAGACCTTCCGCCAGACCGCGCGTATCAGCCTGGGCGGCCCTCGGCTGCGGGTGCGACTGAGCAATGCCTACGGCACCCAGCCGCTGCGGATCGGAGCGGCGAGTGTGGCGGCACAGGCAGGCGCAACGCCGCAGCCACTCCGTTTCGACGGCCAGCCCGGCGTGCTGATCGCCCCCGGCCAGGAACGGCTGAGCGATCCTCTGCCACTGGCCACCAAACACCGCCAGGCCCTGCAGGTCAGCGCCTACGTGCCCAGACCAATCCCGTTGCAGACCTTCCATTGGGACGGCCGCCAGACCAGCTGGATCGCCGAAGGCGACCAGAGCCGAACCCTCGACCTGCAGCGGGCCAGCCCCAGCACTGCCCGGTTGTTCCTGACCGGCATCGAGGTCGAGGCGGCGGCCAGCGCGCGCAGCGTGGTGGTGATCGGCGATTCAATCACCGACGGCGCTACCGCCAGCCTCGACCAGGACCAGCGCTGGACCGACCATCTGGCGGCGCGCCTGGCACCGCAAGGCGTGGCCGTGGTCAACGCCGGCATCTCCGGTGGCCGGTTGCTGCGCGACGGGATGGGGGACGCCGCCCTCAGTCGCTTCCAGCGTGACGCGCTGGACCAAGCGGGCGTGGCCAGCGTGATCGTGCTGATCGGCATCAACGACATCAGCTGGCCCGGTACCGCCTTCGCCCGGAACCAGGTGCGGCCAACGCTGGCCGAACTGCAGGCTGGCTATCGCGCCTTGGCCGACCAGGCCCGTGGCCGGGGCCTGCGCATTCTGGTTGCCACCCTGACGCCGTTCGCCGGCGCCCTGCCCGGCACGCCGCTGGACGACTACTACCAGCCGGAAAAAGAAGCGCTGCGCCAGCAGCTCAATGCCTGGCTGCGTACCGGGAGCCCGTTCGATGCGGTGATCGATCTGGATGCCGCCCTGCGCGACCCGGCGGATCCGTCACGGATGGCTGCCGCCTATGACTCCGGCGACCACCTGCACCCGGGCGATGCGGGCAACCAGGCGATGGCCGAGGCGGTGGATCTGGACGCCGTGCTGGGCAGGCCGGGGTCGGATCCCCTTCCCGCAGGGAAAGGGCACTGACCCCATCAACGAAAAACCCCGGGCAGGCCCGGGGTCTTGTCGCATCCAGCTGGCCGGAACGGCTTACTTGCGCTTCTTGCGCACGTACAGCACCAGCGAGTGCTCTTCCAGCTCGTAGCCGTGGTCGGCTGCGATCTTGCGCTGCAGCTCCTCGATCTCGTGGCTTTCGAACTCGATGATCTTGCCGCTGTCCACGTCGACCATATGGTCATGGTGGCCACCACGGTCCAGCTCGTAGACGGCCTGGCCGCCTTCGAAATTGTGCTTGAGCACGAGGCCGGCGGCCTCGAACTGGGTCAGCACCCGGTACACCGTGGCAAGGCCGATCTCGTCGCCGTGCTCGAGGAGCTGGCGGTAGATATCTTCGGCGGTCATGTGGTGCTGGGCGTTGCGCTGCTCGAGCAGCGCCAGGATCCGCATCCGCGGATGGGTCACCTTCAGGCCGACTTTACGCAGGTCGTGGGTTTCCATAGGTCTCCGTTCATTGGCGATTTAGCGCCAGCTGCCTCGGATTGGGTCGCGGTGGCACGCCGGGAGTGTATCATCGGTTTGATTTCCCCAACCGCCAGTCCCGATGCGCAATCTCCTGTTGGTCGCCGCCGTCGCCCTGTCCACCACCGGGTGCGGCATCATCTACAAGCAACCCATCTATCAGGGCAACCTGATCCGGGAAGATGCCGTGGCCAAGCTGCAGGTCGGGCAAAGCAAGCAGCAGGTCACCGCGCTGCTGGGCACCCCGTCCATTCCCGACCCGTTCCATGCGCAGCGCTGGGACTACACCGCCAGCCAGCGCGTGAACCGCCTCGGCCGTACCGAGGTGAAGAACTTCACCGTGTTCTTCGAGAACGACAACGTGACCCGTTGGGAAGGCGAGTATTTCCCGGGCAACGACAAGGCCCTGGCCCAGCAGACCGTCCGCCAGTTCGGCCGCAACCTGCCGAAGGACAAGAAGAAGAAGGGCCGCTGAGGCCCCCTGCCCGTCCACGCGGACGGGTTGCGGGAATCAACCGCCGAGCGCGCGACGCCGGCGGTTGTCCTTGGGGTCGGCCAGCAGCGGGCGTAGCAGCTCGATGCGGTCGCCATCCAGCAGTACCTGCTGCGGGCGCGCCAGTACGCCGTGCACGGCCACGGCCGGGCATCCAGCACTGCCTTCCAACGCGGCAGCGACAATGGCTTCAGCCACGGTGGCGCCCTCTTCCAGCTGCAGCCGGCGCGAGAGCACCTGTCGCGGCCAGGCCAGCACCACCTCGACCTCGATCATCGTTCAGGCCTCGTCGGCGACGCGGACGAAGTCGTTGACCATGCGGTCGGCCAGCCCCTGGAAGCCGATCGCCAATGCCGGGCCAAGCAGCCGCGAGCTGGGCTCGAACTCCAGGGTCAGGGTCACCTTGCAGGCATCCTCGGCCAGCACATGGAATTCCCAGCGGCCGTGCAGTTGCTTGAACGGACCGTCACGCAGCTGCATGTCGATGCTGTGCGGGCGCTGCAGGGTGTTTTCGGTCTGGAACCAGGTACTGAACGAGCCCAGGCCCAGGTCCAGGCGCGCGACAAGGCGGTCCTCGCCCTGCTCCAGGATCTGGGCAGCCGAGCACCAGCGGAAGCGGCGCGGATAAGCCTGGACATCGTTGACCAGGTCGAACATGCGTGCGGCCGAATGTTCGACCAGGGCGCTGCGGCGGATAGTTGGCATGAATACAGGACGTTTCGGCAATCGACCGGGCGGGCCCGAATCGGAGACAATACGGAAATGAGCAAGAACAGCGGCAAGGATAAAGCAAAGAGCGCGACGGCCAACAAAACCATCGCGTTGAACAAGCGTGCCCGTCACGAGTACCACATCGAAGATCGCTTCGAGGCCGGCCTGGCCCTGCAGGGCTGGGAAGTGAAGTCGATCCGTGCTGGCCGCGGCAACATCGTCGACGCCTACGCCTACGTCAAGGATGGTGAGATCTTCCTGATCGGCGCGCAGATCACCCCGTTGATCCAGGCCTCGACCCATGTGGTGGCCAATGACCGGCGCGAGCGCAAGCTGCTGCTGCACCGGAGCGAGATCGACAAGCTGGTGGGCAAGGTCGAGCGTGATGGCTACACGATCGTGCCAACGGCGATGTACTGGAGCAAGAACAAGATCAAGCTGGAAGTGGCGCTGGCCAAGGGCAAGCAGACCCACGACAAGCGCGATGCTGCCAAGGATCGTGACTGGGCGATCGAGAAGCAGCGCGTGATGCGTCGCGGTAACCGCGACGCATGATCACTCCCATCGGCGCCATGGTGACTGCCAGCGCCGATGAAATGCGCACGTTGTGCGCGCGCCTGCTGGCCTTCAACCAGGCCCACGGCGGCGATTCATTCGATGAGACTCCAGTCCGCTTGGCCTGGCATGACGAGCACGGCGCGCTGCGCGGTGGTGTGCTGGCCGACGTCTGTGCCGGCTGGCTGCAGGTACATGTGCTGTGGGTAGACCCGGAACTGCGCGGGCAAGGCATCGGCCAGCGGCTGCTGGCGGAAGCAGAAGCCGTTGCGCGCCGCCATGGCGCCCGCAGCGTGATGCTGGATACCTTCGACTGGCAGGCCGAAGCCTTCTACCTGCGGCAGGGCTACACCGTGTATGGGCGACTGCCCGACTGCCCACCCGGTCATGAGCGGATCTACCTGCGCAAACCATTGTCGGGTTCCTGGCCGCAGCGGCTGTAGAAGCCGCCGGTCGGTCAACCCGCCAGCATGCCCTGCCTGCGCATCCGCGGCGCCAGCGCTGCGTGCATCACCGCCAGGTGCATCACAACGGCCAGTTCCGGCGCGTAGCGGTCATCGCCCGCCCGCCACTTCCGGGCCAATTCAGCCGCATCAGCCGGCAACAGCGCCAGTAGTTGGGCGTCATCCAGCGAATCAGCCGCGCCCTGCAGCTGCCGGGCCATCTGGCGCGACTGCCAGACATGCACACCGATGCTGAGGCTGGCCAGCGACATCAGGACCATGGCCAGCCCGTGCTCAAACCACTGCGACAGCACCTCCGGCCCCCACAGCAGGGCAGCCAGCACCGCCAGCGCCGGCAGGCGCCAGCCCAGCCAATGGAACCGGCCCCGCTGCGACCAATGCACCACCACCGCGCTGGCCACCAACGCGGCAGCGGCCGTAGCCGGCAACTCAGTCAGCCAGGTGGCCGCCAGCAGCACCGCCAGCACCGCCCACACCCAGCCCGGCGGCAACGCGCGCCGCTGGTAGTCGGCCCCGACCGGCCCGACCAGCTGTCGCAGGCTGCGTTGTTGGCTTGCATCGGTCACCCACCGTCTCCGTGTCTGTCCTGGCTTGGATGGTCGTTGCCAGTGTGTCGCAAATTCGTGCCCACGAAGTTAGCAATCCGCTATGACATGCGCTCTACAACAAGTTGCGGATTGACAAGACGCGTGGGCGGCGGCCGCGCTCACCCCGCTGACAGATCCTTGCTGAGGAACACCCTGCACGTACCGGGCGGATCGCACGGCACTTCACCGAATACGGTCCAGCCATGCTTCACATAGAAGTCCGGCGCCTGGAAGCTGATGGTGTACAGCACACCGGAGCGGCAACCCCGCCGCCGCGCCTCGTCTTCCGCAGCCTTCAACACACGCGAGCCCAGCCCGCTGCCTCGGTATTCCGGTGGTAGATGGAACAGATCGACAAACCACAGGCCCAGCGACGTTCGCCCTGTAAGGCCCCCTACCACCTTGCCGCTGGCCGGATCGGTAACCAGTACCGCCAGCGCGCGTCGATCGGCATACCCCGCAGCCTCCAGATTGAACTGGTCCAGGCCACTGCCAATCAGGTCCAGCGCCTCGTCGCTGGGTTCATCCGTTACAGCGATTTCAAGCGGCATCGGCTCCGTCCATAGGCTGCATATCCAGGATCCTGATCCTATCAACCCTGCGCGGGCCTGGCGCAGCGCCCAACGTTACTTCACCTTGGCGTCAGCACAGGCAGATGCCGCTGCATCCAAGAGCTGGCCGGCCTCCAGGTGTGGCGCAGGACCTGTTGCCGGGAACGCTGCCGCGAGCGCCTTCGCTGCCCGGTCTGCATGGGGCTGGATGTACCAGGACGACTCCGGCGACAGCGTGCCACCCCGTACCTCCTGCTCGAACCGGTACTGGCCCCAGTAGATCGCCAGCGGTTCCTCCAGCGCATTCAATGGGTTGCGCAGCGTCAGCGCGGCCGGGCACAACGTCACGAAGGCTTCGGCCAACGCCCTTCGTTGTGCTGGCGGCTGCCCAGCGGAAAGAAAGTGGCTGTACTCGTGCATCACGATCGGTGCCCAGTCTTCCTCGGCATCGAACGTCGAGAACAGAAAGATGTAACCGCCCCGCAGCTTGGCCTGGGTCTGCGTCGCATCCGGCCACCAGAGGAAACGCACCTGGAAGGTGGCTGGAGCATCCACTCTGAAGAACGCCTGCATCTGCGCCGCAAGGCCACCGACCGGGCGGGATGCGAGCTGCCGTGCGAGTTCGCGCTTCTGCGCGTTGAATGGCGCCTGCCCGGCCAGCAGCTGGCGGGCACGCGGGGCGAAGCGCGCGTAATACCGTCGCAGCAGCCTCTGGTCACGGCGGCCCTGGCCGACAAGCGCGGCCCTGACGGCTGCATCGAACGATTCTGCCGCCAGGAAATGGCTGGCGAACGGATCGCCGTCGCGGGTGTCTGCACCTGCGAACACCCGCTCGGCCGCCGCGGCCATTACCTCGTGATCACGCGCCAGGGGTGACGTGCGCTGGCGGAATGCGGCATAGGCAGCCAACAACGCGCGGTCCCGCTCGTCCAGGCCGAAGCGCCGCTGCCATTCATCCCGGTAGACCGAAGCGGTGTATCCCGGCAGCCAATCGGGCAGGTTGTCGAGCAGGTTGAACAGGTCCAGCGATGGGCTGTAAGCCACCTCCACCGTCGCCTGCGGGGATTCGGCCGCTACGACGGGCCATGCCTGCATTGCCAGAACGGCCGCGGCAAGCGCCCCCGCCCATCCCAGTCGCATCTTGCCAGAGCTGACGGATACGACCATGGGAGGCCCGTGGAATGACGTCGGGAAATTCGAGCACGCCTCCCCGGGGATGGCAACGTGCCAAGCGGCAGGCACGAGGCAATCCCCGCGCGTGACTGTTCAGGAAGATTGCCGTACCATTTGCCCTGTTAGGCAGGTTCTTGGGCGACATCTGGTCAACTTGGAACCTGAAAGCCTTGCAAGACTTGAAGAAACCGGGGGTGCATTGTCCCCGTGACGCCATCGGCGCCGGTTTCCAGGAAGCAGAAATAACGAAGCCCATCAATGCCTTAGCTTGATGGGCTTTTTTGTTCATGACTGCCGTATGGGCAGAAATGGGCATGGATTGGCAGCAACTTGCCAGCTTTCTTGCCAGCTTTTAAAGCTGGCAACTTGCGCTAGCTCATACCCCTGATGTGTCTGCAGGCTTCGCACCAGCGTCCTGCGCGGCGAACTCAGCAATGGGGGCACCACGCTCGAGATCACGAATTCTCGAACCCACAGTACCTGCTACGTCACGATACGCGGCTGTTGCAGCATTGAATGCTTCAGTGATATCGGGCTCGGCGGTTTTCCCTACCATCGCTACAGCTGCCTGAGTGAGCGCGCTCACGCCACTCAAGACTGCACTTGTATGCGATCTGCTTCCAATCAACACCATGGCCGACTGGACCTCAGATAGCTTATTGAGTGCAACTAGCAACGCCTTCTGTGAAGCAACCTTTTCTTTTATCTGCAAGGCGGCATGTATTTCATGAACCGCATTGCCGGCTACCGTCAGGAGGGGCTGAAGCTCCAATAAGTTTTCGCGCTCCCGTTCCCGAATACGCTGATTCCTTTCGTTCTCGTGCTGCTGTGTTTCCTTGTTCTTCGCCACTTTCTCGTTACGGATAGTCGCGAGCCAGTCCACGCCCGCCTTTAGCAAAATGCCAGCGATCAAAGATCCAACCGGCAAGCCATACTTCAACAAATCACCTGCGGAATCCGCAGCGGGCGCCGCAGGCGCAATCAGAATCTCAATAGGCATCGAGCACCCTTCATCCATGGAGAGTGCATATCCTGCCTGAACGATTTGACGAATTGATCAAATTGGGGGTTCCTGCAATCTTCCAGAGCAACCGCAGACCTCACCCCATCCAGCCGAACGGTGGATCTGTGTCCGCCCTGGCCAACCTGTTCGCCCGCACCGCTTCCTGCCAGCTCAGGATCTTGGCCACGTCCTCCCGCAATCGCGCCTCGTGCCTGGTGACCCAGAGCTCGGCGCCGGCGCTGCCCTGCTCGTAGCTGGTGCACTGCCGACATGGTCCGCCACCAGGACCATGCCGGTGGCGATCGAGGTGAGCCACCCAGATGTCGTCATCGACACGCTGGGTCATGGAGACGAGCCAGACGCCCTGGCAGGCGATCACGGTCAGCGGATCGCCCGGCCAGCTCGCAGAGCGCGTAGTCCAGTAGAAGGAATCGGGAAGCGGCATGGCCGGCAGAATACGAATGGCGGTCGCAGCGGCTGCGATTGTGAGCACTCTATTGCTCTATCGCTCGCGCGCCGCGCTTACGCAGTCTCTGCGAATGGCTCCGCCACCGCGACCAGCAGTTCCATCGCGGTCGCCGGAGCTGCCTGGTCCTGGCCGCGCTGCAGGAAGCCGGTCCAGTCCGCGCCTACCAGCTGTACGAGCTCTGGGGCGGACACGGGGATACAACGCATCGGCCAGTACGGCAACCTGCGCTGACCTACGCGACCGCGGGCGATCTCGATCAGGTTGCAGTGGCTGGTCGCGCCGGCCGCCCTGGAGAAAGCAACGTCCAGCCCGTCTGGCGGACCCTCCATGTAGCTCAGGAACCTGCGACCGTCGAAGAGGGTCACCCCGGTGACGCCGGCCCGCCGGTTGAACTCCGACGCATCCCCCATGATTTCAGACAGGCGACGGCCGTCAAGGCCTTCGCACGCTTCGCTCACAAAGACAACGGCCCGATTTGGCACGGCACGAACTCCTGAACGTGGGCCCAAAATCCTAGCCGCGGAAGAGTTGAAGGTGCGTCTAGATCGCGGGCATCAGGTCACAGTTTCCGGAACTGCTCAGGCTGCCAGCCGATGCTCGTAGAAGGGGTGCCGCTTGTCGTCGAAGATCCGATACAACGCGGCCAGGTCGGCCGGATCCGGATTGAGCCAGGCGCCGACATGCTCGGGCTTGATGTTGATGATCGTCCGATCGTGGCCAGCAGCAGCGACCTCGGGCTCGGGCTCGTCGGTGATGGCAGCGAACGACAGGAGGTCGGGTGCTTTTCCCGCGGGATCCGTCCAGTGCGCCCACAGGCAGGCCACCAGCATTGGTTCGCCGGTGCGCGGCGTGAATTGCACCACCTGGTTCTTGCCGTCCGGACCTTCCACGTTCTCGTAGAACGTCTCCACCACCATCAGCCCATGGGTGTGGCCGAATGCCGGCGCCCAGAATTTCTCCAGGCTATCCCGACGCGCGTTGTAGGTGCCCGGGAAGCGCTGGTCATAGTTGGCCGGCTTCCCGGCTAGGCGGCACTGGTAGCGCATGGGCTTAATGACCAGCTTACCGCCCTCGGAAATGATCACCGGGGCGTAGACCCCGGGGAATATCCGGCTGTCGCGGTCCTTCGGTTCGGAGCGTTTGAGATCGGCCAGCTTGGCCAGGGCGCGTTCAATCTTGTTGCCAGCGATTCGCACGTCTTCCCGGGCCTTCTTCGTTTCCTTCACATGCAGCGCGCGCTCGGCATCGACCAGGCGCTTGCGGTTGGCGAACAGCTCCTGCTCAAGCACCGCGGCCTCCGCCCGGTTCCACTGCTCGACCTCTGCCCACACCGCAAGCTCCGCCGGCGTGGCGCCGGCCCGGAATGCGTCGTCCATGGCCTTCGGGGTCTTGGGCCGCTTCTTCCCCGGGTCGTGAGCGTACAGCGCTGCGAACTCCTGGAGGGACAGCGTGGCGCCGGTCATGCGGACCAGCTTCTGGTAGGCGGCGGTGATCTGGGCGGAATAGCACATGGCCGGATTGCATTACGCCTGCCCTATGGCGCCGTGAGTGAACATCGATTCGCTTATAAAACCCGGACAGGATAGTCCCAGTTAATAGGAAGGCGTCAGTACGAGGCACCCCATTGTGGCCGCAAGAATATTCCTCTGGCAGGATCCACCTCGGCGACCATGCCAATAAACAGGGGGAACATCATGAATCGAATCTCAAGCTTCGCATTGTTTTTGCTGTTACTTGTCACCCCAATCCTCGCGGACGCGAACACTTCCCTGAAGCCCCTTGACTATTACTTCGTCAAGTTCAAAGGCGAACACGATGTCATGCGAGATGCAGTGAAGAACGACCCCACGATTCCATCAAATCAAAAGCCGAGGATTTATAGGGAGCGCTTCGAAGAACTGCAGGAACGATTCAAATCCGAGCGCAGCGCAGAGTACGCCGCCCAGCGGGCCATAGTAGAACGGGACCACAGCTGCACAAAGGGCTCATCCGGCGGAACCAAGAAATGCGGAGCAAAGTGTGCAGAGGCGCCATCATCCGAGTGGTTCACCGACCCTGGCATGGTTCAATCACTGAATGAGGACGGCACCCCCGCTTCACGTCGCGCGTCGACCAAGGCCGACGGATCTGCGGCTTGCATTTACCTACAAAAGAGCGGAAAGGGCCGGATCTTTGTAAGAGTAAAGGCGACTTTTAAGTACCGCCCTGATTTCATTCTCCGCGCCGTAGATGCGGACAACACCGCAGTCTTCAGCCGAATCGTTACTGACATCTAAGGGTTGTATCGGACCCGGGCCGATGCGCCGCATCGGCCCGTCGTCTTTGAGTTCGATTACAAGTCCGGCAGGCCCAATCGCCTCCGCATCGCTATCAGCAGCACGATCGAGGACCGCACCAGCGCATGCTGGTCGCGTGTCAGCTGGTCATACATGTCTAGCACCTCCGGCGGAATCTGCCCTACCCGGCCTGCCTTGAAGGCCTCCATCGAGACCACCTGTGCCTTGTGGCGCTCATCTTCCATGCCCTTCTCCAGCGTCTGGCGGCGGGAGTGCCGCCCCCTCGATGCCTTGGGCCCCACCTCCAAGCCTGTTGCAGGCGAAAGAAAACCAGCACCACTGTCCCTCGGCTGGGTTTTCTCCTGCGATCCCTTTCCACTGGCCACCACCCGCAAGTCCTTCTTGTCCATCAACCAATGCCCCTGTATCGATAGGGCCGGCACCATCGCCGGCGTCTTCACATTGGTTTCATCCAAGCAGATCCGATGGCGGTGCAAAGTTGCAGCAGCTACTCCGTCACGGCTTTGTTCAGACGCGCGGCCAGCTTCGGGTTGAGGATGATGCCGGCCTCGGCCCTGGCGCTATAGCGGGCGCGGTTCTTGACGGACTGCTGCAGACCGCTCGAAGTGATGGCCAGCTCCGGATTGACCTTGTTGAAGTCGCGGATCTTGGCCAGAACGGAGGCGCGGTCGCCGGCGTCACCATTGCGCAGCGCCATGGCGAAGGCGTTTACCAGTGATTTTCGGCGATCGAGGATGTGCTGCTCGTAGTTCTTCAGCGCGCGTGTCGTCTCGTACTGCCTGGACACCTTCTCCGGTGCAAAGCCGTTGGCCTGCAGCAGGATCTCCCAAGGCGACAGATCTGCCACGACGGGATCGCCGCGCAGGGTGTTCACTCCCTGCGTCGCATAGCGGCCGGCCTTGATCATGGGGCTTTCCCACTGCCGGCGATCGATGATGCCGCCGCACTTCGAGCTCCACTGCGGCAGCGCGCAGTCACGCTTCACGCCGCCGATGGTGACGTAGCGCCACTTCCACATTTCGGTGCATGCGGCCTGGCGCTCGCCGGCGTTTAGCCGCTTCGCCGCGGTGCTGGCGCAGAACGCCGGGGTGCCAATGTTGTAGGCGAAGTGGCCCCACGCCTTGATCTCGTGGAACTCGAACTCGCCGCGAACGCACTGCCCCATGTGGCCGAGCATGGTGCGGACGTAAGCCGTCTCCACCCTGGTGCACTCTTCGTCGGTGTAGCGCTTGCCCTTCACCACCGCCGGGCCCGTGATGCCGGCGCAGACGGTTAGGATGCCGGCCGAGTCGTAGTAGGCGGTGTAGCGGCGCCCCTCGTGGGCTGAATCGTTCGAGCCCAAGGCGGCCACCAGGGCGCCGATCAGCACCAGCGGCGCGGCGGCGAAGCCGACGCGCTGCTTGTTGCTGAGCTTGCTGTCAGCCACGGCGGCGGATCCGCGCCCAGAAGCGCTTGGCGTTGCCCATGCGCGCAGTCCACCAGGCAGACCAGTCACCCCAGTTTTTCATCATCAACGTGAGGGTCTGGACGACAGTGAAGATGATCGTGCCAATCAAGGCCCAGTCGCTCAGGGTGTACCCCGGCGAGTACGTCGCAGCGGTGACGCTGACAGTCGCTCCGATCTTCGAACCTGCGACCGCCAGGTCCGTTGTGATCTGCTCTTTGATGCTCACCGCGGTTCCCCCAATGAAAGGAGGCCGGCATGGCCCACCACTACCACGATTGCAAGGTCGCGCGGACACCAGCGGCGCGTCTCACGACGGCCTATGTGCTGGCTTGAGTGGTGGCCATGACTACCGGCCATTTGGTAGCGGGAGGTGGATTCGAACCACCGACCTCGTGGTTATGAGCCACGCGAGCTGCCGGACTGCTCTACCCCGCAAACAAGAAGGCCGCTGATCGACCAGCGGACTCCCACGTCCTGGTCAATCAACGGCCTTTGAATTGAGGCGCCCATAAGAACGCCCACTGTAGGAATTCAAACCTACTTTCGGTTCCCGAGGCAACTGCGGTTCCTCATGAGGAAGAAATCTTCCTCATGAGGAACAAGTGAGGTCAGCTACGTGAACGCTGCGGCTTCATCATGGCAAAATCTCTGAACGCAGACTCAGCCCTGGCAACAGCAGACTTCAGTGCCTTCGCCGCTGGATCTCCGTCACCTTCGACAGCGCAGATCCAAGACTCCGACTCAGCCAATCGGGTATGGGCAAGGTCATATTCCTTCGTACTCTCATCTGAACGCGAACCCGTCAGCCGCGACGCCGCCAGGACAAGCCGCTGTTTGTTCCGGACCGCGTTGCTGGCTTCGTTGCGGACTCGACGCAAGACGGCCAGAACGTCCTCAACCCCGGAGGCTGCTTCGTCACCAAGCACTGCTCTGACTCGATATCGAATCGCCTCTAGCTGAGTAGCAGCGTCGGCATGCATCCGGTACCTGACCTCAGCCACGCCGTAGTGCTTCCTTCCCTCAAAGGACTCTTCAGACTCGTCCTCTAGACGCTCGACCTTGTTCATTTCCCCGACGAACGCCCAAGGTTGACGCATATGGTCGATCGCGTCTCGCAGTCGATATACCAAACTCAGCGCATCCTCGGCCAGCGCTTGGTGTTTGCTTGCTTGCAACTGCCTCCTCCACGCATTCAGGCCAACCACTGCTGCGATTGCGACAACAATGGCAGAGAGGCCCTGAAACATTGACCCGACTGCGGCCCAGTCGACCTCGAGCGCCCAGCAACTCATAGCGCACCCCAAGGAAGCAAAACGCGCTTTGAAGGTCGCAATTTGGCAATCTTCTGCCTCGCTTCCACGATTTGGGCCTCAAACGTCTCAACGTTCAATTGGCCATGAGACGCCTTGAACACTGCGTCGCTAATACTATCGGCCTGTGATCGCACTTCTAACGAGGCTGCTACTTGTCGGTCGGTCGCTAGATCATCTGCGATCGCGCCCACTACCAGCGGCTCCCAGAACCTTACAGAGACCCTCCTCTCCTCCTGCATATAGTCGACCTTTTTGAGTGCCCTCTGGGCATCCCTCATCAACGCGTAGAACCGCGTCGTCCTGCTGATCACTACGCCTGCGTAGTAGCCAGACAGCAAGCCTGTGACCAATCCCGTTACTAGCCCTGTACCCAGGCCGATTAGAACATTCTCGCTTAAAGCATCCATTTAGCCCCCTGTTGGGCCCATCCAGCCTTAACAAACCTTAACAAATGTGATAATCCCGGCCAATACAGGGAGGGGGTCGCAATGATTGAGACTGTGGCAGGTCTGACGGACCTGCAGATCAAACTGTTCACGGCAGTCGGGCAGATCTTGGTCGCGGCAGCGGTTGGCGTGATTGCTTGGCGGCAGTGGCGTACTGCGCAGCAGCAGGCCGAAACGGCACGCAAGAAGCTTATTGCCGATCTGTTTGACCGGCGGTTCAGAGCCTACGACAAGTTTGTGGACCATATTGCGGACGCGTTCTGCGCCGAGGGTGATAGTGGCGAGGATGACGCTAAAAAAGCTATCGAGAGCGCGTACAGCTTGTTGCACGAGATCCGCTGGCTCTTCGGCGAGGACGTCACCTCCAAACTCAGGTCGCAGATCATTGAGCCTATGGAGACTCTGGTATCGGTCAGGGGGCGGATGAGGGTGTCCAAGGGAGATCAGTACATTGCTCTCGCTGAAGAATTCAGGGACGTTGAGAAAAAGGCCGATATCGCAACTTCGCGCATTCCGAGCCTCTTTGATGCTCACCTCACGTTGCGAAGTTGACCTGGCCAGATTGCTCGTTTGAATGCCAACCTACCGCCGTGTAGCGCCTCCTGCAGGACAGCGCTCGCGCACTTGTGGGCCTTGATGTAGTTGCCCTTGCGCATCTTGGCCGACTTGGCCAGACCGGCAAATGGCTGGCGCCGCTGGTACCGACTGCAGTTTCGTTCATGGCGTCTGTTCCTGGGTCTTCTTTGTGTCCTCCGCAGCGCGCGCGGCGCGCGCTTGGACCAGCACCTCGGCATAGGCCTCGGGGTGCTGATCCTCGAAAGCAGGGAGGGTTCCGCGGGCCCATTTCCCGCCGCCCAGTTGCTTCAGCCATCCGTCGGTCGCACAGAAGCGGCGCGGATCCACGCCATGGGCCCGGACACCCTTCGCCGTCGTGAAACCATCGAGCTCGATACCGGCCAGCACCTTCAACGCGCCCACCTTCCAGGGTGTCAACTGCAGCGGCGAAGGCACACCTGCGGCCACTTTCGGCACAAACTCAGGCAGCTCACAGCGCTTTGTGGGGTTCCAGTCGAACCATGCTGTGGGACCCCACTCGCGGAGATCGCCGGATGCGCGGTCCCATGGGGCGGCCTGGTGCAGGCAATGCCGATGCACCTCGCGCTGGATCCGCTGCCCGGGCTCCGTCTTCCACCGGCCGGTGCAGCTGTCTGGGACCAGGACCTGCACGCCCAGCGCATCGAGCATGCGTGCAATGCCGTAGTTTGCTGCCGTCGTACTGGGAACCAGCACAGCCCTAAAGTCCGGGCCCCGCTGGTCGGCGTTGCTCCAGTGCGCCGGCAGGATCTGATCCGCCACCTTGGCGTTGAGCTGCAGCTTCGCCTCGATGCCGAGCTGGCGAGAACGTCATGTGGGTGGCGAAGCAGATGGGCCACCGGGACTGGACCATCACCGCAAAGAAGTACGGCAGATGGATTCCATCGATGGTGCCCGATGCGGGCTCCAAAGCATCAGCAGCGTGGTTGGTAGCCTAGTCCGCCGACTGAAGAGGAAAGCCTGCGGACGCTTTAGCTCAACTCTGCCGTGAGAATTCGCTGCGCCGCCTCTTCAGCTCGATGGTATGGGCGCACCATCAGAGAGTGATCATCAGCAAATGCCTGAAGCTCTGACAGAGCCCCATGAGCGGCATCGAGTTGTCTCGGCGAAAAACCCGGCGAGTCCCTTTCTGGAATCCAAAGAAGAAGCTCGTAACTAGTCCTAGGCAAGAGGTTGTCGACTTGATCCTTGAGAATTTGCAAGTCCAACAGCCTGGACTTGGATCGAAACCTTCTGTTCGAGAGGTTAGAGCCTGGTATCAGCATGTCGAAATTGGCAGCAATATTCCCTCCCAAGTAGCCGATCTTGGTAGGTGACGCGCCAGGGCGCACAAGTATCTCGCCATTGAAACGGGCATCGAGATGTGGACTTTGGACACAGACCCGTTCGCGGATCTGCTGAACCCACCGGTCTACATCAAGCCCCGGGCCGACAGACTCTTGGCCCTGCTCGAGGCTGTAGTCCGCGAGCTTCGCAGTCAAGCTCGAAGTGAGAACTGCTCCACTGCGAGCGACGTGCTCCAAGCTTGATCCCATTGCAGTGCGACAGGTTCCAAGATGACAAGAACGGAAAGGCGGCATCCAATTTTCCAGACTCCCACCAGTCGCCAGGTAGGTCTGGAGGACGTCCAGAGCGAGGTCGATCAGTCCGTCAAGCACTTCTGCGCGGTCGCCATACATGCACTGCAGAACACGCTGCGACAAGGTAGCGTGCACGTAGAACGAACCGCCACTGTCGACCGCAGCGGTGGCAACGACAATTCGCTCGCCGCTTCCGTGCATCGGCTCAATGTACAGGGGCGCCCACTTGGCCTGGATGTCAGGAACAGGGGGAAACATTCGGGAGTCAGCGGTCATTGCCATCGAACATCTCGCTCTGCATTGCGGGGATTCTCTCGCTGGCCAGTCGCATCAGATGCGTCTGCCGGGATGCCAGCCACGCAAGCACTGAATCTGACTCCTCGTCGGACCATAGGCCGCTGGGCAACCCAAGATCGACCGGCGAAGTTGGATGCTGCTGGAAGGCTTCCATGACGCCAAGGGCCACAGGGCGCATTCGAAGCAGCTCGTTCTCCGCCTTGCCGTGCACGGCTAGCTCGAACAGTTGGTTCATGGGAGCCAACGCGTCCACAGGGAGGCCTGCATTCACGGCCAGCCCGTGATCAATTAGCGAGAACTCGCCAAGACCGTTGTAGAGGATGTTTCGGACATGGCGATCGCAGTTGGCAATCCACTCGTCAAAGCACGCCGCCTTGATTAGACCAGGCCAAGCACGAAGGCGATCCAGGATCGCGTGGAATTGCCCGGTCTCGACGAATGCAGACAGGTCGCCATTTCCCACCGCCGCACTGCCATAGGCCACGTAGGGCCCCCCCATATGGTCAGGAACATACACCAGTAGGGGCTGGGGCACAGGAAGGCCCAGTTGCCGAGCCATCACCGCGCAGGCGACCTCGACCAGGACTTCGCGAGACGTGGCTAGCTTCTTCACATAGGCTTCAATGTCTCCGGCGGAGGTGCGGACGACACCTCTCACGGCCTCATTGATCCCGGTACCGGCCGGCCCGAGCGAGTTCACCAAGGTTGCAAACTGCAGCATCGCTCCCCCTCAGCATCCTTTGCTGAACGATTCCGGGAGCATATCTCAGGGCTTGACTACCGTCACTGTCGACCGCCTCAGCTGATAGCGCGACTTGGGAGGGCGAGCGTGACTGTTCAGGAAGATTGCCGTACTATTCGGGTTGTTGGGCAGGGTCAGTGCCAGCTTTTTGCCAGCATTGACCCTAAAAGCCTTGCAAGACTTGAAGAAACCGGGGGTGCATTGGTTTCGACGGGGGTTGTGAAGTCGCCTGGCGCATGCCGAGGGGGTAGCTTTCCTCGTAAATCCAGCTGCAAAACTCTAGTTGCCAACGACGACAACTACGCTCCGGTCGCTCTCGCAGCCTAAAAACTGCGGTGCGTGACCTTCTGCCGACTTAGGCGGAGCCTCGAAACTGCTTGTGTCCATGCTCGCAGCGTAGAGTCATTATCATGGAATCGCGCTGGGCGGCTGCCTGTCAGTCCGGCACTAGAACACAACAGGCTGGTTCCCGGGTGCGCTTTGCACACCGTGCTGCTCGGGGATGAGATCCAACGGTGAGCTAAGCATGTAGTGCTGGGGATGGAGTGCCTTCGGACGGCGGTTCAATTCCGCCCACCTCCACCAACGAACGGTTCGTCACGAACCGAAGAAGCCCGGAAATTCCACCAACGTGGGTTTCCGGGCTTTTTTATTGCCCGCCTCGCCTCGCTGCGAAATTCACCACCCAGGCGCAGTCGCGACCCGATGCCGTCAAGCAATGTCGGCATTGCACATCTTCTCTCGCTTTCGACATCACTAAACCACTTCAGAAATTTCCCACCCTCTCCTTGGGGGGGATGTGCCCGCGAAGCCGTTCGTCCTTGGTCGCCATCAAGAGGAGACCACGGGTCACCTGCATCCTACACACCGAAGCCGAGCCCGAGGGGCACGGCCTGTTCGACACATCTTCCACAAAGGAACTGTATCCATGCGTACGTCGCTTCGGGTTTCCCTTGCCAGTGCCATCACCCTGGTCCTGGCCAGCGCCCCCGCCTTCGCCCAACCCACCGAACGGGTATGGACGCGAGGCATGGCCAGCAACGAGCAGTACAGCAGTTTCATCGTCAAGTACCGGGACGGCAGCAGCAAGCGCGTCTCCGCCGACACCGCCCAGGACGCGCTGAAGAAGCGCCTCGGCGTCCAGCAGCGCAGCAAGCGTTCGATCGGCAGCGCACCGACTTCGGCTGCGTCCGTAACCCATCAACGCCGCATGGGCGGCGGCGCCGACGTGGTCACCACGGACAAGCCACTGGACCGTCCGGAGGCCGAGATCCTGATGCAGCGCATCGCCGACGATCCGGACGTCGAGTATGTGCAGCCGAACTACATGATGAGTGCATTCGCCACGCCGAACGACCCGCGCTATGGGGAGCAATGGCACTACAGCAACCCGACCAGTGGCGCTCGCCTGCCCGGCGCGTGGGATCGCTCCACCGGCCAGGGTGTGGTGGTTGCGGTGGTTGATTCGGGCTACCTCAACAACAACGACCTGCAGGCAAACCTGCTGCCGGGTTACGACATGATCTCGTCAACCCGTCCGTTCAGTGATTGGCAGTGCATCATCGGGGGAATGAATCCCGGCTGTGGTGGCTCCGACGATGGTGACGGACGCGACGCCGATGCATTCGATGCCTCAGGCATTGCACACGGCACCCACGTCGCCGGAACGGTCGCTGCGGTGACCAACAACCAGATCGGCGTGGCCGGCGTGGCCTACAACGCGAAAGTCGTACCGGTGCGCGTACTGGGAAACCAGGGCAATGGTGGTTCCGCTGACATCATCGACGGCATGCTCTGGAGTGCCGGTATCAACGTGCCCAATGTCCCTGCCAATGCCAACCCGGCCGAAGTCATCAATCTCAGCCTGGGCGGCCGCCGCGCCTGCTCGCCGGCCGAGCAGGATGCAATCGACGACATCACGGCCCAGGGTACGATCGTGGTGGTCGCCGCCGGCAACAGCAATCTTGATGTGTCCGAGTTCGCCCCGGCGAACTGCAAGGGTGTGATCGCGGTTGCTGCCAACGATCAGGGCGGTCGTCGTGCGTTCTACTCCAACTATGGCGCAGGCATCCACATCACCGCACCGGGTGGTGAGACCTGGTCGTGCCGTGCGTCGGTGGGCGAATTCCTGCCACTGGCCACGCCGCCGAGCCAGGCCAACTGCGCACCCACCCGCCAGCATCCGGCGCAGGGCATCCTGTCCACCGTGGGTAACAACGCCTTTGACTTCATGTCCGGCACCTCGATGGCGGCGCCCCACGTCGCTGGCATCGTCGCGCTGATGCAGGCGGTGGCGCCGGTGCCCAAGACCACCGACCAGGTCAAGGACATCCTGCGTCGAACCGCGCACCCGATCGCGGCGGCGAACTGCCCCGGCGGTTGCGGACCGGGCATTGTCGACGCCGCAGAAGCGGTGAAGGCCGCCAGCAACTGATGGCATGGCGCAGCGGCCTTCCGAGACCGCTGCGCTGCTTGCCGGTGATCCGATCCGGTACGTTCGTCACGCCGGAATGGCGGCGCATGATCGAGACTCTGTGACCCTATCGGAACGTACCCTGCTCCGAGACGAACAGAAGGATCTGCAATGAAAACCGCACCCACCGTATTCGCCCTTGCCCTGGCTGCCCTTGTCGCAGGTCCGGCCGCCCATGCGGCCATCGCGCCACCCGGTACCGCCACGCTGGAAGCCCTGCTCGCCTGCAAGGCCGGTTCGAACTTCAGCGCGGCCGAGGCGATCGACGCGCTGCAGGCAGCCGGCCTGGCAAAGAAGCCGGGCGGTACGTTCGAGCCTGAGAGCTCGCCGGTTGCCCTGTTCGGCGGCACCATCAGCAGTGCCGATGTGAACGTGGCCGCGGGTGAGAAAAGCATCTTCGTGTACTTGAACGGTGTCGATTCGCAGCGCCTGGCCAAGTCCTGGTCGGTAACCACGGTCAACGAGCACGCCAACACCGAAGCCCCCTCCTACGTGAAAGCCATCGACAAGCGCCACACCCTGCACGTGATCGCCGGCGACGACTACGAAGGTTATTCGGCGGCGGTGAAGTGCCAGATCACTCCGTAACGGCACAGGTCTACAGCCAGCGCCGCACGCGTTGGCGGAAGCCTGCATAGGCCTCGGGAAAGCGGGCCGACAGTGCCCGCTCTTCCGGCACGATCTGCAAGCGGGTGATGTACAGCACGAACAGCGGCACGGCCAGCAGCGCGGTAAGGTTCTGCAGGTACAGCATCGCACCGGCCAGGACGGTCGCCTGGCCCAGATACATCGGATTGCGCGTGTAGCGATACACCCCGTGCGTGACCAGCGCGCTCGACGCCGAGGGACGCAGCGGGTTCACCGTGGTACGCGCACGCTGGAAAGCCAGCTTCGGCAGCAGGTTCAGCACCAGGCCGATGGCCATCACCCCGCCCGCCAGCAGTGCCGGCATCGGCAATGACAACACTGTGCCCGGCCACAGGCGGCTGGCCAGGTAACCGGCAGCGACACACAGCAGCATCACCAGCGGTGGTGGAACACGGGTTTCAAGCCACCGCATCGCAGTCCCTGCATCACCCCATTCACCCCAGTGTCACACGGAAATGCCTGAATCGCCCGGGTGGCGGTGCTTTGGCTTGGCAAACCGACTGCCCGGTATCTTCCGCTTTGACAGGCCTGTCGTTAGAGTGTCGCCACCGCGCAGGAGGATCGTATGGCAACCACGGGCTTGGGCTTCATCGGCCGCACGACCCTCATCATCACCGTGCTGCTCACCCTTGGTGGCTGCGCGACGCTGCGCCAGTTCGGGCCGTCGGTGCAGGTGGCCTCGGTCACGCCCGGCCAGTACATCGCGCTCAAGCGCGGCGACATCCTCACCACCGGCAAGCTCAGCTCGGCAACGACGGAAACCCTGCGCGTGGCCGGCCTGGACGAAGGCGTCTGCGCCAAACCTGGCCTGCCCTGCATCGAAGCGATGGAAGCCACCATCGTGGTGCGCGAGGAGGACAAGCGCTCGAGCCTTGCCGAGTTGTGGCTGCAGTACGCCATGACCCTGCCCGCACCGAAACGCGAGTACTCCGCCTCGGGCCGGGCCAAGACCACCATCACCGAACTGGACGCCGACTTCCAGCCGCGCCTGGATGCCTGGATGCAGGTCGCGCGGCAGGCTTACGGGTATCTGTTCTTCACCGAGCGCACCGCCAACCAGCGTGGCTTCGAAGATCGCCAGACCCAGGTGCGTGACTATTACAACCTGGCCGTGCAGGAAGCTTCGGTGCAGCTGTACAACGCCTATGCCACCGGCCGCGTGCACAGCGAAGCCAGCCATTTCCAGCTCGGCCGCTGGACTTTCGTACTCGCCCCATCGGGCGAAGCTTCACCACTGGACACGCGTACCCCCACCGAGCTGGTGCCCGCTGCCTCGCTCTCGTTCACCGGCACGCTGCGCAGCGTGCACCGCCGCGATGGCTTCGGCGCGGAGCTGGTGGCTGTGATGAATGATCCAGCCAATGCCAGCGCCACGCCAACTGCGGCCTCTACGGCGTCTACCACCGCGACGGCAGCGACGCAGCGCAGTTGGAGCGAGATGCCCTCGCCATCGATGACAGTGTTGCTGCGCTTCTCCGGAAAGAACCTGTGGGAAGTGCTGCACGACGACGAGCCGGAACTGGAGATTCACGATCCCTACCAGGTCACGGAAGTCACCCTGCACGGACAGGAAGTGCCGCTGGCCGCGAACTTCACCGCTGGCTACGCACTGTGGCTGGCGCGCTCGAACTTCAGCCACCAGTCGCTGCGCTCGCTGTTCGGTGGCAAGGGCGGCATCGATACGCCGCACCTGTACATGATGCAGCCGTACGATCCGAACCGTCGCGTGCTGCTGATGATCCACGGCCTGGCCAGCAGCCCGGAAGCCTGGGTCAACGTCGCCAACGAGCTGATGCGCGACGAGGAGATCCGCCAGGATTTCCAGATCTGGCAGTTCTACTACCCGACCAACATGCCGATCGCGATGAGCCACGATGCGATGCGTCATACGCTGGCCGAGGTCTTCCAGCACTTCGACCCCAGCGGCAAGGCGCAGGCCTCGCATGACATGGTGCTGGTCGGGCACAGCATGGGCGGCGTGATTGCGCGGCTGATGATCTCCTCTTCAGGCGACCACCTGGTCGATACCCTGCTGGCCACCGCACAGATGACGCCGGCGCAGCAGGAACTGCTGCGCACCAAGGGCGCGCCGGTGCTGACCTTCCTGCCGGAACCGGAAGTATCGCGCGTGGTGTTCATCGCCACGCCGCACCGCGGTACCGATGTGGCGAGCACCCGCCTGGGCCGCTGGATCGGCCGCCTGGTGCGCTTGCCGCTGACCGTTCTGGAAGACGTGGCCACTATCGCCAACGACGGCAAGATCGATCGCAACGACGGCAAGCACGGCTACCAGATGAACAGCATCCAGAACCTGGACAAGGACGATCCCTTCGTGCGCGCCGTGGCCGACCTGCCAATGGCGCCGAAGGTGCATTACCACTCGATCATCGCCCGCGCCAAGGCCGACGGCCCGCTGGAGAAGACCGACGATGGGCTGGTGCCGTACTGGAGCTCGCACCTGCCGCATGCGGTTTCGGAAAAGGTGATCGTGTCCGGGCACAGCGTGCAGGAGGCAACCCCGGCAATCGTCGAACTGCGGCGGATCCTGCACGAGGACATGAAGGAGCATGACCGCGCGGGCAACTGATCCGCCCGTCCCTCTCCTCAGGAAGCCGAGGCGCGGCGCGAGAACGTACCCTGCAGCGCTGCTGGGATCGCGAAGCCCTCCATGCGCACCTCCGGGCGGTAATCCGCGCCGGGGGTGAATCGATATTCGCGTGCGAGCAGCGCGCACAGGAGTACCAGCTGCGCATTTCCCACCGCCGATCCCACGCAGGAACGCGATGGGAAGCCATAAGGCACATAGATGCCGGCCGTCCGCTTGCGACGCTCGGGCAACCAGCGGTCTGGATCGAACAACAGCGGATCGTCCCAGTACTTCGACGACCGGTGCTGGATGAACGAGCTCAGCTCGAACACCGTGCCTTCCTTGATGGCCTGCCCATCCACCTGCAGATCGCAGGCCGCCACGCGTCGATTGTTGAAAGGCGTGGAGTACAGACGCATCACTTCCTTCAGGAACCGCATCGTGCAGGGAATGCGGGCGATGGGCAATGCATGGATCTCAGCGTCCGACAGCGGCGCGAACTCCTCTTCAATGCGTTGCCGCCAATGCGGATGCATCTGCATGGCCAGCAGCAGGCAGGCAGCCATCATGCCCGGCACCCCGGAGATGGCAATCAACTGCACCGTAACCAGATAGGTGACCTTGTCCAGCCCGATGCGCTCACGCAGCGTCAGCAGTGACTGCGCGTAGTCCAGCGAAGAGCGCCCGCTACGGACGCGGCGCTTCAACTCTGCATGGATCGTCCGCGACTCACCACGGCCGATGAGGAAATTGCGCAGCAGGTGGCGCCGGTGGATGACCTGCTCGACCTGGGTGGTGTAGCGCAGATGCAGGGCACGTTCGATGGCAGCGGTACCGCGTGCATCAAGCCCGTCGATCACCAGAGGAACGAGCGGATGCGCCATCACTTTCCACACCGCCGGCGTCGCATCCAATTCATGCCCGCACAGCGCATCCAGTGCCTGCCGCATGCGCGACTGCAGCGTCTTGAGGGTATCCACGCCAGTGAGCTCGGCACTGCAGGCGGCAATCAGGCTGCGTACTTCGGTCCAGCGCACGCGCTCGTGCCGGCGGAACAGATCGGCCAGCGATTCAACCACGAACAGGTGCTCGGAATTCTCCTTGTCAACCTTCCCGGCCAGCTCCGGGCAGAACACCCCGATGCCGCCGGTTTCCAGATGCAGTACCGGTCCTTCGCGCTCCACGCGCGCGGCCAACCGCTCGGCAGCAACGGTGCTGCCTTCATTCGACATCCCTTGCATGCAGTGCGCCTCCGGCAGGAAGGGACTCGAAAGACGAGTCCCTTCGTCTTGCTACCGCTCAAACGCGGGGTTGCCCCGCAGGATCAGAACTCGACCCAGAGCGGCCAGGTATTCCACACACTGCTCTTCTCGTTCGGATGGATATTCAGAGTGACGCGCAATGCTCGGGCGAATCTTTTCATTTTCATTCCTTTGCTTGCTGTGTGGTTATGCCGGGATTATCCCGGCACCGGCTAGATAGCACGACATAATGCTGCTGTCCAACCAGGCCATGTGGCGCGGTGCAACATCAGGACCGTGGCAGATTGGGGGAATTCCCTCATCGCACGTGCGCAGCGGCCCTTCTATGCTGGCCCCACTTTCCCCGCAGGAGGTCCGCATGAACACGCAAGAGTCCAGCCGCCAGCCCAGTCCCGATCCGGCCGAGCGTGACGCCTTCTTCCCTTCCCCGTACGCGCTGTCGCAGTTCACTTCGGCGAAGAGTGACCTGTCCGGCGCCGACTACCCGGATGCGCGCCGCGATGGCCGCTGGAAGGTGCTGATGATCGCCGCCGACGAGCGCTATCTGCCCACCGCCAACGGCCATCTTTTTTCCACCGGCAACCACCCGGTGGAAACCCTGCTGCCGATGTACCACCTGGACAAGGCCGGCTTCGAGATCGACGTGGCGACGCTGTCCGGCAATGCCACCAAGTTCGAATGGTGGGCATTCCCGCGCGAGGACAAGGAGATCGGCGGACTGTATGAGCGCTATGAAGAGCGCTTCCGCCAGCCGCTGCAGCTGCACGACGTGGTGGCCGGCCTCGATGCCGATTCGGACTACGCAGCAGTGTTCATCCCCGGTGGCCATGGCGCGTTGATCGGCCTGCCGGAAAGCCGCGCGGTGAAGGCCACCCTGCAGTGGGCAATTGCCCAGCAACGCCACATCATCACCCTCTGCCACGGCCCTGCTGCATTGCTGGCTGCCGGCGTCGACGAAGCCGATGGCGGCTCACTGTTCCGTGGCTATCGCATCTGCGCGTTCCCCGATGCAATGGACCGGCAGACACCCGACATCGGCTACATGCCGGGGCAGCTGCAGTGGTTCTTCGGTGAACGGCTTGCGCAGCAGGGCGTGCAGATCGTCAACGAAGGCATCGACGGCAGCGTGCTGCAGGACCGCCTGCTGCTGACCGGCGACAGCCCACTTGCCGGCAACGCGCTGGGCAAGCTGGCCGCACGCACCCTGCTCGACACACTGGCCGGGCGCTGACCCCGATGGCCGAGCTGGTGCAGGCACTGCTTGGCCTTGAAAACGCCCACTCGCTGGCTGCGGTGGGCGCGTTGCTGCGCGGCGTCGCCGCGCCACTTGGCTACGATCGTGTGCTGGTATTCGCCACCGGCACCGGGCTGGAGCGCGACGCGCAGCGCGTGTACTGGATAGAGGGCGACTGGCTCGGCGATGGCAACGATACCGACCTCGCCCGCTACCTGCACACCTGTCCGGTCAATCGCCACGTACTGGACAGCGATGCACCGTTCTTCTGGAGCAAGCGCCAGGGCGTGCGCGGCGAACGCTACCAAGTGGTAAAGCAGCCACGTGGCGAGGGCCTGCACGGTCTGCAGGTGCCGGTGTTCGGCACCACCGGCCTGGAGGGCGCGATCAGCTTCGCCGGGACCGCGATCGATGCCTCCGCACGCGCGCGGCTGCTGCTGGAGGCTGTTGCGACCGCAGCATTCCGCACGGCGCGACGATTGGCCGAAGCCCCCGCCGAACTGCCGGCCGGCGCACTGAGCACGCGCGAACGCGAAGTGCTGCGTTGGGTCGCCGCGGGCCGTCGCCAGGCCGAGATCGCCGCCACGCTGGGGTTGTCCGCACGCACCGTGGAAAACCACCTGCGGCGCGCACGCCAGCGCCTGGGCGTGGCGACCACCGCGCAGGCGGTACGCGCTGCCAGCCGTCGCGGCGAGATCGAGGACTGATCCCGGCAAGGCACTTCCGGCAGTCGGATTCACGTGTTACACACGCCATGCGCATGTGCGCGATTGCAGAAAGCAAGGATGATGCTTATGAAACTGCAACTGGCCGCGATGGCCGCTCTGGTAGTGGCAACTGCGACCCTGGCCCCGATGGCGGACGCCCGTCCGGGTGGGGGCGGCCCGGAGAACACGAACTGCGTTCCAGTGAAGATGGGGCCCTACTACCATCAGCGCTGTGAAGTAACGTACTTCGACGAGAACGGCCAACCGTACGTCCGCGTGTACTGGATTGACCAGAATGGCCAGTGGTACCTCCCGGCCGACTGAGCGACTGTATCTTCAATTCACCGGGTGGGCGTCCATCGCCCGCCCGGTCTCCACGGCTGCAGCTACGGTCTTCAAGCGCGACGTGGCGTCAGCGTGCCGATGAAATCGACGGGGATCGCGAACCCTTCCAGCTGCATCCACGGGGCCGGCTGATCCTGTACCTCCAGTTCGAAATCACGCGTCACCAGCGCACAGAACAACAGCAGCTGTGCATGGCCGACCGCGCTGCCGATGCACGCACGCGAAGAAAAACCGAACGGGACGTAGGCCCCCTTGTTCGGCTGCCGGCGCTCGGGCAACCAGCGGTCCGGATCGAAGCTATCAGGCGACTGCCAGTAGTCCGGCGAATGATGCTGGAAGTACGACGACAACTCATAGGCACCGCCCTTGCGGATGCAGACCCCGTCAATATCGATGTCATGCGACGCCGGGCGATGCAGGGCGAACAACCCAGGCCACAACCGCAGGGTTTCCTTGACGAAGCGCGATGTGCACGGCAACGACTTGATCGGCAGCGCATACAGTTCGTCCGTGCTGAGCGTGGAAGTCTCCTCGCGGATCCGAGCATGCCACTGCGGGAAGCGGTGCATGGCATACAGCAGGCTGGCGGCAGTGATGCCCGGTAACCCCGACATGCCAGCCAGCACCATCGACACCAGGTAAGCCACGCGGTCCACACCCACTCGCTGTACCAATGGCAGCAGCGATTGCAGGAAGTCTTCGCGTGGTTGCGTCTCGCAAGACCGGCGGCGGATATGGCGTGACACCGTGCGCGCCGCGCGGCGGGAAAGGTGGAAATCGATGACGCGCCGCCAGAACGAGAAGTTCTGCAGCACGATGGCGTTGTAGCGGGTCTTCTGCTCGCCGATGAGCGCATCGACATCGGATCGGCTGAGGCCGTCGATCAGCAATGGCAGCAACGACTGCGAGATCGTCCACCAACTCAGCGCGCTCAGGTCATGTGGGCGGCCTGCACGTTCGGCGAGGAAACCCTGCATGCGTGCATACAGCGAGCGCATGTGCGCCGGGCTGGCCAGCCGTCCGGCCTGTTCGCTCAACAACGCCCGCACTTCGAGCCACGCAACCGGATCCTTGGCGCTGCGCAGGCCAAGAAAATCGATCAACGAATCCGGCACGGTATGCCGGTCGGTATTGGCCTTGTCGATCTTTACCGCCAGTGCCGGGTCGAAGATGCCAACCACATCATTCTGGAACCGCAGTACCGGTCCTTCGCGCCGCACCCGCTCAAGCAGGTCGTCGATGGACACGACTTCCGCATCCGCTGCACGCTCATCCATGCCCCTCTCCTGAGGCCAGGGATGGCCATCGGCCATCCCTGGCGATGTGTCATCGAATACACGGAGTCCTTGCGCTCAGAAGATGTTCCAGTAGCGGTACTTGGAACGGATGCACTGCGTGGAATTGTCCGAACGCAGGTTCAGCGATACCTGAAGAGCGCGAATCAATCGTGTCATGGCACAGCTCCTTGTCGATCCATTGTGGGTTGCTGTTGCGGGTGCCGGAATCAACGGCCCGGCAGCGCCGTTCTAGCACGCGAACCCGCGCAGGCAGGTCAATACGCCGTCAACGTTGACCTGAATACGCTGGGGACAGCCAGCGGATACCGCCAGCGCGGGCACACCCAGGAACCGGCAATCCATGCGATGCTCCGTGAAACCGTTTTCATGGAATGGAGGGATTCCACGATGTTGTCGCGTTTCCACCGCTCTGCACTGTGTGTGCTGTTGGCGCTTGCGCTGCCTGCCGTCGCCTGGGCTGCCACACCTGCACCACTGAAAGTGATGTCATTTAATGTCCGCACCCCAGCTGATACCGAGCCCGGTAAACGTTGGCCGGACCGTCGCGATGCCATGGTCAAGGTCATCCTCGATGCACACCCGGCCGTGATCGGCACTCAGGAACTGGTGAAGGAGCAGGCCGACTACCTGTCCGAGCACCTGCCCGGTTACCGCTGGTTCGGCGAAGGCCGCCGCGGTGGAAGCGGTGACGAACACATGGGCGTGTTCTACGACAGCACGGTGCTGGCCATCGAGGAGTCCGGCAACTTCTGGCTGTCCGATACGCCCGACGTGCCCGGCAGCATCAGCTGGGGCAACCTGTATCCGCGCATGGTCACCTGGGCCCTGTTCCGGCGTCTGGATGATGGCCGTCGTTTCTACTTCATGGATACCCACCTGCCCTACCGCGACGAGGACGAGCCGCGCCGGGTGAAGGGTGCCGAACTGATCGGCAAGCGCCTGGCGTTGCTGCCGGCCGACCTGCCGGTGGTGCTGACCGGAGACTTCAACAGCGAACCGGGCGGCGACACCTACAAGGCGTTTACCCGCGTGCTGCAGGACACCCGTCCCCAGGTGAAGGCGCCGCAGGGCCCGCGCCTGACCTTCCACGACTTCACCGGCAAGGCCACCTCCCAGCTGGATTGGGTGCTGGTGCGTGGTTTCCATGCGCGCAGCTTCCTCACCGATGACCGGCGCGTCGATGGCGTGCTGCCGTCCGATCATTTCCCGCTGGTGGTCGAGCTGGACTGGCCGGCACACTGAAACCCATGCGGCAGCCGCGACTACGGTGGCGGCTGCCGTGACAACAGGCGGTACAACGCCTGATGCTGGTTGCGCGCCTGGCAGATGCGCGCGCCGATCGCCAGGAACACGGAGATGCCGATCAGGCCCAGCCCCAGCATCTGATCCGGCAGGCGCACGAAGCCGATCGCAGCCGCCATCGTAGCCAACACCATCAGCACTACGACCGCTACCGACAGCCCTGCGCCAGGCGGTCCCGGATCACCAAACAGCATGCGCTGGGTATCGCGTTTGTCATCGCTCATCGCCTTCCCTCCTTGAATCTGCCCCACTAGTTACACCGCGGGCCCCGGTTCTGGCAGAGTCAGAAACGTCATGACTGTGACAACGTCCACAGCACGCGACGCGCTACCCTTCCTCCATTCCCGAACTGTGGAGAAGGGCATGGCACACCAGAGCCGCCTGGCCGGATTCATCATCGACTGCGAGGGCATTCCCCCGACGAAGGCGCACGCTTCTGGGCCGCCGCGCTTGGCCTGAAGGCGCAACCCGCCTATGCCGAAGGCGGCGCCGAGTACGCCGACCTGCAGGGCGCACCCGCGGGCCTGAACGTGGAAGTGCAACGTGTCGATCACCCTTCACGGGTGCACCTGGACATCGAGAGCGACGACATCGACGCCGAGGCCGACCGCCTGGAGAAGCTTGGCGCGCGCCGGATTGGCTTCGTCAAACGCTGGTGGGTCATGGAAGCGCCCACCGGGCATCGCTTCTGCATCGTGCACATGCGCGAGCGTGAGGTATCGGCCAATCACTGGCCCTGAAAGCAGAAGGGGACGGAAGCCACTGCGTCCGTCCCCTCCGGTTTACTGCACCTGCGCCACGCTGGGTTGCTGCGGCGATTGCCCCCAGCCGCCCAGCGCCTTGTACACACCCACTACGCTGACATTGACCTCGGCTTCGGCCGCGGCCAATGCATCATCAGCGGACAGCTGGGTGCGCTGTGCATCGAGCAGGGTCAGGAAGTCTTCCGAACCTTCGCGGTAGCGGATCTGCGCCAGCGACTCGGCGCGCCGTGCCGCCTGCGCCTGCTCGACCACGATGGCCAGGCGCGCCTGCTGCTTGGAATAGCGGGTCAGCGCGTTCTCGGTGTCTTCCAGTGCCAGCAGCACGGCCTGTTCGTACTGCGCGGCCACACCTTCGGCCTCGGCCTTGCTGGCACGCAGGCGTGCACGCACAGTGCCGAAGTCGAACGCCGCCCAGCTCAACGACGGGGTCAGCGACCAGGCCTTGTTGTTGCCGTTGACCAGACCGCTGGCGTCACCCCCAAGGAAACCGACGAAGCCGGACAGCGACAGCCGCGGGAACAGATCGGCAGTGGCCACGCCCACACGTGCGGTCGCCGCCGCCAGGCGACGCTCGGCCACGCGCACGTCGGCACGCTGGCGCAGCAGCTCACGGGTATCACCCAGCGGCAACGCCTTGGCATAGGCCGGCACTTCGTGCGGTGCCAGCATCGCGGTCAGCGTCTCCGGACGCTGGCCCAGCAGCACCGCCAGTCGGTTGCGCGACTGCGTCTCGGCCACTTCCAGCAGCGGAATATCGGCCTCGATCGCCTTCAGCCGTGCACGGCTGCTCTGCACGTCCAGCTCGCTGCCGGCGCCCAGTTCCCAGCGCGCCTCGGTCAGCTTCTGCGTTTCGCGCAGATTGACAAGGGTGTGCTGGGCCACGGCGATGCGCTTCTGCGTGCCGCGCAGTTCGAAGTAGTTGCGTGCCACTTCGGCGGCGACCAGCACCTGCGCATCGGCCAGGTTGGCCTGCTCGGCATCGAGGTCGGCACGCGCGGCTTCTGCAGCACGGCGCTTGCGGCCGAACAGATCCAGCTCCCAGCCCGCATCGAAGCCGAGCTGGTAGCTTTCACTGAACACCCGCTGCCCACCCAGCTGCGGATCGGGTTGCTTGCGGCGATCATAGCTGCCGCCTGCGGTGACATGCGGCGCCTGGTCGAAGCGGCTCTCGACGAACACCGCACGGGCCTGGCTGACGCGGGCCACGGCCACACGCAGGTCCAGGTTGTCCGACAGTGCGCCATGCACCAGCTCTTCCAGCACCGGATCATCGAACTGCGCCCACCAGCTGGCGACCGGCGAGGTGGTGCTGAATACCGGCTGCTGCGCACCCTGCAGGACCACCGGTTCCTGCACCGGCGCCTTGTAGTTCGGGCCGACGCTGACACAGCCTGCCAGCACCAGGCTGGAGACGGCCATCGCCAACGTGCGGATCACCATGGCAGCACCTCACCCAGGTAAGTGAAGCTGCCGTTCGGACCTTCATGGCCGATCAGTGCCATCTGCACGCTGGAGCGTGCGCCTTCACTGATCTCGATCTCGCCGTGGCCGCCGTTCATATCGGTTTTCACGTAACCCGGATGCACGGTGTTGACCTTGATCTGGGTGCTGCGCAGTTCATGGGCCAGCGCCAGTGTCCAGCTGTTCACCGCCGCCTTGGAGGCGTTGTACGCCGGAATCTTGAAATCGTAGATGCCCGAAGTCGGATCAGCGTGCAGGGTCTGCGAACCGAGCATGCTGGATACGTTGACGATGCGCCCGGACTTGGCCTGCCTGACCAGCGGCAGGAAGGCCTGGGTCACCGCCACCAGCGCGTACACGTTGGTGTCGAAGGTGCGCTTCCAGGTATCCAGCGACTGTTCGGACGGCGCCTGCGCCGGGTTCTCGATCATGATGCCGGCGTTGTTGACCAGGATATCCAGGCGCCCGTGGCGTTGGCGTACCTGCTCGACCGCTTCGGCGATGCTGGCCGCGTCGGTCACGTCCAGCTGGATGGCCTCCACCGGCAGGCCCTCGGCCTGCAGCTTCAGTGCCTGCTCGACGGCGGTCTCGCGCTTGCGGCCGGCCAGCAGCGTGTGCACGCCGGCCTGGGCCAGCTGGCGCACGGTCTCGGCGCCGATGCCGCGGGTAGCGCCGGTGACCAGCGCGATCTTGTTCTGATGGGAGTTCATGGATTCATGCCTTGTGAGGGGAAAGCCGCCGCCGGCCAGTGACCGGCGGCGACGGGGTTCCATGTCAGTGATGGATGGTCGGCTCGCCGTGCTGCACCAGCTTGCCACCACCATTGCGGGTGACGAACTTGCGCAGGGCTACGTAGAACACCGGCGTCAGGAACAGGCCGAACAGGGTCACGCCCAGCATGCCGGCGAACACGGTGATACCGGTCACCGAGCGCACTTCGGCACCCGCACCATGCGACAGCACCAGCGGCACCGTGCCGGCGATGAAGGCGATGGAGGTCATCACGATCGGGCGCAGACGCAGACGGCACGCTTCCAGTGCCGATTCAACGATGCCCTTGCCGCCCATCTCCAGCTCTCTGGCGAATTCGACGATCAGGATCGCGTTCTTGCACGCCAGGCCCATCAGCACCACCAGGCCGACCTGCACGAACACGTTGTTGTCACCTCCGGTCAGCCACACGCCGAACAGCGCGGACAGCAGGGTCATCGGCACGATCAGGATCACCGCCAGCGGCAGCGACCAGCTCTCGTACAGCGCGGCCAGCACCAGGAAGGCCAGCATGATCGCCACAGGGAACACGATGAAGGCAGCCTTGCCCTGGGTTGCCTGCTGGTAGCTCAGGTCGGTCCATTCGGTGGTCATGCCCACCGGCAGCACCTTGCCGGCGATCTCGGTCAGCTTGTTCATCGCCTCGGCCGAAGACAGCAGGCGCGGGTCGGCCTCACCGGCCAGGTCAGCCGCCGGGTAGCCGTTGAAGCGCAGCACCGGGTCCGGGCCGAAGGTCTGCTTGATGGTGACCATCGAACCGATCGGCACCATCTCGCCACGGTCGTTGCGGGTACGCAGCTTGCCGATGTCTTCGACGCTCTCGCGGAACGGGCCGTCGGCCTGGGCGATCACCTGCCAGGTACGACCGAACTGGTTGAAGTCATTGACGTAGGCCGAACCGAGATAGGTCTGCAGCGTGTCGAACAGCTCGGTGAGCTGCACGCCCTGCGCCTTGGCCTTGACGCGATCCACTTCAGCATCCAGCTGCGGCACATTGGCCTGGTAGCTGCTGATCGGGAAGGCCATACCCGGGGTCTGCGCGACGGTACCCTGCATCGCCTGCACGGCGTTCTGCAGCGCACCATAGCCCAGGTTGCCACGGTCCTCGATGAACATCTGGTAGCCGTTGCCGTTGCCCAGGCCAAGGATCGGCGGCGGCATCATCGCGAACGCGAAGCCCTCCTGCAGGCCGGCGATCTTCTGGTTGATCTCGGCGTTGATCTGCGCGGCGGTACGGCCATGACGCTCGGCGAACGGCTTGAGCGGAATGAATGCCACACCGGTGTTCGGGGTGTTGGTGAACTGCAGTGCGTTCAGGCCCGGGAACGAAATGGTGTGGGCCACGCCATCGGTTTCCTGGGCGATCTTGGCAACCTTGCGCAGCATTTCATCGGTACGCGCGATCGACGAGCCTTCCGGCAGCTTCACGCCCGCGATCAGGTACAGCTTGTCCTGGGTCGGGATGAAGCCCGGCGGCACCAGCTTGAAGATCACGCCGGTACCGACCAGCAGGATCGCGTAGACCACGAACACCGCACCGCGACGGCCGAGGATCTTCGACACGCCACGCTCGTACTTCTCCGAGCTGGACTTGAAGAAGCGGTTGAACGGACGGAACACCCAGCCGAACAGGCGGTCGATGATCCGGGTCGGAGCGTCCTTGGCCGCGTCATGCGGCTTCAACAGGCGCGCGGCCAGGGCCGGCGACAGGGTCAGCGAATTGATCGCCGAGATCACCGTGGAAATGGCGATGGTGACCGCGAACTGCTTGTAGAACTGGCCGGTGACACCGGACAGGAACGCCATCGGCACGAACACGGCACACAACACCAGCGCGATCGCCACGATCGGGCCGGACACCTCACGCATGGCCTGGTGTGCCGCCGCAGTGGGCGACAGGCCTTCCTCGATGTTGCGCTCGACGTTCTCCACCACCACGATCGCGTCGTCGACCACGATGCCGATCGCCAGCACCAGGCCGAACAGGCTCAGCGTATTGATCGAGAAGCCCAGCAGGTACAGCGCTGCGAAGGTACCCACCACCGACACCGGCACCGCGATCAACGGGATGATCGAGGCACGCCAGGTCTGCAGGAACAGGATCACCACCAGCACCACCAGGGCGATGGCTTCCAGCAGCGTGGAGACCACGGCCTTGATCGAGTCGCGCACGAAGATGGTGGTGTCATACACCGCTTCGTACTTCACGTCGGCCGGCATGGTCTTCTGCATCTCGTCCATCGTCGAGATGACCTGGTCACGGATCTCCAGTGCATTGGCACCCGGCGACTGGAAGATACCGATACCCACTGCGTTCTTGCCGTCCAGCTGCGAGCGCAGGGTGTAGTCACCGGCGCCCAGTTCCAGGCGGGCCACGTCGGCCAGGCGAACGATCTCGCCATCCACACCGCTCTTGAGCACGATGTCGCCGAATTCCTTCTCGGACTTGAGGCGGCCCTGGGCATTGATCAGGGTCAGGAACTGGCTGTTCGGCAGCGGTTCGGCGCCCAGCTGGCCGGCCGAGACCTGCACGTTCTGCTCGCGCATGGCGCGCACCACGTCACTGGCGGTCAGGCCGCGCGAGGCGACTTTGTCCGGGTCCAGCCAGGCACGCATGGCGTAGTCGCCACCACCGAAGATCTGCGCGTCACCCACGCCCGGAATACGCGCCAGCGCATCCTTGACGTGCAGGCGGGCGTAGTTGCGCAGGTACAGGGTGTCGTACTTGCCTTGCGGCGAGGTCAGGTGCACCACCATCAGGAAGGTCGGCGACTGCTTCTGCGTGGTCACGCCCTGCCGGCGCACGTCCTCGGGCAGGCGCGCCTGCGCCTGCGCCACGCGGTTCTGCACCTTCACCGCGGCCGCGTCCGGGTCGGTGCCCGGGCGGAAGGTGACGGTCATCTGCAGCACGCCGTCGGAACCGGCAACCGACTTCAGGTACATCATGCCTTCGACGCCGTTGATTGCTTCTTCAAGCGGCGTGGCGACGGTCTCGGCAATGACCTTGGGGTTGGCGCCCGGATACACCGTGCGCACCACCACCGACGGCGGGACCACTTCCGGGTACTCGCTGATCGGCAGGATGGGAATTGTGATCAGGCCTGCGGCGAAGATCACGATCGACAGCACCGCCGCGAAGATCGGCCTGTCGATGAAGAAACGGGAAAAGTCCATGGAGGAATTCCTGGAAAAGGCGTTCGGCGGGCAACAGCCACCCTGCCCCTCGCCGATATGACGAAGGCAGGGAAGGCTGCCGCTGGCGCCGGCAGCTAAGCGGGGACGCGGTTCAGTGGTTCAGTGCAGCGGTGGCATCGCGACCCGGTGCCGGCGGCGCAGCCTGCGGCTGCATCGCCACGGCCTTGGCCTGCACCGGCATGCCCGGCATGAAGACCTTCTGCACGCCGTCGATGATCACCTTGTCGCCGGCGGCCAGGCCGTGTTCGACAATGCGCAGGCCGTCGGCGGTGCGGCCGAGCTGGATGTCACGGCGCTGGGCCTTGCCATCCTTGTCGACCACGTAGACGTACTTGCGATCCTGGTCGGTCAGTACCGCCTTGTCGTCGATCAGCAGGGCCTGGAACTGGCCGCTGCCGAGCAGCTGCACACGGGCGAACAGGCCCGGGGTGAACTGGCGGTCGGCATTGTCCAGCAGTGCACGGACACGGATGGTGCCGGTGCTGCGGGCCACCTGGTTGTCGAGGAAGTCGACCTTGCCCGAATGCGGGTAGCCCTCTTCGCCGGACAGGCCGACCTTCACCGGCAGATCGCTGTCACGCTCGCTCGGGCGTTCGCCCTTGCGTGCCATCTGTGCGTAGCGCAGGAAGGTGCTTTCGTCGGCATCGAAGTAGACGAACACGGTATCCAGCGACACCAGGGTGGTCAGCACGCTGGCGCTGTCGCCCGCAGTGACCAGGTTGCCAGCGGTGACCATCGCGCGGCCGGCACGGCCGTCGATCGGGGCCCGCACCTTGGTGAACTCCAGGTTGAGGCGGGCGGCATCCACCGCCGCCTGCGCCGCCTGCACGGCCGCACCGGACTGGTCGGCCGCAGCACGACGCTGCTCGGCCGTCTCGGTGGAAATGGCCTGCTGCTCGGACAGCCGCTTGGCACGCTCCGATTCGCTGCGGGCCAACGTCGCCTGGGTGCGGGCGCGGGCCAGTTCGGCAGCAGCGCGATCGTACTCGGCCTGGTAGCTGCGCGCGTCGATGGTGAAGAGCACTTCGCCCTTCTTCACTTCCTGGCCTTCGACGTAGTTGACCTTGTCGATGTAGCCGGACACGCGCGGGCGAAGTTCAACGCTCTGCACCGCCTCGACGCGGCCGCTGAACTCGTCCCACTGGCTGACCTGCTTGACCAGGACCGGCGCGGCACTGACCTGCGGCGGCGGCGGTGCGCCCGCTTCTTCGGCGTGGCCGCCGCTGCAGGCCGCAAGCACGGCTGCGGCGAGGATCGACACGCCGACCATCGCGATGCGATGGCCGAAACGATGTGGGGTGGTATTGGGGGAAGTCATGGCATGCATCCGTACGGAGGGGTGGTACAGCTAGATGAGAACGTGTTGCAAAAACGGGCGGCGTATCCTGCGACCTCAACCAAGGTCGAGGTCAAGCAACGCCGGCGGTATCGCGCCACAAAGGTGGAATTTCCAGGTGCAGCAGGCCACGCGGCAGCTCGGCATCACTGCTGTCACAACGGACGACGGCGCGGTTGTCGCGGCATCCATCCAGCAGCGAGACCACGCGACGGCCGACCAGCAGCGAGCTCGGCCACTCGATGCAGGCATTGGCCGCGTTGGCCGGGGTACACACCGGGCTGCAGACTTCCAGCATCTGCGCGCGCACGCCGATCGCCTGCGCTTCCTGGTGCACCACCTGCGCGTACATGCGCATCGCGGCAGCCGTGATCGAGCTTTCGCCGTAACCGGCCCACGGCTTGACGGCGGCCGGGCTGCCGATCATCACGTAGCGACGTGCGTGCACGTTGTCCTGCAGCAACGGCAGCAGGTGGCGCACCGCGTGCACGTGCGGCATCAGGTCAGCCTGCAGCGCGCCGAGCAGTTCATTGCCATTGCGATCGACCACGCGACCGCGGCGGTAGGGACCGCCCATGGCCGCGATCACAGCGGCCAGCGGCCGTGGGCGCTGCGCGACCCGCTCGGCCAACGCACGCGCCGAACCATCGTCGCTGAGCGAGCCGAGCAGCGTTTCCAGGCCTGGCTCATCGGCGAACTGCTCATGCAGCGCTGCCAGCCGGCCCGGATCGCGACCGACCACCAGCACCGGGCTGCCGGCTTCCAGCAATGCGCCAACCACGCCCTGCCCCACGGCACCGGTGCCGCCGAGAACCAGAACTTCGGGCGTCAACATCCCATTCACGGGACATTTCCTCCCAAATCCGGGATAGTCCCAATTCGGCGCAGTCGGTCGCCCTTGTGGGGAACCAGGCGGATGGCACCGCCACGCTGCTGACGCATGGGCGCGGTAAACTCACGGAAGTCCTTGTGCACCAAGGAACTCGGGCGGACTTCAACGGTCATTGCCAGGTCCAGGGTGCTCTGGTCGGCGTTCCGGAGACGGGCAAGAATGTTGCGCAGGCTCATGGCGGACGGGCTCCAAATAACGAATGGCGCCACGATAGACCTCAAACCTTTACTTGATTAGTCCTGATTAAGGGGAATAATCATCCCGCTCCCGGTCCAATCGTTCTGTCACGATTGTCCCATCCCCGACGTCCAGGATCCCAGACCATGTCCCACGATCTCAACGAGACGCTGATCTTCGTCAAAGTGGTCGAGCAAGGCAGTTTCATTGCCGCTGCCAAATCGCTCGGCCTGCCCAAGACCACGGTCAGCCGCAAGGTGCAGGAACTGGAGACGCGCCTGGGTGCGCGCCTGCTGCACCGGACCACGCGCCGCCTTGGCCTTACCGAAGCCGGCTCGATCTACCACGAGCACTGCCAGCGCATCGCGCGCGAACTGGAAGAAGCCGAAAGCGCGGTCAGCCAGCTGCAGTCCGGCCCACGCGGTTGGCTGCGCTTCACCGTGCCCTATTCGATCGGCATCACCTGGATTGCGCCGCTGCTGGGCCAGTTCCATGCGCAGTATCCAGAGATCCGCCTCGACATGCATATGGGCAATGAGAAGCTGGACCTGATTGCCGGCGAAGCCGATCTGGCTCTGCGCGTGGGTGCCCTGCCCGATTCCAACCTGGTGGCACGCAAGCTCGGCAGCCTGCGCACGCAGGTGTTCGCCAGCCCGGCCTACATCGAACGCTATGGTGAGCCGCTGCATCCGGAAGAGCTGCAGTTCCATCGTATCCTGGCGATGCGCAAGCCGTACCACACCGGCAACTCGCCGCGCTTCACTTGGCAGCTGGGCGAGAATGGCGGCGAGTTGCGTGACTTCCCGGTCACCCCATTGATGACCGCCAACGACATGTCCGCGCTCAATGGTGCGCTGGTGTGTGGCGAAGGCCTGCTGTTGACCGGCGATGTGATGGCCAAGCCGTTCGTCGAATCAGGCATGGTGCGCCGCGTTCTGGCTGGCTGGACCGGACCGGAGGTGGACTTCAATGCCGTGTTCGCCGGCGGCCGCCTGGTCTCGCCGAAGGTACGTGCATTCGTCGACTTCCTGGTCGAGAAGCTCAACTTCGACGCCAATTACATGCTGGCGCAGTGCCCGGGCGCGAAGCTGGCGCAGCAGCAGAAGGAAAAGGAAGACGCTGCGTTGGAAATCAGCGGCAAGCGGATCCTGGAAAAGGTCGCGGCTTCGGCGGCGTAGTCCACAACGATGCCGCGCGCCAATTTCCTGGTAGATGCCGACCTTGGTCGGCGCCATTGGAACAGCCGCGACCGGGAACGCTATCGGCTTGCCGAGCAAGCTCGGCACCCACAAAAATGCCGCCTGCAAGGGCGGCATTTTCGTTCCGGCCGATGGCCGGACCGGCTCAAGCAATAACGCGTAGCGTTACTGCTTGAGCGGAATCACGCGGATTTCGACGCGGCGGTTCTTGGCGCGGCCGGCATCGGTGCTGTTGTCGGCAATCGGGTACGACTTGCCAGCGCCCAGGGTTTCGATGCGCACGCTCTGCACACCCTGGCCAACCAGATACTGCGCGACCGAGTCGGCACGTTCCTTGGACAGACGGTTGTTCACTGCGTCGCTGCCGATGCTGTCGGTGTGGCCAACCACTTCGATCATGGTCTGGTTGTAGTCACGCAGGGTACCTGCAACACCGTTGAGCGAGCCGTAGAACTGCGGCTTCAGGGTCGCCTTGCCGAAGTCGAAGGTGATGCCGTCCGGCAGGTTCAGCATGATGTTGTCGCCCTGGCGCTGCACATCGATGCCGGTGTTGGCGGTGCGCTCGCGCAGTGCGCGTTCCTGGCGGTCCTGGTACTGGCCGACGGCCGCGCCGCTGAGCGCGCCGATGCCGGCGCCGATCAGCGCGTGCTGACGACGCTCCGTGGCGCTGTCACCGGTCAGCAGGCCGGCGGCCACGCCGATGGCGGTACCGATCAGCGCGTTGCGGCCGGTGCGGTTCTGCTGCTCGGTCGGGTTGCCGTACTGGTCACTCTGCACATAGGAGCCGCCAGTGGCGCAGGCCGACAGGACGGCCGCACTCATCAGGGCCAGTGCGACGTTGCGGGTGGTGTTGCGGATCATGGGGTTCTCCTTGGTTTCCGGTCGGGCCGGCGGCTTGCGGGCGCAAAGAGAATAAACAGCCCAATGCGATGCCGGAATGATGATCCCGCACGCCGACAGGGCCGCGTTCAGCTAACTGACTGGATCGACCAAGGAGCGCTTTACCCTGCCCCCGACTGACGGTAGGCGGCCAACGCTGCATCCCGGCCCGCGGCCAGATCCACCAGCGGCGTGCGCGGATAGTCCGGGGCATGTGCGGCCAGCAGCAACGGATGCTGCCAGGGCGCGAAGCGCGCTTTCACCGGCAATGCTGCCAGCTCGGGCACCCAGCGGCTGATGTAGCGGGCCTGCGGATCGAACTTCTCGGCCTGGGTGACTGGATTGAATACCCGGAAGTACGGCGCTGCGTCGGCACCGGTTCCGGCCACCCATTGCCAGCCCATCGTGTTGTTGGCCAGGTCCGCGTCGACCAGGGTGTCCCAGAACCAGCGCGCACCGTGCAGCCAGTGCGCACGCAGATGCTTGCACAGGTAACTGGCAACGATCATGCGCACCCGGTTGTGCATGTAGCCGGTATGCCACAGCTCGCGCAGGCCCGCATCGACGATCGGGACGCCAGTGTTGCCGCGCTGCCAGTCGTGCAGCTGCGCGGCACTGGGCGTGGACCACGGGAAACGGTCAAAGCGCGGGTTGAGGTTGTCTGTGGGCGTCTTCGGGAAGTGGTGCAGCAGGTGATAGGCAAAATCACGCCAGCCCAGCTGGCGCAGGTAACCATCGATATCGGCGTCGGTGCCCGCACTGCGCAGCCCTTCCAGCGCGTGGGCGATGCGCCACGGTGCGATCTCGCCGAAATGCAGGTGCGGCGACATTCGCGAGGTGCCCACGCGATCCGGCAGGTCACGCTGCTCGCGGTAACCGCGCAACGCGCCGTCCTCGAACACGGACAACGCCTCCAGCGCACCGGCTTCGCCCGGCTGCCAGTGCTCCCAGAAGCCGGTGTCCCAGTCCAGCGTGGGCGCGAGCCGCAACTCCTCCAGCCCGAGGCTGTCGACCGAATGTGCCGTCAGCGCCTTCGGTGCGGCCTGCAGCGCGGGCAGGCACCAGTGGCTGAGCACGTTGCGCCAGTACGGCGTGAATACTTTGTACGGCTGGCCCTGCTGGGTGGCGATATCCCACGGCTCGAACAGCAGGCTGCCATTGCAGCTCTGTGCGTCGATGCCCTGCTCGCGCAGCGTGCGCTTGATGGTGGCGTCGCGTGGCTGGGTGGCGGGTTCATACTTGCGGTTCCAGTACACCGCTTCGGCGCCAGTCTGCTGGATCAACGCCTGCAAGGTCGGCAGGCTGTCACCGGCGCACAGCACCAGTGAGGAACCGCGCGCGCGCAGGTCGGCGTCCAATGCGCCCAGTGAACGGTGGCGCCACGCATCCGAGGCCGCACCGGGTACCCACTCGCCTTCCTCGTGCGGCGCGTGGATGTAGACCGGTACCACCTCGTGACCGGCGTCCAGCGCGGCCTGCAGGGCAGGATTGTCCTGCAGCCGCAGATCACGGCGGAACCATAGCAACGCTACCGACACATGCACCGCCTTCGTTATGGAAGGCGGTCATGATAGCCAGCCGCGGTGAAGGCATTGCAGGCGAAGCGCGTCTGCTAGGCTGCCGGGCCGCTGCCCGCTGGACCCTGCCATGAATGATCTGCACACCTCATTTGCCCGCTTCGGGCTGCTGCATGCCCAGCGCGAAGGTGACTGGCAGGGCCCATTCCCGTTACCCCCAGTGCTGGCGCGCTTCTACGCGCAGGTCGGACCGCTGGGCGATGAGATCAGTGCCAAGGTGGGTGCAGCCGGTATCACCATCCCTGGCCTTGATGTCTGGATACCGCCGCTGCAGCGCCTGTGGAGCCACCAGGCCGGCTATCGCTGGCACGGCATCAGTGGCGAGCCCATCGACGATTGGCCATCGAACTGGCTGGTGATTGCCGACCGCGGCGCCGATCCCTTCATCCTCGACCTGGACGACGGCCGCGTGCTGTTCAGTCATCACGGTGCTGGCCTGCTGGATGCCGGCGAGATTGTTGCCGACGTCCCCACTCTGATGGCGGCTCTGGCGGCGGCCGGCACCGTGTATCTGGAGGCCGGCGACGACCTCTACGACGATGATGACGATGGGGGCATCCGTGCCGTGCACGAGGAAGCCGCGGTGCAGGCGGTTGCGCAGGTGCTTGGCAACCGCCTGGATGCCGAGTGCCTGCTGGAAACACTGCGAGGCTGAATCCACGCATGGCGTGGATCTACCTCTCGAAACGCTGCATCGCCTCGCTGATCAGCACACGCGCTTCGGCGGCATCGCCCCAGCCGTTGAGCTGCACCGGATTGCGGCCTGTCGGCAGGTCCTTGTAGACCCGGAAGAACGCCTCGATGCGCTGCCGCTCGACTTCCGGCAGATCCTTCAGGTCGCGGATGTTGGCGTAGGTCGGGTCGACCTTGTCGGTGGGCACGCCGATGATCTTCTCGTCATGCTCGCCGCCGTCGATCATCTTCAGGTAGCCGATCGGCCGGAAGCGCACGATCACGCCCGGATGCAGTGGTTCACGGGTCAACACCAGCGCATCCAGGGGATCGTTGTCACCGGCCAGCGTGCGCGGCATCGAGCCGTAGTTGGCCGGATAGGCCACCGGCATCGACTGGAAGCGGTCCACATGCACCAGACCGTCTTCCTTGATCTCGTATTTGGTGAAGCTGCCAGCGGGGATCTCCACCGCCAGGTTCACCTCCAGCGGGGCCTGCTTCGGCTGCGCGACCAGGAACGGATGCAGCACCGCGTCGGCAGCAGCAACCGCACCGGCCAGAATCAGCAGTGCACCGCCGATGGCGGCCATCGGGACGATACGACGTGTCGTCATGGCGTTTCCTCTCACTCCCAACAACGGTCTGCGCGACCTTTGGCAGTCTGCGCACGGGGGCATTCACGCGAAGTGATGCGGCCCTCGCGCTGCTCCAGCCGCTGCTTGCCGCCCTTGGCATCACGACGCAGTTCAAACGCGTCGTACAGGCGACCGGTCACCGTGCGCGCCTCGTAACGCAGTTGCTGCGGATCGATGCGCAGCACCTGGAACAGCTGGGTGTCTTCGGCCACCGGATCCATCGTTCTGCGTGCTTCGCCGGAAAGGCGGTACTGCTTGGGCCCGGCCACGGTCACCACGTACTGAGGCGTGGCGCCCTGCCCTTCACCGCGACGGCCGTAGGTGTGATCGTGGCCCTGCAGCACCAGGTCCACGTTGTGGCGGCGCACCACCGGCAACAGCACATCACGCAGCGCGGCGTTCTCGCGGCCTTCGCGCGGCGAATAGAACGGCTGGTGCAGCAGCACGATGGTCCATGGCTGCGGATTGCCGGTCAGCACCTTGTCCAGCCACTTCGCCTGCGCCTTGGCCGTGCCAAGGTCGAGTGCCGAAGTACCATCAACCACGGCCACGCGCACGCCCTGTGCATCGAACCAGTAGCTGGTCTGCTGCGCGGCGGTGGCGCCATTGCCCGGCAGCGCGAACGTCACCGGCCAATGCTTGCCCAGCACGCGGCGTTCCTGCGGGGTGTCCTCGAATTCCTCGAAGTACTCGTGGTTGCCTATCGCCGGCGCCACCAGTGTTTCCTGCGCCAGCCAGCCGACGGCAGCGAACCACTCGCCCCACTCGCTGTCATCCATGTTGTCGCCGCCGCTGACCAGGTCACCGGCGAACAGGCTCATGCGTGCCTCCGGTGCGGCCTTCTGCGCGGCACGGATCACGCGGCTGACATGGCTGACGTTCTTGTTCTGGGTATCGCCGAAGTACAGCAGCGTCAACGGCTGGTCGGCGGCGGCCAGCGTACGCAGCTGGTTCCAGGCGCTCCAGCTGCCATTGCCCTGCACGCGGTAGACGTACCGGGTATCCGGCTGCAGGCCGCTGATGTCCGCGCGGTGATGATGCGACAGCCCGTTCTCGGTCTGCAGTGCGCGGGTCGTCGCACGCACCTGGCGGACCCCCTCAATGGCCGGTGAGTCACCGGCCACGGCAATCTCCAGCAGCGGCGCCTGCACGCTGCCATCAGTACGCCAGGCCACGGCAAAGCCATGGCCGGGATCGGCCGCGGGCGATGCCACGATGCGATCCGGCACCGTGGATGCTGCGTAGTAGCGGCTGCCTGCCGGCAGCTGGGTGTTCGGCTCGGCCGCCGCAGACACCAGCGACGGCAATACCAGCAGCAGGCCAAGCACCAGCGAACGCACCACGCACTGGCCGCTCATGCGCCACACTCCAGCGGCAGCGCGAGCTGCTTGGCGATGCTCTCCCAGTCGAAGGCCACCACGCCCTGGTCGTCATGCACCGCATACAGCGCACCGTGCGGGAAGCGTGGGCTGGCCCGCTGCATCAACCAGATGCCATCGGTGTTGGCCACCGTATTGCCCTGGAACGCACCCACCGGCTTCAGCGTATGCCGGTCGAACAGATGGAACACGCTGCGCTGTTTGCCCTGTTCGGTGGTGATCCACCAGCCGTCCTTGCCACAGGTGCGCAGGGTCACGCCTTCAGCCTGCGCCTTGAACACATCGCGGCCGAAGGTGGTGCCGGTGAAACGCCCGGCCAGGGTGTAGACCTTGAACTCGCTGGCGTAGCTTTCATCCTCTTCAGCGATCAACAGGCGATCGTTCTCCGGATCGCCCCAGATCGATTCCACCACACGCAGTGCGCCAGCCTCGCTGGTATCCCCGATGTCCGCCACGCGCTTCGCTTCGACCCTGGCACCGTCGCGGGTCACGTGGTACTGGCGCACGCGTTTGTCCAGCTCGGCCAGCGGCGGCAGGATGTCACGGCCCTGCGCATCCTCGCCGTTGTCCCAGGAGTCGGTGACGTAGACGCTGTAGCCATCGGCACGGCGGTCGACCCACAACCCGTACGGCTTGCGCAGATCCTCGGCAGCGAATGTTGCCAGCGGGGTGAAGTCCGGCAGGCTCAGCACCTGCACACGATGATTGTCGCGCTCCACGATCCACAGCAGGTCGTCGGTCACTGCAATGCCGTTTGGGCGATCGAACTGCCCTGGCCCGGTGCCGCTGCTGCCAACGTCACGCAGGTGCTGGCCGGTGCTGCCATCGTAGACCACCAGCTTGTCGGTGGCCTTGGCGGTGGCAATCAGCCACAGCTTGCCATCCGGCGCACGCCACGCCGCCGGCGAATCGATGTTGTCGGCCGGGGTCAGTGGAGTGACAAATGCCTCGGCGATGGTCGCCACCGCCCGCTGTGCCGCGGGCTTCGCTGCTGGGGCGGCCACGGCCGGATCATTGCCGGTGGCAGGCGTGCAGCCTGCCAGCAGAGCAGCCGCCAATGCCGCGGCAAGGACCGGAATGCGGCGCCCCATCACAGCGCCACCTTCAGGCCCAGCGCATAGGTACGGCCGTACTCTTCCATCTGCAGGGTGCGCGAGCGCGTCCCCTGGTACAGCTCCAGCGGCTTGTCCAGCAGGTTCTGCGCCTCGAAGTACATGCTCACACGCGGGGTGAACTTGTAGTCCAGCGAGAAATCGAGCTGGGTGTTGGGTGCAACGTAGATGTCGAATGCGCGGCCCTTGCCGATGCTGTCCAGGTACTCGCTGCGGTACACCGCCGCCAGCCGCGTACTGACACCATACTTTTCATAGCCGATGTGGGCGCTGTAGACATGCTTGGAGGCGCGCGGCAGGGTGAAATCCTCCCCGGCGCGGTCCTTGATGCCGGCATCGAACCTGGTATCCAGCCAGGTACCGCTGGCGCCGACCAGCAGGCCGTCCAGGCCGGCTGGCAGGAAAGCCAGCTGCTGCTGCCAGTTGAATTCCGCACCGCGCACGGTGGCCTTGCGGCCATTGATCGGCTGGGTCACGTCGAAGCCGCCATAAGCGGGATCATTGGTCCGCACCGTTTGCACGATGTAGCCATCGATCGACTTGTGGAACAGGCCAAGTGAAACGATACCGGTGCTGCCGATGTACTTCTCCACCGACAGGTCGATGTTCTTCGACTCGTACGGATCCAGTTCCGGATTACCCAGGCGCACTTCCTCGTCGCCGCGGCTGTAGCCCACGCGTGGCGAGACATCGCCGAAGGAAGGACGCGATACGGTCTTGTTGGCCGAGGCGCGCAGTACCCAGTCATCGGCCGCGTCGTAGCGCAGGTGCAGGCCCGGCAGCACGTTGGTGTAGCTGCTGTTGGCCACGCGCGGGGTAACCGTGAAGCTGCGCCCGTTGGCGGCCACGTCCACCTGGTTGCCGGTTGCCTTGAACTGGGTGTTTTCCACGCGCACACCGCCGATGATGCGCAGTGCACCCACGTCCCAGGTGCCCATGGCATAGCTGGCGAAGATGTCTTCGCTGGCCACGTAGTCCTCTTCCAGCGATGTCATCGCGTTGCCACCGACATCCTGCGGGCGAGCGCTGTACTGGCCACCATTGGCCGCCCAGAAGGCACGCATCGCGGCCGAATCCATGCCGTCACCCAGGTTGCCGTGGCGGTGTTCCGGCGAGGAGGTTGTCCAGCTCGACAGCGCCACCTTCGGGCCGACGCGCAGCTCGCGCTCGTCCACATTCACGTCGCGGTCGCGCCAGCGGCCCAGCAGGCCGAACTTGATGCTGCTGCTGTCGCCGTCGAAGCGCACGTTGACCTGCGCGCTGTGTTCCTTGTCGTTGACCTGCTTGGGCGAGAGCACGAAGCGGTCGAACGCGTAGTTGCCATTGTCCAGCCACTGCGGGTTGTCGAAGCTGTAGCTGGGCAGGCGGCTACGCTGGTCCAGGATGCCATTGAAGGCCTTGCCATCAAGCTTGAAACGGGCCTCCATCTCGTCGTTCACCCGCTCTTCGGTGCGGGTGTAGCCGATCCGGTAATCGACCACGGCGTTGGTCAGCTTGTTCTCGCCACCGAGACTTGCCGCGAAGGTGTTTTCCTTCTTGGTGCGGTAGCGCATGCGCTTGTCGATGGAATCCTTCGGCATGCCATCCAGCCGATACTGGTCGGTGCCGGTCTTGACCATCTTCGCGTCGTCGAAGTTGAAGATCACGCGCTGGCGGGTCTCCGCATCGTCGAACTGGCTGTACAGCGTGCGCAGGTAGTATTTGCTGTCTTCATTCGGGCGCCAGTCGAGGTTGAGGTTGGCACCGATGCGCTTGCGCTCGATCTCGTACTTGCGATGCTGCAGGTTGATCGCGGTGACATCGCCGGGGACGGCGTTGTCCTCGCCGTCATACTCCACTTCGGTGTTGTCCGACTCGAACTTGCGCTTCTGGTAGTTCACGCCCAGCGCCACACCGAAGGTGTCGTTGAACACTTCGCTGTAGTTGAAGGCGGCCTTGGGACTGGTCTCGCCGGACAGCTGCTGGTGGCTGCCTTCGATCTTGCCACGCAGGCTGCGACCGTCGCGGTCGAAGGCCGAGGCCGACTCCACAAGCACGGCGCCGCCGATGGCATCACCCGGCATGTCCGGGGTCGGCGACTTCACTACGCGCAGGCGCTCGGTGGAATCGGATGGAATCACATCCAGCGGTGCGGCACGACTGGAATCTTCCGGCGTACCGACGGCAATGCCGTCCACGCTGACGCTGTTGAGGTTGGCGTCCAGGCCGCGGATGACCACGAAGCGCCCTTCGCCCTGGTCGCGGGTCACGCTGATGCCCGGCAGGCGCTGCAGCGATTCGGCGACATTCTTGTCCGGGTACTGGCCCAGTGCATCGGAGGACACGGCATCTTCGATCGCATCACTGCTGCGCTTCAGGTCAACGGCGCGGATCTGTGATTCGAGCTGGGCGCGCACTTCGATGCGGTCCAGATCGACCGCCTCAGCGGCCACGGCGCCGGTGGCGGCAACCGCCTGCTGCCCGGCCGCCTGCAGCGGAGCTGCGGCCCCCATCGCCAGGGTCAGGGTGATGGCAACGGCCAACGGAGTCTTGATATGCACTGGGAATCCCCATTCCTGTTAAGAATGGGTCTGCACGGTATGTCCGCAAGGTTGCATGGCCGTGACATGCGCCTGCACATTTCATGTAAGGCTGCTCCGGGCCAGGTTTGGGTTCGGCCCGCCGATCCGGCAAAATGGCGTCCTCTCTCCTTTTCCCCCTTCCCGACCATGAAGATCGTCGAAGTGCGCCACCCGCTGGTGCAGCACAAGATCGGCCTGATGCGCAACGCCGCGCTCAGCACCAAGGATTTCCGCGAACTGGCCAACGAGCTGGGCACGCTGCTGGCCTACGAGGCCACCGCCGACCTCGAGACCGAGCCGCACACCCTCCCCGGCTGGGCCGGCCCGGTCACCGTACAGCGCATTGCCGGGGCCAAGATCACCGTGGTGCCGATCCTGCGCGCCGGCCTGGGCATGCTCAGCGGCGTGCTGTCGCTGATCCCGGCCGCCCGCGTCAGCGTGGTCGGACTGCAGCGCGATGAGGAAACCCTGCAGCCGGTGCCCTACTTCGAGCGCCTGACCGGTCGCCTGGAAGAACGCGATGCGCTGATCCTGGATCCGATGCTGGCTACCGGCGGCACCCTGATCGCCACCATCGACATGCTCAAGCGTGCCGGTGCCCGCCGCATCAAGGGCATCTTCCTGGTCGCGGCGCCGGAAGGCATCGAGGCGGTCAAGGCCGTGCACCCGGACGTGGAGATCTACACCGCGGCCATCGATGCCCAGCTCAACGACAAGGGCTACATCCTGCCCGGCCTGGGCGATGCCGGTGATCGCATCTTCGGTACCCGCGTCGGCTGAATGCCAGCGGGGTCAGAGCCCTTTCGTGCCGAAAGGGTTCTGACCTCAACAGCGCGGCGCGTCGCGGCCGCGTTGCGATTCTTCACGTGCTCTTGGCGCCGGGAAGCGAATGCTCCGCGCACCCGCCACCCTTGGAGCTCTCGATGAAAGCCTCTTTCCTGCTGGCCGCCGTCCTGCTGGTCGGCCTCCCCTTGGCTGCCAATGCCACCACTCCGCAGCAGCAACGCATGGCCGACTGCTCGGCCAAGAACAAGGGGCTCAAGGGCGACGCCTACAAGACCGCGCAGAGCTCCTGCCTCAGCGGCCACGCTACCGACAGCAAGGCCGCGACCACACCGCAGGAACGCATGCGCAAGTGCAACGCCGATGCGGGCACGAAGAAGCTGGCCGGTGATGCACGCAAGACCTTCATGAGCAGCTGCCTGAAGGCGTCGTAGCGGCTGACTCCTGCTGTAGAGCCGAAGGCAGCGGCAGGAGCCGCTGCCAACGTCGCTCGCGACGACCCGCAGGGTGTCGGTCAGGACGACCGGCATAGCTCATGCTCGGCTCTACATTTACCCCAGGGCGCGCGCCTTCAGCTCGCCCTGCTCGTGCAGGGTTACGAAACGACCCTTGTCATCGCGGCCCAGCTGCGCCAGCGCCACCTGCGGGTCGTGGGTGAAGAACAGATGCACATTGCGCGCCAGCTTGTCTTCGAGGAACTGCCGTTTCTCGTCGATCAGCAACTCGGCATTGCGGTCGTAGCCCATGGTGATCGGCACGTGCACCCACGAGCGGCCCGGGATCAGATCGGCACAGAACACTACGCCGCCCTTCGGTGATTCATCGGCACGCGCGTGGCCGACAATTTCGGCCAGCATCAGCCCCGGCGTGTGGCCATCGCTGTAGCTGAAACGCACAGTGCGCCCCAACGCCTTCGAATATTCGCCGTCCACCACTTCCAGACGGCCACTGGCCTGCAGCAGGCCCGGCAGTTCCGGAATGAAGCTGGCACGGTCGCGCGGGTGCGGCTGCAGTGCACGCTGCCAGTGCTGCGCACCGACCACGTAGGTCGCGTTGGGGAACAGCAGCTCCGGCTCACGCCCTTCGCTCCAGGCCGCGAGCAGGCCCCCGGCGTGATCGAAGTGCAGGTGACTGAGCACCACCACGTCGATATCCTCGTGCTCGAAACCGGCTTCGCGCAGCGAATCAATCAGCACGTGCTGGCTTTCCTGCACGCCGTAGCGTTCGCGCATGCGTGGATCGAAGAAGGCACCAATACCGGTTTCAAACAGCACCGTCTTGCCTTCCAGAGGGCTGGCAAGCAGCGCACGGCAGGCCAGCTCGATGCGATTGAGCTCGTCCGGTGCCGCCCATTTTTCCCACAACGCGCGCGGCGCGTTACCAAACATCGCACCGCCATCAAGGCGCTGCGAGTTTCCACGAATCGACCAGAGTTTCATGCGCCAATTATCGGCGTCGGCTCGTTAAATAATCGCTAGATTCGAAACGGAAAACCCCGCCGGTTGGCGGGGTCTCCAGGCCCTCCGTACGCCGGGCATGGCCCGGCGCTGCCGGAGCATCAATGCGCCGGTACAACCTGGGCACTGCCCACCGGGTTGCGCGGGTCGCTGCCACCGAACAGTTTGTTCGCTTTGCGGTCCCATTCCACGGTCTGCAGGTTGCCCCAGACGTGGCTGGAACCGCGGCCGCCGGCGGCGACATCGCCCGGCAGGTCGATCTTGTGGCCCATCGCCTGCAACTGCTTCACCGTGCCGGCGTCGAACGCATCGTTCTCGGCTTCGATCAGGTCCGGCAGCCACTGGTGGTGGTAGCGCGGCAGCGCGGCGACCTGCTGCGCGTCCAGGCCGGCGTCGTAGCCGAGGATGCCCAGCAGCACCATGGTGATGATGCGGCTGCCGCCCGGCGTGCCCAGTACCACCACCTTGTCGGCATTTTCCATGAAGGTCGGCGTCATCGAGCTGAGCATGCGCTTGCCCGGCTTCGGCGCATTGGCCTCATAGCCCATCACGCCGAACGCGTTGGGCGTACCCGGCTTGAGCGCGAAGTCGTCCATCTCGTTGTTCAGCAGCACGCCGGTGCCCTTCGGAATCAGGCCCGAGCCGTACAGCAGGTTGACGGTCTGGGTGGCGCCAACCCGGTTGCCGTCGCGGTCGATGATCGAGAAATGGGTGGTCTCGTCGTCCTCCAGCGGGGTCGGGTTGCCCGACAGCAGGTCGCTGGGCGTGGCCTTCTCCGGATGGATGGTGGCGCGCAGGCCCTGCGCGTAATCCTTGCTGGTCAGCACCTTCTGCGGGATCTGCACGAAGTCCGGATCGCCGAGGAAGAAGGTGCGGTCACGGTAGGCACGGCGCATCGCTTCCACCACCAGGTGGGTGCGGTGGGCCTCATCCATCGACTTCAGGTCCCAGCCTTCCAGGATCTGCAGCATCGACGCGAGCGCGATGCCGCCGGAAGACGGCGGCGACGCCGTGGTGATCTTCCAGTCGCGGTAGTTGAAGACGATCGGCTCGCGCAGCTTCACGCGGTAGCCCGACAGCTCCTCGGCGGTCCACTTGCCACCGGCCTGTTTCACGCCGGCCAGCAGCAGCTTGCCGGTCTGGCCCTTGTAGAAGCCATCGAAGCCGTCAGCGGCGAGGCGTTCCAGGGTCTGCGCCAGCTCCGGCTGCTGGAACAGGTCGCCGGTGGCGATCGGCTTGCCGTTGCGCAGGTAAACCTCGCGCGTGCCGGGGTAGCGTTCCATCACTTCACGGCGCGAGGCATAGCCCTTGGCCATGCGGTCGTACACCGGGAAGCCTTCGCGGGCGATGCGGATCGCCGGTTGCAGCGAGGCCGACAGCGGCAGCTTGCCGTGCTTGGCCGAGAGCTCGACCAGCGCCGCCGGCAGGCCGGGGATGCCAGCCGACCACGGCCCGTTGACCGAGCGGTCACGGTCGAGGTCGCCCTTCTTGTCCAGGTAGGCCTGCGGGGTCGCAGCGGCCGGCGCGGTCTCGCGCGCGTCCAGCATCACATCCTTGCCGGTGGCCGCATCATGCAGCAGGAAGAAGCCGCCGCCGCCCAGGCCCGAGCTGATCGGCTCGACCACCGCCAGCGTGGACGACACCGCCACTGCGGCGTCGAAGGCGTTGCCGCCCTGCGCCAGGATGTCGATGCCGGCCTGGGTGGCCAGTCGGTGGCCACTGGCGATGGCCGCACCATCGGGGCGCTCGGCCCGGACCGGGCTGTCGGCCCAGGCGATCGGGCTCAGCAGCAGGCCAAGCAGCAACAAGGGGCGGACGATCAGCGTCTTCATTCGGATGGGGGCTCCGCGTAGAGTTCGGGGTGATCGTGCTGCAGCTGGCGCAGCTTGGCCAGCAGCTGGTCTTCCGTTTCCACGATCTCCGGGTCCGGGTCGATGCACTCGACCGGGCAGACGACCACGCACTGTGGCTCGTCGAAATGACCCACGCATTCGGTGCAGCGCGCAGGGTCGATCACGTAGATGGTTTCACCCATCGCAATGGCCTGGTTCGGGCAGGCCGGCTCGCATACGTCGCAGTTGACGCAGAGCTCGTTGATTTTCAGCGACACGGCGATACTCCTCGCCCGCGCCCTGTGACAAAGGACCGGCCAACGCGGGCGCGCGGGCCGGTCAGGTCATCAGCGGCGCCCTTGCAGGACGCCGCCCGGGCCATGCCGGAGCATGGCCGCCATGGCTCGGTATTACTTGGCTTCGACGAAAATGTACTCGGCACCGGTCGGCTGGATGGCAGCCTGCACGCGGGCATTGTCGGCCGACTGGCCGATGAAGACGACGCGCACGCCCTTCATCGAATCCGGCGACACGTCCTTGAAGACAGCCTGGATCATGTCAGCCATCTTGCCCGAGGCCGACGAACCGAAGGCCAGCATGTTGCCCGGCTGCACGCCACGGGCCACGGCCTGGGTCGCGCTTTCGGTCTGGCGCTCGTACTTGGCCTGGAAGTCCGGATCCGATTCCGGGGAGAGGTAGTACAGGAACGGGCTGTTGGTGATGTTGCCCATGTTCTGGATCGCCACTTCCTGCAGGTACTTCTTCCAGCCTGCATCGTCGTCCTTGGCCGGAGCGACCAGGGCCTGCTTGGCCTCGTCGACCGGAGCGGCCTCTTCCTTCTTGCAGGCGGTGAAGGCCAGGGCCAACGAAGCGATCAGCATCGCGCGCATGGTGGTGTTCATGGGTTTCCTCCCGGAATGGTGCGTGGTGTTGTACGTAAAGGGGGTGCGGGTACCGCGGGGCTTACGACTGCGCCGACTTCGCTTCGCGGACCTTGCGCAGGGCTTCCAGCACCGCGGCCGGCACGAAACCGGACACGTCGCCGCCCAGGCGCGCGATCTCGCGGACCAGCGATGACGAAATGAAGCTGTGCTGCTCGGCCGGGGTCAGGAACAGGGTCTCGACCTCCGGAATCAGGTGGCGGTTCATGCTCGCCATCTGGAATTCGTACTCGAAGTCGGACACCGCGCGCAGCCCGCGCAGCAGCACACCGCCCTGCACCGAACGTACAAAATGGGCCAGTAGCGTATCGAAGCCGATGACCTCGACGTTGCTATGGTGGCCCAGGGCGCCACGCGCCAGCTGCACGCGCTGTTCCAGCGGCAGGGCCGGCCCCTTCGAGGGGCTCTGCGCCACGCCCACCACGACCTTTTCAAACAGCGGCGCGGCCCGGCTCACCAGGTCGATATGACCATTGGTGATGGGGTCGAACGTGCCGGGATAGACGGCGATGCGGCGGTTGGCCACGGTCATGGGCGGTAGCAGATGTTCAGATGAGGTCAAAGTGTAGCAGTGGCGCGGCGGTACAGGGCAAAGCGCACCTCGCGGGTACTGCCCTCGCGGTGCAGCAGCCATTCCGGCGGCAGCGCCGGCATGTGGCCGGCCGGCGACTCCAGGTACAGCCAGGCATCGGTGGTCAGGTGCCGGGGCAGCTGGGCCAGTACGTCCTGCCACAGGCCATCGGCGAATGGCGGGTCGATGAAGACCAGATCGGCCTGCTGCGCGGGCGCGGCCTGCAGCCAGCGCAGCGCATCGGCCTGGGCGACCGTGACGCTGTCGCCTGCCTGCAGTTTGGCCACGGCAGCGGACAGATTGCGCGCCAGTTGCGCATCGCGCTCGACCAGGGTGGCGTGCGCGGCACCGCGCGAGACGGCTTCCAGCCCCAGCGCGCCGCTGCCGGCGAACAGGTCCAGCACGCGTGCCCCGCCCAGCTTGGGCATCAGCCAGTTGAACAGGGTCTCACGCACGCGGTCGCTGCTGGGCCGCAGGCCCGGCAGGGTCGGCACCGGCAGGCGGGTATTGCGCCAGCGACCGCCGATGATGCGGACCTGGCCGTCATTGCCGCCACGGCCGCTCACTGGCGCCCCCGGCGGGAGGTATTCGAGAATTTCAGCATGGAGGGGATTGTAGTCGTCCGGGCGGCGCCCGGAACCCGCAGAGGCCGAAGCAACGGCCGAAGCAACAGCCAGAGCAACGGCAAAAGCTGGTTTCCTGTGGGTAGGCGGGGTGGGTCAGGCTGTGGGGGAAGCCGTAAACCCGTCCATGGGGGCTTGGCCGCGGCATCCATGCCGCGGACACCCCCACAACCTGACCCACCCCGCCTTCGACAGTTTTCTGCGATCTGTCGGAACATCTCTTGGGGTCAGATCCGTTTTCCTGCGGAAAACGGATCTGACCCCATTTGATGTATCGATATCTGACAGATGTGTCGACCAAGGTCGACACCTACCAACAGCCGCGTGAACCTGTCAGAGGCGGGGCACTGTGGGTTCGCGGGGTGTGAGCCGCATGGATGCGGCGACCAAGGCTACATGGACGTACTTGCGCCGTCCCCGCGAACCCACAGTGCCCCGCCATCCCACGGAATGCCGCTCTGGCTCTGGCTCTGGCTCTGGCTCTGGCTCTGGCTCTGGCTTTGGCAGTTGCAGTTGCAGTTGCACTGAGCGGGTGCCGGGCGCAGCCCGGCCGACCAACCCCTTGATTTCGGGACAATCAGCCATACCCCTTGGCGAGGCCGCACGCGCTGGCGCGGCATTGCACACGGAGCCTTATCGATGACCGAGACCACCCAGACCGAAACCCTTGGCTTCCAGACCGAAGTCAAGCAGCTGCTGCAGCTGATGATCCACTCGCTGTACTCCAACAAGGAGATCTTCCTGCGCGAGCTGGTCTCCAACGCCGCCGACGCCGCCGACAAGCTGCGCTTCGAGGCCCTGACCCAGCCCGCCCTGCTGGAAGGCGACAGCGAACTGCGCGTGCGCGTCAGCTTCGACCCCGCCGCCCACACCATCACCATCGAAGACAACGGCATCGGCATGAGCCGCGCCGAAGCCATTGCCCACCTCGGCACCATCGCCAAGTCCGGCACCGGCGACTTCCTGCGCCAGCTGTCCGGCGACCAGAAGAAGGACTCGCAGCTGATCGGCCAGTTCGGCGTCGGCTTCTACAGCGCCTTCATTGTCGCCGACGAAGTCGAAGTGACCTCGCGCCGCGCCGGCCTGGCTGCAGGCGAAGGTGTGCGCTGGACCTCCCGCGGTGAAGGCGATTTCGACGTTGCCACCGTCGACAAGGCCGAGCGCGGCACCCGCATCGTGCTGCACCTGAAGGACGGCGAGCACGATTTCGCAGACGGTTGGCGCCTGCGCAGCATCCTCAAGAAGTACTCGGACCATATCGGCCTGCCAATCCAGATGCCGAAGGAAGACAGCGAAGAAGGCGCGGCCGTCGAGTGGGAGACCGTCAACCGCGCCAGCGCGCTGTGGACCCGTCCGCGTACTGAAATCAGCGACGCCGAGTACACCGAGTTCTACAAGCACGTGGCGCACGACCACAGCGACCCGCTGGCGTGGAGCCACAACAAGGTCGAAGGCAAGCTCGAGTACACCTCGCTGCTGTACGTGCCGGGCCGCGCGCCGTTCGACCTGTATCACCGCGATGCACCCAAGGGCCTGAAGCTGTATGTGCAGCGCGTGTTCGTGATGGACCAGGCCGAGCAGTTCCTGCCGCTGTACCTGCGCTTCATCAAGGGCGTGGTTGATTCCAATGATCTGTCGCTGAACGTTTCGCGCGAGATCCTGCAGTCCGGCCCGGTCATCGATTCGATGAAGGCCGCGCTGACCAAGCGCTCGCTGGACATGCTGGACAAGCTGGCCGCCGACAAGCCGGAGCAGTACGCCACGTTCTGGAAGGAATTCGGCCAGGTGCTGAAGGAAGGCCCGGCCGAGGACTACAACAACCGCGAGAAGGTGGCCGGCCTGCTGCGCTTCGCCTCCACCCGTGGCGACGGCGATGCGCAGAGCGTGTCGCTGGCCGATTATATTGGCCGAATGGCCGAAGGCCAGGACAAGATCTATTACCTGACCGGCGAGAGCTATAGCCAGGTGCGCAACAGCCCGCACCTGGAAGTGTTCCGCAAGAAGGGCGTGGAAGTGCTGCTGCTGACCGACCGCATCGACGAGTGGCTGATGGGCTACCTGACCGATTTCGACGGCAAGGGCTTCGTCGACATCGCGCGTGGTGACCTCGACCTGGGTGCGCTGGAAAGCGAAGCCGACAAGCAGGAGCAGGAAGCGGCAGCAAAGGACAAGCAGGGCCTCGTCGAGCGCCTGAAGGCGGTGCTGGGCGATGACGTGGCCGAAGTGCGCGTCTCGCACCGCCTGACCGATTCGCCGGCGGTGCTGGCCATCGGCGAACAGGACCTGGGCCTGCAGATGCGCCAGATCCTGGAAGCCAGCGGGCAGAAGGTGCCGGACAGCAAGCCGGTACTGGAGATCAATCCAGGTCATCCGCTGATCGCCAAGCTGGATGCGGAAGCCGATGGCGCACGCTTCGACGACCTGGGCCGGGTGCTGTTCGACCAGGCTGCGCTGGCCGCCGGCGACAGCCTGAAGGACCCGGGCGCCTACGTGGCACGCCTGAACAAGCTGCTGCTGGAGTTGTCGGCCTGATCGAGGCGGTGGTCGCCGGGCATGGCCCGGCGCTGCTCTGGTAGATGCCAACCTTGGTTGGCACTTTTGCCCGGGTAGGCGGCAACCTTGGTTGACGCTCGAAAAGCGTGCCAACCAAGGTTGGCACCTACCGGGGCGAGTCGAGCGTGCCAACCAAGGTTGGCACCTACCAGGGGCGGCGGTTGGCGCCGACCGAGGGGGTTCAGGCTTCGCGATCCAGCAGCGAGCCCAGCATCTGGTCCTGGCGGCGGATCACCGTGGCATTGGCGGCGAAGGCCACCACTTCGGCTTTCGCTGCCAGCAGATCTCCCAGCGGTGCGGCGGCATCGACGCCGGCAGGGGTCACCGAGGCCTGCACCCCGCCCTGCTCCACCGCACTACGCTTCAGCTGCAGGCGCTGGGCATCGGGAGTCGCCAGGTTGGCCACGTTGTGCGCGGCCACCTGCACGCCCTGCTGGGCCACGCGCATTCCGCTGAGGGCGATTCCCATCACATTGTTCATGGCGGCCTCCGGGCCGCCCTGCGCAGCCCTCCGGACCGGTTAACGGCCGATGGGCCGCGACCTTGAGTCCACATCGGCCCGACAGGCCCGAGTGGTAGCATATCCCTCTGATTTCAGCGCCTTTTGCCAATGCTCAGTTTTTTCCGCCGCAAGAAGCCCCAGGACGCCCCCGCAACGGAGGCACCCAAGACCCAGCACTACTCGGCTGAAGAGCTGGCCGCGGCGTTCCCGTCGACCGCGCCCGTCGAGGACAAGGAACCGGCGCCGGCAGCTGCGCCAACTGCACCTGCCCCCGTCGAGCCGCCCCCGGCAGCGGTCGCACCGGCAACCGTCGAGCCCTCCCCGGTGGCTCCAGCGCCGGTGGTCCCGGCAGTCCCGGCTCCCACCGCTCCGAGCCCGACCGCGCAGATCGACGTCGCCCCTGTTGCGACCCCGGCCATCGAGCCGGTGCCTGCGCCGCTGCCGGAGCCCACGCCTGCGCCGACCCCGGCACCGATCGCCGACGATCTGCCTGCCGCAGCCTCTGTCGACGCCGTGCCGGCCACGGCCGGCAAGCCCGGCTGGCGCGAACGCCTGCGCAACAGTGTCATCGCGCGCAGCTTCGGCGGCCTGTTCTCGCGCAATCCCAAGCTCGACGACGACCTGCTGGACGAGCTGGAAACCGCACTGATCACTGCCGACGTCGGCGTCGGCGCCACCACCGATCTGGTGGAGGGCCTGCGCAAGCGCATGAAGGCGCGTGAATTCGTCGATGCCAACGCTTTGCTGGCCGCGCTGCGTGCCGAACTGATCGCGATCCTGCAGCCGGTGGCCAAGCCGCTGGTGATCGACCGCACTGCCAAGCCCTTCGTGGTGCTGACCGTCGGCGTCAACGGCGTCGGCAAGACCACCACCATTGGCAAGCTGGCCAAGCGCTTCAAGGACGAAGGCCACAGCCTGATGCTTGCCGCCGGTGACACCTTCCGCGCGGCTGCAGTGGCCCAGCTGCAGGCCTGGGGCGAGCGCAACGGCGTGGCCGTGGTCGCGCAGGGTCAGAACGCCGACGCCGCTTCGGTGGCATTCGACGCGCTGCAGGCCGGCAAGGCCCGCGGCACTTCGGTGCTGATCGCCGACACCGCCGGCCGCCTGCATACCCAGTCCGGTCTGATGAATGAGCTGGGCAAGATCCGCCGCGTGCTCGGCAAGATTGATCCCACTGCACCGCACGAAGTGCTGATGGTGATCGACGGTACCACCGGCCAGAACGCGCTGTCGCAGCTGCGCCAGTTCAACGCCGCCGTGAACGTTACCGGCCTGGTGGTGACCAAGCTGGACGGCACCGCCAAGGGCGGTGTGGTGTTCGCGCTGGCCCGCGAGTTCGGCATTCCGATCCGTTTTGCCGGCATCGGCGAGCGCCCGGAAGACCTGCGCGTGTTCGATCCGGAAGCCTTCGTCGACGCCCTGCTGCCTGAGGCGCTGGGCGCCTGATACACCGTGCAGCCACGCATCGCGTGGCTCTACTGAAACCGGTAGAGCCACCCCATGCGTGGCTGCCCACCTCCGGAACGCCGATGCCACGCCAGCCGCACGCCAGCGCCGAGATGGTCAAAAGAGACAGCTTCGTTGCCCGCCTGCTGCACTGGTTCGACGACCACGGCCGCCACGACCTTCCCTGGCAGCACCCGCGCAGCCCCTATCGGGTCTGGCTGTCGGAAATCATGCTGCAGCAGACCCAGGTGACCACGGTCATCCCGTACTTCCACCGGTTCCTGCAACACTTCCCGACCCTGCCTGACCTCGCCGCGGCCAGCAACGATGCGGTCATGGCGCAGTGGGCTGGGCTGGGTTACTACGCCCGCGCGCGCAACCTGCATGCCGCGGCCAAGCGCTGCGTGGAACTGCACGACGGTGATCTGCCGCGTGATTTCGACGCGCTGCACGCGCTGCCCGGCATAGGCCGCAGTACCGCCGGCGCGATCCTCAGCCAGGCCTGGAACGATCCGTTCGCGATCCTCGACGGCAACGTCAAGCGCGTGCTCTGCCGCTACCACGGCATCGACGGCTTCCCGGGCCTGCCTGCGATCGAGAAGCAGCTATGGGCCATTGCCGAGGCGCATGTGGCACAGGTGCCGGATGGGCGCATGGCCGACTACACACAGGCGCAGATGGACCTGGGTGCAACGGTCTGCAGCCGCGCCAAGCCGGCGTGCGTGATCTGCCCGCTGCAGGATGACTGCGTGGCACGCCGCGAAGGCCGCACCGCTGAACTACCCACGCCCAAGCCCAGCAAGACCCTGCCCGAGCGCGAGGCCGTTGCGCTGCTGCTGCGCGACGCCCAGCAGCGCGTGCTGCTGCAGAAGCGGCCGGATACCGGCATCTGGGCGCAGCTGTGGACGCTGCCACAGGCCGAGGCCGGCAGCGTGCTCCAGGACTGGTTCGACCTGCACGTCGACGGCTCGCTGGAAGAGGCCGAAGAGCTGCCAGTGCTGCAGCACACCTTCAGTCACTACAAGCTGCATCTGCAGGTACTGTCGCGGCAGGTGCACGGCCTGCGCGTGGAAGAACCGACGCTGCGCTGGGTGGCCGCCGACGAGCTGCCCGCGCTGGGCCTGCCGGCACCGATCCGCAAACTACTCGACGGTGCCACGACCAAGGCACCGAAACGAAAATCCACGAAACCCCGCAACCACGAGTGAGTGCCATGCCCCGAACCGTCTTCTGCCAGTACGAACAACGCGATGCCGAGGGCCTGGACTTCGTGCCCTACCCCGGTGAGCTGGGCCAGCGCATCTTCAACAACATCGGCAAGCAGGCCTGGGCCGCATGGCTGGCGCACCAGACCATGCTGATCAACGAAAACCGCCTGTCGCCGCGCACGCCGGAGCATCGCGCTTTCCTCGAAGGCGAACTGGTCAAGTTCCTGTTCGAGAAAGACGCGGAAAAGCCGGCAGGCTTCACCCCGGAAGCCTGACACACAGGTAGTGCCGGCCGCTGGCCGGCAACCTGGCATCTTCGCGATGCCGGCCAGCGGCCGGCACTTCCACGCTATTTCGTGCTTTCCTCGCGCTCCTGCACCTGCGCCTGGCGCAGCTCCTGCTCGGAGGCACGCAGCGCCTTTACGTCCAGCTTGCGGATGCTGTCGATGAAGCACGGCATGCGCGGGCCGCCGGTAGGGTCGCGCACCAGCACTTTGTCGAAACGCGCCGAAACACGGTTCATCTGGCTGGTCAGGCCGATGGCGGTGGCATACGGCAGGTCCTGGCAGGGACCTCTCAGTTCCAGCAGATAGGCTTCGCTGGGACGCGTCCACACTGCCAGCGCGCTGTCACCCAGTTCGGTCCAGCCATTGAGGCTGCCGAAGAACTGCATGTCGTTCTGCGGCGCGCCGGCATGGGCACGGTACAGGTCAAGCTTTTCGGCAGTGCTGAGCCGGCCGGTGGTCGCGCAGGCGGCCAGCGCCAAGCAGAGGCCGGCCATCAGAAGCGGGGTCTTCATGGCGATCTCCTCGGGGAACTGTCGCCATCATGCGCCTGCGCAGACAACGCCGGCGCGAAAGCCAGTACCCCATTCAGCAGCCGGTCGGCGGTCGACCAAAGCAGGCCCAAGGCTCCGGATTCCGGCAGTCGCCAACCCTGGTTGGCGCTTGCCCTGCAGGAGCAGCCGACCAAGGTCGGCTTCTACCAAAGCGGGCCCAACGCCTCAGACGTCGGCGTGGGCCAGCGCGTGCAGGCGCCCTTCGCGCAGCTCCAGCACCCGGTCCAGGCGGCGCGCCAGGCTGCGGTCGTGAGTCACCAGCACCAGGCTGGTATGCCGCGCCCGGTTGAGCTCCAGCATCAGCTCGAACACGGTGGCGGCGGTACGGTCATCGAGATTGCCAGTCGGCTCGTCGCCGAGCACGCAGGCCGGGTGGTTGACCAGCGCTCGCGCCACCGCCGCGCGCTGGCGCTCACCGCCGGACAGTTCGCCCGGCTTGTGGTCCAGACGATGGCCAAGGCCGACCGCCTCCAGCAGGGTCGTTGCACGGCTGCTCGCTTCGGCCACCGCGGTGCCGGCCAGCAGCACCGGCATCATCACGTTTTCCAACGCGGTGAATTCCGGCAGCAGGTGGTGGAACTGGTAGACGAAGCCCAGCGCCTGGTTGCGCAGCAGGCCGCGCACGGTATCGGACAGCGCCGACATGCGCTGGCCGGTCACGTACACCTCACCGGCGGTCGGAGTATCCAGCCCGCCAAGCAGGTGCAGCAGCGTGCTCTTGCCGGCGCCGGAGGCACCGATGATCGCCACCGTCTCGCCTGCGGTCACGGTCAGGCCCAGGCCATCGAACACCGGGGTCTGCATGCGTCCCTCGGCATAGGTTTTGCCCAATGCCTCGGCGCGGATCACTTCATCGCCGCGGTTGAAGACCTTATTCATAACGCAGGGCCTCCGCCGGCTGGGTGCGTGCTGCCCGCCAGGCGGGATACAGGGTGGCCAGGAAGCTCATCAGCAGCGCGACCACGGTGATCGCCACCACGTCGCCGGTCTGCATGTCGGTCGGCAGGCCGGTGATGTAGTAGACATCCTCCGGCATCAGCTTGACGTTGAACACGCTCTCGATGGCGCCGAGGATGCGTTCCAGATTGAGGGTCAGGGTGATGCCGCCGATCAGGCCGGCCAGGGTGCCGAAGATGCCGATCAGCGAACCCTGCACCATGAACACCTGCATCACCCCGCCCGGGGTCAGGCCGAGCGTGCGCAGGATGGCGATGTCGGCCTGCTTGTCGGTGACCAGCATCACCTGCGAGGACACCAGGTTGAACGCGCCCATGGCGATGATCAACGACAGCAGGATGCCCATCACCACCTTCTCCATGCGCAGCGAGTGGTAGAGGTTGGCGTTCTGCTGGGTCCAGTCGCTCACGCGGTAGGCGCCGCCAAGGTTCTGTGCCAGGTCCACGCCCACTTCCAGCGAGCGGTCCATGTCATGCAGTTTCAGCCGCACGCCGGTAGCACCATCGGAACGCAGCACGCGCTCCAGATCCTTCATGTTGGCGAAGCCGACACCGCGGTCGACCTCGTTGTAGCCGGCCTCGAAGATGCCGCTCACGGTAAAGCGCTTCATCCGCGGCACCGCGCCAGCAGGCGTGCCCTGCACTTCGGCGAAGGTCACCAGCACCTGGTCGCCGACGTCCACGCCCAGCCAGATCGCCAGTTCCTTGCCCAGCAGCAGGTTGAAGCTGCCCGGCTTGAGACTGTCGTAGCTGCCCTTGGTGACCTTCTTGTCGATCACCGACACCTTCGGCTCCAGCGCCGGGTCGATGCCCTGGATGATCGCGCCCTGCACGCGCGGGCCGCTGATCATCGACTGGATCTCGATGTAAGGCGCGGCACCGGCCACGCGCGGGTCCTTGCGGGCCACGTCGACCACACGCATCCAGTCCGGCATCGGCTCGCCGTCGCGGCTGATGGTGGTGTGCGCGGTCATCTGCAGCAGGCGGCTGCGGATTTCCTTCTGGAAACCGCTCATCACCGCCAGGGTGGTGATCAGCACGGTGACGCCGAGCGCAATGCCCAGGATCGATGCCATCGAGATGAAAGAGATGAAGCCGTTGCGGCGCTTGGCGCGCAGGTAGCGCAGGCCGATCGCCACGGGAATGGGTTTGAACATGCAGGCACGCCAGTCAATTCAGCTTATGGTGCCATCGTACGGGGCCTACGGGAAACGGCACGTGCGGCCACGGCCAGTCGCAGTTCACGTCGCTGCCCGGGATCGAGCACATCGGGCCAGAACAACAGGCGCCGCCGGCGCCGATCCTCACGCCACAGCAACAGCAGCCAAGGCCCACGCACGACCAGCCGTGGTGCATCGACGCCCTGCCCTGCCACCTGCAGCGGGTCGGGCGGTACTGGCAGAAGCACCTGCACGCGTGGCCTGCGCTGGCGCCAGGCCAGCTCCGCCAGCCCCATCAGCCAAGCCAGCAGCACGGCCGGCATCAGCAGGCGCGGCGGCAACTCCGTCGCGCGCAGGAGCCAGGGCGCGGCCAGCAGCACCGCCAACTGGACAGCGGCCTGCAGCCGCGATGGCCGCCACTCAAGGCTTGAGGGCGAGGATCTTCTGCATGAGGGGGATCGCGTGCGCATGCGGGCAGGCCTCATAGCCCATGAACCAGCGCCACAACTTATCGTCCTCGCAGTCGAGCAGGAACAGGAAAACCTCGCACTCTTCGGTCGGCGCAGTGCTCCACTCGTGGTCCAGGTAACGGCCGAACAGCTGGTCCAGCTCACGCATGCCGCGGCGGCAGCGCCAGCGCAGCTTCTTCAGCAGAACATCTTCTTCCATCGTGTTTCTCCAGATACAGCAAAGCCACGCATGGCGTGGCTCTACTGGGGTGGCACAGCCACGCGTGGCGTGGCTCTACCGGGTACGGCCAGGCCCGATCAGGCGCGGCGTTCCATCATCAGCTTCTTGATCTCGGCGATCGCCAGCGCCGGGTTCAGGCCCTTCGGACAGGTGCGGGCGCAGTTCATGATGGTGTGGCAGCGGTACAGCTTGAACGGATCTTCCAGATCGTCCAGGCGCGCACCGGTGTCCTCATCGCGCGAGTCGATGATCCAGCGGTAGGCCTGCAGCAGGATCGCCGGGCCCAGGTAACGCTCGCCGTTCCACCAGTAACTCGGGCAGCTGGTCGAGCAGCAGGCGCACAGGATGCATTCGTACAGACCATCGAGCTTCTTGCGGTCTTCCGGCGACTGCAGGCGCTCACGGTCCGGCGGTGCCGGGGTCTGGGTGCGGATCCACGGCTTGATCGACGCGTACTGCGCGTAGAAGTGGGTCAGGTCCGGAACCAGATCCTTGACCACGTTCATGTGCGGCAGCGGGTAGATCGGCACTTCCTTCTTGCTGCAGTCCGAGATGGCTCGGGTGCAGGCCAGGGTGTTGGTGCCGTCGATGTTCATCGCGCACGAACCACAGATACCTTCGCGGCAGGAGCGGCGGAAGGTCAGGGTCGGGTCGATCTCGTTCTTGATCTTGATCAGGGCGTCCAGGACCATCGGGCCACAGGCGTCCAGATCGACTTCATAGGTATCGGTGCGCGGGTTGCTGTCGTCGTCCGGACTCCAGCGGTAGATCTTGAAGGTGCGCACGTTCTTGCCGCCGTTCTTGACGGGGAAGTGCTTGCCCTTCGTGATCTTGGAATTCTTGGGGAGTGAAAACTCGGCCATGGCTGCTCTCGTTGGCTCAGGCGGCCCGCGCCCTTGGGCGCGGATTGCATGGTAGGCGGGGTCGGATCAGTACACGCGCGGCTTCGGCGGCACTACGGACACGTCGTCGGTCAACGTGTACATGTGCACCGGACGGTAGTCGAAGCTGCACTTGCCCTTCTCGTCGACGCTGACCAGGGTGTGCTTCTGCCAGTTGACGTCGTCGCGGTCCGGGAAGTCCTCGTGCGCATGCGCGCCGCGGCTTTCCTTGCGCTGTTCGGCCGAGTTGATCGTCGCCACCGCGTTGAGCAGCAGGTTGTTCAGCTCGTAGGTCTCGATCAGGTCCGAGTTCCATACCAGCGAACGGTCGGAGACCTTCACGTCCTGGAACGAGTCGAAGATCTTGTCCATCTTCTCGCAGCCTTCCTTCAGCGTCTGGCTGGTGCGGAAGACGGCCGCGTCGGCCTGCATGGTGCGCTGCATGCGATCGCGGATGACCGAGGTCGGGGTATCGCCGTTGGCGTGGCGCAGCTTGTCCAGCAGGCCCAGTGCCTTGTCGCAGGCATCAGACGCCAGCGGCTTGTGCGACGCGCCCGGCTTGATGGTCTCGGCGCAGCGGTTGGCCACCGCACGACCGAACACCACCAGATCCAGCAGCGAGTTCGAGCCCAGGCGGTTGGCACCATGCACCGACACGCAGGCGGCTTCGCCGATCGCGTACAGGCCAGGGATCACCGCATCGGGGTTGTCGCCATCCTTGCGCACCACTTCGCCGTGGTAATTGGTCGGAATACCGCCCATGTTGTAGTGCACGGTCGGGATCACCGGGATCGGCTGCTTGTGCACGTCGACGCCGGCGAAGATGCGGGCGCTCTCGGCGATGCCCGGCAGCTTCTCGTCGATCACGCCCGGGCCGAGGTGGGTCAGGTCGAGCAGGATGTGGTCCTTGTGCTCGCCAACGCCGCGGCCTTCGCGGATCTCGATGGTCATCGAACGACTGACCACGTCGCGCGAGGCCAGATCCTTGTAGTGCGGTGCGTAACGCTCCATGAAGCGCTCGCCACTGCTGTTGCGCAGGATGCCACCTTCACCGCGGACACCCTCGGTGATCAGGCAGCCGGCGCCATAGATGCCGGTCGGGTGGAACTGCACGAACTCCATGTCCTGCATGGCGATGCCGGCACGCATGGCCAGGCCGCCACCGTCGCCGGTGCAGGTGTGCGCCGAGGTGGCGCTGAAGTAGGCACGGCCGTAACCGCCGGTGGCCAGCACCACGCCCTGGGCGCGGAACAGGTGCAGGGTGCCGTCGGACATGTCCAGGGCCAGCACGCCGCGGCAGGCACCTTCGTCATCGAAGATCAGGTCGAGCGCGAAGTACTCGATCATGAAGCGCGCGTCGTGCTTCAGCGACTGCTGGTACAGGGTGTGCAGCATCGCGTGGCCGGTACGGTCGGCCGCCGCGCAGGTACGCTGCGCCGCCGGGCCTTCGCCGTACTTGGTGGTCATGCCACCGAACGGACGCTGGTAGATCTTGCCCTCGGCGGTACGCGAGAACGGCACGCCGTAGTGTTCGAGCTCGATGATGGCCGGGATGGCCTCACGGCACATGTACTCGATGGCGTCCTGGTCGCCCAGCCAGTCCGAGCCCTTGATGGTGTCGAAGAAGTGGTAACGCCAGTCGTCCTCGCCCATGTTGGCGAGTGCGGCCGAGATACCGCCCTGGGCGGCAACGGTGTGCGAACGGGTCGGGAAGACCTTGGTCAGGCACACGGTCTGCAGGCCCTTGGCGGCCAGGCCGAACGTGGCGCGCAGGCCGGCACCGCCGGCGCCCACCACGACCATGTCGTACTTGTGTTCGGTGATCTTGTAAGCGGACATCTAATCTGGATTCCTGTGTAGGTGCCTGGGCTCAGGCAACGCCGAGGGCGATGCGGCCCACCGCAAACACACTGACGATCATGCCGAGCACGGCGACGAACTTCACCGCGGTCTGCAGCACCAGGGCCAGCAGCGATTCGTGGATGTAGTCTTCCAGCACGACCTGCATGCCGAGCTGCGCGTGCCAGAACATGGCGATCAGCAGGCCGATCAGCGGCACTGCGTTCCACGGCTTGGCCACGGCGGCGGCGGCGGTCGCGTAGTCCGAGCCAAGCAGGCCCAGCACGAAGACCAGGAACCAGATGCCCAGCGCCACCAGGGCGGCGGCGGTCAGGCGCTGGTGCACGAAGTGCTCGGTGCCGGTCTTGGCCGAACCAAGGCCGCGCACACCCTTCAGCGGAGTACGGAACTTGCTCACGCGGCACCTCCGAACATCACATAGGCCCACACCAGCAGGGTGATCACCAGGCTGCCGGTGACCGACAGCCAGCTGCTGCGGATGAAGGCGGGGATGCTGAAGCCGATGGCGAAGTCCTGCACCACATGGCGGATGCCATTGCACAGGTGATAGGCGAACGACCATGTCCACGCGAACAGGAACACGCGGCCATACCAGGCCCCGGCATGGCCGGTGAAGCAGTTCCAGGAATCGGGCCCCATCATCAGGGCCAGCAGGCCGGCGGCGATGATGAGGGCACCAACAGACAGAAAGACGCCAGTGGCTCGATGCAGGATCGAGGTGGCCATCTGAATCTGCCAGCGATACACCTGAAGGTGCGGGGAAAGTGGGCGTTGTCTGGTCGCCATTCGCTGGGCTCGTTGTCTCGGCTGGGCGGCACACGGCCGCGTTGGCTCAATGCTGATCAGAAATCGATGCAGCGTCCGTTTTTCTCCCAATCGCCATACCGCACCGGATCAAGTCCGCCGCGGCCGCCGAATTCCTCTGCTTTTTCCTGTTCCACGGGCACGGGTGCCGCGGGGACCAGCGGGGCTTCAGATTCGTCGTCGGGAGTGGGGGTTGTTTGGCCTATCATTGTTGGTCTCGCAACGCACAAATTTTAGACCTCGTTCACGTGCCTGACAACCTGCCCCCTGCTTTCGTCGGATATCCGCGCCTGCCCGGCCACCAGTTGCTGAGCCTGCAGGGCCCGGATGCGGCCGTATTCGCCCATGCCCAGTTCAGTGGTGATGTCACTGCCCTGCCCCTGCTGCACTGGCAGTGGAGCGCCTGGCTGAGCGCCAAGGGCCGCACCCTGGCGGTGTTCCAGCTGCTTAGGCTGACCGAAGACCATGTGTTGCTGGTGTTGGCCGACGGCGACGCCGATGCGATTGCGTCGCAACTGCAGCGCTTCGTGTTCCGGCGCAAGGTGAAAGTGCTGGTGCGCAGCGATCTGGCCGTGGCCGGTGCGTTCACTGCGCCCGAGGCCGCCAGCGGCGCCGCCATTGCGCAGATCACAGGTGACGGCTGGGAGCTGGACCTCGGCAGCGACGCGCTGCCGCGCACCCTGCGCATTGGCGCGACCGAGGCCTTCGACGCCGGCAGCGAGGCCGATGAGGCCGCTTTCGCTCTTGCCTGGCGCCAGGCCGACCTGCGCTATGGCCTGCCGCGGCTGGAAGAAAGCCAGCGGGAGGTGTGGACGCCGCAGCAGCTGGGGCTGGACCGCCTGAATGGTTACAGCGTGAAGAAAGGCTGCTATCCGGGCCAGGAGATCGTTGCCCGCACCCACTTCCTCGGCAAGGCCAAGCGCGCGGTGCAGCTGCTGCATACCGCAGCACCGGCCCAGGCCGGTGATGGCGTGCAGCAGGACGGCGCGGTGCTGGGCACCATTGCCAGCGTGGCCGGCGAACTGGCGCTGGCGGTACTGCCGCTGGAAACCAGTGACGCTGAGCTGCAGGTGGGGGATGCCATCGCGCAGCGCGTGCCCTTGCTGGACGGATTGGCGCGCTGAACCCGGTGGATGAAGGAAGGTAGTGCCGGGCGCGGGGCGGGCACCCCCCAAAGGGGGGGGTTGCGGCCCCAGCGCCCCCCAACACCAGAAACGCGGGAGCCGCGGAGCCGGGGG
>NZ_JBBCBL010000001.1:0-28764 GCF_037203745.1 Stenotrophomonas sp. CCNWLW162 | reverse complement strand
GCCGCACCCCTCGGCTTCCGCCTGCGGGGGCCGGGCGGGGGGCGCCCCCCCCCGTCTGGGGGTGCGGGCCGCCCGGGCCCCGGCACTACCCCTTACAGGCGTTCGCCGCTTTCCGGGTTGAAGAAATGCAGGCCCTGCGGGTGGATCGCCACGCGGATGTCCTCACCCACGCGCGGCAGCGACTGCGGCGCCACGCGCATGGTCAGCGCATGCTGGCCGCTGCTCATGTTGACGAAGATCTCGTTGCCGACCGGTTCGATGCCCTCGATACGCGCGGTGAATGCATGCGCATCATCAGCACTGGCCGGCTGCAGGTGCTCCGGACGCACACCCACTGCGATCGGCTTCTGCAGCCAGGCCGGATCAATCGTGGCCTGGCCCAGCGGAGCACGCCATTCGCCATCGACCACGGTCACGCCACCAGCATCTCCCTCAAGGGTGCCACGCAGCACGTTCATCGCCGGGCTGCCGAGGAAACCGGCCACGAACAGGTTGGCCGGGCGGTCATACAGCGCCATCGGTGTATCGATCTGCTGGATGATGCCGTCCTTCAGCACCACGATGCGCTGGCCCAGGGTCATCGCTTCGACCTGGTCGTGCGTCACGTAGATCATGGTGGTGCCCAGCTTGCGGTGCAGCTGGGCGATCTCGGTGCGCACGCTGTGACGCAGCTTGGCATCGAGATTGGACAGCGGCTCGTCGAGCAGGAACACCGCCGGTTCGCGCACCAGCGCACGGCCCAGCGCGACACGCTGGCGCTGGCCACCGGACATCGCCTTGGGCAGCTTGTCCATCATCTCGGTCAGGCCCAGCGTCTGCGCCGCCTCGCTGATGCGCTTGTCGATCGTGGCTTTGTCATGGCCACGCAGCTTCAGGCCGAAGGCCAGGTTCTCGGCCACGGTCATGTGCGGATACAGCGCGTAGCTCTGGAACACCATCGCGATGTCGCGATCCTTCGGCGCCACGTCGTTGACCACGCGATCGCCGATGGTCAGCGTGCCGCCGCTGATCTCCTCCAAGCCAGCCACCATCCGCAGCAGGGTCGACTTGCCACAGCCGGACGGACCGACCAGCACCATCAGCTCGCCATCGGCGACCTCGAAGGTGGCGTCCTTCACCGCGACCTGGCCGTTGTCGTAGACCTTGCGCACACCCTGCAACTGCACTTTTGCCATATCACCTATCCGGTCCGCCCGAAGCCGGGCTGTCTTTTGGGACTGCCTCGGCCCTCCCGATGGCAGTGATGATTGCGCGCCTGCCGCATGACGGCGAGCACTGCAATCGAATACAGTTGCCCATTCTGCCATGTAAACGTTTTCACGTGGCACTATCCGATGATCGGTGCGCACCGATCTGCGTCGGCGGTTGAACGAAGGTTCTGCCGAAGCAGTGGTTTCGAATGGAACGGTCTTCCGGAGCCCCGGAGAACGCCCCGGACGAACCTCGGACAGGCAGTTGCGCGGATGTCCCCCGAACCCAGCCATGAAGCGATTGACAACGATGTCACCCGGATCTGAAACTCGAGCGATGCACGACACCCTCTTCCTGTTCGGTGCCACAGGTGATCTGGCCCAGCGCTATCTGTTCCCTTCGCTGCTTCGCCTGCTTGGCGACGGCCTGCTGCCGGAGGACTTCCGCATCCGCGCACTGGCGTTGTCCGGGCATGACACCGAAGCCTTCCATGACATCCTGCGGCCACGCCTGCAGCAGGCCATGCCGATGGCCAGCCAGGACGACATCGCCGCGCTGCTGCGCCGCATCGACTACCGTTCGGTCGACCTGCGCGACGTCGACTCGGTCGCCGCTGCGGTCTCCGATCTGGTGCATCGCAAGTGCGTGAGCTACCTGGCCATTCCGCCGGGCCTGTACATCTCCACCTGCGAAGGCCTGGCCAAGGGCGGCGCCCTCGCCGCGCCGGCACGCCTGATGCTGGAGAAGCCGATCGGCAGCGACAGCGAAAGCGCCGAGGAAATCATCAGCACCATCGGCCAGTGGATCGACGAGGACCGTGTGTTCCGCCTCGACCACTACCTGGGCAAGGCGGCGGTGCAGAACCTGATCGCGCTGCGCTTCGGCAACACGCTGCTGGAAGCGGTGTGGAACCGCAACTACATCGAGTCGGTGCACATCCTGGTGGCCGAGAGCGAAGGCGTGGACGGCCGCGATGCCTACTACGCCCGCTCCGGCGCGCTGCGCGACATGGTGCAGAGCCACATCCTGCAGCTGCTGTGCATGGTGGCGATGGAACCGCCGGCCTCGTTGGAAGCCGACCGCATCCGCGACGAGAAGGTCAAGGTGCTGCGCGCCCTGCGCCCGCTCGACGCGAAGCACGCCGCACGTGACAGCATCCGCGGCCGCTACACCGCCGGCACCATCAACGGCCAGCCGGCACAGGCCTACCAGCCGCCGGAAGGCAGCGACGTGGAGACCTTCGCCGGTGTCACCGCACATATCGACAACTGGCGCTGGAGCGGCGTGCCGTTCCACCTGGTCACCGGCAAGCGCCTGCCCGAGCGCACCACCCGCGTGGTGGTCACGCTGAAGCCGGTCACCCACTGGCTGTTCGAGCGCCCGCAGCGCGCGCAGGCCGCACCGAACCGGCTGGTGTTCCAGCTGCAGCCGCAGGAGAACATCGAGCTGGGCCTGATGAGCAGCCTGGCCGGCCCGGAATGGGGTGCGCTGGAACTGCACCCGCTGGAACTGGAACTGTCGGTGCCGACCGGCCTGCATCGCCGCATCGCCTACGAGCGCCTGTTCCTGGATGCCTTCAACGGCAACCACACGCTGTTCGTGCGCGACGACGAAGTGCGTGCGGCCTGGGCCTGGATCGACAGCGTGGCCGACGCCTGGAAGGCGGCCAACCTGCCGCTGGAGCCCTACCCTGCCGGCCAGTGGGGCCCGGCCAACGCGGTCGACTTCCTGCCGCAGGGCGTGGATGCGCCGGATAGCGGAGCGTCGGAATGAGTGCCAGCTCGCAGCCCGTGCTGGTCGCCGACATCGGTGGTACCAATGCCCGCTTCGCCCTTGCCGACACCTCGCAGGACGCCCCGCTGCTGAAAGAGAGCATCCGCGAGTACGCCGTGGCGGAGTTCCCGTCGCTGGGTGATGCCGCGCGCCACCATCTGGAGCAGATCGGCGCCACCGCAAGCCGTGGCGTGTTCGCAGTCGCCGGTCGTGTCGATGGTGACGAAGCCCGCATCACCAACCATCCGTGGGTGATCTCGCGCAGCCGCACGGCCGCGATGCTTGGTTTCAACGAACTGCACCTGATCAACGACTTCGCCGCGCAGGCGATGGCGATTTCGCTGCTGCAGCCCGATGACGTGGTCCAGGTCGGCGGTGCCGCCTGGGTTCCGGGCAAGCCGGGTCAGCCGCGCAACTACGCAGTGATCGGCCCAGGTACCGGCCTCGGCGTCGGCGGCCTGATTCTTCGCCACGGCCGCTGTTACCCGCTGGAAACCGAGGGCGGCCATGTCAGCTTCCCGCCGGGAACGCCGGAAGAGATCCGCATCCTGGAGATCCTGTCCGAGCAGTTCGGGCGCGTCTCCAACGAGCGGCTGATCTGCGGCCCCGGCCTGGTCAACATCCATCGCGCAATCTGCGAGATGGCGGGTATCGACCCGGGCCAACTGCAACCGGTGGACGTGACCGCCCGCGCCCTGCACGGCGATCCACAGGCGATGCGTACCGTGGATGTGTTCTGCGCGGTGTTCGGCGCCATTGCCGGTGATCTGGTGCTGACCCAGGGCGCCTGGGATGGTGTGTTCCTGACCGGCGGGCTGACTCCGAAGATGCTCGATTCATTGCAGCACTCCGGTTTCCGCCAGCGCTTCGAACACAAGGGCCGGTTCTCTTCGATCATGGCGCGGGTGCCGTCGCTGGCCGTGATGCATCCCCACGCCGGACTGCTGGGCGCCGCTGCCTATGCTGCCGACGCCGAACGTGACGCACCAGGAGTTGCCGCATGACCCCCATCTTCCAGGACGACCGTATCGACTTCATCAACCACGGCGATGCCGATGGCTGGATCGAAGCGGTTGCAGCCGAAATGGCGCAGGCGATCAACCACGACATCACCGAACTGGGCCGCGCACGCATCCTGCTGTCCGGCGGTACTACGCCGGCCCCGGTATACCAGGCGCTGGCCGAGCTGGACGTGCATTGGGACCGCGTTGAAGTGAGCCTGGCCGACGAACGCTGGTTGTCGCCGCAGGATCGCGACAGCAATGCGTGGCTGGTGCGCGAGAACCTGCTCACACGTGCCGAAGGTGCGCACTTCGATCCGCTGGTGCGGATCGGCAAGCCGCTGCCCGAGTGCGTGTACACCGCCAACCTGCAGGCCCAGCACAGCCAGGCGCCAAGCCTGGTCGCACTGGGCATGGGCAACGACGGCCATACCGCCTCGCTGTTCCCGGGCTCGAAGGACCTGACCCGCGCGCTGGAAAGCACCCTGCCGTATGCCGCACTGGATGCCACCGGCTGTCCTGGTGCCAACCAGTGGCCGCTGCGCATCACCCTGACCCCGCGCGGCCTGGCCCAGTGCCGCCAGCGTCTGCTGCTGCTGCGCGGCAAGCAGAAGCTGCAGGTGCTGCGCCAGGCATTGGACAGCAACGACCCGCAGCAGTATCCGATCCTCAACGCGATCAACCTGGAAGGCGCGCGCCTGCGCGTCCACTGGGCTGATTGATGTCGGCGGCGGCGCCTTGCTGCCGTTTGCCTCTCGCCACCTCGAACGCCGGTAGCCAATGAGCCTCCATCCGCAACTGCAAGCCATCACTGAGCGCGTCATCCGCCGCAGCGCCGCTTCGCGCGCCGCCTATCTGGCAGCGATCGACGCCTCCCTGCGCGATGGCCCGTTCCGCAGCCGCCTCAGCTGCGGCAACCTCGCCCACGGTTTCGCCGCCTGTGGTGGCACCGACAAGAGCCGCCTGCGCGGCGGCGTGACGGCCAACCTGGGCATCATCACCGCCTACAACGACATGCTGTCGGCGCACCAGCCGTTCGAGACCTATCCCGAACAGATCCGTGCGGTGGCCCGCGAACTGGGCGCGACGGCACAGGTTGCCGGCGCTGTGCCGGCGATGTGCGACGGCGTCACCCAGGGCCGTGGCGGCATGGAGCTGTCGCTGTTCTCGCGCGATGTCATTGCCCAGGCCACCGCGATCGGGCTCAGCCACGACATGTTCGATAGCACCGTGTACCTCGGTGTGTGCGACAAGATCGTGCCGGGCCTGCTGATCGGCGCCCTCGCCTTCGGCCATCTGCCGGCGGTGTTCGTGCCGGCCGGCCCGATGACGCCGGGCATTCCCAACAAGCAGAAGGCCGAAGTGCGCGAGCGCTACGCCGCCGGTGAAGCGACCCGCGAAGAACTGCTGGAAGCCGAATCGGCGTCCTACCACGGCGCAGGCACCTGCACCTTCTACGGCACCGCCAATTCCAACCAGGTGCTGCTGGAAGCGATGGGCGTGCAGCTGCCGGGCGCATCGTTCGTCAATCCGGACACGGCGCTGCGCGATGCTTTGACCCGCGAAGCCACCGAACGTGCGCTGGACATCACCGCACTGGGCGATGATTTCCGTCCGCTCGGACGGATCATCGATGAGCGCGCGATCATCAATGCGGTCATTGCGTTGATGGCAACCGGTGGTTCGACCAACCACACCATCCACTGGATCGCGGTGGCACGCGCAGCTGGCATCGTGCTGACCTGGGACGACTTCGACGAGCTGTCGCAGCTGATTCCGCTTCTGGCCCGCGTTTACCCGAACGGCGAAGCCGATGTAAACCGCTTCGCCGCAGCAGGCGGCCCGGCCTTCGTGTTCGGCGAACTGATCAAGGCCGGCTTGATGCACGGCGACCTGGTCAGCGTGGCGCGCGGCGGCATGGCCGACTATGCGCGCGAACCGCAGTTGCGCGACGGCAAGCTGGTCTACCTGCCGGGGCTGGAACGCAGCGCCGACGAAGAGGTGGTGCGTGGTGTCGACAATCCGTTCGAACATCAGGGAGGCCTGCGCCTGTTGCGCGGCAACCTCGGCAAGTCACTGATCAAGCTGTCGGCAGTGAAGCCGCAGTACCGCACGATTGAAGCACCGGCGGTAGTGGTCGATGCGCCGCAGGTGCTGAACAAGCTGCACGCCGCGGGCATGCTGCCGGAGCATTTCGTGGCGGTGGTGCGCTACCAGGGCCCGCGCGCCAACGGCATGCCGGAACTGCATTCGCTGGCGCCGCTGCTGGGCCTGCTGCAGAACCAGGGCCGGCGCGTGGCGCTGGTCACCGACGGCCGCCTGTCCGGTGCCTCGGGCAAGATTCCGGCGGCGATCCATGTGACGCCGGAAGCCGCACGTGGTGGTCCGCTGGGCAAGGTACGCGAAGGCGACATGATCCGCCTTGATGGCGAGGCCGGCACGCTGGAAGTGCTGGTGGATGCGGCCGAATGGGCCGCACGTCCGCTGGCGCCGAACACGGCACCGGCAGCGCACGACCTGGGTCGCAACCTGTTCGCGATCAACCGTCGCGTGGTGGGGCCGGCCGACCAGGGTGCGATTTCAATTTCGTGCGGGCCGGCGGCGGCCGATGGTGGGCCGTGGGACTACGATGCGGAGTACGAGCTGGGGCACGATGCGGCGGCGGCGGCGGCACCGCATGAGGCGAAAGACGCCTGAAGCGAAAAGCCGCGGCAGGCTTCCCGGCTTGGGCAGTAGAGCGCCCTGGCCGGGACACGCCGTAAACCCATCCATGGGGGCTCGATCGCGGCATCCATGCCGCTCACGGTCCCGGCCAGGGCGCTCTACTGCCCTTGGACAACTCCCGGCGCGTCATTTGCGCTGCGGCCACTGAATCAAGAAGAGCAAAGGCAAGGGCAAAAGCATGGGTATCGAACAACATCAGGTGAAGGCGGCGGAGTTGCTGCATGCGGCGGGCATCCTGCCGGTGGTGACGATTCATACGCTGGACCAGGCGCGTGCGGTCAGTGCGGCGTTGCTGGAAGGTGGCCTGCCGGCGATCGAGTTGACGCTGCGTACGCCGGTGGCGATGGAAGCGCTGGCGATGCTCAAGCGTGAGCTGCCGGACGTGGTGGTGGGTGCCGGTACGGTGCTGACCGTGGAGCAGATGCAGCAGTCGATCGATGCGGGTGCGGACTTCCTGGTGACGCCGGGTACGCCGCCGGCACTGGCCGATGCACTGGCGGCGGCACCGCTGCCGGTAGTGCCGGGTGCGGCGACGCCCACCGAGCTGCTGTCCCTGTACGCGCGCGGCTTCCGCGTGTGCAAGCTGTTCCCGGCCACTGCCGTGGGTGGGCTGGCGATGATCAAGGGCCTGGCCGGCCCGGTCGCCGACCTCAAGCTGTGCCCGACCGGTGGCATCACCGAAAACACCGCCGCCGAATACCTGGAGCAGAAGAACGTGGTCTGCATCGGCGGTTCGTGGATGGTGCCGGGCAACTGGATCGCCGACGGCGAATGGGACAAGGTGCGCGCCAGCGCCGCCGACGCCGCGAAGATCATCCAGCGCGTGCGCGGTCACTGAGCACATCAAGATGTAGAGCCGAGCCCGCGCTCGGCTCCGGCATCATCAGGGGTCAGAGCCCTTTCCCACCGGGAAAGGGATCCGACCCCGGGCAACGAGCGCGCAAAGCGCGCGACCCGCTCCTGCTCTTCCTTCTTCATTCCGCGGTGGCGGCGCACGGAAACTGTCCGTGGCCCTGCGGAGGGATTGCGCAGGGGCGTAAGCGCCATGGATGGCGCGCCCGAGCCTCCAGGGATGGATTCACGGCGTCCCCTGCGCAATCCCTCCGCAGGGCCAACCCCACGAATCCTGCCGCACACCGCGAGGGGCTCAGCCGTTGGCCGAAAACCCTTACAGCGGCCGCGCCGGATCCACCAGCCCATACTGGCTGGCCATCCGCGCCAGCGCGATGTTGTCGTGGATTCCCATCTTCTCGAACAACCGCGCCTTGTGCGTGTTCACCGTCTTCGCACTCAGGCTCAAGCGCCGCGCGATGTCTTCCTGGCGCAGGCCCTGGGTCAGCAGCAGCGCCACTTCCAGCTCGCGCGGTGACAGGCTGTCGAACGGCGAACCGTTGCCCTCCACCGTCGACAACGCCAGGTTCTGCGCGATGCTGGTGCCCAGGTAGCGGCGGCCACCGGCCACGTCGCGCACCGCACGCAGCAGCTCCTGCGCATCGCAGCCCTTGCCGATGTACCCGGCAGCGCCGGCTTCCAGCAGGCGCTTCGGCAGCGGGCCGTCCTCCAGCACCGATACGATCACCACGCGGGTGTTGCGGTGGCTGCGGACGATGCGCTCGGTCACTTCCATGCCGCTTACGCCCGGCAGGTGCAGATCGCACAACACCACGTCCGGCAGCAGCTGGCGGACTTCACGCAGCGCGTCTTCACCGGTCTCGGCTTCGCCCACCACCTCGATGTCGGTTTCCCCCGACAGAATCATCTTCATCCCGGTGCGGACCAGCGCGTGGTCATCCACCAGGTAGACTCGAATCGTCATTCACGTACCTCTTCGAATGCGGCCATTGCAGGTCAAGCTAGGCAGGGTGCCGATACCCTGCAAGCGCGTCCGGAATGCGGCGCCGGCGATCTGCCTTGCGCATCACATTACCGCGCGTTGTGCTTGCCCCCTGTCTTGCAGAACCTGCTGCAACGAAACAACTGATCTATTACGTAGACGCCCCGGAGGAGCCATCCACGTCAATCCCCCTGTGATGATGCTTCGCTGGCCTTCGCTGGCGGCGAGCCGTGACGTCGCCATGGGTGCCGGCGACTGAACATGACCAGATAGCACCCTACCACCCAAACCAGCGCGGCACACCATCCGGCCAGGATGTCGGAGGGGTAATGCACCCCCAGGTAGACCCGCGACACGCTGACCAGCAGGCTGAACGCCGGTGCCAGCAGCAGCACCGGCCAGCGCCAGCGGGTGTTCCAGGCCAGCAGCACCAGGGTTACCGCGAGGGTCATCGAGCCCATCGCATGGCCGCTGGGGAAGCTGAACGTCGATTCCGGCGCGATCGATTCCCACAGGCTGGGCCGCTGGCGCTGGAAGAAGTGCTTGCTGCCCATGTTCAACAGTGCCGAGCCAACGAAGCTGACCGCCACGAAGGTGGCCTCGCGCCAGCGCCGGTAACCCAGCAGCACGCCGATGATCAGCACGTCGGCCGGAATCAGGAACCACTCGTAGCCCAGCTTGGAGATGAGCACGAAGAAGCGGTCCAGCAGCGGCGAATGCAGGCCATGCATCTGCCACAGCAGGGGTGCGTCGAAATGGAACGATTCAAACTCGTGCACCTCGTCGGCCAGGGCGACAAAGCCTGCCAACGGCAGCAGCACGCCACCGAACAGCAGGAGCAGGCGCCAGGCATTGCTCGCCATCCAGTGGCGGAAACCGGAGGCGGACTCCGGTGCAGCGAGGATCGCAGGCTTATCCGGCGTTTCGGACATAGGTGCGTTCGACGTAGTCGTCGATCAGGGCGACGAAGTCCTGGGCGATGTTCTCGCCGCGCAGGGTCACCTTCTTTTCGCCATCGACGAATACGGGCGCAGCCGGGGTTTCACCGGTGCCCGGCAACGAAATACCGATGTTGGCGTGCCGCGACTCGCCCGGCCCGTTGACGATGCAGCCCATCACCGCCAGGGTCATGTTCTCCGCACCCGGGTGCTGGATCTTCCACATCGGCATCTTTTCGCGCACATGGCTCTGCACCACCTTGGCCAGCTCCTGGAAGAACTCGGAGGTGGTACGGCCACAGCCCGGGCAGGCCGTGACCAATGGCGTGAAGGCGCGCTGGCCGGTGGTCTGCAGCAGTTCCTGGGCGACGATCACTTCCTGCGTACGCGACTGGCCCGGCTCCGGGGTCAGCGAAATGCGGATGGTGTCGCCGATGCCTTCCTGCAGCAGCACGCTCAGCGCGGCCGACGAGGCGACGATGCCCTTGCTGCCGATGCCGGCCTCGGTCAGGCCCAGATGCAGGGCGAAATCCGAACGCTGGGCCAGGTCGCGGTACACCGCAATCAGTTCCTGCACGCCACTGACCTTGGCCGACAGCACGATGCGGTCGCGCGGCAGGCCGATCTCCACCGCCTGCTCAGCCGAGTCCAGCGCCGAACGGATCAGCGCCTCGCGCAGCACGCGGCCGGCGTCCCAGGGCTGTTCGCGGTGGTTGTTCTCGTCCATCAGCTTCGCCGCCAGGGCCTGGTCCAGCGAGCCCCAGTTGGCACCGATGCGCACCGGCTTGTTGTAGCGGATCGCGAACTCGATCAGCTGGGCGAACTGCAGGTCCTTCTTCTTGCCGAAGCCGACGTTGCCCGGGTTGATGCGGTACTTGGCCAGCGCTTCGGCACAGGCCGGTTCGGCGGTGAGCAGCTGGTGGCCGTTGTAATGGAAGTCGCCGATCAGCGGCACGTCGATCCCCATCATCGCCAGCTTGTCGACAATGCGCGGGATCGCGGCGGCCGCTTCAACGGTGTTGACGGTCAACCGCACCATCTCCGAGCCAGCCCGCCACAGCTCGGCCACCTGCTTCACGCTGGAGGCCACATCGCTGGTGTCGGTATTGGTCATCGACTGCACCACCACCGGCTTGCCACCGCCTACGGTAACCCCGCCGATCTGGACGGCATGGGTCTGGCGGCGCGGCCAGGAGGTGGCATCGGAGGGCGGAGTCGGGCGGGTGACGGCGTCGTGCATGGGCGCATTCTACCGCCCGCCCCCGCATTCGGGGTGACTCGCATTCAGCCGCCGGCACGGCTGCGGCCGATTGTCGCAGGCACGTCCACGCGTGAACGCATACGATGAGCGTGAATGACCGGTCCCGACGCCCCGTTTCTCCGAACCCTGTGCAGCCTGCGCTGGCTTGCCGTAGGTGGCCAGGCCGCCACGATCCTGGTCGCCACCTGGGTGCTGGGCCTGCCGTTGCCGCAGCTGCCGCTGTGGGCCGGCGTGGCCGTACTGACCCTGTTCAATATCTATACCCAGCTGCGCCCGGAAGCGGCCGACACAGCGCCGCTGACCGCATTCGGTCACATCCTGGTGGACGTGATCATCCTGACCTGGATGGTGGGCTGGAGCGGCGGCATGGCCAACCCGTTCAGCTCGCTGTTCCTGATCCTGATCGCGCTGGCCGCGTTCGCCCTGCCCCTGCGCTGGGCGCTGGCGGTGGCACTGGCCTGCCTGCTCGGCTATGCCGCCAGCGGCATTTTCGGGCAGCCGTTGCCGGACGGTTATTTCCGCGGGCAGGACCTCAACCGCTGGGGCGTGGTCGCCAATTTCCTGATTTCCGCTGCGGTCGTGCTGACCTTCTCCACCCGCCTGGCGTTGGCGCTGCGCCAGCGTGAGCTTGAACTGTCGGCACTGCGCGAGCGCTTCGCCCGCAACGAGGGCATCGTCGCTCTGGCCACCCATGCAGCCTCGGTGGCGCATGAACTGAACACGCCGCTGGCGACCATGACCCTGCTCGCCGATGACGTCGCCGAGCGCAGCGAAGAGCCGGAAGTACGCGAAGACATGGAAACCCTGCGCGAGCTGCTGGTGCAGTGCCGTGAACGGGTGCTGGCGCTGGCCGCGCCGGCCTCGGCCGATGCACCGGGACGCAGCCATTCCAGCGCCCAGCAGGTGCTGGAGCAGTGGCGTTTGGTGCGTCCGACCATCGACCTGCATCGCAACGACGATGCGCCGTTGCGGCTGCCGCTGGATCCGGGCGTGGGCCATCTGCTGATGGTCCTGCTCAACAATGCCGCCGATGCCGGCGAACAGGCCGGCCGGCCGCGCGTGGACCTGGACCTGCGCATCGAAGGCGACGACCTGATCGGCGAAGTCCGCGACTACGGCCATGGCTTCGACGCCCGTGCCGCCGTCCTGCCGGGCAGGCTGTTCGGCAGCAGCAAGAGTGAGGGCATGGGCGTTGGCCTGGCCCTGTCCCATGCCACCATCGAACGCCTCGACGGCGAGATGTGGATGCGCCCGGCCCAGGGGGCCGGCAGCCGCGTCGGCTTCCGCCTGCCGCTGGCCCCACGCGAGGACACCCCATGAGCATTCACCATTCCACCCTGGGCCTGCTGGTCGACGACGACGAGCTGTACCTTCGTACGCTGCAGCGCAGCCTGGCCCGCAAGGGGCTGGAAACGCAGACCGCGCAGGACGCCGCCAGTGCACTGGCGCTGGCCCGCCAGCATCCGCCGGCGTTCGCGCTGATCGACCTGAAACTGGGCAGCGATTCCGGCCTGGCCCTGATCCAGCCATTGCGCGCCCTGCGCGCGGACATGCGGATCCTGCTGGTGACCGGCTACGCCAGCATCGCCACCGCGGTGGAGGCGATCAAGCTCGGTGCCGACGACTACCTGCCGAAGCCGGCCACGGTGCCAATGATCCTGCGCGCACTCGGCGAGGAAGACGATGGTCCGGCCGACGATGGCGAAATGGAAGTGCCCGATGCGATGACGCCGATCAGCCGCCTGCAGTGGGAACACATCCAGCAGGCGATGCACGAGACCGGCGGCAATGTGTCGGCGGCCGCGCGCCTGCTGGGCATGCACCGGCGTTCGTTGCAGCGCAAGCTGGCCAAGCGGCCGAGCCCGGAACGCGACCCGAGCCGGTGATGCGTCGTCGTATTCGCCGGGCATGGCCCGGCGCTACCGGCATAACGAAGGGTAGCGCCGGGCCATGCCCGGCGGCATTCCCCGCCCGCGTCAGCCCTTCAGCTGCGCCAGGATCTCGCGGGTCATTGGATCGGCAACCGTCACGTCCTCGCCCTGCAGCGCCGGCAGCAGGCCACTTGCCAGCTGTTTGCCCAGCTCGACACCGAACTGGTCGAAGGCATTGATGTTCCAGATCACCGACTGCACGTACACCGCGTGTTCGTACATCGCGATCAGCGCACCCAGCGCCTGCGGGGTCAGCGCGTCGAGCAGGATCAGCGTGCTTGGGCGGCCGCCCGGGTAATCGCGATGCGGATCGTCGCTGCCCTGGCCATTGGCCAGCGCCTCGGTCTGCGCCAGCAGGTTGGCCAGCAGTGCCTGGTGATTGATCGTGTACGGATCATCGTTGTGCACGCAGCCGATGAAGTCGGCCGGAACGATGCTGGTGCCCTGGTGCAGCGCCTGGAAGAAGCTGTGCTGCACGTCGGTGCCTGCCCCGCCCCACCACACCGGCACGGTATCGGTGGTGACCGGCTGGCCGTCACGCTGCACGCGCTTGCCCAGGCTTTCCATCACCAGCTGCTGCAGGTAGGCCGGCAGCAGCGCCAGGCGCTGGTCGTAGGTCATCACCGCATGCGTGGCATGGCCCAGCAGGTTGCGGTTCCAGATGTCGGTCAGGGCGTGCAGCACCGGCAGGTTGCGCTCCAGCGGTGCATCCAGTGCGTGCGCATCCATCTGCGCCGCGCCTTCCAGCAGCTGTTCGAATCGCTCGAAACCGATCGCCAGCGCGATCGGGAAACCAACCGCCGACCACAGCGAATAGCGGCCACCGACCCAGTCCCACATCGGCAGCACGCGATCGGCGGCGATGGCAAAGGCTTTGGCCGCACGTTCCGGATTGGCGCTGACTGCGTACAGGCGCTCGCTGCCACCCAGCCAGTCGTGCAGGATCTGGCCGTTGAGCAGGGTTTCCTGCGTGCCGAAGGTCTTTGAGATGAGGATGCCGGCGGTCTTCGCCGGATCCAGCGTGGCCAGTGTGCGCTGCATGGCGGCGCCGTCCACGTTCGACACGAAATGCACGCGCAGGCGCGCACCGGTGACCGGACGCAGCGCATCAGCGACCAGCCGCGGACCGAGATCGGAACCGCCGATACCAACGCTGACCACATCGGTGACGCCGCTGTCTTCCAGCGCACGTACCAGCACGCCCATGCGCTGGCGGATGTCGCGCGCGGTGGCATAGGCCTCGGCCGCCACCGGCGCATCGACCACATCGCCACGCAGCGCGGTATGCAGTGCGGCGCGGCCTTCGGTCAGGTTGACCTGTTCGCCACGGAACAGGCGGGTGATGGCAGCGCCGACATCACGCTCGGCAGCCAGCGCCAGCAACGCCTGCAACGCCGCGGCATCGTACTTCTGCCGGGCGAAATTGACATACAACGGACCAACCCGCAGCGCCAGCTCCTGTACACGGCCGGGTTCGGCGGCGAGCAGGCCGGGAATGCTTGCGCCCTTCAGGCGCTGGGCGTGGGAATGCAGCGAGTCGAATCCGTTGTTCGTTGTCATGCGGCCTGTGTCGGGATCGTGTCGTTGGTGTGGGAGATCTGGTTGTTGCCATCAACGTACACCAGCTTCGGCTTGAAGCTGTCAGCTTCCTGCTCGGTCATGCTGGCAAACGCGGCGATGATGATGATGTCACCGACCTGCACGTGGCGCGCGGCACCACCGTTGAGCGAGACAACGCCACTGCCGGCTTCGGCGCGGATGGCATAGGTCGAGAAGCGCGCACCGTTGGTCACGTCCCAGATGTGCACCTGCTCGAACTCGCGGATGCCGGTGGCAGCCAGCAGGTTGTCATCGATGGCGATCGAGCCTTCGTAGTTCAGCTCGGAATGGGTGACGGTGGCGCGGTGGATCTTGGTCTTGAGCAGGGACAGGTGCATGGGGGCGCTGCAACGGCAAAGGAAAGAGCGGATTCTAGCACCCGCTTGGCTGTCGTCAGGGGCCTGCGGCAGGACGCTGAAGGCCGTTCAGGCGCGCTCGCCCGGCGGGACTGCCGGGACAGCGCCGGAAGTGCCGTGCAGCGACAGGCGGAACACCGTGTGGAAGGCCAGGCCGGCGACCACGCCGAAGCCCCCTGCTGCCAACACCGTCAGGCCGTAGCTGATCACGTCGAAGGTGTCGACATAGCGCAGGCGCTGCAGCAGCGGGCCGCTATCCGCGCCCGGCCAGGCGCACGTGGCCATGGCCAACGCCCCCAGCCCAAACCCGACCAGGACGAACCCGATCCGGCGCAGGCGCTGCTGAGACTGCAGGATCAGCGCCATCGGCAGCAGCACGGCGATGGCGTTGCAGGCGGCCAGCACGAACATCAACCCACCGCCGGTGAGCGCGGGCACCGGTGTGCGCCGGAATTCGAGCGCAAACAACAGGCCGCCAAACAGCTGGGCCGGCAGCATGCCGGCCGCCAGCACCGCCAGGATCGAGGCCTGGGCAAGGCGGCCGGTATCAGTGGTTGGGGTGTTCATTTCCGATCTCCCGTCCGTGGGAAGGTGAAAGGCGCCCATTGCGGGCGCCCTTCCATGCTGCGCTTAGCGGCTCAGAATTCCAGGTTGTCGATCAACCGGGTCGTACCCAGGCGCGCGGCGATCAGCGCGACACGGCCGCCGCCATCGAAGGTCGGCTCGGCCAGTTCCGGCGTGCGCAACACGGCGTAGTCGACCTGGAAACCATCCGCCTGCAGCGCGGCGGCTGCCTCGGCCTCGATCTGCGCGCGCGACTGGCCAGCCACGTAGCCCTCGCGCATGCCCAGCAGGGTGCGATGGATGCGGGTCGCGACCGGGCGCTGTTCGGCGCTCAGATACTGGTTGCGCGAACTCTTGGCCAGGCCATCGTCGTCACGCACGATGTCCGCGCCGACGATCTGGATCGGGAACGACAGCTCGGCCACCATCTGCTTGATGACGGCCAGCTGCTGGTAGTCCTTGCGACCAAACACGGCCACGTCCGGCTGCACCTGCAGGAACAGGCGCGCGACCACCGTACAGACGCCATCGAAGTGACCCGGGCGGCTGGCGCCCTCCAGCACTTCACTGACACCCGGCGCGTGCATGCGCGTGGTCTTGTCCACGCCCAGCGGGTACATCGCCTCGACACTGGGCAGCCACACCGCATCGCAGCCAGCCTGCTCCAGCCCGGCCACGTCAGCCTCGGGCGTGCGCGGGTAACGGCTGAAATCTTCGTTGGGACCGAACTGGGTCGGGTTGACGAAGATGCTTGCCACCACCTTGTCGGCGTACTGGCGGGCCAGGGTCACCAGCGAGTGGTGGCCCCCATGCAGGTTGCCCATGGTCGGCACCAGCGCAACGCGCAGGCCTTCGCGCTTCCACTCGGCGATCTGCCCGCGCAGTGCGCCGAGCTCGTTGAAGGTCTGGATCATTGGGCGTAGGCGTGCTGTTCGTCGGGGAAGCTGCCGTCGCGCACGGCGTCGGCATAAGCGCGGGTGGCACCGGCCACCGAACCGCCTTCAGCCAGGAAGTCCTTGACGAACTTCGGACGGCGATGGCCGCTGTCCAGGCCGAGGAAATCGTGCAGCACCAGCACCTGGCCATCGCACTGCGGGCCGGCACCGATGCCGATGGTCGGCACGTCCACCGCAGCGGTGACTTCAGCGGCGACCGGAGTCGGCACGCATTCGAGCACCATGATGCTGGCGCCTGCAGCGGCCACGGCCCTGGCATCTTCCACCAGTTGGCGCGCGGCATCGCCACGGCCCTGGATCTTGAAGCCGCCCAGGCGAAGCACCGACTGCGGGGTCAGGCCCAGATGCGCGCAGACCGGAATCTCGCGTTCGACCAGGTAGCGGATGATGTCGACCTTGAAGCCGGCACCTTCGATCTTGACCATCTCCGCGCCCGCCTGCAGCAGCTGCAGCGAGGCATCCAGCGCGCGCTCCGGGGTGGCATCGGCGCCGAACGGCAGGTCGGCCACCAGCAGCGCACGCTGCAGCACGCGGGCAACGGCGCGGGTGTGGTAGACCATGTCGGCCACGGTCACCGGCAAGGTGGAGTCATGACCCTGCACGACCATGCCCAGCGAATCGCCGATCAGGATCAGGTCGACGCCGTTGGCATCGAAGGTGCGGGCGAAGCCGGCGTCGTAGGCGGTCAACATGACCAGCTTCTGGCCATTGCGCTTGGCCTCGGCCAGGGCGGGAACGGTCCAGGGCTTGCTGTCTGCGTGGGTGCTCATGTGCTGATAACCGGGGGAGATAACCCGGCCATTATCACCCTATCGGCGCAATCCCGCAGGCATCCACCCGCATCACTGCATCCTGCACGCGGCCGTGGCCGGGGATGGCCAGATCCGGCGCGATTTCGGCCAGCGGTACCAATACGAAGGCGCGCTCGTGCATGTAGGGATGCGGAACCTGCAGGCCAGGCTGATCGATCACCTGCGCGCCATGCAGCAGCAGGTCCAGATCCAGCGCACGCGGCCCCCAGTGCACCTGCGGATCGCGCACGCGGCCGAAATGCCGCTCCAGCGACAGCATCGCCTGCAGCAGTTCGTTGGCCGGCAGATCGGTTTCGACCGCAGCCACCGCATTGACGAACGGCGGCTGATCTTCATTGCCCCAGGCGGGAGTGGCGTACAGGCGCGACGCCCTGTCCACGCGGGTGCCAGGCAGGCCGTCCAGCGCAGCAATCGCTGCGCGGACGGTGGCAGCCGCGTCGCCAAGGTTGGCGCCGAGGCCGATCCAGGCAAGGGTCATCGCTTACTCGCCCGCAGCACCGGCCGGGGCGCCCGGACGGCGACGGCGACGGCGGCGCTTGCGCGGTGCCCCACCCTCTTCGTCAACGCCCTCGTGGTGCAGCGAATCCAGCGACGATTCCAGCTCATGCCCGGATTGCGCCTGCGCTTCACGCCAGAACGCCACATCAGCCTCGTGCTCGGCGGAGGCCACTTGGCGCAGGGCCAGGAAGTCGAACGCGGCGCGGAAGCGCGGGTGGGTAAGGGTACGGAACACGCGCTTGCGCTGGCGCGAACCGAAGCGCGACTGCAGCAGCCAGATCTCCTGCATCGGCAGCGAGAAGCGGCGAGGCAATGCGATGGTGCTCAGCTGCTGCACGGTGACGCGGTCGGCGGCACGGCGCTGCGCTTCTTCTGGCGCCACGCCCTGCTTGAGCAGGGTCGCCTGTGCACGGCAATACGCCGGCCACAGCAGCAGCGCGAACAGGAACGCCGGCGAGACTGGCTCGTCATTGGCCACGCGCGCATCGGTATTGGCCAGGCCTTCCACCAGCATGCGGCGCAGCGCGCCGGTGCGGTTGGACTTGAGGGCCTTGGCACTTTCCGGGAACAGCACGTCCAGCAGGCCGTAACGCTCCAGGCCTTCGAAGCTGGCCACACCGTGCCCGGACAGGAACAGCTTGAGCACTTCCTCGAACAGGCGCGCCGGCGCAGCCTCGTTGAGCAGGCTGGCCAGCTGCGGGATCGGCGTGGCGGTGCCCTCTTCGATCTGGAAGCCGAGCTTGGCCGCCAGGCGCACCGCACGCAGCATGCGCACCGGATCTTCCTGGTAGCGCTGCACCGGATCGCCGATGAGCTTCATCAGGCGCGCCTGCACGTCTTCGAAGCCGCCGGTGTAGTCACGCACCGAGAAGTCCTCGATGGCGTAATACAGGGCGTTGCAGGTGAAGTCGCGGCGGATGGCGTCGTCTTCGATGGTGCCGTACACGTTGTCGCGCACGAGCATGCCGTTTTCCATCTCGCGGTCGCCGCTGCCGTCATCGCTGTTGGCACGGAACGTGGCCACTTCGATGATCTCGCGGCCGAACACAACATGGGCCAGGCGGAATCGGCGGCCGATCAGGCGGCAGTTGCGGAACAACTGCTTGACCTGCTCGGGCGTGGCATCGGTGGCCACGTCGAAATCCTTGGGTTGGCCATTGACCAGCAGGTCGCGCACCGCGCCACCCACAAGGTAGGCGCCGAAGCCGGCATCGCGCAGGCGATAAAGCACGCGCAGGGCGTTCGGGCTGATGTCCTTGCGGGAGATCGTGTGCTGGTCGCGCGGGATGACGCGCAGGCTGAACGGTGATGGAGCAGAGGAAATGATGTTGGCGCTTCCGGTTGAAGTTTCGGGATTGCCCAATGGCATCGAGGTGCATATACTAGCGCTCCTGCATCGGCAGCGACACACTGCTCCCTTCGTCTAGTGGTTAGGACGTGGCCCTCTCAAGGCTAAAACAGGGGTTCGAGTCCCCTAGGGAGCACCAGTCGCCGCAGCAGGAACCGAAAAAGCCCGCCTTGTGCGGGCTTTTCTGTTTTCCTGGGTTTGTGGCGTCGGGTGCTTGGTCGCTGTGGCGCCTGCCTGCTTCTGCGTTTGAGGGGGCGGGCCACCCTGGCCTGGACACGCAAAAGCCCATCCATGGCGCCAACGGTCCAGGCCAGGGTGGCCCGCCCCCTCCTTACAGTTTTCCGCGACGGCGGCACGAACAGCCTCGCTCCTCCGCAGCCAACTCAATCCCGACCCGCAGACCTGCGTCCGCCACACGAAATGTGTCGAGAGGCGGCAGGCCAGCCGTCAGCCTTCCATCTGCTCCAGTTCCTTGCCCTTGGTCTCGCGCACGTAGCGGACGACGAAGAAGATCGAAAGGATCGCCACGACCATATAGATGCCGTAGGCACCGGCCAGGCCAATGCCAGCCAGCAGCATCGGGAAGGTCACGGTGATGGCGAAGTTCGAGGTCCATTGCGCCGCACCCGCCACCGCCAGCGCCGGGCCGCGGATCTGGTTGGGGAACATTTCGCCCAGCATCACCCACATCACCGGGCCCCAGGACATGTTGAAGAACACCACGTAGGCATTGGCCGCAACCAGGGCCAGCCTGCCCATGCCATCGGACAGCTGCAGGCGACCGTCGACCAGGCTGCCGCTGGCGAAGGCGACCACCATCAACACCAGCGCCCCCGACATGCCGACCGAGCCGATCCACAGCAGCGGCTTGCGTCCGATGCGGTCGATCAGCAGCACGGTCAGCAGGCAGGCACCGATGCTCAGTCCACCGGACAGCACATTGATCAGCAGCGCGTCGCTTTCCGAGAAGCCCACCGCCTGCCACAGCACTGCGCCGTAGTAGAACACCACGTTGATGCCGACCAGCTGCTGGAACATCGCCAGGCCGATGCCCACCCAGAGGATCGGGCGCAGTTTGCCGGTGGCCTTGTCGAGCAGATCGCCGAAGCGCGGCTTGTGCTGGTCCTGGGCCAGGCTGGCTTCGATCTCGGCCTGCTTGGCCGCCGCCGCACCATCGCCATACAACCGTGCCAGCACCACCCCTGCCTGCGCCTGCCGGCCCTTCAGCACCAGGAAACGCGGGCTCTCCGGGATCACCAGCAACAGCAGCAGGAACAGACCCGACGGCAGCGCCTGCATCCAGAACATCCAGCGCCAGGCCTCATGCCCCAGCCACAATGGCTCGGTGGAGGCCCCGGCGGCACGGGCCAGCAGGTAATTGCTGAGGAAGGCGGCAAACAGGCCGCAGATGATCGCCATCTGCTGCACCGTGGCCAGGCGACCGCGATAGCGTGCCGACGCCACCTCGGCGATGTAGGCCGGCGACATCACACTGGCCGCGCCCACTGCGAACCCGCCGAGTACGCGAGCGGCGATGAACAGCCAGGAGGCATGGGCAGCACCGGCACCCAGCGCCGATATCAGGAACAACAGCGCGGACACGATCAGTACGCCGCGACGGCCCAGGCGGTCGCCCAGCCAACCGGCCAGGAATGCACCGATCGCGCAGCCCAGCAGCATCGAGGCGACTTCGAAGCCCAGCGCCGCCTCACTGGAATTGAAGGCTTGGCGCAGGCCGTCGACCGTGCCGTTGATGACACCACTGTCGAAGCCGAACAGGAATCCACCGAGGGTGGCCACGCAGCTGATCAGGACGATGAACGCGGTGTTCTCACCACGGTGCAAGGCGGATCCGGTCTGGATCTGGGACATGGACGTACCTGCTGGGAAGGGGTACCGGCCATCACGGATGACCGGCTGCGCCACAGCGTCGCATGGGCGTTGCCCTGCCGCCAACCGGCCACGGCCGGGCCTGCCAGACGCCCGTTTTCCGCCCTGCGCCGACACCGGGGGCCAACCTGTTCTAGAATTGTCGGGTTCAGGAATCGATCCACCCCCAGCCCATGCCCTTTGTCGTCACCGAAAACTGCATCAAGTGCAAACACACCGATTGCGTGGAAGTGTGCCCCGTGGATTGTTTCCACGAAGGCCCGAACTTCCTGGTGATCGACCCGGATGAGTGCATCGACTGCACCCTCTGCGAACCGGAGTGCCCGGTCAATGCGATCTTCCCGGAGGATGATGTCCCCGCCGGCCAGGAAGGCTTCGTCGCCCTCAATGCCGAGCTGGCCAAAGAATGGCCGGTGCTGACCGTGCGCAAGGACCCGCCTGCCGACGCCGGCGAATGGGACGGCAAGCCGGACAAGCTGAAGCTGCTGGAGCGCTGAGAAGCGCTTGTTGCAGCAAGGAAAAGGGCGCCATCGGCGCCCTTTTCCGTTCCTGGTCCTGGCGGAGGTCGCCGACCAAGGCAGGTAATGCGGTAGCCGCCAACCTTGGTTGGCACAGGAGCGCCGACCAAGGTCGGCCTCTACCCGGGCAGGTGCGGACCTGGGCCCGCCCCCACCCGACCCGCGCTTACTGCGCCAGCTTCGCCTTCAGCGCGGCGATCAGCTTCACCGGGGCCTCGGCGGTGGCCGGCAGGCCACGCGGGTCGACCGCGGAAATGTACGCGCCGGCGTCGACGGCAACCACACGCACCAGGAAGTTGCTGCCTTCATAGGCTACATCGTACGAGCCCAGCAGCTGCGCGCGGCTGGCGATGGTCACGCCTTCCACGCCTTCCAGCGCGGTACCGACCTTGGCGAAGGCTTCATCCTTGCCACCGGCAATGGTGAAACCGGTGTTGCCCACAGCCGGAGCCGCCGCAACCGGCGCAGCCGGCTTGGTCGCCGACGCCAGCGTCGGCACCTTGTTGTCACCGGTGGTCGCCGGCAGGTTCAGGTCCGGCGGCACTTCCAGCGGACGCATTTCCGGGGCCAGGGCATAGTCGCCCTTGACGCCACGCTTGAAGCAACCGGTGGTGCCGGCGGCGACGGCCACAGCAAGCAGGGCGTAGGACAGCACGCGGACAGTGGAAACGGATTGACGCATGTGAATCTCCTGGGTCAGACCAAGACGGAAGGTCAGTGGCTGGAAAGGGCTTCGAGGGCGGCGATGTCGCCGGCAAGGTGATCGGCAGCCCGATGATGCGCTGCCGACAACGGCAGCAGCGGCAGGCGCAGGTCGTGGCCGATGCCGATGCGGCGCAGCAGCGCCTTGACCGGGATCGGATTCGGCTCGACGCCACAGAACTCATGGAACGGCTGCAGGCGCGCATCCCATGATTCGGTAGCTTCGTGGTCGTGGGCGGCCGCCAGCTCGCACATCCGGCGGTAAGCGCCCGGCAGCACATTGGAACCGACCGAGATCAGGCCATCGATGCCAGCCCGGATCGAACGCGCGGCAGTACCGTCATCGCCACTGAGCACGGCGAACTGCGCGCTGCGCAGCGCCAGCAGCGCCTGCACCCGGCCGGTGTCACCCACGGCCTCCTTGATGCCGACGATGTTGGGATGGCTGGCCAGCTCGGCCACGGTCTCCGGCTGCATGTCGCAACCGGTACGGCCAGGCACGTTGTACAGCACGACCGGCAACCCGCCCTGGTCGGCAACGGCACGGTAGTGCGCGATCAGTCCGGCCTGGGTCGGCCGCACATACGGCGGGGTGACCACCAGCGCGTGGCTGGCACCGAGCGCGGCAGCGCGGCGGGTCTGTTCGATGGTTTTGGCGGTGCCCGACAGGCCGGTACCGGCCATGACCGGAATGCGGCCGCCGATACGCTCGACCGCGCTGGCCAGCAGCTGGTCGTACTCGGCATCGGTGAGGGTTGCCGCTTCGCCGGTCGAGCCAGCTACGACAACGCCATGGACGCCACCTTCCAGTTGCAGGTGCAGCAGGCGCTGCCAACCGTCGGGATCGAGGGCACCGTCGGCCCGGAACGGGGTCGCCAGCGCGGTGATGAGGCCGGAAAGGGACAAGGACGTGCTGCTCTTGGCTGGAAAGGGAAACGCCCGCCACGAAAGGCCGGGGGCGACCTGAATGTTACTTGCGGCGCGAAACCACGGGCAAGTATGCTGGACACCGGTGGATCCCCGCCTCTGGCGGGCATTCAGACTAACGCATGCATTACCCGGAATCGCCTTGACCGACACCACCCCGCGCCCCGCGCCGAGCGAAAACCACCTCCTGATCAACGCCTATACGACGCATCCGGAGTCCCCCCTGCTGTCCGTCACCCGCCGCATTGCCGACAGCGGCTGCAATCTGGTGGACGCGCGCCTGGCCACGGTCGGTCGCGATGTGTCCGTCACCGCCCTGGCCACCGGCTCCTGGGATTCGGTGGCCAAGCTGGAAGCGATGCTGACCCGGCTGGAGCGCGAAGAAGGCCTGAAGCTGGTCTGGTACCGCACCGCTGCCAAGCAGGCGCAGTCCAACCTGCTGCCGTACATCGTGGAGGTGATCGCCGCCGACAAGCCGGGCATCCTGTTCCAGCTGGCCGACTTCTTCGACCGCCAGGGCATCACCATCGAGAGCCTGCAGAGCACGCGTTACCGCGCCATGCAGACCGGTGCGGAAATGTTCAGCGCGCAGGTCACCATCGGCGTGCCGGCCAACATGCACATCGCCGCGCTGCGCGACGATTTCCTCGAGTTCTGCGACCACTTGAACCTGGACGCGATCATGGACCCGATGAAGTTCTGAATTTCGCGCGCCTCTCACAGGCGCGTGGCGTTTCATGCAATTGTCTTGGAAAGAACCCAGGCTCGACAGAAGGACCTCATGAACAACGGCGACACCCTGGACAGCACCACTCTTTCCCTGCCGCTGGCACTGTCCGGCGGCGAACAGGCCACCCTCGGCGACTACGCCGGCCAATGGCTGGTGCTGTACTTCTACCCGAAAGACAGCACCCCCGGCTGCACCACCGAAGGCATCGACTTCAACGCGCTGCTGCCGAAGTTCAGGAAGGCAGGCGCAGTCGTGCTCGGCGTCTCGCGCGATTCGGTGAAGTCGCACGACAATTTCTGTGCCAAGCAGGGCTTTGCGTTCCCGCTGGTCAGCGATGGCGACGAAGCGCTGTGCAGCGCCTTCGACGTGATCAAGATGAAGAACATGTACGGCAAGCAGGTACGTGGCATCGAGCGCAGCACCTTCCTGATTTCCCCCGACAGCCGCATCGTGCAGTCCTGGCGCAAGGTCAAGGTCGCCGGCCATGCCGATGCCGTTCTCGCCGAACTGAAGGCCTCCCAGTCCAAGTGAGTCCCACTGCCTACTGTGTCTGCCATCACCCTGCCCCGCAGCAGGCCGTGATGGTTTTCCCCTGTCCGTAACCAGGAATCGACGATGACCCGAGGCAAGCGCATCTACGTGCTGGATACCAACGTGCTGATGCACGATCCCACCGCGCTGTTCAAATTCGAGGAGCACGACGTCTACCTGCCCATGCAGGTGATCGAGGAGTTGGACAACGGCAAGAAGGGCACCACCGAGGCGAGCCGCAATGCGCGCCAGGTCAGCCGCTTCCTCAACGAGCTGGTGCAGGCCTCGGGCCTGGACAACCTGGCCGACGGCATTCCGCTGCAGCGGCCGCAGGGCCTGCAGCTGCGCGGCAAGCAGAGCGTGGGCCTGCTGCGCTTCCAGACCAGCCATTTCGACGCCGGCAAGAGCTTCGGCAAGGTGATCCCGGACAACGCCATCCTCGGCGCGATCCTGGCCCTGAAGGAAGAGACACCTGAGATCCCGGTGGTGTTCGTTTCCAAGGACATCAACCTGCGGATCAAGGCAGCGATCGCCGGCATCGTGTCCGAGGACTACGAGAACGACCGCGCTCTGGATGATTTCAGCCTGCTCTACACCGGCGCCACCGAGCTGCCGGAAGACTTCTGGAAGCGCCACGGCGATGACCTGCGCAGCTGGAGCGACAAGGGCCGTACCCATTACGAAATCCAGGCGCAGGACGGCGAAGAGTGGTACCCGAACCAGTACGTCTACCTGCCCGGCGAAGACGAAGTCGAGCTGCGCGTCAGCCGCGTGGTCGGCGATGGCAAGGTGGTGCTGTCGCTGGTCGATGATTTCCGCCACGGCAGTCACGCCGTATGGGGCATCAGCGCGCGCAACCGCGAACAGAACTTCGCGCTCAATGCGCTGATGGACCCGGAAATCGACTTCGTCACCCTGCTCGGCACCGCCGGTACCGGCAAGACCCTGCTGGCCCTCGCCGCCGGCCTGGCACAGACGATGGACCAGCAGCGCTATCGCGAGATCATCATGACCCGCGCCACCGTCAGCGTCGGCGAAGACATCGGCTTCCTGCCCGGCACCGAGGAAGAGAAAATGACGCCATGGATGGGCGCGTTGACCGACAACCTGGAAGTGCTCACGCACAACCAGGAAGGCGGCACCTGGGGCCGCCAGGCCACCAACGACCTGCTCGCCAGCCGCATCAAGATCCGCTCGATGAACTTCATGCGCGGCCGCACCTTCCTGTCGCGCTACCTGATCCTGGACGAGGCGCAGAACCTCACCCCGAAGCAGATGAAGACGCTGATCACCCGTGCCGGCCCCGGCACCAAGATCGTCTGCCTGGGCAACGTCGAGCAGATCGACACCCCGTACCTGACCGAGACAACCTCGGGCCTGACCTACGCGGTGGACCGTTTCAAGAACTGGCCGCACAGCGCGCACATCACACTACGTCGTGGCGAGCGCTCGCGCCTGGCCGACTACGCCTCGGAGGTGTTGTGAACCGCTGCACCCGCCTGCTGCTGCCCACGGCTGCGATCACCCTCGCAGCCGTGCTCGGCGCCTGCACCACCACGCGCGGCCCGGCCAGCGTGCCGACCGCAGAGCGTACCGGCCAGTCCTGGGTGGTCACCCGCCCGATCATCGCCGCGCAGGTGCTCGACACCTGCTCGCGCGCCAGCCCCGGCCGCGAGGCCGGGCGGGTCAGCGGCTACTGGGCACCCAGCCGGCAGCAGATCGACCAGCTGGAAGCGAAGCTGCCTTCGCTGGAAGCACAGGTTCCGAAGGTGCTGGACTTCGATCGCCAGTACGTCGGCATAGAAAGCGCAGGCAAGCGGCTGATCTACATCAACGCCTTCCACCTGCCTGACGATGGCAGCATCAATCCGGCCCGTAAGGCGATCCGCGTCTGCGATGGCGGCACGCAGTTCTGGGGCGCCGTGTTCGATCCCGCCAGCAACACCTTCAGCGAGCTGCAGTTCAACGGCGGCTTCGGCGGGCCCTGAGGGGGCCCCGCCGATGGGAATACGCCTGCCCACCTGGGTCTGGATCGGCGCGGTCGCGCTTTCATGCGTGGCCGGCATGGTCAATGTGGTTGGCTTCCTGGGGTTCGAACACCAGGCCGTCAGCCACATGACCGGCAGCACCAGCCAGTTGGGCATGGCGCTGGCACAGGGCGACTGGCGTGCGGTCGGCCACCTGTGGGGGCTGCTGATCGCGTTCGCGCTGGGCGCGATGCTCAGCGGCCTGCTGATCCAGGACAGTGCCCTGCAGCTTGGCCGCCGCTATGGCGTGGCGCTGGCACTGGAATCGGCACTGCTGCTGGTCGCCATCCCGCTGTTCGAACAGCATCAGATCTGGGGTGCGCTGGCCGCCGCCATGGCCTGCGGCCTGCAGAACGCGATGGCTACCACCTTCAGTGGCGCGGTGGTGCGCACCACCCACCTCAGCGGCATGTTCACCGACCTCGGCATCGGCCTCGGCCACCTGCTGCGCGGGTTGCCGTTGCAGGTGCGCCGACTGACCCTCAGCGGCCTGATCATCAGCGGCTTCCTCGCCGGCGGCGTCATCGGCGCCTGGCTGTTCATGCGCTGGCAGTACGACGCCCTTCTCGCCCCCGCCCTGCTGACCGGGCTGACAGGGCTGGGCTATGTGGTGTACCAGCAGTGGGCGCGCTGGCGGCATTGAATCAAAGGCATCCACGCATGGCGTGGATCTACCTTCCCCTGCTGGACCACGGCACAATCACCTGATGAGCCCGACCACTCCCGTTTCCGCCCTGACCATCGCCGGCTCCGATTCCGGCGGCGGCGCCGGCATCCAGGCTGACCTCAAAGCCTTCGCCGCGCACCGCGTGCACGGCCTCTCGGCGATCGCTGCGCTGACAGCGCAGAACACCCGCGGCGTCATTGCCGTGCACGTGCCACCGATCGACTTCCTGCGTGCACAGCTGGACGCCTGCTTCGACGACTTCGACATCCACGCCGTGAAACTCGGCATGCTGGCCAATGCCGAAGTGATCAACGCCGTCGCCGACGCACTGGAGCGCCACCGGCCGCCGCATGTGGTGCTGGACCCGGTGATGGTCGCCACCAGCGGTGCTCGCCTGCTTGAAGACAGCGCGCTGCAGGCGATGCGTGAGCGCCTGATTCCGCTAGCCACGCTGATCACCCCGAATACCCCCGAAGCAGAACTGCTGGTAGGCCGGAAGATCAGCAACGGCGATGACGCCGAACAGGCCGCTGCCGCACTGCTTGGCCTCGGCGCCGGCGCAGTACTGCTCAAGGGCGGGCACCTGCATGAAGGCAACCGGGTGATCGACCGTTACTTCGACGGCGTCAGCAGCGAAGAATTCATCCACGCTCGCCTGCCGCTGGACGCACACGGCACCGGCTGCACGCTGGCCTCAGCCATCGCCGCGCAGCTGTGCAACGGTCTGAGCCTGGCCAACGCCTGCGAAGCCGGCATCGACTACGTCGCACGCGGGCTGCAGCAGGGCTACGCGCCTGGCCGCAGCGAGGTGCTGGTGCTCGACCACTTCGGCGCGGCGCCTCACGCATGAGCCTCGCACCGGACGTCCTTGCCGTGCAGTGCACTGATGGCCATCGCTACGAAGTGATCGCCTGCGTGCCCGCACAGCCCATCTCGCGCCTGCTGTGGCTGCCAGCACTGGGTGTGGCCGCACGCCATTACCTGCCGCTGGCACAGGCGCTGGCGGCGAAGGGCGTGGCGGTGTACCTGCACGAGTGGCGCGGCAACGGCAGCAGCTCGCTACGTCCGTCACGCACGCAGGACTGGGGCTATCGCGAAGTACTCGATCAGGATCTGCCGAGCAGCCAGGGCGTACTGGCCGCAGCGGATGACGAAGCAGGCGCCCTGCCCTGGATCATCGGTGGCCACAGCCTGGGTGGGCAGCTGGCCTGCGTGCACGCCGGTCGCCATCCGCAGCACTTCAATCGGCTGTGGCTGGCCGCCAGTGGCTCACCGTTCTGGCGCAGCTTCCCGCCGCCACGCGGCTGGCTGCTGCCGCTGGTCTATCGCTTCCTGCCGTGGATCGCACAGCGCCAAGGCGTGCTGCATGGCCGTCGCCTGGGCTTTGGTGGAACCGAAGCACGTGGGCTGATCGCCGACTGGGCGCGCGTGGGCCTGAACAATCACTACGCCGCCGCGGGCATGGCCGAAGATCTCGACGCACAGATGGCACGCGTGCATGGCAGCGCACAGGCGGTGCTGATGGAACACGACTGGTTGGCACCGACCGGATCGATGCAGACGTTGCTGGCCAAGCTGCCGAATGTGGCCGCGCAGCTGCACGTGCTTTCCGCGCAGGAGCTGGGCACGCGTGCCGATCACTTCGCCTGGCTGAAGGCACCGGACGCCGTGGCTGACAGCTTTTTCATTCAGTTGGGTGAAAATTTTCACAAAACTGTTGACGGTCCGCGCCGGGATCCGCATAATTCCGCTCCTGTCGCAGGGCGCCCGTAGCTCAGTTGGATAGAGTACCTGGCTACGAACCAGGCGGTCGGGAGTTCGAATCTCTCCGGGCGCACCACTCGACAGGTTTTCAGCATCCGCCGCTGAAAATGCAGTAAAATTAAGCAGTAAGTTGATTGTGTACCGCGCGCCCGTAGCTCAGTTGGATAGAGTACCTGGCTACGAACCAGGCGGTCGGGAGTTCGAATCTCTCCGGGCGCACCA